>JAENZX010000055.1 GCA_016841045.1 Thermincola carboxydiphila
TATAAGCGTAGATGCCGCAGGTAATATTGTAATGTTTAATACCTCGGCGGAAAACGCCACCGGCTATAAAGCAAAAGATGTGTTATCAAAATGCACCTATAAAATTTTCGACTTCATAGACAAAGATATCATCGACCTGGCGTTATCTGATGATGACAGTATTTCAGGCAGAATTGTAGAGCTGAATGGTAAAAAGTTTGCAATGAATCTATACCCTATTACTACAAAAAAGGATAAATTCGGGGTTGTAATTACCATGCAGGGAGTTGAAGAATTACAAAGCATTGAAGCGACTGTAAGAAAGGGCCTTTACCCGAAGGGGAATACTGCAAAATATAATTTTAAGGATATTCTTGGCCAATCAAAAGAAATCAAAGAAACCATACAGATAGGCAAGAGCTTTGCCAATATGAAGTCCAATGTGCTTATTATTGGAGAAACAGGTACAGGCAAAGAGTTATTTGCCCAAAGTATTCACAATGCGAGCGAAAGAAGAAACGGTCCCTTTATCGCGGTAAACTGCGGGGCAATCCCAAAGGAACTTATGGAGAGTGAACTGTTCGGCTACGTTGAAGGCTCATTTTCGGGGGCCAGAAAAGGAGGGAAAATAGGGCTTTTCGAACTGGCTCACAATGGCACTATTTTTTTGGACGAGATATCGGAATTGGACAATAGTGGCCAGGTAAGGCTTTTGAGGGTTATACAGGAAAGTCAGGTAAGACGTATCGGCGGTGCTTCCGTAATTCCCATTAATGTAAGGATTATTGCGGCTTCCAATACCAACCTGAATAAAATGGTGAAAACAAATGCTTTCAGAAAGGACCTGTTTTACAGGCTGAATGTTTTGATACTCAATATTCCTGCTTTGAGAAACAGGAACGGGGATATATCATACTTAACCGAATGTTTCATAGACAAATATAACAAGGTATTTAATAAGAAATTCAAGATGCTGCCCGAAGCCCTGGACGAAATGGAGAAGTTTGCCTGGGACGGCAATGTAAGGCAACTGGAAAACTTTTGCGAGAGGATTGTTGCTATTACAAATAAAGACTTGATAGACAGAGCTACCATAAGAAGGCAAATTCATGACAGTTTCTATTTTCTTGAGGATTCAGGCAGCGATGGCTTAACCATGGAATCATATGGAGAAACCGTTCGCAATGAAAATGCAAATCAGAAAATTCTACTGGGCGGTAAAACAATCTGCTGCAGTGATATAGCAAATCTTTTAAAAACGTATAATGGCAATAAAAGCAGGGTGGCAAAAGAGCTGCAAATAAGCAGAACCACACTGCTAAAATACATTAAACTACTAAATCTTGATGCATAGAAAGCATTGATATATTGTGAAACATATAGGCTTAACGGTTTGAGCATAACTTATTAAGGAGTGGAACTAATATCTACTCTTTTTTATATTCTTGTTTTTGCCTATGACGACAAAAAAAACGGCCAGGCAATGTACAAAAAAATATACATGGTTGTACATGTTGTCCAAATAGGTGAACATGTCAATGTATATAGCTTTAGTATTAGATAACCCCGGAAAAATATCAGTATAAAGCTCTCCCTGAGATGGCAAGGGCCGGCAACCGGTAAATATATTTACCCGGGACACCATGAAGACATTGGTATCGTTATTGCATATTAAAGAAATGACATGACGGTTAAGCACACAATTCATTAGTTGGATATAGTTGGCCGGCCATGGACTATCAAGAATATAAGTTTAGTGAAAAAGGAGTGTTGATGGCATGAAAATTGGCTTCATCGGACTAGGCCAGATGGGAAAGCATATGGCAATGAATATGATTAAGAGCAAAGCAGAGATTGTTGTAAATGATGTTAGAACAGACAGTTTCGCAGAGTTTGAAAAAGCAGGAGCCAAAGCGACCTCCAGCCTTAGGGAGGTTGCCGGGAATGAACTAATTTTTCTCAGCCTGCCCAACAGCCAGATTGTAGAAAAAGTGGTACTGGGCAAAGATGGGATAATAAATGATTTGAAAAAAGGGCAGACCGTTGTGGACCTAAGTACCATTACATACAACACCACAACAGAAATTGCCGACAGGCTGCGTGCGGTAGGGGTTGATTTTATGGATGCACCGGTATCCGGCATGGAAGCAAGGGCAGCAGACGGAACCCTTACGGTAATGTGCGGCGGCAAAAAAGAAGTATTTGAAAGAGTAAAGCCGTTTCTGGAGTATATAGGCAACAAAATACTCTATATGGGAGAAAACGGCAGCGGACAATTGACCAAATTAATCAATCAGTTATTATTCGACATAAATGTAGCAGCCCTTGCCGAAATTTTACCGATGTCGGTTAAAATGGGGCTTGACCCGGGCAAAATTGAACAGGTGGTTAACAGTGGAACGGGCAGGAGTTATGCTTCGGAGTTCTTCATACCGCGTATTAAAAAGGGAGATTTTACCCAGGGTTATTCAATGAATAACGCATACAAGGATTTGGTGAGTGCTGCGGAACTATCTGCAAAGCACGGTATTCCGATGCCGGTGCTGCATGCAGCGACAGTCACCTATCAGATGGCTCTTTTAAAAGGATACGGAGACAAAGATAAGGGAGCAATGATTAGGGTTTTTGAAGATTTGCTGGATGCTTCCTTTAGAAGCTAAAACAAATACGCAGAGATTGGATGGAGGGCTGTCAAAGTGACTAACAGTAAGACAGAAATGATTACCGAAGCTTATTACATGGGGTTAATGAGTGCGGTGGGTTATCGCAAAAAGGATTTACAGAAACCAATTATAGGAGTGGTCAATTCCTGGAATGATATTAATCCTGGTCATAAGCCGCTTGCCCAGTTGGCAGGCTATGTAAAAGAAGGAATTTGGGCAAATGGAGGTACCCCCGCCGAGTTTGTTGTCCCCGCTCCCTGTGATGGAATTGCCCAGGGCGAAGGTATGCACTATATACTGCCCCAGAGAGATTTGATTGCCGTATCGATTGAAGCAATGGTAAAGTCCAACGGGTTTGACGGGCTGGTTTTTCTAGGTTCGTGCGATAAAATCATCCCCGGCATGTTAATGGCAGCAGCCCGGCTCAATCTGCCGTCTATTTTCCTGACGGCCGGTACAATGCTTCCTTACAAAGAGCGCAATAAGGAGTACGTCACATGCGACCTTAAAGAGGCAATAGGCAAGCGCAATAATGAGGAGATTGACGAAAATACATTCGAACACTGGAAAAAGTATATGTGTTTCTCGGAAGGAACATGCTCCATGTATGGTACGGCGAATACCATGGGGGCATTTCTGGAGGCCACGGGGGTTGCACCTTTTGGGACATCAACAATGCTGTTTTGTGAAGCCGACAAGGTGAGACAGGCACGGGAAACGGGGGAACGCATAGTTGACCTTGTCCGGGAAGGAAGGGTGTTTTCCGATTTCCTCAATGATGCTTCTCTAAAAAATGGGATTCGCCTTATATCTGCCACAGGCGGTTCAACAAACGCTGTATTACATATTATGGCACTTTCCCAGGCAATGAAGTCCAAATTAACTCTAAAAGAGTTTGATGAAATCCAGGCATCGGTTCCGGTTATTGCTAAATTCAAACCGTCATCGGATTATAATATCAGTGACTATCATCAGGCCGGCGGGGTGCCTGCTGTCCTGCATACAATCAGGGAATTCCTTAATACCGATACCACCCTTGTTACCGGCGGAAACCTCGGATCATATCTGGATAATTATAAGTATACGATAGACAGAAACGTGATCAGCTCTATTGAGAATGCATACGAAGAAAACGGCTGTTTTTCAATCCTATATGGGAATCTGGCACCGAATGGAGCGGTTGTAAAGAAAAGTGGGGTAGCCGTTGAGATGCGCCGGCATGTAGGACCCGCCGTTGTCTTTGATTCAGAGGAAGAGGTTCGCGAGTATCTCCTGAAAAAAACGGTTGAACCGGGTTCGGTTCTTGTAATCCGGTATGAAGGACCCAAGGGCGGGCCAGGCATGAGGGAATTGTCAATTCCAGCCGCTATGCTAGTAGGTATGGGACTGCATAAGTCTGTTGCGATGATTACGGATGGGCGTTTTTCCGGAGCTACAAGGGGTCCCTGTGTTGGACATATTGCGCCGGAAGCGTGGGAGGGAGGTCCGATTGCCGTTGTCAAGAATGGTGATCTGATTGAAATAGATTTGGAAAACAAAAAACTGGAACTGAAAGTTCCGGCGGGCGAAATCGAGGAGCGGAAAAAAGGGATTATAAAACCCGAAAGACATTACCCGGGTATCCTTTCTACATACCAGCAAGGAGTAAAGGGAGCTGATAAAGGAGCCCCGTGGTTTTACTAAACAACAGAGAATTCAACTGTTGCATTCCGATAATAGACCAAATACAGATAGCTTAGGGTGCAGACTTTAGGCTTAAGGGGGTGAAAAAAGGGCTTTGAAGGTATAATAATTGGCTGTATTGCGAAGGTTCTCGGTTTAAGGACTTCTACTAAAATAAGAGGAGGTTTACAAATGAAAATTAAAGGTATTAAGACATCTTGTATTCTGGCGTTGGTTGCGGTTCTGGTTATTTCAATTGTTGGCTGTTCCCAGCCGGCGAATAACGCAGGTGCGCCCCGTACCAATTTTTCTGTAATGAGTGCCGCACCCGGAGGTAACTGGTATAATATGTCGGGAGGACTGGCCAGTCTGCTGACTGAAAAGATTGAAGGGGTTACCTTTTCCTTAGAAGCAACAGGCGGTTCGGTGGAAAATGCCCGTCGCTTAATAGCCAACGAATCGGATTTAGCTCCGATATACTCATCACACCTGTACGAAGCTTGCAAAGGCGGCGTGGGCGTGTCGGAAGGCCTGCCGTCCAGTGATGCTCCAACCGTATTGTGTCAGATATACGATAGTTCACACTATTTTGTGACATTAAAAGGGTCGGGTATTACATGTATGCAGGACCTGCAAGGGAAAACCGTGGCAGTGGGACCGGCGGGCTCGGGTACCACTGATAACTCCCTCCGCGTGCTGGACGTACTGGGTATTGAAGTGAATGAAGTTGAATGTTCCTATGGCGATGCTGCCAGGCAGCTTCAGGACGGTAAAATTGATGCCCTGGGTCAGGGAGGACATCCTGCAAGCGGAATAATGGAATTGGCTGCAACTCAGGATATTTTGATCATTCCTTTCAGCGACGAAGAGCTGGACCAGATTGTAGAGTTAGCTCCTTACTTCTTTAAAGGGGAAATTCCTGCCGATACGTATAACGGCCAGGACCAAGCTGTTCCCGTGTTCTGCCTAAACGTTTACCTGGCTGCTCATAAGGATATGCCGGAAGACGTTGTTTATAGTATTCTGGAAGTACTGTTCAGTGAAGATGGTCAAGAATACTTATCCGCAGTTCATCCTCAGTGGGCAAACGTAAAGGACAATCCGGAAGCGGTAAAAGCGCTGGAGGTACCGTACCATCCCGGAGCAGCAAAATACTGGGCAGAACATTAAGACTAATATTCACTTGTGTGGTTCCGGGGAGAGCTGTCGGCTTTTCCCCGGGTACCATTATACTGAGGAGGTAAAAAAGTGCGAAAGCTTGATAAGAGACTGGAAATAATCGTATCAATACTAGCTTCTGCCTTCGCCCTGTTCTACTTGTATACTTCCGGTTTTGGTATATTCTCCACCCAAACCAACCGGGGAGTTTTTATATTGTTTACTTTCGTTCTTTGCACAATACTATACCCGACATATAAAAAGTCTCCATACAATAAGACTTTATATGCATTTGATATAGTTGTTGTTATACTGGCATCATGCTCAATTATTTACTGGATGCTGGAGTATGCGGATTATGCCCGCTATCGTGTCGGCCTGCCAAACCAATGGGATACGTTTTGGGGTATAATTTTAATCTTAGTCAGTCTGGAGATAACTAGAAGGGTTATGGGCATTGTACTGCCCATTTTGGGAGCTTTATTCGTGGCTCAATTGTTTATCGGTCCCTATCTCCCAGGTATATTTGCCCATAGGGGTATGAGTTTGCTTAGAATTGTAGAATTCCTTTTCTCAAATACAGAAGGAATTTTCGGCACAATAGCCTCGGTATTTGCCACCTACATCATGCCCTTTCTCATATTTGGTGCATTTCTGCAGAAATCCGGCGGAGGGGACTTTTTTATGGATTTCTCCAAGGCCGCTGCCGGGCGTATATCCGGAGGGCCAGCCCTGATAGCTATAATCGGAAGTTCTATTTTTGGCAGTATCTCAGGCAGCGCTGTTGCCAATGTGGTGGCTACCGGCACTTTCACCATACCCATGATGAAAAAGGTTGGGTACAAGTCGGAATTTGCCGGTGCGGTTGAGGCGTCGGCATCCACCGGAGGGCAGTTTATGCCGCCTATTATGGGAGCAGCAGCTTTTATTCTTGCTACTTTTACTGAAACGCCCTATGCCACCATAGTCATTATGGCAGTGGTCCCGGCTGTTCTTTATTACTTGTCAGTTTTACTTTCGGTGTATTTCAGGGCCCGTAAGAATAATATTTATGGTTTAAATCCCGAGGAAATTCCCAAGATTACAGATGTTCTTAAAAAAGGATGGTATTTTGGATTTACGCTGGCCTTGGCGGTAGTTCTGATTGTAGCCGGCTTCTCACCGCCGCGTGTTGCGTTTTGGTGCACGATAATAGTAATAGCCTTTAGTATGATTGACAGGTCAAACAGGTTCACCTTTACAAAGCTTTTTAACACATTGGAAGCAGCAGGGAAAAGTGCTTTAACTGTGGGTGCAACAGCAGGGACTCTTGGCCTTATCATGGGGGGGATAACCCTGGCAGGATTAGGCGCAAAGTTTTCTCATGCCCTTATTTCTTTGGCCGGTGGAAACATATTTCTGACAATTGTATTGATAAGTTTTATAGCAGTGATTGTAGGAATGGGGCTGCCGACAACGGCTTCATATATTGTCATGTCTATTCTTGCCGCTCCTTCGTTAATACAGTTGGGGGTACCGGCAGTTCAGGCACATATGCTTTGCTTCTGGCTGTCGGTGGTTTCAAATGTTACACCCCCTGTTTGCATTGCTGCATATGCGGCGGCAAGCATATCGGGCGGTGATCCCATGAAAACGGGAATGCACGCCTGTACACTATCGCTGTTTATATTCCTGATGCCCTTCGCATTTGTTTATTCTCCGCAAATAATGCTGATTGGGCAACTTCCGGATATACTTATTGTTATTGCATGCTTTACTCTTGCAGCATTTTCAATCTCAGCAATGACTCAGGGATGGTTCATAAAAAACCTTTCAGGTATGGAAAGAATCATCTTTGGAGCAGCTTCCATTTTATTGATATATCCAAACAGGATTATGGATGTTATAGGAATTCTCATCTTTGTCCTGATGGTATTTACACTCTATAAACAAGCCGGAAAAATCCGGCGTATGGCAGTCTAAAGGGGGCGAAATTGCATGATAAAGGGATTAGGCCACATTGGCATAGCTGTTGAGGATATTGAAAGTATGGTAAAAGCAATTTCTAAAGCTATGAATATTGCTGCTCCTGATATTATAGACAACAGCAAGATGAAGACAAAATTTGCGGTGATAGAGTCAAACGGTATTGGTATTGAAATCCTGCAGCCATACGGAGAAACGGGTATGCTGCCAGACTATGTCAAAAAAAATGGCAGCGGGATACACCATATATGCTTGTTGACGGATAGCATTAAGGACGATATGGAAGCACTGAAGGCCTCGGGGTTTAATTTCCGGCAGCAAAAGCCATCCATAGGGGTCAGAGGAAAGCTAAGAGCCACAACTACAGACGATGCGCTGTGCGGCATTCCTTTTGAACTATCTGAACCATAATAGGTTTTTGCAGGGCTAGAATGTAGAAATAATATTAGATAGTTATAAAGGAGAGATCATTATGAAAGGTGTTTGGAACAAAATGCTTCGGGTTGACCTTACCAATAGAAAGGTCAGCGTACAGGTATTACCTGAAAAGGTCCTGGAAAACTTTATAGGAGGAGCGGGGCTGGGAGCATGGGTACTTTGGAATGAGGTTCCGTCAGAAGTAAAAGCATTGAGCCCGGAAAACCGCATAGTTTTTGCCACCGGACCGTTTCAGGGCAACCGTCAGACGGGTTCGGCCAAATGGACCATTGTATCCAAGTCACCCGCATTTGAGGCCAATGCCACGTCCTGTGTTACCTGGAAATGGGGCATTGAGTTGAAAAAGACCGGTTACGATGCTCTGGTGGTGCATGGTAAGGCGGATGCTCCCGTGTATATAAAAATTGACGATGGTGAGGTTACAGTATGTGATGCCGGGAACCTTTGGGGAAAAGATGGTTACTCAACGGAGGACTCTATCCAGGATGAGATTGGCAAGGACTTTGCCGTATCGTGTATTGGCCCGGCAGGAGAGCAGTTGGCTAAGTACGCATGCATAATAACGGGGAAATGTTCATTCGCCGGCAGGGGAGGGCTTGGAGCCGTTATGGGGTCCAAAAACCTGAAGGCGGTAGCGGTCCGCGGCTCAAAAACGGTAGAGTACGCTAACCCGGAGCAGGTGAAGGCGTTAAATAAAAAAGTTAACCGTTTGGTATTGGAAACCGACCAGGCAAAACCCTACGAGCAGCGTTCAAGGGACCACGGAACCTCGAGGGCAACTCTAAGACATGCAAGGGTGGGAAACCTGCCCGTTAAAAACTGGCAGCTGGATACATACGAAGGATACGAAAAACTGGGGGCACCATGTTATGCCCAAACCCTGAATGTCAAACCCCATCCCTGTCCAAGCTGTACCCTTGCATGCAAGAACTATGTAAATGTCCCGGAAGGCCCCTATTCATTTGAAGGCGAAGGGCCTGAGTACGAGTCCTATGCCATGATGGGCCATAACCTAATGATTACCGACTTAGAAGCAGTGGCCTATGCCGGGCACATGGCCAATATTTACGGGATGGACACCATATCCCTGGGGGCGTGCCTGGCGTGGGCGTATGAATCCTTTGAAAAAGGCGTGCTGACCAGGGAGGATACATACGGACTGGAACTGACGTGGGGTAATGCCGATGCCATGGTTAAGCTGACGGAAAAGATATTGAAAAGGGAAGAGGGACTGGGTTACATATTAGGAGAAGGCCTTATGGAAGCCGTCCGGCATTATGGTAAGGGGTCGGAGGCCTGGGCAGTATTTTGCAATGGACTGGAAATGCCTGCCCATGACCCAAGGTCCGCCTTTGTGGCAGGGCTGTCCTATCTTACGGGGGCGTCCTGCGGGGGCAACCATGAGAAGGGAAACCCCCAGCATATATTTGTGGCCAATATGCGGCTACCTGAATTTGGCATAGGGGATCAGATAGAGGATGAAGAGCGGCATTCGTGGGAGAATGCGTCAAAGTATACAGTTACATTCCAGCATTATGCAAATATCATTGATTCTATGGTGCACTGCAAATTCGTGGATAGGTCCGGTTATACCATGACCCACATGCTTGACACGTATAATGCTATTACCGGCTTAAACTGGGACTTCGAAGACTTGTTAAGGGCAGGAGAACGGATATTTACCCTTCAGCGTCTTCTGCAGCTGCGTTACGGTAGGACAATAGAACACAATAAATCATTTCCGCAGCGTATTATGGAGCCCAAACCGGACGGATATGTGGCGGGGGTTGTACCGGAGGGCATTTTGGATGCGGTGGATGACTATTACAGGTACAGAGGCTGGGATGAAAACGGGGTACCAACCCAAGGCAAAATCAGGGAAATGGGCCTGGAGGAATTTATTAAGTAATTCACTAAATTAAGCTTTGGATATGAGGGAGGGGAGGATGTACCATGAACAGGGTAAAAGTAAAGACCTTTGGTTTTCCCGAGATCGCTGAGACTATGGGTGGTACCAGCGTAGAAATATATATTGAAGGTAATACTTTCGGAGCCTTGCTGGATGCAATCGAGGGAAAATACGGGGAGGACGCAAGAAAAGCTCTTTTAGTCCAGGTAATGAAAAACGGTAAGGAATGGATTGACAAAGAAGACATGACCATTGCCGTTGAAGATGGCGACACCTTCTCTTTCTTTACAATGATTGGTGGAGGGTGATAAGCCGGACAGGACGGTATGGGAAGGATCTATCCTGGGTCCATAATAAAGAACTTTGTTGAGAGGTATACCATTGATGAAGAATAATCGTTGGCTTTTGTTTTGTATTGCTACCAGTTTTTTCTGGTTTTCTCTGTATGGTTATGTTCCTATGCTGTCACCCTATTCTGAATCCATAGGTGCCAGTCATAAAATGGTTGGGCTAATACTGGGAGCCTATGGGTTTAGTCAGATAATATTTAGGATCCCTATAGGTATTTGGTCTGACAGAATATGCAGAAGAAAGCCTTTTATGATAGCCGGTCTGATTATTTCGGTAATAAGCGGTCTGGGTATTTGGGCTTTCCCCAGTCCATGGCCCATTTTATACTTTCGGTTTTTAGCCGGAATCACAGCTGCCACATGGGCTATTGTAATTGTTTTGTTTACTGGGTATTTCCCGGAACATGAAACCTCCAAGGCGGTTGGCATAATTAATTCGTTCTATGCATCGGGGCAGGTTGCGGCCATGCTTCTTTGCGGAATTGCTGCCGAGTATTTTGGGTTAAGAGCACCTTTTCTGATTGCTTCTGCAGGAGCTTTGACCGGACTGATGCTGGCTGTAGGAATAAAGGAGAAGAGCGCAGTCAGAAGTCAACCAATAAAAATGTCGGAACTATTTGAAGTAGTGAAGGACAAGGATTTTATTTTTGTTTCAATACTTGCAATTCTGGCTCAGTTGATTATTTATGCTACGGTATACGGTTTTACTCCGGTCTATGCCGCTGCCATCGGTGCTGCAAACTATCAATTAAGTTTGTTGACTGTTATTTCGATTATACCGATGATTGTAGTCCCTTTATTTAGCGGTTCTTCTTTGTTTAAAAAGTACAGTGAAAGAATAATTATTGCAGCCGGTTTTTTCGTTGCCGCAATTTCTTGCGCATTAATGCCGCTTATCGGGAGCATTGCTTTATTATACATAACCCAGGCGGGTATCGGTTTGGGAAGGGGAGTGGTTTTCCCACTTCTTATGGCATTAAGTATCAGAAAAGTCCAACCGAATAAACGGGCTACGACTATGGGGGTTTTCCAGGCACTCTACGGGCTGGGCATGTCCATGGGCCCTGTTATTGTTGGCTGGTTAAGTGACATTGCGGGACTTGCCTGGGGATTTTGGGCAATATCCTGCTTCGCTGGTGTTGGCGGCTTATTAGCCTTGCGTTACATGAAAAACGAGAATCTATCAAAAAACTTCTAGGAAAACTGCCCCCGGTTATAACCGGAGGCACAAAAAATAGCAGGTAACAGCAGG
>JAENZX010000003.1:0-85181 GCA_016841045.1 Thermincola carboxydiphila
ACGTGTTATGTACTTGGTTCTGTAGGTGGGCCTCACCCATATCCAATGATTGTCAGGGACTTTCAGAAGATTATCGGTGAAGAAACAAGGGAGCAGGTTCTGGCATTAGAGGGTCGGCTTCCTGATTGCATTGTTGCCTGCGTTGGGGGAGGCAGCAACGCAATGGGTATTTTTTACCCCTTTTTGGAAGATAAAGGAGTTAAGCTAATTGGGGTAGAAGCTGCTGGGCATGGTACTAATACACCGTTTCATGCAGCAACACTTACCATGGGTTCTAAAGGCGTACTTCACGGTGCATATAGTTATGTTCTTCAGGATGATGACGGGCAAATAAATGAAGCACACTCAGTTTCAGCTGGACTTGATTATCCCGGTGTCGGTCCTGAACATAGTTATCTTAAAGATAGTGGAAGAGTAGAATATGTTAGTATAACAGATTCTGAAGCCCTTGAAGCCTTTCAGGTTCTTTGCCGGACAGAAGGCATTATTCCCGCCCTCGAAAGTTCACATGCCATTGCTCATGCCCTTAAAATAGTTCCTCAAATGACATCTGACCAAATTGTAATAATTAATCTCTCAGGACGCGGTGACAAGGATGTACAGACAGTTGCCGGTTTGTTGGAGGTGAAATAAATGTTTTCTGGAGAATTAACAGAGACTAACAGAATAACCTCTAAATTATCCTGCTTAAAGGAAAAAGGTGAAAAAGGACTTATCACTTTTATTACCGCCGGTGACCCAGATCTTGAAATGACAAAGGAAATAGTACTGGCTCTGGAAAAATCAGGGGCTGATATTATAGAATTGGGGGTGCCTTACTCTGACCCTGTAGCAGACGGACCTATAATCCAACAGGCTTCCCAGCGGGCCCTAAGGGCCGGTACAAACCTTAAGAAAATATTTCAGACAGTACGTGATTTGAGGAAAAAAACCCAAATTCCTGTTCTGCTGATGACATACTTTAATCCGTTATTAAGATATGGTTTGGAGAAGGTGGCAGCTGATGCCCATGCTTCTGGCGTAGATGGATTTATTGTTCCAGACCTGCCTTTTGAGGAAAAGGGTATTTTTTCTGATGAACTTGAGAAGTATAATCTGGTTTTAATCCCACTGGTTGCACCTACCAGTGGTTTTGATAGGATAAAACAGATAACTGCAGATACTCAAGGTTTTATTTATTGCGTATCACTAACAGGTGTAACTGGTGTCAGAGAAGGCATCCCGCAAAATCTCAGGGAATTCATGGGAAATGTACGCGAAGTAACAAACGCTCCTCTGGCTGTAGGTTTTGGTGTTTCAAAACCAGAGCAGGTGTCAGTTATTTCACAATACTGTGATGCAGTAATAGTAGGAAGTGCACTGGTGAAAACTATTAGTGAAAAAAATGAGTCTAACGAGTTAATTGAAGCTGTTCGCGAGTTTACAAAAAAACTTAAACAACCTCTGATTAACATCAATGGATAAAGAAAAGGAAAAGAAAGAAATCTCTTAAAACAGTAGTTTCATATAAATGGAATCGGGTCCGGGAGGTAAACGGTAATGGGATATAAATTGGCGGGCAGGAACGATTCACGGCAAAAGACGGTCATAACTATTGGCGATGCTGTATTTGGCGGAGACCAATTTACTATAATTGCAGGACCCTGTGCTGTGGAGGATAGAGATGGATATATAGAAACTGCTCTGGCACTGAAAAAAATTGGTGTTAAAATGCTGAGAGGTGGTGCCTTTAAACCCCGAACCTCTCCTTATGCATTTCAGGGTTTGGCAGAAGAAGGACTAAGCATAATGGCTGAAGCAAGAGATATTACCGGACTGCCTGTGGTTACTGAGGTTATGGATACGCGAGATATAGAGATTGTTGCAAAGTATGCTGACGTACTTCAGATTGGCAGCAGAAACATGCAAAATTTTATTCTGCTCAAAGAAGTTGGCCGTATCGATAAACCGGTACTGTTAAAACGGGGGTTGTCTGCTACCATTGAGGAGTGGCTGATGGCAGCTGAGTATATAATGGCTGAAGGAAACTCTCAGGTAATCATGTGTGAGCGAGGCATTAGGACCTTTGAAACACTTACCCGAAACACCCTTGATATAAGTGCGGTCCCGGCGATAAAAGAACTCTCACACCTTCCTGTGATAGTTGACCCTTCACATGCATCAGGTAAAAGAAATATGGTAGGCCCCCTTTCTAAAGCAGCAGTGGCTGCAGGCGCCGACGGGTTAATTGTTGAGGTTCATCATTGTCCTGATGAAGCACTATGTGACGGTGGACAGTCGTTGACACCGGAAGAATTTGCAGTCCTGACAAGACAAATTGTTCCTATTGCCAAGGCAGTGGGAAGAAATTGCTGATTAAAGAAAAGTGTGCCTTGTCAAAATCAGTAACCTATGGTACGATTTTTATGTGGTATTATTGTAGGTTAGTTTTGGGTAGTATGGTAGGTTCTTGGTTTCAAAAAAAATTGTAGGATGGTAGGAAGGGAGGTCATCGTTGGGTTAACGAGGTTTATTCAGGCACTCCTTTTTTAGGGGTGCTTTTTTAAGGTTGTTTTTGGTTAATACTATTGTTGAAGTAAAATATTGGAGGTAATTACATGATAGTTGTTATGAACAGTGGAGCAAATAAAATTCAGATAGATAATGTTCTTACAAGACTAGAGAATCTTGGTTTCAAAATTCATCTATCCGAAGGTGTCGAGCGCACAATTATTGGCGCTATCGGAGATAAATCCATTCTTAACGAAGTAGCCTTAGAAGCTATGCCCGGAGTTGAAAAGGTGGTTCCAATCCTCCAGCCATATAAGCTGGTAAGCAGGGAATTCAAAAGCAGAGATTCGGTAGTTAAAGTTGATAACCTGGAATTTGGGGGTAAAAAGATACATATTATGGCGGGGCCCTGCGCAGTTGAGAGCAGGGAACAGTTGATGGAAAGTGCCGAAGCCGTTGCCAGGGCCGGTGCAACGATTTTAAGGGGAGGAGCATTCAAACCCAGAACGTCACCATATGCCTTTCAGGGTTTAGAAGAAGAAGGTCTTCAAATGTTGGCTGAGGCCAGGGAAAAAACCGGTCTTAAAATTGTAACGGAAGTAGTAGATCCGAGAAACGTTGAACTCGTTGCTAAATATGCGGATATACTGCAGATTGGTGCCAGGAACATGCAGAACTTTTTTCTGTTAAAAGAAGTGTCTATTGCAAATAAACCGGTACTCTTAAAGAGAGGACCTTCAGCCACTATTGAGGAATGGTTAATGGCTGCAGAATATGTTATGTCCGGGGGAAACTATAATGTAATACTCTGTGAGCGTGGAGTAAGGACTTTTGAAACATACCTTAGAAATACCCTTGACCTCAGCGCTGTGCCTGTAGCCAAACATCTTTCACATTTACCTGTAATAGTGGATCCCAGTCATGCCGTAGGCAAGTGGCAGTTTGTTAAACCTATGGCTCTGGCAGCTGTTGCTGCAGGAGCTGATGGACTTATTATAGAAGTGCATCCCAATCCTGCTCAGGCACTCTGTGATGGCCCCCAGTCATTGACACCGGAACACTTTGAGGAACTGATGAATGATATAAGGAAAATGGCTGAAACAATGGAAAGAGAATTATGATAACTACAGACGCAATATTTAAAAAAGTTGTAATAATTGGAGTTGGAGTCATTGGTGGTTCTCTGGGGATGGCCTTAATAAGCCGTCAATTAGCTGAAAAGGTTATCGGAGTTGATTCCGACCAGACGAATTTACAACTGGCTGTTGAATTTAATGCCATTCATGAAGGGACAACAGATATTAACACTACTGTTTCAGATGCTGATTTGGTAGTTGTTTCTACACCTGTTGGAGCTATGCTTAAGATAATAAAAACTGTTGGACAGTGCGCTTCAAAGGGATGTATTGTCACTGATGTTGGTAGTACAAAAGAAAAGATAGTGAAGGAAGCAGAAAAGCTCTTACCAACTGGAGTACACTTTATCGGGGGGCATCCTATGACAGGCTCCGAGTTGGCGGGAGTACGGGGGGCTGACAGATATCTTTTTGAAAACGCAGTTTATGTATTAACCCCCACAAATAATACTGATGATAAGGCAATTGAGAAGTTTAGGCTGATGATTGAAGCTGTTGGAGCAAAGGTGATAGAAAAAAATCCCGACGAACACGATCTTATGGTTGCTGCCATCAGTCATCTTCCTCATTTAGCGGCCACTTCTCTGGTAAATACTGTCGGAGAGCTGGACAAAGAGCATGAAGGCCTGCTGATGCTGGCTGCAGGGGGGTTCCGTGACACTACCAGGGTCGCATCCGGCCATCCCTTAATGTGGAGGGATATATGTATTACCAATAAAGAGAATATCATAAAAGTGCTTGACCGGTATATGGCAGCATTATCAGATGTACGGGCATTAATAGATAAATGTGATGATTTTGGACTTCAGAAGGATTTTGAACAGGCAAAGGAACTTAGGAATAATATTCCCTCCAGGATGAGAGGCTATTTGCCGCTTATATACGAGATTGTCGCTACTGTTCCTGACAAACCGGGAGCAATCGGAAACTTAGCTGGAATTCTTGGCAATCAGAATATAAATATAAATGACATAGAAATTTTAAGGGTTAGGGAAGGAGAAGGCGGAACAATCCGGCTCGCTGTTGGCAGCCAGAACGAACAGGAAGACGCTATCCACCTTCTTCGTGCAAACGGAATTATTGCAAAAAAGAGATAATTATGCAGCATAGGGAGTGAGTCGGTGGAATTACATGTTCGACAGTCAAAAAAAATACAAGGGCAGATTGAAGTACCGGGGGATAAAAGTATCTCACACCGGGCGGTAATGCTTGGTTCTCTCTCACACGGAATTACTGAAGTGAAAAATTTCCTGATGGGTGCTGACTGCTTAAGTACAATTGAATGCTTTAAAGCTATGGGGACTGAGTTTGAGCAAACCGGTGAAACCTCTCTCTTAGTAAAGGGAATGGGGCTAAAGGGCCTTAATGAGCCCAGGGATGTGCTAAATGTAGGCAATTCCGGTACCACTATACGACTCATGATGGGTATTCTTGCCGGTCAACCATTTTTTTCCTCAGTTACAGGGGATGATTCTATACGTACAAGGCCCATGGCTAGAGTAGCAGCGCCTCTGAAGGAAATGGGAGCGGTTATTGATGGCAGGAAAGGCGGTAACCTCGCTCCAATAACAGTTAGAGGTGGAAATCTAAAACCTATTGAATTTGTTTCGACGGTGGCCAGTGCTCAGGTAAAGTCGGCTGTTATGCTGGCTGGGCTTTATACTTCAGGAGTAACAACCATAAAAGAGCCTGAGAGGTCAAGGGACCACACGGAGAGAATGCTAACATATCTCGGAGCACAGATTAATGTATATGAAAGCACTGTTCAGGTTTCCGGAGGGGCGGAATTGATTGGTAAACCAATTGAGGTGCCAGGTGATATCTCATCAGCTGCATTTTTTATGGTAGCAGCTGCTATCTTGCCTGGTTCATCCATAAGAATTAACAGGGTCGGATTAAACCCCACCCGAACAGGTATAATAGATGTATTACTTGATATGGGCGCTGATTTGCGGATTACAAATGAAAGAGAAGTCAACGGTGAACCGATAGGTGATATTATTGTCAAAGGTGGCAGCAAGCTTAAGGGTGTTGTTATCGAGGGGAGTCTGATTCCAAGATTAATCGATGAAATACCGATTATTGCTGTTGCTGCTGCAAGAGCCGAGGGTGAGACGATTATTAGAGATGCTGCAGAATTAAAGGTTAAAGAAACCAACAGAATTGCGACTGTGGCGGGAGAACTCAATAAGATGGGCGTTGAAATAACGCAAACCGAGGATGGTATGATTATAACAGGGGGTTCCGCGCTAAAAGGTACATTCTGTGAAAGTCACGGTGACCACCGGGTTGCAATGACGGCCGCAATAGCTGGTTTGGCAGCTGCCGGTGAAACTGTAGTGAGCAACGCTGGTTGTGTGAATGTCTCATTCCCAGGGTTTTCAAACCTGCTGAGCAAATTGGTTGTATAAATTAAGTCACGGAAACCATTTGGTTTTCCGTGCTTTTGTTTATTAAGGTAACTTTTAGTAAACTATATTAAGCGAAATATCTAACAAAAATTTGACCGATACAAGGAAAAAAATGTTTTTTGTCGAAACTTTTTATCTTAACAAATAATGTTTAACTAGGGGTGACATGATGCAAGTAACGGGAAGAAAACCAGCCGTTGCTATAGACGGTCCCGCCGGAGCAGGAAAAAGCACAGTAGCCAGGCAGGTTTCAAAAGACTTGGGATATATTTATATAGATACCGGAGCTATGTACAGGGCTATTACAGTAAAAGCCCTGCGTCTCGGATATAATCTATCTGATGAGGCGAAACTAACGGAATTAGCCGAAAATACGGAAATAAAGCTTGCATATAAAGACCATACACAGGTAATTTATATGGACGGAGAAGATGTAAGTGCAGAGATTCGTCTTCCACTGGTATCTCAAAATGTTTCCCTTGTAGCCAAAGTTCCCGGTGTAAGAATTGAAATGGTTAAAATACAGAGGGATCTAGCTATCGAAGGCGGGGTCATCATGGATGGGAGAGATATAGGAACTTATGTCCTCCCTAATGCAGAATGCAAGATATTTCTTACAGCTTCAACTTCAGAACGGGCGAAGAGAAGAGCAAAGGACTTGGAAGCAGCCGGCATAGAGGTTGATTTAATCCAGTTAGAAAAAGAAATTATTACGCGTGATGAAATAGATAGTACACGTAAAATGGCGCCCCTGATAAAAGCAGAAGATGCAATTTTAATAGATTCCTCTAACCTTAGTTTTGATGAGGTTGTAGAAACTATTAAGGAATGTATTACCCAAAAATGCGGTGGGTAAATTAAGTGCTTGGAGGAATTTAAATTTTTCCATAGAACTAAAAACACATTATAAACAAATTTATTCTCATAATATGGTTATCGTTGTTTTGAGGTGATAGCGTGAAAATTGAACTCGCCCCCAAAGCAGGGTTCTGTTTTGGGGTTAAGAGAGCACTAGATTTGGCAGCTAAAACAGCACAAGAATCTAATAAAGACATATATACTCTGGGACCGTTGATTCACAACCCACAGGTTGTCGATGAACTCTCAAAGCAGGGTATTGTTGTTGCCGAAGTTATAGAGGATATTCCCAGTGGTGTTATCATAATTCGTTCACATGGTGTGGGTCCCGATGTCTTTGAAAAGGCAAAGGAAAATGGGCTTCAGATTATTGATGCGACTTGCCCGTTTGTTAAAAAAGCGCACCAACTTGCTGAACAACTAAGTAATAAAGGGTACCAGGTTGTTGTGGTTGGTGACAAGGAACATCCTGAGGTAACAGGCATAGTAGGTTGGACAGGCGGACAGGGTGTAGTGGTGGAAAGTCCTGAAGAGGCAGAAAAGCTTCTACCACAGAAAAAAGTGGCGATAATAAGTCAAACAACCCAGCCTGAGGAAAATTTTAATAAAATTGTGACTGTATTAAAGTCTAAAGTCCAGGATGTGATAGCACACAATACTATCTGCCATGCTACAAGGGACAGACAGTCAGCTGCTGTTGAACTGGCCCGAAATGTAGATCTTATGATTGTCGTGGGAGGTAAGAACAGTGCCAATACTCAAAAGCTAGCAAGACTTTGTGCAGAAACAGGGACAACTACTCATTATGTCGAGACAGCCGGGGAAATTGACCTGCAGTGGCTGAAAGGAGTAAAGAAGGTAGGCATTACAGCCGGGGCATCCACCCCGGATTGGATAATAGAGGAGGTAAGAAGGTACATGGAAGATGGTACTCATGAAGAACAAGAAAATATGTTAATGGAAGACGCTATTAACCCCAAAGAAATTCGTAAAGGACAAATCATAACGGGAGTTGTGGTTCAGGTTGGTGAAGATGAAGTACTGGTTGATGTAGGAGGAAAATCAGAGGGAATTATTCCATTAAGGGAAATTTCCTGCTGTGATATATCACCCAAGGCAATGTTTAATGTTGGAGACTCTGTTGAGGTTGCAGTTATAAGTAATCATGATGACGAAGGTAAAATTATTCTTTCAAAAAGAAAAGCTGATGCTGAAAAAGCCTGGGATGTGTTGACTGCCGCAATGGAAAGTCAGGCTTCTGTTGAGGGCTTTGTGAACGAAGTAGTAAAAGGTGGTTTACTGGTAGACGTTGGGGTTCAGGCATTTCTTCCTGCGTCACTGGTAGAGCTGGGATACGTTGAAGAATTATCAAGATATATTGGACAGAAAATCACTGCACAAGTTATTGAAGTCAAGAAGGAGTCAAGAAAAGTCATCTTGTCCAGAAAAGCCATCTTACAGGAAGAATACAACCAAAAACGAGCTGCTTTATGGAATGAAATAGAAGAAGGTCAGGTAAGAAAAGGTATTGTTCGCAGGTTAACCAATTTTGGTGCCTTTGTAGATATCGGGGGCGCGGACGGTCTCCTGCATGTATCTGAGATGGCATGGTACAGAGTGAGTCATCCATCGGAGATACTTAAAGAAAACGATGAGATAGAAGTTTATATACTAAGTGCAGATAAAAACAATGAAAAGATATCTCTTAGTTTGAGAAAGATCTTACCTAATCCCTGGCATAATTTCGAAGAAAAATATAAGGTTGGAAGTAATGTAACGGGAAAAGTCGCAAGAATAGCTCCATTTGGAGCCTTTGTAGAACTGGAACCCGGTATTGATGGTTTGATTCATATTTCTCAGCTTTCTGATAAAAGGATTAATAATCCTACGGAAGTAGTCAATGTTGGAGATGAAGTTACTGCTAAGATCCTCGATGTTGACTCTGAGAAGCATAAGATAAGCCTATCCTTGAAAGAGGCACGTAACGATGAGGAAAAGAAGGAAGAGGCAGAAGTTATAGCTGCACACCAGCAGATTGAAGAACCGGCTCCAACTCTCGGAGAATCTCTGAGTGATGAAGTTCAGCAGAAATTAAATAATGCTGTTAAGTCCGGCGAAGAGTCGGAATAATAAAATGTTATTTTAAGGACTGTCTTTGAGACAGTCCTTATTATTTTTGCTATCAAACCTATCGGAACAGAAAACTCGTGTTTATATTTAGTAAGCATAGACAGTTTAACTGTATATTTCAACTGTTGGGAGGGAAATATAAATGACGTTACAGAGTAAAATGAAAAATTTTCTTTATGAGAAAGGAGAGTTTAAATGAGCACATTCCCAATAGGCATTATAGCGCTCATTATCATTTCAGTTTTAATCTTTTTCGGTTTGGCCCATAGGGTTCTGGACCGGATGCGTATTTCTGACAAGACTGCTTTAGCAATACTTGCAGCAATTGCCATTGGTAGTTTTATTGATATTCCTATAACTTCCGGCAGAATCAATGCTTCGATAAATGTTGGTGGTGGTTTAATTCCGGTAGGACTTGCGTTCTATGTATTATCTAAAGCCGGGACGGGGAAGGAATTGCTTAGGACTCTGCTGGCCACTGCTGTTACCGCAGGAGTTATATACTATATTGGTACAGTATTTATGAGTGGTGACCCGGGTGCTCCCAGTTTCGTACTGGACCCAATTTGGGTATATCCGTTGGTCGGAGGTCTTGTAGCATATCTGGCAGGTAGGTCGCGGCGTTCGGCATTTATTACTGCAACCCTCGGTGTCTTATCACTGGATATTATTAACTGGGTTTACCTGGGTGTTACCCGTACCCCTGGAAAGATTAATATTGGAGGGGCTGGAGCCTTTGATTCAATAATATTGGCCGGATTTGTTGCAGTTTTGTTGGCAGAAATAATTGGTGAATCGAGAGAAAGACTGCAGGGTGGACCTGCTTCTAAAGGACGACCGAAAGAACTAATTAATAGCTTGGAAAACAATGAATATGCAGTCAAGAACTTGGAAAACAATGATAATACAGTAAAAGAAAAAACAGTCAAAGAAAAAAGATTAGAAGACGATTTCTCTATAAAAAGAGAGGTTGGTGAAAAGGATGAATAGAAAGTTTAGTTTAAAATCAGGTCTTTTGTTTGTTTTGTTAGGTATAATACTTGTAAGCTGTGCCGTAGCCCAGGTCACACTACCTGCTCAGGAAGCGGCTTCGGGCAATATCCTTGACAGGTTTCGTCTGGGTGGCGGTTTTGAGCAAGAACTTAAGCCAGGGGAGTATATTACTGTTGTTGATAATAAATCAGGTGAAGTGATTGATAAGACTTCAAGAGTTGTTTATGTTGGTGATGAAATAATCAACGAAGGTAATATTCAGTATCGGGTAGTAAAAGTTAAGGGTGATCAGGCCCTTGCCAAAAGGATTGGAAAAGTTAAAGATATTGTGTGGAAAGACGAGTGGGACGTATACATGGCCAGTGCTGGAGTAAAAGCAACTCAGGCACAGGGCAAAAAGACACAAATTGCTTTATATCACACTCACAGTGATGAATCTTATGTACCTACTGATGGAACTGAATCAAGACCGGCAAAAGGTGGTATTTTTGAAGTAGGTTCGGCTCTGGCGCAAAAATTAAGGGCTAACGGTGTAAGTGTAATTGATGACAAGACACCGCATGAACCACATGATGCCAATGCGTACCACAGGTCCAGGAGAACAGCTATGAAATTACTCCGCAACAGGCCAGCGGCGATTATAGATGTTCACAGGGACGGAGTGCCTGATCCTGAATTTTATAATAAAAAACTGCAGGGACAGCCAATTACCAGGATAAGACTGGTAGTAGGCAGGCAAAACCCCAATATGGCTACTAACCTGGAATTTGCCAAAACAATTAAGGCTTACATGGATAAAAACAAACCTGGCCTGATAAAAGAAATATTTATAGGTAAAGGGTCTTATAACCAGGACCTTTCACCCCGGGCAATTCTTATAGAAGTTGGGACTCATACCAATACAAAATCAAGGGCTGAAAACGGGGCGGCAATTTTTGCAAGTGCTTTACCGGGCATGCTAAATATAAAAACTGATACTGGTGCTCCTGGTGATGGCGGTGCTCCTGTGGAAAATGCCGGAGGTCAGTCGAGCACTGGTTGGAAAACGTTAGGCTGGATTGTTGGGATAGTCCTCCTTGGTGGCGCGGCATTTTTGTTCATTAGTACCGGAAGCTTGAAAGGAATGGGAAGTAAACTGGGAGAATTACGTAAGACAGAATTTGCAAATTTTTTGGGTTTAAAGAAGGCAAAAAAAGCAGATAAAAAACAGAAGCAAGACTAGTAAAAATAATAATTGCTAACATCATAACCAGGAGGGAGACGGGTGGACGAATTTGCTATAACAATCAGCTTGGGCTCACTTATGGGTGTTATGGCTAGGGCCTATATGCTTAGGTCTGATTACCGGCAATACCCGGGCTACCCTCATGGTTACGTCACCCACTTATCTTTGGGGTTTATTGCGTCAGCTTTGGGGTCAGTAGCTATACCAGCAATCGTAGCGAAAGAATATGCAGCAGTTACTTTTTTGGCTCTCGCTGCAGAACAGTTCAGGAACATACGGAACATGGAGCGGGAGAGTCTTTCAGCACTTGAAGAAGCAGAACTTGTACCAAGAGGACATGATTACATTGAAGGAATAGCCAGAGTATTTGAAGCTAGAAATTATCTTGTTATGGTGACTGCCCTTATAACCAGCACAGTTTATTATTTATTCCGCTGGCCCCTTGCATCAATTTTTGTTGGTTTTGTTTCGATTCTTATGACCAGTTTTTTAATGAGAGGGAAGATACTGTCTGATCTAGCTGAAGTCAGAGTTGGCAAGATTAGTTTTGAGGGTCCTCTATTAAAGGTTGGCAACATTGATATTATGAATGTGGGACTTCCACAAATGAGGGAAAAAATATTAAGTGATGCACTGGGTGTTGAAATCCATCCAAAAGACGACAATGCCAGATCAACTCTCCATAATATGGGACAAAGGCAGGCCATTGCCCACGTGGCCACTTCCATTTTAGGAACTAAAAAAGATGTGGATACTCCTGAGTTTACTCCAATGGTCAGAAAAGATATAGACACAGGTGCTATTGCTCTTTATTGTGTTCCTGCAGAAAAAGATATTGAGAGTCTGTTATTTGCAGTGAGAAAGGTTCCAATTTTAGAAAGCGCTTATAGGAAGCCTCTTAAGACTAAAGCGGGACGCATGGCCGCAGATTAGGTGATAGAGATGTCAGATGAGCAGCTTATGGCTGTAGTTACCCGTAATAAAGAAGCTATTAGCGGCGATGTAGCTATTTTCCACGCTGCAGACGAACAAGAACAGGCCAAAATTGCAACCACATTAGCTAAGGTCTTAAAGGCTATGGTCCACGACATAGGTAATGGCGTCTATATAATTGTAAAGCACTAATATTAATCTAAGAGGAAAGATAATGAATATTATTTACCATTGCTATGGTGGGGCTCATTCTTCGGTAACCGCAGCTTCACTGCATCTTGGATGGCTGCCTACAGACAGACTGCCCACTGACCAGGAACTAAAGGCACTGCCCTATTTTGACAGGCCGATAGGCAAGGATCACGGAAACATACGATTTATGGGTAAAGATGAGTTTAATAATGAGATATACGTGTTAGGACGAAGGAATGAATCAAAGGTTTTTGAAAATATGGCAACTGGCCTGTTAGAGGTCTTCGGTGTTTCAAGTAATGATTATCAATTTATAAATGTAATGCCTTACGTGAATTGGAAAATGGTTGTTGGAGGTTTTTCCTCCAGAAAGTTATTGATAACTCCTATAGGACGCCCAATAATACTTGCCGGGGTAAAATATGCATACTGGCAGATTGTGAGTCTTGTCCAGTCAGTCAAAATTTGTATTGCTTCAAACAACTCTATCAGAGCGACAACAGTGGAGGAGTAATGAAAATTTTTTTCTTGTGCCGAACCGGTCACCATACATCTTTACTTGCCGCGGGACTACATCTTGGACTGATAAAAGGAAGCAAAGGCTTAAGACATGTAGTCTTAGGGATAAGGGGATGGAATGATATAAATTTAAAAGATGTAGGAACCCCATTTTATGTTGGTATGGATAAAGATAACAATGAAATATATACTATCGGAATAGCAAGTAACAGCTTCATGATGGAACGAGTAGTTAACGAAATAATTAAATTGATTGGTATTGAAGCTGAAGAACGCCGAATAATAAATGTCTCAGAGGCAGTAAGCGGATGGACAAGGATAGGTTTGGCAATAAAAAAAATGCACCTAAACAGTTTGGCAAAGATGGCGTTTAATAGGGGTATCGAATCTGAGTTAAAAAAGGTACAACCAATTCTAAGAAAAAGCAACATTACAACTTGTTAGACAGGATAGGGATGCGCGCATTGTATCGGGATGCGCGTTTTGTATTCACTATGGCAAGCTTGACTTAAACCCTCACATGAAGGATAATTATGGATAGTGAAAAGGAAGAGGGGTAATATAGAGGTGAGTATTAGAAAGGTTGTAATTGATGAAGTTTTAACAGGAAGTATTGCTTCAGAGGTTGGAATTGAAGAGGGCGATATAATTGTTTCAATAAATGGACAGAAATTAAGTGACTTAATCGACTATAGATATTTATGTGCGGATGATAATCTGGAGGTTGAAATTCAAAAGCCGGACGGAGAAGTATGGGTTTGTGACATTGAAAAGGATTTTGACGAAGAGCTGGGTTTGAGATTTAAACAAGACACATTTGACGGGATTAGACGCTGTGTGAATAAATGCGTCTTTTGTTTCGTTGACCAGATGCCTCCAGGAATGAGAGAGTCTTTGTATGTAAAGGATGATGATTACAGGCTGTCTTTCCTGCACGGAAATTTTGTCACTCTCACTAATCTGAGCCAGCAGGATATGGAAAGAATAATTCATATGAGGCTGAGCCCGTTGTATATCTCTGTTCACTGTACCGATCCCCTGGTAAGAAGCGAAATGCTTGGAAATAAAAAGGCGGCTAAGATAAGGCTTCAATTAGAGAAACTTGCAGACGCCGGAATAGAGATGCATACCCAGATTGTGTTGTGTCCTGGTGTGAATGACGGAATATATTTGGAGCAAACTATTGAATATCTGGCCACTCTGTGGCCTGCAGTTAAATCAGTTGCCATTGTTCCGGTGGGATTGACAGGATTCCGGCAAAACTTAAGGCATCTTCGGAAATTTAACTTTGAAGAAGCAGAACTGCTTGTTGAGTTGATACATAATTATCAAAAAACATTTTTAAAAGAAATAGATAATCCTTTTGTTTATCTGGCAGATGAGTTTTACATACTAGCTGAAAAGGATTTTCCTGAAACTGAATTTTATGGCGATTTTCCTCAACTGGAAAACGGAGTTGGTTTATCGAGGTTGTTTTATGATAGTTTTTATACCCACGAAGCTGAACTTCCGGATAGCTTGCCCGATATCAAAAATGTTGCTCTGGTTACCGGGGTTTCGGGCCAGAAAGTTCTGATGCCTGTAGTTGAGAGGCTTAACAAAATAAAAAATCTAAGGGTAAGCCTGGTTCCTGTTCATAACAGGTTTTTTGGTGGAAACGTATCTGTAACGGGCTTGCTTACGGGCCGGGACATCCTTGAAACACTTAAAGATAACGGCAAATATGATGAGGTTTTACTGCCTTCAGTGATGTGTAAACGTGATGAGCAGATATTTTTAGATGGTACTACTCCTGGGGAGTTGGAAAATGCTTTAAATACTCCGGTCAGGGTAATAGATATTTCCAATGAAGCTAAACATTTGATTGAAATAATACAAAACTATGTATAAAAATAAATTTCTCTAAGGAGGTTATTACCATGGCTAAACCGGTTGTGGCAATAGTGGGTCGTCCTAATGTAGGTAAATCCACTTTATTTAACAGAATTGTAGGGGCAGGCAACATGGTGGCCATTGTCGAAGATAAACCCGGGGTAACAAGAGACCGGCTCTACAGGGATGCCGAATGGCTGGGGAGAGAGTTTACTCTTGTAGATACAGGGGGAGTAGAGTTTAAAAACGTCACTGACCAGATTGCTCAGGGAATCCACCTCCAGGCTCAGCTTGCCATAGATGAGGCAGAAGTCATCCTATTTGTGGTAGATGCCAGGGAAGGACTCACTTCCATTGACACCGAGGTCGCCAAAGTCCTGCGTAAAAGTAAAACACCGGTTATTTTGGTTGCCAACAAGGTTGAGGATTTTAGCTCAAATTACGATGTGTTTGATTTTTATAAACTTGGGTTGGATGAACCTATTATGATATCTGCCGCTCACGGCAAAAACATCGGTGATCTGTTAGACCGGGTTATAGCACTTCTGCCTGCTGTTTCTGCAGATGATGAGTATGATGAAGATGTTATCAAAATTGCTGTAATAGGCCGACCGAATGTTGGAAAATCTTCAATTGTCAACGCAGTTCTGGGGGAACAACGTGTTATTGTCAGTAATATTGCTGGCACTACAAGAGATGCAATAGATACATATTTTGAACAGGGTGAGGCCAAGTATCTGTTGATTGACACTGCCGGTATGAGAAAAAAAGGGAAAATCGATGAACCTACCGAAAGATATAGTGTTATAAGATCCTTAAGGGCTGTTGACAGGTGTGAAGTTGTCTTGATGATTATTGATGCTTCGGAAGGCGTAACTGAACAGGATAAGAAAATTGCCGGGTACGCCCATGAAGCTGGTAAGGGAATTGTTATTGTAGTTAATAAATGGGATCTTATTGAAAAAGATGATAAGACTATGCTTAGGTTTACTGAAGATATTAGGGATGAGTTAGGATTTATGCAGTATGCTCCTGCGATTTACGTGTCTGCTTTGACTAAGCAGCGCATACCTAAGCTCCTTGAATTAGTTAACTTTGTAGCTCAGCAGCATGCTATGAGAATATCAACCAGTACTTTGAACGAGCTCATACAGGAGTCGGTTAGTTTAAATCCTCCTCCCTCGGACAAGGGTAAAAGGCTTAAGATTTTGTATGCCACTCAGATTTCAGTGAAACCGCCAACTTTTATTATATTTGTTAACGACCCGGAATTGATGCACTTTTCTTACCAGAGATACCTGGAAAACCAACTTAGGAGTAGTTTTGGTTTTGAAGGAACTCCTATCAGGATAATGATAAGAAAGCGTGACGAAGATTAATTTGGAGGTGTCTGATGAATATCCTGGCTGTTATTATAGCGTATCTGCTGGGATCCATTCCCTTTGGCTATATAGTAAGTAAGTATTGGAAGGGAATTAATATTCTTGAACATGGCAGCGGCAATATAGGGTTTACAAACGTGCTTCGTACGATTGGCTGGCCTCCTGCTGCTGTGGTACTGATTGGAGATATTGGCAAAGGAGCCATGGCTGCATGGATTGGTCTTATGATAAGCCAGCCATTTGGTATTTTCTGTGGCATTGCCGCAATGCTTGGACACAGTTATTCTATTTTCCTGAAATTCAGGGGGGGCAAACTGGTTGCTACAAGCCTTGGAGTTTTACTGGTGCTTACACCAGAAACAGCAGTCTTAGCCCTTATTATATGGCTTATTACTTTGGGAGTAACAAGATATGTTTCACTTGCCTCAATTTTGGCAGGAATTGGTGTGATTCCGGCAATGTTTTATTTTAAAGAACCCGATGCTATTAAATTTTTTCTGGCCGTTGCAGTTGCGTTTGTTATATTCCGGCACAGGGATAATATAGGGAGATTAATTAACGGTAGTGAGTATAAGATTGGCCAAAAGGCTGAGAGGAAATAGGGGGAGACGATGGAACAGGTAGCTGTTATCGGTGCAGGAAGCTGGGGAACGGCGCTGGCAGTCCTGCTCGCCAAGAAAGATTTAAAAGTCAGAATGTGGTCTATAGAACCTCATGTAGTGGTAGAGATGAATAATGAAAGAACCAACGGGTCTTATCTTCCCGGTATCCGCATACCGGAAAACATAATGGTTTTCGACTCAATTGAAGAAACCCTGCACAAGTCAACTGCTGTCGTTCTGAGTGTCCCGGCACAGGCTTTCAGAGAAAATATAAAAAAAATTATTCCACACTTGACAGGAGACCATATTGTAATTAATACTTCTAAGGGAATTGAAGAGACTTCATTAAAGACAATTTCCGGCGTCTTCAGGGAAGAAGCGGGAGAAGATTTATATCGTAATTTTGTGGTTCTTTCAGGGCCAAGCCACGCGGAGGAAGTTGGTCGTGGAATCCCGACTGCAGTTGTTGCGGCGGGAGCCGACAGGATTATATGTGAAAGGGCACAGGACTTATTTATGTGCCCTGATTTTAGGGTGTATACCAATCCTGATATAGTGGGAGTGGAATTGGGAGGCGCACTTAAAAATGTTATAGCTATTTGTACAGGGATCTCTGATGGTCTTGGCTTTGGAGATAATACTAAGGCCGCTTTAATGACGAGAGGTCTAGCTGAGATTTGCAGACTGGGTGTTGCCCTTGGGGCAAATCCCCTAACTTTTTCAGGACTGGCTGGTGTAGGAGATCTCATTGTTACCTGTACAAGCATGCATAGCCGTAACCGAAGATTTGGAATAGAGGTGGGGAACGGCAGATCAATTAAGGAAGCTCTTGATAAAGTAAGGATGGTTGTTGAAGGATATTCTACCACAGGTGCGGCGTATAAACTGATGAAAAAGACCGGGATTACAATGCCCATAACTGAACAGGCTTACGAGGTTCTATTCCTTGGGCAAAGTGCCGCTGAGGCAGTGAGTAACCTTATGACCAGAGGTAAAAAACATGAGCTAGAGGATGTTGTGAAGTCGGTCTACCCTGAGTGGATCGAAAATTGATTTGAAGGCTGAATTTTACAGAGCCATTTAATATGACGTAATAAACAAAACCATTGAGATTTATGCAGGAAATAAACGAATTCTGTAGAATAAATAGAATAAATCAATGATAGTTAAGCCTATTCCATTTTGGGATAGGCTTTAGCTAAGTTAAGTTTTAGAATTATAAGTTTCTTTGACTTGGGAAGGTGCTAATATGACGTGGCTTATGCCTGCGATAACCTTAAACATGATTGGTACAATTTTGTTAACCTCAGTTTACGCATATTTGTACTTTCAATATCGAGAAAATTTCATGGGTGTCTGGGCTGTAAGCTGGGCAGTATATGCAATTCGCTTTATCATAGAATTATTCATTAAGGTTAATGGCACAAACAATATCATTATGCTATTAGCACATCAGTTATCTATTCTTGTAAGTGGAGTCCTTTTATTTTGGGGTGCGAGTGTTTTTACAGGCAGAAACATTCCACGTTGGGCAATTTACTCCATAATACTTAATGTTTTATGGGTTGGGGTAGGAAGCTATTTCAAATTAACTTGGTCTTTACTGAATTCACCTACTTTTCTAATTACAAGTCTGATTTTTATTTGGATAGGCGTTATTTATCTGAGAAGTCACGATATGGACAGATTTGGCCGGGGGCTAACCGGGTGGGGATTTGTTCTATGGGGTCTGCATAGAATGAATTATCCTTTTCTATCAGTTACTCCTGTATTTGCCCCCTTTGGGTATCTTGCTGCAACAGTACTAGAAATTACTGTTGCGGTTGGAGCCTTGCTGGTATACTTCGTAAAAATACGACAAATTCTGGGTGAAAATGAGAGGCGCTTCAGACTTCTGGCTGAAAATGCTCAGGACATAATTTATAGGTATAGAATAGATTCTCAACCTGGATTTGAGTACGTAAGTCCATCGGTTGTTTCCATTACAGGACATCGTCCAGAAGATTTTTACAATGACCCTGACCTATTTTTTCGTCTGGTACATGAGGATGATTCTTATATTATAAAAGACACTAAGTTGTTGGTAGGGGTAACCCGGGAACCCTTTTCTCTGAGATTACTAAGAAAAAATGGCAGCTATATATGGACTGAACATCTGAATGTCCCCGTCTTGGACTCGGAAGGAAAAATTATAGGCTTTGAAGGAATAGCCAGGGATATAACAGAACGAAAAGAGGCAGAGGGTGTTGTTAATAGGTACAGGCACCTGTCGGAACATGCCCGTGATATAATAGTGTTCTTTGCCCGTGATGGCAAAATAATTGATGTAAATGAAGCTGCTGCAAGCTCTTATGGATATGATCGCTCTGAAATCCTTAAATTGAATTTTTCCGACCTTGGAGACGAACCTCACATTATTAAGAATGAAGAACTTTTAAAGGAAGCTGGAGACCGTTCGATTTTGTATGAAGCTGAACATAAAAGACAAGATGGAAGTATATTTCCTGTTGAGGTAAGTCTCCAGGGAACGGTACAGGAAAACCAATTTGTTTTTTTTGCTATAGTTCGCGACATCACTGAGCGTAAGCGTGCTGAAGAAACTATTAACTATCTGGCTTTTCATGACCCTTTGACTGACCTGCCCAACAGATTACTTTTTTTTGACAGATTAAATACAGCGCTGACATACGCCAAGAGGAACCACAAGATGCTTGCTGTTATGTTCCTTGATTTAGACCGGTTTAAGTTCGTAAATGATGTAATGGGCCATGCAATGGGAGATCGGCTGCTTGTAGACGTTGCGCGTAAACTTTCTGACTGCATCAGGGCTAATGATACAGTTGCACGTATCGGAGGGGATGAGTTTACTATATTACTTCCAGAGATTAATCGTGAGGAAGATGCCTCTAAGGTAGCTGAAAAAATAATTCAAAATCTCAAAAAACCCTGGGTACTGGACCAGCATGAGATTCATATTACCACAAGTATTGGTATTGGTCTTTACCCTAATGACGGCCAAGATGCGGAGACCCTTACCAAGAATGCGGATACAGCTATGTATAGGGCAAAAGAACAAGGAGATAATTATCAGTTTTACACTCCAGCGATGAATGAAAAAGCACTGGAGAGGATAGAGATTGAACAGGCTCTCAGAAAAGCTCTTGAACAGGGAGAATTTGAGGTGTACTTTCAACCTCAGGTTAACATACGGGATGGGCGTATCTCGGGAATGGAAGCCCTGTTAAGATGGCATCATCCGGAAAAAGGAATTAAGCTGCCAGGAGAATTTATCTCAGTTGCAGAAGATACTGCTCTCATTATTTCAATTGGTGAATGGGTACTACGTAAAGCTTGCAGCCAAAGTATGGAATGGCAAAACAAGGGTTATAATCGACTCAGGGTTTCAGTTAACATCTCTGCCTGTCAGTTTAGGCAAAAACAGTTGGTTGATACTGTCTCCAGAGTACTACAAGAAACCGGGATGGATCCTTGCTTGTTAGAGCTTGAGATAACGGAAAGCACGGCAATGCAGGATGTTGAGTTTACAATTGAGACTCTTCGAAAATTAAGAAATATGGGTGTTCATATAGCTATAGATGATTTCGGTACAGGATATTCTTCGCTAAGCTACCTTAGGCGTTTTCCGGTAAATACGTTAAAAGTTGACCGTTCCTTTGTAAGGGACGTACTTACTGATGTTGAGGATGCAGCAATTGTAGCAACCATAGTTGTTTTAGCCCAGAATCTAAAACTGAGAACAGTTATTGAAGGAGTTGAAAATGAGGAACAGGTGAGGTTTTTTGCACAGCAGGATTGTTATATTATGCAGGGGTATCTGTTTAGCAAACCGGCAACTGCGGAAGCGGTAGAGATGATGCTAAAACATGACCTGTATTTAGAACAAAAGCTTGGTTAGGATGGATATTTCAATAATATGGGTCAAGAATCTTAATACCAAGATATTACACCTCAAAATATGTTGAATTATATTTATTTTTAATGTTAAACTGATATACGCGGATATTAGGCTGAGTCATAAGAGGTGGGAATAATATGCATTCATTAAAGCAGCAACTAATGTTACTTGTAATTGGCCCGCTGTTATTACTGTCTATTTGTGTTTCGGTCGTGACTGGCTTTTTTATGAGGGATAGAGCTGTGCTGGCGACAAATACAAAAGCTACTGCTGACCTGGCTACTGGTGAAGCTATTATTGAACTAATGTATCCGGGTGCCTGGGTGGTAAAAGATGGCATACTTTATAAGGGGCCGGTTAAGATTAGCAATAATTTTGAAGCTGTTGATAAGATAGCCGCTTTAACGGGTGACACAGTAACGATATTTTTGGAGGACGAGCGGGTATCAACTACTGTTCGGGAAAAAACCGGGGAAAGAGCTATTGGTACCAAAGCTTCTGACATTGTGATAAAAAGAGTGTTGAAACATGGCCAACAGTATCTGGGGCAGGCCAATGTTGTAGGAGAATTATATCAAACTGCTTACAAACCCATCAGAGATTCTAATGGAAAAATAGTTGGGATGTTCTATGTGGGCATCTCGAAAAAATTCTCTGAAAATTTGATTAATAATTCGATTTTGACTATTGTCATATTTACAATTGTCCTGACGGTTGGGGTGACACTCATTGCCTGGTTCTTTACCCAAAGAGCTATTATCGGACCCCTTAAACAAATAACGATGGGAACAAAACAGGTGGCGTCCGGTCATGTCTTTAATAAACTTGAGGTTAAAGCGAATAATGAAATTGGCGAATTGGCTGCCGCCTTTAACCAGATGATTGATGGTATGCAGGGCTTTGCCATGCACATGGCTAAAGTTGCTGGCAGTAAAGATAATTATGAAGGTTCTGTCGGACAAAATGATCTTTTATCAAAGACAACAATGGTTTCTAAGGAAAATCGTGAAGGACAACAGGAAAATATTGATGAACGAAAGGAAGAAAAAATAGAAGAATTACCTAAGGGTTTAAACGAAGTTACGCTAAGGCAGATTTTGTCTTACCTTAATAGCATAGATACACCCAAGTCTGCAGAGGAGATAGGAGAAGGTGTTAACCTCACCCGAGTAACAGCGAGAAGGTATCTTGAATACCTGGAAAAGACTGGACGAGTAACGATGGAATTAAAATACGGTACAGTGGGTCGACCCGTAAAAATGTATAAGGCTAAAGATTAACTAAATGGGACTTGAACTAGTCCCATTTAGTTTGATTTATAATGTTGATTCTTAACAACTCTTTCCAATGATTTGGAAAGAGTTGTTTTTGTTCATTTTGAACATTCTTAATTTAATTTAGGTTTATTAATATTCAAAAACCAAAAGCTAATGCCGATAGCAGCGGAATATTGATTGTTGTAACATTTGTACTTCTAATATTCTTTATTTTAAATATTTACTCAAAATTGACCCATTATCAGAAATAAAGCAGAATAAAGGAAATGTCTCCAGTCGAACAATTTTCGCAAAATTTTGAATTGGTTAGGAGGTAAGATTAGATTGGAAATTTCGAGGAGAGATTTTCTAAAGGCATCAGGTGCATTTGCCTCAATTATGACTCTTGGATTTGATGCAGCATCTGTAAGCGCTCAGACACGAAAGATGAGAATCAAATCTGCAAGGGTGACTCCGACGATTTGCTGTTATTGTAGTGCAGGCTGCGGCATGTTGGTACACACTGATGCATCAACAGGCAACGTACTTTATACAGAGGGTGATCCCGACCACCCGATTAACCTTGGAGGAGCTTGTAGTAAGGGTGCTTCCTTAATGCAGCTTAACTCCGTCAAGGTTGGAGAAATCAACCCCAATAGGCTAAAGAAACCGCTGTACAGAGCCCCTGGCAGTGCTTCGTTTGAAGAAGTTGAGTGGGATTGGGCTCTTGAGAAAATTGTTAAGCGGGTTAAAGAAACTAGAGACAAGAATTTTACGGCAACTCAGGATGGTATTAAGGTAATGCGCACAGATGCCATTGCTAACTTGGGCGGTGCAGCATTGGATAATGAAGAATGCTATCTTTTGCAAAAATTAGCTCGTTCACTGGGAATTGTTTATTTAGAACATCAGGCCCGTATTTGACACAGCCCCACAGTTGCCGGTCTGGCACCTTCGTTTGGGCGTGGAGCAATGACAAATCACTGGATTGATTTGAAGAATGCGGATGTTGCATTAATAATGGGCAGTAACGCTGCTGAAAATCATCCAATTTCCTTTAAATGGCTGACAAAGGCCGTTGAGGAAAGGGGATGTAAAATCCTTAATGTTGACCCGCGTTTCACGAGAACATCATCAAAGGCTGACGTATATGCACCAATGCGTTCTGGTACAGATATCGTTTTTATTGGCGGTATGATTAACTATGTCTTACAAAATGGACTCTATTTTAAAGAATATGTACAAAATTACACTAATGCTGCCTTTATAGTTGACGATGGTTATGATTTTAAAGATGGGCTTTTCTCCGGTTACGATGAAAAAGAGAGGAAATATAATCAGGACACATGGGTTTACAAAAAAGGCCAGGATGATAAGCCTTTAAAGGACATGACACTGCAGAATCCCAGATGTGTATTTCAACTTCTTAAGAAGCATTACTCAAGATATGATATCGATACAGTTGTTAAAGTTACCGGTACATCAAAAGAAAAGTACCTGCAAATCTGTGAAATATTTGCTTCCACCGGAAAACCCGATAAGGCAGGAAACATTTTGTATGCAATGGGTACAACTCAGCACACTGTGGGATCCCAGAATGTAAGAGTTTACGCAGTTCTACAGCTATTACTGGGTAACTTGGGTATTCCAGGCGGCGGAGTTTCAGCCTTAAGAGGTGAATCTAATGTTCAGGGCTCTACAGATTACGGCCTCTTGTTCCACATCTTGCCAGGATATATTAGTACACCTAATGCTGCACCGGATCATGCAAACCTTAAAGCATTTCTTGACAAAGAGACACCAAAGGGTGGATTTAAGGTAAACACTCCTAAGTGGATGGTAAGCTTCTTGAAGGCAATGTGGGGACCTGCAGCCACTCCTGCTAACGATTTTGCTTTCCACTATCTGCCTAAGAAAGACCCCAAAAAGAACTATTCACATATTGCTCTCTTTGAAGCCATGAATGATGGCGTTATTAAAGGACTTTTTCTGTGGGGCCAGAATCCGGCTGTAGGTGGACCTAATGCTAACAAGGAGAGGAAAGCCCTTGCCAAACTGGATTGGATGGTTGCAGTAGATTTATTCCAGACTGAGACAATGAATTTCTGGACTAAAGAAGCCGGAGTTGACCCGGCCAGTATAAACACTGAAGTATTTGTACTACCTGCTTGCGCTTCTTACGAAAAAGAGGGTACAATAGCAAATTCCGGACGCTGGATTCAGTGGCGATGGAAAGCAACCCAGCCTGTTGGTGAATCCAAAGCAGACTTGGAAATTCTTCATCTTCTTGCTACGAGGCTTAAAAAGGCGTACAAAGGGAGCGGAAGACGGGAAGATGCTCCAATCCGTGATTTGTTCTGGGATTATGGAAACGGAGAAGAGATTGATATTGATAAAGTAGCCCGTGAAATTAACGGTTATGTAGTTGCTAACAAAAAACAGGTCAAAAACTTCCTTGAATTGAAGGAAGATGGTTCAACTGCATGTGGTAACTGGATTATGAGCGGCCATTATCCTGAGGAAGGGAACCTGTCCAAACGAAAAGTAAATATCGACAAGTCAGGCATCGGAATTTATCCTGAATGGTCATGGTCCTGGCCAGTTAACCGTCGAATTCTATACAACAGAGCTTCTGCAGATTTAAACGGTCAACCATGGTCCAAAGATAAAGCAGTTATCTGGTGGGACCCAACAGAAGTGGATAAAGCCACCGGAAAAGTTGGCAAATGGGTTGGCAAAGATGTACCTGATTTTAAAGCCACCGTCGCTCCTAATGCTGTTGATTTCCCATTTGCCGGAAGTCAGCCATTCATAATGCTGGATGATGGAATGGGCGCCTTATTTTCTCGCAAGGCAATGAAAGAAGGTCCTTTCCCAGAGCATTACGAACCATGGGAAAGCCCTTTTGAAAATTACATTAATCCAGTACAATTGAATCCAGTAGTAAAGGTGTGGGAGCCTGACAAAAAGTCTGATCGTACTAAATATCCATATATTGCAACCACCTACAGGGTAACTGAGCACTGGCAGACCGGTGTAATGACAAGAAACAGCCCCTGGCAAAACGAATTGGTACCGGAAATGTTTGTGGAAATGGGTAAGGAACTAGCAGACCAACTCGGAATCAGTAACGGCCAATGGGTTATAGTTGAGAATACACGGGGTGAAATCAAGGTCAAGGCCATGGTTACAGAAAGATTTCAATCAATGGAAGTTAATGGCGAGAAGGTATACCACGTTGGACTTCCTTGGCACTTTGGGTTTAAAGGAATGGCTACGGGTGATACAGCCAACAAACTTACTCCGCATGTTGGAGACGGAAATACCATGATGCCCGAATATAAAGCATTCCTGGTTAATGTAAGGAGGGCAGAATAGTCATGACAAGACTCAGCAAATTTATTGATACATCAAAATGTACGGCCTGCCGGGGTTGTCAGACTGCCTGCAAGTCATGGAACGAGCTTCCCGCAGAAATTCTGGAGTTTAAGGGAAGCCTACAGACTCATACCGATACGTCCCCGGATACATTCACTTATGTACAAATGCTCGAGCGCTTTGAAAGTGCACAGCATGACTGGTTTTTTATGAAGCGTCAATGTATGCACTGTACCGACGCAGCATGTATAAAGGTCTGCCCGGAAAAGGCCATATCCCGTACTGAAAGCGGGGCAGTGGTAAGGGATTATGATAAGTGTATGGGCTGCAACTATTGTGCCCAGTATTGCCCCTTTGGAATTCCCAAGATAAAAGACGATAAGAAGATGTTTAAATGTCATTTATGTTCTGACCGTGTAAGCAATAACTTAAAACCCGCCTGTGCAAAGACTTGTGCTACAGGGGCGATACAGTTTGGGCCGAGGGACGAAATGCTTAAGGCAGCTCAGGATAGACTTGCAGTAATACAAAAAAAATACACCAATGCAAATTTATACGGTTTGGATAGCCAGTTTCTTGACGGCACTAATGTATTTTACCTTCTTCTGGAGAAACCAGAATTTTACGGACTGCCTGAAAAACCTGAAATTCCAACGAGTGCGGGAGTATGGAAGGATGTTATCCAGCCATTAGGAAAGTTACTTCCCATCGGTGTAATTGGTACAATTGCAGCCAGTGCCTTTATGAACAGAGTGAATGCTGTAAAGGGATCAGAGAATAAATCGGTTAAAGGTAAAGGAGGCGATATCAATGGGTAAAACCAAAAAAAAATCAGGTGAATGGATTCAGCGTTTTGGTAAGGCAGCGATTATTGCCCATTGGGTGCATGCTGCAGCATTCTTTACATTGGCTGCCACCGGTTTAGTTATCTTTGCCCCCTCGTTTTCCTTCCTGGCCGCAGTTTTTGGAGGGATGCAGGGAGTTCGTCTGGTGCATAGGGTTATGGCGGTATTATTTATCATTGCCCCTGTTGTATCACTCATGGCTAACCCTAAAGGTTTTAAAACATGGTGGAAAGATATTACTACTTGGGGAAGAAATGAAACTGATTTCCTTAAAGCATTTCCCAAAGAGCTTTTTGGTTATCATGTAGAAATGCCACCCCAGTCCCAATTCAATGCAGGGGAAAAAATTAATTCTCTTCTACAGCTTTTCGGATGTACAATGCTAGCCTTAACAGGATTAGTTATTTGGTTCAAGCAGTTCTTCCCTGTTGGGCTGGTGCAGTGGGCTTTACCACTTCATGACTTGTTCTTTATCATTAACTTCTGTGCAGCTCTTGGTCATGTATATATGGCATGTGGTCTTCCTTCAACCAGACATGCTATAAATGGAATGCTGTCCGGTTATGTAAAGGAAGACTGGGTAAAACACCATTATCCATTATGGTTAAAACAAATGAAGGAAGAGCGTAATTAAGGAGATGGTCATTTGAAAATTCCAGGAAAGGTAATGATTCCTAAGGAAATCATAGATTTCTATAAGGCGCTGAACAGCACAAGCAGCCAGACAGAATCATCTATGGACATTTGTTTAACTGGGGAACAGAAAGAGCTGTATAATGACCAGAAGGTACCCCTGTTGAATTTCATTGACTTTATGCCTGACCGTGATGAGATTAACCGAATTTTCGGGGAAATTTGCCAAATTATCCTGACACACCGACCTCAGGTTTCGGTTGAAATTGAAAAGATAAGGGCAGAACTTGATGTGGAAAACAGAGATCTTAGGCTGCTGCTGGAGCAGTTCGTTTGGCAGAATGAAACGTATATCGAGGACTATGTTATAGAACGCGAAATTAATGGTGAAATTTTATCCTTAGTTTTGTTTAATGTGGCAAAGCCACTGTTAAAAGTGTATGCAGATGCTATAAAGAGTCAGGTGCCTTATGATCAATGGGCTCAAAACACCTGCCCTGTTTGCGGATGGAAGGCTTCAATTGCTGTGATTTCAAAGCAAGATAAACAGAGACTCCTTCACTGTTCACTGTGTGATACGGCGTGGTCTTTTAAGACAATGGCATGCACACAATGTTCCAATGAAGACCACAGTACATTAAAGTACTTCTCTGTTGAAGATGACGAAGCATACAGAATAAATGTCTGTGAAAAATGCAGGGGTTATATAAAAACCGTGGATGAAAGCAAAGCAGCGTTGGTGAAGAGTGCTGTTGAAGAGGACGTCAGAACCATTTACCTTGACATTATAGCTCAGCAAGAAGGATACCTTAAAACAGCTATTTCCTCAGATGGTCATTCAAATTAACAAAATATAAAGGCAATAAAGAAAACGGGTGTCCACTTTAGGATTAACCCGTTTTCTCTATGCTGCTATTTCCAACTGGCCGCCGGTTCAAGACTGTAGAATGAAATTGATTCAAAGGAAGCAGTAACTCCCGAAAAGTTATAAAATTTAAGAACATTAATACCTGGTTTTAGAAGCCTTTTTGGGAGAGTAACTGAATAATCGTACCAATCAGATATGAAATATATAGAGCCTATTTTAGCATCATTCAAATAAATTACCAATGGCTTTTTTAATTGGGGCAGAGCTTTAACGCGAAAAATCATGTTAAAGTTGGTAACTGAAAGTACAGGTGCATATATAACAGAGAACTCTTCCATGTCACGAAAGGAAACACCTTCAGATTCTTCAGGCCTTGACCAGCCAGCTCCGAGGAGGGGTGACGGCTCTTTCATAGATATAGTGTTTCCATAAAAAGCAGGGTCATCTATATAGCCTCCGACAAGGGTATCATAACGGGACATTGGCTCGCCGAACTTAAGCGCAAAAACAGCATTAGCAGGAAAAGTGAAAGGATATCCGGTTAGTTTGTATTTCTCAAAATCTACCGGCCCTCCGGGGTGTATTTGGCTATCGGCAAGATTGATTAAATGAAAATTTAAGCCCATAAAAAAGCTTAGAATAATTATAGTTAGCGGAAATGAAAAATGTAGCCTTGCTTTTTCCAGTTCAGAACAAATTGCTGCGAACCCTAGGCCAAAGAGAAGAATAACACCATCAAACCTCCTCATTCCAAAACCCCATCCGGCCCACCAGTCCAATACAATGCTGTTCACATATAGTATTAGAAGAAAAGCTGTCAAACTACTCCAAAACATAAATTTATCGCGTTTAAAAAATAACAGCCAGCCTGCAAAAGACAGGTAAATTATCGGGGACCATGACAAAAGACCATGCCTGCTGGAAAAAAGAACTTCCATTATAAAGGGAGTTGACCACCGTAAGAAACCATTCCCCTGGGGAATAGTGAGAAAACCACCATAAATGATTTTCCACGCCAGCATTTGAGGAAAAAATCCGACGGCAGCTAAAAGCAGGAATAAAGCATTGTTTTTCAGCATGCTGACGCATGAAGGCCAGTTTCTACGAGAAATATTTTCGTAGTAATAAACTAGTGATTCGAGGGCTGGCAGAATCATTAAGAGTCCGTTTTGCCATCTTACCAACATCATCATACCTGCAAAAAAACCTAAGACCATCCACTGGTAGGACTTTCTTTTAAAACGAGTGACGTCCCAGTAATAAATAAATAATGATGCTGAAAAAAAAGACAATGAGTGAGACATATATGGTTGGTTTACAATATAGTACAGGATAAAGGTACTTAACATCACAGTTAAGGCGGAAATCAATGAAATGGAGCGGGAAAAATACTTGGTACAGGCTTTAAAAATAAAGACTGTACCCAAAAAACCATAAAATACGCTTGCAAAGTTGATACTGTAAACGTAGGGAGTACTAAAGCCGTCGGGGGAATATTGATACCCGAGGTGACCAGACCATAAGACAAAAAGGTGAGCGGCGGTATAAAAGGGGGCCCAAAGTATGGCAGGTCCAACGGAAAATACATTTGTATAGTGGCCCGTCTCTGTAAATTTTGGTCTGTATGTATCCCAAAACGCTTTATTAAAGTTAAAGTATTCATTGCGAAAGTCAAGGTCAAGATCAAAAAAAATCGATCTCAGGTAAGCAAAATAATTTGGTCCATCGCTGCTGAGAATAAAACCGCTCTTTATTGTCATTGCAATTGCCAGCATTATAAAGACAGCTAAGATAATAATTGTTTCTTCATCAAAAAACCTTCTAATTATATTACAGAGATTTTTAATTTGGGAAATTGGGGTATTATTCACCTTTAGTGGCTGTGTCACGAATTCACCTGCTTTTAGCCATAATAAGTAAATTTAAGAGACATTAGAATTAATCTATTTTATTCTACGTCTTTTATGGAAAAACCTTTATAAACTATCTTTGATCTGCTGTATAAAATTACCATTGCCAGCCAATGATAAAGATAAACCCGCAGCATGGAGGGGAAAGCGTGGATAGAATTTTTGGCAGAAGGATAGTTGCCCTATTTTGGGTTTTTATTTTGGTATTTGGTGGTTTGGGCATTCATTTAGCCTATATTCAAATATTTTTAGGACCTAAGTTGAGTAAACAGGCCCTCACGCAGCAAACCCAGTCTGTGTCATTAGAAATCCCACCAAGGGGGCAGATTCTGGATCGGAATTTGAAACCGTTAGTTGCTTACAGTGAAGCTTCTAGAATAGTTGTCTTTCCTGCTGCAGTTACGGAAGTAGAGAAAGCAGCGGGAATAATTTCCAATCTTCTAGATATGGATTACCAAAGGGTGTTTACTTATTTAAGGGGCCGTCCCAAAATAATTCCCTATGATTTGAATAAAAATCAGGAGAATGAATTTAGGAAGCTAAAGCTTCCGGGAATCATTGTATCAAAGGTAAAAACCCGGTCCAGGCTGCAGGAACAAGCTTCTCACATCCTGGGCTATACCGGGGTGGGAAAAAAGGGCAGTCAATTTAGTGGACTTACTGGAATAGAGTCTTATTATGATGTTGAGTTAACCGGAGTTTACCCCGAAAGCAGAGTTAGTATTTTTCTGGATGGCAAAGGTCAATATATTTCGGGTCTTCGGTATAACATAGAAAATAATCGCCAAGATAAGGCAAGAAAGAATGTTGTTTTGACTATTGACCGCCAAGTTCAGGAGATTGTGGAGCAGGTAGTAGACAATGCAGGGATTTCAGACGGTGCTGTTGTTGTTATGGATGTAAAGACCGGTGATATAGTTGCCATGACCAGCAGACCGAGATTTCATCTGGGTAACACAGATAAAGTGAATTCAGCAGTATATTCGAGTGTATATTCGGAAGTTAAATCAGATGGGGAGGAAAAGGCTAATTCCTTCATAAATCATGCATTGTCACGGTATCAACCAGGGTCGGTATTTAAAGTTGTCACTGCTGCAGCTGCTCTTGAAGAAAAGGTTGTTTTTCCTGAAACTGTTTTTCTTTGTGCAGGTGAAAAGGACAGTATAGTCAGATGTTATGATAAGAAGGGGCATGGAATACTTACCTTTGCTGAGGCCGTTGCCGTGTCGTGTAACCCAACTTTTGCAAGAGTTGGCCTAAAGCTGGGTGCAGCTACACTGGTTGAATATGCGAAGAGATTTGGCCTAGGTGAAACAGAAATAATAGGCTATAAGAAAATTGGTTCACAAGCTGGCCTTGAGAGAATTAACCAAGATTACAACCTGGTAAACGCTAGTATTGGTCAGTGGCCGGTTGAGACTTCAGTGCTTCAGATAACAGCTATGATGAATACAGTAGCTAATAATGGCGTTAATTTGAAACCACGATTAGTAAGAGAAGTTACCGATTACCAGGGAAGAGTTATCAAGATTTTTGAAGAGGATTCCGGAAAGAGGGTTATTTCCAGAAACACTGCATATATTCTAAGACAGATGCTTGAATCAGTAACCAGGACAGGCACCGGTAAACAGGCATGGGTAGCTGATGGAGGTAGTGCAGGAAAGACCGGTTCTGCCCAGACCGGGCAGGAAAAAATTGATGCATGGTTTAGCGGATATGCTCCTGTTAGCAGTCCGCGTTATACAGTGACTGTTCTTGTTAATGATGGAGAAAGCGGAGGAAGAACAGCAGCCCCGGTGTTTAGGGAGATAATGCAAAATCTTAATAGATTCTACCAATAAAATGGAAATGAGAAAATAATAAAATAAAAATGTTTAAATAAGATAAGTAAAAAAAGGACGTTCTGGTATTATCCAGACGTCCTTTTTTCCTGACAGAAACTTTAGGCTTTTATGTTAGGGTTTTTCCACTGTTTTCAATGTTACCAACACTGAACTGCCATTGCGGTACACTGTTAATAGAAGGGTTTCACCTACTTTTGTCTTTTTTACTATCTCAGTAACATCATCAGGGGATTTAATCTTCTTTTTGTTTATTTCTGTAATTATATCACCCTGTCTGAGACCGGCACGCTCTGCCGGACCGCCCTGAGCGACATAACTGATGATTGCACCGTCGGTTCCCGGTGCCCCGAAATAACGTGCCAAGTCTTCATTAAGAGGCTGAAGGTAAACACCAATATAAGATTTTACTACTTTACCCTTGTTAACCAAATCGTCAAGAACTTCCTTAACTGTAGCGGTCGGGATAGCAAAACCAATTCCCTGTGCAGAGGCGTTGACTGCTGTATTAATGCCGATTACTTCTCCTGCAGTATTAAGAAGAGGCCCACCACTGTTTCCTGGGTTAATGGCAGCGTCTGTCTGCAGAAGGTTCTTATATAAGCGGTCAGATATGGTCACCGGACGGCCTTTTGCACTGATTACTCCAACAGTAACTGTATGGTCCAAACCTAAAGGATTACCTATAGCAATTACCCAGTTGCCAACCTCAGTTTTGTTTGAATCGCCCAGTTTTAACACAGGCAGGTCTTTCTTAACATTCACTTTAAGTACTGCAAGGTCAAGCTCCCGATCGGACCCGATGACCTTGGCGGGGACGGGCTCATCATAACCATTGATGATAACATTAATTTCTGATGCATTTTGAATGACATGTTCATTTGTTATAATAAGACCAGATTTGTCAAAAATAAATCCTGAACCAATTCCCTTACTTCTCTCCTTCCGTGGGGAAAAATAATAGCCGTCACCAAAAAATTGCCTAAAAAAAGGGTCATTGGCATAAGGGTTGTTTTGAACATGGTCCGTAAATGCTTCAATATTAACGACTGCGGGACTAATCTTTTTTACGGTTTGAGTTATATCAGCAGGTCCCAGACTAATCTGGCCAGAAGATTTACTATCTTCTGCGCCCACTTGGTGTGGAAAGTAAAGCTTATAAGCTGTAACTCCACCCAGAACAAACATAACACCCATAATAAAACCAAATACCACAATACTCAGGATTGAAAAACGGCGTTTTAAATCTGACATTTGCTCATCTCCTTTTTAAATGTTCTTGGCAATTAACTATGAGTATATGTCTGATATTATAATTAACTTTTGTCACCAATCTGTGTAAATTTTGTGAACAAAGTGTGAACGTAAAAATATTAGAAAAAAACCTGTTTTTCTGCTGGATTCCACAAATTTTTCAAGTATAATATATAAGAAATACATCATTAAATAATGTTAAGCTCGACAGGGGGATTTGTTATGCAGGTGTATCATAACATTCCGTATGGGAAAGTCGTATTTTATATATTTACAATAGTGTTTCATTTATTTTTGCTTATCAGGTCGGCCGTAGAGTCACAGTATTTTCTTGCTGCCCTTCTTACTATTCCTGTCGTCGCTGTTTCACTTGTGCTAATTAAATTTCTTAATAAGACCTTAATCAGTGTGATTTTAAACGGTTCTACAGTTGAATTGGCTACCGCTTTTACAAGGTTAAATTCAGAGGTCCGTGAAATTAAAATAGAGGGCAGAGAAGTATCAACCCAAGGCAGGAAATTTGATATCAATCTCCAAAAAGCCAATAGTCTTATTAAGGCGATAAAAGAAAGTAGTTAGAAAGTAGTTAGAAAAAATAGGTCGATGAAATATTCACCGACCTAATTTACGCATAAAATAGCCCAAATAACCAACCGCTGCTATGGCTGCAATATGTGATACCCACCAGCCAAACCCCAAGAAACCCCATGTCCCAATTTGATAACGCTGGTCTGCATCTTTTTTTGTCATAAAGCGCATCATTGTCCACCTCCATAATTAGCTTGCCCTTTTGTGAATAAATAATTGATACCTTATTTTGGACTTATCTTTTAAGGCATTCATGTGTCGGCAAAAGAAAGATTTTGTAATATTTTGACTCTCTTCGAATATGTAATATTGTGAAGGGAGGGACTTAAAATGAGTGAGGAGAAAACTTCTTTGGGGTTAACACCTAATGTTACGGCGGCGCTTGCGTATGCTTTGTGGTTGGTTGGCGGAATTATTGTTTATCTTATGGAGAAGGAGAATAAGTTTGTCAGGTTTCATGCAATGCAGTCAATAATGATGTTTGGAGCATTACTGATACTATCTATTTTCCTCGGGCTTATACCCATAATTAATCTTTTAGCAGCATTTATTATGCCTGTTATTGTCTTAATATGCTGGATTTATGGTATTATTAAAGCATCTAAAGGAGAATCCTTTAAGTTTCCGTTTATAGGAGATTTAGCTGAAAAACAGATATAAAAACTTAAGTATATCAAAAAAGGCAACCTGGTGGTTGCCTTTTACCTTGGCCTGGGCTTTGGTTTGTTTTTTTTATGTAATCGACCAGTTTTTTTCTTTTGTTTTAAAGAAAAAAGAAAATCTGTAAGCATAGTTTCCATCGGTATACCGGGGAATAAAGATCCGGCAAGCTTCCATGTGATTCCCGGCAGGTACTTTTCGGCTAACTCTCTGCCCATGAGACTCCCAACACGTCGTCCAAGCCCGCTGCCAATACTTCGTCCCATTTTACTGCCTAACTTCCCAAAATCCAAGGTTTTCCTTCTTTTAGAGGAACGGGAATGTATGCGCAAACGTTTCATAATGACACGCCCCTTTCAGTTCTGTCTACCATATCTTATTATAATGATATAAAAAAGGTACTTAACGGGTTTGCAGGATATAGAAGTCTCATGGAGAATAATTTCTATCAACATAACCTAAGAGGTGATAATTAATGAAGTACGAAGAACCAGTGTTCCGACCACCCAGTGAAGCAAACAGTCTGCTGATTCAGGCCACTATCGGCTGTCCACATAACCGGTGTACTTTTTGCAGTATGTATAAGAAGAAAAAGTTTAATATTCGTTCTCTGGCTGAATTAATAGAAGAATTAGAAGAAGCCCGCACTCTTTATGGTAATCAGGTTCGTACCATTTTCTTTCCTGATGGAAATACTATTGTTATGAAAACTAATGACTTAGTTACCCTTTTTGAAGCAGCTCGAGATAAATTTCCACATTTGGAGAGAATTACTGTTTATGGTTCTTCAAAGTTCATCAATCGAAAAAGTTCTGAAGAATGGGAGCGCTTAGCTGCTGCCGGTTTGAATCGTGTTCACTCAGGACTTGAGAGTGGAGATGATATAGTACTGAAGCATATTAACAAAGGAGTAACTGCTGAAGAAGCTATTTCTGCAGGGAAGAAGGTTAAACAGGCAGGGGTAGAACTAAGTGAATATGTTTTGGTAGGGATCGGTGGGCTCAAACACTGGCAGCAGCATGCTGTAAATACCGCACGGGTTCTTAATGAAATAAATCCGGACTTTATTCGGTTGAGGACTTACACCCCAATTCCGGGTACTATTTTATACGATGAGTATAGTAAGGGAGAATTCGAGCTGCCCGGTCCCTTAGAAGCGCTTAGGGAAGTACGTATGCTGGTAGAAAATTTAACTTGTGACAGCATGCTTCTTAGTGATCACATTTCAAATTACTGGAACGTCCAAGGTCGACCGTCAGCGGACAAAGCAGCCTTGCTGGCTGAACTTGATTATGCACTGAGTCTCCCTGAAAGCAAGTTTCATAAAAATGATCCACGACGGTTATAAAAACAGTTGGCAGTTAGCTGGAGTAATGGGGAAAAAATCGCCTGTTGCAATTATTACCTGAAAAAACCAAAACAGGTCCAGGCACCACCTCGCACTTTTCCGCATATAATTTAAACGTGACAAAAATATATGGCGGCGGGGGTGGGGTTATAAATGGTACCTGAAATAGTGGCACTTGCCACGATTTCTCTGATTAACGGGTTATTGTTGCTGGTATCCTACATCACCAACAATACTTTTCCACAACCCTTAAGTGAGGAAGAGGAATCAAGATATCTTGATTTATTACAAGAGGGTGATGAAACCGCGCGTAACATTCTTGCTGAGCGCAATCTGAGGCTTGTAGCTCATATAGTAAAGAAGTTTGACGGCACAGGGGAAGATAATGATGACCTTATTTCTATCGGTACCATTGGACTAATCAAAGCAATAAACACGTACAATAAAGGGAAGGGGACCAGACTGGCAACTTATGCGGCACGGTGTATTGAGAATGAAATCCTAATGCACCTAAGGTCAATCAAAAAGAACCGTATAGAAGTTTCCCTGTATGACTCTATAGGTGTTGATAAAGAGGGAAACGAAATAGCCCTGGTTGATGTATTGGGCACTGATGCCGAAATTGTAACAGAAGAGGTGGAAAACAACTTTGAACAAAGGAGACTTTTAGATAAAGTTAAAAGGCTCAGCGGAAGGGAGAAAAATGTCCTGGAGCTTAGGTTCGGGCTGTTTAACGGCATAAGGAAAACCCAGAAGGAGATAGCATGGAAACTGGGGATATCACGGTCGTATGTGTCAAGGATAGAAAAGAGGGCTATTAATAAGCTCATGAAGGAGTTTAAGAGTGAGTGTAAGTAGTGCAAATGGCTGCCATTATGGCAGCCATTTTTTATGATAAAGAAATTTTACTGTGATTTCGCAGCTTCACTGGTATTATTCGCTTCTTCAGAGGCATCAAGATTGTTTGGGTCTTTTTGCCAGCAGTCAATCTTGTTTTGCTGTTCCTCGATTATTTGTTTGCAGGTTTTCAATTGTTTCCTAAGTGATAACTGTTTAAAAATTCCGAACAGGCCTGCAACTGTGAATCCAACTAAAGCTGAACCCAAAATTACAAGTACCAGTGAAATTTGGTTTATGTGCCAAAAGAAAAAATCTATATCAACTTTTGTGGCATTTTGAACAGCAAAAATAGCAATGCAAATGGAAAAAACCAGAGAAAAAAACAAATATACCTGCAAACACTTTACCCCCTAGAACTTTCAAGTTAATACTTGTTTTTTCTGCAAAATCTGCCTCTTTTCCTTCTTTCTCCTAACATATATTTATAATGGTACTGATACTTCCTAATAGGAAGGTGTCAGATCCCTAATACAACAAGGCGGCCATTTTAATAATTAACCTCTTTGTGGTTCGCACGTTAGTCTTCTAGGGCTTCTGCTCTGAAGGCCTTCAGATAGTTTCGGGCGAAACGGTCTTTGTTTAAGAGGAGGTTAGTGGCCGTAACGGTACTAGTAAGTTTGCGGTCCGTTGGATCCATGATAGCCGCATCCATCCCGTTAACCATACAAATAGTTAAGAAATTCCGATTGATAAGTTTTCTTTTCGGCAAGTCGTGAGATACATTACTTAGACCAGAAATAGTTTTAACTTTGTAAGACTTTTTAATTTCATCCAGGCAACGAAAAAAAATCACACCATTTTCACTGTTAACTGCTAAGGGAAGCACCAAAGGATCGATGTATACCTGCTCTAAATCCACGTTTGCCCGTTTAAGCTCATCCACCAGCTGACCGGCAATTTTTATCCGCTCTTCAGCGGTCTTAGGGATACCGCTGTCATTCATGGTTAAAGCCACCACTGCACAGCCGTATTCACTGATCAGAGGGAGCATACCGCTAAGGCGGTCAGTTTCCATACTGATGGAGTTAAGCATGGCTTTACCGCGGTGGGCTTTTAATCCAGCTTCAATTACGGCGGGTTCTGTACTGTCGATACATAAAGGAACATCAACTGCTTCTTGTAAAATCTTCACGGCCCACTCCATGTCATCTAACTCGTTATTGCCTTGAGCTGTATTTAGGTCCAAAAAGCTTGCTCCTCCGGCAGCCTGGCGGCGGGCCAAGTCCTGTAAAAAAGCTGCATTTCTGGTTTTAATCGCTTCCTTTACTGAAGGAATAGTGCTATTAAGTTTCTCACCAACTATTAACATTTTGGATACCTCCGATGGGTCTTGATTTATCTTGTCACCAGGTATATACCTTATATTGTTTTTCGGTTTAATGCAGCAAACACTGCAGAAACGGCTATACCTATCATTAAAACAATTACTATAGGAATAGCACCGACGCTCCAGTTACCATGAGCACTGTTCACAACAGCACCAACAACTGGGGGCCCAAGCATAAACCCAACGTTAAACACCAGGTTTAAAATTGCCATGGCCAATCCGGCCAGTAAAGGCGAACCAACGGCCTCAGGAGCCAGAGTAAAGGTGGTGGTTGGGTAAAAACCCACGATAAAGCCCGTAAGGATCATCCACGGGACTACCAATTTTTCGGAACCTAACATAAAAGCATATCCATATACGATGCAGGTCAGTACGGCACTGATTACGAGAATGGATTTTGGCTTTTTAATTCGGTCAATCACCCACCCAGCTACTATGGTTGACACTATGCTTATCATAGGAGCTAAACTGACATAAAAATTAGCTGTGTCCGTCTTTATTCCATGAACTTCCTTAAAAAAACTGGGGGCCCAGGTAGTGAATCCGGCATTGGCAAAACCAAAGGCACCAAATCCGATGGCCAGCAACCAAATAGCCGGGCTTTTGAAACCAGCCGAGTATGTCCCTTGGTATTTCCCGGGCGGAGGCTTGTGTACGCTTTTTGCGGCGGTCGTAGGACTGGTTACTATACTCCAATAGACAACCAAGGTTACAAGGGTGACCAAAGAACCAAACCACCATACACCTCTCCAGCCGAAGGCTGATTTTAACGGGTTAGCTAGGTTAAAAATAAGAAAACTACCCATAGGCACCCACGAAGCCCAAATTCCCATAGGGAGCCCCCTTTTAGCAGGCGGAAACCACATGGCGATTACGGCGGGAGCCACTACCGCGATGAGCCCCAGTCCGACCCCCTCGATGATTCTGCCTAATAACAGCATTGTTGCGCTGCCAGACATTGCCCCCACGGCGGACCCAAAGAAAGTACAAGTCAATGCTATCGCCCCGGCAGCTCGCGGCCCCAGCTTGTCTAGTATAAGAGCTGCAGGCAGGGAAAGAATTACCCCTGCCACAGCAAAAATAGACATCAGCCATCCCCCGAATGTCAAGTTAATATCAAGTTTACTGAGCAGTGTGTCCATAACTGGGGGAATCTTAAATTGGTTAATTACAACCGCCACACTAGCCAGATAGGCCGCCCACATTACTGCCCAAGACTTGCCCATTTTCCACTCTCCAAGTGCTATAATATAGCTATATTTTTGCTTATTGAGGAGCAAATACCTGTTCGGCGAACTTGACAGCGTCGCTGGCTACGGTTCCGAAATAGTCGGCCCCAACGCTTTTCAATACACTTTCATCTACATAGTTTCCGCCGATCATCACTTTAGCTTGTAACCCTGCGCCTTTAAGGGCGTCAATGGCCTCTTTCATAGCCTCCTGACAGCCTGTTAGAAGGACGCTCATGGCAACCAGCGGAGTCTGGGTATCTTTGACGGCTTCTACAAATTTGTCGGATGGGACATCCACGCCAAGGTCGACGACATTGTAACCCGCTCCTTTGAGCAGCATAACTACTATGTTTTTGCCCAGGTCATGGACATCACCTCTAACTGTCCCGATGACGATGGTGCCGCGGTATTCCTGATTGCTTCCGGCCAGATGCGGCTCCAAAATCTCCATAGCTTCTTTCATGAATTCGCCAGCCAGAATCAGTTCACTTAAAAAATAGTCACCTGTCTCAAAACGGCTGCCTACCTCAGTCATGCCTGCCTGCAAGTTCTTAACAATCTCTAATGGCGGGATGCCACTGTTTATTCGTTCTTTTACCAAATCAATAACCTTGTCATCTTCCAACTCAGCAACAGCAGTTGATAAAGGTTCTGTTAATGATGACATCGTTTGTCCCTCCAATTCAGAAATTATATTTGGATTATGCTCTAGCGGTGCACCCAAAACCAAAGATAGGCGTAAGCCATCGCATCAAGCTGTTCCCATTCTTTTTTTACTATTTCAGGATTTCCTAAAATCTCGCCAAACTCCTTAATCTTTTCTTCCCATGGTACACATACCCCGGGGCGCATACCTTTTGACTCAACCTTATTGGACTCGGTCATCGAGATTACCTCCTCTCTAGTACACTCCGTACTTCCTTGTAGTTTCTACCAAGGCGGCAAGATTTTCGGCCTTAACATCCATCTGCATGACGCCGCCTGTATCCATGATAAAACCTCCGTCCCGGGCATATTTATCGATAAGCCGTTTACAATATTCACTTACTTCCTCAGGTTTTCCATGAGACATCATTGTGTTAGGAACATTACCGCTCAGGCAGAATCTGCCCCCCAGGATTTCATAAGCCTTTTCCATATCTGTTGTATCCACATGAAAAACAATGCTTTTGTCAGGTAATTCAGCAATTTTCTCTAAGTATGGCGTCCAGTTTCCTTCGGCATAAAAGAGTACTCTTTTGCCATGCTTCCATAGATCCTCGATTACTGCTTTGAGGCTGGGCCAGTAAAAATTATCCCATTGTTGAGGATTTAGAAATGGGTAACTCCCACGGTGGAGAGGGAAGAACGCGGGAAACACGGTGTCTCCTGCTGCTGTAGCCATGGCAAAATAAGCATTATGGGGGATAAGCACTTCTATTGCTGTTTTCACCTTGTCCGGTTGTTTGCGCATATCTTTCATGACTCCGGTCAAGCCGCGCAGGGTATCACCCAAGGTATCGAAGGGGGCTTTTCCTATTCCGGTTATCCCTGTTACAAGACCATATTTTTCAGCCCATGAAACTCCAGCTTGATGCATTGCACCGTTTTGCATCATAAAACCTATCGCGCCTTTGATTAAAGCCACATTTGCCCGGTAAGAACCGGGTTCGGCAAACTCTTCGTGAATCCGCGGCAAGAAGTGGTTAAGAACCCACTTGGTCGGGTCAACTATAAATTCGTCATAATCATCGGCTTTCATGTATTCGCCTTCAACGTATTGAAATTGTCGGTTTTCTTCCAACTGTCGGCCTGAAAAGCGATAATAAACTGCCCCAACGGCATCGTGCATAGTGGCCCACCACAGGCTGGGGGGGGCTAAGAGAGCGTCAATGTCATAGTCGTCCAGGAACTTGTCCACTGATCCCATATTTTTATGCTGCTCATAATAGATTTCTTGATGAGTTAGACCGGCATACTTAGCTACAAATTCACTTGGGTTAAGACGAATTGGGACTTTGTCAGGTTTACCCACGTCCATTGCTATGGTATATCGTTTTAGTTTTTCCTCGTAAAGACCATTCTTTGCATCTGGCATCACTTTACCTCCTGTCTTAAACTCCATTAAGGCTTACGCCATGGTTAGAGATATTATTTCCCTATTGCTGTTTTGCATGCGTTCATTCACTTATGAGTTAATAAAGGAATTATCTGCCAATACATTGGCTGCTGTTTTTACTTTCCTGATCCAGGAGAAAAGTAAGTTTTAAGAATACCTGACAAAATCCACGAGAATAATAATAAAAAAAGTAGGTGGTGTTTACATGGCAGGTATAATTGAAAAATTATTTGGCAGTGAAAAGATTCAAAGAAAACCCGAAGCCCCTGAAAGGAAAATGCATTGTCATCAGTGTGAATATACTCCTTCGGGAGGGTGTACCCAGGCTGGTGTTTGTGGGAAAAGTCCTGATATTGCAAGTTTACAGGATACCATTATATTCGGACTGAAGGGTATAGCGGCATATGCTGTACATGCCAGAGAACTTGGGTATGAAGATTCTGAAGTGAACGCAATAACTCACGAAGCATTATTCTTGACATTAACTAACTCAAATTTCAATTTACAGGAACATATAAATATGTGTTTAAAAGTGGGTTCCGGAACTATTAAAGTTTTAGACTTGCTCGATAAGGCCCATACTACAGAACTTGGGATTCCCAGCCCGGTTAAGGTTACCAATAATAAAGTGGAAGGACACTGTATTCTGGTTTCCGGGCATGATTTACTTGCCTTAAAAGAATTGCTTAAACAAACTGAAGGAAAGGGTATTAATATATATACCCACTCAGAAATGCTGCCCGCCCATGGTTATCCCGAACTTAAAAAGCACAAGCATCTTAAGGGCAATGTTGGCAAAGCATGGTATGATCAAAGAGAAGTCTTTGAAAATTTCCCAGGTGCAATTTTGGCTACAACAAACTGCGTTATGCCAATAAAGAACAAAACCTATGGAGATAGAATGTTCACTTATCTCGTTGCTGGTGTAGAAGGAGCTCATAAAATTGAGGACAGAGATTTCTCGCCTGTAATCGAAAAAGCCTTGTCATTGCCAACTGCTAATATTGATTCAAATGAAACGTTAATTACGGGATATCATCATCAGAGTGTTCTGCCGATGGCACCGCTAATTATAGATGCAGTAAAAGCAAGAAAAATCAGACGATTTTTTGTTGTAGCCGGGTGTGATGCACCTACCAAGGGTAGAGACTACTTTAGGGAGTTTGCTACATCTATACCAAAGGATTGTATCCTAATAACTACTTCATGCGGTAAATTCAGATTTAATGATGTGGATTATGGGAACATCGAAGGTACTGATATTCCAAGGTATATTGATTTAGGTCAGTGTAATAATTCCGGTTCAGCAACCAAAATCGCTTTAGCTTTGGCAGAAGCCTTTAACTGTAGTGTTAATGACCTGCCTTTAAGCATAGTGCTGTCATGGTTTGAGCAGAAAGCAGTAGCTATTTTACTGGGCCTTTTCAGCCTAAATGTACAAAATATAACTATAGGTCCCAAAGCTCCTGAATTTTTGTCTCCAGGGGTGGTTGAAGTTTTACAGAAGACATTTGGGTTGAAACTGATTAGTGGGGATGCAAAAGCTGATTTGGCCAGAATGCTTGGAGAAAAGTAAGCTTAATGGAGGATAACAATTATGGAGTCACTTTTATCAAAAGCCATGAATCTTGGTAATATGGTAGAATACCAGGACGGGTCAATAATAAGCAGGGAAATATTGAGGAAGGAAACTGGCACTATAACTCTTTTTGCCTTTGATGCCGGACAAGGTCTGAGTGAGCATACTGCACCCTTTGATGCAGTGGTGCAAATTTTGGATGGTGAGGCTGAGATTTATATTTCTGGTGAACCGATAACGGCTCTTTCAGGGCAAATGGTCATTATGCCGGCCAATAAACCACACTCCCTGAAAGCTAATAAAAAATTTAAAATGCTTCTTACTATGATTAAGTCATAATGCAAATATACATTTAGGAAAGGACGTAGTATGAGTCGGATTTTAAATATTAATGCTGATGAGTTTCAGAGTGAGGTATTGAATAGTGAAAGACCGGTGATGGTAGATTTTTATTCGGATGAATGCCCTCCTTGTGAGGTGCTGGCACCTATTTTCGAAAGTATGGCAGAAAAATACGGGGAACGTGTTAAGTTTATCAGGATAATGAGACAAGCAAACAGGGATTTAGCTGAACAATTAGGAATTGGCAGCAGCCCTACGGTGATATTCTTTAAAAACGGTAAAGAGATAGGGACAAGATTAACAGGTTTTTTAAGTAAGCCTCAGGTCAGAAAAGCAATTGATGAAATACTTGGTGATGTTATCCCGCAGATAGAAACAGCACGAGAAGAATATGATGTTATTATCTTAGGCGCCGGGGCAGCCGGTCTTTCGGCGTCTATTTACACTGCCAGGGCAAGATTAAACACGATTGTGATTGATGAAAATGTACCTGGTGGACAAGCGGCATCCACTTACCATGTCGCAAATTATCCAGGGACCCCTGGAGTAGTCAGGGGTCAAGAGATAATCGATAATATGAAAAAACAGGCTGATAGTTTTGGAGCGAAGATAGAATATATGAAAGAAATATTTGAAGTTGATTTATCCAATAAGATAAAAAAGGTTCAAACTGAGGATAAAGATTACAATGCCAGAACACTTATAATTGCAACCGGAGCAAAACCTAGGGCGCTGCCCGCAGAAGGTGCGGATGAATTTAAAGGAAGAGGAGTACACTACTGTGCTACCTGTGATGGTGCAATGTATCAGGATAGGAAGGTAGTAGTAGTTGGTGGTGGTAATTCTGCCGTAGAAGAAGCTATTTTTTTAACTAAATTTGCTTCAGAAGTGACCATTATACACCAATTTGACCATTTTCAAGCGTCGCAAATAGCTCAGGAAGAGGCACTTAAGAACAGCAAAATAAAGGTTATCTGGGATTCTGAAGTTAGGAAAGTTAACGGGGAAGGTCATTCACTCAGAAGTATTATGATAGAAAATTTGAAGACTAAGGAAACTTCAGAAATTAAAACAGACGGGGTATTTGTGTATATAGGTACGGAACCGGCTTCCCGTTTGTTTAAAGGACAGGTTAATCTAGATGAGTCAGGTTATATCATCTCCGGGGAAAGTACCAAAACTAATATTGAAGGAGTTTTTGTCGCAGGTGATATCAGGACAAAACCTATCAGACAAGTTGTAACAGCAGCGGCTGATGGTGCTATTGCGGGGATTATGGCAGAGCGATATTTGGTAGAGTCATGGTAGATTATGTAGAATTTTAAGAATTACTTAATAAATTTTGAGTATCTAAAGTGGTAAAATTATATATATATAAACATAAATTGGAAGAGAGTGGTAACAACTGGGGCTAAAAAACAACCAATCAGGGGCCTTTTGTTTCCATTTAAGTTATTTGTTTGGAATTAACGCGGCTAATAACATATAATAAAACTCATAAAAAAACTCATATAAACAAATAAAAGTAAATAAAAACAAATAAAAAGGTAGAAGTCCTGTGGCAAGCATTGGGGAATGAAAGCCTTAATGAGGCCTGCTAATTCACTGTAACCAATCTTCAGATAAGGAAAAGTTACAGTAAAAGATTGGCGTGCCTTTTTTAGTTGTTTTCATTAATGGGGGGCTGAAATCTTGGGAGATAATTTAGATTTTGAAGTATTACGTGACTTCATTAAATTCCTCTATAGAAATCAGGACAGAGAAATTATACTATTAGAACTTTTGAACATATTTGACAAAAAATTTGGTTGTTCCGCCGCGGGCGCCTATTTGTATGAAAATGGCTCATTTTTATTAAAAGCGAAAATTCGCGGGCATAATCCTTCTGATATTAAAATATTTCTTAATGATGTTTTGGATTCTCATATTGCTATGAAATATAAGGATGAGTATTGTAGACCGATTTTGATGGAAAATAACTCCTACTTTATCTCTTTAGGATGTAGTGAAAAAGTTTATGGAGTTATAATTTATAATAGTGTTGATAATTTATCACATACTGCAGACCTGATTAGTCTTCTTGCAATTCAGACTGTGATTGCATTAAAGGAAAACGAGCATTATAAACAAACAAAGGTAATTGAACAATTGGTGGAAGATTTTGCTTCAAGCCTGGACGTGATTATTTACTTTCCCCGGTTCATACAACATCTAAAACAGATTATTAATTTTGAGGGATTAAATATAACTATTCCAGACCCTTTATGCCGAGACAAACTGCTGGTTTATGGAAACAATGTTAATGACCCGCTAGAAACTACTTCAAGTTCTTATCAAGGAAATGCTCCGGCTTGGGTTATAAGTACTGGGAAACCTATGTTAGAAGAAGATGTAAAAACTACTAAGATGTTTCTGGGAAATGTGTTTTCACCTGAATCTGGAATACGTTGTATCCTTTGTGTTCCTCTAATAAGTAAAGGTAAAGTTATTGGTTCGTTAAACATTGGCAGCAGGATTCCTGATTATTATAAGGAAAGGCATATCAATCTGCTAACAGAAGTAGCTGCAAAGATAGGGCCCAATGTGGAAAACGCTTTAATTTATCAGAGTATGAATAACAACTTGGAACAGGCTTTATATCAACTGGATCAAAATTTCTATGCAACATTAAATGCTTTTACATATTTGCTGGACCGTCGTGATAATGTAACGAAAGGCCATTCTCTCAGGGTAATAAAGTATTCGGTTACTATTGCCGAGCGGATGGGAATAGAAGGAGCCGAACTTGAACAACTGCGTTTGGGTGCTCTTCTTCATGATATCGGAAAGATTGGGATTCCAGACTCGATACTTTTTAAGACTAATAAATTAACTGATGAAGAATGGAAGGTAATGAAGACACACCCTGCGTTAGGGGCAGAGATGCTTTCCAAAATAAAGTTTTTATCCTCGGCTGTTCCAGTAGTATTGCATCATCATGAACGGTTTGATGGCACCGGATATCCTCATCAACTAACCGGTGAAGAAATACCGCTTGCAGCAAGGATTTTCTCTATTGCCGATGCATTTGATGCTATTACCAGTAAGCGTCCATACAAAGATATCCAGTCATTAGACAACGCACTTTCTGAACTAAAGAAATGTACAGGAACTCAATTCTGTCCCACATGTATAGATGCATTTTTAAGTATCACTAAAAGTGACTTGGTTAAGCTTTATAAAGAATGTAAAAATAAGCTTACCTTTAAAAATCCCTTTCTCATCGGCCAGGAATTTGAAAAACAGAAGAATTTAGATACCAAGCTACTTGGTGTTCCAACTGCAAATTCTTTACCGGTTTTGTTAAGCAGCTAGTTCTTAAACTAGTTTGTTGATTCAGTATACAATCAAAGTTGCAATTCCAACTGAACGGTGGATGGTAATGTGAATAGTCTTAATAAAAATCAGCTTCTAAGTCACAAATTGAAAATATATGAGGCGTATACATTGACCCGGTTTTTAAACAAAATGTTCGAAGACCAAGTCGGAGCATTCGCTAAAAGTATTGATTTAACTATTCCACAGGCCCATTTAATGACAATGATATATTTTCATGAAGGGCTATTGGTATCAGAAATAGCTAGAATCGGAGCTTGGCATATTTCAACAGTTATGAGCATCTTGAGCCGTTTAGCCAAAAAAGGACTAATAAAGTATGAGCCTGTGGAAAAAGGAAAAGGTTCCTATGTTTTTTTGACAAACACAGGAAAACGAATCATTGAAGATAGGTGGGATATAGAAAGGAAGTTTATGAATATTTTACCTCCCCAAAAACTTGTTAACAATCTGAAGCAGATCTATGCTGTTTTAGAGAGATATTATGACCGATCACTAATGGACCAAATAAAAGAGCATATCTTTTGTGCTAATAGGTTCATAAAGTATTAAATAATATTTAGCCTTTGACTATTAACAAGAACTTTCTAATGTTTGCAGCAATTACATAATTCAGGAGGTAGAGATAAAAGATGTCAATTAAGTTATGTAAAGACTTTAGTTTACCTGAATTAAACAAAGGAGTTATTTTGGAAACTCTTCCTGGAGTTATTGCCGGCTTTATGAAAAAGAAATACGGCAGAGGTCCGGAAAACCAAAAAATATATTTCAATGATAATGATGTAATTGTGTATATCTATGGGTTTTTAAATAAGCAGGTATTTTGGGATGATACAGATGTTTCAGAAACTGTACGGAAATATTACTATAGACTTATGAAAAAAGATATTGATGGCATAAGACAGCTTTTCATTAAAACATATAATATTCATATCCAAAGGGTGTTTTGTGATTTTGACATAGCAGCTAATGAAGGGGTTTTTATCTTTAAATCCTCGTAAACTTACCTTAAAACATTTACCTCCATACAAAAATTGTTCAACCTTTAACTTCTAAAATTTAATAGTAGGTGCTATTAAGGAATCAAAGCCTAAGATAGACTTACTTATCAGGTAGTGCTTGGGTCACCAGAATGTGATTAGGCATGGCTGTGTTAAGTATGTCTTTTTTTATTATATTTGGGAGGTGGTATACCAAGAAATAATAAAACATTAAATAGGGGAGAGGATTAGATGATGAAGAAATTAAGACTAAACTTATTTGCCAAGATATTTTTGAGTTTTTTCGTGCTGACCATTGTAGTTATAACTGGGGTTTCGGGAACTTCCTACTTTCAATCGTCTTCTATTGTCACAACGGAAGCAGAACAAAAACTTAATATGGTAGTTAACGAAAAAGTCAACACGATGGATGTCATTGTAAACAATAGTAAGGCAACGGGGTATATGATTGCCAGTCTGCCACAAATTCGTCAGGAGATTCAAGTGGCAAATGCAGGCCAGAATACAGGTATTAATTGGGAAATTTCCAGTTTTCTAAAAGATGAATTTGAACGGAAAAAAGGCTTATATGAAAATGTTTTTATCGCCGGTAGAGGCGGCAAAATACTTCAGGATAGTCTTGGAGGAGGTTCCATTGGCACTGATTTACGTGAAATGGAGTGGTATCAAGATTCAATAAAAGGTCAACAGGTCTTTGGTAAAGTAATGACTTCGCCTATCACCGGTAGACCGGTAGTGGTTGTAAGTACTCCAATCAAAAATGGTCAAGAAACCATGGGAGTCGCTGCTATTGCTTTGGAATTCAATGTATTGACCAAGCCTATTACTGACTCACTCATAGGCAAAACAGGGTTCACCTTTGTTACCAATCAGGATGGTCTGGTGCTTGCCCATCCCGATAAGAGTAAAGTCATGACATTAGACCTATCCAAAGAGAAGGGTACGTCAGGAATAATTAACAGGATACATGATGAAAAATCGGGACTAGTTGATTACACCTTAAACGGTGAAGAAAAGATGATGTCTTTTTATCAGGTGCCTGACAGTGAATTGGTAGTTTGTTCTGTTATAGACAGAAAAGAAGTTCTAAGTGAGGTCAAGAAAGTTGTCATTCAACAGATAGCAGTCGGAGTCTTAGCATTGATAGTAACATTTGTCGGAGCTCTACTTTTCGCTAGAAGTCTGACTAACCCAATTCTAAAGATAGTTGCTGCCATGGGATTGGCTGCAGAAGGAGATCTCACCGGTAGACTGGAGATAAATCGCGCAGATGAACTGGGAATTTTGGCCAATGCTTATCAAAAGATGATGGAAAATCTACGTCACATGATTCACCAAATAACCGCAGCAAGTCAATCTGTTGCATCAACCAGTGAAGAGCTGTCCTCCAACACTGAAGAGGCCACTCATGCAATTCAGCAAGTAGCCCAAACTATTGAGCAGGTTGCTATGGGTTCAACCCATCAGGCTCAAAGCGTGACAGACATTCTTCACGTAATGGATCAAGTGAGTCAGTCAATACAGCAGGTTGCTGTGGGAGCAAGTGAACAGAGTCAAAATGTTGTTACAACAACAAATATGGTAAATAACATGGTACAAATGATAGAAAACATGTCTGAAGGTATGAAGAATATAAAACAGGTGTCTGAGCAAAACGGTGTTGTTGCTGGAAATGGCGGTAAATCTGTAGAAAAAACAGTTGACGGTATGATAAAAGTTAAAGAAGCTGTTTTTGATACAGCTAACAAAATTCATGAATTAGGTGATCAGTCACAGAAAATCGGGGAAATTATTCAGGTTATCGATGAAATAGCTGAGCAAACTAACTTACTGGCTTTGAATGCCGCAATTGAGGCAGCAAGGGCCGGTGAACATGGCAAAGGTTTTGCTGTAGTGGCTGACGAGGTTAGAAAGCTTGCCGAGAGATCAGGTAAGGCCACGAAGGAAATTGCCCAGCTTATTACCGATATTCAAAGAGGTACTAAAATTGCTGTGGAGTCCATGCAAATCGGTACTACCGAAGTAGAGCAGGGTGTTATTTTGGCTCAGGAAGCAGGCCAATCTCTTAAGGAGATAGTAGATGGGGTCAAGGATGCAGGTGATAATGTACATCAAATTATGTTGATAATCAATGATGTGTTGTCTGGAAGCCAGGAAGTAGCTAAAGCCATAAATAATGTTGCGGCTATTACCGAAGAAAACACTGCTGCAACACAACAAATGTCAGCTGCAACCCAGCAAATTAACTCTTCAATGCAAAACGTAGCTTCTGTATCTGAAGAGAATGCATCATCGGCTGAAGAAGCATCTGCTTCCACAGAAGAAATAACTGCTTCGGTCGAGGGCATTACAGAATCCTCAAGTCAATTGGCGAAAATGGCGCATGACCTGCAGAACATGGTGTCAGGATTCCGGGTATAGGGGGGTTGATGATGTCTGATGTTATTAACGATAATCAGTATGTAATATTTGAATTGGGAGAAGAAACCTTTGGCGTTGAAATAAACAAAATAAAGGAAATTATCGTTTATCAACAAACTACACAAATCCCAGGAACCGGAGATCTGATTGATGGAATAATAAATTTAAGGGGTCATGTAATTCCTATCTATAACATTAGGCGTAAATTCGGGTTTTCTGATATTGATGCTACAAGAAGCAGCCGAATTGTTGTAGTAGAGGCTAATGATAATACTGTGGGGATTGTAGTTGACGGTGTGACTCAAGTTCAGATGATTGCCGGGGATATTATTGAAAAGCCTTCCTCAATGATTACCTCAGGGGGACATTCAGAATATATTTCGGGTGTTGCCAAGATTGAAGAAAAACTGGTAATTATTTTAGATTTGGAAAAGGTTATTAAAACTCGCATGGAAGAAGCGGTTTAGGAAGAATCGTTTAAGAACTGTATGATCAGTAAGTGGAATTATTTTTCTAATTTTATAGTATAAAAATAAAAGTTCTGTCAATTCCTCCCTTCATCTAAGTGGATTAATTGACAGAACTTGTTTTTTGTCCAGGGTTTCTTCTACTATGAGGTAAACTTACCTATTGCCAGTTTCAAGCCTTGGGATAATTTCTCAAGGTTGGCAGATGATTCAACCAATTCTGTCGAGGTCTGTACCATCCTGGTCTTTGATTGTGAGACTTTTTCAGAAAGTTCAGCAGTCTGCTCAACACTGGCTGCGATCCTGGTTACTAACTGGTTGGCTTGTTCACTGCCCGCAGCCATCTGCTGAGTTGATGCGCTGTTTTCTTCCGCAATTGCAGCCAGGCCTGTGATAGAATTAACAACTTCATCACTGTTCGAAGCGATATGCCGTGAAGAATCAGAGATTTCTCCAATTAATCTGTTGACGTCATCAATCTGACTTATGATATTTCTTAAGGCTGAACTTGCCTCATTACTTAGTTTGGTTCCGTCGTCAACTTCACGTACTCCTTCATCCATTGCGGTCTTAGAGCGTTCAACATCGGTTTGTACAAGTTTTACCAGGTTAGCGATTTCTTTGGCTGCTCTGCTGGAGCGTTCTGCCAGTTTTCTTACTTCATCTGCTACAACGGCAAAGCCTTTTCCAAAATCGCCCGCCCTGGCTGCTTCGATAGCTGCATTCAGTGCCAGAAGGTTTGTTTGTTCAGCGATTTCATCAATTACCATAGTAATTTCGCCGATTTTTTGAGAGCTTGAAGATAGTTCATTTAGTTTGTTCTCTGTCTCTGCCACTTTGACTTTAATGTTTTTCATAGAAATTACAGTACTCTCAACTTTTAGCATACCTTCCTGGGCTCCGTCAAAGGTTTTGGAGGCAATTGTATTGATATTATCAGAGTTAGAGGCAAGCTCCTGAATCGAGTCAGCAACACTGTTAATTAAATTAACTGAAGTATTGATAAGTCTTGACTGTTCATTAGCACTGGTGGCTATTTGTCCAATGGCAAGGTTAAGCTGTTCTATTGCCTGTGCTGCTTCCAGAACATCTTTGGCCTGTTCTGAATTTTTGTCTGCAACCTGTCCAATGGTATGTGCTACCTCGGTAGTAAAATCAGTAGTTTGAGCTGCGTTAATCGAGAGATTATGACTGGAAGAAGTAACCTGATCTCCGGCAAGCTTTACCTCTATAATCAAGGTTTTAAAGTTTTTAAGCATTTTATTAATTGAATCAGCTAGATGCTGAGTTTCATCTGTGGATTTTAAATTAATTTCGCCTGTCAGATCACCGCTGGCTATTTGCTCCATTTTACGAACAAGGATTTTTATAGAAGTTGTCAAAGTTTTCCCGAGAAGTAAGGCAGCGATAAATCCCAGTATAACTACGATAGCTGCCAGACCAACGATAAAGTTGCGAGATTCTTTAATTTGATACTGAGCAAGAGCGTTGGAAAGACCAAGTCTTATTATACCCCAATGTTCAAGGTCAACAGTTACAGGAATCGCTATATCATATATCTTTTCGCCCGTGGGTTTAGTAATAACCCTGTAAACGGGTTTTGATGACTTATTCATGCGTTGCGTAATATCATCAGTTAATACAGTACCTTTTTTGGAACTGTCACTGTGAACAATAATTTTTCCATTTTTGTCAAGCAGCATAAGGAAGCTGACATCTTTATTAAATTTGGTCACAGTCATAAAACCTTCTTCAACAGTGTAGAATTTGCCGTTTTGTACATTGTTGACGGCTATTCCGTAAAAAGCTGAACCAATACTCATACCTTTGTTTATGATTTCTCTGGAAATCATTTTTGTCTCTTTTTCAAGAACAAAATAAGTAAATACGACGCTGGTTATAATTACTACAAGGGCAACAAACATTGAAATCTTAAGCTGTAATCCGAAACGTACCTTATTCATCATTGGCAGCTTCCTTTCCTCGTTTTAATACATAAGTTTAGATATCAAATTACGCTAGTTTGCTGTGACTTCATAGTCGGCCGGTTTAGTGAAGAACTTAACAGTTCCCATTGGGGCAGTGTTGCTGCTCCAGCCCATCTGGCCAAATTTTAGAGCATAAGCATCGTACCCAAGCTGATTTAAAAACATTGTTGAATAGCTGGCAGTGTGGCCTGTATAGCATATTAATACGATTTTCTTATCTAAGGGAAGCTTTCGAAGTTGATTTTCTTTAACCAATTGTGAATATGGTATATTTATTGCTCCTTTTACATGCCCCTTTGCATAATCCTCCGGTTTTTGAAGGCTGACAAGAAAGTAGTTATTATCTCCGGTTGTAATAGCCTTATAAATATCTTCTGCGCTGATTGTTGGGGATTTACCTGAAGTTAGATACCTTTCGGTGGCTGTGAGTATGATGTCTTCTTTGGATGATTTGCCACTGTTAATATTAGGCAGATTGTTGCTTGGCTGGACATCAACGGGGGTGACATCAACAGGGTAATCGGCTGGTTTGGTAAAAAACTTAACGGTTCCCATTGGACCAGGATTACTTGTCCATCCAATCATTCCAAATTTCATTGAATAAGCTTCATAACCGAGCTGGTTTAAGAGCATTGCTGCCTGACTTGCTGTGTGACCTGTATAGCAGATTGTTACGATTTTTTTATTTTTGGGTATTTTGTTTAGGGTTTCTTTTTTATAAAACTGGCCATAGGGAATATTAATGGCTCCTTTGACATGCCCTTTGGCGTAGTCTTCGGGTTTTTGAAGACTGATCAAAAAATAGTCGCTGCTGTGACCGTTAACCACGTTGTCGAAAACATCCTGAGGACTGATTGTTGGGGATTTGCCGGAATCAATATACCTTGCTGTTGCCTCTATGATTGTTTTTGAATCTGTAACTGACTGATTCTGATCCTGGTCGGCCACAGGAGAACCGGTTTCAGTTATTTCATGAAGGACTGTTTCGTCCTCGACATCCTCGCAGCCGACTACGGCGAAGGTGCAGGCTAAAAGAACGATTAAGAATAATTGCTTCAGTAAGTTTTGCTTTTTAATCATTAGACATCCCCCCGATTAATTAGTAAAAGTACTTTTTTTTAAGTTTTTCGACTCAATAGAATTAATTTCCTGCTATTCTAATATGTAACAACTATGTTTTTTTGCTTTTAATATCCCAAAAAGTCAATAGAAAGGCAGCAAAACGTCGAATCAAGGGGGATTATTATATTTAAATCATTGATTAAATTCCAGTGATACTATGATATAATAATGATGGAAACAGAACAGGAGGGACTATTTTGCTGAGAAAATTTTATCCTAAAGCGTATATACTGTCACTTTCTCAGATTGGTCCTGAATTTTTTCTTCATAAAGGGATAAAAGGAATTATTCTGGATCTGGATAACACGATAATCCCGTGGCGGTCAGGTGTAATGGAGTCTGAAATGGCAGAACTGCTGAAAACATATATTCGGGCCGACCTTAAACTTTGTATAGTTTCAAATGCCTTAAGTAATAGGGTTGAACGTCTGTTAAAACCGCTGGGAATACCGGGTATTGCCAGAGCAGTAAAACCGCGCCGCAAAGCATTTATGGAGGCTATGCAGATTTTGGGTACGACCGAGAGAGAAACGGCCGTGGTAGGAGATCAAATATTTACAGACATCTATGGAGGAAATCGTCTTGGGCTTTATACTGTTCTGGTAGTCCCCATGACTAAAAAGGAGTTTGTGGGAACCAAACTGGTGCGTATAATTGAAAAGAGCTTGATTAACAGGATGTCAAAGAACGGGCTAATAGAAATACCCAGTTACAACAAAAAAAATTTTTGATGATTACAGGTTTCGAGTAGATACGACAAAGAAATATAGTATAATAAAAGCATAGAGTTGGTTGAAAACAATTAACTCTGTCCAGCAAACCCACTAAATAGTAGTTTTTCTCTCCTCCGTGATCCTTTTGGATCACTTTTTTCTTTTTAAAAAACTTTCTTCAAGGAAATTTTTAAAAAGGAAAAGAAGACTTATAAACGAATTACTGTAATCTAAGAACTATTGGTATACGCGTCAATCATTGTAATCCGCGGCTAATTATAAAAGTAATTAGCCTAAAAATGTTTTTGCCCATAGGAATTGAAATAGGAGGTTAATTAAAATGTCTTTATCAGTAAATGGACGAACGAAAGTGTTTGGGATATTCGGCTGGCCGGTGGAACATACATTTTCTCCCATGATGCACAACAGTGCGTTTAACAGTCTGGGGTTGGATTGTATATACGTACCTTTTCCGGTCAGTCCTGATCTTTTGGGGAAAGCGGTGGAAGGAATTCGCAGTTTAGGCCTTTCGGGAGTGAATGTTACTATACCTCATAAAAGTAATGTTATTAACTACCTTGATGAAGTTTCTCCTGAAGCAAGACTAATAGGTGCAGTTAATACAGTTACAAATAAAGACGGAATTTTAACCGGATACAATACTGATGCCATGGGGTTTGTTAAATCCCTCAAACTGGATGGTGGAACCGACCCCGCTGGAAAAAGGGTAATGATTCTTGGAGCTGGCGGCGCTGCAAGGGCTGTATCAATACAACTTGCGCTCTCTGGCATTAAGACTATTACCATTGCTTCACCTGTGGCTGAAGAAATCAATTCATTATCGGAGACCATTACAGGTTCTCTAAACATTTCTGTGAACGGAATAAACTGGGTTAAAGAAAATATATCAAGCTGCCTTGAAGGAACAGACATTCTAATTAATGCAACTCCTGTTGGAATGCATCCCAATACAAATGTTATGCCTCCTGTAGAAGTTGGTCTATTGCCTGAACACGCCATGGTATGTGACCTTATTTATAATCCCGGGGAAACCCTTTTGTTAAGCAAAGCAGCAGAGCTAGGTTTAAAGACCTTAAACGGCATAGGTATGCTTCTCTATCAGGGAGCTATTGCTTTTGAACTGTGGACAGGCATTGAGCCTCCTATCGAGATAATGCGCGATGCCCTTAAAAGGGCATTGACAAGATAAATTGAATTACACCGAAATTTATCGGAAAATGTTGGAAAAAAACCCGCCAAACTCGAAGGATATTAGACTTCCTGTAGTGAATATATTTCTTAAATGACATCGCAGGAGGTCGTCCTATGGAACCTACTTTAACACTTCAACAAGTCAGCGATATTCTTCAGGTTGAACAGAGCACCATCAGATATTGGGAAAAGGAATTTGCTGAGTTTTTAAACATTAAGGCCAGGAAGGGCCAACATAAGCGATTTACCCAAAAGCACATGGAAACTCTAAGTATGATTAAAGAACTTCTCTATGTTGAGTTATATACGATAAAAGGTGCTAAAAGAAAACTTGAAATGGACAGAACCTTAACAAGCGTACTTGGAATAGAGGGCAATTTTAAAACAACAGTACTGTTAATGTTTTCTTCAATCATGCAGGAACTTCACAATTACAAAACTGAAAGCAGGCAGCTTGCTCAGCAAGTTAGAGAGCTGAGGATTCAAAAAAATGTAGTTGAGGAGCAGCTAACGGAGGAGAGGAATAAAGGTCTGCTGGATTTTCTGAAAGATAAGATGCAAATAAAGAAGAGTGTAAGTACTGATGAAGGTTAACAAACCATCTATTATCTATCTATCTGCATATTGTTTTCTTTGTGGCCTCTTTATTCTGGCCTATTTACAATATGGTTTTACTGTACAGTTTCTTGCTGTGGTAATTTTTGGGTCCTTTTTGGTAATAATTGCTTTCATTGATTTGCTCCATAAAATAATTCCTGACAAATTGGTATTATTGGGTCTTGCTGTAGGAATCCTAATGGGTTTCTTTCGCTCTGACATTGGACTCATGTTCATTCTTAAAGGTTTCGCTGCAGGGTTTATTCCAATGCTTCTGATTGCTGTGATATCACGTGGACAGCTGGGGTTTGGTGATGTTAAACTGACTGGAGTAATGGGAGTATTTCTAGGCTGGAAGGGTGTATTATCTGCCATTCTACTGGCTTTTTTTGTCGGAGCAGTTTATGGATTGTTTTTGATGATATTTTTGGGAAAAAACAGGAAAACAGCAGTTCCCTTTGCACCTTTTCTTGTCGGTTCCGGCGTTTTTTCTTATCTGGGGATGGATGGCATTATTTCGTGGTATTTAAGTGAAATGCTCTGGCATTGACATACCTTGGAAATAACATCATAATAGTAAATAACACTGGCAATGGCTGGTTGTTATTTGCTATTTTTTTATGAAATTATAATTTCAATATAGAATTGACTGGAGTGGTAATTATGTTGAGATTTTTAGCGGCTGGAGAGTCCCACGGACCTGAGCTTACAGCAATTGTTGAAGGGATGCCGTCAGGCGTCCCCCTTACTGAAGATTATATAAATATTCAGCTTGCAAAACGGCAGGAAGGCTATGGGCGTGGCGGCCGGATGAAGATAGAAAAAGATAAGGTTCGGATAACTGCTGGAGTGCGGGGGGGGATAACAACAGGTGCTCCTATATGCTTGGTGGTAGTAAATAAGGATTGGGAAAACTGGCATGAGATAATGTCACCAGGCCTCGATGCGAAAATAGAACAACGGGTTGTAACCAAACCTCGGCCTGGTCATGCTGATTTATCAGGGGCTGTTAAATACCATCATAAGGATATAAGGAATATACTGGAGCGAGCCAGCGCCAGGGAGACTGCTGTGAGAGTTGCGGCAGGAAGCGTCGGAAGGGCTCTGGTAGAGCAGTTTGGAATCGATGTTATGGCACATGTAACTCGGATTGAAAGTGAAGTTGCTGCGATTTCTGGTTTGGCTTTGGATGAAATCAGAAAGAATCTGGTTGGTTCTGAATTAATGTGTGCTGACCATCAAGCTGAAATTAAGATGAAGGCCTTAATAGACCGAGCCAAAGAGGAAGGGGACTCCCTGGGCGGGCTTTTTGAAGTCATTGTGACCGGTGTTCCTGTTGGTTTGGGAAGCCATGTCCAATATGACCGCAGACTGGATGGCAGGTTGGCCTCTGCACTGATGAGTATTCAAGCCATAAAAGGTGTTGAGATTGGCCTTGGTTTAAGAGCAGCGGAACTTCCCGGATCCCAGGTACATGATGAGATTTTTTATGACCCATCCAGAGGATTTTATCGTGAAACCAACCGGGCAGGTGGAATCGAAGGTGGGATAACAAATGGTGAGCCAATAATTGTCAGGGCTGCCATGAAACCTATTCCAACACTGTACAAACCCCTGCGAAGCGTTGATTTAATCACCAAAGAGCCCTATGAGGCCTCTGTTGAAAGATCTGATGTTTGTGCAGTTCCCGCTGCCGCAGTTGTTGGCGAGGCTGTGATTGCTTTTGAAATGGCCAGGGTTCTAAGAGAAAAATTTGGTGGGGATAGTCTCGAGGAAATGAAGTGTAACTTTAAATCTTACGTCGAATACGTAAAGCAGGTGTAAAAAATGAATTTAGTTTTAACAGGTTTTATGGGAAGCGGTAAAACAACTGTTGGCCGCAGGCTGGCAGGAAGACTTGGTATGGACTTTGTAGACACAGATCAAGAAATTGAGAAGGTTACCGGTCTTACGATTAATGAGATATTCAGTAAGTATGGAGAGATAAGGTTCCGCTCAGAGGAAATGGCTGCTATAAGAAGAGTTTGCAGGAATGATAATCAGGTTATAGCAACAGGTGGAGGAGTAGTTTTAAAACAGGAAAATATGGATGTTTTGAAACAGAATGGTATTATAATATGCCTGACGGCAACACCTGAAGCGACATACCAAAGGTTAAAGGGAAAGAAGAACCGTCCACTGCTGCAAACCGAGAATCCATTAGAAAAAATAAAAGAACTGTTGGACCAAAGAAAGTTTTTTTATGCAAAAGCTGATGTCGTTGTTGATACTACTGGTAGAGCAATTGAGGATATAGTTAATGAAATTGTGAAGCTTTATAGTGAATTTAGGCGAAAGTAAAATCGTATACATGATTATCTTTAAAAAGGAGCGCTATTTTATGACAAGATCCCCTGTATCAGAAAAAACAGTAACTGTGGATTTGGGTGAAAAGAGCTATCCTATATATATAGGGAAGAATATTTTACCCGAGTTTGGAGTATACGTAAAAAGAAAAGTTACCGGGCCAAAGGTACTGGTAGTTACAAACCCTACAGTGAATAACCTTTATGGTAAGGTTGTAGCTGATAGTTTGCAGCGTTCCGGCTACGAGGTATCGATTGGAGAAGTACCAGATGGTGAAAGCTACAAGTCACTAGATTCGGCAAGACTTTTATACGATATAGCTTTTGAAAATAATTTGGACAGGAGTTGTGCCATCATTGCTTTAGGCGGTGGAGTAATCGGGGATCTAGCCGGTTTTGTAGCTGCAACCTATATGAGAGGAATTCCTTTTATTCAAGTGCCTACTACTCTCCTCGCTCAGGTTGACAGCAGTGTTGGCGGGAAAGTAGCAGTAAATCATCCCAAGGGGAAGAATATTATCGGGGCATTTTACCAACCTAAAATGGTCTTTGCAGATACGGGAACCCTGTCTACTCTGGCCCAACGCGAGGTCAGGGGCGGAATGGCGGAAGTTATTAAGTACGGGATAATATGGGACCCGGCCTTTTTTAATTACCTGGAGGAAAGCCATACACTTATTAAAGAAATGGATACCGGAGCATTGATTCATATTGTAGAGACTTCATGCAGCATAAAAGCCAGGGTTGTTGAACAGGATGAAACTGAACAAGGTATTAGGGCAATATTAAATTATGGACATACCTTTGGTCATGCCTTAGAAGCCCTGACCGGTTACAAGAGATATATTCATGGCGAAGCTGTAGCGATTGGGATGGTAACAGCGGCCGATGCTGCTGTAAAGCTTGAAATGTTGGATTCAGCAGTAAGGGAACGCATTGAAAAGGTTATAAATCTTTATGAATTACCGGTTAAATCAAAGAAGCTAAGCGTTGATGATGTAATTGAATCTATGGGACATGATAAAAAAGTAAAGGCCGGCAGGGTACGATATGTGCTGCCTGAAGAGATTGGCCAGGTAAACATTGTCACTGATATTTCATATGATATACTTACCGAGATTCTTACAGAACGTTTAACAGGCAACGATTAATATTACTATTACCGGCCGAAGCCTAACTATATAAGCAAATAAAAGAGTATAGTCCGGTAAATTAGGGAAAAAATAAATCGGAGAAACTGTTGGAGGTGTTCCCGTGTTATCAAAAGGGGATTTGCAGGAAGTTCTTCAATTAGCTTTGGCTAAAGGTGGGGATTTTGCTGATATTTTTATTGAGGAGAAGAGAACTTCTGGTGTAGGATGCGAGGCCGATAAAATAGAGAGAATCAACTCGGGTATTGACGCGGGAGCCGGAATTAGGGTTGTCTCAGGTGACACAACAGCTTACGCGTATACAAATGATTTGACTAAAGAAGGAGTTTCCGAGGTCGCCAGAGTTGTTAGCAGTGCCTCTGAGGGAGGTAGTAAAGGTATTAATATTAATTTAAATAAGATTAGTTCACCGGTAGAGTTTGAAGTTACCTCTATGCCTGATAAAGTTAATATTGATGATAAGGTTAATATGGTTAACAGGGCTAATAAGACTGCCAGGGAATTTGACAGCCGCATCAAGCAGGTTAGTGTTGGAGTAGCAGATGTCATTCAAAATGTAGTAATTGCCAACTCTCTCGGGGATTATGTTGAGGATCAGCGAGTGAGAACAAGATTTATGATAAATACAGTGGCAGCCGATGAGGGGGTTATTCAGACAGGTTATAATGCTGTTGGTGGGTTTGTAGGGTTTGAACTGTTTGATGAAGCATCTCCTGAAGTGGTCGCCAGTGAAGCAGCAGGCAGGGCAGTAAAGATGCTGGAAGCTAAACCAGCTCCTGCCGGTAAGATGCAGGTCGTAATGGCTGCCGAAGCAGGGGGAACAATGGTTCATGAAGCTTGTGGACACGGGCTTGAAGCAGACTTGGTTCAGAAGCGGCTTTCGGTCTATGGCAATAAAAAAGGTGAAAAAGTAGCTTCTGATGTAATAACTGTAATTGATGATGCAACAATAAAAACAAAATACGGATTCTTTCGATTCGACGATGAAGGAACTCCCGGTCAGAAAACAATCCTGATAAAAGATGGCATACTTGAGGATTATATGTATGACCGCCTAACTTCCATGAAAGAGAACCGGCCTTCTTCAGGTAACGGAAGGCGGGAGTCATACCAGGATAAGCCAATACCACGAATGACAAATACCTATATTGCCCCGGGCAAGGATGACCCTGATAAAATAATCGGGCACGTGAAGAATGGCTTGCTGGTTAAAAAAATGGGCGGGGGTCAGGTTAATACAACTAACGGTGATTTTGTATTTGATGTCGCTGAGGGTTATCTAATAAAAGACGGAGATATTGCAGGGCCGGTAAGGGGAGCTACACTGACGGGAAATGGGCCTGAGGTATTACAAAAGGTAGATATGGTTGGAAATGATTTGGGCTACACCATAGGGACCTGTGGTAAAGACGGGCAGGGTGTCCCGGTTTCAGACGCACAGCCCACCATGCATATTCCTGAAATTATCGTCGGCGGAACTGCCCATGGTGATGATGGGAGTCCACAGATAAAGAGGATACGGCGGATGTAAACGTCAGAGTAAAAATTTTCATTGATGAACCTTAATATGTGGTGATATAATTAATTGCTACACTACATATGAAAGGTGTTACTGCAATGATATTTCGGAAAGCCAGGATAAGTGATGTGGAAACTATACATGGCCTGATAACACATTATGCAAACGAAGGTCTGATGCTGGCCCGTTCCAGGACAATGCTTTATGAGTTTATCAGGGATTTTACGGTTGCTGAGGAAAATGGTAAGATACTTGCCGCGGGAGGACTTCACATTTTGTGGGAAGACCTTGCTGAAATAAGAGCTCTGACTGTCGCGCCAGGCTATGCAAAAAAGGGTATTGGGAGAGGTATGGTTACTCACTTTGTCAAAGAGGCATGGGAACTCGGCATTCCCAAGGTATTTGCACTTACTTACCAACTTGGTTTCTTTGAGAAGTGTGGTTTCACTCTTGTATCAAAAGATGTTCTTCCACATAAGGTATGGCAGGAGTGTATAAACTGCCCGAAATTTCCGAACTGTGATGAAAATGCAGTATTATTACAGATACGAAGATAAAAAGAATCGCCAAATCTGCCAATTAGGTAACTCAGGTGCTAAGATAGGCCTGAGTTTTTTGTATTCTAATTAAAAGAAAGCGGCATAATCTATATCTATGAAAGTTTTTTTTGATAGGAGGTAACATGAAAATAAACCGTTGGGTAATGTATGCTCTGGCTTTAGCTTTAGTTTTAACGCTATGGATTTGGAGTCCATGGCAGAATGGTAAACAGTCCCTGGAATTTGATAATGCAGTTGATGTGATTGCAGCATCCCAGGAAAAAATGGATGATGTTAAAAACTACAAATATAAAACAGAAATTACGGTGGGAAACCAAATAAAAGTTGACATTGATAACAAGGTAGTCAGAGATGAACCTAACCGACAGTTGATGGATTTTTCCTGGAGTGCGCCAAACATGACAGGAACAGCGGCTATGTATGCCCAGGGAGAAACTATAATATTGTATAATCCACTTAAAGATAGTTGGCAAGTGCCTTCAGAGGAACCTACACTAAAACCATTTCTGGGTTTTTTCTGGAGACAGGTGAATTTGGTCGATCCTGTTGAAAATCTATTAAAAGCAAATGTAAAGGCTAAGGATATTTCGGTAGTTAAGAATGAAACAGAACAAACTGCGGATACGGTGACAGTTCAGATAATACCCAATGAAAACGCGGTTTCCGAACTTACCAAGGCTTTGCCGCCACAGCTTATAGGAGCTGAACTCAAGGATTTAAAGCAGCTCTTTTGGATTTCAAAAAATAATTTTCTGGTCAGTCGTTATGAAGTGCGTGCGACAGTATCATTTTTTGGAATTAAGACAATGGATTTTAAGAGTGTCTCAGTCCCGTTAGACTACAATAAAACTGAGATTGTTATGCCTAAACAACTAACTGATAGACTAAAACAAATGAAAACCCCGTGATATTCACGGGGTTTCATATTCTTCTGATATCCTCTCTTTATTCCCTGAAGGAATATTCTTACTTCCATTGAATTATACTACTTTAGAGATAGAAAGGATGGTGCGACGATGGCTATCAATTTAAAAGATTTAGCTATAAATGTTGTTCAGAAAGCACGGCAGTTGGGAGCAGACCAATCTGAAGCATTTCTGATAAAATCCAAAGATTTAAGTATAGATGTAAGTGGCGGTAAAGTGGAAACTCTTAAGCTGGCTGAAGACATGGGTCTTGGGGTCAGAATATTTAGGAGTGGGCGAATTGGTTTCGCTTATACCTCAGACCTGGGTCAGACTGCTGTTGATGAAATTATCAGGCAGGCGCTAGCTAATTCTGATAAAACCAGTTCTGATGAGTTTAATTCTATGCCCAAGCCGGGTGGTTCATATGCTTCCATTGATCTTTTTGACCCGGAAATTTCGAAAATACCTGTGGAGGAAAAAATAGACATAGCCAAATCAATTGAACAGGCTGCTAGGCAGTCAGATGCCAGAATCACTATAACTGAACGTTCCTCTTATTTTGACGCAGAGTATGAGGTAATCCTGGCTAATTCACTTGGGATTTCGGCCGATTACCGGGGAGCCTACTGCGGATGTTACGCTGACCTCGTAGCAGAAGAAAAAGGTGACAACCAAACCGGCTTTGCTCTAAAGCTTACCCTTAACTTCAGCGAATTAGATCCCCTAAGAGTTGGCCGGGAAGCAGCAGAAAAAGCTGTGCGTAAGCTTGGGGCAACTACGGTGGACACTCAGAAGGCAGTAATTGTTTTTGATCCATATGTGGCAACTAATTTTCTCGGAGTTATTGCACCGGCTCTTTCTGCGGAGGCAGTACAAAAGGGCAAGTCTCTTTTCGGTGGGAAGGTTGGTCAAAATGTTGCATCAGAAAAGATTACAATTGTAGACCATGGTGCACTGCCTGGTGGCATTTCTTCGGCACCCTTTGACGGGGAAGGTGTACCTACTTCAAAAACCGTATTGATTCAAAATGGTCAACTGAAGAGTTTCCTTCATAATACATATACCGCTGCCAAAGATGGCGTTAATTCTACAGGAAATGGTATACGGGGGTCTTTTAAAGGAACTCCGGAAGTTGGAACTACAAATTTTTATGTTGAACCGGGGCCTTACAGCTCTGATGAGATTCTTAAAGATATTTCTTCAGGCCTTTATATAACAGATGTTATGGGGATGCATACGGCAAATCCAATCTCAGGGGATTTTTCCGTTGGTGCTGCAGGAATATGGATTGAAAACGGAAAGCTAACCAGACCTGTTCGTGGTGTGGCAATTGCCGGGAATATTCTCGAACTACTTAAGGAAGTCGAAGGGGTTGGATCTGATTTGACGTTTTTTGGAAGTAAAGGTTCACCTACAGTCCGTATTGCAAAGATGACGGTTAGTGGTTCCTAGAGCCGGTTTTGTAGAATAAATACTATTCAAACCTCGAAATTTATGATAAAATTGCAGGTGGAATATTTTAGATTAGGGTGATAATTTTGGCTAAAGTGCTGGTCTTAAACGGTCCAAACTTAAACCTGCTGGGAACAAGGGAGCCTGATGTATATGGCAGTGTTACTCTGGACCAGATTAATGGCAGCCTAACTGATTTAGCCAAAGAGCTTGGTGTAACTTTGGACTTTTTCCAGTCTAATCAAGAGGGTCAGCTGATTGATCGGATTCATCAAGCCATGAATGAAGTTGACGGGATTTTATTTAATCCCGGCGCTTTTACTCATTATAGTATTGCACTGCGTGATGCTTTGTCAGCAGTGAAAATTCCCTGTGTGGAAGTGCATCTTTCCAATATCCACAGCAGGGAGGAATTCCGAAAGGTATCTGTTCTCGCTCCGGTCTGTGTAGGACAGATTTCCGGTTTTGGGGTTTTGAGTTACATGCTGGGATTGCGTGCAGTGGCAGAAAATATTAAAAAATAGTATAAGCAGATGAGGTACTGATGAGGAAACGGGTTGAAGCACTAAGAGCCGCTGTTCAGGAAAATGGCGTCGATGGGGTAATAGTGACAAAACAACAGAACTGGCAGTATCTGAGCGGTTTCACTGGGAGTAATGCTATTCTGCTTGTCACTGAAAAGAGTAATATTCTGATTACAGACTTTAGATATATTGAGCAGGCTGCCCATGAAACAGAGGGTTTTAAGATAGTAAAGCAAACAGGATTGGCAGTTGATACCCTTGCCGAACAAGTAAAGGAACTCGGCTTAAAAAAAGTTGGTTTTGAAGACGATAGTGTTACATACCATGAGTATGATTTATATAAAAAGAAAATACCAGATGCCGAATTATATCCATTACACCAGGTTATAGAAAAAATCAGAAGGATTAAGGATTCTGGTGAAATCAGCTTATTACAAAAGGCTGCAGAGATAACTGACCAGGCTTTTGGATATATAGTGGACAAGATTAAGCCAGGTGTAAAAGAATCTCAAATATCGCTGGAACTTGAATACTTCATGCGACAGAATGGGGCAGAGAAGCCGGCATTTGACACCATTGTGGCTTCGGGATATCGGGGAGCGCTTCCACACGGTATTGCCTCCAATAAGGAAATAGAGCAAGGGGACCTTATAGTAATTGATTTTGGTGCTGTTTTTCAAGGTTACCATGCTGATATGACCAGGACCGTTGTTGTCGGTAAACCAGACAGGCAGCAAGAAGAAATCTACAACTTGGTTTTAAGGGCCCAGATGAAAGCTCTTGAGGTGCTAAAACCGGGAATAAAGTGTTCTGATGTTGATTTTGCCGCAAGGAATATCATAAGTAATGAAGGATATGGCGCTAATTTCGGGCATGGGTTGGGGCACAGTGTAGGGCTTGAGATACATGAAAGTCCAAGCTTATCACCAAGAGATGATACAGTTCTTGAACCGGGAATGGTAATAACCGTAGAACCGGGAGTTTATCTGAACGGATGGGGCGGTGTGCGTATTGAAGACCTCGTCCTGGTGACACCGGTAGGGTGTAAAATACTTTCCACATCCACAAAAAAACTAATACAGCTTCAGTAGCCAAGGGGTTCGGTAGTTTTGCTGAACACCCCAAAAACATACATAATAATTGAGGAGGTATAACTTAATAATGATTTCTACTAATGATTTTAAAACCGGTGTTACTATTGAAATTGATGGTGATGTTTTTACTGTAATTGACTTCCAACACGTCAAGCCCGGTAAAGGTGCTGCTTTTGTTCGTGCCAAACTTAAAAATGCCAGAACCGGCGGAGTAGTTGAGCGTACTTTTAACGCTGGTGAAAAAGTATCAAAAGCCCGCATTGAGCGTCGTGAAATGCAGTATTTGTACAATGACGGAGAGAGTTATAATTTTATGGATAACCAGTCCTATGATCAGATTTCTATAACTAAGGAGAAACTCGGAGACGCTGTTAAGTATCTAAAGGAAAATACAAATGTTCATGTAGTTCAATACGAGTCCGAGGTTATCGGTGTCGATCTCCCCAATATGGTTGAACTTGAAGTGACTGCTACAGATCCCGGAATCAAAGGTGATACAGCTTCCGGCGGTTCAAAACCAGCGACCCTTGAGACAGGAGCAGTGGTACAGGTACCCTTCTTTGTGGAAGTTGGCGATATACTTCAGATTGATACCCGTAGCGGTGCTTATCTGAAGCGTGCGTAACATATTCCAATATACTTAATACTTAGGTTTAAATTCCCCCTAAAATAGTTATACTAGTAGGAGCTAGTAGTCCTAACTATTTGAAGGGGGTTATTTATTTGCAGAATTTGAGGGAAAAGATAGCTTACCTCCAGGGTTTGACCAAAGGATTGGATATTGATGATCTGACAAAAGAAGGTAAGGTACTTAGTGGGATTATCGAACTATTGGGAGAAGTTGCAGATCAGCTTGAAGACATCGAAGTTGCCCATGAAGATTTGGAGGAATATGTAGAAACCATCGATGAAGACCTCTTTGACTTGGAAGGTGACATTTTTGGGACTGAAGAAATTGAAATGAATGACATGGTTGAGGTGGAATGCCCCAAGTGTCGCGAAGCAGTGTGTTTTGAATCGGAAATATTGGACGATGATGACCTTATCGAAGTAACTTGTCCCAACTGTGACGAGGTAGTGTACATGAATGATGATGAAACACTTAGTGATTTCTATGAGGATGAGCTGCAGATCAATGAAGACCTGTAATTAGGACATGCCCGCAATGGTGCGGGCTTTTTTTGTGGGTGCTTTTAAGCCGATAGCAGAGGCTTTTTTTACTTTAGGAACCTTTAAGGATACTCGGGCGAGGAGGGGACAGATGTTTCCTCCACGGCGGCAACACCTCAGCTCGTTACCGGATCCCGCATTCGCGGATCTCCGACGAGCGGATGGCAGACTCGCCGTTCCCGGAAAAATCTGTCCCCTCCTGGACTATTATCAAAGATTCTCTGAAAGAAAAAGCCGCTGTTATGCGGCTTGGGGGGCGCTGGGCGTGAGAAAAGAAGATTTGTAAGAGGTTTTCCAAAAACTAAGTCCGTGTTCCGGGTTTTTGCCGTGGTAGGGGAAGAGGGGAATTGGAAGGTTTGTAAAGCGGCGCAAACCAAGATATTTCAGTTAGGGAGGAAAAAGGTGATTTTAGTCGAAGATAAAAAATTTGATGCATTGAAACAAAGGAAAGCATCTGTTCATGTGTGGGTTAGAGAAATGTATGAAGAACGGCAGATTAAGGCTAAAAAGAAAAAGGGTAGGTATAAACATGGGTGGAGTGCTATGGTTTCTTTGAATTCATGGAAAAAGCAAGTGAAGGAAATAAAAACTAATTTATTTGCGATATATTTGGCCTGTAAAGATCCACGAGTTCCTTGGTACACTTTCATACATTGGGGCCATGTCGTATCCCATAAATACATGATAATGTCCGTCATCGAATGATGTTCGTCAGCATATGCAAGGGATTTATTAATAGTTAACATAAATCTGAAGGTTATAAAATGACATGGGAGAATGAAACGGTAGAACGGAGAAGGCTAATTATGTGCGCAAACTGTAGGACGGAGGAGAATTTTATGAGAACTAAAAGACTTAAGTTACACTATGGGTGGGCTGTACTCATCATGGGAACAGTGGCGATTTTTGGTGCACTGGGACTTGCCCGGTTTGGTTATTCAATGGTACTTCCGGCTATGCAAGCCGACCTTGGGATGGATAATGGGGAGGCTGGTTTACTGGCTTCGATTGGCCTTGCGGGGTATTTAGCCTTGGCTATCGTTGGGGGTGCCTGGGCATCACGCTATGGCGGCAGGCGTGTAGCGGCAATTGGTCTGATATTTGCCGGGGCAGGAATGCTTTTTACGGGTTTGTCCGATGATTATTTTTATATTGCGATATTCGGCGTAATAACAGGTGTGGGGAGCGGTGCTGTAAACATAGCTGTGATGGGACTCTGGCCGGCCTGGTTTTCGGCAAAAAGGCGTGGTATGGCAGCTGGCATTGCTGTATCGGGTTCATCTTTTGGACTAATTGTAACCGGTTTTATTGTCCCTAGAATAATGACGGCTTTCGGAGAAAAAGCCTGGCAGATCTGCTGGATTATTTTTGGAAGCATTACACTGGTTCTTGCGGTGGGCTCGTATATATTTCTTAGAGACAAACCTGCCGAAATTGGATTGGAGCCTATTGGCCAAAGTAATGGAACTATTACGGCATCAGGTATGGTAAGCACTAATTGGAAGCAGGTTTATTTTTCAGCTCCGGTCTGGTTTCTGGGAATGGTATATACAGCCTTCGGTTTTTCTTATATTATTTTCATGACTTTTTTCGTAAAATATCTTGTATCAAATGCAGGATTTACAGCTTTGGCTGCTGGAAGACTGTTTATGGTGATGGGAGGATTTAGTGTATTATCAGGCCTTATTTGGGGTACTATTTCAGACTCATTCGGGCGACCAAAAACCCTTATGATTCTGTACCTAATCCATTCGCTGGCTTTTTCCATGTTTGCAGTTGGCACCACATCTCCTTATTTCGTAATTTCAGCGGTACTCTATGGGATAACTGCGTGGAGTATACCTGCAATTATGTCGGCTGCCTGTGGAGATCTGTTAGGTCCCCAATTAGCCCCGGCCTCGCTTGGGTTTATTACATTGTTTTTTGGTATTGGGCAGGTTCTGGGGCCTGTTGCAGCAGGTGCTATGGCAGATGTCACTGGTTCGTTTTCTCAGGTATTCCTGCTTGCCTCTACAGTTTCTCTTGTGGGGGCAGTCGGCTCAGCCATGTTAATGAAGATTACTGCATACCAACCTAAACAACCTCAGAATAGTCCACTGAATGGAGGTTAATACAATGAGCAGCCAAATAAAGCTAAGTAAAGAGAAGCAGCAAGCTATGATAGAGGAAATCAAAAGTTACTTTTTTAACGAAAGAAACGAGGAAATAGGAGAATTGGCTGCCGTTTTTATTTTAGACTTCTTTACAGAAAAGCTGGCTCCGGAATTTTATAATCAGGGTGTATTTGATTCATACAGGTTCATAAGTGAAAAAACCGAAGACCTGCTGGGAATTCAAAAGTAAGTTTTGGCTTCATTTGTTTAAAACTAACCGTTTGGAATAAATTAATGTAGTACCGCCGTGATGGGAGCGTCCCATAAGTTAATACTTATGGGACATTCCCATTTTTTACGTAAACTTTTAATCATAAAACGAACAACCCTTCAATATGAATATAAAGAAGGAGGGACAAAGTATGTCATTTGTAACATTCAGTGATAACAATATTACGGGTAAACCAGCGGTCGCTGTAGTTTTCCGTGAAATCTTCCCCATCCTTCCTAATCAACTAAGAGAAATTGTCTCAGGACTTCCTGAGGATATCCTCTCTCAAGTAGAAGAAATTAGACTGAGACAGGGTAAACCCCTTATCCTTGGACTTAATGGAAATGATATGTTTCTTACCCCTGACGGAGAGACTACCGGTTTGCCGGAATTGGGGGTTGTGGTAACTGACCATGATTTGAGTAAATCCGTTCAGTTAATTAGCGGTTCATCCATTTATGCCTTTGAGGAAGAGATAAAAAACGGCTTTATTACCGTTAGGGGAGGGCATAGGGTGGGGATATCAGGAAAAGTTGTGGTTGACCGCGGAAAGGTAAGGACAATAAAGTATATTTCCGGAATCAATATGAGAATTGCCCGAGAGATTCCCGGGGTTGCAGATAAAGTTATGCCGTACCTGATTGACACTGTATCAAAAGAGTTCTGTCATACGATAATTATCTCGCCGCCCCGCTGCGGTAAAACAACTCTGGCCAGAGATATAATCAGGCAGTTAAGTAACGGCATCCCTGATCTTAGCTTCAAAGGCTGTACCGTTGGAGTAGTGGATGAACGTTCAGAAATCGCCGGATGTTTTAACGGTGTGCCACAAAAGGATGTAGGAATCAGAACCGATGTTTTGGATAGCTGTCCTAAAGCTGAAGGAATGATGATGTTAATTAGGGCTATGGCCCCACAGGTTATTGCAGCTGATGAAATAGGACGGCAGGAAGATGCCTTAGCACTGGAGGAGGCGTTAAATGCCGGAATAAAAGTACTTACCACAGCACACGGGTCCAGTCCTGAAGAGATTTTAAAGAGACCGGTTCTAAAAGAAATAATGGAAAAAGGATTTTTTCAAAGAATGATTATTTTAGGTAGGTCTAATGGTGTGGGAACTATAGAAAAAATCATTAATGGCAGTGAGCTAAGTCTTTTGCGAGGTGAGTGTTGTGATTAAGACAATAGGTATTTGTATGACTCTTGCCGCGTGTGGGACCATGGGAATGACTTGGGCCGGAGTTTACGAAAAAAGGCCCCGACACCTGATAGCAATGGATTCTGCGCTGCAGCTGCTGGAGACAGAAATCATATATGGCGCTACTCCCCTTAGCGAAGCCATGGTACATGTATCACAGTGCTGTGACCCTGAGATCTCGGATTTGTTTAAAAAAACTGCATTGGAGCTCGGGAAGATGGAAGGGGTGACTGCAGGAGAGGCGTGGAATAGTGCTCTTAGAGCGTTTCAGGAAGAGAGCGTCTTAAATGACAGTGATATTCTGATTCTGAAAAGATTTGGGACATCTCTTGGTGTGTCTGACAGAGAAGACCAGGCTAAACATCTTGAACTTGCAAGAAGCCAGTTGAAGCTTGCGGCGGCTCGGGCAGAAGCAGCAGCTAAAAAGAACTCGACTGTGTTTCGATATATGGGTTTTTTGGGCGGACTGCTTTTGATTTTGATTTTATATTAGACAATTGGGGGAGGTAAAAACATTATGGATACTGATTTGATTTTTCAATTGGCTGGGATCAGCATAGTAATCACTGTGATTTATACAGTATTAAAACAGGCCGGGCGGGATGAATTCGCCTTTTCAACACTTTTGTTAGGAATAGTAGTAGTTTTGGCAATGGTAATTCCAAAGATTGCAAATCTTTTTGAAACAGTCCGGTCAGTTTTCCGGATCTATTAAGAGGTGGGGGCATTGGAGATTGTTAAAATTGTTGGATTGGCAATAGTTGCCGTTGTGTTGATAGTTGTAATCAGACAGCAGCGCCCTGAACTGGCTGTTCAGCTCAGCATAATTGTTGGGGCAGTCATCTTTACTATGATGCTCGGGAAGATAAATTCTGTAATATCCCTTATGCAGGAACTGGCCAGAAGGTCAAATGTCAGTACTCTTTACATGGGCACTATTCTTAAAATAGTTGGAGTGGCTTACATAGCTGAATTTGGTGCACAGATATGCAGGGATGCCGGAGAGAGTGCGGTAGCGTCAAAAATAGAATTTGCCGCCAAAGTCATTGTAATTGTGCTGGCTATCCCGATAATAGCCGCTGTATTTGATTTTCTTCTGAAACTGCTTCCGTGAGGGGTGAAAATGATAATGAGAAAAATTGTGCTCCTCATAGCGCTTAGCCTTGCATTGACAATTTCATTAATTTTCTTTATTGGACACTCTTACCAGGCATTGGCAGCAGAATCATCCGGCTTCGCAGATGAAAGCGGTCAAGTTGGATTATCGAATGCACTTGAAGAAGAATTAGAGGAAAAACTGAGCGGGAGAGATTTTGCAGCAGTGGAACAATTTTTGGAGGAGATAAACTCGGATTTAAGTAATTACATGCCTGAGATTAATCTGAAGGAAATTTTGGGTAAACTCGCCAAAGGTGAGTTGGGACTTAGCGCTGCCACCGTATTTAAGGGACTCCTCAAGTTTCTTTTTCGGGAAATTGTTGCAAACTCAAGACTTTTAGGCCAGCTCTTAATTCTGGCGGTTTTATGTGCTGTACTACAAAATGTACAGACTTCTTTTGAAAAGGGTACTGTTGGTAAAGCTGCCTGGTATGTCTGTTTTATGGTCCTTCTGACTCTTGCTCTTGGTTCCTTCACCATGGCAATTCAGACAGGACGGGAGGCTATTGAGGATATGGTTTCTTTTATGCATTCAATTATACCAGTCCTATTAACCCTATTAACTGCCATGGGAAATGTAACAACTGCAGCACTTTTTCATCCAGTGACATTTATGGTTTTAAGCACAATCAGCACCCTTATTAAAAATGTGGTATTCCCACTTATATTTTTTGCAGTTGTTTTGGGACTGGCTAACAATGTTACTTCAAGAGTAGAGGTATCTAAATTGGCTACAATGCTAAAACAATGGAGTATCGGGCTTTTAGGGCTTTTTTTTACAGTGTTTATAGGGTTTCTGGCTGTTCAGGGTATTGCAGGTTCAGTTGCAAACGGTGTTGCAATGAGGACTGCAAAGTTTGGTATTGGGGTCTTTATACCAGTAGTAGGTAAACTTCTCTCCGATACACTTGAGGCGGTGGTGGGCACTTCGCTCCTCTTGAAGAACGCTGTAGGCTTGGTTGGGATTCTGGCAGTATTTTTTATCTGTGCCTTTCCGGTATTGAAAATAGTGTCCCTTATGCTTGTTTATAAAATTGCCGGGGCCATTATTCAGCCAATAGGTGACAAACTTATTGGAGAATCGCTCAATACAATGGGAAATGCACTAACTCTTGTGTTTGCCTCTGTTACTTCCGTTGGAATTATGTTCTTTTTTGTTATTGCAATAGTGGTTGGCGCGGGTGATTTCAGTATTATGCTGCGTTAAGTCGTACATATTTCGGGTGAGGATTATGGAAACTTTGCGAATGATGGTAAAAAATATAGTGATTGTATTGATGCTTGCAGCATTTCTGGAAATAGTTCTGCCCAGAAGTGATATGAAGAGGTATGTAAACCTTGTTATTGGGTTATTTGTGATTTTGGCTGTTCTTAATCCGGTTTTAACACTTGTGAGACATGGGTTAGACCTGGACGTTTTTGACGAAATCAGCCCTACTGCTCTTGAAACAGAATCTCTAATTCAGAGGGGAAAAGAAATAGCAAACAACGATAAAGAAAAGGCCGCAGCACAGTATAGGGATAAATTATCAAAACAAATAATGGGTCTTGTAGGATTATACCAGGGAGTTAGTGCCACGGCAGTCAAAGTAGAAATAGTAGAGGAGCCGGAGGCAAAAAACTTTGGGCAGATCAAAAACATAATTATTTATACGGATAATAAACCAGGCGCTGTTTCTGACTCAGAAAAAAATCCGATTAGCGGTATCGAAGTTAATGTTAATGAGATAACTACGGAAACGGAGAAGGACGACGGTGAGAAAGCCATGAAGGCAGATAACAGCGGAGGATTACGGAAAATAGTAGCAGATTTTTATGGGCTTGACCCCGAACAGATACAGTTTAATAAATAGGAGGCGAAACAAGTGCATAACTTCTGGGAATCGGTCAAAAAATTCCTTGGATTTAAACAGGGAGAATCTGAAATCTCCAATCACCCTGTCATGAAAAAACTGAATACCCTTATGATAATTGCTGCTGCTGGTATACTGCTCATGGTACTTGCCAATCTATTTTCTCCTGAAAGTCCGACCGGTGAATCAAACAGTGTAGGAATAACAGAAAAAAATGATGGGCAAAACGTAAGTATTAATTCCTCTCAAGATATTTCATCTCTAGAAAAAACTATGGCCAGTAACCTCGAAGAAGTTCTTCGTGAAATTGATGGCGTAGGAGAAGTAAAAGTTACTATCAATTTGGCCTCAACTGCAGAAAAAGACTTTGCAATAAACAAAAGTGTTGATAGTAAGAATACACAGGAACATGATCAGCGAGGTGGCAACCGTACCATTACAGAAACAAACCAGCAGGACCAGATGGTATTGGTACGGGAGAGCCAAGGCAGCAGGGAAGATCCTGTGGTGGTAAAAGAAATGAAACCGGAGGTAAAAGGGGTTATTGTGCTGGCTGAAGGCGTTCAGGATACTACTATCAAAGCGGATGTGATGAAAGCAGCGCAGGTCTATCTTGATATTCCCTTATATCGGGTTATTGTTTTACAAAAAGAAAGCAGGTGATCAAATGAAGCCCTTGTTTCTTAGAAAAAAATCGGCCTGGTATTTTCTCGTAATCACTGGAATACTTTTTGTAGCTATCGGATTATATCAGATGACAATGAGTTTCGGTGAACATAAAGGTGGAGCAGAGGGGGTAGCCCTGAGTCCTTTAACCGGGAGTGAAAGGTCGGAGGAAAAAGACAATAATTCAGGTGGTTTAAAGAGTACTTCTGAGGAAGCAGATGCAGAAGCAAAGAATGCAAGCGGGCAGCCCAGCGAAAAGGAGCAAAAAATAAGTGAAGCAAGGCAAAGTGACTTTTTTGTGGAATACCGCTTAGATAGAGACCGTACCAGAAGCCAGCAGGTTGACTGGTTAAGGGAAATTGTGAATAATCAAAATTCGTTGGAAGAAAGCAAAAAAGAGGCTCAACAACGTTTATTGAGTATTACTAAAACCATAGAGACTGAAATGAAGTTAGAAAGCCTTCTAAAGGCAGAAAACTTCAAAGATGCTGTAGCGGTCACAGATGAAAATTCAGTGACGATAATAGTTCAGGTACCAATCCTCACGACGATCGACAAAAATAAAATCGTTGAAATCGCCTCAAGAATAACTGGATTTGACGAGAAACATATAAAGGTAATCCGAAAAACTTGATGATAAGACGGGACTTCCCCCGTCTTATTTATTGTTTTTATATTCTTTGTATACAGTTCGTAATATTGTATACTTGACTTAAAAATATTGAAATAATAAGTAACAGCGCATATAATTAAAAAGGCAGAAAACATATTGGCTGTTTCTCAGGTTGAAATTTCCTCAACCTGAGATTTTATGTTGTGAGAAAACGGTAACGGTTTGTGATAATTAGAACAAACATCAGGAGGGATTATGAATGGTCAAACCGCATAAAGTTGAGATAACCGATACCACTCTAAGAGATGCTCATCAAAGCCTTTGGGCCACCCGGATGAGGACTGAGGATATGATTCCTATAGCTGAAAAGCTTGACCAGGTTGGTTATCACTCGTTGGAGGTCTGGGGTGGGGCAACCTTTGATGTATGCCTTAGGTTTCTTAATGAAGATCCATGGGAAAGGCTTCGCAAACTAAAAAAACTTATAACAAAAACCCCACTGCAGATGCTCTTAAGGGGTCAGTCGCTGGTTGGTTATCAGCACTACCCGGATGATGTTGTAGAGAGTTTTGTTGCCAAGTCTGTAGAAAACGGGATAGATATTATCCGTATATTCGATGCTCTAAATGATCTCAGGAACCTTGAAGTTCCAATGCAGGTTGCAAAAAAAGAAGGAGCCCATGTTCAGGCTGCTGTTGTTTATACTATAAGTCCTGTACACACGCTGGAATACTATCTGAAAACCGCTAAGGAATTGGTAGAGCTTGGTGCAGACTCAATTTGTATAAAAGATATGGCAGGTCTGCTTTCCCCTTATGTTGCTTATGATTTGGTTAAGCTTATTAAAGAACATCTCGATATTCCTATCCAGCTTCATAGTCATTACATAGGAGGTTTGGCTGTAGGAGCTTATTTAAAAGCCGCTGATGCCGGAGTTGATGTTATTGACACTGCAGCTGTTCCATTGGCTTTTGGTGCTTCACAGCCGCCGGTAGAAACTGTCGTAAGGGTACTTCAGGAATCCCCACATGATACAAGACTGGATATTCACACTTTATTTGAGGTTTCCAAATATTTTGAAGATCTTCGGAAAAAGTATGGCTTTGAACGGGGAGTTACCCGAATTACTGATATGAGGGTGTTTGAACATCAGGTTCCCGGAGGAATGATCTCAAACTTCGTTTCCCAGTTAGAGGAGCAGAAGGCTCTTCACAGGATACATGATGTTTTGGCCGAGATACCTGCAGTAAGGGAAGACCTGGGCTTTCCACCACTGGTAACACCGACCAGTCAGTTCGTTGGAGCACAGGCTGTTCTAAATGTACTTGCCGGGAAACGATATAAAATGGTACCTGGTGAGATAAGGGCATATATACAAGGCCATTACGGCAAGCCGCCTGTTGCCATAAAAGAAGAGATAATTGAAAAAATTCTTGGCGAGAATAAGAAAGATATTATCAATTGTCGGCCTGCTGACTTACTGCTGCCTAAAATGGATACAATAAGAAAAGAAATTGAAAAGCTAGCTAAATCAGAAGAAGACGTATTATCCTATGCTTTATTCCCGCAGGTTGCAAAGAAATTTCTTGAGTGGCGGCAGAATAGAGGTTTAGATACGGAAGATGCTACACCTGAACCTGATGTTATAGAGAAGCAGCAAGAAACCGATATTCCCCCTAAACACGCAGGAGGAAAAGCATCCGGACAGGCAGAATCAAAGGAGGGTAAAAAAGTGAATCTTACAGAAATTAAAGAATTAATTAAAATGCTGGACGAAACTGACATCTGTGAACTTCATCTAGAAAGCTCGGGTGTTAAAGTAGCCATTAAAAAGGCTGGAGCGGGTGTAACTGTTATGCCTTCGTCTTCCCCAGCAGTTGAAAAAACCATTGAAGCACCAGTTGTTGAAAAGGTGGCAGAGCCTGAGGAGAAATTGGAAAACTTAGAAAACCTGGTTCCTGTAGTTGCACCAATGGTGGGTACCTTCTACCAGTCACCTTCTCCAGAAGCTGCTCCCTTTGCTGAAGTTGGTCAGATGGTTACTCCAGGGCAGACAGTTTGCATTATTGAAGCAATGAAGCTCATGAATGAAATCGAAGCGGAGATTTCCGGCCGCATTGTTGACATTCTCGTTGAAAATGGCCAGCCTGTGGAATATGGCCAGACTCTTTTCCTTATTGAAAAGGTTTAATAAACGAATGCAGCATATGCGGGAGGTGTAAGATGTTCAAGAAAGTACTCATTGCAAATAGAGGGGAAATAGCATTAAGAATAATCAGAGCATGCAGGGAGATGGACATTAGGACTGTAGCTGTGTACTCTGAAGCAGACCGGGATTCACTGCATGTCAAATTTGCCGATGAGGCATTTTGTATAGGACCAGCGCAATCGACAAGGAGTTATCTGAATAAAGCAAATATCATTAGTGCCGCAAAGGTTTCCGGGGCAGATGCCATTCACCCTGGTTACGGTTTTCTGGCAGAAAATGCCGAGTTTGCAGAGATTTGCGAAACTTGTGGCATCACCTTTATCGGGCCGTCTATGGAAGCTTTGGAAAATATGGGAGCTAAAGCTGTTGCCAGGGAGACTATGATAAAGGCAGGGATTCCGGTAGTTCCTGGTACTGAGGGTGTCATTACCGATATGGATGAGGCTGTCAAGATAGCTCAGGAAATTGGTTATCCTGTCATGATTAAGGCTTCAGCTGGCGGTGGTGGAAAAGGGATGCGCATAGCCCAGTCCAAAAATGACCTGATGCAGGCTATCCAGACTGCTCAGGCAGAAGCAGCAGCTGCTTTTGGGAATGCTGAGGTATATATAGAGAAGTATGTTGAAGAACCGAGGCATATAGAGTTTCAGATACTTGCCGATAAGAAAGGTAACACTGTTTACCTAGGCGAAAGGGACTGTTCCATACAAAGACGCAATCAAAAGCTGGTTGAGGAAGCGCCGTCAACTGCATTAACGCCAGAACTTCGTAAAACAATGGGTGAAATAGCCGTAAAAGCAGCCAAAGCAGTAAATTACTATAATGCCGGTACTGTAGAGTTCTTGTTGGATAAGCATAATAACTACTTCTTTATCGAAATGAACACAAGGATTCAGGTAGAACACCCTGTAACAGAGCTGATTACGGGTATAGATCTGATAAAAGAACAAATACGTATTGCTGCCGGAGAAGATCTGGGGTATACTCAGGAAGATATTAAAATTAACGGATGGGCTATAGAATGTAGGGTTAACGCTGAAGACCCCGCTCGTAACTTTATGCCTTCACCTGGAAAGTTAACGGAATACGTGGCTCCAGGGGGGATGGGTATAAGAGTTGATAGTGCAGCCTATGAAGGTTACTCTATTTCGCCATATTATGATTCTATGATCGCCAAGCTTATTGTTTGGGGGAAAGATCGTGATGAAGCGATTGCAAGAATGAAAAGAGCTCTGGAAGAATATGTTGTTGAGGGTGAGGGAGTTAAAACAACTATCCCGTTCCACCTTAGGATTTTGGATAACGCATTTTTTCAGAGGGGTGATTTCTACACTAACTTTATTCAGAGAAGACTGGAAGATTAGTGGTTTGCAAAAAATGGGGGTTTTGGTATAATATCTATATAGGCGTTACCGAATAAAAGGAGGTAACTATATGGACAGTAAAGAATTTATAGAACCCCGCGACACCGAATTGGGCAGCATTCGTATCGCGGATGAAGTGGTTGCAATCATTGCAGGCTTAGCGGCTACCGAAATTAAAGGTGTCGCAGGCATGAGCGGTGGACTTGCCGGTGGTATTGCTGAGATGCTGGGCAGGAAGAACCTCTCTAAGGGAGTAAAGGTAGAAGTAGGAGAAAAAGAAGCAGCAGTAGACATGTTCGTAATAGTTGAGTACGGGGTAAGAATTCCGGAAGTTTCAATGCGAATTCAGGAAAATGTAAAAAGGGCTATTGAAACTATGACTGGGTTGAGTGTTGTGGAGGTAAACATTCACATTCAGGGTGTTGTTTTCCCCAGTTTGGAACACAAAGAAGAAGAAATCAGAGTTCGATAAACAAATTAACCCCCTGATATCAGGGGGTTAAGCTGGTTTTTATGCGAAGGGAGCTGAACCTTTTGGGTTTTTTGGACAGGTCTTTGATGGTAATATATACCCTTGGTATTATGGCCGCATTATTTCTTTCCGGTCTTGCAGCCCTGGGGTGGACAGACCCGTTGAATTTTTTACAGGTTTCCTTACTGTATGACAGGGATAGAGTAATTATTGGCAGTGTCATTGTATTTTTTCTGTTCCTAAGTTTGAAGTTTTTCCTTCAGGCATTGTCTAGGCCCGCATCTCCAGAAAGGGCATTGGTAAAAGAAACGAAAATTGGCCAGATTAGTGTGTCTCTAAATGCGCTGGAAAACATGTCTTATAGGGTTGCAAACCAAGTAAAAGGTGTGCAGGACATTAAGCCAAAGGTCGCATATTATCCCGAAGGGATTAAAGTTTTAATAAAAGTTGTACTCAGCCCTGATGTCAGTGTTCCGGAAGTAACGGATGAAATTCAGGCAAAAGTTAAGAATTACATATTTGAACATGTGGGGATTAATGTTGCAGTTGTAAAAATACTGGTAGAGGATATTTCATCTGATATAAGTAAAGGAATGCCTCGTAAGTTGAATTAGAAAGAGGTGTCAGTTTTGTCCGGTGGCAGTTGGCAGGATTTCGTAGAAAATAATCTTGGAAAGCTTTTAGGCGGCGGCGTAGGGTTGCTCCTTGGATGGATGGTAATTCAATATGGCCTCTTTGAAACACTCTTTGTATTAATCATGGTGGTCGGCGGTTATCTCCTGGGTAAGCGACTTGATGAGGGGGAAACTTTAAACTCTGTTATTAACAGGATATTTAAAAGGTAGAGAGGGAAAACTATTTATACCAAGAGTTTTTTCAGGAGGTTCAAATGAAGAGAAGAGCTGCACGTCAAGCGGCAGTACAGGCGCTTTATCAAATAGATATTGCAAAAGTAGATGTTGATAGAGCTATTGCGTTTGTTGTTGAGGAAAATAATTTAAGTAAGGTTCAGGAAGAATTTGTTATTAAGCTAACTACGGGTGTTATAAGTAATTTAAGTGAGATAGATGGCATAATCAAGGATATTGCCCTGGAATGGGATATTGAGCGGATGGCTGCAGTAGACCGGAATATCCTAAGGCTTGCTCTTTTTGAAGTATGTTATTCAACTGAGGTGCCTCCAAGTGTGGCTGCTAATGAGGCAATTGAGCTTGGCAAAATTTTTAGTACTTCTGATTCAGGAAGATTTATCAATGGAATCCTTGGCAAGGTATTGGCAAACCCTGAGCAGTATAGAAAGGTAGAAAGTGAAACCGGAGTGTAGAAATGGAACTATTTCTTGGAATTGACACAAGTTGTTATACTACTTCCCTCGCATTAATTGACGGTGAGGGAAATTTATTTTCCCAGGCCAGAAAACTGCTTCGAGTACCTGAGGGAGGGCGTGGTTTAGCTCAAAACGAAGCAGTTTTTCAACATGTTGCCAACATCCCTGTGCTTCTTAATAGTCTCATTAAGAGTCACGGAACACTGCAGATTACGGCAGTGGCTGCAAGCACCAGACCTCGCCCTGTAGAAGGTTCATATATGCCCGTTTTCAAAGTCGGGGAAAGTTTTGGCAGATCGATTGCTGCTCTCTACGGGTTACCTTTTATTGAAACAACACATCAGGAAGGGCATGTTGCAGCAGGAATTTGGTCAGCGCAGGGGCCCCGGGAGGAAGAATTCCTGGCGGTACATGTCTCTGGGGGAACAACAGAATTGCTTAAAATCAAGAAGGGTGCGTTAGATACAGGTCACTTCTTTGAGATTAAACTCATGGGTGGGAGCAAAGATTTACATGCCGGCCAGTTTGTAGACAGGATTGGGGTTCAGCTTGGCCTTCCTTTCCCGGCCGGTCCACACCTGGAAAAACTGGCGGCAGATTCGTTAGGTGAGTATTCAATTCCATCTTCGGTCAAGGGTTACGATCTTAGTTTTTCTGGTCCTGAGGCAGCAGCCTTAAGAATGATCAATGGTCAAATTCAGCCTTCTGAAATAGCCAGGGCGGTTGAAAAATGTATTGTTAATTCTCTCGAAAAAATAATTAGAAAAGCAGTTACTGAAAAACAGCTAAAAAGTGTACTGGTTGTTGGAGGGGTTGCTGCTAACAGCTTCATACGGGAGCGACTGGCAAATAAACTAATGAGTACACATATTAAACTGTTTTTTGCGGAGCCTGCTTTAAGCAGTGATAATGCGGTAGGAGCTGCTGTAATTGGTATGAATAAATATACTGGACAGTAAAGTAAACAAGGATTGTGACATAGGATAAGAAGAGATATATTTATAATATATTTAGTGTGCTTATAGAGAGGGCTATTGGTGGGATGAGTTATGGAAGCAGAATTAAAAATTAACGAGAAGGTGCAGGCAGCCAGAAAATCGGTTATTGCCTCTTTTTTTCTGACAGGGGGAAAACTCACTGTAGGGCTACTGACAGGGAGTCTTGGAATTCTATCTGAAGCCGCCCATTCAGCATTAGACCTGGCTGCTGCTTTGATAACATTTTTTGCTGTGAAGGTATCTGATAAGCCGGCTGATGAAGAACACCACTACGGGCACGCAAGAATCGAAAACTTATCTGCCCTGATCGAAGCTGTTCTTTTGCTTTTTACATGTTTATGGATTATCAGGGAAGCTGTACTTAGGTTATTTTATCAAGACGTAAGTGTAGAAATCAATATATGGAGTTTTTTAATTATTATAGTATCCATAATTGTTGACTATTTGAGGTCGCAGGAATTATCGAGAGTTGCGAGAGAACAAAACAGTCAAGCTCTCGAAGCTGATGCACTGCACTTTTTGAGTGATATCTTCAGTTCATTTGTTGTTTTGATCGGTCTCATTTTTGCCAGGTTTGGCATTGAGCAGGCAGACCCGGTAGCTGCTTTTATAGTTGCTGTAGTTGTTATAGCCGCCAGTCTAAAGTTGGCCAAAAAAACTGTTGATGCACTTTTAGACAAAGCGCCTGAGGGCCTTGATAAAGAAATCACGGAGGAAATTTTAAAAATGCCGGGAGTTGCAGGTGTACACAAAGTACGACTTCGCCAGTCAGGAGGCAATATTCAGGGTGATCTCCACTTAGTGATGGATTCCAACATATCTTTTACAGATGGCCATAGAATTGCTTCTCAGGTAGAAAAAAGGTTGGCAAAGTACAACAGCGACATTGTAGTCCATTTCGAACCCGGGGTGGATTGGGAAGAATTACAGGATAAGATGCAACAAATGAAAAAAATTGCTGCCGCTGTTTTAAATGACAATTCTGCAGAATTTAACAGCTACCATAAACTTGATATTATCGAAGGTCAGAACGGGACAGTGGTTGCTACTCATATAGTGCTGCCAAAGGGATTGTCGGTAGAGGAAGCAAGGAACAGGTGTAACGATCTTGAGCAAAAAATTAAAAAACAGCTTCCTGAAGTAAGTATCCATATCCGTATTGAGCCATGTGATAACCAGTGCTCTCAATGTGGGGACAAATGTAATTTGGAATGATTTTAACGACCTGTTATTGAAACGGGTTTATTTTTTTGGTTAAAAAGATATACTTTACCTGAGGTGAATTTATGACGAATTTAAATTACGGTTTCCTCGGTGTAATATTATTTTGTCTGGCTTTTTGGGGTGTCATGTTCTATCTTATATTTTTTTAAGAGCGCCGTTTGCAGCGGCGATTTTTTTGTTTTAGGAAAGAATTTTCTTGATAAAAAGGGTTTACAAAATATTGTCCAACATCTAAAATAACATTAGAACATTTGAACAAATATTCAAATGACAATCCTTAGATGGAGGTATGAAATGCAGGGTAAAATTGAAAAGTGCGATATTATATGTGTTAATCATGATGCAGTAGAACGGGTAACAAAAGATATGATGGATAATGAGTTTTTGCAGAAAATGGCTGGTATTTTCAAGGTTCTTGGAGATCCCACCAGGGTTAAGATTGTACACTGCTTATCAAAAGAAGAGCTGTGTGTATGCGACCTGGCGCAGGTACTGGAAATGAGTATCTCAGCTATTTCACACCAACTGCGGGTGCTTCGCGACAGGAGATTGGTCAGACACCGCCGGGAGGGTAAAATTGTATACTATTCACTTGATGATCACCACATCGTAAATCTTCTGAGAGAATGCGAAGACCATGTAAATCATGATTAGCAATACTATAGAAAAAGACTTTAAAATTTTTACTGAAGTGATTGGGGGAGAGAAACATGAAAAATTCAGCTGCATTGCAGTCTCGGGAACAGATAGAAACTAACATCCCTGAAATGGTACAAAGCACCTTGAGGTTAACGGGTGTTGACTGACTTGACTGTGCTGGAAAGCTTGCTTCAAAGGTTGAAAAGCTTTCGGGAGTAGCTGAGGTTCAGCTAAATTTTGGTGCTGGAATTTTAAAGGTTTCCCATACTATACCGTTGGAAGAAATTATTAAGTTTATTGTTTCAAACGGTTATGGAGCTCAGGAGCCAGATGCAAATCAAGCCCCTGACATTTCTGATAACAGAATCGGAGTTAAGTCGTTAGTAACTATCGTTTCAGGTATCTTTCTTGCTCTTGGATTTGTAATTAACTGGATTGCAGATGATAAAAGTTATGCAACCTACTTATTTGCTGTTGCAATGATTACCGGAGGATACTATGTTTACAGGTCAGCTCTTACTTCACTTCGTAGTTTGATTCTGGATATGAATGTTCTAATGACTGTCTCTTCGGTGGGGGCCGTTTTTATTGGTGAATGGTCAGAGGCAGCTACCGTTGTATTTTTGTTTAGCGTCGGAAATATGCTGCAGGCAAGTACACTTGAAAAGACCCGGAAATCCATCAGCAGGATGATTGAGATGAGTCCCCGGGAGGCAAGAATATTGTCCTCTTCCGGAACAGAAAAAGCAGTACCGGTTAATGAAGTCAGGCCCGGGGATACAGTCCTTGTTAAACCAGGAGAGTATATCCCTGTAGATGGTATCGTTGCTGCAGGTTTCTCATGGGTAAACCAGTCACCTATAACCGGTGAGTCGAGACCTATTGAAAAAACCATTGGTGATGCCGTTTTTGCAGGTACGGTTAATAACGAAGGATTTCTTAAAATAACCGTGAAACGTGAGGCTGCGGACAGTACCTTGGCTAAGATGATTGATATGGTAGAAGAAGCCCAGGCTAGAAAAGCTCCCTCACAACAATTTATCGATAAGTTTGCTCGGTATTATACTCCAGTCGTGATAATTGGTGCTATACTCGTTGTAGTTATTCCGGTAGTTTTTCTTAACATGCCTTTTTCAGAGTGGTTTTATAAAGCTCTGGTGCTTCTGGTAATATCATGTCCCTGTGCACTGGTCATATCAACACCTGTCACAATTGTATCGGCTATAGGAAACGCTGCCCGAAACGGTGTATTGATTAAAGGTGGAGCTTACCTTGAAGCTCTTGGTAAAGTAAAAAGTATTGCCTTTGACAAAACCGGAACAATTACAACTGGGCAGTTAGTTGTGACTAGAGTTGTTACTGTTGGGGGTGTAACAGAAAAACAACTTCTTGAAACGGCGGCAGCTGTTGAACGTTTTTCAGAACACCCTATTGCAAAGGCGGTATTAAATGAATGTAATAGGGCTGGGAGTGATACACCTCTCTCTGAAGGATTTATATCATACCCCGGAAAGGGTGCCAGAAGCAGTATTGAAGGAAGGTTCATATATGTTGGAAACAAACGGCTGATGGAGGAGCTGGGAATATCAACGGACCAGATTATAACTGACGAACAGGCATTGGAACTATCGGGACATTCGTTAGTATATGTTTCTTCTGATGAGTCGTTATTGGGTCTCATAGCTATTAGTGATAAATCAAGGCATGGGGTAAAAGAACTACTCGTAAGTTTGAAAGAAGCGGGAGTGGAAGAAATTTTAATGCTCAGTGGAGATAATGAAGCCGTGGTATCCCGGGTCGCTGCAGAAGTGGGAATAGAGTCGTATGCCGCCAACCTTCTGCCGGAAGATAAAGTTAAAAGGGTTGAAGAACTAACTACAAAAGGAGTTTCTGTCATGGTTGGTGACGGCGTTAATGATGCACCTGCATTGGCAGTAACAACGGTTGGGATAGCCATGGGCGCGGCCGGTACAGATTCAGCTCTTGAGACAGCAGATGTTGCATTGATGAATGATGAATTAAGTAAAATTTCCTTTTGCTTAAATATTGGCAGGAAGACCTTGAGCATCATAAAACAAAATGTTGTCTTGGCTATTTCATTAAAGGTGATATTTCTCATCCTGACTTTCGCCGGTATTTCTAACCTCTGGATGGCTGTTTTTGCCGATACCGGAGCATCTGTACTTGTCACTTTAAATGGAATGCGCCTTGCGCAGCTTAAGGAGTAAAAAATGTCAAACGCCCGAATTCGGGCGTTTTTTATATATTGCAGCTATCCGCGGCCAAATTTTAAAAGGAATATAGCTATAATAATTAGTTTATCCGATAGCTAAACGCTGCTAAGAAACGTTCAATAATAATGTCTTTAGGGTGTCACCAACTGCGTCTAGATTACATAAGCTATTATGAGTCACCTCATAACTACGTTAATAATTAAAAACAATGGAGGTAATTGTAATGAAGTATGTTGTTAAGACCGGCGACACCATGTACAAGATAGCTCAAAGTTACGGGATAACCTTAGAAGAATTGATTGCGGCTAACCCGCAAATCGAAGACCCTGACGTAATTCAAATAGGCCAGATTATTAATATCCCAGTGGAAGAACCGCCTGTTGAACTCCCTACTCCTCTGCCGCCATGCCCGGAGCTTCCTGTTGAACAGCCACCTGGAGGTAAGATGCCTGATATGGGAGGTATGATGCCTGATATGGGAGGTATGATGCCTGATATGGGAGGTATGATGCCCGGTATGGGAGG
>JAENZX010000003.1:85281-306877 GCA_016841045.1 Thermincola carboxydiphila
CTGATATGGGAGGTATGATGCCTGATATGGGAGGTATGATGCCCGGTATGGGAGGCATGATGCCCGGTATGGGAGGTGTGATGCCTGGTATGGGAGGTATGATGCCCGGTGTTGTGGGCGGTTTGTACCACGAATGTGATGACTATTTTGAAATACACCCAGGTGATAAAGGGGCTCATGTCAGATGTGTCCAGGAGCGGCTGAAAGAGATGGGTTACTATAACGGAGCCTGCAACGGTAGGTATGGATCAAAAACCAAATGTGCAGTTATGAAGTATCAAAAGGACTGCGGCATGGAGGAGACAGGTATTGTCGACCTGTTAGTGCTTGCTTCACTCGGGTTGTTTTAAAAACTTACACTAAATTAGAAAGGAAGGTGCTTGTCACCTTCCTTTTCTCTTGTGCTCTCAACATTGTGCTGTCTAATAGGGTTAACGTTACGAAGGTAAAGGCAGCAGTAACCGTTATTATTCGTTAGTTAAAGTATAGATTTTCTAATAAAACTTTAATCATGACAGAAGGAATAAGCAAGTTTTTGCCGAATATTATGAAAGTTACGTAAACTATGATTTAAGGGAGGGAATTGGTTTTTATGTTTAAGATTGTCAGAAAAGAAGTTTTGTCACCAACACTTAAACTGTTTGACATTGAAGCACCCAAAGTTGCTAAAAAGTGTCAGGCTGGTCAGTTCATAATTCTTCGCATTGACGAAAAAGGCGAGAGAATCCCACTGACTATTGCTGATTTTGACAGGGAAAAAGGCACAATAACCCTGATTTTTGCTGAAGTAGGCAAAACAACACAACAGTTGGGCCAATTGGAAGCTGGTGATTCAATCCTTGATTTTGTTGGTCCGCTTGGACGGGCTTCAGAAATAGAAAAGTATGGACGAGTTGTATGTATCGGTGCTGGTGTAGGCATTGCTCCAGTATTTCCTATTACCAGGGCACTTAAAGAAGCAGGTAATGAAGTTATAGGTATTGCAGGTGCTCGGAGCAAGGACTTGCTGTTTTGGACCGATGAATTCAAGGCCCAGTGCGATGAGTTCCATGTTTGTACAGATGATGGGACTGCAGGGGTAAAAGGCAATGTGACAGAGATTCTGAAGAAGATTATTGAAGAAAAAGGTCAAGTTGACTACGTTATATGCATTGGCCCAATTCCGGCCATGAAGTATACTTCATTATTAACCAAGCCTTATGGAATTAAAACTTTTGTTAGCTTAAACTCCATCATGGTAGATGGAACAGGCATGTGTGGCGCTTGCCGGGTTACTGTAGGTGACGAGATGAAGTTTTCTTGTGTTGATGGACCGGAGTTTGACGGTCATCTTGTTGACTTTGATGAGCAGATGCGCAGGGCTCAGATATTTAAAGATGAAGAAGCACGTGCACTTGCAAAAGGAAGTTGTGGAGGAGGTGGTTGTGGATGTCACTAAACACTGTTAAACATGAAATGCCATGCCAGGATCCAAAGGTAAGAGCCAAAAACTTTGATGAAGTTGCTCTTGGTTATGATAAAGAAACAGCTATAGCTGAGGCTTCACGCTGCCTTGGTTGTAAAAAGGAACCTTGCCGTCAGGGATGTCCTGTACAGGTTCCTATTCCCCAATTCATAGCTAAAGTTAAAGAAGGCGATTTCTCCGGAGCAATCTCAACCATTAAGGAAAAAAACGCTCTTCCCGCTGTGTGCGGAAGGGTTTGTCCTCAGGAAGCTCAGTGTGAGAAGTACTGCGTTTTAGGTAAAAAAGGAGACCCAGTAGGTATTGGTCGTATGGAAAGATTTGTAGCTGACTGGGAACGTGAACAAGGTATTAAACCGGTGGAATGTGCTCCTCCTACCGGTAAAAAAGTAGCTGTTGTAGGTTCAGGTCCTGCAGGTCTGACAGTTGCCGCTGACTGTGCCCAGGCCGGTCATAAAGTAACTATTTTTGAAGCACTTCATGTTGCAGGTGGCGTTCTTATGTATGGTATTCCTGAATTCCGTCTGCCAAAGGCAATTGTTCAGGCTGAAATTGAAAACCTGAAGAAGATGGGTGTGGAAATTCAGGTAGACGCTGTTATTGGTGCCATTGATACTGTTGATGAACTCCTTGAAAATGAAGGCTATGACGCAGTATTTATTGGAACTGGCGCAGGACTTCCTTACTTCCTTAAAATTCCCGGTGAAAACCTCAATGGCGTATACTCCGCCAACGAGTTCCTGACCAGAACAAACCTAATGAAAGGTTACCTTTTCCCCGAATATGATACACCGGTTAAAGTAGGTAAGAAGGTTGCCGTCTTAGGCGGCGGTAACGTTGCTATGGACTGTGCACGTACTGCTCTTCGCCTTGGTGCTGAAGAAGTATATATCGTATATCGCCGTTCTATGGAAGAACTTCCGGCAAGGGTTGAGGAAGTACACCATGCTGAGGAAGAAGGCGTTATTTTCAAAATCCTTACTAACCCGACAAAGATTATTGGTAATGATGAGAATTGGGTAGTTGGTATGGAGTGCCTCAAGTATGAGCTTGGCGAGCCAGATGCATCAGGACGTAGATCTCCTGTAGCTATTTCCGGTTCAGAGCACATAGTGGATGTTGACACTGTTGTTGTTGCAATCGGGCAGGGACCGAATCCGCTGGTTCCCAGAACAACCAAAGGTCTTGAGACCAATAAGTGGGGCAATATTGTTGCCAGCGAAGAAACAGGGCTTACTTCCAAACCTGCCGTTTACGCCGGAGGGGATGTTGTAACCGGTGCCGCTACTGTTATTAAGGCTATGGGTGCTGGTCGTGTTGCTGCCAATAGTATCTGTGAACTTCTTAAAAAGTAACTTTGAAATTAACTTTTGTTATCATACAGGAGTAGGCCACTGGTAATTTTAACCAGTGGCTGGTCCTGCATACATACTGATAATAGTCATAAAAAAAGGGAATTAAATAATTATGTGATTTACATGTTTATTAAAGGCTGTTCCTAATTCATTTTAGGCGGTCTGGTAAATAAGAAAAGGGGGTAAAGTTTTTATGTCAATGTTAGACAAATCCTGCAAAGATTTTGTGGAAGTTCTGGCATCGGCCGCTCCGGTACCCGGCGGTGGGGGAGCTGCTGCATTTGGTGGTTCAATCGGTATGGCTCTTTGCAACATGGTTGGCAATCTGACAGTAGGTAAAAAGAAATATGCTGATGTTGAAGGTGAAGTGAAAGAACTTTTGGAAAAGGGATACAAGGTTATTTCCGAATTACAGGACCTTGTAGCCAAGGATGCCGAAGTTTTTGAGCCTCTTTCCAAGGCTTATGGTATTCCCAAAGATGACCCCACCAGAGCTGAAGTGATGGAAAAATGCGCTAAGGCTGCCTGCGAAGTCCCTATGGATATTCTGCGTAAGGCATATGAGGGCATTAAAATAACAAACAGAATGGCTCAGATTGGTTCACTTTTGGTTATTTCCGATGCCGGCTGTGGTGTAGTATTCCTGAAGGCTGCTCTTGAGAGCGCCATGATGAACGTAGTAATCAACCTTGGCATCATCCAAGATCAGGACTATGTAAACAGCACCCGTGATGAAATGAACAAACTGCTTGCAGACGGAAGAAAAATCGCTGACGAAACCCTTGAAATAGTTATTGGCAAGATTTCAAAATAAGGAGTTGAATTAATCGAAATGGCTGAAAGATTAGCTGGTAAAGCCGTCGCTGATGCGATGAAAGAAGAACTCACCAAAAAGGTAGAGGAAATAAAAGCAAAAGGCATTACCCCCAAATTGGGAATTATTCGCGTAGGTGCCCGTCCGGATGACCTTTTTTATGAGGGCGGTGCCAAGAAAACCTGCGAAGCTATTGGTATGGCTTATGAAGTATTCGAGTATCCTGCTGACGTTGATCAGGAAAGCTTTGAAAAAGCAGTTACCGCTGTTGGTGACAATACGGAAGTTCACGGTATCTTAATGTTCGCTCCGCTTCCCAAGCATCTTGATGAGCGTAAAATTCGTTCACTGATTCCTGTTGATAAGGATGTTGACTGCATGACTCTTGGCAGTGCAGCAAAGGTATTTGCCGACGACCTGACAGGGTTCCCTCCATGTACACCAACTGCGTGCATGGATATCCTGCATCACTACAATATACCCATTAAAGGCAAGAAGTGTGTTGTCCTTGGTCGTTCACTTGTTGTTGGTAAACCTGTTGCTATGCTTCTTCTCCGTGAAAACGGCACTGTAACCATTTGTCATTCCCGTACCGAAAATCTTCCGGCTGTTTGTGCGGATGCTGATATTCTCATTGCTGCTGTTGGACGTGCAAAGATGGTAACAGCTGATTACGTAAAAGCAGGTCAGGTTGTAATTGACGTTGGTATTAACGAAGATCCCGACAACCCTGGAAAGTATGTTGGTGACGTTGACTACGCTGCATGTGAGCCTATCGTTGACAAAATTACTCCGGTTCCCGGTGGTGTTGGATCAGTTACCACTGTTGTTCTCTGCAAGCAGACAATTCAGGCTTGCGAAATGCAGAACGGGTTGGCTTAGTAAAAAATTCCGGTCTGTACTCTGGGGCATGACAACCCCTAAAACTTAAGTGAAGGGATGTGATATTTCCTCCGGGCGGCAACACCTCAGCTCGTTACCGGAACCCGCATACGCGGGTCTCCGACGAGCGGATGGCAGACTCGCCCTTCCGGAAAAATCACACCCCTTCTTTCGTTTTTGGCGGGTTTGTCATAACAGAAGTCTAAAAACGGACTTTTTTAAACGGTCGCCTTAAGAGAAAAAGCAACTGAGAGGGGATGGGACGTTTCCTCCGTGGCGGCAACACCTCAGCTCGTTACCGGAACCCGCATATGCGGGTCTCCGACGAGCGGATGGCAGACTCACCACTCCGGAAAAATCCCATCCTCTCTTTACCTTTTTGGAGGGTTTGTCGACATAAAGTAAAATCATAGGACCGGACTTTTTTTAAAAGGGTGCCTTTGAGGATAAAATAAAGTGGATTGTGATTATGCAAATAGAAATCCCCGAACCAGGTTTTTACCTAATTTGGGGATATTAAAATAAAATTAGTTACAGTGATTTAAGTTTGTTTTCGTGCAGGTTGATCTGCTCAGAAAGTCCTTCGATTTGATACTCATGGAGATCAAGTTTTTCCTGGTGTATTTTGTCGCTTTCGAAAAGAACTTTTATTTTATCGATAATTTCATGTTCCATACGGAATTCTATTCTTGTAACGGTTTTTTTGAGTACAGAAACATCTTCTTTGAGAGAAGAAACATCTTCTTTGAGAGAAGAAACATCCTCTTTGAGAGAAGAAACATCCTCTTTGAGAGAAGAAACATCTTCTTTGAGAGAAGAAACGTCTTCTTTGAGTGAGGAAACATCACCTTTGAGTGAGGAAACATCACCTTTCAGTGATGAAACATCTTGAGTTAAATTCATAAGATGTTTAACCACAAACTATTGGAATTGCTCATTATCCATATTCATTTTCACCTGCTTTTTAATAACTTTAACCTATTGGAGAAAAGTTGACTATTGTTGTCAATTAATTATACCAGAAACTGGGACAAAGTACAAGAACAAATGTTCGGTTACCGGGCCATTTTTAAAAAGATTGAAGAAGGGAATTACGGTATATTTGGTGTAACTGTAAAATCACAAAACAAGAATTTATACAATTTATTACTTGACGATAAGATGAAAAAAGACCGTTTTGACGGTTGTTTTTTTTGCTTAACCCCTTTCAAATCCGTAAAAAAGTTTCGCGTTTTTGGCAGAATCTTTTTATTTAGCAGAGACCAGGTTAACAGCAGTAAGTACTGATTGCACCGGTCGTAGAGAATCTCCCCTTGAAAACACTACCGTCAGCGAAATGTAAGAAATAGTAAAGAAAAAAATTCCCGTTGGCCAGGAAAAACTCAAGAAACGTTCTAATAAAACTAAGAAAAAATCACCGGCGACGGCAAAATAAAGCTAACAACAATAGAAGCTGTTCGTTGTAACGTTTTTTGATGTACAATGAAGCTAGAAGAAGAGCGGCCATCGTCGTAAATTGATAATATCTACAAAGTTTTGTGACGGATTATTAAAGTAACAGGTATAAATAAAGTAAGTAAAACCTTCTGATAATGATTCATACTGCACCTCTTTCTCTTTTTTAACAAAATCGGTCAATTTGTTCCTTAAGGTAGGGATAAATTGACCGAACCTGTGTTTGGTGGTATAATTAAAACATTCTTCTAATTTGGTTAGAATTATGCCTCAAGTTTTCTTCCCATAGATATATATGTTTTTTAGTCCTGATGAAATGTCTATTCTCAGCAGGAAAGAAATGTATACGGAAGGAATATTATAAGAGGACTACAAACGTAATAGGAGTTTATATGAAGGTAATTACCATCAGCCAATTAAATTCATATATTAAAGATAAACTTGAGTCAGATTTTGTTTTGAGTAATATATGGTTAAAAGGGGAAATTTCTAATTTTAAGCACCATTCCTCGGGCCATATGTACTTTACTTTAAAGGATAAGACAAGTCAGTTAAAATGCGTAATGTTTCGGAGCAGGGCCCAAAACCTGCAGTTTATGCCTACCAATGGGATGGCTGTTATTTCGAGGGGATATGTTACTGTTTTTGAGAGGGATGGTCAGTACCAGCTTTACGTGGAAGAAATGCAGCCAGATGGTGTGGGTGCTTTGTATACTGCCTTTCTGCAGCTAAAGGAACGACTTGAAGCTGAAGGACTTTTTGCCCCGGAGATTAAAAAACCTCTTCCAAGATTTCCGCACCGGGTAGGAGTGGTTACCTCACCAACGGGAGCAGCTGTTCGCGATATCATTACTGTCATTCAAAGAAGGTATCCTCAAACACACATAATAATAATACCTGTTAAGGTTCAGGGGGATGAAGCTCCTGCCGAAATTGAGGCGGCCATCCGCACAGCAAATGATTTCAAAAATCTTGATGTACTGATAGTTGGTCGTGGAGGCGGTTCAATTGAAGAACTCTGGGCTTTTAATACCGAGAAAGTGGCAAGGAGTATATTTGAAAGCAGGATACCTATCGTTTCAGCAGTAGGACACGAAACAGATTTTACAATTGCTGATTTTGTGGCAGATCGCCGTGCCCCTACACCTTCTGCAGCTGCAGAACTGGTTGTCCCGGATGCCGGGGAGCTGCAAAAGTTAATAGACAGCCTGTCACAGCGTACAGTAACTGCAGTGAAAAGCAGAATTACCACGCAAAAGGAAAAGCTGGCTAGATTAACTGAAAGTAATGTTCTTAGAAGGCCAAAGGATGAAATGTATAAACGAATGATGGAACTGGACTATTTGACAAGAACAATGCGCCAGAATATCAAGGTACAGATAAATAATATGAAGAGCAATCTTACTCTGAACACTTCCCGTTTGGATAACCTGAGCCCGCTGGCAACTTTAAACCGGGGATATGCAATTACCCTTGACAGCGGAGGGAATGTTATAAAAAGTGCCAGTAACCTTAAACCGGGTGATGATATTGAACTGATTCTGCTGGATGGGACTGTTGAGTGTAGTGTGAAGAGGGTTAAGGAGGTTAATAATGACTGAAGAACAAGCAGTTGCTAATGAAATAAGTTTTGAAGAATCACTAAAAGAATTGGAAGCGATTGTAAAGGCACTGGAAGAAGGGAACCTTACCCTTGATGAATCCCTGGCTCACTTTGAAAAGGGTATTAGTTTGTCAAGAATATGCTCTCAAAAGCTGGAACAGGCTGAAAAGAAAATAGATTTTCTGATGGCGGCACAGGATGGAGAACTTGTCTTAAAGCCCGCAGAACCAACGGAGGAATAAAATGAATGACGTTTTGGTTAATCAAAAAATTAATGAGAGGATACTACTAATTAATAAAGCCCTGGACCAATCCCTGCCAACAACTGACCATACGCCTGCTATCATCCATGAAGCAATGCGCTACAGTGTTAATGCAGGAGGAAAAAGGTTAAGGCCCTTATTAGTTTTGGCCTCAGCGGAAGCTGTGGGTGGAGATTATCTAAAAGCCATCCAGGCGGCATGTGCCATTGAGCTGATTCATACATACTCTCTAATACACGATGATTTACCATCAATGGATGATGATGATTACAGGCGCGGAAAGCCAACCAGCCATAAAGTTTACGGTGAATCGATAGCAATTCTGGCAGGGGATGCCCTTTTAACACTGGCTTTTGAATTATTAACTGAGGTTGAAAAGTCAGCCAACCTCTCAGGGGCTACAATTGCCAAAATCATAAGAGAAATAGCTTGCGCTGCAGGTTCACGTGGGATGATTGGTGGACAGGTAATGGACATTTTGTCTGAAAACAAGGTTGTAGACGAACATACTCTTAAGTATATTCATTCCCACAAAACAGGCGCACTTTTTAAAGCTAGTGTAAGAATAGGTGCTTTGATTGGTGGGGCCTCTGAAACTGAATTGAAGAATCTGACTGAATTTGCTGAGAAATTCGGAGTAGCATTTCAGATTACAGATGATATTCTTGATGTTGAAGGTGATTCTGAAAAACTTGGAAAAACTGTTGGTAGTGATGAACGTAAAAAGAAATCCACGTACCCGAGCTTGTTTGGACTTGAACAGTCGAAGATACTTGCTGCAGAAGCAGTTGATGGCGCATTAACCTCTTTAAATAGTTTTGGAGAAAAAGCGGACATTCTAAAATTTTTTACTAGTCATTTGTTAAACAGAACTAAATAATGTGATAACGGGTAAAGTAAATGCGACTCCGGCTTCGCTTCGACTAGTATAACATGTTTTTTGCAGCCAAAAGTAGAAAAAGGGGCTATTTTGAGACAGTAATGTATTTGTTGTAAATTGATGATTCATTTATTCTATGATATAATAACATTCAATTCGATAATCAGATGTTAGTCGTTTTATGGTAGGTGGCGCAGTATCCTAGTCGGAACTGCCACTTTGAAGGCGGGCCTAAAAATCCGTTAAAGGGCATATCGATGAAGTTCCTGATATCGGCTGCTGACGCCCAGTTGGGGGTCGGTTTTGGGAGTAAGGAGGAAGGGCGATCTACAATGGCATGTAGGCGTTGACCCCGCCTCCGTGGAGGCTCGGAGAAGATACCGCCCTGCGGTATAAACCTTCGGGATAAACCTGTAATATGATGTTTTGCGCAGCAAGGCGTTTGATACAGTGTAGCCTGCCTTGAGTGGTGGATGGTGGATTATGGGCAATCGGGTCAAATGGGAGCGGGCCCGCTCCCATTTGGCTCGCTGTATGAAACCACCGCTGCAAAAGAGGCTAAAGGTGTTACAGTTTCGTTGAGGAAAACTCCTAGGCTGTTTGGGATTCTCAAGATATGTTGGGGATTAAAGTGTGGACTAAGTGGTAATCTAGCCCTGTATTCGGCGACGATACAGATTCATCGTAAAGGGAAACCGCCGTCATGGTAACGTGACGGTGATGAATGGGAAAACCAGCTGGACCTAAGCCACAACATTTACTCAACATATCGCCACCTACTCTACTACATATAATATTTCATTAACAAGTTTACAGATGGCTGACAAGGTATTTCGTATGGGGTGAATGTTTTTGGGGAATAATAAACCTAGCTCCCTTAAATTTGCAATAGCTACGGGAACAGGTGCGTTTTTTACGGCCGTTTTTTTTAGCTTTTTTTCTGAGGTAGTTTTACCAAAACTTCAAATACTTATGCTGTCGTTTTTGTTTCTGTTACTTGTTATATTCATAGGTATTATATTTGATATGATTGGTGTGGCTACAGCGGTAGGTGCAGAGCATCCGTTTCATGCCAAGGCAACCAAAAAAATTAGCGGTGCTAAACACGCTGTACTTTTAATAAGAAATGTTCATAGCGTAACAGTATTTTGTAATGATGTGGTCGGTGACATTTGTGGTACTGTCAGCGGTGCACTGGGGGCAGCTATAGTATTTCAGCTTGTCTTAGATAAACCCACCTTTAATGAGTCGGTTTTAAGTATAGTAATGACCGGTTTTGTGGCGGCATTGACTGTAGGAGGAAAAGCTGCAGGGAAGCACTCGGCTCTTAAGGAATCTGAAAAGATACTATTCATGGTCGGGAGGACTCTTGGGTGGTTTGAATCAGTAACCGGTATAAGTATATTATCACAGAACCGGCGTAAAGGCAGGGAAAAGAAGTGAGCGATAAACAATCTATAACACCGATCTTGGATAAGGTTACCGGCCCTTCCGTCCTTAAAAAGTTTTCAATAGATGAACTGAACAGGCTGGCTGCGGAAATTAGAGGTGTCCTTATAGAAACGGTATCAATAACGGGTGGTCACTTAGCTCCAAATTTGGGCGTTGTGGAACTGACCCTCGCTTTACATACCGTATTTGATTGCCCAAAAGATAAAATCATATGGGATGTCGGTCATCAGTCATATATACATAAAATAATTACAGGCAGACGCGAAAAATTTTCTACTTTAAGGCAGCACATGGGACTAAGCGGATTTCCCAAACGTGCCGAAAGTGAATGTGACTCTTTCGATACCGGACACAGCAGTACATCCATTTCTGCTGCATTAGGATTGGCTCTTGCCAGGGATCTTAAAAAAGAGAAAAATAATATTATTGCAGTTATTGGAGACGGAGCAATGACCGGGGGTATGGCTTTTGAAGCTTTAAACCACGCAGGTCATCTGGGGACTAATTTAATCGTAGTACTAAATGATAATGAAATGTCTATTGCTGAAAATGTCGGTGCACTTGCTGGTTATTTAAGCCGTATGAGGACTGATCCTAAATATTATAAGCAAAAACATGAAATGGAACTTCTTCTAAAGAAGATTCCAGCTATTGGTTCAACAGTAGTTAAGGCTGTTGAAAGAATAAAAGACAGCTTTAAATACCTGGTAGTGCCGGGGATGCTATTTGAGGAACTTGGCTTTACTTATCTTGGTCCAATTAATGGACATGACATAAACTTAACCCGTACAATTCTTGAACGTGCAAAGAACAGTCGTGGACCGGTGCTGGTTCATGTCATTACACATAAAGGGAAAGGATATAAACCAGCTGAAAAATACCCCGATAAGTTTCACGGTATAGGACCATTTAATATACAATCAGGTCGAACAAAAAGCAGTAATAAGCCAACTTATACCGAGATTTTTGGTAAAACCCTTTGTGAGCTTGCGTCAGCCAATGAAAAAGTATTGGCCATAACTGCAGCTATGCCAACAGGGACAGGCCTGACCTCCTTTGGAGAGAAATTTCCTTCGCGTTTTTTTGATGTAGGGATAGCTGAGCAGCATGCTGTTACCATGGCAGCAGGTTTAGCTGTAAGTGGTTTTACGCCGGTAGTAGCAATATACTCGACATTTTTACAACGGGCTTACGACCAGATTATTCATGATGTTGCAATCCAAAACCTGCATGTTGTCTTTGCCATTGACAGAGCAGGCTTGGTGGGAGACGATGGAGAAACACATCAGGGTGTTTTTGATATTTCGTATATGCGTCACATTCCAAATATGGTTTTGATGGCCCCTAAGGATGAAAATGAATTAGCTCATATGCTAAAAATGGCAATAGATTATGATGGCCCAATCGCTCTTCGTTACCCGCGAGGAGCAGGGATTGGCGTATCCCTGGAAGAAACGCCTGAACCACTAAAATTGGGTAAATCAGAAACTATAAAAAAGGGCAGTGATATTACAATTGCAGCTGTGGGTCCATTAGTATACGATGCATTAGAAGCTGCCAGTATACTAAAAAATAAAGGTATTAATGCAGAAGTAATAAATATCAGGTTTGTAAAGCCTCTTGACGAAGAAAGCCTGTTAGAAAGTGTGAGAAGAACAGGCAGTATTTTAACACTGGAGGAACATGTTTTAGATGGCGGATTTGGAAGTGCCGTTATGGAAATGTTGAACCGTCATGGTGTAAATATAAATGTTAAGCGTCTGGGACTTCCTGACGAGTTTATCAGCCACGGGTCTATACTCGAAATAAGAGAGAAGTATGGACTAACTGTGGATAATATTGTAGCTGAAATAACACAAATGGTTTCAGGCTCTGTAAAGCCAAAGAGTGCAAGAAAACCCAAAATAAATTTAGCCACACAATCTTGAGGTGCTAACACAATGCCTGGTAAAAAGAGATTAGATACACTATTGGTTGATAAAGGCCTTTTTCCGTCAAGGGAAAAGGCCAAAAGTTCAATAATGGCCGGTCTTATAAAAATCGATGGGAGAGTTGTTGATAAAGCCGGGACAGAAGTGCCAGAAAAAGCTGTTGTTGAAGTAGCAGGTCCTGCTATACCTTACGTTAGCAGGGGCGGACTAAAACTTGAAAAGGCTGTTAAAGAGTTTGAACTTGACTTAAAAGGAAAAATCGTGGTTGACATTGGCGCTTCAACCGGGGGGTTTACTGATTGTGCACTTCAAAACGGCGCTGCTAAAGTATATGCCATTGATGTAGGTTACGGACAGTTAGATTGGAAGCTTCGGCAGGACCCAAGGGTCGTAAATCTTGAAAGAACTAACTTTAGATACTTTGATAAAGGGATTCTATCAGAAAACCCTGATCTTGTGACTATTGATGTTTCTTTCATATCTTTGGAAAAAATCCTGCCTGTTGTGGCTGAAATCCTTTTAGCTGGAAGTCAGGTGATTGCTCTGATTAAACCGCAATTTGAGGCCGGACGGGAGAAAGTGGGCAAAAAAGGGGTAGTTCGTGACCCTGAGACACATATGTCAGTCATTGAAAAAGTTTTAGTAAGTGCCGACCAAAATGGTTTTAACATAAAAGCCATTTCATATTCTCCGATTAAAGGACCTGAAGGTAATATTGAATATTTGCTTTATCTTGAAAAAGGTGGTACTGGTGAAGCGTTTCAATTGATTAATAAACAAATAAGGGATATAGTTGAAAAAGCTACTAAGAAATTGAATTGATAATCCTGTTAATAGACAGAAAAAAGACCACGTAGTGGTCTTTTTTAAATGTCGTTTTTTGGCTGTTCAGTTCGATACTTAAGTGTTATATCATGGCCGGAATCATCCTTATAATGCAAAGTATCGACTGTTAACCCACTCTTAATTTCAAAAATCAGGAGTCCGCCACCGCGATAATCGGGTGGAATAGTCCTTTCGGAAAAAGCCGATTTACCCAATGGCTTTGCATTTGTTAGGGTGGAAGAGTATTTATGAATTTCTCCGTCTGCTGTTTTGATTGTTACAAAATCGGGAGAAATAGGAATATCTGCTTTTGTATTATTTTCAACCTTTACCAAAAGGCTAATTACTTCATAGTCAGGCTTAGTTGGCTTAATCATTTGTGTCATATTCCTAATATCACGGGTGGTTGAAACTATAAAACCATTATCTTCACCGGTTAAATGAGAAGTATCCTCAACAGAAGGACTGGGGGCAGGTTCCGGTTTTTCTTCTGTACACCCGGTAAAAACAAATAAAGCAATACATAATAATAGGGCAAGTAATTTTTTCATAAATACGCTCCTTTTTTATAATCTGATATATTATTGCACTAATAATTAAGTTATATTCTACAATAATTAGCAGATTCCTTGGCGCTATTAATTAAAAATATTTCAAACAAGGATATATGTTAATTTTTGTAGAACATTATTATCTAAAGGGGGGCATATAGTGAACTCCATAGGAATTATCGTTAATGTGGAAAAGCCTGACATAAATCAAATAACTGCCCATATTGTTTCATGGCTTGAGAATAATGGTATCAAAGTTTATGTCAATATTGTCGGGGACCTGTGCGGCACGACTCAAATGCAGACCTGCACTGAAAAGGAACTGATAGAAAATTGCCAATGTGTGATTGTTCTGGGCGGTGATGGAACACTCTTGCATTCTGCTAGATTAATTGCAGCTGGGGATATTCCGATTTTTGGGGTTAATTTAGGTCAGTTGGGGTTCCTTACAGAAATTGAGCTTAATGACCTGACTCCGGCCTTAGAAAAACTGGTTTCCGGTGAATATCGCATAGAAGAACGAATGATGATACAGGCTACCGTATATAGAAACGGAAAAGAGATAAGTAAATTTTACGGGCTAAATGATGCTGTAATTACAAAAGGAGCTTTTGCCCGCCTCATACGACTTAAAACTTATGTTAATAATGAGTATGTTGACATATATCCTGCTGACGGGCTGATTATTTCGTCTCCGACTGGTTCGACAGCATACTCACTTTCTGCCGGAGGACCTCTCGTGGTGCCCAATTTAGAGTTGATGATTGTTACTCCTATCTGTCCCCATACCCTATCGTCCAGACCCTTGGTAGTAGACAGGGACAGCATAATAAAAGTAGAACTGCAGTCAACTCAGGCGGAGATTATGCTGACAATTGACGGGCAGAGGGGACATTCACTTAAGTCCTTTGATGAAATAATTGTTCAAAAATCTCCTCACAATGCTAAATTTATTAAGCTTTCCAACAGGGGTTTTTATGAAATTTTAAGAAAAAAACTGAAGGAAGGCAGAAATACTGATGTTTAAGGTCTTGGCCAATACGGTTAAAATTGCACATCGAATTATATCTCAACATATTTCCGAGGGAGCAGCGGTTGTTGATGCTACTGTAGGTAATGGACATGACACTCTATTTCTGGCCAGGTGTGTTGGAGAAACCGGACACGTTCACGGTTTTGATATTCAGGAACAGGCAATTAACAATACCTTGGAGCTTTTGAAAAAAGAAGATTTACTTGATAGGGTAACTCTGTATAAAACCGGACATGAAAACATGAAACAATTGGTAAAAGACCCTATTGATCTGGTAGTCTTTAATCTTGGTTATCTCCCCGGTGGTGATCGTAACGTTATTACCGGGCCTGAGACGACTTTGGAGGCTGTTACTCAGGGAGTTTCACTGTTAAAACCCGAAGGCCTAATATGCATTGTTGTATACACCGGACATTCTGGCGGGCGGGAAGAACGTGATTTACTGGAATCATACCTGGCTGGCCTGGATAAAAAAGCATTTTGTGTTGGTAAGCTGAATTTTATTAATCGTGAGCAGGCTCCTTACTTGATTATAATTGAAAAAAGTGCGGGAGGTTAAGTTTTTTGAAGACTCAAAGACACCAAAAAATTATTGAAATTATCCAAAAAAAATCAGTTGAAACACAAGAAGAATTAGCTGATGAATTAAAAAAACTTGGTTTTAACGTGACCCAGGCAACGGTATCGAGAGATATCAAAGAACTTAGGCTTGTTAAGATAACAACAGGAAACAACATGTACAAATATGCAGTTCCAGGTGAAAAGCTTTTAGGCGGCGGACGGCTGAAGAACAGGCGAATATTTAGAGATTCGGTTATCAATATGGACTATAGTGAAAATATAATCATGGTTAAAACTTCGCCAGGTGCAGCACAGGCTGTTGCTTTGGTAATTGACAATGAAGGTTTGGTTGAGGTTATTGGTACAGTGGCCGGAGATGACACTGTATTGGCTGTTGTGAAACCAAAATCTGCGGTTACAAAGGTGCTGCGTCACTTTAATGGCTACCTTGAATAACCTCAGTGATTGAGTTATGGGAGAGAATTATGCTTAAAAAAATTATTATAAAAAATTTTGCCCTTATAGATAATCTTGAAGTTGATTTTCATCCTGGCTTTAATGCCCTTACAGGTGAGACCGGAGCCGGAAAATCAATAATCATTGACGCTGTTGATATTGTTATAGGTGGACAAGGATTGACCGATTTTATCAGAAGCGGAGAACAAACAGCTCTGATTGAAGCATTTTTTGAAATCGATAGCAACAAAAAAGTAATAAATATGCTTCAGAAACTAGAGCTGGTACCTGAGGAAACTGAATATTTGATTCTCTCTAGGGAACTTGTAAGAAATGGCAAAAATATAAGCCGTATAAATGGCAGGAGTGTAACTCTGTCAGTTTACAAAGAATTAACTAAGAATCTGGTTGATATTTATGGGCAGCACCACCAGCAGTCACTTTTAGATCCTCAAAAACATATTGATCTTGTAGACCTGTTTGGAGGTGGGCAGCTCCTGGAACTCCGGGTCCAGGTCGCCATGATTTATGAAGAACTGGTAAACATCGAAAAAAGTTTAAAAAAGATGGACGAACTGGAAAAGGAACAGGCGCGCATGGCTGATGTTTACAGGTTTCAATATGATGAAATTGAAAACAGTCAGTTAGTAATTGGTGAAGATACGTCACTTGCCTCTGAAAAGAAAATTTTAGCACATTCTGAAAAACTGACTTTATTATCAGAACAAGTTTACGATATCCTGTATGGAGGTCAAAGAAATGCATCTGATTTAATCAACGAAGCAGTACATAACTTAAAAGAAATTTCATCAATAGATCCGGCAGCATCTCAGATGTATGAAAACCTACAATCAGTACTATACCAGATAGAAGATTTATCAAGGGACATTCGGACTTATAGCTCTAACATCGAATACGACCCTGACAAGCTTCAGGAAGTAGATGATCGTCTCATGATGCTTAACCAGCTTAAAAAGAAATATGGTAATACTATTGAAGAAATCATTGAATTTCAGAAGCAGATTGCCTCATCTATGGAAGCAGCGGAAAACTGGGAAGCAACTAAAAATAAGATTGCTGAGTCTTTAGATCAAAAAAAAGCGGAGTATTATAATATAACTGCAAAACTTACTGAGCATAGAAGAAGGGTAGCAGGAAAGCTTAATGAAGAGATAACAATTCAACTAAAAGAACTAAATATTCCACATGTTTCTTTTGAGGTAAATATTCAACCTAAAGAAATAAAGAGCAGCCAAGGTATGGATGATATAGAATTTATGATATCCCCAAATGTGGGAGAACCTTTAAAACCTCTTTCTAAAATTGTCTCCGGCGGTGAAGCATCAAGAATCATGCTTGCTTTTAAAACGGTCCTTTCTGAAGCTGATTCTGTTTCCACAATGATATTTGATGAAGTCGATGCCGGTGTAGGTGGGATTGCTCTCCAGTCTGTAGCAAGAAAACTATCACATTTAGGGACTAACAAACAGGTTGTCTGTGTAACTCATTCACCACATATTGCGGCTTACGCAGATAATCATTATAAAATAGAAAAAACAGTTGAGAGTAAACGGACAGTTACAAAAATAAATTTACTTGCCTATGACCAACGAATATATGAAATTGCTCGGATGTTATCTGGTGATAAGATTACCGAAGTTACGAGGAAACATGCTGAAGAGATTCTAAAGTCTTCATTAAGATTTCATTAAGATAATTTATATTTAAAATTACATTTTTATTATTTTTAAATCAAAAAAACATTATACATTAGAGTTTACAATTTTAGTGATAATAACACCAAATTTTTATGGTGTTATTTTTTTGTTTTTTATTTTTCAGTAAACATAGTCAAATTCTCTTAAAAAATATGAAATATAGTTATTTATCTGGCTTTATGGAAATTTACCGTGATATTTCTTGGCATAAAACTAAATTAATAAGGTTATCTTAAGTTTAGATTCCTAAATAAATTCACCATGGTGCTGCTAGTTTTACACGTGTAAATTCAATAAGAATTAGTTACCGTATAAGAATTAGTTACCGACTGTATGGAGGTGAAAAAAAGTCTAGGGAGTGATTTGGGTGTTCAACCAAAGACGCAGAAATATTCTGGGCATAGCTATTGTACTACTGGTTATCGTAGGTTGTTTAAATCCTCAATCTCAGAGTTTCTTCTCAGTCCCTTCCCAGCAAAGAGTTTTTGTAGGTGACCCCATTAGCTTTAACCTCAAATTTCCAGAACAACTTCTGGAACAGTTAAATCTTTATGTTGAATCCGAAACTAAAAAAGTTCTCTTTTTAAATGGTGTTGATATTAACGGCAAAATGATTACTTTAACAGATGGTTGTCCCGTAGCGACATCACCGGGCAATGCAAAAATCCAAATCCGACTTTTCGGCCTTATTCCTATAAAGAATGTTAAAGTTGAAGTTTTACCTCAGACTAAGCTGGTTCCAGGCGGACAGTCTGTTGGTGTACTTCTTCACTCTGAAGGCGTAATCGTGGTTGGACATTCAATAGTTAAGGACAAGTCTGGAAACAAATTTAATCCTGCTGCCGCTTCAGGAATAAGAGTCGGCGATGTAATATTAAAGGTTAATGATAAGCCTGTTAGAAACGACGAGCAAGTAGCAAAAATTATCGATAAAGAAAGAAATCCGAATCAAAAAATTAAATTGCTGGTTAAAAGAAAACAAGAAACCTTTGTAACCTGGATTAAACCAGTAAAGTGTGCAGAAACGGGCAGGTACAGAATAGGATTGTACATTAGAGATAGTGCCGCCGGTGTAGGAACATTATCCTTCTACAATCCTAATACCGGAAAATACGCAGCCCTTGGTCATGTTATATCAGATGCTGATACAAACCAGCCTATAAGTGTAAGTGAGGGAAAGATAGTCCGTGCTTCAATTCAGGGTATCCAGGCCGGTCGCAAAGGTCAGCCTGGAGAAAAAATAGGTATGTTCATAAATGACCAAGAATTTACAGGCTCTATTCAGAAAAACACAAAGTTTGGTATTTATGGCTCTCTTAAGGAAAATTTGGAAAATCCTTTATATAAAGAGCCATTGCCAATTGCTTTAGCGGACCAGATAAAAACAGGACCTGCAGAAATGTTGACAGTACTTGATGGAGAAAAAATTGAAAAGTTTCAAGTGGAAATCAAACGAATTCTGCCTCAATCAGTTCCAGAAAGTAAAGGACTCATAATTAAAGTTACAGATCCGCGCCTGTTGAAACGGACGGGCGGCATTATTCAGGGTATGAGCGGAAGTCCACTAATCCAGGATGGAAGAATAATAGGAGCCGTTACGCACGTTTTTATAAACGACCCGACCCGAGGATATGGATGTTTTATAGAGTGGATGCTGATGGAGTCAAATGATAACAAAGTTGATCAGCGAAAAGCTAGTTAGGTAAATAATAAGCAATTAAACGAAAACACCCAAAATAAAAAAGGGTGTTTTTTTTTAATGAAAATATTTTGTCGATAGTAGGAATTTTATTCTAAAACAGAGAATATTTCCAATATTAATGCCTCTTAAATGCTCATAAAAAATACCATAAAGTAGCAAAAAAATCGACAAAAAAACCTGTTTTAGGAAGATTTATGTCTCTATTTGTTTTAAAAAAACCTTCGATTTTTAAAGCTAAATAAAGGATTTCTCTATTTAGCGTAGAAAATCATAAGTACAGAAAAAATTAGAAAATTTGGCTAGGAGGCGGAAACAGTAAAATGAATGTTAGAAATATTAAGATTGTTATTGCAGACGATAACAGAGAGTTCTGTGAACTTTTAAAAGAGTTTATTGCTCAGGAAGATGACTTTTCTTTAGTTGGTATCGCCGGAAATGGTGTTGAAGCTCTCGAAATTATTAACAGGGAAAAGCCTGATTTGGTAGTCCTGGATATAATAATGCCTCACCTTGATGGAATCGGAGTCCTTGAAAAGTTGGTCAACAGTGGAATACAGCCCAGGCCAAAAGTTATTATGTTAACAGCTTTTGGTCAACAGAACGTTACTCAAAGGGCAATTGAACTTGGAGCTGATTATTATATACTTAAGCCCTTTGATTTTGAAGTGTTGGCAAACCGTATTAGACAACTGGTAGATGGTGAAACTATACCATCATATACACCACCAGTTAAGACTAGAAATCTTGATGTTGCTGTCACCAACATAATCCATGAAATGGGTGTACCGGCTCATATTAAAGGTTATCAGTACCTGCGTGAAGCAATAAAAATGGTTGTAGATGAAGTAAGCCTTCTTGGTGGGGTAACAAAAGAACTTTATCCTTTAATAGCTCAAAAATATGCGACTACTCCCAGTAGGGTGGAACGAGCAATTCGTCATGCTATTGAATTAGCTTGGGATCGAGGAAATACCGAAATGATGAATAAATTTTTCGGTTATACAATAAATCTGGACAGGGGCAAACCGACCAACTCAGAGTTTATTGCGATGATTGCGGACAAACTTCGTATTAGTTCAAAAGTTAGTTAATATAAAATTTAATTACCAAAAGCCAAGAAACCACCTTGTTTTTACAGTTAAGTAAAAACAAGGTGTGTTTTTTTTTGAGTTTAAGTTTTTAAATATAAATAAATTGTGCACAATTATAATGCTGAACTTAATTTTCGGTTAACGAAAAGTTTAGAAGGTGAATTTTTATGTCCGGAGTCATCCGGGGTATCGTACGAGTAGATAAAAAAACTAAAAATCTTGTTAAGAGGCTTCAACCCGGTGAAATTGCAATAATAGATCATCAAGAACTCGACGAGGTTTGTGCAAAGGCTCTAGTTGAGTCAAAAGTTAAGGCTGTTATAAATATTGCTTCTTCCTTAAGTAAAAGTTACCCAAATGTAGGACCTATTACTCTTATTGAGTCTGGAGTTTATCTTTTAGACAGTGTTGGTCAAGAAATTTTAAAATATGTCAAGGAAGAAGATGTTGTTGAAATCAATAGTAATGTAGTTTCGATACCGGGAGTTTGGCACGGAACTGGAACGGTTTTGGACACTGGGACGGTACTTTCAAAGATGGATGAGGCAAGAAAAAACCTTGGTATTGTTTTGGAAAAATTTGTCCAAAATACTATTGAATATGCACAGCAAGAACAAGAATATCTGCTTGGAGAAATAGAGGTCCCTAATACAAAGACTGAATTTAGAAACCGTCATTCACTTATTGTCGTAAGAGGGAAGAATTATAAAGATGACCTTGCGGCAATAAAATCATACATCCAGGAAGTAAAGCCGGTTTTGATTGGTGTTGATGGCGGGGCAGATGCCTTATGTGAGTTGGGATATAAGCCCGATATTATAATTGGGGATATGGATAGTATCAGTGACAGTACATTAAAATCCGGAGCTGAAATAATTGTTCATGCTTACCGGAATGGAAAGGCTCCAGGGTTAGAACGCATCGAAGAGCTGGGATTAAAAGCAGTTGTTTTTCCATCACCGGGAACAAGCGAAGATGTTGCAATGCTTCTGGCATACCATAAGGGTACCGAATTGATTGTTGCATTAGGTACTCATTCCAATATGATTGAATTCTTGGATAAAGGAAGAAAAGGCATGTCAAGCACTTTTCTAGTTAGGCTTAAAGTTGGCACCATTCTGGTTGACGCAAAAGGAGTAAACAAACTATATAAAAGAAAAATTAAAATCCGATATCTTGCTGAAATGATTGCCGCAGCCTCTCTAACGGCTGCCATAATGGCATACCAGTTTCCAATTACCAGACAATTATTTAGGGTTATATGGTTAAAGCTTAAATTTTCTACCGGAATTTAATCAAAGGAGGATATAAAGGGATATTATGATAATAGACCTTAAATATCATATCGCGTCAATTGTTGCTGTTTTTCTAGCTTTGGGCATCGGTATTTTGGTTGGAACAGCGTTGATAGGCAATAATGTTAATGACGTAATTGTTGAAGAGCAAAATAGGATGTTCGAACAATTAAAGGCTGATCTTTATAAAATGAGGTATGATAACAGAGCTGCAAAAGAAGAAATCGCTTTTTATAAATCATCTATAGAACTTAATAAGGAATTTAACAAAGCGATTCTTCCGGTGTTAACAGGAGATAAATTAGAAGGGAAGCAAATAGCTGTTGTTGATACCAATAGCTCTAGTTTGCATAATGACTGGATTGAGGCATTGCGGAATGCGGGTGCCACTATAACATCTGTTACATCGATATTAGAAGGATTGGAACTTGAGGATGACAACAAGAGAAAAGAAATTTCTACTAAACTCATGATTAATGATACCTCAGCTCGCACATTAGCAAGAGACATTTCTACTGAGATTGCAGCAGGAATATACTGCGGCCAAAATATGGAGAATTTAAAATACTTCGAACATCAGGGAATTATAAAAATATCCGGAGATTATGGAGTTCCAGTTGATATTGTAATAATCGCCGGTGGGAGTAACACCAATCAACGTGAGCAATGTGAGAATATCGATACACAAATAATTAACTATTTTATAAAAAACGGTGTACCGGTTCTTGGTGTTGAGGAGAGTGACGCAAAGTTCTCCTATATGAAGCAATACCAGAAGCAAAAGATTACAACTGTAGACAATGTTGATATGATATCTGGACAGTTTTCTCTGGTCATGGCGGCTGGAGGCATAGACGGAAATTACGGTATAAAAAGCACAGCACAGCGTCTCATACCGGCATTGCCATAAGAGGTTAAAGATGGAACAAAAAGTTTCGGTTTTAATTCCTGCCTTCAATGAAGAAAAATACATATTTGATACTGTAAGTGCCCTTAGAGGAATCCCGGAAATAAAGGAGATAATAGTAATTGATGACGCCTCGGGGGATTTAACAGGCCAAAAGGCTGCTGAAGCCGGAGCTGTTGTTGTAACCCTTTCAGTTAATCATGGAAAAGGTGGAGCCTTAAATAAAGGGCTAGCCTACCTGACAGGTGATTTGATAGCATTGCTGGACGGGGACCTTGGCAGCAGTGCATCTGATGTTCGACGATTAATACTGCCGGTAATTTCCGGAAAAGTTGATATGACCATTGCTAAGTTTCCCAAAGCAAAAAGAAAGGGTGGCTTTGGCTTTGTTAAGGGTTTGGCTGCCAATGGTATAAAATTTTTGGCAGGGATAGAAGTCAGGGCTCCTCTATCTGGCCAGAGGGTGCTAAAGAGGGAAGTAGTAAAAGCACTTGGCGGGTTTGAATCGGGATATGGAGTCGAAGTTGGGATGACTATTGATGCCGTTCGAAAAGGGTTTTGTGTTCAGGAGATTGAGGTGAATATGACTCATTCTGAAACTGGTCGTGATTTAAAAGGTTTTTTTCATCGGGGTAAACAGTTCTTACATGTTGCACAAGTTCTAGCCAAACGGATGGCGTTGAGGTGAATTCTTTGTATTTTACGGAATTACTTGTTTTTGCAATAGTTTCATTGACTCTGACCAAAGTAATACTGCCGGTTTTTATTAAAATTTTTTCAGAATCCGGCTTTATACGTCCCAATTTCCGGGGTGAGCAGATTCCTTTGGGAATTGGTATAGTAGTTTATGCAGCATGTGCTGCTATTATAGCAGTAGGCAGGCTTATTGGAAGGATCGGTACGGAGGGCTACATATTTCTATTTGCAGCTGGAGCCATGGCTTTATTTGGATTAATAGATGACTTTCTTGGCAGTAAACAAACCTCAGGATTGGCAGGACATTTTAAAAAAATGGTATATCAAAAAAAGGTCACTACAGGAGCATTGAAGGCGCTTGTTGGAGGTTGCCTGGCGTTGGTTGTCAGTGCGGAGTTAAACTTGAAGCCAATGGGTAATTTTGGGATTCTGCTATTAGATGCATTGGTCATAGCTTTGTCGACAAATCTGATTAATCTACTGGATTTAAGACCAGGGCGGGCAGGTAAAGGTTTTATGCTGGCTGCTTTTTTTATTGCCGCAATAACAGCAGACCATGAGAAACTATTATATCTAGCTGTATTTACAGGCAGTCTTGCAGCACTCTTACCATTAGACCTGAATGCAAAGGTTATGATGGGCGATGCCGGTTCAAACACCCTTGGGTTTGCCCTGGGATTTACTGCCGCTTTAAGCCTAAATTTTAATCCCAAAATAATTTACCTGGCGATTTTGGTAGGAATCCACTTATTGACTGAAAGGTATTCACTGACTAGGATAATTGAAAAAAATAAGGTATTAAATTACATAGATCTTATGGGGCGAAAATAATTAAGTTAGAATAATTTGTTATTGTAAAAAGTTACAGACATTTGCTCATCACCCTGCAGGAAATTGCATAATACGGTAGAAGTAGAACTCTAAAAACATCTCCGGGGGTGAAGTTATGGTTCAAACACCTAGTAAGTGTGAATCTGATGACCTCAGTGAACAGATAAAGAATTTAAAAGAAGTAAGAAGCCAGTTGGAAGCAATTTTACATTCGACAGATGATGCGATTTCAGTGGTTGATGAAAAAGGATACGGTATATTAATAAACCCGGCGTATACCAGAATTACAGGACTTAATGAAGCTGATGTGATTGGTAAGCCATGTACAGTTGACATTGCGGAAGGCGAAAGTATGCATATGCAGGTACTTAAAAGCCGCCAGCCTGTCCGGGGTGTAAAAATGAAAGTAAGTCCCCCATTAATGACTTTTTTAATCAAAGTTTAGCTCAAATAATAGACTCAACAGAAAAGAATGTGATCATAAAAACTCTTGAGGAAACTAAAGGGAATAAAACCATGGCTGCCAGAAGACTTGGTATTGCTACAAGAAGCCTCTACTATAAATTGGAAAAGCACGGGATAAAGTAATTAAGCATAAAGTTGCCTGCAAAAAAATTCATATAACGCAAAGAAATTCATATAACGCAAAGAAATTCATATAAAAGGTTTATAAACCTTTGTTGAAATTCCTGGTAGTATCTCAAATAACACTACTTGTATACGTCTTGGAATTCCTGGCTTAGGACTTATCCTTAATTTGGCACAATATTTGCATTTGAATAATTATAGCGTAGGAATTCTAAAAAGAGGTGAACTAAATGAAAAGTTTTATCGAGATGCTGAATGAAGCAAAAAAATGCCCGCCCAAAAGGGTTGTCATTGCTGTAGCACAAGATCCAGAAGTTCTTGAAGCAGCAAGGTCTTGTCAGAAAAGTGGTATTGCGAGAGCGGTCCTTATTGGTGACATTGTAGATATGAAAAAAATCGCTTCAGAAAGGAAAATAAACCTTGATGATTTTGAAGTTGCACATGAAACTGATAGTGAAACAGCTGTAAAACGAGCTGTGTTTATGTGTCATACAGGTAAGGCAGACATTTTGATGAAAGGTGCTGTTGCTACACCAGTTGTACTGAAACCGGCTCTTAATAAAACTACAGGATTGAGAACCGGTCGGATACTAAGCCACGTGGCGGTCTTTGAATCCCCCTATTACAATAAACTTATGCTTATGACTGATGCCGGCTTGAATATAATGCCCACTTTTGAACAGAAGGTTGATATGGTTAAAAATGCGATATGTGTAGCCAGGGCCCTTGATATAGCTTGCCCTAAAGTTGCTGTTGTTTGTGGGCAGGAACTGGTAAATATGGATATGCCGAGTACAGTTGATGCGGCTTTATTATGCAAGATGGTTGAGAGGGGACAGATTAAAAATTGCGTTATCGATGGCCCACTATCTTTGGATTTAGCCCTATCGGAAGAAGCAGCCCGTGCTAAAGGTATTCAAGGAGAGGTTGCCGGAAAAGCTGACATTCTTGTACTATCTAACATTGATGCCGGGAATGTATTATATAAATCACTTGTTTTTTTTGGTGGTGCAAAGATAACTGGAGTTGTGGTAGGAGCTAAGGTACCTATAATAGTTACTTCCAGATCAGATTCGTATGAAGCGAAATTAGCTTCTGTTGCAGTAAGTGTATTAATTTCCAGCAAGGATGAAGCAAGATACCTCCAATGAGAGTTGTGCTCTGCTGAATAAAAGTACCTTGAGCATAAGAAAATAATCTCATAAGAAATTTTTGGAGGTAACTACTATGAAAAATTATTATCAATTAATAATAAACCCCGGTTCAACTTCAACTAAAATAGCTGTTTTTGAGAACGGTAAGCCTTTTTTTTCGGAAACATTACGTCACCAAAACGAGGATTTGGAGAAATTAGGGAGAACTATTGAACAGTTAGAGTATCGTAAAAATCTTGTCATGGAAGCTTTGCAGAAAGCGGGGATAAAAACTGAAGAACTTGATGCAGTAGTAGGACGTGGAGGCCTCTTAAGGCCTATCCAGGGTGGGACATATATTGTAACTGATAGGATGGTCGCTGATTTAAAGGGTGAAAAAAGAGGTTCACATGCTTCTAATCTGGGTGGCCTAATTGCATACTCTATTGCAAAAAAACAGGGCATTCCTGCCTTCATTGTTGACCCCGTGAGTGTAGATGAATTGGACCCTCTAGCAAGAGTATCCGGTATGCCTGAAAATCCCAGAGAAAGTTTTTTTCATGCCCTTAACCAGAAAGCCATAGCTAGGCGTGCTGCTAATGATATGGGAAAAAAGTATGAAGAAGTTAACCTGATAGTTGCACATCTTGGAGGCGGCATAACAGTAGGTGCACACTTAAGAGGCAGGGTTGTTGATGTCAATAATGCCATACCGGGAGAAGGTCCTTTTACTCCAGAAAGAAGCGGTGGCGTTCCAGTGGGTAAACTTGTAGAAATGTGTTACAGCGGAAATTATTCCGAGGAAGAAATACGGAAAAAGCTTATGGGCAGGGGCGGTTTAGTAGCTTATCTGGGAACTAATGATGCTTTAAATGTTGAGAAGCTCATTCATGATGGGAGTGAAGAAGCTTTATTGATTTATAAAGCTATGGGCTATCAGGTAGCTAAAGAAATCGGGGCTTGCAGTGCTGTTCTAAAAGGTAATGTGGATGCGGTAGCAATAACAGGCGGAGTGGCTCATAGTAAATTATTAGTTGGTTGGATAGAAGAAAGAGTCAGGTTTATCGCACCAATTTTGGTTTATCCCGGTGAAGAAGAAATGGACGCGCTGGCGGCAGGGGGACTTAGGGTTTTGAATGGCTCAGAGGAAGCCGCTATTTATTAATATTTAACGGGCCTAAATTGAATAGTTTTGTCGTATTATATTACAACCAATGTTGGAGGGATGGATGCATATGTTCTTCTGGTCTGTTAAGAAGAAGACTGTGAAAGAATTGAGAAAAAATAAATCCATGACTGCCAGGGAACTTGCCCAAAAACTAAAACTTGATACCGGAGAAATACTGAAAATTGACCAAATGAGGCTCAGGGATGTCCCAGAACCTTTGCAGGCACTAATTACGCCGGTGTTAACTGAAGATGAAACAGATAAAATTCCATGGCTCTAAATGCGTAATTAATATATAAATACTGTTTTAGCTCTAGAATGAAGGATATAATGATATTAGATAGATTTTTAGACTACCGCTTTACGGGAGGTTTGGATGGTAAATAAGGAACGAATTCTGGAAGAGTTCTTAAGGCTGGTAAAAATAGATTCACCTTCTCTTCACGAAAGAGACATAGCTGATTATCTAATTAGAAAAATGAACGACATGGGTCTTGAAGTCGTTGAAGATGAGGCCGGTAAGTCCATTGGAAATATCAGTGGGAGGGAAACAGGTAATATCATTGCAACTTTTAGAGGCAATATTCCTGATGCCCCCACCCTGCTTTTTTCAGCGCATATGGATACAGTTGAGCCTGGTAGAGGTGTGAAACCTGTCATCAAAGACGACACTGTTTATTCCGATGGAACTACCATTTTAGGCTCTGATGACAAAGCTGGGATTGCTGCGGTACTTGAGGTTGTTCAGATAATCAGAGATGAGAAGTTACCACATGGAGATATTGAGATAGTTTTTACGGTTGCCGAAGAAGGAGGGTTACGGGGGTCTAAAAACCTCGACAGAAAGAGATTAAAGGCCTTGTACGGATTTGTTCTTGATTGTGACGGATCAGCTGGAACAATAATTACCAAAGCCCCATCACAATACAGGATTATAGCAAGTATTGTTGGGAAGGCAGCCCATGCCGGTATTAGCCCAGAGGAAGGTGTTAATGCCATATATGTAGCTTCTACTGCGATTTCAAAGATGCAGTTAGGCAGGATTGATGACGAGACTACCACTAACATTGGGGTAATTCAGGGCGGTAAAGCCACTAATATAATTCCCGAACTTGTGAATATAGAAGGGGAAACCAGGAGTATAGATCCCGATAAACTTGAAGAACAGACCAGCAGGATTGTCAAAACATTGGAAGATGTTGCCGGAGAAATGGGGGCAAAAGCCATGGTAAAGACAGAACTTTTGTATCCAAGACTTAAGCTCGAGGATTCAGAAAAGGCAGTTTCTCTGGCTGTTAAAGCTGCTGAAATATTGGGGCTTAAACCTAAGCTGGTTAGTACAGGCGGCGGCAGTGATGCCAATATTTTCAATGGATATGGCATTCCTACGGTGAACTTAGGGATAGGAATGAATAAGGTGCATTCAACAGAAGAATTTATCAGAATAGAGGATCTGGTATTAAACGCAAGATATGTTCTGGAGATTATCAAGGTGGCTTCACAAGTGCATGTCTAGCAGTTTTATTTAATAACGGTTTATGTGATGGGGGATCAAATATGATAAGGATTCGGCAAGGCGAAGTTATGGAAATCATAAGCAGTACCAGGGGAGTCACCGAAATAACGGTGAAGGTGGACGGAAACACCGAAAAAGCTGTCAATTATGACTTTTTAACTGGGTCAGTAGAGGTTGGGCATAAGGTTTCTCTTAATACAACAGCACTACACAAAGCCTTAGGAAGCGGCGGATTTCACTTTGTGATGGCCAACCACAGTGTTTATTCAACAGAAGTTGAAGAACTGGGTCATATTATGAAACTGCGTTACACACCCTGCCAGGTAAAATGTTTTTCTGTGGAAGAAGAGTTAAACCCCAATCGGGCAAAAATAGAAGATTTCGTATCATTAAAGGGAACACCGGTTATCGTAGGGACCTTACATAGCATGCTTGCGGCTGCGGCAGCCGGCGTGAAAGCCGCAAGCGGCGGTAAGCTCAAAATTGCTTATGTAATGACTGACGGTGCTGCTCTACCTATACAATTTAGTAAAACTGTTGCTGAATTAAAGGAAAAAGGCTTGATTGACGCTACAGTTACAATTGGACATGCTTTTGGAGGAGACTTTGAGGCGGTTAATATATATACCGGTCTTATAGCCGCCAAGGAAGCTGCGGGAGCAGATGTAATTATCGTAACCATGGGCCCCGGAATTGTTGGCACCGGGACAAAATATGGATTTACTGGAGTCGAACAAGGGGAAATAATTAATGCTATTAATATCCTTGGGGGAAAGGCTGTTGCAATTCCCAGGATAAGTTTTGCTGACAGCCGTGAACGTCATACAGGCATCAGTCACCATACAATAACAGCACTTACAAAAATTGCCCTCAGTAAATGTACAGTAGTTTTGCCTGTAATGGATCCTGCCAAGGATAATTATGTTGAAAAACAGTTATTAAAGTCAGGGGTAACACTTGAACATAAAGTGGTGAAAGAAAATGGTGAACCTGGCCTAATTTATATGCTGGAAAAAAACATTGTAGTTACAACTATGGGTCGCAACCTAAGCCAGGATAAAGAGTTTTTCCTTGCCGCGTGTGCGGCAGGAATTTTTGCCTGCAGATACGTTGTGTTTTAAAAAGGGTATTTGTATCTCAATTGCCGCCTGGCCTTTTATTCTTCAATAGTTCAATTAATGTTTCATACTTACGGGAGTGTTCCGCTAGTCTAAGTCTTACCTGAGATACGGTTCCTGCCATATATAGTCCATTTTTGTATATAATCTCTGTCAACATAAAAAACCCTCCATCTTTTCCAGAATAACTAAATTTCAGTCAGATTACTCTAGTATACGCCTGTTCAAAAAAATTATACCGGGAGGTTTTATGAAACAGTTTTTTGCAGACCTTCACGTGCATATCGGTAGGGCCAAAGGCCAGCCGGTTAAAATTACTGCTGCCAGAACTCTCACTGTGGCAAACATCCTGGAGGAGTGTATTGTCCGAAAGGGAATCGATATTGTTGGCATTGTTGATGCGTCCTCCCCACATGTACAACACGACTTGGACCTGCTTATCGAGTCTGGACATCTCAGGCAATTGGAAGAAGGCGGACTATGTTATAAAAATTTAGTAACTCTTATACTGGGTGGAGAGGTCGAAACAACGGACTGGGTTAGAGGACAGGAAGGTGTCAAGGCTCGAAGTGCCCACTGCCTATGCTATTTTCCGTTTCTTGATAACATAAAAAAGTTCACCCAAGAACTGTCGGTTCCAGGCAGAGTAAAAAACCCAGGTTTAAGTTCACAAAAGGCTAACCTTACTATGCAGGGTTTATGGGAGATTAGCGATAGTCTTGGTGGGATTATGATTCCTGCCCATGCCTTCACTCCTCATAAAGGTGTATATGGAAGCTGTGTAAGGAGTATATCCGAAATTTTGTCTCCCAGAGCGTGGGAATCAGTACCTGCAATAGAACTGGGTTTAAGTTCCGATTCCTTTTATGCTGACTTAATTTCTGAATTATCGGAAAAGAGCTTTGTCAGCAATTCAGACGCACATTCTCTGCCAAAAATCGGTAGGGAATATAACATTATAATGATGGAAGAACCAAATTTCAAAGAAATGGTTATGGCTTTAAGAAGGGTAGAAGGACGGGCAGTAATCGGAAATTTTGGTTTTGATCCAAAACTGGGAAAGTATCACCGAACCTATTGCGAAGAATGCCACTTTACAGTCGATAAAACTCCGCCAATATTTGCCTGCAGCAAGTGTGGTACAAAAGCCGATGGACGAAAAGTAATTATGGGTGTCCTGGACCGGATATATCAGATAAGAGACAACTGCACACCAACTCAACCTGACCACAGACCGGAATACAGGCACCAAATACCGCTAATGAACCTGCCCGGAATTGGCAAAAGAACTATGGATAAACTGCTCGAACAGCACACTGAAATGCAAATACTTCATCAATTAAATAAACAACAGTTGGTCGGAATCGTTGGTGGTAAAACCGCAGATATAATTATCCGAGCCAGGGAAGGAAAGCTAAAAGTAGAAGCCGGAGGCGGCGGGCATTATGGCAGGGTTAAGTTAACGGAAAATTAAAATGCAAAAAAAGCCATGCAAGAGAGTAACTAATCAGTCTAATTTAGTTATTCTCTTTTTTTTTACTCAAAATGAATCAGTTTCACTGTAGTTAAATTTTCTTCTTTTATTAAAAACGCAAAGGTGCTCACGGGCACTTCTCAATGGTCTGAGGTCGCAAAGGACACAGAGAAGAATTGCCAACACCAACTTAATTTCTCTATCCAGGTAGCAGTGTTACTTTTGTCAAACAATCATTTAATGTTTTTTCAGATTGTTAGTATTTTAATTTTAGTTTGGGAAGAAGGCAATAAGTTGGGTAAGCACTAACTCTTTGCGTACTCTGCGATCCTCTTCTTAAGCCCAAAATGAATCAATTCACCTTTGCGGTTCAATCTTTTCTTTTTATCCTTAAGGCTAAAGGGAAAAAACATTAACCGCAGAGGTCTCACGGGCACTGCTCAAGGGTCTGAGGGACGCAAAGGCCGCAGAGAGAAACTGCCAACGCTAACTTATTTTTTCTATCCAGGTAGCAGTGGTATTTTTGTCAAACAATCATTTAAAGGGTTTTTTAAATTGTTAAATTTTAAATTTATATTTGGGAAGAAGGCATAATTATTAGTGAAATAGTTGTTTCAAAATGACATAAATATAGTAATAGTTAGGGAAGAAGATAAATGGTAAGGAAAGCACTACACATAACACTTTAAAGAAACAGGTGAGTTATTTGGGAAAAGTATTTTTAACTGTTAATGCTTCGGGGGCTGCGGAAGCCGCTAAAAGAGGGGATGTCGTAATAATAGTAGATATTATTGATATGTCTACAACTCTTGAAGCAGTGCTGGATGCGGGAGCATTTCGCGTCTTTGGTGCCAGCCCTGCGGGATGTAGAGCGCCGGTGGTGTTAAACCCAGAGGAAATTGGAAGAATTGCCGGATTGCTTGCGGTACGGGAAAATAAAAAGCTGGTTATCATCTCAGAACCAAGAGTGGGCACAACTGATGAAAGAAAAATACGTTCAGCACCGGTAATCAAAGGCGTTGAAGTCTCAGGAGCACATATTGAAGCAGTTTACCCCAATGCCGGCTCTGAAATTACCAAACTGGCAGATTTCAAGGATAAGATTGTTATTGCGGTCACTGATACAGGAGGAGTAGCTTTTGATGCCGCTTTTACCGCAGGAGCGCCCGTTATCTTAACAGGAACCATTGCCAGGACAATGTCAAAAAAAGGGTTTGCACCTGCGAGAGCTGCGGCCCGAAGGGCCATCCAAGCAGCAAAAGCAATAGGAACTGGAATTACTATTGTAGCAGCCAGTGTCAATTCACTGGAAGATATACTGGCAGCGGAGTGTATTATGAAGCTGATAGTGGAAGAGGGATTCATAGGGATATAGTGGAGAGTGGGAGTGGGGAGTGTAAAAAAACTAAAGGGGCTGTGCAGCAGCTTTAGTTAATAGGACTGCTGGTATCTCCGCCCGAATAACCTCCATTCCCCACTCCTCACTCTTCACTAATTTTTCACGCATAAACTACCCTGACAGGCCATACATTTTATAAGGGGACAAAGGGGTGATAAAATGCGGTTTTGGGTGCGTCAGATTTTGACGGAATATTTTAAACAAAAATGGTTGATGTTTTTGTTTATTACAGTGTTCTTTTGTATGGGCATTATTTTTGGGGCCTTTGCAGTAAAGACAATGAATGCGGATCAGGCTGATCATTTATCCGGTTATTTCAACGGTTTTTTGGAAAAAGTAACGACGACCTCTTTAAGTGAACAAATTTATTTCAGACAAAATGTTCTTCATAATTTATACATAATGGGCGCGCTTTTTTTACTGGGTTTTACGGTTGTGGGTATACCATTCATATTAATTACTGTCTTTTCACGGGGGTTTATCCTTGGCTTTACTATAGGTTTTTTAGTTAAGGAGAAGGCTGTAAAAGGCTTTGCCTTTGCACTAGTATCAATGTTTCCTCACAATATTATTGTCATCCCGACAGTCATTATTGGCGGTGTTACTGCCCTTTCCTTTTCAGTTATGCTCTTAAAGAGACGGTTTACGGTACGAAATCAGGGTTTTAGGGGAAGCGTTGTTTCCTATGCTGCAGTGATGGGTATCCTTTGTTTGCTCACCGGAGCAGCCGGTCTAATAGAAACATATCTTACTCCTGTTATAGTTAAGACTGCCGCTGTTTACCTGAGGTAAGCTGAGAGTCAAAAAAATAAAATAATTATCTGCTGCATATTGGAGTATTCGCCTGGAAAACCTTTGAGTATGGAATAGAAATAATTACTCGGAGGTTTATCTTTATGTGTGCAGCAAAAAAAAATAGTGAACCAAAAATTGATTTCAAGAAACATATAGACGAATTGGTAACCAAAGCCTCCCGTGCTGCTGAGGAATATCTTAGCTTTTCTCAGGAACAGGTTGATGCCATTGTAAAAGCAATGGCTTTAGCGGGGTTGGACCATCATATGGAACTAGCCAAAATGGCCGTAGAAGAAACCGGAAGAGGCGTCTATGAAGATAAGATAACCAAGAACATGTTTGCTGCTGAGTCTGTATATCACAGCATTAAATACCACAAAACGGTTGGTATAATCCATGAAAATGAGGAAGAAGATTACATGGAAGTTGCTGAACCTGTGGGCGTTATCGCCGGGCTAACTCCTGTAACAAACCCAACTTCAACTACCATGTTTAAATCATTGATTACTGCAAAAACACGAAACCCAATTATTTTCGGATTTCATCCCGGTGCTCAAAATTGTAGTGCTGCTGCCGCCGAAATAATGCTGAGGGCCGCAGTAGAAGCGGGAGCTCCCGAAAACTGCATATCATGGATTCAGTATCCCTCTATAGATGCAACAAGTTATCTGATGGCTCATCCGGGTGTGGCAACGATTCTGGCTACCGGCGGGTCATCGATGGTGAAGGCAGCATACAGCACAGGAAAACCGGCACTTGGGGTAGGGCCTGGTAATGTGCCCTGTTATATTGAAAAAAGTGCTGATATAACCAGGGCCGTCACCGATTTAATTCTGAGCAAGACCTTTGATAATGGGATGATTTGTGCGTCAGAACAAGCTGTAATCATTGACAGGGATATAGCAGAGAATACTAAATGGCTGATGAAAGAATTTGGCTGTTACTTCCTTAACCCAGATGAAGTGAGAGCAGTGGAAATAATGGCAACATGTGAAGAGTCGTGTTCACTAAATGCTGATATAGTTGGCCGCTCGGCGGAGGAAATAGCCCGTTTGGCAGGATTTCAAGTTCCTCCTAATACCAAAATGCTTGTCGCCGAGCTTGCGGGGGTAGGACCTAATTACCCGTTATCGAGAGAAAAGCTCAGCCCGGTTTTGGCGTGTTATGTAGTTGATGATTACCGTGAGGGAATAAGAGTTGCCGAACAGATGGTAGAATTCGGAGGGCTGGGGCACTCTGCGGTAATTCATTCAGCAAATGAGGATATAGTACGTGAATTTTCTGCTCTGATCAGAGTAGGACGGATAATCGTGAATGCGCCGGCAACCCATGGAGTCATTAGGGAGCTTTACAATACCAATATGCCTTATCTTACTTTGGACTGAGGTTAAAAGGAACATAACTCGACTACCTCCAATGTCAGAGCCATGAATCTAATAAATGATAAAAGAGTAGCTAAAAGAAGGGTAAAGATGCAGTGGTTTCGTGTTCCTGAGCGGATCTATTTTGAGTCAGGCAGTGTTTCTTATCTTGCCAAAATGCCAAGTATTAAGAGAGCTGTAATTGTATGTGACCCGGCAATGATGGTACTTGGGTATCTCGACAAAGTTATGTATCACCTTCATAAACGGGGTGAGCATGTGGCTGTAGAAGTGTTTTTCGAAATAGAACCAGATCCTTCGCTGGATACAGTCAAAAATGGCTACAACGTTATGAGACAGTTTAAACCTGACACAATTATTGCTCTCGGAGGGGGATCAGCTATTGATGCTGCTAAGGCTATGTGGCTCTTTTATGAACACCCTGACGTAGAGTTCGAATTCCTTAAACTCAAGTTTCTTGATATCAGAAAGAGAACTTATAAGTATCCCAAGCTAGGCAGAAAAGCACAGTTTGTGGCAATTCCTACTACCAGCGGTACAGGGTCTGAAGTCACTGCTTTTTCCGTAATTACAGATAAGGGGCAGGATATCAAATATCCCTTGGCAGATTACGAATTGACTCCTGATGTTGCAATAATAGATGTAGATTTTGTAATGAGCGTGCCCCAGGGAGTTACAGCAGATACAGGCATAGATGTATTGACTCATGCTATAGAAGCTTACGTCTCAGTAATGGCCTCTGATTATACTGATGCCTTGGCTTTAAAAGCAATTGAACTGGTGTTTGAGTACTTACCTAGGGTGTACAAGGATGGTTCCGATCGGGAGGCAAGGGAGAAGATGCATAATGCCTCCTGCATAGCAGGTATGGCGTTTACCAATGCGTTTCTTGGCATTAATCATGCCCTTGCTCATAAACTTGGCGGTGAATTTCACATCCCTCATGGGAGGGCAAATGCAGTACTTCTTCCTTATGTGATTAATTATAACTCACAGAGACCGACTAAGTTCGCATCATGGCCAAAGTATGAGCATTTCATTGCTCCCGAAAAATATCGGCAGATTGCTAAATATTTGGGTATGCCTGCAAATAATCCGGAGCAGGGTGTGAACAGTCTAATTCAGAGTATTCAGGGATTGCTAACCTCACTCAATATACCTCTTACTATCAGAGAGTGCGGAGTTGACGAGAAACAGTTCATGGAAAAGTTGCCAATGCTGGCGGAGAAGGCTTATGAGGACCAGACTACCACATCAAATCCTCGCATGCCTTTAATAAATGAGATGGCAGATATTTACAGGTGGGCATATTATGGCACTTTTCAACAGATAGAAAAAGAGCAGCCAGGCAGCATTTATGCCGGAAGTTATTTACCTCAGGAAGTTTGGCAGGCTCCAGAAAATAATAATATTCACTAATATGGCCAAAGTTAACATCATTATTAATTATGACAAGCCTGAAGCCCTGAGTTACAGGGCTTCTAATTGTTTTGGATGGTTCTAGAATGAACTTTATTGTCATAACTATTTTAATAGCTGTTAGATGATTAAAAAGAGGTGATGAAATGCTGTTAATAGTTAGACCCCAGACGAAAAAAAATTTAACCCTGGGTTTAAGAATATTTGTTACCTTATTTGTATTGACTTTGGTTTTGGGTCATCTCTACAATATGTATCACGATAACAACGTCATACGTGAAGGGTGGCTGCGGGATGATAAACCTAGCGGAAATCCCATGAGAGTCGAAAATGACCCTCAAATAATAAAAAATAATAATATACACGTCCTAGACCAGTTCGTGGTTAAATTAAAGGATTTTTACCATAAAGACCAGTGAAAAAAGGGTTTTGTGGTTTATTGTGGAAATAGAGAGTAGTCTGGGCTACTCTTCTTTATTTTTAGGAATAAGAGAAAAGAGAGGTAACGAAATGAAGAGCCTGGTTGATGAGTTTATTAATTATTTAGCAGTTGAGCGCGGTCTCGCAGTGAATACTCTGGATTCTTATAACCGTGATCTGAACCAGTTTCGCGGATTCCTTGAAAAAGAAGAAATAAATGATATGCAGAGAGCAACAAGGAACATAATAATGGCGTATTTGCTGTTCTTACAGAAACGCGGACGGGCTACTGCCACCGTTTCCAGGCACCTTGCAGCATTGAAATCCTTTTATCATTTTCTGCTAAAGGAAAAGTACATAGAAAAAGATCCGACTGCTAACCTAGAGTCACCAAAACTTGAAAAAAAGCTCCCTCACATTTTGTCTGTAAGTGAAGTAGAAATGCTTCTAAATCAGCCGAAGGGAACTGACCCAGCCAGTCTGCGTGACAAGGCTATGCTTGAACTTTTGTATGCTACAGGGATAAGAGTCAGTGAACTTATATTCCTTGATATAAATCACATAAATTTAGAAATGGGTTATATCAGATGCTTTGGCAAGGGTTCAAAAGAAAGGATAGTTCCGGTAGGTAGTTTTGCCCGCAAATGTGTTAACGAATATTTACAGAAAGGCAGAGTCAAACTAGTTAAGACTAATTCAGAGCAATCACTTTTTGTCAACCAGCACGGAAGGCGTCTAACTAGGCAGGGGTTCTGGAAGATAATTAAAAAGTATGCCAGAAGGGCAGGAATATCCAAGGATATTACACCACATACATTAAGACATTCCTTTGCCACACACCTCCTGGAAAACGGAGCCGACTTAAGATCTGTACAGGAAATGCTGGGCCATGCTGATATAACTACAACACAGATATATACCCACCTTACCAAAGGCCGTTTAAGGGAGGTATATGCCAAAAGCCATCCGAGGGCCTAACCTCGCAAGGTATCAGAAGGAGAGATGAGTCAATGTATGGTGTAAAAAACGTAGTATTAATGGTACTTGACAGTGTTGGGGTCGGTGCCCTTCCTGACGCTGAAGAATATGGGGATTCGGGCAGCAATACCCTTGCCAATATTGCTGCTGCAGTTGGAGGCTTGAAGCTGCCCAATCTTCAAAAACTTGGCTTAGGAAATATTATTGATATTATGGGAGTACCTCCTGTAGACAAGCCTCTGGCCTCCTTTGGAAAGATGTCCGAATTATCGGCCGGTAAAGATACTACTACCGGGCATTGGGAAATATCGGGGATTGTTTTGGACAAGCCGTTTCCTGTTTTTCCGGAGGGTTTTCCGGATACCTTCATACAAGAGTTTGAAAAACGGATAGGCAGAAAAACCATCGCCAATGAAGTCGCATCCGGGACAGAAATTATTGACAGATTGGGCCCGGAACATATGCAAACAGGATATCCCATTGTATATACTTCTGCTGACAGTGTTTTTCAGATTGCAGCTCATGAAGAGGTCATACCTATAGATGAACTTTATAATATGTGTCGGATTGCAAGGGAAATGCTGACAGGCGGCCTTGCTGTGGGAAGGGTTATTGCCAGACCTTTTGTCGGCAAACCAAGCAGTTTTAAAAGAACGTCTAACAGGCATGATTTTTCTCTGGAACCTGTAGGAGTCAATATCTTGGACAAGCTAAAAGAAAACAATTATTCTGTTCTGGCGGTTGGGAAAATAAATGATATTTTTGCGGGGCGTGGAATTACAGAAGCTGTTCATACAGAGAATAACATGGACGGTATTGACAAAACCGCAGTATTTATAAAACGCAATAAAACCGGTCTTGTGTTTACTAATCTGGTAGACTTTGATTCATCATTCGGGCATCGAAATAACCCCAGAGGCTATGCTGATGCCCTTGAGGAACTTGATACCAGGCTGCCGGAAATTATTAAACTTATAACAGATGATAAGCTGCTTATCATAACTGCCGACCACGGCTGTGACCCGACAACTGTAAGTACCGATCATTCAAGGGAATATGTCCCTTTATTAGTATACGGACCGGGGATAAAGTCAGGTGTCAATTTGGGGACACGTAAGAGTTTTGCTGATATCGCCGCTTCAATTGCCCAGGTTTTTAACATTGAGTTTGGTGTGGGAACCGGCTTTATGGATGTAGTGACCAAATAAAACTTGACGGAAAAACAGACCACACACATTCCAAAGAGAGGGGATGATAATAGTGAACAGTGAAAGGTTAAAGGAAACTGTTGATTTTATCAAGGGAAGGGGTTTTGTTAGACCTGAGATAGGTGTTATACTGGGCAGCGGTTTGGGTATACTCGCATCTGAGGTAGAAAACAGAAAAAATATCAATTATTCTGAAATACCTAATTTTCCTGTTTCTACAGTTGAAGGTCATGAGGGACAGCTTGTCTTCGGGAAAATTGCAGGTAAACAGGTTGTCCTTATGCAGGGTCGCTTTCATTTTTATGAAGGGTACAACATGCAGCAGGTTGTCTTTCCTGTACGTGTAATGCGCGAACTGGGCATAAAAATATTAATTGTAACCAATGCTGCTGGAGGAATTAACAAAAGCTTTAATGCCGGAGACTTAATGATAATTGACGACCATATCAATCTGATGGGTACAAACCCTCTTATTGGACCCAATTTTGACGAGGCTGGTCCACGTTTCCCGGATATGTCTGAAGCATATAACCGCAGTCTCATTAAAATAGCTGAAAAAGTTGCTGAAACAGAAGGTATAGCAATAAAGAAAGGTGTTTATGTTGGTCTTAGCGGTCCTTCCTACGAAACCCCTGCAGAGATCAGGTATCTTAGGATTATAGGCTGCGATGCGGTTGGTATGTCAACAGTACCTGAAGTCATTGTGGCCAATCACGGGGGCCTTAAGGTTTTGGGTATTTCGCTGATTACAAATATGGCAGCCGGAGTGCTGCAGCAAAAACTTAGCCATGAAGAGGTCATGGAAACTGCGGACAGAGTTAGAAACCAGTTCATTACTCTGCTTAAAGGTATCCTGCAGGAGGTGAAGGTAAGTGAGGGCCTATGATTTAATACTAAAAAAAAGAAATGGGCAGGAACTTACAAAGTTTGAAATCGAATCTTTAATTAATGGTTACATGTCAGGAAATGTTACTGATTATCAAATGGCGGCTTTTCTTATGGCCGTCTTTTTTAAAGGAATGACTCCAGCTGAGACTTCCGAATTAACAACGGCAATTGTTAATTCCGGCGAGATAGTTGACCTATCAGGTATTACCGGAAGAAAAATTGATAAGCACAGTACCGGTGGAGTTGGTGACAAGACCACACTGGTCTTAGGTCCGCTTGTTGCCGCTGCCGGGGTTCCAGTGGCTAAAATGTCAGGCCGTGGTCTCGGACATACTGGTGGCACTATTGATAAATTGGACTCTATCAAAGGTTTTAACACATCATTGAGCAAGGAAGAATTTATTGCCAATGTAAATAAGATTAAAATCGCCATTGGAGGGCAGACCGGAAATCTGGCGCCCGCTGACAAGAAATTATATGCCCTCCGTGATGTTACCGCAACTGTTGACAGCCTTCCGCTAATTGCCAGCAGTATAATGAGCAAAAAAATTGCTGCAGGGGCAGATGCTATAGTACTTGATGTCAAAGCCGGAAGCGGCGCTTTTATGAAAACTGTGAACGATGCAGTGGAACTTGCCAAAGCAATGGTTCAGATAGGAAGTCTGGTAGGGCGGGAAACGGCAGCAGTAATAACTGACATGGACCAGCCACTGGGCAATGCCGTTGGTAACAGCATGGAGGTTACAGAAGCCATAAACTGTCTAAAGGGAAATGGACCTGACGATCTAACAGAGCTTTGTCTTACTCTGGGAAGTCATATGGTATTCTTAGGTGACAAAGCCGGGAGCCCTGAAGAAGCAAGAAGCCTCCTGGAAAAGATACTACAAGACGGACAGGGACTGGAGAAACTAAGACAATTGGTGGAGAACCAGGGTGGTGACGTAAGGTTTATAGATGAACCGGAGTTAATGCCAAAAGCCGACCAAATTGTAGATGTAAAAGCTTCTGATAATGGGTACGTAAAACGTATCGAGGCAGAACAGATTGGCCTTGCAGCTATGACCCTTGGAGCCGGAAGGGAGACAAAAGAATCAGAAATTGATCTCTCAGCAGGCATAGTACTTACCAAGAAAATCGGAGACAAAGTTACAGCCGGTGATACTATTGCCGTTATGCATACCAATAACCGGGAAAAAATAGCAGCAGCTAATCAGATGATAACTGAAGCTTTTGTTATTACCCAAGAAAAGACCGATTCGCCTAAATTAATTTTGGGATTGGTCACTAAGGACAAGGTAGAAGTTTTTTAACAGGTCCCTAAATATTGCTGCAAACTGTGAACGTTATTTGATAAGGCACGAATGCCCCATCAGATTACGTTCATTTTGTTTTTAAAATTGTCAGTACTTTCCACTCTGTGGTTCAATCTTTTTCTTTTCTAAATTCTATATTGGAAATTTTATCAAAGCGACTTCGGAGTTTTAGACGCATAACCCCCATGAGAATTTGAAATACTGAAAGTGTGAAAAATAAGGAAACAATTCCATGAGGGAGGCCGCATCTATGACTCTGAAAAAAGCGTTTTGTTTGATTACAGTACTGATTTTGCTGCTGTCGCAGGCGGTTATGGTACAGGCTCAACCTGTACTAGAAACTACCGCTGAATCGGCAATCTTAATTGATGCTGCGACAGGAAAAGTTTTGTTTGAAAAAGAACCCGATAAAGAACTGCCACCGGCAAGTGTAACCAAAATAATGACAATGCTGGTAGCTTTGGAAGCGCTGGAGGAAGGAAAGGTAAAACTCACCGATAAAGTTACTACCAGTGAAAACGCCTCAAAAATGGGTGGATCACAGGTTTATTTGGAGACTGGTGAAGAATTCGATCTTAGGACTATGTTGATTGCTATTGCTGTTGGTTCGGCTAATGACGCATGCGTTGCAGTGGCTGAACATATCGCCGGCTCGCATGAAGCATATGTAAAAATGATGAATGATAGAGCCAAACAAATAGGCTGTAAACATACCAACTTTGTCAATGCTTATGGTTTGCCTGCTGAAGGACATTATACATCAGCCAGGGATTTATCCATGATGATGAGAGAAATCCTAAAGTACCCTTTGTTCAGAGAAATAGCACAAATAAAAAGGTATGATTTAAGGGGAGGAGAGTTTGTCTTACACAATACCAACAAACTTCTCTGGTGGTATCGTGGTGCTGTAGGAGGCAAGACCGGATGGACTTCTGAAGCCAAATACTGTCTGGCATCCTCGGTAGAGAGAGACAATCTAAGGCTGATATCAGTTGTTATGGCTACACCAGAGCCCAGGAGCCATTTTAGGGAATCAATGAAGATTTATAACTACGGTTTTGCTCAGTATGAAGCAGTACCCATAGCAAAAGCAGGACAATTGATGGGTAAGGTAAGAGTACACAAAGGAACAATGGACTGGGTAGATGTAGCACCGAAACAAGATGTCAAAGCCGTTGTAAATAAAGGTAAAAAATCAGAGGTCACATATAAGGTTAACCTCAACCAGTCAGTGGAGGCCCCAAAACAAAAAGGCCAAAAGCTGGGTGATGTTACTGTCTATCAAGACAAAAAAGAAGTACTAAAAGTTGACCTTGTAGCCACCAAAGAAATCCAAAAAGGCACAGTATTCAGACAGATATTCAAACTCCTCCAGTGCGTTTACGCTTATAACAAGTAATATAAGGGATTGTCCCCACTAACGGGACAATCCCTTCCTTTTAGTCAATGTTAAAATTCGGTTATACTTACATTAAAATAGGGAGGTTTGCGTCAGCAAACCTGTCCTTGATTTTTTACTTAGGGGGCAGCCATTAAAGGAGGCAGCTACTTGAAGTATTTGCAACTTGTAGACAAACCACTCTGAAAGAGAGAGGGGATGGGATGTTTTCCTAAGCGGCGAGTCTGCCATCCGCCTGTCGGCAATCCGCGCCAGCGGGAGCCGGTAACAGGCTGAGGTGTTGCCGCCGTGTGGAAAACATCCCATCCCCTCCCCTCCGCCTGAACTTGTGGTTTGTCCGCTTAACAAGCTTAGAAGGATGCCTCTTTTGCATCTCCCAATTCTTCGACAAAAGGTTACATTTGTTTTACCAAGATTTAGAAGGAAATAAAAGCAGAGTTGTAGAAACGTATGTTGAGAACCAGTGACAGCGTTGGATGGAGGGTAGGCCGAAGTGATTAAGTTAAGTTTTAGCAATAACAAAAAGACTACAATAGTGCGGGTGGCCGGCGAACTGGACCTTGTAGCCGCTGATCAGTTTAGGAATGAAATTGATGCTGCCATGGAAAAGAACTGCTCAGATAATATCATAATGAATTTAAACGGAGTTAGATTCATTGATAGTTCCGGCTTGGGTGTAATATTGGGGAGGTATAAAAAAATTAAGATGAGGGGCGGCAAAATGGCTTTAGTCAGCGCACCTGTTCAGGTAAAAAGGATTCTGGAGCTGTCGGGCGTTTTAAATATTGCGTCTTCTTACGAAACAGAAGACGAAGCGCTACAGGCAATGTAAGGGGGTAAATAACATGACTGCCATCAAAAATCAAATGAAATTAAGTTTTATGAGTATACCTGAAAATGTGCCTCTGGCGAGAGTGACTGTAGCGGCTTTTGCTTCACAGCTGGATTTTACCCTTGAGGATCTTGAGGAGATTCGGGTTGCTGTATCGGAAGCAGTGTCAAACTGCATTATTCATGGATACAAGAACGACCCTAACTACACTGTGAGCATTATCTGTACGGTATTTGAAGATGTTCTTGAAATATCTATTGAAGATCAGGGAGTTGGAATCGAAGATGTTTCACAGGCCATGCAGGCGGCATTTTCGACGGAATCAGACCGCATGGGACTAGGATTTACTTTTATGCAGTCCTTTATGGACAAGCTCAATGTTGAATCATCGCTAAACAAAGGTACTAAAGTAACTATGGTTAAGCGGCCGCTGGATGTTGCAGCAGCTGCTTTAGAAGAAAGCTAAGCGGGGTGGGACTATTGAGTACCCGTTTATCAGAAATGAATCTACCCAGATTCCCGCTGCTTTCTGACCAGGAGATGAAACATTTGCTTCGCCGGGTCAAAGAAGGTGACGAAGAAGCCCGGGAAAAGCTGACTAACTGCAATCTTAAACTTGTTTTTAATCTTGTACAGCGTTTTTACAACCGGGGGCATGATTTGGAGGATCTCTTTCAGATTGGGACTATCGGCCTTATAAAAGCAATAGATAAATTTGATCTCAGTTACGATGTAAGGTTTTCTACATACGCAGTACCTCTAATAATTGGAGAAATAAGACGTTTCCTAAGAGATGACAACCCGGTCAAAGTAAGTCGTTCTCTGAAGGAAACTGTCAATAAAGTACATCGTGCTAAAGAGGAGTTAACAGTTAAGTTGGGCAGGGATCCGATTGTAACGGAAATCGCCGATTATCTGGAGTTAACCAAAGAAGAAATAGTTACGGCTATGGAGGCTGCCCAGACACCTACCTCAATTTTTGATACTGTTTATCAGGATGACGGAGACCCAATTTACGTTATTGATGCCGTTGCCGGTGAAACAGAGGACTCAAGTGGATGGTTTGACAAACTTGCCTTAAAAGAAGTTTTGACTAAGCTGCCAGAACGGGAGAAAAAGGTACTTCTCCTTAGATTTTTTGAAGATAAAACCCAATCTCAGGTAGCGGAAATAATGAATATATCGCAGGTACAGGTTTCTAGGATTGAGAGGCAGGCATTGAAGAATATCAGGGCAATGATGGGCGGGGAGGATATTAGCTGAGTGAATTTTGTCTGCTATAGTAAAACAAAGGAGTAATTACTGTATATTTTGCCCCTTATTGGGGCAAAATTTTTTTCGTAAATATTTAGCAAAATATCGGAAGGAGTGGTCTTTGATGTATGTCAAAGTTGTTGAAGTGATTGGAGAATCTCAAAACGGTTGGAAGAGTGCAGTTCAAAATGCGGTAAGAGATGCTTCCAGGAGGTTTGACAACATCACTGGGGTCGAAGTATATAACCTCACTGCAGATGTTGTAGATGGCGACCTGATAGATTTCAAGGCTAATGTAAAGATTGCCTACACCGAATAAACCTATGTCAGGAGGACACCTTATGGGTGTCCTTTTTGTAAATTTTCAGGAGGCTTGAAATGAGCGAAAATGAACAACCATCACCTGAGGAAATGCAAAAAATTCAATATCAACAGATGGTAATGAAGACTAAACCCAAACCTCCGTTGCTGCGGAATGTTGCAGGGGCTTTTATTATCGGAGGCACTATTTGTACTTTTGGTCAGGCGTTAATTAATTTTTATAAGTCTGTTGGATTGGCAAAACCAGAAGCAGGAGCGGCAACTTCTGCAACACTTGTATTCATAGCGGCTGTATTAACTGGACTGGGAATTTATGACTCGATTGCCAAATATGCAGGGGCGGGAACAATTGTTCCCATTACCGGTTTCGCCAACTCCATTGTTGCCCCGGCCCTTGAATTTAGGCGCGAGGGAATGGTCTTTGGAGTTGGTCAGAAAATGTTTACATTGGCAGGCCCCGTATTGGCTTTTGGGTTTGTATCAGCCTGGCTTGTTGGACTAATCTATTACCTTTTCAGTTAGGAGGTGCAGCATGGCTGTTAACAAAAAAATGGGAAAGCAGACTATTGCCTTTCATAATCCTCCCGTAATAATTGGTGCAAGTTCCATTGTAGGCCCGAAAGAAGGACAGGGGCCCCTAGGGAAGGAATTTGACACTGTCCTGCCAGACACCTTAGTGGGCGAACAGACCTGGGAAAAAGCTGAAAGAAAAATGCTCAAAACTAGCTGCGAAATGGCTGTTCAAAAAGCTAAGCTTACTTTGCAGGATATTGACTTTATGATGGCCGGAGATTTGTTAAACCAGCTTATTTCAGCAAATTTCACAGCAAGAGACCTGGGTGTTCCATTTATTGGGTTATATGGAGCCTGCTCAACAATGTTTGAAGGCCTCGCCTTGGGGTCAATGCTTGTGGATGGAGGTTATGCAAACCATATCTTAACTGCAGCTTCCAGCCACTATGATACAGCTGAAAGGCAGTTCAGGTTCCCAACAGAAATGGGTGTTCAAAGACCCCCTACAGCCCAGTGGACTGTCACCGGTGCCGGAGCTGCCGTATTGGCATCTGGAGGCAAAGGTCCTGCCATTACACACGTAACAATTGGCAAAGTAATTGACCTGGGCATAAGTGACGCTAATGATATGGGAAGCGCCATGGCCCCTGCGGCAGCCGATACATTAATTCAGCACTTTAAAGATACCGGGCGTAAACCATCTGATTATGATCTAATATTTACAGGTGACCTGGCCAGTATTGGTCGTGCTCTGACGGAGCAAATGGTGAAGCAGGCGGGTTTTGATATCTCAAAAAATTATACTGATTGTGGTGTATTAATATTTGATTCGGCTCGAGACACTCATGCCGGCGGAAGCGGATGCGGGTGCTCTGCAGTTGTACTGGCCGGATACCTGTTGAAACAGCTTACCGCAGGGGTATATAAGCGGATACTTGGTGTTGGGACAGGGGCATTATTGAGCACGACCAGTTCTCTTCAAGGAGAATCAATTCCGGGAATCGCGCACGCTGTAGTAATTGAAGGATACAAGTTAGGAGGTAATTAAATGGATTATCTGAAGGCATTTGTTGTTGGAGGCGGTATTTGTGTTATAGGTCAGCTTCTGATGGATCTTACAAATCACAAGATTACCCCTGCCCATATACTGGTGGGTTTTGTTACCGGAGGAGTTGTTCTGAGCGGTTTGGGGCTTTACCAGCCGGTGGTTGATTTTGCTGGGGCTGGAGCTACTGTACCACTTCCCGGCTTTGGACATCTATTAGCCCAGGGAGCGATAGAGGGAGCTAAAACAAAGGGAATTTTGGGAGCCTTTGGAGGTGGATTGGAAGCATCTGCAGTAGGGGTAGCCGCTGCAGTAATATTTGGTTATTTGGTAGCCACAGTGTTTACTCCACGGGGGGAGTAAAAAACCCTTTCAATAATCTAAATTTGTTTCAGCAGGGGAAAGTAGTACATAACCTCTCTCAGGGATACTGAGGATTCCCAGTGACCTGTCATTATAGCAACAATAATCATAAGTGCAAACAAGCCAAGCATCGTGGCAGGCAAGAGATATTTTGCACCTTTGAATTTACCGGCAAATGAGTAAGTTAGAGCGCCATCTACTGGGCATGAGTTCACACAGTCCAGGCATCCGTTACACTCAGGGCTTAACACGTTTTTATTGCGGCTTACTTTAAGTCTCCCTGAACAGGCTTTATCACAATTGCCACAATCGATACAGAGCTGTTCATTCCGTGAGATTCTGGAAGGACTGAGCCAGCCCAATAGTCCCATAAGCGCTCCGTATGGGCACAGGTATCTGCACCAGAAGTGCTCGAAAAGAAACGACATTAAGATTAAAAATCCAAAGACGGCTGCTCCGGTTGCGGATATATTAAGAAAAAATTCAAGCATTTTCAGGTCAACAAGCTTGTTATAAGGACTTTCCATAAAAGAGAAAGCAGCTTCGGCATCCATCATAAAGAATACACTACCAACAAAGAAAACCAGCAGGATATACTTGAGACCTCTTAAAGGCAGATCGAGCCACCAGGGTATAGACAGTTTTCTAGGTAGAACCCATGCCCCAATACGCCCCAGCATTTCTTCAATAAAACCGAAAGGACAAATCCAACTGCAGAAAGACTTTCTAAATAAAAAAGAAACCGCTAGTGCTGTAAGCAAAATCACCAGTCCTGCCGGATGTACATAATCGAAAATTCCAGTTCCGATCCAGACTCTTAAGCCCACTAGTGAGCTCAGCGGAGTAAAAGCCTCAACTCCGGCGGGACGGTATGTGCTGCCAGAGGTTCCACCTGAGGCTAAAAAAGTATAGAAATTAATAAACCGCCAGCCAAGATATAAGCTTATAAATACAAATAAAGATTGAATTACGTTCCTGGGAAAAAGCTTTTTTACCGGATTATTCATAATAACTCCCCTTCATATAATCTTTTCAAATAATAACAAAAACAGGCTGATTACTATTCTAAGCTATATGATAACATGCTTCAACAATCAAATACTGTTAACCAGTTCCTTTGAAAATGTGACTTATATCACTTGCTTCCGGCATAAATTTGGCCGCGTATCAGCATAATATCTACGAGGTGAATATTTTGGCCAAACAGCGTAGAAAGGTCATTATAGTTACAGATGGAGACCGGGTTGCGGGCCGTACAGTGAAAGTTGCAGCGAAGAATATTGGAGCGAGGTTTATTTCACTGACAACAGGTAATCCGACACCAATTGAGGCTCCGGAGGTGGTAAACCTTATAAAACAAGCACCCCATGACCCTGTAGTGATTCTGGTGGATGACAGGGGCGAGTGTGATTACGGGCCTGGGGAAGAGATTATCAAATATGTAGCTCAGCACCCTGATATGGAAGTGATTGGGGCAGTAGCAGTAGCGTCCAACACCAGTAATACGGAGGGTATTAAAGTTAATGAATCGATAACGCGTGATGGAAAAGTTATTGCCGGCCCTGTTGATAAACTTGGTCATGCCGAAGAACAGGGAAATAAGTATCTGGAAGGTGATACTGTTGATATCCTGAACAGTCTTAACATTCCAATTATCGTCGGAACCGGTGACACCGGAAAAATGGATTATGCCGATGAATACTGGAAAGGGGCCCCGGTAACAACCAAAGCACTTCAAGAAATTATAAATAGGAGTGAAAGCATTGGTTCAAACAGCGAATCATACTCAGGTCAGTAAAAGATATCAAGAAAATATTGATATATTAAAAAAAGAGCTTGGGATAGGGATAAGCTACGACATTGGTTTTAGAGAATTTGAGATCGGTGGTAAAAGCTCAGCTTTAATTTTTGTAGACGGTCTTATCAAGGACGTGCCGATAGTAGAAATAATGCAGAACTTTGCTCATTTGGACAGAGAGGATGTTGTTCCCGATACCCTTCATAAACTTGTTTCAAGATACGTTACTTACGTAAAAGCACTGCCGACTGATAAACTTGAAGATGTAGTCAACAAAGTTTTGTCAGGTTTTATTGCACTAATAGTTGACGGAATGCCTGAAGTTATTCTTATCGAAGCTCGCCAGTATCCTGCCAGGCAGCCTGAAGAGCCTGATATAGAACGTGTAGTTCGTGGATCAAGAGATGGATTTACTGAGACAATCCTTTTTAATACTGCTTTGATACGTCGTAGGATCAGGGATCCCCGTCTTAGAACGGAAATGATAACCGCCGGGTCACGATCTAAGAGCGACATATGTGTATTATATATTGAAGACATCGCAAATCCTGAACTGGTAAACACTATAAAAAAACGTATTGAAGACATTAATATAGATGGATTACCGATGGCAGAGAAATCAGTCGAGGAATTCATTACTACCGGAAACTGGAACCCTTTACCACAGGTAAGGTATACTGAGCGGCCTGACGTCGCTGCAACCCACCTGTTGGAAGGACATGTACTGGTTATTGTGGATACATCTCCAAGTGTTATAATTGCACCTGCGACTTATTTCCACCATCTCCAGCACGCCGAGGAGTACAGGCAAAATGCTGCTATAGGCGTTTATCTTAGATGGGTTCGATTCATCGGTGTATTTTTGTCATTATTTATACTGCCTTTGTGGTATCTGTTTGCAACTCATCCCACTCTGCTTCCTGAATCGCTGAAATTTATCGGGGTTTCGAAAGTTGCTAAGATTCCGCTTATTTGGCAGTTCATAACAGCTGAAATCGGTCTGGATATGCTCAGAATGTCGGCCATTCACACACCGTCACCTCTTGCTACGGCGTTAGGGCTTATTGCAGCATTTATGCTGGGTGATGTTGCTATTACTGTTGGGTTATTCAATGCTGAGGTAATACTTTACATGGCAGTGGCTGCAGTTGGTACTTTTGCAACACCCAGCTACGAACTTGGGATGGTTAACAGGATTTTCAGGTTGTTTATGCTGACTATGACCGGACTCCTGGGACTGCCCGGATTTGCTATTTCACTTTTGGGTATAATTGGGCTTTTGGTTTTCACAAGACCTTTTGGCATTCCTTATATGTGGCCGTTGATTCCCTTTAATGCCAAAGCTTTGAAAAACATTGTTTTTAGACCACCGATACCCAGTCAGAATGCCAGGCCGTCTATTGTAAAACCTCAGGATCGCACCAGGCAGCCTGCATTCAGCCCGGCAAGGAAACCCTTGAAAGAGGAACAGGAAGGGCCGAAAAATACGTCTATAAAATTTAGAAGGTCCTCACAAAAAGATAAAAAGTAAGAAACTACAAAAAATAAAGGCATGCGATCAATCTATAGTTAGATTGCATGCTTTTTATTTTTCAGCAGCAAGTCTGTATAAATAAATTGTTACACGTCAATAATAAAAGCTAGTTTTTTGTTATTTCTGGAGGAGGTAGACAAGGATAATGCCGGTAAAAATTGGTGTGCCCAGAGCGCTGTTATATTATAACTATTTTCCGTTATGGAATGGGTTTTTCAGGGAACTTGGCTGTGATGTGGTCATCTCCGGTAAAACTTCAAAAGCAATTCTTGATAAAGGTGTAAAAATGTCTGTTGATGAAGCATGTCTTCCCGTAAAGCTTTTCTTTGGGCATGTTGTGGATCTTAGAGAAAAAGCCGATTATATCTTTATGCCGAGAATGGTCAGTGTTGAGCGGAAATCTTATATATGTCCAAAGTTCTTAGGGCTTCCTGATATGGTCAGGTATAACATACCTGATCTTCCTAACATAATTGACGTAACTGTAAACATGTCAAGAAATGAGAAGAATCTGATAAAGTCGTTTACTGAAGTAGGCAGATTATTCACCGGAAACTATCTGGGCATTCGAAAAGCCTTTCAAAAGGGACTACAAGAACAGGAAAGATTTGAAAGACTGAACCAACTGGGCTTTCTTCCCCATGAGTCTATTGAACAAATGGAAAAAGGGCTGATTTCCCAAAACTATTCTCCTTCTCATCCAGGCAAACTGACAATTGCAGTTGTCGGGCATGGATACAATATATATGATGCTTACATTAGTATGAACCTGATAAATAAACTGAGAGATATGAGTGCCCGTGTAGTTACACCGGACATGCTTACCAATGATATTATACAGGACAGGTCAGATGAACTGCCCAAAAAACTCTTCTGGTCTATGGGTAAGCAGATGATAGGTTCGGCATTTCATTACATGCGGTCACAGAGTATAGACGGTATAATTCACGTGGCCTCGTTTGGCTGCGGTCCGGACTCTTTCACGCAGGAGTTAATAGAACGCTATCTAAGAAGGTCAAGGAATATGCCGTTTCTAAACCTGACTATTGATGAACATACCGGTGAGGCTGGAGTCATTACGAGACTTGAAGCCTTTATTGACATGATACAGTGGAGGAGGGCCGCCCAGTGAAAGTAACGTTTCCACACATGGGATACATGTATATTTGTTTAAAGGCTTTATTTAATTACCTGGATATTGAGGTTGTAGTTCCGCCAATGCCCAGCAAAAGAACGTTGTCACTTGGTACACAGCATTCTCCTGAGTTCGCCTGTCTACCCTTAAAAATTAACATGGGTAATTTCATGGAAGCTTACGAAAAAGGTGCAGATACCATAGTGATGGCCGGGGGGGTCGGCCCATGCAGATTCGGATATTATGCTCAGGTTCAGCGTGAGATACTGAAGGATATTGGCATAAACATGAAGATGGTTGTACTTGAGCCGCCACAGAAGCATATATCTGAGCTTCTAATAAAGGTTCGTGAATTGACAGGATCAAAGTCCTGGTTTGATGTTGTCAGGGCTATCAGGTTTGCTTTTAATAAAGCCTGTGCAGTGGATGAAGTTGATCGTATAGTGCATAAAATAAGGCCCAGGGAGATAGAAACCGGAGCAGTGGATCTGGTATTAGCAGAAGCTATTAAATGGATTGATGAAGCTCAAAACAAGAAACAGCTAGATGAGGTCTTAAAACAAGCGAAGAATGAGCTGGCATCGATTGAGGTTGATTACTCGCGAAGACCAATCAGGATAGGCATTGTTGGTGAAATTTATGTAATACTAGAGCCCTTTGTAAATCTCAATGTTGAAAAGCATCTGGGTCGGATGGGAGTCGAGGTGGAACGATCGATTTATCTCAGTGAATGGATAAACGACCATCTTTTTATGGGGTTGCTCAAGATGAAAGGAAACAAATCGGCACGGGAGTTGGCGCCTCCTTATGTAAATCATTTTGTGGGAGGGCATGGTCAGGAAACAATAGGCAGTACTGTAAAGTATGGAAAAGAAAAGTATGATGGCGTCATTCAATTAATGCCCTTTGGCTGTATGCCCGAAATTGTTGCTGAAAGTATTCTTCCAACAGTAAGCAGAGAAATTGGTATTCCAACCTTTAGTCTAATTCTTGATGAACACTCAGGAGATGCTGGAGTTATAACGCGTTTGGAAGCCTTTGTTGATCTGCTGGCAAGGAAAAAAGAAATAAATGATGAAACTAAAGATGCGGAGGGAGCGTTTATATGCGCGGATATTTAGGTGTAGATGTTGGGTCAGTAAGTACCAACGTAGTTCTCATTGATGAACAGGAGCGTGTCTTAGAGACACTCTATATTAGGACACAGGGACAACCCGTCAAAGCCATCCAAAAAGGTCTTGAGTTTATCCGTGATAAAATATCTACTGATGTGGAAATAGGGGGACTAGGAACTACCGGAAGCGGCAGACACCTTTCCAGTGTAATTTTGGGTGCTGATTCAGTTAAAAATGAGATTACTGCACATGCTGTAGCTGCCTCCAAACTGGTTCCCGGAGTTCAGACTGTACTTGAAATTGGCGGCCAAGATTCAAAAATAATTATTCTACGAAATGGTGTCGTGGCTGATTTTGCAATGAATACTGTTTGTGCCGCCGGGACAGGTTCCTTTTTAGATCAGCAGGCTGCAAGGCTGAACCTTCCCATTGAGGAATTTGGCCCTACAGCATTAAAATCTACCACACCGGTTAGAATTGCAGGGCGGTGTTCGGTTTTTGCTGAATCTGACATGATTCATAAACAGCAGATGGGGCATAACCTCTCTGATATACTGGCAGGATTATGTGAGGCGATGGTAAGGAACTATCTTAATAATGTCGGAAAAGGCAAGGAAATACTCGGCCCGGTAATATTCCAGGGAGGGGTTGCGGCTAATGTTGGAATAAAAAGGGCCTTTGAAAAATCTCTTGGCCTTGAGGTCATTATTCCGGAACACTTCAATGTAATGGGAGCTGTGGGTGCTGCAGTACTTGCCAAAGAAGAGGTCACAAAAACCGGCACAACCAAATTTAAGGGGTTCAAAGTCGCTGATGCAGATTTTAAAGCGGCATCTTTTGAATGTAGTGACTGTCCAAATCTTTGTGAGGTAATAGAAATGTCAGAAGCTGAAAAGATTATTGCCAGGTGGAACGATAAGTGCGGCAAGTGGAGTAATGCAGTTGCGCACAGGAAAAAGATTAGTTAACATTCTGGATAGGGACCCAGAAAACAGATCCAGAAAACATTTCCTTGACATGTTAATTAGTTCCATGGTAAACTTTTTTCAGATGGAGCCCGGAGGGTGCTCCTTGAGAACAGAGTAGTAGAGTTAGAGATTAGAAAAGAATAGGAGAGGTGAGATGAGCTGAGATGAGTCGGGTTAACTTAAAATAACCAGCACTCGTTGTAGTGCTGGTTTTTGTTGTTTATGAAAAAAATCCAAATCTAAATGCATGAAGGATATAATGACATCTGGCGTCGATGCACGTTTATTCAGGTGCCGTGTTAAAGGGAGGACTTCAAATGAAGAAGAAACTTTTGATTAGCTTTTTGGTTATTGTGTTATCACTATCGGTATTTGCTGCCGGCTGCGGCGGAACTAAAGAGACTGGAACAACAGAGGTAAGCGCTGATAAACCAATAGTACTTAAATATGCATTTTTTGCTCCGGCTACTACTTTTCCTGCAAAACAAATGGAAAAGTGGAAAGAGGAGCTTGAGAAAAGAACCAATGGTAAAGTTAAAGTTGACCTCTTTGTCGGAGGCACTTTGTTAAATGACAAAAACATGTATGACGGTGTAAAAAATGGTGTTGCTGATATTGGATTATCGTGTCCTACATATGAACCCGGTCGCTTTCCATTACTAGGTATTTCGGACCTGCCCTCCGGATTTACTAATTCCAGAGTTGCCAGCAGTGTAATTTATGACCTCATAAAAGCATACCCACCTGAAGCATTTAAAGACTATAAAATTATTACCGCCTTTGCAACGGAGCCAGCTCATCTGATGGTTAAAAAAGAAGTCTCCGAACTTAATGACCTAAAAGGAAGACAGATTAGAATTTCCGGAGCTCTTACACCTGTACTTAAGGATTTGGGTGCAGCACCGGTAGGAATGGGAATGTCTGAAGTTCCGGAAGCACTTCAAACTGGTATAGTTGAAGGTCTGGTAAGCTCAAGAGAAGTACTTAAAGACCTTAAATTGGCAGAAACACTGAAATATACCACTGATTATCCACTGACAGTAACCTCCTTTGTTGCTGTAATGAATAAGGAGACATGGAATTCTCTGCCTCCCGATGTGCAAAAGGTTATCGATGAACTTAGTCTGGAAATGAGCAGGTGGACAGGAGAATACATGGATAACCATGTTAAAGAAGCTCTTGATTGGAGCGCTAAAGAATATGGCCTGAAAATAACCCAATTATCAGAACAAGAGAAAGCTAACTGGTTTAATAAGCTTCAGCCAATCCAGGACAAATTAGTGGCAGAACTTCAGGGTAAAGGAATGCCAGCTGAAGAGTATAAGAAAAAGCTGTATGAATTAAAAGATAAATATGAAAAAGAGTTTAACTAGTTATTTTAAATATGAATTTTGGTTTTAAAACCAGTGTAACTGTCTTAAGAATATAATTAGGCACCCAGCCCGGTTTATACGGGTGGGTGCCTTGCTCTCTGAACAGGCTTTTGGAGAAATATTCCTGCAGCAGTTTAATACTATGGGGGTGTTAGCTTGGGGGTATCAGTGAACAAAATTGATCCGAATGAAAGCAGCTTGAATACGCAGCGCCCGGTAATGAAGAAAATGGACGATATTAAACCTGAAATCAGCATCATTGACCGGATTGATAAGGTCAATACCTATTTAAATAACATTCTGGCTTGGTTAGCAGGTGCCAGTCTTATGCTAATGGTATTCGTAGTTGTTGGAAATGTTTTTCTTCGAATAGTTTACGAGCCATTTGCCGGAATTACCGAGATTGTTGGATGGCTTGCCGCTGTTACAACTGCCTTTGCTCTTGGTTATACACAGATTCAAAAGGGTTATGTTGATATTGATGCCATGATGCAAATGTTTCCAGTTACAGTGCAGCGAGTGGTTAGATTTTTAATGGACAGTATTAGCTTTTGCTTTTTTGTAATGGTTGCATGGAAGATGTTTGAATACTCTTCAACAGTTGCAGAAAACGGAAACTTATCCGAAACGATAGGGTTACCGTATCATTACCTGATTATTTTGGTAGCCGTGGGATTTATTGGACTTTCTCTGGCAATATTAATTGACCTGCTTCGTCAGGTGGTCGGAGGTGCAAAGAAATGAGCCCGGTAACAATAGCCCTTGTTGGTCTCGGAGTACTATTTTTGTTTATGTTATTAAGAATGCCTATAAGTCATTCTATGTTTATCGTCGGATTTTTGGGGCTTTTGGTGGTGGCATCACCTAGAGCTGCTTTCAGCGTACTCACAACTGATGTTTGGAATCAGTTTTCCAGCTACACCATGAGTGTAATACCTCTTTACATATTAATGGGTGAAATCATTTTTCGTACCGGTGTTACAGAAAGCCTCTTTAATGCCGCTTACAAATGGATCGGACAGTTAAGGGGCGGAATGGCAGCTACTGTTGTTCTGGCCAGTGCCGGCTTTGCTGCTATCTGCGGGTCTAACTCGGCTACCGCCGCAGCAATGGGAACCATGGCTCTTCCAGAACTGAAAAAATATAAATATGACGAATCACTGAGTACGGGAGTTGTTGCTGCAGGTGGAACTTTGGGTATAATAATTCCCCCAAGTACAGTTCTTCTGGTAATTGCCCTTCAGACAGAACAGTCGGTCAGACAGCTTTTTGTTGCAAGTATAATCCCCGGGTTGCTTTTGACCCTGCTTTTTATTTTAGTCATAGCTTACCTTTGCATCAGAAACCCGCTGCTTGGTCCCTCTGGACCACAAATATCATTTAAAGAGAAACTTCAATCGTTACCAGGAGTCATACCTACATTAGTTTTATTTCTTTTTGTTATAGGTGGTTTGTTTAAGGGGTGGTTTACAGCTACTGAGTCAGGTGCTTTTGGTGTATTTGGTGCTCTTGTGATTTCCCTAGTCATGCGGAAGCTTACAGTTGAGAAGCTCAAAGCTGCTCTAAACAGTACCATCAAATCCTCAACAATGGTTGTAACCCTGATTATTTCAGCGATGGTTTTCGGCAGGTTTCTGGCTCTAACCAGGCTTCCGTACGAGGTTGCTGACTGGACAAATGCACTTCAGGTCTCTCCCTTTTTGGTACTGACAGCGATTTTTGTTATATTCTTGATTGGTGGTTGTATAATGGATGCACTGGGCTTTCTCATTATTTCAATACCAATTTTTTATCCAACAGTTATGGCACTAGGTTATGATCCAACATGGTTTGCAGTGGTATTATGTATGGTCACCAGTGCCGGAGCAATCACACCTCCCGTTGGCGTGTCGGTCTTCGTGGTAAAAGGGCTAATACCGGAAATGCCTGTTGTGAAAATTTTTAGGGGGGCAACGGTTTTTCTCATACCATACATTGTTCTTGTTTCATTGTTGACCGTATTTCCTAATATAGTCACCTTTATTGTGAACTAGCATAGTAAAGTTGAAGGAAGGTAAAGTAAAATGAATATTGCCGTTATTGGTGGTGGCAACGGCTCTTATGCTGCTGCTGCCGATCTTTCAGAAAAAGGTCATAATGTACGTTTATGGAGAAGGAACAAAGAGGATTTTCTGCCTGTAATGGAAGCTCAATCAATAGTATTGAAGGATTACAGAGGAAGCCGCAGGGTCAGTCTTGATCTTGCCAGTACGGATATTGGTGAGGTATTAAAGGGAGCAAGGCTAATAATTTTACCCCTTCCTGCTACCGCTCAGCAGGCAATTGTAAAAGAAATGGCACCTCACCTTGAAGATGGTCAGGTAATTCTGCTGACACCGGGTACCTTTGGCAGTTTCTTAATGTCTCAGGGCTTGAAGGATTTAGGGTGTACAGCAGAGGTTGTTTTTGCCGAAACTGGTACCCTGCCATACCTTACACGTAAACATGGCCCTGATACTGTTGCCATTACAACACGTGCAACAAGGCTGCCTACCGGTGTCTTTCCAGCGCAAAAATCTGAATATGCTTTTGGCGTGATAAAACAGGCTTACCCAGCAGTAGAGGAGTTAAAAGACGCATTGGATGGCGCACTTATGAATGCAGGGCCAATCATACATCCGCCGCTTATAATACTTAATGCAGGACCTATAGAACATTTCGATTTTTGGGATATTCATAATGAAGGTACTCAGCCATCAGTTCGACGTGTTCACAATGCTCTTGATAATGAGCGCATTACTATAAGGGAAGCTCTGGGCTATAAACCTCCGCATTTTCCACTGGCTGATCACTACGCTCCGGAAGGTGAGGAATGGATGTACGGTAATGCTGCCCATGAAAAGCTTGTAGACAGCTCTGATTGGCGCGAAAAACTATACCTTAAAACTCACCGTTACATGACGGAAGATATCAGCTGTGGTCTGAGCTTCCTTGTTTCTGTAGCAGAGTGGGCGGGGGTAAAGGTTCCTGTTGCCCAGGGTCTTTTAGCATTGGCATCAGTAATAGTTGAAGAGGATTTGCGTTCACACGGCAGGACAATTGAAAATTTGGGCTTGGGAAAGCTTACTCAAACCGAAATGAAAAACCTGCTAAATAGGGGAGTGTTATAGTTGAATAAAGAGCAGCCGTTAATTGCCGTTATTGGTGCAGGCAGGATGGGAATAGGAATAGCCCAGGTATTTGCCTATGCCGGGTGCCCGGTTGAACTGATTGATATCAAAGACAGGACTGGCGAAGAAATTGAAAAAGTACAGTCAGTAGCAAAGAAACAGATAAACGGTAACCTCCAATTCTTATGTACAGCAGGGCTGCTTGATTTGGAGTTAAAACAAAACATCCTTGACCGTATTGGTTTCCGTTCCAGGGCTCAGGCACCGGATGTTCTTCCAGCAGCAGATGTGATTTTTGAGGCGGTTCCGGAGGTTCTGGAAACAAAAAAGTCTGCCTTTGAATTTATTTGTGAGTACGCATCACATTCCGCCATGATAACCTCAACTACTTCAACCTTTATGGTTGATACTCTGGCCGGGTTTATTAACTTGCCGGAGCGCTTTATGAATACACATTGGTTGAACCCTGCCTATTTAATGCCTCTGGTTGAAGTCAGTCCTGCTACCCAAACATCTGAAGATTGCCTCAAAAACATGTTCCAACTTCTGGAGGCCGTTGGCAAAGTTCCTGTTAAATGTGCTGCTTCACCTGGATTTATAGTTCCCCGGATACAGGCCCTTGCCATGAACGAGGCAGCTAGGCTTTATGAAGAGGGAGTTGCATCGGTTGAAGATATAGATAAGGCAGTAAAATATGGTTTTGGATTGAGATTCGCGGTTCTGGGTCTGCTGGAGTTTATCGATTGGGGCGGAGGCGATATTCTTTTTTACGCCAGCAACTATCTTAAGGAATCTCTTAAAGCAGACAGGTTTAGTCCTCCGGAAATTGTTATCACCAATATGGAAAATGGCAATACTGGAATGAAAGCAGGCAAAGGCTTTTATGATTTTTCAAACCGTGATGCAGAGGGTTACCAGTATGAAGTTTTGAAACATTTTTTGACGTTGTTAAGGCACATGGGAATGCTTCCAGTTCCAGACAGTTTCAAAAAGGGACGAAATTAAGCTCTTATTTATATTTTTGCTGACAACTTTACAACTCTATGTTACAATGAAATATAGAGATTAGCGTAACGAGATGAGATGGGCTGATATTTGAATAATACCGAGATCAGTAGAGTGAGCAGAGCAGAGCTGAGCCTTGGCGAGACAGACGATGGGTAGAATGGCCGGGCTTTTGCATAAAGACCTGGTTTTTTATTTGCCCTTGTACATATAATTATTCGTTCGCTATTTTATGTTTACCGCCGGTCTCTAATGACCGGCTTTATGTTTATTAAATATACATTACAGCACGGAGGGGAAATTAATGGAGCAAAAGATGCTGCTTATGGGAAACGAGGCTATTGCCCGCGGTGCAGTTGAAGCAGGTCTTCAGGTTGCCGCGGCGTATCCGGGAACCCCATCTTCAGAAGTATTCAGTACACTTGCAAGCTTTGCCAAAGAATATGACTATTATGCAGAATGGTCTGTTAATGAAAAGGTTGCCCTGGAGGTGGCTGCAGGCGCTTCTTACGCCGGAGCAAGAGCCATAGTGTCGATGAAACAGGTTGGCCTGAATGTGGCTGCTGATCCACTAATGACCTTGGCATACATAGGAGTCAAAGGAGGTCTCGTGCTGGTGGTTGCTGATGACCCGGGACCTCACAGTTCCCAAAATGAGCAGGACACCCGAAAGTTTGCTCAGTTTGCCAAGCTTCCTGTACTAGATCCCGCAACACCCCAAGAGGCAAAAGATATGACAGTTTATGCTTTTGAACTATCAGAGAAGCTGGGACTGCCTGTTATTCTGAGGCCTACTACACGGACATGTCATGTCTGTCAGGATGTTACTATCGGGGATATACGCCCCCGGAACAAAACCAAATTTGAACAGGATCCTTCGTGGGTGATATTTCCGAGTCTGGCCTACCGTAGGCATAAATGGCTTAATGAGCAGCAGGAAACGGCCAGACAGATTTTCAACGAATCTCCTTTTAACAATTTAACAGTTAAAAATCGTACTGGAATTATTGCTTCCGGTGTTGCCTATAACTATGTGATGGAATCACTTGACATACTCGGCATTGAGGCAACAGTGCTTAAGATTGGAACACCATGTCCGGTTCCTGATAAACCAGTCTTAAATCTATTCGAAGCCGTGGACAGAATATTGATTGTAGAGGAACAGGAACCTGTTGTAGAAGATCAGGTAATAGCCATGGCATGGAAAAATAAAATCCCTGCAAACATAAGTGGGAAACACGATGGTTTGGTACCCAGAGAAGGAGAACTCAATATCGATAAAGTAAAAGTTGTTTTAGCCGATTTCTTTGAGGTTGAACAGCCTGCTGATTCCGCTGTTGAAACGCCTCCACTCCCGGAGAGAGCTCCTATTTTATGTGCCGGATGTCCCCATCGTGCTTCATTTTTTGCTTTTAAGGAAGCGGCTCGTAAACATGACGCAGTATTTACTGGAGATATTGGATGTTACACCCTTGGTGTAATGCCTCCATTGGCGGCTGTAGATACATGCCTTTGTATGGGTGCCAGTGTTACAATAGCTTCCGGTTTATCGGTGGTAGAAAAAGAACGTAAGCATATAGCTTTTCTTGGTGACTCTACCTTTTTCCATACTGGTTTGGCCGGTTTGATTAATGCGGTATATAATAACTCAAACATTGTACTGGTTGTTCTTGATAACAGAACTACTGCCATGACGGGTCACCAGCCACATCCCGGACTCGAGAAGACTGCCACGGGTGTTAATGAAAAGTACATCGATATTGCAGAGGTTTCCAGGGCTGTAGGTGTAGGATATGTAAAGGAAGTTGACCCTTACGATTTGGATGCCGCAAGGCAGGCAGCCGCTGAAGTAGTTGACTATAAAGGGCCAGCAGTGGTAGTCATGAAAAGAGAATGCATTGCCATTGTGAAGTCCTCTAAAAAATGTGAAGTTGATGACGAAAAGTGCATAGGGTGCAGTAAGTGCTTGAAAACTTTGGGCTGCCCGGCTTTGACCCCGGCAGAGGATAAGGTGGAAATCGGAAGTTCTTGTGTTGGATGCACAGTATGTGCACAGATTTGCCCTGTAGATGCAATCAGGGAGGTGGAAAAATGGGATTAGATATTGTAATAGCAGGTGTGGGCGGACAAGGAACAGTTTTGGCGTCCAGGATTATTGCGCAGGCTGCCATGGACGTCGGACTTAATGTAAGAACCTCTGAGACAATAGGTATGGCACAACGTGAAGGAACAGTTACCAGTCACGTTAGGATTGGAGACCCGCTTTATGGAGCGATAATCCCAGACCATGGCGCTGATGTTCTTCTTGGTTTTGAATTAGCTGAAACGGTACGCTGGCTTTATAAACTCAAACAGGAAGGATTGGCGTACGTTAATACAGCCCGTATAATTCCGGTTTCGGTAGCCAGTGGGAGATCTGTCTATAATACTGATGCACTGGACCAACATCTCCGAAATAATGTAAAAAATTTATTTGCCTTCGACGCCATGGAGATAGCAGCTGAAGCCGGAAGTTACAGGACAACAAATACAGTTCTTCTGGGAGCTTTATCAACCATGCCAGGGCTGCCGTTTAGTGCGCAGCAACTACTTGATGCAGCTATGAATCTGATACCGGCAAAAGTAAGGGATATTAACCAAAAGGCCTTTGAGCTGGGCAGAAGAGCTGTGGAGGTGTAGCTTAAATGGCGATCAAAAAAAATAAGATAAATGAAGCCACTGACTGGGAAGAGATATTTGAATACCAGTCTGTCAAATTAAAAAAGCTGATTAAGCGTGTATACAGAAACTCCCCGTTTTATCGTGAAAAGTTTCAACAGGCAGGTATCAGCCCCTCTGAAATTTCAACAGTTAAAGACCTTGCCAAAGTACCTTTTACCACCAAGAGTGAACTCAGAAACGGGTATCCTCTTAGCTTAATGGCAGTGCCGGAAGAAAAGGTTGTCAGAATCCACTCCTCTTCGGGTACAACCGGAAAACCAATCATTGTACCTTACACAAAGAATGATGTTAAAATCTGGGCGCAGCTTATGGCAAGGTGTATGGAGATGGTAGGGGTAACCCCCAGGGATAGGGTACAGGTTACTCCCGGCTATGGTTTATGGACTGCCGGGATAGGCTTTCAGGCAGGTGTCGAAACTTTAGGTGCCATGGCTATACCAACAGGACCGGGCAATACAGAGAAGCAATTAGAAATGATGATGGACCTTAAGACCACCGTATTAATCGGAACTTCTTCCTATGGACTACTCCTTGCGGAGGAAATTAACCGCAGGGGTATCAAAGATCAGATTGATCTAAGACTTGGTATCTTCGGATCGGAACGATGGAGCGATAAGATGCGAGCCAAGATAGAGAAAGACCTGGAAATTGATACTTTTGACATATATGGTCTAACGGAAATTTACGGTCCTGGAATTGCTATTGACTGCCCATACCACACAGGAATTCATTTTTGGAGTGACCATCTTATTTTTGAGATTATTGACCCCGTAACAGGCGAACAACTCGAGCCAGGGGAACAGGGTGAACTTGTTATAACTACCCTTACCAAAGAGGGGATGCCTCTTGTACGTTACAGGACACATGATATAACACGACTTTGGCTTGAGCAATGTCCATGCGGTAGTCAGTATCCCATGATTGATAGAGTACTGGGCCGTACAGACGACATGATTAAAGTTAAAGGTGTCAACATATACCCAGGTCAAATTGACCATGTTCTTAAAATGACACCTGGCGCGTGCAGCGAGTATCAGATAATACTTACCCGTGTAAATGCCAAGGATAGTATTCTTATAAAGGTTGAAGCAGTAGAAGGCAATGATTTAAAGAAGGTTGCCGATGATTGTAAAAAGAACATTAAAAATAAAATCGGTATTGTAGCCGATGTTGAAGCCCTTTCTCAGGGGTCTTTACCTCGAAGCGAGAAGAAAAGTAAACGGGTGTTTGATAATAGGGACTGTTAACTATGAAATACCAAGTCTCATCAGCAGTTCTCATTTAATTTAGGTGAGTGGGGTAAAATAGTAATAGATTGTTGTCAGGATTTAATTTAATATTTTACTCTGAAAGTTATCAAATATGGGAGGAGTTCAGAAGAGATGAGTGAAACGAAAATTTTGTTGTCTGAAAAGGAAATGCCGACAGCGTGGTACAACGTAATGGCAGATATGCCAAACCTGCCAAAACCACCTCTGCACCCCGGAACCAAACAACCTGTTGGTCCGCAGGATTTAGGTGCAATATTTCCAGAGGAATTGATTAAGCAGGAGGTTTCCACCGAACGTTGGATTGAAATTCCTGAAGAGGTGCAGCAAATCTACAAACTCTGGCGCCCTTCTCCCTTATACAGGGCCCAACGGCTTGAAAAAGCTCTGGATACACCCGCTAAAATTTATTACAAATATGAAGGAGTAAGCCCTGCCGGAAGCCATAAGCCAAATACCTCCATTCCGCAGGCATACTATAACAAAAAGGCCGGTATCAAGCGCCTAGCTACAGAAACCGGAGCAGGTCAGTGGGGGAGTGCCCTAAGCCTTTCCTGTAAGTTTTTCGACATGGAATGTATAGTGTACATGGTTAAAGTAAGTTACCAGCAAAAACCTTACCGCCGCATATTTATGCAGACTTATGGCGCAGATGTTATTGCAAGCCCCAGCAACCTGACTGAGTCAGGCCGGAAAATACTTGAGGCTGATCCCGAAACTATGGGAAGTCTGGGAATTGCCATCAGTGAAGCAGTTGAAGATGCCGCAAAACGTGATGATACTAATTACGCGTTGGGAAGCGTGCTTAACCACGTTATGCTTCATCAGACAGTAATAGGTCTGGAAGCAAAGAAACAGCTTGAGATGGTAGACGAATATCCTGATATAGTTGTAGGTTGTTGTGGTGGAGGCAGTAATTTCGCCGGAGTGTCCTTCCCCTTCGTCTATGACAAACTTACCAATGGGACGAAAGTCAGGGCCATTGCCGTAGAACCTGCAGCATGCCCGACTCTGACCAAAGGAAAGTTCGCATATGATTTTGGTGACACCGTTGGTATGGTACCAATTCTAAATATGTATACCCTTGGACACGATTTCATGCCTCCCGGAATTCATGCAGGTGGTCTTCGCTATCACGGTGACTCACCCCTTGTGAGCCAGTTGTATCATGATGGTATTATTGAGGCACAATCAAAGACTCAGAAAGCCTGCTTTGAGGCAGCTGTAATGTTTGCACAAAACGAAGCTATTTTACCAGCTCCAGAGTCTTCTCATGCTATTCGTGTTGCAATTGATGAAGCTCTTAAGTGCAAAGAAACAGGAGAAGCAAAAACAATCCTGTTCTGTCTGAGCGGGAACGGTTACCTTGATCTCCCATCATATGATGCCTTCAATAGTGGCAAAATTGAAGATTACGAGTATCCAGACTCGTTAATAGAAGATTCGCTTAAGAAACTTCCTATTACTGAGTAGAATGTTTTTGGGGCTGTCTTTAACAGGCAGCCTCATTCAATTGTCTAGTTGATACCTCAACTTTTTTAAAAAAATACTTGACTTACTATGCCAGTTAGAGAGAAAATAATAGATATAATGTTACAAAAATATCTTGAAATTACACGTTTGCGGTGTTCTAGGGCATAGAACCGCGAACTTTATTTTTATAGCTTTTTATAATAATTCTTATATTAGGGGGAAGATGAATGAGCAGCGACCTAAAAGTCACATTAACTAACAATCCTAAGGAAAAACCTCAGGATGACAAACTGGGCTTTGGACAGATATTCACAGACCATATGTTTGTGATGGATTACGAAACGGGAAAGGGATGGCACGATGCCAGGATTGAACCTTATGGTCCTTTTTCCATTGACCCATCTATGATGGTCCTCCACTATGGACAGGCAATATTTGAGGGGATGAAAGCTTATCGTAATATTGACGGAAAGATAAAAGTATTCCGGCCCAAATCTTTTTTAGCCAGGATGAACAGGTCTGCAGCCCGTGTTTGCATCCCGCAAATTGATACGGAATTTGTTGCTACTGCTTTGAAAAAACTTATCAGCATAGATAAGGACTGGGTACCTTCCAAAGAAGGAACTTCATTATACATAAGGCCATTTATTGTAGCTACTGACCCTTACCTGGGAGTGCGTCCTTCACATAAATACAGATTCTTTATTATCCTTTCACCTGTGGGTGCATATTATCCGGAAGGTCTAAATCCAGTTAAGATATGGGTAGAAACTAAATATGTCAGGGCTGTGCCTGGTGGATTAGGTGAAGCAAAAACTCCAGCCAACTATGCAGCCAGTATCCTTGCTGCAGAAGAGGCAAAAGAACATGGGTATACACAGGTACTTTGGCTGGATGGTGTCGAAAGGAAGTACGTTGAAGAAGTAGGTACAATGAATATATTCTTCAAAATAAATAATAAGATTGTAACTCCTGCCTTAAATGGCAGTATCCTTGGCGGAATGACCAGGGATTCAGTTATGCGTTTGGCCAGGGAATGGGGCATGGAAGTGGAAGAAGTTAAGATTTCCATTGAAGAAGTTTACGAAGCTCATGCCAACGGAAGCTTGCAGGAGATTTTTGGTACCGGAACTGCTGCCGTAATCTCCCCTGTGTCATCACTTAACTGGGCTGGGAAAATTATCACAGTAAATGACGGCAAATCAGGTGAAACCTCCTTAAGACTTTACGATGAGATTACCGGAATTCAATATGGTAAATTCCCGGATATCTTTGAATGGATGGAAGAAGTGGAATAATAAAAACAGCTAATTTAGTGGAATTTATGACTCGGGTGAGATGACAAACCTTTACTATACGCAGAGGGTATGAGATATTTCCTCCAGGGCGGCAACACCTCAGCCTGTTACCGAAACGCTTCGCTCTCCCTCCACAGGACAACGGGGCTCTAAGCGCTAAAGACGCTAAGAGCCCCGACGTCGACAGGTGGATGGCAGACTCGCCCTTCCGGAAAGATCTCATACCCTCTTTCGTCTGGGCAGGTTTGTGATCAATTCGAGTAGGTTCTTCGCTTAGTATTAGCCTTTTTGTATTAATCTGGGGAAAGTGTTGTAAAATAAAAGCACTAACAGGGACAACAGATTATTATCCTTCACTCAACGAGCTCCGTGTGATGTTGTGAAAATTTAACAACTTCTTTTGATTTATATCACATACGTTCGAGCTTGCTGGAATTATAATTAAGAAAAGTAAGGAGGGATTGGCTATGAAACTTAAAGGAAACTGTATGACAACGGCTATGGGGATTCTGCCGCATAAGGACATTGAGGAGGCTATGAAGATAGCATTCAGTGTAGATATTCCGTTTTGGCCCCAACTGCCCCACGTCAACTTTTATGAGGATATGTACGTACAGGTGACCGAAAACTTTCCTGGCATAACAGTTGATGATGTTAACTACAAAATATTTTTTGACACAGCACGTTTCTATGAGGAACTCCCACTTTACGTAGAAAACTATGATAATGATGACTTTTACCGTATTGCCGGTAAGTATTCAGCGGTTTATCACAGATTTTTAAGTGACCCGCGTTTAAAGAATTATGATATAATCAGGGGCCAGTCCATTGGACCAATTAGCTTTGGCCTGAAAATAGCCGATGAGAATAAGAGGCCAATAATCTATAACGATGAAGTTAAGTCATTTTTGTATGAGTTTATGGCAAAGAAAATAAATGTGGAACGACGGGAACTGGCAGCAATTAACCCAAATGCCTTTGTCTGGATAGATGAACCGGGCTTAAGTTTCATATTTGGTTCTTTTACGGGATATACTGCTGAAGTGGCAAAAAAGGACTATAAAGCATTCATTGACCAATTGGAAGGTCCAAAGGGAGTTCACCTTTGCGGTAATCCCGACTGGTCATTCCTGCTGGAACTTAATCTTGATATACTTTCTATCGATGTACTTAGTAACGGTCCAATTTTTATAAAGTACGTTGACCAGATAAAGAACTTTTTAAATAATGGTGGTATTATCTCCTGGGGAATTGTACCGACACTGACAGAAGAATTTGTTCAAGAATCTATTGATTCTCTCATCACAAAAATGGAAGAAATGTGGAATTACCTTGATGCTCATGGAATCCCCAAAGAGCAGGTAGTTCGCCAGGCCTGGATTGCACCTGCCAGGTGCTGTCTGGTTAATGTGGACGGAAATGAGACAGTAGAAAAGGCCTTCAACTATCTAAATGAAGTAAGCAGGCAGTTAAAGGAGAAGTATGCTTTAGGGTAATAGATTCTATAGTAATCAAATTCAATTAATGTTTCAGGAAAAGCACTTCAATGTCAATCAGATCTTTCTTTGCGTCCTCTGCGTCCTTTGCGGTTAGGTTTCTTGTAAGAGGTACTCGGATTTAGAAGCAATTTGTATGTATCGGTAATATCATAAAGAAGATACATTGATATACCATACCCTGGCAATCCATTTGTATTGACTGCCCAATTTTAATATGATAAAATTTAAGGAATATTTTATATGGTGTATTAAAATTCTTATAGTCTATAGGAGGTAACTGTTTTGGTTAAGCTGCACGGAACTATGCAGGTAAGTGAGAATGGCCGCCTGGAAATTGGGGGCTGTGATACAACAGAGTTGGTTAAAAAGTTTGGAACACCTCTTTATGTGATGGACGAAGAACTTGTTAGACAAAAATGTAGAGGCTATTATGATTCCTTTACCGGTACTTACCCTAATTCTCAGGTGATTTATGCCAGCAAGGCATTCATGACAACTGCTATGTGCCATATTGTTGAGTCAGAAGGACTGGGACTTGATGTGGTATCAGGGGGCGAACTCTATACAGCATTAAATGCCAAGTTCCCTGTTGAACGTATATATTTCCACGGTAACAATAAAACACATGATGAATTAAAAATGGCCCTAGAGGCGGGCATTGGTAGAATTGTAGTTGATAACATCTACGAGATGGAAAACTTGAACCGCATTTGTTCTGAAATGAAAACAAAAGCTAACATTCTTATTCGTATTACACCCGGTATAGAGGCACATACCCACGAATACATTCAGACAGGGCAGATTGACTCCAAGTTCGGGCTTGTAATGAGTAACGGCCAGGCTATGGAGGGTATCAAAAAGGCCCTGCAGCTGGAAAACCTTATATTAAAGGGTCTGCACTGTCACATTGGATCACAGATTTTTGAGCTGGAGTCCTATCAGCATGCGGCACAGATAATGATGGAATTTCTGAATAAAGTATATTTGGAAACAGGGCATAGATTTGAAGAACTTAACCTCGGCGGCGGCTTTGGAATTTACTATGTTGCTGGTGATAAACCTGCAAGTATCAAAACTTATGCGGCACTGGTAATGGAGACAACCAAGAAGGTTGCCGATGAAATGAATTACCCTATGCCGAAAGTCATCGTTGAGCCTGGACGATCCATTGCGGGTGAGGCCGGTACAACACTCTATACCATTGGTTCAGTTAAAAACATCCCAGATGTAAGAAAATATGTTGCAGTTGACGGCGGCATGACAGACAACCCGCGACCAGCTCTCTACCAGGCTCGTTATGATGCTGTTCTGGCAAATAAAATGAATCAACCCAAAACAGAAGTAGTTTCTATTGCCGGAAAGTGCTGTGAATCAGGAGACATGCTCATTTGGGATATTCAGCTGCCTGATATTGAATCAGGTGATATACTGGCTGTATTTAGCACCGGAGCTTATAACTATTCAATGTCCAATAATTATAACAGACTGCTAAGACCTGCCGTTGTATTTGTAAAAGACGGGCGTGCCGATTTGGTGGTTAAACGTGAAACTCTTCAGGATATTGTCAGAAATGACGTGGTACCCGAACGGTTCAAGAATAAATCAGGGGATATAACTGCTGCAAGCCAGAGTTAAGCAAATAAAAAGAATCGCTGTTTAAAGGGCAGCGATTCTTTTTATTTGCAGTGGGGAGTGGAGAGTGGGTGGTGAGGAGTGAGTGAGATACCCCCTCACTCTCTACTCCTCACTTTATATTACTGGTAAAATATGATATAATATTTCGTAATATTCTTAGGGGGTAATTATGGAGATTATAGTCAGCCATAATAACACAGATTTTGATGGCCTGGCAGCTATGATAGCCGCAAAGAAACTTTACCCTGAGGCCGAATTTGTATATGGTGGAAAACTTCATAGTAACGTAAGGGAGTTTATGGCTCTTCACAAGGACACTTTTGTGTTTAGGTCGGCTAAAGATATACCTCTCAAAGAAGTTACCAGAATCATAATGGTGGACACCAAAAACCCGGCGAGAATAGGTGAAGCACGGGTAGTTCTCCAGAACACCGGAATTGATATTCATATTTTCGACCATCATCCTTTAAGCCCTGATGATATTAGCGGAAGTTACGAAATCGTTGAACAAGTCGGGGCAGCAACCACGATTTTAGTCGAACATATAAGAGAACAGAATATTTCAATAAACTCCTTTGAGGCAACGATTTTTGCCCTTGGAATATATGAAGATACCGGCAGCCTTACTTTTGGCACAACAACTCCAAAAGACGCGGAGGCTGTGGCTTACCTCCTGGCAAAAGGTGCAAAACTCGCAATTGTTTCAGAATTCATTGACAGGCCACTATCAGACAGGCAGAAGTCCATGTTGAATAAACTGTTGCTTTCTGCAGATACATTTAAAGCAGCTGGAGTCAAAGTCCTCTTAAGCAAAGGCGAATTTGACGAATATATTGACGGTTTGGCACTAGTAGTTCACAAAATGATGGATGTTATTAATACTGATGTAGCAGTTGCGGTAGTGAAGATGGAGGATAGGGTGCATATTGTAGCCCGCAGCAGTGACGATATTGTTGATTTATCAAAAATTCTTTCCAGGTTTAATGGGAGCGGACACCCGTCAGCATCATCAGCCGTGGTACGTGACGGAAGCGTTCACCAAATTACTGATAACATCAAAGGGCTGCTGAAGGAAAATATCCGGCCCGAAATAACCAGCGAGAATATAATGTCTTCGCCTGTGAAGACAATCTCTAAGGAAAAATCTATAGACGAAGCTGCAAAAATACTTCTGCGCTATGGACATACAGGGATTCCAGTAGTTGATAACGAGATTCTCATAGGGATAATATCACGCCGTGATATTGAAAAAGCAAAGCATCACGGTCTAGGACATGCTCCGGTTAAGGGGTTTATGTCAAGAAAAGTAGTTACTATTAATCGAAATACTACAATATCCGAAATACAGAATTTAATGATAGAAAAAAATATTGGCAGACTGCCGGTGGTTGAAAACGGAAGAATTATCGGCATAGTCTCCAGGACTGATGTATTAAGAACACTTCACGGGGAAAATTATCCGGGAAGGTATGAGCATGTATATAATATTACCTATCCTATTACTTGTGTAGGGGATAACGTGGGTGCTCTGTTAAAAGAACTCCCAGTCAAAATCCGCGATTTAATTGGCAAAATCAGCTACCTGGCTGATAACACAGGGTACCGTGTTTATGCTGTAGGTGGCTTTGTCAGAGACCTAATGCTTGGGGTGGAAAACCTTGATATTGACCTCGTGGTAGAAGGGGATGGACCGTCATTTGCACGTAAACTGGCAGAGTTTTTATGCGGCAGTGTACGAATTCACGAAAAATTCGGGACAGCAATAGTATTTGCTCCAGGCAATGTAAAGGTTGATGTGGTGACCGCACGCACGGAATATTACGAGTACCCGGCTGCCTTACCTACCATTGAGGAATCCTCTTTAAAACATGATTTATATAGAAGAGATTTTAGCATAAATGCAATGGCAATAAACCTGTGTTCTTCAGCCTTTGGAGATGTAATTGATTTTTTTGGCGGTCGTAAAGACCTGGATGAAGGCGTTATTCGTGTGCTATATAATTTGAGTTTCATTGAAGACCCGACAAGAATTCTTCGTGCCGTGCGGTTTGAGCAAAGATACGGTTTTAAAATAGAGTCACAGACTCTGGAATTGGCAAGAAATGCTATTAAAACAAAAATGCTTTCAAAAGTGTCTGCTGACAGGATAAGGGAAGAGTTAAAGCATATTCTTGGTGAAGCTTCTCCCCAAAAGTCAATTATTAGAATGGATGAACTTGGAATCTGGCAGTATCTTTTGCCCGAAGCTCTTATTGATAACCAAACGGTTGAAGTACTGAATAAAATACCGGAGGCTATTGAAACAGTTCAAAAATGGAAGTTCGGTGATATAAATAAATGGATTATTTACCTGGCAATCCTAGTGAGGGCAGATGAGCAAAACATTTCTTCAGTGATTGAGAGGTTAAAGCTAACCAAAGAGGAAAGCAGGGTGCTGGAAGAAATTCTTACCCGTTCTTATACTGCTGTGGATGTTTTATCAAGACCCGACAGTGTTAAAATGAGTGAGATAGCTTCTGTTTTAAGGTTCATGCCGCCCGAGGGTTATGTATATGTTATGGTCACTACTGACAAAGAGTTTGTTACCGACAGGTTAAAAAAATATATGACAGCTGCATGGAACAATAAATTGCATATTTCCGGAGAAGATATAAAAACACTGGGTTTTAAACCTGGTCCACTTTATAAAAAGTCCATGGATGCCGTATGGGATGCTAAACTTGACGGAACAGTAAATACAAGGGAAGAAGAACTTGACTTTATAAAGCGCTTTATCCAGGAAGAAATAGAAAGGGGTAATCACTTTGCCGCAAATAAACATTTGGGATATGATGTATAGTATTCCGGCACTGCTTATAGGTCTTACTCTGCATGAAGTTGCGCATGGATATGTAGCATGGAAGCTGGGTGACCCTACAGCAAAAAACCTGGGCCGGCTGAGTTTAAACCCCCTAAAACACCTTGAATGGCTGGGAGCCTTATTTCTGCTGGTATTTGGTTTTGGCTGGGCAAAACCAGTTCCTGTCAACCCTTTGTACTTTAAGGGAGACAGGAAGAAGGGGATGTTGTGGGTATCCCTGGCTGGACCGGCAACAAACCTTATTATTGCAATTTTGACAGTACTAGTATGGAATTTTACTACCCCTCAAAATGAAGGTATAGCTTTAATCATCGGAAAAATATTTATTATTAACGTTGTTTTAGCGGTATTTAACTTTTTACCTGTGCCACCATTAGATGGATCAAAAATACTTGCAGGGGTTCTCCCTTCAAGATTTATGCCTATGATTTTAAATCTTGAAAGATACGGTTTTGCAATACTTATTTTATTATCCCTGACCGGTGTTTTGGGCATGATTTTGGGGCCTTTGATGCGTATTCTGGTGTTTACAATAACTGGATTATTTGGAGCAGAATCAATATTATATTATCTTTAAGTTTAGTAATAGGAGGAATAGAAGAGGATGAGCAAAGGGATTATTTTAAGCGGCATGAGACCTACCGGAAGACTCCATATTGGTCACTTAAGTGTTTTGGAAAATTGGGCTAAAATGCAGGATGAATATAAATGTTATTTCATGGTTGCCGACCTGCATTCACTTACTACTAAATTTGATGATACCGTCAATTTACATGAAGATACAAGACAGATGGTTCTTGACTGGCTGGGCGCCGGAATCGACCCGGTAAAAAGCGCTGTCTTTGTCCAGTCATCAGTAAAAGAGCATGCGGAGCTTCACTTGTATCTGTCAATGAACATACCAATATCATGGCTGGAAAGATGTCCTACCTATAAAGACCAGGTTGCCCAGTTCGGTAAACAAGGTAAGGATATTACAACTTACGGTTTTCTTGGTTACCCGGTACTCATGGCATCTGATATTTTGCTTTATCTGTCGGATACAGTACCCGTTGGCGAAGATCAGCTTCCACATCTTGAAATGACGCGAGAAATTGCAAGGCGCTTTAATTTCTTGTATAAAACTGATTTATTTCCTGAACCAAAGGCTCTTTTGGGCAGATTTCCATTAGTTCCCGGTGTGGATGGTCGAAAAATGAGTAAGAGCTACGGTAACGACATCGCCATATCTTCCACATCTGAAGAAGTAAAAAAGCGTACCAATGCAATGATTACCGATCCTGGCAGAGTCAGGCGGGAGGATGTTGGTAATCCTGAGGTTTGTATAGTTCATAAATATCAGGAAATCTATAACAATCAAATGTTGGAATCTGTACAGAAAGCGTGTCGTTCAGCTTCCCGTGGTTGTGTAGACTGCAAAAAAGAAGTTTATCAGGTAATGGAAGACATGCTGGAACCCATCAGAAAGCGAAAGGCAGAGTACCAAAACAGCACCTACAATAACCTAAAGGAATATCTGCAAAAACTTAACAATCTGGAGGAACCCTCTAAGAATAGACAGGACGGGTCTTTAGATGAATCATTGGTTACTGAAAAATTCGATATTTTTTGGAGAAACTCCGGTCGCAAAGACAAAGAAGTATTGAAGAAACTTGGACAGTCGGTCATTGATGACTACAAAGCTGGTCTAATCACACTAAATGATGTTCAGAGCCTGCTTGACGCAAAGTTCGATTATGTTAATCTGATAATGATTAAAGGAAAAGAGAGGGCCGGAAAAGTGGCTTCAGAAACTATAAAAAATGCAAGGGCGGCAATGAATTTAAGATTTTAGAGGTGAAGACATTGGCCTATCAGATCAAACTTCAGGCTTTTGAAGGTCCCTTTGACCTGTTGTTTCACCTCATTGAAAAAAACGAGGTGGATATTTACGATATCCCAATTGCTGAAATCACCGAACAGTACGTGGAATATATCAGTAAAATGCAAATGCTTGACCTGGAGGTAGCCAGCGAGTTTCTTGTGATGGCTGCCACTTTGCTGTCCATTAAGGCCAGAATGCTATTACCAAAGCCTCCCAAAGAAGAAGTAGAATCAGATGAAGAAGATGCGGATCCTAGAGATATTTTGGTTGAAAAGCTATTGGAATATAAAAAATTTAAAATAATGGCAGAATATCTACAACAAAAAGAATCCTTTATGACTAATGTTTTTACCAGACCCAATGAAGATGACATGTTTCTTCACCTTTTTAATGAAGAAAACCCGCTTGAAGGGATATCGATGCATAATCTGCTGGATGCTCTACGGGAAGTCCTAGATCGTGCTGTTGAGCAGAACATCAGCGGTGAAATAGTACGGGACGAGGTAACTGTCAAAGATAAGATGAAGGAAATTGTGAGAAGGCTTTTTTTTAATAAAAGCGGCATTATTTTTAGAGATCTTTTTAGCAGTTCCGCTAACCGTGTTGAGATTATTGTTACTTTTCTCGCTATCCTGGAATTGATTAAACTCGGTAAAATCAAGGCATATCAACCGAGGGCTTTTGCCGAACTTATGATATATGGCGGGGAAGAAGAAAATGTTAGTTAAAAAGGGAGTGTATTATGGGGCTTATGTTTCCCAAAGAGACTAGATCAATAATTGAATCACTTTTATTTGTTTCAAAAGAACCCCTTACCTTAAAGACCCTCAGCCTGATTCTCGAAGTACCTGAGAACGATATAAAACCTCTGATTGAAGAACTCACTACTCAGTATAACTCTGCCGACCATGGAATAAACATAAGTATTGTGGCTAACGGTTACCAGATGCATACCAGACCTGAATTTGCACCATATATCGAGAAATTGTACAGACCGCAGAATACTTACGGTCTCTCAAGGGCTGCTCTTGAAACACTAGCCATTATTGCATACAAACAGCCAGTTACAAGAGCTGAAATTGAAGCTATTCGTGGTGTAAAGACAGAGAGTTCAATCGGTACTCTGGTTGAAAAAAATCTGGTCAGGGAAGTAGGGAGAAAGGAAGGTCCCGGCAGACCGGTTCTTTTTGGTACGACCGACAGTTTCTTACGGTATTTTGGTCTGAAAAGTATTTCAGAATTACCAGACCCAGAGAAATTTGCGGTTGAGCACGGTATATCTGACCAAATAGATTTTGACACCAAAAACAGTACGCAAATTGACCAAACGGAGGAGTAACCATGGATTTTGAAAAGATTATGACAGTAGCTGTAGTAGGACTGTCAGATAAGACAGAAAAGCCCAGTTTCAGGGTTGCAAATTATCTTCAGGAAAACGGCTACAGGATTATACCTGTTAACCCCACTTTAGACCGTGTTCTCGGGGAACAATGCTACAGTGAACTCAGGGATATTCCGGATACAATCGAAGTTGATGTAGTAGATATTTTTCGCAAATCAGATGCAGTTCCTGTAATTGTCCAACAGGCCGTGGCCAGGGGAAACATCAAAACAATCTGGATGCAGGAAGGGATAATTAACGAGGAAGCTGCAAAAACTGCAGAAAAAGCCGGCATAGAAGTAATTATGGATAAATGTATGCTAAAAGAACATCAAAAATATAAGTCTGAGTAAAAAGCAGGTTATGCCTGCTTTTTTTGCGTAAAAAATGAGATTAACTTTTCTTTTTTTTGCTTTAAAGTATAGAAGCCTCTTATATATGTAAGAATAAAAGAGCAATGGTAATTTTGACCATAAAGGAATGGTTAGTTTGACTGGTATTATTATTTACCTTACGATTCTATCAGCTTTATTTTTGATGACAATGTTTCTTAGAGTCCGTTTTGACGTGGGTTATCGGAGAGATGGTGAGGATGACCATCTCAAAATAGAAATGACAATGCTGAAACGGCTGATACGTTATAAAACAGAAATTCCCGTTGTTGAGCTGGACAGGTTTTTTCTGGACCCTGTTTTAAAGGTTGAAACTGATATAGAAAATGTTGTTTCAGACCCTATTGAAGATAAAGGCATGATAGTTAAAATCCCAATTATTAAGTTAATCAGAAAACTTCCCAGATTTATTAAAAACGGTCTGCACTATTTTAATAGATATAAAACGGCCCTTTACGGTTTGCTGAAATCAATCCGGTGCTATCGATTAAAGTGGATTACCCATATTGGCTTGGAAGACCCCGCGGATACTGGTATGGTCATTGGACTCATATGGAGCATCAAGGGGTTTATGTACAGGGTATTCAGAAGTAATGTGGGTAGAATGGAACAGAAACCCGAGTTAAGCGTAATACCCAATTTTGGCAGCAGTTGTCTAAAGCTTGATTTTCATTGCATATTTGATATGCGAATCGGTCATATTATTATTGCCGGACTAAAATTTGTAAAACTTCGGTTAAAACCATAAATTTTGCAGGAGGGAGCTACCAATGGCTGATCATCCCATAGAAGGTTTAATGAAAACAGCAATGGAAAGCATTAAAGAAATGGTAGATGTTAATACCATCGTTGGAGACCCAGTGGAAACACCGGACGGAAGTGTGATTATTCCCGTTTCCAGAGTGGCTTGCGGTTTCGCGGCCGGCGGCGGTGAATTCGAGGCTGCAGCTGATCAAGGAAAGGGTGGTCAGAATGGTGGTGACCAGCAGCAGGCAGGAGGTGCTCTTCCCTTCGGGGGTGGCAGTGGTGCAGGAGTATCTGTTCAGCCTGTAGGTTTTCTTGTTGTCGGACACGGGCAGACAAGGCTTCTTCCGGTTGACGGGAATGCTGTTGTTGACCGCATAATTGATGTAGCACCACAGCTTGTTTCCCAAGTTCAGTCAATATTTAAACGGGATAAACGAGAACCGGAAATTGACGTTGAAACATATTAAGTAAAATCTACTTATTCTAAATAGCGGACACGGCAGTGTCCGCTATTTATTTCCGACATATAATAGACTAAGAAAAGTTTACATAAAAACCGGTTATTCCGGCGCATTTGGTGAGGAGGTTAATTTGTGAAAATCGTAGTTGGCGGAAGTGGTTGGGCGGGATGCTCTGCAGCCTATTTCGCTGCCAGAGAAGGAGCCAGTGTTACACTTCTGGAAAAAACGGATTTATTGTTAGGAACCGGCCTTGTTGGTGGGATTATGTATAACAATGGTCGCAAAACAGCGTATCTGGAAGCGGATGCTCTGGGTATAGGAAAAATTTTTAGTGTGATTGCCTCTGTAACCAGGCATAAGAACATAGATTTTCCTGGTCACAAACACGCAGCCTTATATGATGTTGAAAGAATAGAACCAGCTATAAGGAAATTCCTGAAAGAAGCAGGTGTGGATATACGATTTAAAGCGCATGTTAATACAGCAGAAGTAACTGACGCCACTTTAAATTCCATTTCATATGATGCAAAAGACAGCAGTGGAAACGCTCTTAAAGTAAAAGTTGAGGGCGATGTTTTTATTGATACAACAGGAACAGCAGGACCTATTCAAAACTGTATTAAATACGGTACCGGTTGTGCAATGTGTGTCTTGAGGTGTCCATCATTTGGGCCTAGGATAAGTCTGTCAAGTTTGGCCGGAGTTAATGAAATAAAGGCGGGAGGCGCCAGCAGTGGCTTTGAAGCTATGAGTGGTTCATGTAAAATTGATAAAAGGTCATTAAAGAAGACTCTTGTTCAAAAGCTGGAGAAAGAAGGGAAACTTGTTATACCTCTACCTGAGGAGTTTCGTAAAAAAGATTCCTTAAGTAAGAAAGCCTGCCAGCAGTATGCTATAGAAGAGTTCGCTGCTAACCTTATTATTCTTGATACAGGCCAGGCAAAGCTGATGACCCCTTATTTTCCTATTGAGAATCTGCGGCAAATAGATGGTTTCAGAGAAGCCAAATTTGCAGATCCGTACTCTGGTGGCAAAGGTAACTCTGTTAGATTTATGGCAATGGCTCCATGTGACGGGGCAATGAAGGTAAAGGGGGTAAAGAACCTTTTTTGTGCAGGTGAAAAAGTAGGTCCCATCGTTGGGCATACTGAGGCGATTATAACAGGTGCTCTGGCAGGAATAAACGCGGTTAGGGCAGCTAAGGGTCAAAAACTGCATGTACTGCCCTCAGAATTGGCCGTGGGTGACATAATAGAGTTTATGCATGGGCAGATTGAATCAGGGGAAGGTACAAAAAATAAATATAGTTTTTCCGGCTCAGTCTATTTTAATAGAATGCTGGAAAAACAATTATATTCCCCAGATAAAGATGTAATCGATAAGAGAATAAAAAGTCTTGGAATAAACGGAATGCTTGCTTAGTAGAACTCTTAAGAGTTCTATTTTTTTTGGAAATAACATAGTTATCATAGAAATCATTGAAATACTGAAAGCTTACGAACAGGAGGGACAGCAGTGGTCAACCTCATTTGGGTCAGTATGCTTATTATAGGTATCACTGTTGCAGCTATTAACGGCAATATTGAAGTTGTTACAACTGCTGCATTAAGCGGAGCACAGACAGCAGTGGATTTTGCTCTGGGACTAATAGCTATAATGGCTTTCTGGCTTGGAATAATGAAAGTTGCCGAGGAAGCCGGCGTCATAAGATTGATTTCAAGACTGGTCAAACCACTTACCTCATTCTTGTTTCCCAGTGTGCCTAAAGACCATCCGGCAATGGGCGCAATAATCATGAATTTAAGTGCAAATGTACTTGGCCTAGGTAATGCGGCAACTCCTATGGGACTAATTGCAATGAAAGAACTTCAAAAGTTAAACCGTTACTCTCCAAATACAGCAAGTGATGCCATGTGTACTTTTCTTGCCCTCAACACTTCGTGTATCACACTGATTCCCGCAACAATAATAGGAATACGGATAAAAACAGGGTCAGCAAATCCTACCGAAATTGTTGGTACTACCATTTTTGCTACGGCCTGTTCTATGATTGTCGCAATTTTGGCAGATAGGATACTGAGAAGGGTGTTTAGCTACAGGAGATGGAGGTAAGAGTTGATGAGCATAGTAGCACTTGTAGCAAAGTGGGCCATCCCTGTAATTTTGTTTACGGTTACTCTTTATGCTTTTATAAGAAGGGTCAATGTTTATGAGGCTTTTATCGAAGGAGCCCATGAAGGCTTTGGCACAGCCATTAAAACAATACCTTTTTTAGTAGCAATGTTTGTGGCGATCAGTGTCTTTCGTGCATCAGGAGCAATGGAACTTTTTACAAAATTAATATCTCCGGTAACAAGCCTTTTTGGTATTCCAGCAGAGGTTATCCCTTTAGGTATAATGCGTCCTTTATCAGGTGGAGGTGCGTTAGGTATTACAGCGGAGCTAATAAAAACCTTTGGACCCGACAGTTTTATCGGCAGGCTGGCTTCCACCCTTCAAGGTAGTACTGATACCACGTTCTTTGTTCTAACACTGTATTTTGGCTCAGTTGGGGTAACCCGTTACAGGTATTCTGTAATTTCCGGGCTATCTGCCGATATAACAGGTTTTATTGCATCTGTAATTGTTTGTAATATTGTATTTCGATAAGTATTTTTGCATTAACTTCTAAAATTAAGTATAATAGGTAAATAGTAAGCGGTGCAGGCAGAAAAGTTAAATAAAAAAGAGAGGTTAGACTGTTGGAAAGACTTCAGAAATTTCTAGCCCACGCAGGTATTGCTTCGCGAAGAACCTGTGAGGAGTTAATTTCGTTAGGTAAAGTTAAGGTTAACGGTTTAGTTGTACGTGAAATGGGTGTGAAAGTTGATCCTGAAAAAGATCGTGTAGAAGTGGCCGGTAAAGAAGTGCATATTGAGGAAGAAAAATGTTACCTGGTTTTAAATAAACCAAAAGGCTATGTAACTACTCTCAGAGACCCACAAAGAAGGCCAAAAGTAGCTGATTTGCTCGAAGACGTTAAAGCTCGTGTATACCCAGTGGGAAGGCTTGACTTTGATACTTCGGGCCTTCTGCTCATGACTAATGACGGAGACATTACATACCGCCTGACCCATCCGAAACATGAAATAGGAAAGACTTATCAAGCTTTAGTAAAAGGTGTTCCTGATCAGGACAAGCTAAAACGCTTTCAGAAGGGTCTTCGACTCGCAGATGGTATCACCGCCCCTGCTAAGGTAAGACTTTTAAAAAAACAGGGAAGCAACTGCCTGCTTGAAATAACCATTTATGAAGGGAGAAACAGGCAAATCCGTCGGATGTGTGAAACTATTGGGCATCCGGTTATAGACTTGAAACGGGTTTCAATGGGGTTTTTAAATCTTGATGGCTTGGAAGTCGGCAAATACCGCTCCCTGACTCGTTCGGAAGTAGCAAAACTAAAACGACTTACTGAAAAACCGGTATAACAACCGGTTTTTGTCTTTAATCCGAAAATGTTAAATTTTGGACTTGCCCAATAAATACATGTAATTATTTAAAAAGGGAGGAGTTTAATGATTTTTGTTGAATAATGTCAAAAAACCAAAAATACAAATCCCGGAAAGGGGTAGTATTATGAAGGCTGAAGTAGTTAACCCATTTTATATTGCAGCAAAAGAGATTTTAGAAATAGAGACCGATGTTAAGTGTGAGCGCGGTAAGTTATCTCTTGCGTCTTCCAAATGGACTACTCAGGAGATAACCATTATCATAAATGTAATTGGCCAAGTCAGGGGGGCATTCATTATTGGAATGTCCAGTGCAACCGGAAAATTAACAGCGGAAAAAATGATTTGTGAAAAGGTGGAAACAATAAACGAATTGGTAGTAAGCTGTTTAGCCGAATTAGGAAATATTATTGCCGGCAGGGCGTTGTCAAAACTGGAAACCGTGGGATACCTGGCCGATATTACTCCACCAATGTTTTTATATGGGGAAAAAGCATACATATCTACACTAAATCGCCAGAGAATTCAGATACCGCTGAATACTGAAATAGGGGTTATTGAACTAAGTATAGCATTGGAAATAAAATCTTAAACTAAAAGTACAATGGCTTAACGAGGTGAAGAAAATGATTTTCTCTCAATTTAATTTCGATGGATGCTTGTCTTACGTTATCGGATGTGATAAGGAACTCGTTGGAGCCGTAATAGACCCAAGTAATGATATTGACGTGTTTACAAATTACGCAAGAAAAAAGCACCTGAAAATACTTTATGTAATTGATACTCACAGCCACTCTGACCATTTATCATCTGTTGAAGAACTTGCTGCGAAATTTAAGGCAAAAACAGTAATGAACAGTTTTTTTATAAAGCAGAGGATGGTAAATATTAATTTCGATGAGATTTTTGGTCTTGGTGATATTCTTAAGCGTAATTCTAAAATACCTATAGACATACATCTCAGTGAAGGAGACAAGTTGAAAATTGGCAGTCTTCTTTTGAAAGTCATACATACACCGGGACATACCATGGATTCAATGAGCCTTTTAGGAAAAGACAGGATTTTTACCGGAGACACACTAATGGCTGGACAATGTGGCAGAACTGATCTACCAGGAGGAAGTTCTGAGGATTTGTCTGACAGTATCTTTAATAAACTGTTAAAATTACCCGACAATATACTGGTTTACCCGTCTCATGATTTTGGTAGAAGCTCAGTAACAACTATTGGTCATGAACGAAAAAACAATTCGTTTATTAAAAGCATGGCAGTCTTACAGCAATTAAAGGCTGCAGGAAAAACGAGAGAGTTAAAACGAGAGAATCAATCGATAACTAAGATAGTCTAAAGAAATATTTAATTTTGAAATTTTGCAGGCAGGTTTGACTAAAACCTGCCTGTTTTTTTACTATAAAGCGGCGTTATTAAAGGAATCTGTTACTTTAGTTCCATGGTTTTAAAGGTTTTTCTATGGTTTTACTCCACTTCTCTACCAGGTGTGCACCATACCCACTTAAAAGATTTGCAACTTCCCCAGATTTTGTACTATTAGTCTCTATAACTGCAAGTACATACCCGTCATCAACAAAGTTCTCAATTTCAGCTGCTCTTTCGCCGCCTACACCGTAATAGGTGAGTGCTGCGGCTAATGTTTTATCTCCCTGTATAAGGGCGCCGGCCAGGGGTCCACCGGCCATTACGCTTCCTATCCCAGGAAGGTCAATTGCATCTGCCTGGACAAGAAAACTGTCAAAGTCATGAAGCATTCCAATAGAAGGGTCACCTGTTATTTCTTCAGCATACTCCATATTATTTGAGAAGTTGGGCTCATGCTGCTTTTTTATGACTAATGAGATTTGACTGTTTGCGTAGCCTTCTGTTTCAATTTGACTTAAAGCTCTCTCGGCCTGGTGCATAGATTTAAATACCCCAATTACGGTTCGACGCAAAAAAAACCACCCTTTCCAAAAATCAAAATAAATATTTGATTGTAGTGTTTATTGCCTGCAGTTTTTTATGCATATTAATTATTGGTATGTTTAATCATAAGTATAGTTAAATAAAGTCAACCTCAACATAACAAGGAGTTGAAAATGCATGCCACGATGCGCTAGATGCGGTAACACCCTCAGTTTTGGAAGTTCTTATGTTCCATCTACTGCTCCAACTGCAAACGGCCCGGTTTCAGGATTAGTAGCTAACTTTGATAATGAAGGTTATATCACTGAAATGGATAGTCTTACATCCGACTTAAATGCAGTTCAGGAAGCTTGGGAAAGGCCTGAAGAGTACTTTGACATATGCTATAATTGCGGCAGTGAGGATATATATTGGGAGTAACGGAATTATACTGAGGAGGAGTATGTTTTACCTGCTGTTACAAGTTTTTGTATCTAACGGCAGGATTTTTGTTTATATTGGCGAAAAATAACAAAAGATGAAAATGTTATTGAACAAAAAGGATGCTGCAAAGGTTGGTGGTTTCAGGTGAGTACAGGAATTAGGGTTAAAGTGAGGCTTGACTATAAAGGATATCAGAAGCCAAGTAAATTTTTCTTTGGCGGTAAGAATATAGAAGAGGCTGCTGAGGAAGTAAGGGATCAGCAGGTTAGTATGCTCAGGAATGTACCTTTACAGGGTATAGCAATTGAAGAAGTCGACATGAGCGGAGATGTTTATGTTGTGTTTGATGAAATTGCTAACAACGATGTTGCCTTTGCACCTGTTATTTTAACTATCACTGCTGATAGCCTTGAAGACATTGTCAGGTTTATTGCAAGAGAAGAGTTTAAAAAAGTGGAAATTCTTCATCCTGAGTCTATGACACTCAACAGGATTGATGTTGAACGAGTGCTTTTCAGAGTTAGTGAAGAACTTCGTGGCTACAGGCTAGTACTTGAAAGAAAGTATCATGGCAGATAAATCCGGGATTATTAGAGAGGACGGTTGTAATGGGGCATAGTTTAACTGAAATACTTAATAAAGTTGAAGAGTTACCGACATTATCCCCTGTCACTCAACAGGTTCTCAAGTTAACTGGTGACCCGGCGATTTCTGTGACCGAACTTGCTGATGCCATAGTTAAAGATCAGGTGTTGACTGCTAAAGTCCTTAAAATGGCAAACTCGGCATATTACGGTTATTCCAGGAAAATATTTAATATTAATGAGGCTATAATGGTAATGGGTTTTAACGGGATTCGGAGCCTGGTCCTGGCGGCTTCTGCTTATAATATTATGAACAGAGAAGTTGAGGGTTATTTTCTACCTAAAGGTGACTTATGGAAACATTCCATGACTACAGCTTTGTTTGCTCGCACACTGGCCCAAAAGACTGACCTTGGCTTACGCGAACATGCGTTTATTGCAGGACTTATTCATGATATAGGAAAAATTGTTCTTAGTACTTATTTGAAGGAGCAGTTTAAAGTTGTTTTAGATCTGGTAGAAGTGGAAAACATTCCTTTTATGGACGCTGAACAACAGGTTCTGGGTTATAACCATGCTGCCATTGGAGCCATAGTAGCTGAGAAGTGGAACCTACCACCAATGCTTACAGAGGCAATAGCTCTCCACCATAGTCCCAGTGAAGCATCTACCAATCCAACCTTGACCAGTCTTATTCATGTGGCTGACGCATTGAGTATGTCAATAGGTGCTGGTCTGGGTGGTGACGGGATGCTTTATCCTTTTGACGGATTTGCCTTGGAGCGACTCAGTTTGACATCTGATATTCTGGATGAAACAGTTGCTGCCATGACTGAGCACATTTCACTCGATGAGACAATAAATCTTGAATAGTATCCAGTAGTTTCATTAAAGAAGGAATACAAAAATCCCTCTTTTAAGAAGAGAGGGATTTTTTACATTGTTTTTTAGACTCGAGAAACCTTAATGCCTGATAACATTAGGAGAGAAGGAGGGAAGTATTGAACTATAAAATTTAGGGTTCAATGCAATAACTATGTCAGCAAACAAAATACCCGAAAAAAAGGGTGTAAAAGTTCTGGAAGGGTTTGTGATCATTTTATTTACCCAGAGTCTCGGTACTTTTTTATCAGACAAGTATGACCTTATCTTACCTGGTAACCTTACGGGCCTGTTACTTTTATTTTTAGCACTAACATTTAAAATTGTTAAACTTGAAACAGTTGAAGGTGCTGCAAATCTCCTTCTTGACAATATGATGGCATTATTTATCCCACTTAACGTGGGTCTCATAACCATTTTACCAAAGTTAAAGCAGGAATGGCTAGCTATTCTGGTCAGTCTTTTAGCAAGTACAATTATTGTAATGGTCGTAACAGCTAAAACAGTAGAATTCACAGAAGGGAGGAGAAAAAATGTTAAACTCCCTTCTTAGTGAGAATTTATTTCAGATAACATTTACATTGGTAATCTATACTGTTGTTAACCGCTTATATAAAAGAATTCACTTTTTCCTTTTCAATCCACTTATTTTAGCTCCAGCCATAATGCTATTTGTTTTGCATTATGCCAGAGTTGATTACGAAGTCTATGCTAAGGGTGGAGATATGATAAAGTTTCTTCTTGGACCGGCTACTGTGGCACTGGGAGTGCCGCTTTACAAGCAGATTCCCATTATCAGGTCCAAGCTAAGGCCTATTTTGACGGGCGTCTTTGTCGGAAGTATAACAGCAGTTGTCAGTACTGTTTTTTTAGCCAAGGCTTTAGGCGCAAACACAGATACTCTTATTTCAATTGCAGCCAAATCAACTACGATGCCCATCGCCTTAGGAATAACAGAAATGCTCGGTGGGAACGATAAGCTTATTGTACTGGGTGTAGCTGTGACAGGAATCTTTGGCGGCAGCATTGGACCGGAGGTTATGCGATTAGTCAGGGTAAAAAGCAAGATAGCTATTGGGGTAGGAATTGGAACATCATCTCACGCAGGAGGAACCTCAAGGGCACTGCTTTTGGGTGAGACAGAAGGTTCTATGAGCGGTGCTGCTATAGTTCTGACAGGTTTAGTTACAGCTTTGATAGTTCCGTATTTAGTAAAAATACTTATATAATATAATGTTTCGGAAGGTGCTGTATGAATATTATAGTCTTAGGGGCTGGAGCTGCGGGGTTAATTGCTGCAGGACAGGCAGCAGCGGAGGGGGCCCAGGTTACGGTTATAGAAAAAAACGATCGGCCAGGAAGAAAACTTTTGATTACGGGTAAAGGGCGATGTAATATAACTAATACTGAACAGATGCCTGATTTTCTTAAACATATTCCCGGTAATGGTCAATTTTTATATAGTTCCTTGTCCAGATTTGGCAATAATGATTTAATTAATTTTTTAAATGAACTAGGTCTAGAGACAAAGATTGAGAGAGGAGGGAGGGTCTTTCCGGTCAGCGACAAGGCTGAAGATGTTGTTAAGACCTTGACTTCCTTCTGCTTATCGCAGGATGTTAAATTTAAGTATGATCTAAGTGCTGAAGAAATAGTAACTGAGCAGGGAAAAGTTACTGCCGTCCGGTGTGCAAACGGGTCTTTGCATGAATGTGATGCGGCTATAATTGCCACGGGAGGTGCATCGTACCCAGGCACTGGCTCAACCGGAGACGGCTATGAAATAGCCCGCAGGCTGGGTCATACTGTGACACCGCTTAAACCTGCTCTGGTGCCATTGGAAACAAAGGAAGAATGGGTAAAAGGATTGCAGGGTCTTTCACTGAAAAATGTTGAAGTAACTGTTTCTCACAATGGTAAAAAGCAAATTTCTGAGTTTGGGGAAATGATTTTTACACATTTTGGATTATCAGGGCCAATAATTTTAACTGTTAGTAGAACAATAGTGCCATTACTTGATAAAGATAAAGGTGTAACATTAAAACTGGACCTCAAGCCCGCCCTGTCTGAGGAACAGCTGGATGCAAGGGTTCAGCGAGATTTTAACAAATATGCGAGAAAACAGTTTCAAAATTCACTAGATGAACTATTACCAAAATCGATGATTCCAGTAATAGTTAAATTATCTGGTATTAAGCCTGATAAACCTGTTCATCAGGTTACCAGGGAAGAAAGATTAAAGTTAGTTGAGCTTTTTAAGTCCTTAACTATCACAATAACAAAGCCCCGTTCACTAAAGGAAGCTATTGTGACAGCAGGAGGAGTTTCAATAAAGGAAATAAACCCGAAAACCATGGAGTCAAAGTTAGTGAAAGGTCTGTACTTCGCGGGTGAAGTTGTCGATGTTGATGCCTATACAGGCGGTTTTAACCTTCAGGCGGCATTCAGCATGGGGTATGTAGCAGGGATAAGCGCTGCGACTAGTGGCTAGCCACAATTATGAAGGGAGCACGATAGCGTTGGCTTCAGTACGGATAATCTTATTACTTTTAGTTATCTTTGCCGTTATTTCCGGTTTTACCGTTTTACTGCATTATTTGTTTAGAAAAATTGTATTTATAAAATATATCCCAGGGCTTTTATTTTTACTGGCCGGTCTATACTTATTTTATATGTCTCGGCAGGTAGAGGCGGGGTTTAGGGATATTGCCATGCTGATTATGGCTTTTATGGCCATGGCCGGCTTTGGCGGTGGAATCGTAACAGCCGTCTTCATAGATGCATTACTTCCTATTATCAGAAGTACAAAGGAAATGTAAAAGAGGGCGTGTACATGGCCCCTTTTTCTTTTAAATTGTAGTCTCCCGAAACTTAGGCCGGGGAATCCGGTGAGGCAATCGGAATGATGGTGGGCGTGAAACTTCCAGTTTCGCGCCCACCGTTTTTCTAATTGCATTACGCTAATATATTACTCCCTGACTTTAACCTTCTGCCCCAGGGAGTTACTGATTTCTGTTGCTTTTTCCATTACTTCCATCGGGAGTTTTCCCATAACCAGGTGTTCTCCGGTATGGTCAAATCTCAAAACCATCTTATCTCCTGGCTCCAAAGTCAATTTTGCCTGTACTTCAGAAGGAATGTCAATACTATTATTCTGATTCACCTCAACGATATATTCCGACACTATAAATCCCTCCATCAATATTTTCTCTTTTATCTTGTTAATAATCAGGCTTAAATATTCAGCAGATCACCTAAAATAAAAAAGACAGGTATCCATAACCTATCTTAGAATATAAACAAACCCTTGAAAATGTAAAAGGGGATGGAATTTTTCCGGAAAGGCGAGTCTGCCATCCGCCTGTCGGCGTCGGGGCTCTTAGCGTCTTTAGCGCTTAAAGCCCCGTTGTCCTGTGGAGGGAGAGCGTAAGCGATCCGATAACAGGCTGAGCTGTTGCCGCCCTGAAGGAAATGTCCTATCCTCTTTAACCTATAAAAAGGGTTTGTCAACTACACTGAGACAATTTAGTACCTGTCTTTTTTTCTTTGTTATGCTTTCTGCGCATTAGCCTGTTTATTATACTTCACGCGTTCTTCACGGCTTAAATATTTCTTTCTCATTCTAATATTGAGAGGGGTTATTTCTACAAATTCATCTTCGTTTATAAATTCGATGGCTTCTTCTAGACTTAGCAGTCTCGGTTCTTTAAGCTTAACGGTATCATCAGACCCACTAGACCTCATGTTTGTCAGCTGCTTACGTTTACAGACGTTAACTTCAAGGTCCTTATCTCGATTATGCAATCCGACAATCATTCCTTCATATACTTTTGTTCCCGGCTCGATAAAAAGTATACCGCGGTCCTCAATCTGAAGCATTCCGTAGGTCACGGATTCACCGGTTTCATACGCAATGAGGGCTCCATTGTATCTGTTTCTGATTTCTCCTTTTAACGGCTGGTACCCGTTAAAAGTATGGTTCATAGTTCCTCGACCTCTTGTCTCGGTAAGAAACTCAGAGCGAAAACCAATTAATCCCCGGGCAGGGATGTCAAATTCTATTCTGGCATCTCCAGCTGCGCCAGGAGCCATATTGAGCATCTCAGCTTTACGGCGGCCCAGGTTCTCTATAACAGGTCCCATGCTGTCCTCGGGGAGGTCTACGACAAGGTGTTCGATAGGTTCCATTAATTTGCCGTCAATTTCCTTAAATATTACTTCGGGCTTGGAAACCTGTAGTTCGTAGCCTTCCCGCCTCATATTTTCAATCAGAATTGACAGGTGAAGTTCACCACGTCCAGAGACCTGAAATGCATCGGGACTGTCTGTTTCTTCAACCCGCAGGCTTACATTGGAATCAAGCTCACGGAACAGTCGCTCGCGAAGCTTTCGTGAGGTAACGAATTCACCCTCTGTACCAGCAAAAGGGCTGTTATTCACCATAAAAGTCATCGTTAGAGTGGGTTCGTCCACTGTGATTACAGGAAGTTGTTCCGGGTTGTTAAAGTCAGCAAGAGTTTCACCTATATTAACATCTTCAATCCCGGCGATAGCCACAACATCGCCGGCCACCGCCTGATCTACCTCAAGCTTCTTTAAACCGCTGTATACAAAGAGCTTTGCTATCTTTCCGCGGGCTATGGTCCCGGTGTGCCTGATTAGGGCAACATTTTCTCCTTGCCTGACAACACCTCTGGAAATTCTGCCAACTGCATATTTACCAAGGTAATTATCATACTCGAGGTTAGCAACCAGCATCTGAAAAGAACCTTGTTCAGTGCAGCTAGGAGGATCTACGTTTTCGATTATAGCATCAAAAAGCGGCTTCATATTTATACTGGAATCTTCGACTTCGCTCCGCGCCCATCCATCCCGGGCAGAAGAATATATGATAGGAAAATCCAGCTGCCTGTCGTTAGCGCCTAGTTCAACGAACAGATCGAACACCTCATCGATGACTGCGTGAGGCCGGGCATCTGGTCGGTCAACTTTATTGACAACAACTACAGGGTTTAGCCCTGCTTCGAGGGCTTTTCTAAGGACAAATTTAGTTTGGGGCATCGGCCCTTCGAAGGCATCTACAATTAATAAAACTCCGTCTACCATACTCAGGGCACGTTCAACTTCTCCACCGAAGTCGGCATGTCCTGGAGTGTCAACAATATTAATTTTTATTCCGTTATAATTAACCGCTGTATTTTTTGCAAGGATTGTAATTCCTCTTTCGCGTTCTAGATCATTAGAGTCCATAACACGTTCTTTGACAGCTTCGTTTTCTCGGAATATCCCGCTTTGTCTAAGCATACAGTCGACCAGGGTAGTTTTACCATGGTCAACGTGAGCAATAATAGCTATATTTCTAATTCCTGAAAACTCCATATCCATACACCTCCGATTAACGCAATATTTTAAGTATAACAGCTGAAAGCAGAAGTAGCAAGAAAAGATATAATCAACCGTAAAGTTAAATAACCCGGTTAAATAACCGTCCAATAATTTTTTCCGGACAAAAGGGGGCTTATTTAAAATATTTGACATAAAGGAAAGGTGGTCTCATATATATATAATGTTAATGTATGCCAATGGTAAACTTTGGTTCAAAAGAAAGCATTGGACTAATTTTTTCTTATTACCAAATTTGCAACATTATTTATCTTAGCGTAACAGGGGAGGGATGGCCAGGAGAAATAGCGATAAACACTTCAAATAAGATTGAAATGAAAGGAGTGTGTAAACTTGGAAAAACTGGACATCTTTCGTGACATAGCTGAACGTACCGGAGGGGACATTTATTTAGGCGTTGTCGGTCCGGTTAGAACCGGTAAATCAACATTTATAAAACATTTTATGGAAATGCTTGTTCTGAACAATATTAACAATGTACATGACAGGGAAAGAGCCCGTGATGAACTGCCACAAAGCGGAGCAGGCCGCACCATCATGACCACGGAGCCCAAGTTTATTCCAAATGAGGCGGTTGAAATTCCCGTTTCAGAGGGGCTCAAAGTAAAAATGAGAGTTGTTGATTGTGTTGGCTACACAGTTGATGGAGCTCTTGGATACGAGGAAGATGAAGGACCAAGAATGGTCAGGACACCTTGGTTTGACGATGAAATACCGTTTCAGGAAGCTGCTGAAATAGGAACACGCAAAGTAATTGCTGACCATTCCACCATAGGCCTAGTAGTAACCACTGATGGAAGCATTACTGATATTCCAAGAAGTAACTACATCAAGGCAGAGGAGAGAGTGGTTCAAGAGCTAAAGGAACTCGACAAACCTTTTGTTATAGTTCTAAATTCTATTAAGCCAAAATCTCCTGAAACTCATGAGCTTGCTCTAAGCCTGCAGGAACTTTATGATGTTCCTGTTCTGGCAATGGATGTTGCTGAAATGGGACAGGAAGATATACTTGATTTACTGGAAGAAATACTATACGAGTTCCCAGTAAACGAAGTTAATATAACGCTGCCTAAATGGATTGAGGAACTTGAAGACAAACACTGGCTGCGTACCAAATTTGAGGAAGCTGTCCGCGACACTGTTAGAGGAGTATCCCGCTTAAGAGACATTGATAATGCTATTGAACAGCTTGGAAAATTTGATTTTGTCGGGCTGGTTAACCTGCGGGAAATGAATATGGGAACAGGTGTAGCAACTATTGATATGGATGCAGAAGAAGGACTTTTCTATCAAATCCTACAGGAAGTATCAGGTTTTGAAATTGAAGGCGAACATACATTGCTTCGCTTGATGAAGGATCTTGCATACTCTAAGAAGGAGTTTGATAAAGTATCTTCGGCGCTTACTGAAGTTAAAGAGTCTGGTTACGGTGTGGTAACTCCGCGTCTGGATGAAATGAATCTTGAAGAACCTGAACTCATCCGCCAGGGCAGCAGGTTTGGCGTAAGGCTTAAGGCCAGCGCTCCCTCACTTCATATCATCAGGGCTGATATCACTACGGAGATTACTCCCATTATTGGAACAGAAAAACAATGCGAAGAGCTTGTTCGCTACATGCTTAACGAGTTTGAAGAGAATCCGAAGAAGATATGGGATTCCAATATCTTTGGTAAGTCTCTGCACGATCTTGTCAGAGAGGGAATTCAGAACAAGCTGCACCGCATGCCTGAAAATGCACAGGGCAAGCTTCAAGAAACCCTGCAAAGAATCGTCAATGACGGCAGCGGCGGCTTAGTATGTATAATAATTTGATGATTTAAAATTAAAAGTAAATTTTACCGGAAACCCGAAACTCGGGTTTCTTTTTTGTTTTATTTGGCAGGAATGGGTAAAGTTATGTCGAATATGAAGAAAAAACTGCCAGTTCTTGTGGTTTTAAGGAGGTATTATCCCAGTGTTTAGAAACAAATTTGCAATTGCACTAATTTTGATAGTATCCGTTGCAGCATTTGGATGCACAAGTTCCAAGACGACTCAGGTAAACCAAAAGGAGCAGCTAATCCGCTATAACTTGGGGACAGAACCTGAGACACTTGACCCGGCAAAAATGACTGGCCTTCCTGAGGGCACCTTGGAAAACGCGTTGTTTGAAGGTTTGGTTAGGTATGATTCAAAAAATAATATACAGCCTGGAATGGCTGAGAGTTGGACAATTTCAAAAGATCAATTAGTCTACACTTTTAAGCTTAGGGAAGCAAAGTGGAGTAATGGCGATGACGTGACAGCAGAGGATTTCAAATTCGCCTGGCTTAGGGCATTAAGCCCTGAAATGGCCTCTGACTATGCATATCAAATGTATTACATAAGAGGTGCAGAGGCATATAATACTAACCAGGGAAAAGCTGAGGACGTTGCAATTAGGGTCCTTGACAAACACACCCTTGAAGTGACCCTCAACTCGCCGACAAATCAATTTTTGGGTCTTATGGCATTTCAAACCTTTTATCCCCTTAACAAAAAGGTTGTCCAAGCCCATCCTGACTGGCACACTTCTCCTGAATTCTTTGTCAGTAATGGCCCTTTTCTTTTGGAGAAATGGGATCGGCGGCAGAAGATAACACTTGTCAAGAACGATAATTATTGGGACGAAAAATCGGTAAGACTTAGAAAACTGGAATTTTACACAATTGAAGACAACAACACAGCATATGCCATGTACAAAACTGGTAAGCTTGACTTTATAGAACAGCCTCCTGTTCAGGAAATACCAAAATTAAAAGGCACAACTGATTATAAAATATTTTCGGATATGTCAGTGTATTTTTACAGTTTTAATGTAAATAAAAAGCCTTTTGACAATCCCAAGGTAAGAAAAGCTCTGGCATTGGCCATTGACCGCCAACTGATAGTAGATAAAATTATGCAGGCAGGACAGAAATCTGCTTACGCATTGGTACCGTATGGCTACTTAGAACCAGACGGTACAGACTACAGATCGGTAGGAGGTAACAGCTTCTTTAAAGAGGATATTGCAGAGGCGCAACAACTTCTGGCTGAAGCCGGCTTCCCGGGTGGAACAGGATTTCCTAAAACTGATATTCTAATTAATAACAACGAAATTCATCAAAAAATAGCACAGGTTATTCAGCAGATGTGGAAAAAGAACCTGGGAATTGAAATTGGTATTGTCAGCAGAGAAGGTCAGGTTTACATTAAAGATTTGCAGACTATGAATTATGATATTGCGCGTTCCGGGTGGACTCCAGACTATCTTGATCCTATGACCTTTATTGATATTTTTGTAACGGACGGAGGAAACAATGTTACCGGTTGGAGCAACTCCGAATATGACCAGCTGGTGAAAAATGCTAATTCTACTGGAGATAGTGCAGAGAGAATAAAGGCAATGCACCTTGCTGAAAGCATCTTAATGAGCGAATTACCTGTAATACCTTTATATTTCTATACCAACGATAACCTTATTAAGCCAAATATAAAAGATGTGGTTGTTCCTCCATTTGGGGTTAGTGCTGAATTTAAATGGGCTTACATTGACTAGATAATTTTTTGAATCAAGGGTTCAGATGTTGAGGTATGTAATTTGCATACCTCAACAATATTTTAGGTTAAAACCCGGGGTGAAGATATTGGCAAAATACCTTTTTAAAAGATTATTAGTTACAGTGTTAAGTCAATTGTTAATAGTAACAGTTGTCTTTTTGGTAATACATGCAATACCAGGTGGGCCCTTTGCCAGAGAAAAAAAGCTTCCTCCTGAGATAATCAAAAATTTAAACGAACGTTATCACCTTAATGATTCATTGTGGAAACAGTATACAGATTATATGGGTAATCTTTTAAAGGGCGATCTTGGTCCGTCTTTCAGGTATGAGGACCAGTCAGTTAATGATTTAATAAAACGGGGTTTCCCTGTTTCTGCCACCCTGGGTGCAATAGTTGTTCTTTTTTCCCTAATTGTTGGAAGCTTAACAGGCATAGTGGCAGCATTAAACCACAATAAATGGCCAGATTTTCTTGCGATGCTTCTGGCAATGGTTAACTTTTCTGTACCCAGTTTTATTTTGGCTCCGTTGCTGCTATATGTCTTTGCCCTAAAGCTTAATTGGTTCCCACCGGCAATGTGGGGAGAGCCCGAACAGATAATTTTACCGAGTCTTGCCCTTAGTGCCGGGCCAACTGCATTTATTGCCAGCCTTGTTAGATCAAGCATGCTTGAAACGATGGTTCAGGATTATATAAAAACTGCTCGTGCTAAAGGTTTATCCGAAAAATCAGTAATTTTCAGACATGCTTTTAAGAATGCTGTAATTCCGGTAGTAACATATCTTGGTCCTTTAATCGCTGGTGTTTTTACCGGAAGTTTCGTAATTGAACGTGTATTTGCTATTCCGGGACTTGGAGAACATTTTGTTACCAGTATTTCAAACCGGGATTATACTGTAATTATGGGTGTAACCATCTTCTACAGTACATTTTTAATGGTTATGAACCTCCTCGTAGATATTTTGTATGTTGTTATTGATCCAAGAATTAAACTTACGGACAATAGGCAGGTGTAAACATGGTATTTGAACCTGAATTGTTTGAAAAGCTTGAACCAGGCTATGCTGATACATACGCTTATTTACGAAAGAACGAACCTTCAAAGAGCGGTTTTTGGCGGCGGCTCAGTAAAAATGGGGCTGCTGTTATTGGTTTAACTTTGATTTTCATTCTAACCCTTTTGGCTATTTTTGGGCCTGAAATCTCAGGTTATTCATATGATGAACAGGACTTGTCCAAGATAAACCAACCACCTGGACTGGACCACTGGTTTGGAACCGACAGTCTTGGCAGGGACATGTTTACCCGCATCTGGTACGGAGCTAGAATTTCCTTAACAGTGGGTTTGGCTACCAGTATGATATGCCTTGTTCTAGGAGTTGGTTACGGTGGAATTGCGGGATATTTGGGGGGGCGCATTGATAATGTGATGATGCGTTTAATCGAGGTGCTTTCTGGAATCCCCTTCATATTATATGCCATATTGCTACTAGTTGTATTAGAACCTGGACTAATGTCGATTATAACTGCGCTGGGAATAAGTCTCTGGGTTACAATGGCAAGAATTGTCAGGGGTGAGATGCTGAGGTTAAGGGAACAGGAGTATGTACTAGCAGCAAAAACTATGGGCGGCGGTTTAAGACACATCCTTTTCAGGCATCTTATCCCAAATTCAATGGGAGCAATTATCGTTACTGTTACGTTTACTATTCCGGAAGCAATCTTTTCTGAGGCTTTTCTTAGTTTTCTGGGTCTTGGTGTTAATATCCCCAAAGCAAGCTGGGGGGTGATTGCCAGTGAAGGGGTTGCCAGTATAGGTATTTACCCTTGGCAAATGTTGTTTCCGGCTGCATTAATTACTATCACAATGCTGGCTTTCAACTTTATGGGCAATGGATTACGGGAAGCGCTTGACCCCCGCTTGGGAAATAAGGAGGCTTAATTTCTTTGAATAAGGTTTTAGATATTCAGAGCCTAACGATAAGTTTCTCCACTATTGAAGGCCGGATAACAGCTGTCAGGGGAGTAGACCTAACAGTTAACAAGGGTGAGGCTGTAGGCATTGTGGGTGAATCAGGGAGTGGCAAATCTGTAACAGCCCATGCTATAATGCGGCTGCTGAAGGAACCGGCGGCACGTATCGATGAAGGGAAAATACTATTTAATAACCTTGATTTACGGCTGGTATCAGAAAAAGAAATGCAGGATATACGCGGCAAGGATATATCAATCATTTTTCAGGATGCACTAAACTGTCTCAATCCCACTATGAAAATAGGAAAACAGATTGAAGAAGTATTTATTAAGCACGGACAACTTACAGCAGATGAAGCGAGTAACAGAAGTTTAGAATTACTGAAAAACGTAGGGATAAACATGCCTGATAAACGGCTGGAACAATATCCTCATGAATTAAGCGGGGGTATGAGGCAGAGGGTAATAATAGCCATGGCAGTTGCCTGCAATCCACAACTCCTTTTAGCCGATGAACCTACAACATCTGTGGATCCTACAAATCAAGCACAGATAATTGAAATTATAAAGGAATTACAGCGCAAGAATGGAACCTCCGTTCTATTAATTACTCATAATTTTGGTATTATTTCCATGCTATGCAGCAGAATAGCGGTAATGTACGCAGGAAAAATTGTTGAAGCAGGTTCGGCTGAAGATATATTTTATAATCCTTCTCATCCGTATACAGATGGGTTATTGAAATCAGTCCCGAGGATTACCAGAAACAGTAGACAGGATCTTAGCGTAATACCGGGGCAGCCACCCAATTTAGCAGAGATTCCATCAGGTTGTTCATTTTGGCCGCGATGTAAACAGGCCATGAGAATTTGTGTCTTGGAAGAACCGCCTGCTGCAGAAATTTCTAACGGTCATTCAGCACGGTGCTGGGTACATCATAAAACTAAAGGAGGTCTTGCCGGGTGAGTGATACCCTCCTTGAACTATATGACGTCAAAAAGTACTTTTTCCCCGGCAAGAGACAGGTTATTAAAGCTGTAGATGGTATCAGCCTGAATATTGAACAAGGGGAAACTGTCGGATTGGTAGGAGAAAGCGGCTGTGGCAAAACCACTTTGGCAAGAATCATCATGAGGTTATATAAACCTACAGAGGGCAAGATAACATATCGTGGTATCGATATTTCAAAGGTCAGCGGACCTGATTCTCTCATGTTATGCAGGAATATCCAGATGGTTTTCCAAGATCCTTATGCAGCTTTAAACCCAAGAATGACTATAGAAGACATTATAGGAGAGCCCCTTGATATTCATCAGCTTGCAAAAGGTAAAGAACGAAAGAAAATAATACACGAATTACTTTCAATGGTAGGTTTAGACATTCGTGATTCACAAAGGTTTCCACACGAATTCAGTGGAGGACAGAAGCAGCGTATAGGGATAGCGAGGGCTCTTGCTGTTGAACCGTCATTTATAGTTTTTGATGAACCTGTTTCCGCCCTTGATGTATCAATTCAGGCTCAGATAATCAACTTACTGTCAAAACTGCAAGAAGCTCGCAATCTAACATGCCTTTTTATATCACACGACATAGCCATGGTTGAGAATATAAGCAGACGAGTTGCTGTTATGTACATGGGTGCAATTGTTGAAATTGCAGAGAGCGGGAAGCTAAGTACAAATGCTCTGCATCCTTATACCAAAGCACTGCTTTCATCAATACCAATTCCAGATCCCCATTTTGAAAAAGCAAGAATGCCGGTGAAACTAAAAGATGAAGGAACCAGTTATCAGCGGCAGAATAATGGGTGTATATATGTCTCATGGTGTCCCAATGTCTATGACATCTGTCTTTATGAAAGACCATTGCTAAAATCTAAAGGCAGTAATCACCTAGTTGCCTGCCACTTATTTTAATTCATACCCACCTGCAGGTGGATGACTTAAAAAAAAAGCTCCTGAAAATCTAGGAGCTTTTCGTATGTAGGCTGTTAACAGGCTTTTTTCTGTGGCAGGCCCAACAATTTAAGAATCATTTCCATAGGGCAAAAACCTGTTGACGAAGAAATCATTAGCATTAAACCAACAAGACTTGTAAAATAGAGCCAATTTGGATCAACAAATTTCCCCAACATAACACTACCAAGAACGAAAAAACCGGCTATAAGTCGTATTAAAGAACCTTTCCCGTTAATTACGTACATTGGCATTACCTCCATTCGTTTTTATACCCCCAGGGGGTATTTTTATTATATAACTGTTATGACAGTGGTGTCAACATCTGTACATGCTATATTTATTAAAACCCAAATTGGTTGACCCATTTCTAAAATTAGAGTAAAATATTCTCATACCCCCACGAGGTATAAGTATTTTGGAGGTGTTTTAATGAGCTTGTTAGAGGAGTACTTAAAAAAATCGGTAGATGAGTTGGAAACTATGCTAAAAACATTAAATAGTGACTTAGAAGAAGTGGAAGAGGAACGAATGTTCACCCTGGGACAAACGGGTATTCATTTGCCTGGGGCAACGGTGAGAAAGTACGAAGCAGAAGTAAAAAGTCTAAAAGATAAAATTGAAAATTGCAAAGCTGCAATTGAACAGAAGAAAAGCGGTAACTAAGCTAGCTATCATGAGGGTGACCAAATAGGTTACCCTTTATTTTTTAGTGAGCTATTGATAATAGGTTCATCAGATGGTATACTTTTATTTGAGTCCACCACGGGCGGAAGATTATCCGCGTACGAGGGACAGAGGTGTTGTTATGAATAAAAATGATGAGAAAAAGTATTACATAGTAGCACAGGATATTCTCCCTGAAGCAATAAGAAAAACAGCCGAGGTTAAGGAACTGCTAATTAGGGGTGAAGCTTCGACGATTAATGCTGCTGTTGATAAGGTGGGAATAAGCAGAAGCGCTTTTTATAAGTATAGAGATGGAGTTTTTGCATTTCACAGGGCTGACCATGACAAGGTTATTACACTGTCACTTCTACTTGAACATAAAGCCGGAGTTTTATCGACTATTTTGAACACTATAGCTGCCGAACAAGGAAATATTTTAACTATTAATCAGGGTATTCCACTGCAAGGCCTTGCTAACGCGGCAATATCTATTGACACATCAGGAATGCAGGTTTCTATCGAAACAATGCTCAGAGCTCTAAATCTTATAAGAGGAGTAAACAAAGTTGAAGTAATAGGAGAAAGTTAAATACCTTCAACTACATTAATATATAAATTATAGGAGGATTATCATGGATAGCAAAAATATTTATGTTGGTTTATTGGGCTGCGGAACTGTTGGCAGCGGGGTTTGGAAGGTTTTAAATAAAAATAGGGAACTTATCCATAACAGGGCTGGAATTAGTGTTACTGTAAAACGTGTTTTGGAAATTGACCCCAATAAGACAGCTGCTGCAGGAGTGCCTGAGAGTATAGTTACGTCTGATTTTTCAGAGATAATCAACGATGACCAAATTGATATAGTTGTCGAGGTCATCGGTGGTACTACCATTGCCGGAGAATTTTTAAGAGAAGCGATGAAAGCCGGTAAAAGTGTTGTAACTGCCAATAAAGACCTCCTAGCTCAAGAGGGTGAAGAACTTTATAGAATTGCTGAAGAAAACGGTGTTGACTTATTTTTTGAGGCCAGTGTAGGGGGCGGTATACCCATCATTCGTCCAATGAAGGAATCCCTCACAGGTAACAGAATTGAGAAAATTTACGGTATATTAAATGGTACCACAAATTACATGCTGTCTAAAATGAGTGCAGGGGGAAGCAATTACTCTGATGTTCTTGAAGAAGCACAGAAGAGAGGGTATGCGGAGGCTGACCCTACTTCGGATGTTGAGGGTTACGACGCAGCACGTAAACTTGCAATTCTGGCATCAATAGCCTTTAATACAAGAGTGGCTTTGAAAGACGTATATGTAGAAGGTATCACCAGGATCACCGCACGGGATATTATGTATGCCAAAGAACTTAATTATTCAGTAAAGCTTCTTGCTATTGGAAAAGAAAAAGATGGCGAAATTGAAGTCAGGGTTCACCCTACTTTTATACCTCAAAATCATCCACTCGCATCGGTAAATGACGTCTTTAATGCCATTTTTGTGACTGGCGATGCTGTCGGCGATGTAATGTTTTATGGAAGGGGAGCAGGTGAGCTTCCAACCGCTTCTGCGGTTGTTGGGGATATAATAGATGCCGCTCGTAATAAGATAAAAGGGACCACCGGCAAACTTTTGTGTACTTGTTTTGATCATAAAACTATTAAAAACGTAGGCGAAACAATAACCAAATATTATGTACGCATGAAAGTAACCGATAGACCTGGTGTTCTAGCGGCAATTGCGACTGTTTTTGGAAATCAGGAAGTAAGTATCGCTTCTGTGCTTCAAAAGAGAAATATTGATAACATAGCCGAAATTGTTTGGGTAACCCATGATGTTTATGAAAAAAATATTCAGGATGCCTTGAAAATTATTGAAGGTTTATCTATAGTTGAAGAGATAAGTAATGTGATAAGAGTCGAGGGAGAATAACCCGACGGGAGGATATATCTTATGGTTCGCGTACAGATACCTGCTACAACGGCAAACATGGGGCCAGGATTTGATACTCTGGGTATGGCGTTGAAATTATATAACATAGTCGAAATGGATACATACGGGCAAGGACTCCAAATTGAGGTTGAAGGCGACGGAGCGGAAAAAATCCCGCGTGATTCCGGCAATATCGTATATATAGCTGCGACGAGAGTTTTCAGGCAGGTAGATTTTGAGCCTAAAGGCCTTCGTATCCGCATCATTAATAATATACCTTTGGCTCGCGGCTTAGGGAGCAGTGCAGCTGCAATTGTTGGAGGACTTATTGCAGCCAACATTCTGACAGGTAGTAAGTTAAACGAAAAAGAGATTTTGAGTATAGCTACAGATATAGAGGGTCATCCCGATAACGTGGCCCCCGCCCTGCTGGGTGGTATTATTGTAAGTGTACAGTCTGAGGGAGAAGTTAAATATTCCAAAATAGAGCCTCCAAGCAAGTTGAAATGCGTTGTGGCAATTCCTGATTTTACGTTACCCACAAAACTAGCTAGAGAAGTCCTTCCTTCGAGCGTTTCAATTATAGATGCTGTCTATAATATAAGCAGGACAGCGCTCTTGGTAACAGCCTTGATAAAACAGGACTTTAACCTCCTTGCGTCATCTATGGATGATAGACTACACCAGCCTTACAGGGCCAATCTCATCCCGGGCATGAAAAAGGTATTTGCCGCAGCTAAACTGGCTGGAGCAAGAGGGATTGTCCTAAGTGGTGCAGGACCTACACTTATTGCATTCTGTGACGAAAATGCGGCTCATATCGCTGGGGTTATGAAAGAAACTTTTCTACAGAGCGGAGTGATCACAAAAGTAATGGAACTGGAACCAAATCCTGTAGGTGCTGTAGCCTTTGAGGTTATGAAGTAATAGAATAACAGCGAAAAAACTTTTACTTAGATGGCATAAAATTCACCTTGCAAAAAAATCTTCGATAGTATATAATAAATTTTGTGTCGGGGCGTAGCTCAGTTTGGTAGAGCGCTACCTTGGGGTGGTAGAGGCCGCATGTTCGAATCATGTCGCTCCGACCATTAAAATTTAGACACCCCATAATAATTGGATAATTAAAATATTGATTTGACAACAGGTTAGTACAAAAGCCCAGGCCATAAGCCTGGGCTTAAAGTTTTTTTGTCAAAAGCGAACAGACACTATGTAATGCATAGTGTTTGTTCGCTTTATTTTTTAAGTTAGCTTTTGATTATAGCACCAAAAAACAATCTTTTAAAATCAATTTTAACAGTCATTTTTCATGTTTATGAACATATGTTATCATTGCAATGCCATGGCATACTTGAAAAAAGGTATCTTTCAGCGGAGCCAATGACATTGATTACAGTATGTTCCTGTAACCTTAACCCCTGGCTTTGGCTGTTCAAGGTTATGGCAGGTCAGACAATTCTGGATACCTCTTTCTGCTGCCTTTTGGGATGTACCGGCATCATTGAATCCTCATGCATTTCAGGCCGTTTAAGATGGCAGCTGTAGCAAAACTCCTGGGCTCGTGAAAAGTCGGCTGCCAGATTGCCGGTAGATGGAGTTTCAAACTTGTCGACACCGGGTGTGACATGGCATTTGGCGCAGTCGCTGATATTGTCCCTGGCAAACCTTCCGTGCTGGGTGTTCCAGTTAGGCTGGTCATGGGAGGGAAGCGATTGGATAGCGGTATGGCAGGTATTGCACTTACGTGATACGCTGGCCTGGCGGTGGCAATTGACACAAGTCCACATGTTGGGCTTCGAATAATAACTGGTTGCCAATTTTTTTGCTACTCCCGGGTTCCAGGACTGGTAATTGGCAAGGTCTGCTTCGGAAGTAAGGTCCCGGTCGGCAATCCTGGCGTGCACCACTCCGCTATGGCATTTGACGCATGTTACTCCAGCGGCAGCATGACGATCGTGGGGAATAATCAGGTCGCCGGATGGGGTATACTCGCGATTTTCGGTGTGGCACTCATTACAAACCTCATTGGGAATGCCATCCTTAATTTTGATGGGTTTGGAAAAGGTCTTATTATCATGTTTGGATTTGTAGTCCGTGGTGTTTCCGGTATGGCATTTGGTGCACGGTATTTTACTGTGTGAAGAAATCTGCCAGGTCATTATTTCCGGCAGCATTTCGTGGCACTCGGTACATTCTGTTGTATCTTCCCGGACAGCGGCCTGTCGGCCCTGCGGGCCGGTTTCCCTTGGTATCACCCTGGTGTAAGTCACCCCAAACAGAATAATGAAAAGCAGGATACCAAACACAGATAGCACTATTTCGCGACGTTCCTGCATAATACCGCTCCCCTTTATGTTTCCCTGGATAGGGAACTGAGGCCGGTAATGGTTCCCAGACCCATGGTTTCCACTGCTGAGCTGGGTACCACTACCAGGGCGCCTTTTTCTTTTAGACCTTCATAAAGGATGTTCATAGCCCTTAACTGCAGAGCCAGCGGGTTACCCTCATAGGATCTGGAGGCTTCAGAGAATTTTTGGGCAATCTCGGTTTCTGCAGTGCCGAGGATTATTCTCGCCTTGCGCTCCCGTTCTGCCTGTGCTTCCCGGGACATGGCATCCTGTAAGGTGGAGGGGATAAGCACATCTCTGATTTCTACTGACTGTACAGAAATGCCCCAAGGCTCTGTCTTGGTGTCAATAACCTTACGCAGTTCCTGGTCAATATGTTCTCTGTCAGCCAGCATCTCAGATAGAAGGGTGCGTCCGATAATATCCCTCAGTGTTGTCTGGGCTGCCCAAGATACGGCGCTTTTGTATTCCTTTACCTCCAGTGCTGCTTTTTCGGCGTCCCAAACCTTCCAGAAAAGCACTGCATCAACATCTACCGGCACTGTATCTTTGGTTAGTGTCTGCTCAGCAGTGAAGGAGGTGACTGAAACCCTCTGATCTATCCATGTGGTTACGGAGTCTATTACCGGGATTACGAAGAAAAGACCGGGTCCGGCCAGCCTGTGGAATTTACCGAGCCGTAAAACAACCCCCTTTTCCCATTGTTTGGCCATCCTGATGGCAGCCAGGATGAAAAGGGCAACAGGCATTGTCGCAAAGACATACATACGGTCTCCGGTCATGGCGGTGACGGCGAGTCCGCCGCAGGCAACAGCTGCAAAGAGAAGCAGTGCGAAAAAGTTCATAATTCATCCTTCCTTTCTTACAATCAGTATTTGACTTTATTATAGATCGGTGCACATGACAAATTCTCCTGTCAACCGACACATTTCAATATGATAAATGACACGGTCATGCAACACATACAAATTATACTAAGGGTAGGTATAATTTAATTAATAGACGGTCTTTATACGGAGGCCTTGAGCCATGAGCAAAATTTTGCAACCAAATGTACTGTTAATGTTTTTTGTATACGGATTGTCCTTTTATACCATGGGCATTGCCATTGCCCTTCAGTACCGCAGTTACAGCAGTTTCCGAATGGCTAATAGTCTAAGCCTGCTTGCGGCCTTTGCACTGCTTCACAGCCTGAGTGAATGGGGCAGCGTATTCATACCTGTAAAGGTACCTGACTTTGGTAATTTTCCCTTGTGGAAACTATTGGCCATCCAGCGTTTGCTGCAGTCAGTATCATATTTTTTTCTTTTTTGTTTTGGAACCAAACTCATTTCTGACTTCCGAAAACAAAATTTTTACTGGTGGCTTACTCTACCGACTGCAATTTTCATTGGCTGGTTGGTTGGCTTTTCACGCTTTATTCCACTTGCGGGCACTAATCAACAGATTGAATTACTTGTTCATAGTGAGTACTGGTCCCGCTATCTTTTGGCTTTTCCGGCCGGTTTGTTTACGACGTATGGCCTTTATCTTCAGGTTCCGGAACTGAAACAGATTAATGACAGGATAGTACTCAGAAACCTATGGCTGGCCATTATTGCCTTTGCGCTCTTTGCTCTTTTCAGCGGTCTTGTGGTGCCTCACCGGATAGGCTGGTTTTCGGGCCTGCTGAATGCAGATGTACTGAGACGGGTTACCGGCTTACCCATCGAACTTCTACGCACTGCCACGGCTATTCTGGCCACCTGGTCTATTACCAGCATGCTGGCCATATTTGACTTGGAGAAACAGCGTCACATCATGGAGAGAAGAAGGCTGGAAGCAGTTTTCCGGGAACGGGAGCGTTTTGCCCGGGACCTGCATGATGATGTAATACAGTCAATATTTGGCATAGGACTTGAACTACAGATAACTATTCCGATTATGGAGAAGGACCTGAAACAGGCTGCTAAACATATAAACTCTGCGGTGGAGCATTTAAACAATGTCATTCATACCCTGCGTGCTTATATTCATGGGTTAGAAACCGAAAAAGGTGAACAGGATTTAAAAACCATTCTGGCAGCTATGATAAAACAATTCCAGGATAAGAACAGACTGAAAATAAGCCTTAATTTCCCGGCAATCGCATTTGATTATATCCGTCCAACCGTCGTGGTGCGCGATTGGCAGAACCAATTGCTGCAGATTATCCGCGAGGCCCTAAATAATATCGTACATCATGCCCATGCATCCTGGGCGGAAGTGGATATCCGTATGGAACCTGGACGCCTGATTGTCACTGTCAGTGATAACGGCCAAGGCATGGCAATCGGATATTCGATTACGGATGTAGAAGGCCGAAGCCACTTGGGGCTGCGTAACATGCAGGCGCGGGCGGTGCTGCTGGGTGGAGAGCTGCTAATATACTCCCGTCACGGGAAAGGGACCCGGCTGGTCGTCAGTATTCCCTTGGCAATAGAACAGCCTGTTTAAAGTTCAAGCCTGTCAAATATCAGTATTGGTTATAATTCCTTCAACGAAAGGAGACAGATGTTTATGAGCAAAATTAAGGTGTTAGTTGTAGATGATCATGAAATCGTTCGCCTGGGCCTGAAACATTTTATGGAGCAGTACCCGGATATCGAAGTGGTGGATGGTGCCAGCAGTCTCAGTGAGACTCTTGTCAAAGTTGAGCAGTACCGCCCGGATGTGGTGACTATGGACATTTGCCTCAAGAAAAGCAGCGGTATTGATGCTTGCCGAGAAATTGTTGGATGTTTTCCCGATACCAAGGTCATTATGCTGACCTCCTATGGCGATGAGGAAATGCTCATGGAAGCTATTTTTGCCGGCGCTAAGGGTTACGTATTAAAGGATGTGGGTAATGACGAGATTATTAGAGCCGTGCGGGCTGTGCATAGAGATGAGTCTTTGCTCGACTCAGTGGTTACTAAAAAGCTTCTGGAGCAGATGCGGAAAAGCGGGCAAAAGGCTAACGACTCCTTAGAACAACTGTCAACTACGGAGAAAAAGGTACTTGTTCTCATAGCCGAAGGTAAGACTAACAAGGAAATTGCCGAAACTATTTATCTTAGCGAAAAGACCGTGCGAAATTACGTTAGCAGCATTTTAGCCAAGTTAAACCTAGTCAACCGTACCGAGGCAGCAGCATTTGCCGCCAAACGGAACCTTTTAGGTCAAGTCTGATTTATATCAGGCTTGTTATTTTTTTGGAGATTTCCCATCTGACCCGGTATAACTGTAACCTTTTTCCCTCGATATAAAAGGACACATACCCATGACATTCGGAGTATTATTGGTGACTGATGACATCTGACTTTACTCTGTATCGACAGTATAATTATTTTAACAAAGAAAATGATAATGATTTTTGACAGGGGTGATAAGGTGACAATAAGGCAAGAAGATGGAAACCCGAGCGCACAGGCCGTTTTTCGTATTGGAGTCATATTAGTTCTAGCAGTAGTTATATTCGTTATTGTGCGGCAGATGATGATACCAGCGTCCTTTGGACAGTACGGACGCTACCGGGGGAATAGTATAAGTGAAAATGCTTCCCTAAATGCAGCCTATGCCGGGAGCAGCAATGACTGCGGCGAATGTCACCAGCAGGAATTTATGGCTTTGGCCCAGGCCCAGCACCGCGAAATTGACTGCCAGTCTTGCCATGGACCGGCGGCAAAACATGTCAGCAAGCCGGCGGTCACGTCCCCAATAGTACAGGAAACAGCAGAATTATGCAATTCCTGTCATAGGCAGATTGCCGGCAGACAGGATGGAAAAATTGTTACCGTCAGACCGCTGTTACATAGTGGTGGGGTAAACTGTACAAGGTGCCACAACCCTCACCGGCCACAGCTAAGCTTTGAGGGGGATAAGTCATGAAGGAAGAAACATTAAAAGTAAAAACATCGAATAAGGCTGTGGAAGAACATATGAAGAAAGTAGTTCCCCGCCGGGTTTTTCTGACTACCGCCTGTAAAATGCTGGCAGCAGGGATACTGGCGCCTATGGGCAGTCTTGCGGCAATATTAAACTCCTCTTTTGCCGGGGAGTCAGGAGAGACCAGTGACTGGACCCGGGTCTGGGCAGGCAAAGAATGGGGGTTTATTGTTGATACAGAGAAATGTATTGGATGTGCCAGGTGTGTCGACGCCTGTAAACAGGAGAATCAGGTTCCTCCTGACAAAGAGGTTTTTCGCACCTGGGTGGAACGTTATGTTGAGACCACCCAAGGGGTAAGTATCGATTCCCCTAATGGGGGACTGGATTTCGAACCGCTGGCAGAGACAGAGGAAAAACAATTTTTCGTACCCAAGCTCTGCAACCAGTGTGAAAATCCTCCCTGTGTTCAGGTTTGCCCGGTGAGTGCAACTTACCGGACAGGTGACGGTGTCATCCTGGTTGATGGCAAGCGATGTGTTGGCTGCCGTTATTGCATCCAGGCCTGTCCCTATGGGGCTCGGTTCATGCACCCCAAAACCCATGTGGCTGATAAATGTACCTGGTGTTATCATCGAATCGCAAAAGGCATGCGACCGGCCTGTGTCACCGTGTGTCCTGTGGGGGCCAGAAAATTTGGTAACCTTAGAGATTTAAAAGATCCAGTTACACAAATAATCAGGAAGGAACGGGTAAGGGGATTAAAGACTGACATGGGCACAAAACCACAGGTCTTCTATCTTGGCCTGGACGAGGTGGTGGTTTAAATGGGGTATGTATTTCCTAACGAGTTGGAAATTAACTGGGGTTTATTTATCGTGTTATATCCCTATCTGACTGGCTTGGTCGCCGGGGCGTTCATAGTTTCCTCCCTCTACCATGTTTTCAGGATTTCCAGTCTTAAACCTGTTTCAAGGCTGGCCCTAATTGCCGCATTAGCCGTTCTCCTGGTGGCCCCAATGACTTTAATCTCTCACCTGGGCCAGCCGCTAAGGGCACTAAATATGCTGTGGACACCCAGTCCCACATCGGCTATGGCGGGATTCGGTTATATCTACAGTTTCTATTTAATCATTGTTCTGCTGGAAATATGGTTTATGTACCGCAAGGACCTGGTGAAATTTGCCGCTATTAAGGACGGATGGACCGGAAAGTTTTATAATCTTTTAACCCTGGGTGCCAAGGATGTTTCAGAAAAGGCGCTGCATATCGATCATAAAGTGGTAGGCATCCTTGCCATTATTGGTATCCCATCAGCAGCCTTTCTGCACGGTTATGTAGGATTCATTTTCGGGGCCATCAAGGCCAATCCGTGGTGGTCAACGCCCTTAATGCCTGTAATTTTCCTCCTATCAGCCATTGTTTCTGGAATTGCCCTGCTGATTGTTATTTTTGAAGTGACTTGCTGGATCAGGCGGGTCAAGATTGATTTTGAATGTATGATGGCTATGAATAAGTATCTTTGGGTCTTTCTGATTTTGGCCTTCGTGCTGGAGATTCTGGAAATTATCTTTATTGGTTACGAAGGAAAAGAAGAATGGCCGGCCATCAAAGGACTGATTTTCGAGGTTATTCCGGTTACCTTCTTTGGAGTACAGATTGCCGGTATGGTGTTGGCCTTTTTTCTTCTGCTGGCATCAAGAAAGAAGAACATTTCCCAATTTGCAGCCCGGATTATGACATTTGTTTCGGGCGGGGCTATACTGTTAAGTGTACTGGCCATGAGGTTTAACGTAGTTATAGGCGGCCAGCTGGTTTCCAAAAGCCTGGTTGGCTATACAAAGTTCCATATACCGATATGGGAAGAGGGAATTATACCAACCTTGATTTTTTTGGTTCTACCTTTTGTACTGATGACAATTATGGTTAAGCTCCTGCCGCCCTGGCTTGACGAAGAGCCTTTGGCAGCGGTCACTGTAAAGCGCCGCCGTGATTTCCAGGCGGCAAGAGGCATAGAAGGTGAAGGGGCAGCGGAAGAAATACCGACTTTGTGGGGAAGAGCAGCATCTACACTGGTGTTTGGAAAAATTTTTAAGGAGGTTGAATAAAATGTTGACAATCCTAATATTAACCCTGGGTTTGGCCGGCTTGTTCGGATTCCTTTTAGGTATTTACTTTTTTACCTATCGGGTTAGTCTTCCAGGGCTGCTGCAATGGATGGGTGGAGCGGTGGGTGGACTGTTTATGGGGGCAATTATGATTGTCGTTACCCTGTTGATGATCTGGCCGCCCTTTAACATCTTCTTCCTTATAGTCGGGCTGGTTTTCTACTGCATTATGACTGCCATGATCCTATGCAGAAAACCTGCGGGGACATTACAATGTCCTGTGCAAGGAGGTGTGGATCATGAAGGTGTGGACTCTTATATGCTTGATATTGACGCTGGCACTGGGTCTTAGTATAAGCGGGCTTGTTATTGGGTTTCGCCAGGGATTATGGGAAAACATAGCCCGGTACTTCATGGTAGGCTTAATGGGTGTAGCTATTTCAGCAACAAGCATTGTATTGATAATTGTAGCTGTCTGGCCTCCTTACAATGTATTCTCGCTTATTCTGCCATTTGGGTTTATACTACTTGTCTTAGGTGTATTGTATTTTGTCAGGGCTACCAATACAACGGATATCATTAAAACATCCGGAGAGGGCGAATAAATAACTGATTAACAAAAGCGAACAGCCACTACATAATCGTAGTGACTGTTAACTTTTTAGCAGTTTATGATTAAGCCCTTTTAAAGCACTTCATTTATTAATCAATTTATAATTTCTAACTAAATTAAAGCGAAAATTAATTTTTAAATACCGGACTTCCTATTGGCAGCATCTCTTTACCGAACAGTTCATTTAAGTACAGGGCACATGCTACATAAATCATACCTACAGTGAAAATTAACAATAAATAACTACCAATCATATCAGATGCTGCGCCTAAAACCCCTAGCATTGACAAGCCAAGCAGCCAAAGTGATACATCAAGAATACCCATAAGTACAAATAAGAATTTGCTGACAAGTCCCATAGCAACAAATAATGCAATAGCCCAAATTGCTACTACCACAAACCCAACCCCGCTTATGGTGGCAGGAACTGTCATATCTTTAATCCATATTTTTATTACTTCTCCGATTGCCGGCGACATAGTTACCATAAAGCCCAAAATCAATAATGGTGTAGCAAACATTAATCCGCCGCGTCTAGCCTCAATGATTCCAGTTACTGCCTGAAGCAGCCCCGAAAATATTAACCAGGCAATTAAAACTGGCGCTCCTTCAGGCCCAATCCATCCTAGTTTTAAAATAACTAACGGAATAACTCCACAACACAAGCCCATAATTCCTGCTGCTGACGGATTTGCCCAAGCAATTTCTTTTTCCTGCATTACTAAGTCCTCCTTCACGGTTTCATAATTTTTTATTTCCCCTTTATGAAGTTGTGCCTTTCCCCCCTTTGTCCTATAATAATAAGTAGCTGCGATTCGTTCTGCATAATAAACACAGTTTTGCTGTATCGATAATTTTAGTATATATATGGTTTTTATCCTGGAATACAGATTGAAGTTGAACAGGAATATTAAGAGAGTGAATGGTAAAAATCATGCTTGATTTATATTATTTTGTATCAATAACGATTTAAGTTCATGTGAATACATAGTCAGTCGGTATTACGGCCTTTCAGCATTTTACACAATATTTTAATTAGGCTTTTATTTTCTAAATATTTTTCCTCTGCAGAATTTTCGACAATGTTTTAAGGACACAGACAAGGATACTCATTATAATTTATGTTGTCGGTTTTTGGTTGGAAAATTGATTAAAATGGGGAATTTTGCCATGGAAGCTGTTATAGCTACTCAGGGTATAAGTGAACATAAACTTATAGCAAATTTACTTGAAGCAGCTGTAAATGATCTATCAATTGAACAATTTAGTGAACTTGCATTGGAAACTGTATTATCAATGTCCTTTCTAAATAAAAAAGGAATTATTTATTTACTGGAAGAGCCAGATATCCTGGTCTTAAAGACCTATAAAGGTGTAGATGAAAATTCGCTGCATAAAAGTGTTCACGTAAAAGAATGTACTTGTAGGAAACTTGATAATAGCAACCAGTTATTTTTTACTATTGGAACCCAATGTAAATATCTTCATGATTTAGGGATTATAAATTATCTCTGTATTCCTGTCATCAAAGGCGATAATTTATTGGGTGTTATTAGCGTTTCATTAAAGGGTAAAATTTTATCAACAGTTCAAAGAGAGTATCTTACCGTTATCGCCAATTCAATGGCAAATTTCATAGCCAGAAAAAAGGCTGAAGAAGAGTTAATTAAACACCGGGATATGCTTGAAAAGCTGGTAAAGGAACAAACTGAAGAGTTACAAGACGAGATAAATGAACGAAGAAGACTTGAAGAAAGGTTTGCGATAGCTTTTAATGCAAGTCCCAGTGCAATGACTATTACTAATTTAGATGGTATTTATATTGATGTTAACAAGAGCTTTGAACGGATTACAGGCTATTCAAAAGATGAAGCATTGGAACATACCGCTTTTAAGCTTGGTTTATGGCGTGATAAATTAAAAATGGAAAAATTGTTTAATAAGCTCATGAAAAAGGGCTTTTATAATAATTACGAAGCCGAATTATTAACAAAATTCAACGACATTAGAACTATCCTGGCTTCTCTGGAGATAATTACCATCAGTGGAGAGAAACACATACTTACGGTCTTTGATGATATTACGGAGCAGAAACAATTTGAAAAAGAAATGGCCCGCTTAGACCGGCTTAGTCTTATCGGCCAAATGGCCGGAGGAATCGGGCATGAAGTTAGAAATCCCATGACCAGTGTAAAAGGCTTCCTGCAGATTCTTGCCAGCAAAGAGACCGATGCCAAGAAAAGTGAATACTATGCTATAATGATTGATGAAATTGATAGGGCAAATTCCATTATTACTGAGTATTTATCTCTGGCAAAAGATAGAATAGTAAATTTAGAACCCGCTTCATTAAACGACATAATTGATAAAATATATCCATTGATCTTAACCGATGCGATAAAACAGGATGTTCATATCAACCTGACTAAGGGTGACATACCACAGATTCCCCTTAACGAAAAAGAGATTCGCCAACTAATAATTAATCTTGTCAGGAACGGTTTAGAAGCGATGCCATCTGAGGGAAGGATTAATATTGGTACAAAATTTAATGATAGTGAAGTTATTCTTTCCGTAGAAGACGAAGGTACAGGAATTAATCCTGAAATATTGGACAAACTGGGGCATCCGTTTGTGACAACTAAAGATTATGGCACAGGATTAGGGCTTGCAGTATGTTATAGTATTGCTAACAAACATAATGCTAAAATTGAAGTGAAGACGGGTTCATCAGGTACTTCGTTTTTTATTAGATTCCAATTACCAAATTACATGACAGTTACAAAACAGCAAAAGGAAATTGGCGGAAAATGTCGAATATCTAATAAAAAATCAGGCGGAGGAAATATGAATGGACCAATTAACTCTGGCTAAAATTATGATGAAAGTTAATGAATTGCCAGTCTTTTCTCAGATAACTAGTAGAATAATCGAAATAATAAATGACCCTAAAACAACAACTGATCAAATTTGCGATGTTATAGGGCAGGATCAGGTAATTGTTACAAAGGCACTAAAGATTGTTAATTCAGCTTATTATGGTTTACCCAGAAAAATTGCTACTATAAAAGAAGCAGTTACTATGCTGGGAACTGACACTTTAAGAACCCTGGTTATTGGGGCTTCTGTTTACACTACACTGGAGCATCTTTCAGGAGGAAAGAAACAAGTTGTAGAAAGCATGTGGCGACATGCTGCTGCCTGTGCAGCAGCATCCCGAATAATAGCCTTAAGAATTGGTATTCATGATCAGGAACACGCTTTTGTAGCAGGTCTTCTCCATGATATAGGAAAAAGTCTGCTATTGTTTGTAAAACCTAAGGAATACTATAATGTAATTACTAGTACGGAATCAGGCTTTAATCTTATCGAGACTGAACAGGAACTTCTGGGCTTAACTCACACTCAAGTAGGCAAGATAGCTGCTGAAAAATGGAACCTTCCACCTTTGTTGGTAAGTGTAATAGGTGATCATCATGATGACAACCAACAAGATTCTCAATTATTGACTGTTGTGAGAATTGCAGACTCTGTTTCTAATTTGGCAGGATACTCATTTGGTGGGTCAAATAATATTACAATAAGTACGGACTTATTGACAGACTGTGGACTTACTTACGAAGACCTTTGCCGCATTTCTGACGAATTAAGAGGTAAAATCAGTATCGATTTTTTATAGTTAATAATAAATTCTCTTTTAATCAAATATAATGACTTTTTGTAACCACCAGCAAAAAAAGCTGGTGGTTTTCGTTTGTTTAAGAAATTAATTTTTAACCAGAGCTGTAAAACATTTAGACATAGCAATACTTGGAAACAATAATTTTGGCAACAATAAAAGAAAAGAGCAATGAAGCTGTAAAAAGGATGATATTTTTGTTGCCACCTGCAATAACTTGTAAACTAACTAAAATCTTTATTTTTATTGTATTAACTGTTGTTTTAATTTTAGCAGCCAGACCTGCTGATGCAAAAATCCATAGCACCCAACAAATGAAGGCAGATAAAGTAGTAGTTCTTGTTATTGATGATTTAGGTATTGAAGACCTCAAAAATACAACACTGAAAAACCTCAATAAGATAGCTGCATCCAGCATAATAGGTATGATGAACACACGCACAAAGAGCTTTACTGCTCAAGGTAGACAGGATGCCTATTTGACTATTGGTATGGGAACAAGGGTGCATGTACCCAGGTCTGGAATTGAAAATGAGACTTTTGTAGACAGTCTAAAAAAAATATATCCCAATAATGTTCCGGGTAAAATCGGAGAGGTAGCAAATAAAACAGGAAAGAGGATTGCACTTTTAGGAAACACAGATACTGACAACAAAATCAATTATACCCTACTAATGGCAATGGATAGTTTTGGATATGTGGACACAATGGAAGTTGGAAGTCAATTTTTGACGGGTAATCCGAAAGATATATGGAGCATGAGAACTGATAGTAAGAGGCTGTTGTTCTCCTGCAAAAAGGCTGTCCAAACAAATGATATTATTTTTATTGATTTTGGCGATACAACAAGGGTAGCTGAGGCTAGAGACAGACTTGGCATAAATGGGGATGTTTTAAAAAAAATGAGGTCCCAGGCTCTGAAAAGAGCGGATAAGTTCCTTGGCGAATTTGTCAAAATCATTGATAACAAAAATGTCTTACTGTTGGTGGTTAGTCCTACCTCACCTGTGGATAATAATTTTACCGGTATTAAAAATCTTGCCCCCGTTTTACTATACAAAAACGGAAACATAAAAGGGCTTCTTATATCAAACACCACCCGACGAGAAGGATTAATATCAAATATTGATATTGCCCCAAGTATATTTGCGTTTTTGGGTGTGGATACCACAAAGATGCAGTTCACAGGAGAGAAAATGACAATAGTGACTGATATTGATCCCCTAAAGACTATCGGAACTAACTTTAATAAATATTCAGGTCTCAAAAAATTCCGTTACATTCTTCACGGAGTATATGTAATTTTGTTGCTTCTCGTATTTTATTATATTTATTTTCCGGTCTTACAAAAAAAGCAGCAAGTCAGTCAAAGGTTTAGCAGGGCGATTTCTGTAATGATATTTGCACTCCCAATTATTAGTTCTGTTTCTGCCTTATGGCTGCAAAATTTAACTGCAGCAGTTGCTGGTTTTTTTATCCTATTGTTATTTACAGGGTATTTTCTGTCTGTAACCATTGAAATTTCCTTAATAGGTATGGCAACAATCAGCCTGGCAACATCAGCATTATTAATTTTTGATCTCATTACCGGGCTGGGTTGTCTGGTTAATACGCCGCTAGGGTTTAATGACGTTTTTACCGGTGGACGTTATTACGGTATAAATAATGACAGTATGGGAATTTTGCTCGGTTCAACAGTTTTTGGAGTAATCAGTATTCTTAAGCGATTTGCATCCAAGGTTTCCGTGCAGATTACCGTTACTGCAGGTGTCTTTTTTTTAGCGTTTTTATCTCAAACTCCAGGATTAGGAGCAAATGTCGGAGGGACCATTGCTGCAATTACTACCGGAACTTTGGCGTGTTTTATGTTGGCGTCAGGACAGCCACCTTCTATGAAAAGCCTTCTTTTAGTAATTATTTTGGCTTTAGCAGCAGAGTTTTCTATATCCTTTATGGAGACTTTATCGGCAAGCCAGACCCATGCAGGGAAAACAGTGGCTAGATTACTTTCAGATAATTTTACCAGTTATTTGATAGAAATTATCAGTTCCAAAATAAGTGTTTTTTTGGCAATGTTGATGCTTCCCCCATGGAACGTACTGTTTTTTGGGCAGCTTTATCTCTACCGAAGAGTCACAATGAGTAATTTTGATGAAATAAAAAATATCGAAATAAACGATTCATTGACTTTAAAATCATTCCAAATAATTTTATATGGCTCTTTTGCTGCACTCATTTTCAATGACACCGGAATAATTGCCGCTGCAATGATGCTTATATACTTGACTGTTCCTTTTGGAATGCTGCTGGTAAGAGAAGGATATCGTATAGATGAATATGGAGAGGCTATTACACAAAGAATATGAGGGACATTTATCATAGGAGTTGATAATATTAGATGAAATATGTTTTACTTTTTTTTACCAAGACAAAACTTGGTTTATTAACAATATCAGTAATTTTAACAGCTAGTATATTATTGTTATTTGCAGGATTTTGCTTAGCTGAAGTTAAACATGGAGTTTGCTGTCCCGAAGAACTTAATTCAGTTATTTTTAGTTACTCGGAGCCTGTAGTTAAATGTGAAGAAATTACAGAAATCCAAACCGCCTTGGTGAAATTAGGGTTTTACCACGGAGAAACAACAGGAATCTTTGACAAAAAAACTGAAGAAGCTGTTAAAAAATTTCAGGTCTCCAGTAAGCTTAAAGTAGACGGGGTTTTTGGACAAAAGACACGAAATGCATTATCTGAAAAGTTTGAGAATCACTCATTAAGTGTATCCACTCGCATAGAACCTAAAGGAGAAGTTCATTTAATAATCAATGCAGACAAAAAAAGGCTGTATGTGTATGACGACAATAAGTTGATAAAAGAATTCCCGGTAGCAGTCGGAACAAAAAAAACACCGACTCCAATAGGAGATTGGAAAATAAAAAGAAAAGCCAAGAACTGGGGAACTGGATTTGGGACCAGATGGATGGGATTAAATGTTGCTTGGGGGATTTATGGAATTCACGGTACTAATAAACCCTGGTCTATAGGGACCAGAGCCAGTCACGGCTGCATTCGGATGTTAAATCATGAAGTTGAACAGTTGTATGAATTGGTAAAAGTTGGAACACGTGTCAAGATAGAGGGCACCGTTTTTCCTGCTTATTATGAAAAAAGATTTCCGGTACACAAAGGGCACAAAGGAAGTGAGGTAGTACTTGTACAAAAAGGCTTAATCGCAGAAGGGTATTTAAAAGGAGAACCCGACGGAATTTTTGGTCAGGCAACAGAAGATGCGTTAAAAAAGCTTCAAAAAGACAAAGGTTTCGAAGTTACTGGACAAGTAGACACAGACATTTGGGGAGTACTTGGATTATAAATATTTACCGATAGTGAGGATGGGATTAGAAACCCATCCCTTTAATCTTTCACGAAAGATTTGAAAATACTCAAATTGGCTAAAATATAACAATAATGTTTTAGACAGGATGAACGAAACAGGAAAACATTGACAGGGGGATTAATCTATTACTTCCGCAAACATAAATGGTTTTAAAATACTTCACGTTATAAGACCGGCTGAAGGTGGAATGAAAACCCACCTGTTAGAATTGTTACAGGGTCTGAGAAAACGCGGGTTTAATGTTGAAACAGCATGCCCGAGCAATTCTGCTCTCTTTAATGAAGTATCTGGAATGGGTATTAAGACTCACCCTGTAAATATTGTCGGACCAATCAGCCCTAAGGATGATGTTATATGTATAAATCAGTTGAGAAAAATAATCTTAGCTGGCGATTATGACATTATTCATTTTCATGGTTCAAAGGCCGGGATGGTTGGAAGAATTGCTGCTCTTTCAGCAAGGTATAAGAATAATGTGATGACTGTTCATAATTTTATAATTTATCAGGAAGTAAATCCAGCCCAAAGGGTGTTATTCAAATATGGTGAAAAACTTTTAAGCACAGCCACATCAAAGATAATAACTGTTTCTGCGGCACTAAAGAATGATTTGGTAAAGAATTTTGGAATTCCGGAGAAAAAAATAGTATCTATTTATAATGGGATTGACATACACAAATATTCTGATACTTGTGATGGAATAAAAACGAGGGAGAAATACGGCTTAAATACTGACGCTTTGATTGTGGGTACCCTGGCCAGAATGGCTCCGCAAAAGGGACTGGAATACTTCATTAAGGCTATTCCACTTATACAGAAAAACACTAATACTAAATATATTATTGCTGGAGACGGTCCGCTGCTGCCTTTATTAAAATCACAGGCCACGGAGCTTGGGTTAAGTGAAAGACTATCTTTTACCGGACATGTGGAAAACGTACCTGAGTTCTTATCTTGTCTGGATATTTTTGTGGTACCATCAATAGCAGAGGGGTTATCCATAACGACAATTGAAGCCATGAGTGTCGGCCTGCCTGTAATTGCTTCTAGGACGGGTGGGCTCCCTGAACTTGTTAAACACGGAGAAACCGGCCTGCTGGTGGAGCCAAGAGACCCGGCGAAGTTAGCACAAGCAGTAACTGAACTGCTTATTAACAAGAATAAACGACAGCTAATGGGGCTGTATGCTCATAAAAAAGCTTCGGAAATGTTCAGCCTTGAGACAATGATCGGTGAAACATGCCGAGTTTACGATGAAATTATAACAGATTCCGCATACTTGTAGTATGTTTAGGATACCAGGGAGTGTAATCATGAAAAAAAATGCAATGCGTATCAAAATTATGCTTTTTACTGCAGTTCTGATTTTGTCGCTAATAACATTTTACATTGCTTCAATTCCGTTCGCAGCTGGTGAAATCATTAATGGTTCAATTCAGAAAACCGGTAGAGTTGTAATGGTCGTCATTGACCAGTTATCATGGGATGATGTTTCAGGTAATAATTTACCCGTTACTAGAAAAATAATTTCCTCAGGCGCAGTAGGGCTAATGACAACAAATCCTGGAGCAGGAGGGCTTAGAACACCTGAAAACACTTATGCTACCATTGGTGCCGGTACAAAGATATTGGGAGGAGATTCTGGAGGAGATGGGTTTAACGTCTGGGAAGAATATGAAAACGGAAAGGCAGAAATATCTTATTTCAGGCGCACTGGAAGAAAAGCAGACGGTCAAGTGGTTAACGTCGGAATAGCCCAAATAGAAACAGCCAACAGAAACCTCAACTATAACTATGTCCCCGGTTCCATCGGGACAGTTCTCCACCGGTATGGCGTTAAAACCGGCGTTATTGGGAATTCCGATGTCTTCGGACTACAGGAAAGAGATAAATTCAGACGTTATGCGGTAAATATTGCGATGGACAGAAACGGTCAGGTTGACTATGGTGAAGTGGGTTCTTCATGTTTGACCCCAGACGAGGCTTTCTTAGGTGGCTTTAGGTCTGATTATAGTTTTTTATTAAAAAAATTCAGAGAAATAAAAGATTATGCAGGCTTTTTAGTCATTGATACAGGTGACATCTCTCGTCTAGAGAGTCAAGGTACTCTGGCTTCTGCCGCAGTCCTCCAAAATCAAAAGAAAAATACCTTAGCCCGCATAGATGTTTTTCTTGGGGAATTATTGCAAGAGGTCGACCTTAGTAAAGACCTGCTAATGATTGTAGTTCCAGGTCCCTCTTACCAATCCATGAACAACGGTGACTTTCTGACTCCTTTCTTTATGGCAGGTAAAGGTGTTAAGCAGGGGATAGTTTATTCAGGCACTACCAGACGTGATGGACTTATATCCAATACCGATATAGCTGCAACAGTGGTTGATTTTTTTGGATTTCCGCCTGTTGTAAAAGGTACCAGGGATAAAAAGGATATTATATTAGGGGGGCAAGTAATTGCTGGAAACCCATCAGTACACCCTGTAGATGAGGTCTCTGTTTTGAGCAAGAAAACAATGTTTATGCATAATACCAGGTACCCGTTTGTAAAAACATATATAAATCTCTGCCTTATAATATTGACAGTGTCAGTAGCGGCTATTAAGCTTGATATAAAGGCAGGGGGGGTGATTAAACCTATCTTGCTGGCAGTGACCTTTATCCCTGCAGTTTATCTGCTGGCTGATTTAATGTCCCATTTTTCGCAGGGAATAGTCGGTCTGCTGATGAGTTTAATAACTCTGGCTATGGTTTTATTCTCAATTTATTTATCTAAAACCTTACGTTTTAGTCCATTTCTGATAAGCAGTGGGTTAACAACAGCACTTTTAATATTTGATATTTTCAGCGGTGGGAATCTCTCAAAAACCTCTCCCCTCAGTTATGATGCAACAGCAGGTGCCAGATTTTACGGGATAGGGAACGAATATATGGGTGTTCTAATTGGTGCAGCTATTACCTTTATAACTCTTTCTCTGGAAAAGTTCAGGTCGGGCATTTCTTTGGCAGCTAAAATTGCAGTTACACTTATTAGTTTAATTGTGGTATACACTATTTCTGCCCCAAACCTTGGCACTAATGCCGGAGGAGCAATTGCCTCCATTGCCGGTTTAGGCACTGCGGGAATCATCCTTTACGGCAGAAAATTCAGTTTAAAAACATTAGCACCTATTGCTGTGGTTACTGTCTCTGTTCTTACGATGTTTGTTATCTTTGATTTTACCAGATCTGTCGAAACACAATCACATATGGGGCGAACTTTAGGACTAATTCAACAAAACGGAGTTAGCGAAATTTTATCTATCGTTAGCAGGAAAACAGAGATTAACTTAAAACTTATTAAATATACCACCTGGAGCTGGTATTTCTTTCTAAGCCTAGGAGTTATCGTTTTTCGGCACAGACTGTTTCCCTGCGAAATAGAACAGTGGGAGGAGCAGAATCCCTGGCTCAACAGAATGCTGCCCGGGATTGTTGCAGGTTGTCTGGCAGCCCTGATTTTCAACGATTCTGGTGTAGTTGCGTCAGCAACAATGATTAGCTTCGGAATCCCCCCAATTTTATGGAGCTTAATTCAAACTAAGGAGAGGACAGTGCAACAATGAATGACTATCTTGTTATAGGTACAGATAAAAAAGGGCATTTTCGTGCATATGCGGCTATTACAACGGGTCTTGTAGAAGAAGCAAGGCAAAGACATAATACTTCCCCCACGGCAACTGCAGCTTTAGGAAGAGCTTTGACCGCGGGAGTGCTTATGTCTGCAAACCTTAAGGGTGATGACCTTCTAACCTTGAGGATTATTGGCAGCGGTCCTCTTGGGGCTGTTGTGGTCACAGCTGATTCACTGGGAAATGTTCGGGGATATGTTCAGTCACCCGAGGCTGATCTCCCCTCAAAAAATGGAAAACTTGATGTTGGTGGAGGTATCGGTAACGATGGTGAGCTTTCCGTTACAAAAAATATGGGGTTAAAAGACCCTTATACGGGAAGTGTTCCGCTGGTTTCAGGAGAAATAGGGGAAGATATTGCCTATTACTATGCAAAATCTGAACAAATCCCATCTTTGGTGGCTCTCGGTGTATTGGTAAAAGAGGATATTTCTGTGCAGGCAGCCGGGGGATATCTTATTCAGGCTTTTCCCGGAGTTGAAGATGAACACCTGAAAAGCCTGGAAGATAGGGCAATGAGTCTGCCAAATGTCAGCAGTCTGTATAATAATAATTTAAAACCTGAAGAGGTGCTGCAAAAACTTCTTGGTTCGGACTTTGTTGAATTGGAGCGAAAAACAGTAGATTTTAAATGCGGGTGTTCAAAGGAAAAACTGGAACGTATTTTAATTAGTTTGGGTAAAGAAGAACTTGCTGACATAATTGAGAAACAAAATAACGCTGAAATACAGTGTCACTTTTGTGGAGACCAATATAATTTCAGCACCGGTGAGTTAGAAACTCTTCTAAAAGAGGCTTCTTCGAATTAATAATGAAAGCAAGTGGATTTGTTTAGACAACTAAAAAAGCGCTTTTCCAATTCATATTGGAAAGCGCCTTCGTAGTTGAATTTAACTGATTAGATTGCTCTGGTAACCTTACCTGAACGCAGGCATCTTGAGCAAACATTAAGTCTAGTAGGAGTGCCGTTGACTAGGGCACGTACTTTTTGAATATTAGGTTTCCAGGTTCTTTTGGTACGGATGTGAGAGTGGCTGACCTGAAGTCCAACCCGTACACCTTTACCGCAAATTTCACATTTAGCCACGGAGATACACCCCCTTTGCGAATTCATAGCTTTACTATTTTATCAAATAATTTATTAAAATGCAATAGATGTGAAACTTTTAAATAACATGCAAATTCTAAAAGGATTTAAGTCAGTTTTTATAGAACTCTACATAATATACAATATAAGGATATACTTAGAATTTTTAAATAAAATTAAGGAGGGCGATTTAGACATGTTCCGAAAAGAGATGTCCATAATGGAAGCCCTACAGTTTCACCCTAAGGTAAGAGAAGTATTTCAGAAGCATGGAATGGGTTGTTTTGGCTGCATGGGGGCAATGGAAGAATCGGTAGAAGCAGGTGCAAATATGCATGGCATTGACGTAAATACGCTTGTGGACGAACTAAACAGTCTATTGGAACCTGACTCACCCATATCATAGGTCCGGCATAAACATAACCCGGAAATCAGAGAAAAAAAGATGAGGGCACCCTCATCTTTTTTAAAGTAAAGATTTTAAATCTCCAAAATCAAGAATCTAGAATATTGTTAATAAAACAAAGGAGGGGGATAGTAAAATTGATTGAAAAAAACGAATTTGGAAATATAAATATATCTGAAGAAGTTATATCTACAATTGCTGGAGCTGCCACCGTTGAATGTTACGGTTTGGTCGGTATGGCTGCAGTTAATCTAAAAGATGGTTTGGCAGAGATTCTGGGCAAGGAAGACCTGAAAAGAGGGGTAGAAGTCCAAATAAACGGTCAGGAAGTGGTACTAAACCTTTATATAATAGTGGGGTATGGAGTGAATATTGCAGAGGTTGCACGGAATGTTATGGAACGTGTAAAATATAGTGTAGAAAAACAAACAGGACTTAAAGTAAACCATATTAATGTCAATGTACAGGGAGTAAGATTTACGACTGAAAAATAACTCCGGGAGGAATATGTGGACGCTGAAAATATTAATGGTTATAATCTATACAATATGCTTGCCTCTGGACTTGCAGCACTCAGCAAAAGATATAAAGAAGTAGACTTACTAAATGTCTTTCCTGTCCCTGATGGAGATACCGGTACTAACATGTTTCATACCCTGTCGGCAGCCGTGGAGGAAGCTGCTGCACATAACACTTCTTCTGTCGGCAAAATTGCCAAGGCGGCATCACAGGGCGCTTTAATGGGTGCAAGGGGAAACTCTGGAGTAATACTTTCCCAGTTGCTGAGAGGATTTGCCCAGGCACTGATTGATAAGGAAACCATTACTGCAAAAGATTTTTCCAGAGCACTTGTGGAAGGTGTAAATATAGCTGTTAAGGCCGTCATGAAGCCTGTGGAAGGTACGATTCTTACCGTTGCCAGAGAAGCTTCCAAGACTGCAGTTAGGGAGGCCAATAAAAATCAGCCCTTAAAACAGGTTTTACTGGAAACCTGCAAAACTGCGGAATCAACCCTTATGAATACCCCTGATTTACTCCCGGTTCTTAAAGAAGCCAGGGTCGTAGATGCTGGAGGTATGGGTTGGCTTATTATCTTACAGGGATTTTATGCCTGGTTTTCTGGTGACTCTAAATGGATAAGTGAAAGGGAACAATACCACTCGGAAGAAAACACAAACAAAGCTCCTGATTTTGAATACCCATATTGCACCGAAATTCTTTTTAAACTTGGAAACACTGATTGTGAAGGGTTGAAAGAAAAACTTATGGTTTACGGTGACAGCCTTTTAACAGCTGCTTCTGATGGCCTCTTTAAGGTGCATATCCACACAGACTGTCCGCAGGAAGTTCTAGGAATATGTCTCAAATATGGCTCACTATCTAAAGTTAAAATAGAAAATATGAACCAACAGGCTGTCCGAAAAGAATATGAAATGCCCAAAAAACCTTTCGGGATTATTTCTGTTGCCAGTGGTGAAGGAATTACCAAGATTATGAAAAGTCTTGGTGCTGATGATATTATATCCGGTGGTCAATCAATGAATCCAAGCATCAGCCAGATATTAGAGAAAGTTAAGAAACTGAATACCGATACTGTTATCATATTACCTAATAACAGCAATATAATCCTGTCTGCAAAGCAAGTTCCTGAAATGACCGGTAAGACAGTCCATGTTATCCCAACCAGGACAATAGCTGAAGGTGTGGCGGCGCTTTTGTCTGCTTCCCCGGAAATGAAACCCAGCCAGGTTGTAGATGTTATGGTTTCAGCAGCAAAGAGTATTAAAACAGGTGAGGTTACATATGCGGTTCGTGATACTACCATTAACGGTATTGAAATAAAAGAAGGAAATTCAATTGGTCTTTTTGAAGATAAAGTTACGGTTGGAGATAATTTGAATGATACAGTAATTAAACTGCTGGATAAAATGATTTTCCCTGACTGCGAAGTATGCACAATATATTTCGGAGAGATGACAGATAAATACGAGGCCGAACAACTTGCCTCTGAAATTTCCGAACGTTTCCCGGAAATTGATGTTGAGTTGCTGGATGGCGGGCAGCCGGTCTATTACTATATAATATCAGTTGAATAAAGTTAATCTGGATTTTTAATGTACCGGAAAAGAGGTGTTCTGGTTGAAAAAAGTACGAATAGTCACTGACAGTACGGCAGATATTCCACATGATATCGTTAATGAACTGGGAATTATGGTTATCCCCCTTAAAGTTAGTTTTGGCAGGGATGTATACCGGGATGGCATTGATATTCAATCATCGGAATTTATTAAAAGGATAGAGACAGAAGATGAATTGCCAATCACTTCTCAGCCTTCACCAGGGGAAATTGTAGCTATTTATGAAAAAATTATTGATAAAGGCGAAGCCATCATTTCAATACATCTTTCAGGTAAGCTCAGTGGAACCGTACAGTCGGCTAGAACTGCCAGAACATTGACTGACTCCAGAGATATTCACATAATAGATTCCAGAACGATAAGTATGGGTCTGGGTTTAATTGTCATAGCAGCGGCGAAGGCTGCCAATGAAGGGAAATCCGTTGCTGAAATCTTATCAATGATTAATGAAAAAATCGAAAAAAGTTTCCTCATATTTTTGGTGGACACTCTTGATTACCTGGAAAAGGGTGGCAGAATAGGTAAAGCCAGCGCTTTTTTAGGGACATTTCTAAAAATTAAACCGATTCTCTGCCTTGATGACGGACAGATCTTACCCTTAGAACGTGTTAGAGGTAAAGGTAAAGCCCTTGAACGTATTTCGCAGATAGTCGCGGATAAAACTGACTCATCTAAAAGGTATAGCTGCGCATTCGTTTATGGAAATGACTACTCATCAGTTATAAAGTTAAAGGACCACACTCATAATTTAGTAAATATCTGTGACGAGCCCATAATTACGGAACTTGGACCGGTAATTATGGCACATACCGGTCCTGGTGTGGCGGGTATTATATTATGCCCTGAATAGAATTGGTTGGTGTTAATTGGTGAATTCATTAATATCCACTATAGAAAAAGTCAGAGAAGCACTGGTAGTCGAAGCCAGGACAGGCTGCAAAAACGCCGCTGTATTCGGCGGTTTTAGTGCTTTCGTTATTTCACATCTCATTAAACTACATAAAGATTTACGTGACAGATTACCGTCAGATACACTTAATGAAATTCAAACAATTACCTCAGAGCTTACTGAGTATAATGACTTAACCGGGATTGAACGAAAAAAGGTAACGGAAAAAATATATACTTTACTGTTGACTATAAAAGGGTTTATTCATCAAGGCGGTACTCCAAAAATCCCTGTGGGTTTGAAAAAAAGCGATACAGGACTGCAGTTCCTTAAAAATGTTGGACCTAGGAGAGTAAGCCAGTTAAACCGTCTGGGTATTACATGTATTGAGGATTTATTTTATCATTTTCCCAGAAGATACGAGGATAGAAGCCAGTTGAAAAAGTTCTATCAGCTTACCAATGGTGAAACTGAAACTGTTCACGGTACTGTCGTAGGTTGTCAGGAACTTAAACCTAGAAAGAAGCTCAGCATTACAAAGATTGCTATCCATGACGGTATGTCCGTGGGTTATGCAGTCTGGTTTAACCAACCATACATAAAGAAACAGATTCCGGTAGGGAGCGAGATACTTGTTACAGGAAAAGTTGAACGGAAGTTTGGTTTTCTGCAAATTTCCGTCACTGATTATGAATTATCTGATACGGAAGAACCAGTTCATGCCGGGCGGATAGTACCTGTTTATCCGACCACTGAAGGACTTTCACCGCGCACCCTCCGGTCAATAATAAGAAATAGCTTAGACCAGCACTTGTCACAGTATAAAGAATTCATACCCGATTTTTTACTGGACAAGTACCAACTTCCCGGAATTTGCGAGGCCTTGTCAAAAATACATTTTCCTGAAAAAATGTCTGATGTAGAGGAGGCAAGAAGGCGGCTGGTTTTTGAAGAACTTTTTCTGCTTCAAATTGGTGTGGGATTGATTAAAGCTCCCGTATTAAAAGAAAAGGGGATAAAGCACAGGAATAACGGGCCTTTGGTTCGTGATCTTATGGAAGTACTTCCTTTTTCACTTACCTCCGCGCAACTCCGTGTATTGGAAGAGATCTTTTCAGATATGGAATTGGACAAGCCGATGAACAGACTTGTTCAGGGTGATGTGGGTTCAGGGAAAACCGTTATTGCTGCTGCAGCTTTAGTTAAAACGGTAGAAAACGGTTATCAGGGAGTAATGATGGCTCCAACGGAAATTCTGGCTGTTCAGCATTATGAAGGCCTTAATGAACTACTTGAACCTCTGGGAGTAAAAGTCACTCTTCTTACAGGGAGTTTAAGTAAAACTGAAAAAATCAGAAGAATTAGCGACATAAGTAATGGAATGGTAGATATAGTAGTAGGTACTCATGCCATTATTCAGGATGAGGTAAAGTTTCAAAAATTAGGGCTGGCTATTACTGATGAGCAGCATAGGTTTGGTGTCAGGCAGAGAGGTAAGTTGAAAGAAAAGGGTACTAATCCGGATATTCTTGTTATGACCGCGACTCCTATTCCACGAACTTTGGCTCTTACTGTATATGGTGATCTTGACATATCTATAATTGACCAGCTCCCACCCGGCAGGCGGTCTATAAAAACCTATTGGGTTAATCATAAAATGAAAGAACGAATTTACAATTTTGTCAGAGAGCAAGTCGGAGCTGGAAGACAGGTTTACTATGTATGTCCACTTGTTGAGGAATCAGACAAGATTGATGTTAGTGCAGCAGTTGATCTAGCTGAATATCTTCAGTCGGAAGTTTTTCAGGATCTGAAAATAGGGTTGCTGCACGGGCGTCTTAGTCAGGATGCTAAAGACGAGGTAATGAGGGAATACAAAAATGGAAAGATAGATATTCTTGTTGCAACAACTGTAATTGAAGTCGGAGTAAATGTACCTAACTCAACAATCATGGTCATTGAAGACGCAGACAGGTTTGGTCTTGCACAGCTTCACCAGCTTAGAGGCAGGGTTGGACGTGGCTCGCACCAATCTTACTGTATTTTGATAGCAAGTCCTTCAACAGAAGAAGGCAGGGCACGAATGAATATTATGCAGGCTACCTCTGACGGTTTCGTTATTGCCGAAGAAGACCTTAAGTTACGAGGTCCGGGAGAGTTCTTTGGGACTAGACAATCAGGCCTTCCTGACCTCAAAATAGCTGATATCATAAGAGACGTAAAAATACTTCAGATTGCAAGAGATGAAGCATTTAAACTGCTGTCAGAACATCCGGCCCTAGATGACTCAAGCTTAATCGGACTCAAGGAAAGGGTTATTCGAAAATTCAGCGGCACTACCAATTATATAGAAATTAGTTAAAATATAATAGAAAACAGTAAAACATTTAAAGTAACTTCCAAGTCATGGAAATTATTTGTTGACAGATTGTATCTTAACATGTATAATTAGTTTCAGTAGGACCGAACATATGTTTGAGGAGGATGTATTACATGTCAGACAAGTTAAAGGCGCTGGAAATGGCGTTACACCAAATTGAAAAGCAATTTGGTAAGGGATCGATAATGAAGCTTGGTGAAGCATCAGCCAATATGCACATTAATGTTATTCCCACAGGTGCATTAACTCTGGACGTTGCCTTAGGTGTAGGGGGGGTCCCCAGGGGCAGGGTTATTGAAATATACGGTCCGGAATCATCCGGTAAGACTACAGTTGCCCTTCACATACTGGCCGAAGCTCAGAAAATGGGCGGTACAGCAGCTTTTATTGATGCCGAGCATGCTCTTGACCCTGTATATGCCAGGAAACTTGGAGTAGACATCGACAATCTCCTTATATCCCAACCGGATACTGGTGAACAAGCCCTGGAAATTGCTGAGGCCCTAGTACGCAGTGGCGCTATAGATGTTATTGTCGTTGATTCTGTAGCGGCCCTTGTCCCAAGAGCGGAAATTGAAGGAGAAATGGGTGATGCTCATGTTGGCCTTCAGGCCCGGCTTATGTCCCAGGCACTTAGAAAGCTTACCGGAGCAATTGCCAAATCAAATACTATAGCCATTTTCATAAACCAGATCAGGGAGAAGGTAGGGGTTATGTTTGGCAATCCTGAGACTACTCCTGGTGGACGGGCCCTGAAGTTTTACTCTTCTGTACGTCTTGAGGTAAGGAAAACTGAAACAATCAAGCAGGGTTCAGACATGATTGGTTCCAGAACCAGGGTTAAGGTGGTCAAAAACAAAGTTGCTCCCCCATTCAAACAAGCCGATTTTGACATAATGTACGGGGAGGGTATCTCCAAAGAAGGGGCAATTATTGACATTGGAAGTGAAATGAACATTATCGAAAAAAGTGGAGCATGGTATTCCTATAAAGGTGACCGACTCGGACAGGGAAGGGAAAATGTTAAGGAATTTCTTAAAGAACATTCAGATATTGCCGGTGAGATAGAATTAAAGATAAGGGAGACTTTAGGTCTTGGGGCTGCCCAAGCCGGCGCTGCACAAGATGAGTAAATCAAAATCCCGGGGTGAACTGTTTGATTCTGCTAAGAACCATGCTTTAAACTATCTTTCCTTCAGACCGCGAACTGTTAGAGAAATTACCACAAAACTAACTGACAAAGGATTTGATACAGAGATTATATCTGATGTAATCCAGTTTTTGAAGGAATATAAATTTGTTGATGATGACGCCTTTGCCCGAATGTGGATTAGAAATAGGACAACCCTGAAGCCAACCGGAAGACAAAAAATAAAAAACGAACTGTTTCAGAAAGGTTTAGACAAGGAAACAATTGAACGCAACATTTGCCAACTGCAACCTGAAGACGAGGAACAGATGGCTGCATTTTTAATAGAAAAAAAAATCAGAAGAGCAGAGTTCAGTTACAAAAAACTGGAAGGGTTTTTAGCAAGAAGGGGATTCAGTTCTGGAATTATTAGGCGTGTTTTAAACAATTATTCAAATGAAAATTAGATAATTTTCTCCCGTATACTGGCGCGTCTTGACAGACAAGCCAAAAAATCTTACAATTATACATGGGAGAAACTAGAATTAGATTTTATTACCATATATTTATGGGTTACTTATATATATAAACCTTCCTCATTTGTTTTAAAGAGACAACGAAATATTTTTTTAATTGTGAGGATAAAGTTTTAATATAAGAGAGAGCATTCTGTCTTTTTTAGGTGCTATAACCTAATAATTATTTTGGTAGGAAAATCTTTTTCGAACCGAGTTTCTACTCGGTTTTTTATTTTTATTGTAAACTAAGATATCTGATTAATTTTTAACGGGAGGTGAAATAGAAATTATGGATGGACAAACAATACTAATTGCTTTAATCGCTGCTATCGTGGCTTTTGTAATCGGTTATCTGGTCAGACGTTCCCTAGCTGAAGCCAAAATTGGTTCTGCTGAGGAAGCTGCCAGAAAGATTAAAGAAGAAGCTGAAAAGACCGCCGAAGCAAAGAAACGTGAAGCAATTCTCGAAGCTAAGGAAGAAGTTCTTAAATTTCGTAACGAAGTAGAAAAAGAACAACGTGAACGTAGAAGCGAACTTCAAAGAATGGAAAGAAGACTAACTCAGAAGGAAGAGTCGTTAGATAAGAAAATAGACTCTATTGAACGTAAGGAAGAAGGCCTGAATCGAAAAGAAAGCGAAATTGATAAGGTAAAAGAACAAATTCAGGAACTATATTCTAAGCAGCTGGCTGAGTTGGAAAGACTTTCTGGACTCACATCTGAAGAAGCAAGACAGATTCTTTTGGCCAATATTGAGGAAGAAATCAAACATGAGACTGCAATGCTCATTAAAGAGATTGAAACACAGGCCAAAGAAGAAGGTGAAAAAAGGGCCAAGGATATCATCGCACAATCAATTCAAAGGTGTGCAGCTGACCATGTGGCTGAAACAACTGTATCAGTTGTGGCTCTCCCTAATGACGAAATGAAGGGGCGTATAATAGGACGAGAAGGTAGGAATATCAGGACACTGGAGACTCTTACCGGAATAGACCTAATTATAGATGATACTCCGGAAGCTGTTATTCTCTCTGGATTTGACCCTATACGTCGCGAAGTAGCAAGAATCGCTCTTGAGAAACTAATTGTTGACGGACGCATTCATCCTGCACGGATCGAGGAAATGGTTGAAAAAGCACAGAAAGAAGTTGATAATCAAATTCGGGAAGCCGGTGAACAGTCAACATTTGAGACAGGAGTACATGGCCTCCATCCTGAGTTGGTAAGACTTCTAGGAAGACTTAGATTCCGCACAAGTTACGGACAAAATGTTTTAAATCACTCAATAGAAGTATCCCACCTTGCAGGTTTAATGGCTGCAGAACTAGGCGTTGACATTACCCTGGCAAAACGGGCAGGTTTGCTGCATGATATAGGTAAAGCTATAGACCATGAAGTTGAAGGCCCACATGTCACTATCGGAGCTGATTTGGCAAAGAAATATAAAGAATCACCCATGATTATAAACGCTGTCGGAGCTCATCATGGCGATGAAGAACCGAAAACTATTGAAGCCGTTTTAGTTCAGGCGGCTGATGCGATTTCTGCCGCAAGGCCTGGTGCCAGAAGGGAGACCCTCGAATCCTATATTAAGCGTTTGGAAAAACTTGAAGAAATTACAAACTCATTTGAAGGAGTAGAAAAATCTTTTGCAATTCAAGCCGGACGCGAAGTCAGGGTTATGGTTAAACCTGATAAGATTGATGACCTGACTACAGTGCGACTGGTTAGGGACATTGCAAAGAAAATAGAAGAAGAACTGGAATACCCTGGTCAAATCAAAGTTACAGTTATTCGTGAGACCAGAGCAGTGGAATATGCAAAATAAGAAAGCAACGACCTCTTAATAAAGAGGTCGTTTTTAAATTGGTATTCAATATATTGGCAGGTATTTTTTCGTTTTTTTAATTGTTCATATAGAAGGAAATACACGAATTGTAAAGAACATTAGAGAGATGAATACTTTTGAGAGGATGAACATAATGAATTTACAGTACAAATCAAAATCCCAGGAAGAAGTCTCTGATAGTATTGGTCTCTTGATTTCTATACTTGTACGTTATCCCGAAGTTGGTACTATAAATTATGATCCTATTGATCAGGACCTAAAATTTACTTTTATGTTTTCCTGTGTATTAGATGAATCGGAACTGGTTAATTTTAAAAAGAAGGTAATTGATAGTATTCAAACATATACAGAGCTGGAAGGCACAAGGCCGACAATAGTAGAAGCTGGTTATACTATCTGTGAGGGTTTTAGCATGTTCGAGATAAAAAGGGACGTGGGAACCCTTACTCAGGAAGAAATTTCTTTAGTTATTGAACTTGTTTACACTGATTTTAGGAACTACCTGGTTACTGAAGCCAGCGAAAGCATAATGGAAGAAGACCTTCTGATGCAGGAAGAACTTATTGAGCATATGCTGGAAAACCTTAAAACCAGTACACCTGAAAAAAACCTTATTGCTTTCAGAGAAGAAGGCAGAGTACTTGTTTTTAATAAATAGATTTGGAGGACAGAATCTTTGCGTATCTTAATGATTGGTGATATTGTCGGGCGTCCCGGCCGCAGGGCGGTGAAAGAACAACTCCAGACAATACGTCAGGAACTCAATTTGGACATGATTATAGCTAATGCGGAGAACGCAGCCGGGGGCAACGGTATAACCCCTGATATAGCCAAAGATTTATTTAACTACGGTGTTGACGTAATGACTATGGGTAACCATGTATGGGATAAAAAGGACATTATTCCATACATAGATAAAGAAAGTCGTATTGTGAGACCAGCAAATTATCCCCCCGGCACCCCAGGTTCCGGATTGGGTATTTATAATATAAATGGGATTGAGGTTGCTGTCATCAATCTTTCAGGCAGGGTTTACCTTTCTACTTTGGATTGCCCATTTACGATGGCTGATAACTTACTCGAAAAGATAGGTGATCGCACCAAAATTATTCTTGTGGATTTTCACGCTGAGGCAACATCAGAAAAAGTTGCTTTAGGCTGGTATCTTGATGGTAAAGTATCACTTGTTGCCGGAACTCATACTCACATCCAGACTGCGGATGAACGTATTCTTCCTGAAGGAACTGCTTATATAACGGACATAGGTATGACGGGCCCGGCAGATTCTGTGCTTGGTGTCAAAACAGATCTAGTTCTTCAGAAGTTTTTAACCCAAATGCCAGTAAGATTTGAGGTAGCCGATGGAGCATATCAGTTTAATGCAGTGGTAGTGGAGGTCAATGAGAATACAGGTAGATCGTTATCCATCGAAAGGGTGTCAAACATCGAATAAATAAAAGACTAAGTCTGGAAAATGTGAAATATTTTCACAATCTAGGATTTTTTAATTTTGAAAAAGAGGAATTTCCTGCCTAATCATCGAATATATTCGTTCATAAGAAAACGGCTATAATAGCATTTCTTTCAACTAAAGGAGGTTTGAACATGGCGGAGGTATTGAAAGTTTCAGCAAAGTCCAATCCAAATTCAGTCGCAGGTGCTTTGGCAGGTGTTCTTAGAGAACGCGGTGGAGCCGAAATTCAAGCTATTGGAGCTGGTGCACTAAACCAAGCAGTTAAAGCAGTAGCAATTGCCAGAGGATTTGTAGCACCCAGTGGAGTTGACCTTATCTGTATTCCGGCATTTACAGATATTATCATCGACGGTGAAGAAAGAACTGCTATAAAGCTTATAGTAGAACCGAGATAACCTTTTAAGTCCTATGATTATTTTTAACTTTAACTTTTATTCAGTCATAATTTGTATAGCTATAACTATTTAGCCTGTTTATTCTTTTTGAATAAACAGGTTTTTCCGTCATATAATGTCATTAACTATTCAATGGTAATTGCTTATTATCGTTTGGGAGGCATGATATGATGGGACACAGGACTCTCTCCAGGGAAGTGATGGAACTTCATAATCAGCTTTTAATTGCTGACGGTCACTGTGATACAATTCTGGAACTTATCAAAACCAAAAGGCGCTTAGCATCTCCCTCGATTAAGGGACATGTTGATCTGGAACGTTTAAAAAAAGGAAATGTTAGAATCCAGTTTTTTGCCGCTTTCATCGAAACTATTTATAAGCCATACAACAGCCTAGGCAGGGTATTGGAACTTATTGACCGGTTTTTCCAGGAAGTTGATTTATGTCGGGAGCATATCAGTCCTGGCCTTACTATAAGAAAGATAAAAAAAGACCTTGATATGGGCAAAATAATAGCTGTTCTTGGCATTGAAGGAGGAGAAGCCCTAAATGGCAGCACAGCAGTACTTCGAATGCTATACAGACTGGGAGTAAGGTTTATTGGCTTAACCTGGAATCAAAGGAATCAACTGGCTGACGGTGTTGGCGAAAGATTCACAGGCGGCGGCCTGACGAGTTTCGGTATTGAAGTTATAAAAGAAATGAACGAACTCGGCATGATAATCGACCTTGCTCATATTTCAGAACAGGGATTCTGGGATGTTCTGAAACGGTCTAATGCACCGGTTATGGTATCACATACAAACTGTTATAAACTCTGCAACCATCCGAGGAATTTAACAGATAAACAAATAAAGGCCTTGGCCATGCATGATGGAATAATGGGCCTTAGCTTTGTTCCTGAATTTCTGGGAAGTGGTAATCCAGGTCTGGAAGAGTTTATGAATCACTTGGATCATGTAGCCGGACTCGTGGGAACTGAGGTGATAGCCATAGGTTCAGACTTTGACGGTATTGACAAAACAGCAAGACAACTTACGGATTGTCGATGCTATCCGCTGATCACTGAAAAACTTATGGATAGAGGTTACACAAAACGGGAGATTCAGGGTATAATGGGAGAAAATATGCTTAGATTCATGAAAAAAATACTGAAATAGCATTTTCACCTAATCAACAGGAGGAGCTCAAACTTGAAAAAGTCAAACAGACTGGATCAACTTAAATCAGCTGTTTTTGCCGAACTGGAAAGAATAAAAGAAGAGGTTGCAGCAGAGGGAATTACTATTATAGACTTGGGGATCGGCAGTCCTGACCAACCTCCCGCTCCGCATGTTTACAAAGCACTACGTGATGCAGTCGACAATCTTGCCAATTATGGGTATCCCTCGTCACGTGGAAGTAAGGAACTAAGGGATACTATCGCCTGGTGGTATAGAGAGAGATTTAACGTAGAACTTGACCCTGAATCAGAGGTGCTTGTACTAATGGGTTCTCAGGATGGATTGGGCCATCTGCCTCTAGGTTATCTGGACCCCGGTGACATTACCCTTATTCCTGATCCAGGCTATCCCGTTTATGCAGCAGGAGCAATTTTAGCAGGAGCAGAGATTTATCCGATGCCTTTAAAAGAAGAAAATGGGTTCCTGCCTGATTTGACCGCAATTCCTCAAGAAGTCGCTCAAAAAGCCAGAATGATGATTTTGAACTACCCCAATAACCCGGTTGCTGCTGTGGCAGACTTAGATTTTTTTCGGAAGGTTGTTGACTTCGCTAAGAAATATGATGTACTCGTCTGCCATGATTTTGCTTACTCAGAATTGGCGTATGACAATTACCGCCCGCCCAGTTTCTTAGAGATTCCTGAAGCCAGGGATGTATCTATTGAGTTTCACTCGGTATCTAAGACATACAATATGGCAGGCTGCAGATTAGGGTTTGTTGTTGGGTGCTCAGAGGCTATAGAAGCTCTCATGCGCATCAAGTCAAACATTGATTATGGTGTTTTCCTTCCTGTTCAAAAGGCGGGAATTGCGGCTTTACGGGGTCCACAGGACATTGTTAATAAGAATGTGGAAAGTTACAAGGTGAGATGTAACATTCTTCTCGACGGTCTTTCTAAAATAGGATGGCATGTAGATAGACCGAAAGGAACAATGTTTGTGTGGGCCAAACTGCCAAAAGGATATCATTCATCGGAGACCTTTGCTGAAGACATTCTTAGGAAAACAGGAGTAGTCGTTGTCCCTGGAACAGCCTTTGGCAGACAGGGAGAAGGATATGTTAGAATAGCCTTGGTTCAGGATGAACAGACCATCGCCGAGGCAGTAAGACGCATAAGTGAAAAATTTGATTTTAGTTAAAAGAGTTTGAGGTTTAGACCAATTAGGGTTTAAACCTCTTTTCTTTTATCAATTCTATTCATGGAAAAAGGAGGAACTATGTCACTATATACCGAATTTGAAATAATAAAAAGTAATTATAATATATATAAATTTTAGTTAGGGGCATTACAAATGTTGAAACTTCGAGATAATTCTTTAGATTGGGCAATACAAAATATTATAAAATTTAAAGATTCGTATGTTTTTCCGAGACCTTTTGAATTTGAAGCTATAATAGAAAACTGGGATGAGGTCAAAGGTTACCTTAGAAATTTAGATGTGTTTTCTGAGGGTATAAGACAATATAGGACTACTGTTACTCCAAAGAGCAAATTAGGATTCAGAATATCTACTCAGCTCGATCCTTTAGATTCAGTAATATATAATGGAATAATTTTTGAAATTCATAACGAAATAGAAAAGGCACGATTACCAAAGGAAAAAGAAGTTGTATTTTCATACAGATTGAAACCACTCAAAGACGGAACCCTTTATGATAAGGATTATGATTGGGATAGATTTAAGGAAAAGGCAAAAGAATATGTTGATACCGAGGAGTATAGTCATATTATTGTTACTGACATAGCGGACTTTTATCCAAGTATATACCTTCACAACGTTGAGACTGCTCTTCGTGAGTGCGTTAAAACTAGTGGAAAGGCCACTCACGCTGAGTGTTTGATAAATATTGTTAAAGCAATGCATCTAAATCAAACACATAAGGGTTTACCTGTAGGGCCTCAATTTTCTCGTCCAATCGCCGAACTTATTTTGGATGCGGTTGACAGAGTACTATTGGACAAAGGTTTTACTTTTATTAGGTATGTAGACGATTATCGAATTTTTTGCAAATCAGAGTCGGAAGCATATGAAAAATTAGCTTTCTTGGCTCAAACATTATATGATTTACTAAATTTAAAATTAAATGAACAGAAGACAAAGATTGTAACAGTAGAAACGTTTATAGAAGCTTACTTAAGAGGTCATAAAGAGAAGGTTGAAGATGGTATTCTAGAAAATTTTTATGAACTTATAGAAGAACTGGGAATAAGTGTTGATCCGTATGAAGACGTTGATCTAGATTCACTAGATGAAGAGGATTTAAAAAAACTGAAAGAATTTAATATTGTTGATTTGCTTGAAAAGGAGTTAAAAGAAGAAACTATAGATTATGGTTTTGTTAGCACTCTACTTAGCAACCTAGCACGCTTTGACAATACTGAAGTAGCCGATCTAATACTATCAGAGGAAAATATACGTAATCTATTTCCTATTTTAAAATCATTAGTACATTATCTTGAAAGGGTTCGGTCTTTTGACCCTGAACAAAAACACACTATTGGGGAAAAAATCTTATATATTCTTCGTAAAAGTTTTATTGGTCAACTACCGTTCAATAGAGCTTGGATACTCAGCTTATTTACAAAAGACGAAGAATGGGACAATCAGGAAGCTTTTATTGAACTGCTAAAAGAATTTAATGATAATGCGATTACTACAAGAAAGTTATATTTAGCATTAGGAAGATCTAAAAATATACGTTATTTCCGTGAAAATAAACAATTAAACATGGCCTTAGACCCTTGGGCTAAGCGGGCATTTATAGCTGCTATAAGTTGTTTACCTGAAGACGAACGGAAGCCATGGTATAAGGCAAGAAACCTAACTAACCGAGATTTTTTAGAGAAGATAGTTGAAAAGTGGGCATTAAAAAATCACTTTTAAAAAGATATTAACTTGTCATCATCAATTTTTTCAACACATGAGAGCATTTAATCCATTTTAGTTGGTAAATGTACATAATCAAAGGATATTTCCGTATAGGGGTTACCAGGAAGATAATGCCCCTTAGAGAATCAGTAAGGCGAATATTCTAAGAAATTTTACTTTAGATAAAGTTAATTATGATTTTCATTTTACACTTAAAGCCCTAATTTAGCTTTTGTATTAATATGGTAATCTTTTCTCGAGGTGTATAATGATTCCCGGCTATTTACATAAGTTAACAGTTAAAAAAGAGGTTGATGGAAAACATTTGCAGAATAAAACAGGGAGAGGAATTTAAAGAATGCCCCATAAAGATGGTATAAGAAATAGTCTTAAGATTGGAATGCCTCATAATCTGATTGCCAGAAAAATATTTTTAACATATCCTACTAAAATATTTACTGGAAGTGAGGATTTAGGTTTTGAAATCTGTAATGTGGTAAGTTGCTTTTTTAAGATTCCAATTAACCATATACAATTTTCAGGTTCAGGAAAAGTTGGATATAGTTATTTTAAAAACAGAGAATTTATTCCCGGAAAGTCCGATTTAGATATCGCAATTGTTGACCTACAACTTTTTAACAAATATTCGGAAATTGTTTATGGTATTACCAAAGGATTTACGGATTTAACTAAATTTCCGACTAAAGATGACACAAGTGTTTACCATCAATACCTTAGAACTTTAGTAAGAGGTTTCTTTAGGCCTGATTTGATGCCTTATTGCCCTCAAAAAAACGAATGGTTCAAGTTTTTCAATAATCTTTCCTCGAAATACTATAAATTATTTAAAAATATTAATGCAGGAATTTATGCTTCTCAATATTTTTTTGAACAAAAGCAGATTGATGTTGTAGAAAAAGTTTTGGAAGCCGAAGGAGGTTCATTATGATTAAGTATAATATTAGGTCAAGGCAGCTCTTAGATGTTGTAAATGAAATGAGAATTAAAAAACTTATTATTTCCCCATATTTTCAGCGAAATTTGGTATGGAGGACTATTCATAAAATTGACTTCATAAAAACAATACTTATGGGATTACCCTTTCCAGAAATATTTATTGCAAAAGGAGATTTAGATATTGAAGAAATGACGGCTACCTCCTGCGTAGTTGATGGGCAGCAACGTTTGAATAGTATTTTAGAGTTTATTAGTAACGAGTTTGCGGTTGATGGGCAATTTTATTCCAAGCTTACGGCAAAAGAAAAAGAAGGCTTTCTCAAGTATGAAATTGCAGTAATAGAGTTAGATATAAAACATGACGATCCCTTAATTCAAGAAATGTTTAAAAGACTAAATAGAACCTATTATTCATTATCAAACATTGAAAGGCTTTCAACCGAATATGCACCATCAGAATTTATGTTAGTTGCGAAATTAATTTCAAAGGAAATAAATTTTGAACAGGATGAAGATGAAAATCCGATGGGATTTGACCCCAATATAACTCAGGATTTTATAGAATGGGCAAAGACTAAAAAACTAACTAATATTAACCGACTTATTTTGGATTCCCACGTTTTTTCTACTTATGAAATATCAAGAAAAATTCATTTGAATTTTGTTTTAAATATTTTAGGCACTATTACAGTAGGATTTTTTAATAGGAATTTAAGGAAAGAAGTATTGGACCAATTTGCTGAGAACTTTCCTGACAAAAACGAGATTGTTTATAATTTAGAAATGGTTGCTTCAAAAATCAACAAGTTAAAATTAAAAAAAGATTCATACTGGTATAATAAAGCAAATATGTTCTCACTAATTATAGTTTTTTATAATTATCTTGAAGAGTTATCAGAAGTTAAAGAATCTTTAATTAAAGAAAAACTTCAAGAATTTGAAGATGATATTCCAGAAGCTTATCAAATAGCAGCTAAAGAAGGTGTTAATAATAAAAAAGAACGACTCATTAGAAATGAACATTTAGAGGAATTAATTGACGAAATCTTAAGTGAATAGACTAATTTTATGGTTATGTGACTTAAGTTATAATAAACCTTTATTTTTATAAAGGACAAGTGTGAAAAAGAATAGCACTGGTTAGGATGACGAGTAAAATTAAGGGGAAGCAGTCATACATATAAGTTAAAAATTTAGTATTTCATAAGGTCATAGTACCAGGCTGAACCATTTTTAAATTTTCCCTCTTTTTTACTTATATCTACTAAATATAAGTCTTCATATCCGTGTACATTAGTGTTTATCCGTGGCAAATTCTATTAATTTTTGATTAAAAGAAAAATCTTTTACTATTAGGACAGCAGACGGATACCTGCCTGGAAACTTCCGAGCATCCAGAAAGTGTCTAAAATGGGCATTCCCTGCATATACTATATCAGGGAGGGATAGTCTGATGAATGAAGACCGTACATCTATTCTTGAGCAGAGAGTTAAAGATTTAGAAGAAAGAATAGAGCACTTGCGGTTTAGCAGAAGAGTACTTATGAACCTGATAGAAAAAATTGAAAGGGATAAATGGGATATTTTATCAAAGCTTGAGAAAGAAAACAAAAAACTGCAGGTAAATAATAGCCGTTACGCAAGAACTCTGCTGCGCAAAAACAGACAGATTATTGAAATGGAAACAAAATTGCAGAAGGATGATATCCTCTTAACCTAAATAAAACAAAAACTTATCCACATATTTATCCACATCGTAACACTATCTGTGAATAGGGTAAGAAAACGACTTGCGAATCATATTTTCGACATATTACGGGCCTTTTGGGCCTTTTTTTGTTAAGCAATTTGTTAAATTTCTACTTTTTTTAACAATAATGAATATTAATAAAACATATGACGAACAATTACTTAACTTGGGTCATCATGTTTACTGGATTGTAGATTAATTGCTGTAATGCCCTGCGATAATTTGTATAAAAATGCTTATACTTACTATAGACTATTATTTGGTATTTGTCATAACTGCTAAGAATAGCTTGATGCATTAGTGATCAAAAGAGGAAATACTATGATGGTGTCGAATACAGGAAAATAAAACATTATGAAGCTCTTAATAAGCTCTTAATTTCTTTTTGTCAAGGAGTTCAACTATGCGTATAGCTGTTATAGATGGGCAGGGTGGAGGAATAGGCAAGTATATAATTGAGCGATTGCGAAAGGAACTTCCCGAGGAAACGGAAATATTGGCCTTAGGAACAAATGCCCTGGCTGCATCGGCTATGCTTAAGGCTGGTGCAAACGAAGGTGCCTCAGGAGAAAATGCTATTTGTTTTAATTCTGACAGGGTTAACCTTATTGTCGGTCCATTGGGCATTGTGATGCCCAATGCAATGCTGGGTGAAGTTACAGCTAAAATGGCAGAGGCTATCTCTACCAGCAGGTCTGCAAAAGTGCTTCTGCCAATAACCCGGGATGATGTTATTCTGGCAGGCTATTCATCAGAACCGCTACCTCATCTGATAGCTGATGCAGTGGTCAAAATAAAAGAAATGCAAATGCAAAAAAAATAAGCCGTACAAAAAGGTGGCGTCTCATAATGGGACGCTACCTTTGTACAAAATTATTTCATTTAAATCAGTTCATTTCGTCAGCTTTATACAATATTGCCAATTCTCTTGATTGGGCAGCCATCGATAGGTTATGATGATTTTGAATATAAAAAATGACATCTTGGTTTAGACCTGCCATCCTGGCGAGCTCTGCACCAAGCCTTTCATGGTTTAAATGTACATAAAACGCGTATTGCAGACGGTTAAACCATCCATATTTTAATGGTTGAGAGTCTTTTATCTCACCTATATGGCTAACAAATTTAGGAATAAATCTATAACAAATAACATATAACACACGATGGGTTAAACTAAAACTTCCACGGGTCTTTCCTATATCATGGAGCAGCGCGGCTTTTATAAGCCGTCCGGTACCCAAATCCTGTCCTCGGCAAATATTCTGAACTGTTCTGGCAACATTTACACAGTGTTTCTGTACAGAAACATCCATATTATAAAATAATTTTTTTTCAATAGGGTCTAGATATTCCTCAATAAAAACAATGTCAGTTGAGTCCAGGTTACAAAGCAAGGCTCGAAAAAGCTGTCTGCTTCTTTTTATCATACTTCCCATCATTACGGCACTCCTAATAAAATTCACTATATTTAGTATAACATACAGGGTAATTTGTGTGAAATTTTGCAAATGGTCAAAAACCAAATAAAGTTCCTGGAGTTTTGACAGAAACTTTGTTATTTCAGAAGGGATTTATGAGCATGTTGTAGAAGTTGACAAATAAAATATTTAAATTATTTAAATAAAGTTAAATTATTTAAATGTTTGACAGTTAACATTTTATTTATTTAATTAACAACAAAAAATTTAGACTTGCGGGTGATTTAAAAAGGGAATCAGGTTAAGCCTGAGCGGTCTCCGCCACTGTAGCCAGGGAATGCCCTTACATTATGCCACTTATAGGGAAGGCGTAAGGTGTGTTGTGATCTGGAAGCCAGGATACCTGCCCGGAGTTTGCCATTCAGTCCTTCGAGAGAAAGGATTATGGTGCGGGGTTTCCAAACTACCCTAGTTTACCATGTCCTCAGTTAGCAGACTGAGGACTTATTAATTTTGTAATGGAGAGATGTGCATGCAGGGAAAACTTATTTTTGTTACCGGCGGGATTAAAAGTGGCAAGAGCGCTTTTGCTGAAGACCTTGTATCCCAACTGGGGCAATCTGTTACATATATTGCCACAGCCCAGGCTTTAGACGATGAAATGGAGAACCGTATTTACCTGCACCGCCAAAGAAGACCCAAAACATGGAGAACAATCGAAGAACCTTTGAATGTCTCATCCGTCATAAGTGAATATGGTGCAAAGTCGGATGTAATTATGCTGGACTGCCTCACTATGCTGGTCAGCAATCTTATGTTTAAAATCTGTGGACCGGATGATGTTTATCAAAGCAAAGGTCATGATGACATAATAAATGAAATCGGGTTTCTGGCCAAAACAGCTAAGGAAGCAAAGGCAAATGTAGTTATTGTCTCTAACGAAGTGGGAATGACACTGGTTTCGGATAACTATCTTGGACGACAGTATCAGGAACTTGTAGGCAGGGCTAATCAGGTCCTTGCAAGAATGGCCGATGAGGCTTATCTCGTTGTATGTGGCTATGGTATAGATATCAAAAGTGGAAGGGGCTAAAGTTCATGACAAGTTGTATTATGTTTCAGGGAACAGGTTCTCACGTTGGAAAGAGCGTCCTTGTAGCTGCTTTATGCCGGATATTTTTACAGGATGGCTATAAAGTAGCTCCTTTTAAATCTCAAAATATGGCACTTAATTCTTATGTCACAGCGGACGGGGGAGAGATGGGACGGGCACAGGTTGTACAGGCAGAGGCAGCAGGGCTGGCTCCCAGTGTTCTTATGAATCCCGTACTCCTGAAACCCACAGGCCAGGCCACATCACAGGTAATAGTCCTTGGCAAGCCAATAGGCAACCTTTCTGCTAGGGAATATCATGAAAAATACAATATGCAGGCCCTTGGAGTTGTTGAAGAGGCCCTAAACAAACTAAAATCTGAATTTGAGGTTATCGTCATTGAAGGGGCTGGAAGCCCCGCGGAAGTTAATTTACAGGCAACTGAAATAGTCAACATGAGAATAGCCAGAATGGCTGACTGCCCGGTATTTCTGATAGCAGACATAGACAAGGGGGGAGCCCTGGCCTCTGTTGTTGGAACTCTTGAACTTCTGGATCCGTCGGACCGGGCAAGAGTTAAAGGGATTGTTATCAATAAATTTAGAGGCGACCTAAAACTATTTCAACCTGCGGTTGATTTTCTGGAGCAAAAGACCGGGATTCCTGTGCTGGGTGTCATACCCTATTTTCAGGGCTTTAGAGTACAAGAGGAAGACACTATCCCTGAAGAAATGCTAAAAGCGGGACGCCAGACAGTTGAAAATAAAATTGATGTTGTGGTAATAAACCTGCCCCATATCTCAAATTTCACTGATTTTGATCCACTGGAGGACGAGCCTGATGTACAGCTGAGGTATGTAGGAAAAGCGAACAAAATTGGCAACCCTGACATAATCATAATCCCTGGCAGCAAAAATACCATCCACGACCTGGTCTTCCTTGAAAAATCCGGCATGGCAGAGGCGATTCTGAAGCAAGACAAGAGGGGGATACCAATTATCGGGATATGCGGTGGATTCCAGATATTAGGCCGGGAACTACATGACCCTCAACATACCGAATCCGATATTGATAGCATAAAAGGACTTGGACTTTTAAATATGACTACTACATTTGAACCTGACAAGATAACTACCCAGGTTCAGGCGGAAATAATCGGTTCAGGTCAACTGTTGTCAGGTACATCAGGGCAGTTGGTAAAGGGATATGAAATACATATGGGCCGTTCTGAACTTCGTGATGGTGTCCAACCGGCTTTTAGGATAATTGAGCGTTCCACGAAACAGACAGACCTTCTTGATGGAGCTGTACGAGAAGATGGACGCGTTTTTGGAACTTATATACATGGTATATTTGATAATGACTCCTTTAGAAGAAATATCATTGACCTTATCAGAGAACAAAAGGGGTGGGGACCTTTAAAGGCAGATGACATCCTGACTGTTCATGAACAAAGAGACAAGGACTTTAACAAGCTGGCTGATGTGGTTCGAAACAGCCTCGACATGGAGAAAGTTTACGAAATTATGGGAATAAATCCTGAAGAAAAGCAACCCCTCGTATCAGGAGACAGCTAATCATGCATATAGTACTATTGGGATTTTTGCTGGATTTGATAATAGGAGATCCCAAATTTATAACCCATCCAGTTGTACTGATTGGAAAGGCCATTGAATTCCTGGAAAAGCATCTGCGTAAAATAACCGGTCCGCTCATAGGGCTGAGAGCTTCAGGTGTACTTCTTACCCTGATTGTGGTCGGTGGGACATATACACTAATGTATTCAATCCAAACAGGAGCAGAACGATTGAATCAATGGTTAGGTTTGGCAGTCAGCATTTGGTTTATGAGCTCTACTCTGGCTGTTAAAGGTTTAGCGGGAGCAGCAGGGGAAATCTACAGATTGCTTGACGCAAACAACCTGCCAGAAGCCCGGAAAAAGGTCGGTTGGATAGTTGGAAGGGATACGTCTCATCTGGATGAAAGTGAAATAACACGTGCAACTGTAGAAACTGTTGCAGAAAACATTGTTGACGGCATAATTGCACCATTAATTTATGGTTTTATTGGCGGGGTCCCTCTTGCAATGGCTTACAAAGCTGTGAATACTCTGGACTCCATGGTTGGATACCGTAATGAGAAATATAGGGAGTTGGGGTGGGCATCTGCTCGTTTTGATGATATATGCAACTATATTCCCGCCCGGCTTACAGGAATTTTACTTTTGCTGACCTTTGTCTTACTTGGCAAGCCTGTTAGAAATTCGTTCCGGGTCATAAGGCGTGATTCGGGGCAGCATCCCAGTCCTAACAGTGGCATACCAGAAGCAGCCGTGGCCGGTGCCCTGGGAATTCGATTGGGTGGAATAAATTATTACGGTGGGGTAAAATCCTTCAGGGCCTTCATGGGTGATGCAAGCGTTCCTCTGTCGAAGGAGCATATTACAGAAACCGTAAAAATAATGTATACAGCATCTTTTTTAGCAGCCCTTATAGGGAGCCTGCTAAGTTATATACCTTCTGCCATTGGTTAAAGTAGATTTGAATAAGGACGGAGAATATGAAAATACCCAGAATTATGATCGCCGGCACTCACAGCGGTGTCGGAAAAACAACCATTACCACAGCTATTCTGTCACTCTTTACAAAAGCTGGTTTAAATGTTCAGCCCTACAAGGTGGGACCTGACTACATTGACCCAACATATCATAGTACAGCCACTGGAAACAAATGCCGCAACCTGGATTCATGGATACTGGGCGAGCAGGCTGTCAGGCAGTTTTTCATAAATTCTGCCACAAAAGCAGATTTAGCGGTCATTGAGGGAGTAATGGGAGTATTTGACGGTTCTTCGGGAAATAGCGATACCGGCAGTTCTGCCCATATAGCAAAGCTTCTCGGGTGCCCTGTAGTCCTCATTGTTGATGTAAAATCCATGGCCAGAAGTGCTGCAGCTATAGTTCTTGGCTTCAAAAACTTTGACCCCAGACTCAAAATTGCCGGAGTTATTCTTAACAGGGTTGGCAGCCAGCGTCATCTGGGACTCGTGACGGAAGCCATTGAAACATATTGCAATGTACCGGTATTGGGGTATATCAAAAAAAATGCCAAGCTTGAACTTCCCTCAAGGCATTTAGGTCTTGTGCCTACGGTTGAGGGCGGCAGTCTTTTAGAAAAAATCTCCGGTCTATCAGAAGAAATTCGCGAGGGAATTAATACTGACGGGTTGTTAAAAGCTGCCCAATCTGCTGGAGAGCTTAGTCACGGGGATTGGGATGAGTTTACTCCCGCTGCCAATAATCAGCAAAAGGCTAGAATTGGTATTGCCATGGACGAAGCATTCTCCTTTTATTATGAAGACGGCTTGGAAATACTCAAAAAGAAGGGGGCTGAACTCATTCCTTTTAGCCCCCTTCATGACAATGCTCTTCCGCCGGACTTACATGGAATCTATATTGGAGGCGGCTTCCCTGAGATCTTTTTAAAAGAACTATCTGTAAACGGTAAACTAAAGAAAGAAATTTATGATGCCGGTAGCGCAGGTCTGCCCATTTTCGGCGAATGCGGGGGGTTTATGTATCTCAATGAATCTATTATTGATTTTGAGGGAAAAGATCACCCCATGATAGGACTCATCCCTGGAAAATGTATAATGGAAAGAAAGTTGGTAGGAATGGGATATGTTACGGCAAGATGCATGACTGATAACATTATTGCTCCTGCAGAAACACAAATTAGAGGTCACGAGTTTCATTATTCCAGATTTGAACCTAATGATAACAAGCAGGAATTTTCATATGCTTTTGAATTAACTAGGAATAGGGTTGGAGGAAAAGCATTTGACGGATACGCCTGTAACAATATTCTTGCATCATACCTGCACACACACTTTGGCTCAGATACAGGATTAGCTGACTGTTTTGTAGAAAAATGCAGACAGTTTAAGTTGACCCAGATTTAAAATGAACATTTGTTTGGGTAGCTAAACATATGACAATAACAGCACCGGGATGTGATTTTTGTGCAAATCATAAGAGAACTTGGATTGGTTCAGGTATACACGGGAAATGGTAAAGGAAAAACAACTGCTGCTCTTGGACTTGCCTTTAGAGCAGTTGGTCATGGCTTCAGGGTGCATATTATACAGTTTATGAAGGGTAGAGGATATGCCGGTGAACTTATTTCGGCAGATAGACTTGCACCCGAATTGACGATTTCACAGTTTGGCCGGAATTGCAGTATCAGCACTGAAATCCAACGGGGTTACAAAAAGTGTACTGGATGCGGAGATTGTTTTATTAAGGACCGAGGCATCAATGCGGAGGATATTAGGATGTCAGAAAATGCCCTTGACGAGGCTCGAGACTTTCTCAAAAACAAAAAATGCGATATACTCATCTTGGATGAAATAGGTAATGCCTTTAGATATGACCTTGTTAAAACTGATACTATTATGGACTTAATAAAAATTAAACCAAAGGATATTGAACTTATTCTTACAGGAAGAGGAATGCCGCCTGAAATATGTGATGCTGCAGACCTGGTTACCGAAATGAGAGAAATAAAACATCCTTACAAGTCGGGTATATCAAGCCGCCGTGGCATAGAGTACTAAATCTAACTACAATAATTATCCAGGAGAGAATTAAATGATAGGAATAGCGAGAGCGCCGGGCACTTGTGGAGAACTGGTACAGGGAAAAGTCAATGAAGTGGACTTTCTTATTACCTGTCCTATAGATATGTACTCAACCGCAGAAGTCCAGTTGACTAAATCCGGAACTATTGTAGCAGGACGGGGCTTAGCGAAAGTCAAGAAGGCTGTTACCCGGGTTTTTGAGTATTTAGAACAGACAGGTACTGGAGCCGTTATTAAAGTCCAGCCGCAAATTCCGCGTGGAAAAGGCATGGCCAGTAGTACAGCTGATATAGCAGCCGCTTGCGCTGCAACTTGTGTTGCGTTGAATAGGTTTTTAAGCCCGGCCCAAATTGCTGAAATTGCTCTAAGTATTGAACCTACTGACGGCATTATGTTTAACGGCATTACAATGTTCGACCATATTAGAGGCAGTATCTGCCGTGAAATATGCACTGCCCCTGCAATCGATGTTGTTATAGTTGACCTGGGGGGAACTGTAAACACCATCAAGTTCAATGCCAACACAGAATTGGATTTACTAAACTGTCATAAAGAACATGAGGTAAAACTGGCTCTGAAGAAAATTGAACAAGCTAGAACAACAGGCCTTGAAACAGTGGATGCTGCTTTAATAGGTGAGGCAGCAACCATCAGTGCTTTTGCCAATCAAAAAATATTGTTTAAGCCTGAACTTGAGCAGCTTTACGAGGTTTGTAAGGCATTTGGCGGTATTGGTGTTAATGTGGCTCACAGCGGCACTGTTGTTGGACTTCTTTTTCAAAGAGGCTGCTTTTCATCCTACAATGAAATTATCAATAATCTTTCTCAAAACAATTTTCAGGTCCTGGGTACAAATCGGATTATCAATGGTGGTATAGAGGTACTAAAGGAAGGCGTTGGTGAAAAGGAGTGGCATCAATTCGACACATTCACGGGGGAAATATTTGGGAGGCTGAAGAAAAATACGGGCTGACAGGGAGAGAACTCGTTGATTTCAGCGCAAATATTAATCCTCTAGGCCCATCTCCAAAAGTTTTAGAGGCAATCAAATCAAATATGGATACTATAACAGTCTATCCTGACCCGGAGGCAAAGATTCTTAAGAAAGCTGTTTCGGAGTGGACCGGACTGCCTATGAATACAATCATTGCCGGAAATGGCGCCATAGAAATAATTTATCTTCTTATGAAACATCACAATCCCAGGGAAGCTCTGATTCCTGCCCCGACTTTCAACGAGTATGAAATATCAGTTCAAATAGCGGGTGGTAATGTAAAAGACCTATTACTCAGCGAAGAAAAGGAATTTGTGTTGGAGATAGAGCCAATCCTGGAAAACTGGCATAATTCAGACGTTATCTTCATCTGCAATCCGAACAATCCCACCGGAACACTTACACCCCGGGAAACCATTGTTGAAATCGTTAAACAGGCTTATAAGGCGGGAAAAGTGGTTGTAGTAGATGAGGCGTTCATAGATTTTGTTAAAGAACGCCAGGATTACTCAGTTGCCGATCTTGTCACCAAATTTCCTAATTTGTTTGTGTTATATTCCCTGACAAAATTTTTTGCCATACCTGGTCTTAGATTAGGGCTTGGCTTCGGTAACCCTGAAATTATCAGTAAGCTGAATGAGATCAGAGACCCGTGGAATGTTAATTGTTTTGCTCAACTGGCAGGAATTCATTCTATTGGGGATAAGCAGTATATCAATAAAACTGTTAATTACATCTCGGAACAAAAGGATTATCTTTATAGAAGACTGAAGTCCATAAAAGGCCTGAAGCCTTTTTATCCCAGTGCTAACTATATTTTTATAAATACCGAAAAAACCGGTTTTACATCAGCAGAAATCACGGAAAGTCTTGGTAGAGAGGGTGTTTTAGTTCGTGACTGTAGTTCGTATAAAAACCTTAGACCTGTTTTTATCAGAACTGCAGTAAAAAAACATGATGATAATAATAGACTTTTAGATACACTAATAAGATTGGGAGGAAAACAGGTATGAGGAGTAGTATGACCAGACTTTTTTTAGTCAGGCATGGTGAAACCGAGTGGAATAAGAGCTTAAGATATCAGGGACATATGGATATTCCGTTGAGTGAAGTGGGTCTTGCTCAGGCAGAAAAGCTAGCTTTAAGACTTTCTAAGGAAAAGTTGGATGCAGTTTATTCCAGTGATCTTTCAAGAGCTATGGAAACCGCAAAGGCTGCTGCGCGATTTCATGACCTTCCCGTAGAAGTAATCCCTGAACTTAGAGAAACTAATTTTGGCCGGTGGGAAGGCCTTACTTACAAAGAAATTCAACAGCAATATCCTGAAATAGCAGATGGATGGCGTAAAAATCCAAGGGACATCAAAGCACCTGACGGAGAGTCGCTTAGTGAGGTAGCCAAGCGATGTTTCATTGGTCTCGATAAAATACTGGACAATAATCCGGATAGAAATGTACTGCTAGTAGCCCACGGCGGTATTATAAGAATTATTGTGGCCAAAGTACTTGGAATTGATATTAATGAATACTGGAGAATAAAACAAACTAATGTGGCTCTGAATATCATTGAATTTCATGGTAAAGACAAGGCTATTTTGTGTCTATTAAATGATACCTGTCATGTAACAGACTAACCTACTAAAAAAACATGTATAACTTTTGTATTTTGTAAGTAGAATTTAATAACGGTTAAGAATCTATATTGCCGTCATTGTCAAAGGGGGTTGGGAAATGGCCTGGCTGGATAAGGAAGTGCAAAAACGATTGTTGTGGATGTTGAACCTTCCTAAGTCTGTTCCTTTGATTTGGAACCTCGCATGGGATAACAGAATTGCCTGGTCAAGAAAGTTTTTATATCTTGGCGGGTCTTTGGCTTATTTCCTCTTTCCCACCGATATTTTTCCCGATTGGATACCGGTTTTGGGACAGTTGGACGATCTTTCGGTTATGTTTCTGTTGATGGAGAGGTTCATTGCAGGAACTCCGGAATATATAGTAAAACAGTACATTGAAAAATAGGACTCCTATAGAACAAAACAATGGATTCCTTCTTAAAAAGGAGAGGTATACATGATCCACCTCAAAACCGAAGAAGAAATTGAGTTAATGAGAAAGAGTAACAGAATGGTGGCCAGATTGCTGGAAAAACTGAAAAAAATGGTGAAGCCGGGAGTTACAACTGCAGAGCTTGATGCTGCCGCCGAAGAGTTTATCATAAAAAGCGGCGGAATCCCTACATTCAAGGGATATGCCGGCTATCCAGCCTGTATATGTACATCAGTGAACGAGGAAGTTGTTCATAGTATTCCTGGTAACAGAATACTCCGTGAGGGTGACATTATAAGCATAGATGCGGGCATTAAATTAAATGGTTATTGCGGAGACTCCACTATTACCGTTCCTGTTGGAAATGTATCCAAAGATACCGAAAAACTTATCAGAGTTACTGCAAAAGCACTAGAAATTGGGATTGAAGCGGCTATTCCTGGCAACAGACTTGGAGACATCGGCCACGCCATACAGACATTTGTAGAAGGTCAGGGCTTTTCCATAGTGCGTGATTTTGTCGGACATGGTATCGGAAAGGAAATGCACGAGGAGCCGCAGGTACCTCATTTCGGGAGAGCCGGGACAGGTATGGTTCTGAAGGAAGGTATGATTTTAGCCATTGAACCAATGGTTAATGCAGGTACACATAAGCTTAAGATATTGAAAGACGGGTGGACTGCAGTAACAGTAGACGGTAAGTGGTCAGCACAGTTTGAACATTCTGTTGCCATTACCGCCAATGGCCCGGATATTTTGAGTGAACTTTAATAAAATCCCCTTGCTTTTATGATTATATTGAAACTGTTTGGGTTAATATAATCACTAAAGGCGTAATAGGGGGGATTTATTTTGGAATCTTTTCTTCGGTCACGTGTGCCATGGGAGGCCGGACCCAATCTTAAAGAAATGACCGACGAGGTAGGAATAGACCTGGATCGTTTCGTAGATTCGATTGGAGCTAACCGGTCTGATATGGAAATGGCTCAGGAATTTGGTGTAAGTGAAAAAACAATTAGCCAACTACGGAATCAGTTCTACACTAAAGGACTTGGAACCACGGTGGGCCAGGATTAACAATAACGCGGATACTTAATCCGCGTTATTGTTTAAAATATCCTTTTATCAACATTGTTGATCCAACCCCAGCTTTCCACAGGTTCATCCAAAGCCTCAATGTCATCAATATCTGCGGCTTCCTGAATACTTTCATCAGGCATGTCATCATGGTCTTTCTCAAATCCGTAAAAACCATCTGAGGAGTAGACAGGATCTGTATAATAGTGTGAAGACACGTTTGAAGGCGGATAACCATTTCTTTTCTTCTTATTATTGTCAGTCAAACTAAACACCTCCGTGATAATATTATATTCTACTAAAATAATATTATATTCAACTTAAAAAGCATTATCCAAAGAAGTGGAAGGATTAACTGTTATAGATAAGGATTAACTGTTATAGATAAAGAAGTTTTTTCAAAAATTATACGAGGTGAGTTCTCTATGAAAAAGTTTATGCTTTTATTTATGATAGTACCTTTACTGGAAATTATAATATATGTAAAATTAGGTCAGTACATAGGAGTATTGCCCACTCTCCTGGCGATAGTCTTAACCGGTGTATTGGGTGTTGCCCTTGCGAGGCAGCAGGGATTTATTACATTCTTAAGAGCCAGAGAAGAAATGATGCTAGGAAGAGTTCCGGGAAGTGAAATTTTAGACGGACTGATAATATTTGCAGGAGCACTGTTTCTCTTAACACCTGGATTGTTGACTGATATTACAGGCTTTACTTTTTTGATACCTTCTACCAGAAAACTAATCCGCAGGTTCCTAAAAAAGACCCTTAAAAGATGGGTGGAAGATGGTAGGGCTCAAGTTTTTTTTCGTTTCAGGTAACTTTAGTTGGTACTTTTAGTTTTGTTATGTTATAATATTTTAATTAATAGCTAGGGTATAGTTACAACATAGATAATAGCTAAGAGGGGAGCGTAATCATGAAACCAGATAGAATCATTAACGAAGGTCTCACCTTTGATGATGTATTGCTAGTTCCTGCCAAATCAGAGATTCTTCCCAGGGCAGTGGATACTTCAACTAACTTGACAAAAAATATTAAATTAAATATTCCATTAATAAGTGCCGGAATGGATACTGTAACCGAGTCACGGCTTGCTATTGCTATTGCCAGAGAAGGCGGTATCGGTATAATTCACAAAAACATGACCATTGAAAAGCAGGCCCTTGAAGTGGACAAGGTAAAGCGCTCTGAACACGGAGTAATTACCGACCCAATCTCCCTCTCGCCTGATCATCCGATAAGCGACGCTCTTGAGCTTATGGAACGTTATCGTATTTCAGGTGTACCCATTACCGTTGCTAATAACATATTAGTTGGTATTCTTACCAACAGAGATTTGAGATTTGAAACTGATTATTCCAGAAGCATCAGTGAAGTAATGACTAAAGAAAACCTTATTACAGCACCTGTTGGTACCACAACGGAGCAGGCCAAACAGATTCTTTTAAAACATAAAGTAGAGAAACTCCCTATTGTTGATGACCATAGTCATTTAAAAGGACTTATTACTATTAAAGATATTGAAAAAGCCAGGATTTATCCCAACTCCGCCAAGGATAGCAAAGGAAGGCTTCTAGCCGGAGCGGCAGTCGGTGTATCACAAGATATGGCGGAGAGAGTAGATGCCCTTGTCAATTCAAGGGTAGACGTTTTATGTGTTGACACTGCCCATGGTCATTCCAGCGGTGTCCTTGATGCTGTTTACATGATAAAATCCAAATATCCTTATGTTGATTTAGTTGCTGGAAACGTGGCAACTGCTGAAGCCACCCGAGACCTAATATCAGCAGGGGCTGACTGTATTAAAGTAGGGATCGGGCCAGGTTCAATTTGTACTACCCGCGTAGTAGCGGGTATAGGAGTACCTCAGATTACCGCTATAATGGACTGTAGTGAAGAAGCTGCAAAAAGTGGCATTCCAATTATTGGGGATGGTGGAATAAAATATTCCGGTGATATCACTAAAGCCATAGCAGCTGGAGCTGATGTGGTCATGATTGGCAGTCTTTTTGCCGGAACAGAGGAAAGCCCCGGTGACATAGAAATTTATCAGGGCCGAAGCTTTAAGGTATATCGAGGCATGGGTTCCCTTGGAGCTATGAAGGAAGGAAGTAAAGACCGTTACTTCCAGGAACACGAACAAAAATTCGTCCCTGAAGGGATTGAAGGCAGGGTTCCATATAAAGGTTCCCTTTCAGAAACTGTGTATCAGTTAGTGGGCGGTTTAAGAGCTGGTATGGGTTACTGTGGAACACAAAGTATTTCTGAATTGAAGAATAATACAAGATTCATAAAGATAACCTCTGCTGGACTTCGCGAGAGTCACCCGCATGATATTACAATTACTAAAGAATCCCCAAATTATAGTGTATAACATTTCAACGCCTTAAAAAGAGTAGCGGGCTTGACTATTAAATGATATAATTAATATTACCGTGAATATTGGGGGTGCGAAATGGTCGATAAAGATGTACTTCTATTAGTTCTCGAAATGTACATTAAAAACGAGATTACACAGGAAGAACTATCAAAATGGGCTTATGACATGATAATTGAAGCCGACGGTAAAGGCGACCCTCTGATAACCGAGATTCTTTTCAGCCTTTTCAGCTTCCATGAAGCAGGTTTTGTGTTTGACAAACATAGTGTCCTTCCTGAAAAACTGGAGTATTTCATTAACTGGCTTGAGGACGATGAAAACATGGACTGGCCAGATTATACCACATTAATTAATCCTAATAAGCTGATGTGAACCTATGCGCCACTTTTACCAGGAGTTCCTTGAAGGAACAAACCGAGTGAAAGTGGCGTCGCTATAATTATCCTTAGAGGTGTTTATATTGTTTAAATCTATAGCTGAAGTGAAAGAAAAGCTTACTAACCAAAACTATCTTATTGATGAAAAGGCAGCTACAGCCATATTTCTGGCGGTAAAACTGCAAAAGCCCCTGCTAATAGAAGGACCGGCCGGAGTTGGTAAAACAGAACTGGCAAAAGTACTGGCACAATCGCTTCAGACTGAGCTTATCCGCCTGCAGTGCTACGAAGGGCTGGATGAGTCGAAAGCCCTTTTTGAATGGAATTACCAAAAACAGCTTCTTAGGATTCAGGCCAATCACTTGGGAGAAAAGACCTGGGAAGATACCAAGTCAAATATATTTTCTGAAGAATTTTACCTGGCCAGACCTCTATTAAAAGCCCTTCAGTCGGACAAACCAGTTGTTTTATTAATTGATGAATTGGATAAAAGTGATGAGGAATTTGAGAGTTTTCTCCTGGAAGCCTTGTCAGACTATCAGGTAACTATTCCCGAAATCGGCACAGTAAAAGCAAATTCAATCCCGGTGACGATTTTGACCAGCAATAATTACCGTGATTTCAGTGATGCCCTTAAGAGGCGCTGCATTCACCTGTTCATTGACTACCCATCTTTTGAACGGGAACTGCAGATTGTCAGGATAAAAGTGCCTGGTATCAATGAGGTCCTTGCCGAAAAGACCGTATCCTTTGTCCAGTCTCTGCGTAAAATTGCCGTTAAAAAAGCCCCCAGCATATCAGAAACCCTTGATTGGGCCAGGACACTGGTCCTATTACAGGTTGACACCCTAGATGAAGCATTAGTGCATAATACAATAAATCTGCTACTTAAATACCAGCAGGACATTAAGAAAGTGGAAGACAGGATAGGAGGGCTGCTGCCGGATTAAACCGGCGAACTTTATGGATGGAAAAATTCTTGAATTTGCAATTCTCTTAAGAAAAGCAGGAATAAATGTTTCACATTCTGAAGTTGCCGACTGCCTTCAGGCCCTTAAAATGATTGAGCTTGAGAAAGAGTCGTTTTATAATACTCTGGCATGCTCAATGATTAAAGATTATTCAGATCTTCACATATTTGATAAGATTTTTTACTATTTCTTTCATCCGGATTTTTTTGCACACAAAAAAGAATTCTATACAGACACTGAATTTTCTGTCCAACACGGATCTGATGAAGAAGGTGGAGAATGTTCTGGCAGTTGCACCGGTTCTGATACAATATCCAGTTCTGACAGTGATCGTTCCACCGGATTTGGCCAAGGTCAGGGTCTTGCAACCAGCGCTGTCGATACATTTGTACAGATTATAAAACTGGGTGATCCTCAGGAAATGGACCGGATGATTAAAAAGGGGATTGAAAGTCTTGGCAAAATAAGAGAAGACGACTTAAAAGACATGAAGGAAACAATACGTCAAGTAAAAGTCTTTCTCGAATGGAATATGAGTGTAAATCGTCTGGAGAAAGAGTCTGTTAACGAGGAGGAAACTGTAAAAATTGAATGGCAGGAAAGACTGCAGGACCTTGAAGAACTGCTGTTAAGAGAATTGGAAAGAAAAACAATAAACGAACTTGGCACCAACGCCTTAGAAACAATCTTAGTAAGGGAAAATTTGAAGGACTTGGATTTTTATCGTCTTTCTTCACATCAGGCAGCTGAAATGAAGAGAAAAATAAGCAAAATCGGGCACCGGCTGGCATCAAGACTATCTTTTAGGCAAAAAAGAGCCAAACGTGGTAATATCGATCTTAGGAGGACCATACGTAAGTCCATGAATACCGGCGGCGTTCCAGTCAGACCAGCATATAGAAATCGTTTTCCTAGCAGGCCCCAATTAGTTGTTCTATGTGACTTATCAGGCTCTGTCAAGGTTTTCAGTGAATTTATGCTCCAACTTGTTTACTCCATCCAGACTAGATTTATCCATGTCCGCTCCTTTGTATTTGTGGACACTCCTGACGAAATAACAGAATACTTCCGAAATAATGAAATAGAAGAAGCTATCAGGGATATCTACAACAAGGCAAAATTTGCAAAGGTACCTTTTTCACACTATGGAGAAACATTTCTTGACTTTTGTAACAAGTACTCCGATGTTCTCGATAAAAAAGCCACTCTAGTGATAATAGGGGACGCCCGCAATAATTATCATACTGACCACGCTGATTACTTTCAGCAGATGTCCAGCCTTGTAAAAAGGGTAATTTGGCTCAATCCCGAACCTCGTGAGAAGTGGGATAAGGAGGACAGTATAATGTCTGTATATGGTAGATTTTGCAGTGATGTATATGAATGCAGAAATTTGGTTCAATTGGACCGTTTGGCCCGTAAGCTGATTTGACGGTTTAACTCCACTAAAAGTGCATTACTAAAAATTCATCACTCCCTTGATTTCAGTCATAATATTTTAATCCGGTTAGTAATAATATAAATATAAGACCGGGTAAAGCTCCTCGGGGGAGGGTGAGTTTATGGACCTGTCCAAAGAAATAGAAATGATGAAAAAGTCACTAACTGACCTTGCCAATACCAAAAAAGAACCACTGAAGGATCCTCAAATATATGAACTAAGCTGTGCTATAGATAAAAAAATCGTAGAATTTATAAAATCAGCTAAAAGAATTTCTTAGAAACTATTGACTGCCAAATGATAATTATTTATAATTGAAAATGAGATTGAATCTCACCTTTTTATTTTGACTTAGCGTTGAGAATGATTATCAATCACAGGAGGGGTCACAATGAACTTAGACAAATGTCGCCGCGGTCAGATTGTTAAAATAACCTCAATAAATAACTCGGATATTCGAGCTCAGGCTATCAGGTTTGGTATTGCTGAAGGTGAAGTTGTACGTTGTGAACAGATTGTACCAGCGGGTCCGGTAGTAATAAGGAAAAACAATCAGGAAATTGCCATTGGCAGGGGCCTGGCCAGGCAAATAAATGTTGAACAGATAAGCGGATGATAATCAATTGACACAGTAATATACATAGCAAAGGAGATGAAAGAGATGCATTGTCATGATACGGGACTCAAAATCGATATTCCGGACGGAGCAAAAAAGATTGTATTGGCAGGTAACCCCAACGTTGGTAAATCAGTTTTTTTCAATGCCCTTACAGGACTTTATGTTGATGTTTCAAACTATCCCGGCACCACACTGGAAATCTCTCATGGTAAATATGGTGATGATATTGTAATTGATACACCGGGTGTTTACGGGATTTCATCCTTTAATGATGAGGAAAAAATTGCTCGGGATATTATTCTTGGCGCTGATATCGTTGTAAACATTGTAGATGCTGTACACATGGAAAGAGACCTCTTTTTAACCCAGCAGGTTATTGATACAGGTGTCCCAGTCATAGTCGCACTAAACATGATTGATGAGGCAGAACGCCAGGGACGTAAAGTAGATGTGGACCTCTTAAGTGACCTGCTTGGCGTACCGGTGATACCTGCAGTTGCTATTGAGAAGAAAGGGATTGAAGAACTCAAAGCAAACATGGGTAATGCCCGCCCCGGTCACATCGAACCCGAACTACACAAAAAACTGCATTTTCTTCATGACAGGGTAGCTGAGCAGGGTGAAGCTCTTCTTATTCTGGAAGGTGACCCAATAGTGGCAGAACGCCATGGAGTAGACCCAGGTAATGACCGTGAGGAAATATACCTCATGAGAAGGGCCAGGGTAAATGATATAATTGGACATGTTGTCAGTCAGAGTAAAGAAGGTGTTGGCTTTGGGGCTCTTCTTGGCCAGCTCATGGTTCAGCCTCTGACAGGCATACCCATACTTGCTGTTTTCCTTTATGCAATGTATAAATTTATCGGTGTGTTTATTGCAGGTGATGTAGTTGGGTTTACAGAGGAAACAATTATGATTGGCAAATACGAGCCTTTTATTAGAGGTCTTGTTGGTCAGTATATTTTAGAAGATTCCGCACTCGGTACTATTCTCATCGGTGAATTCGGCATCCTGACAATGACTGTTACTTACATTCTGGGACTTTTGCTTCCACTGGTAGTTGGTTTCTATATCGCTCTTTCTGCTTTTGAAGATTCAGGCTATCTTCCACGTATTGCAACCCTTTCAGACCGAGCCATGTCTGCCATCGGTCTAAACGGCAGGGCTATAATTCCCATTATTCTTGGGTTTGGATGTGTTACCCTGGCAACTATTGTAACAAGGCTGCTCGGCTCCGAAAGAGAACGTAGGATTGCGGTATTCCTCCTGGGGCTGGCCATTCCCTGTTCCGCCCAGCTGGCAGTAATCGCCGGCCTTCTCAGCAAAGTTGCCGGAGCCTATATAGCTCTTTATGCCCTGGTTATATTTACTGTACTGGCAGTTGTCGGTACTCTATTAAATAAATTTCTTCCCGGTGAGTCAACCGATCTTTTGATTGACCTGCCGCCCTTGAGACTTCCGAGAATTGATAATGTTCTCAAGAAAACCTTTACCAAATCATATCACTTCCTGCTGGAAGCTACACCGCTGTTTGCTCTTGGTGCACTGCTGATTGGTATCCTTCAGGTTACCCATCTGCTGGAGAAATTGCAGGGGGTTCTTCAACCACTTACAGTGGGTTGGTTAGGTCTCCCCAAAGAAGCAGCTACAGTTTTCATTATGGGTTTTGTTCGCAGGGATTTCGGTGCCGCAGGTCTTTCTTCAATGCCCCTTAATGATATTCAGATCATTGTTGGTCTTATTACCATAACACTTTTTGTTCCCTGTATAGCTTCCACACTTATTATTTTCAAAGAACGCGGTCGCCGTGAAGCCTTTATCATGTGGCCTGCCATACTTGCAACTGCATTCCTTATCGGTGGTATTATTAACAAAGCTTACAACCTCACAGGCTCTGCTAATGGTGTAATAGGTGCAGTACTAGTGGTCCTAATTGCTGCAATAATTATAGGTAAAATCCCCAAAGGTAAAAGCAGGGTGATATCGGGAGGGAAGACCTATGTCAAATAAAGAACTGCGTTCCCTTTATTCCGCAAGCAGTGATACCGCCAAGGGCAAGGACAATTCATGCTGTGGTATAACTGAAGCAGAAGAGCTGGTTTGCCCAACCTGCGGCAATAAAATAACAGAATTGACTTCACTTAGATGCCCTCGCTGTTTTTCGTCCCTTATAAAATTTGGAGGATGTGGTGGGAATTGTGGCAAGTGCGGCAGCACTAAATGATAGTACTTATTATTTGCGTATTTCAGTTGATGACATTTGATAACGTATTTATCTAAACGTATTTTTTCTAAATGTTGACATTAATTCTCAATTACCATATAATTAATTGAAGAATTATTAGGGGTGAAACAGTTGGAGCATACCCTTGATGTTGTCAGAAGAAAACTGTATGATAAAGATTATAAGCTTACACCACAAAGAAAAATTATTCTTGAAATATTCACCAAAAATCCTGAGAAGCATTTGAGTGCAGAAGATGTTTACGGGATAGTCAAACAAACTCATCCCGAAATTGGAATGGCTACCATTTACAGAACTCTAGACCTCTTTGCTGAACTAAAAGTACTTCAGAAAATGGACTTTGGTGACGGTCGGGCAAGGTATGAGTTTTATGAAGCCGATGTCCACCATCACCATCACTTGATATGTAAGAAATGTGGAACTGTAGCCGAGTTCGAAGACGACCTTCTGGAAACTCTTGAGACTGCTATTGAGAAAAAGAGTGGGTTTCAGATTGTAGACCATCAGTTAAAATTTTATGGATATTGCAAAAAATGTCGTTAAATCAAAACCCCGCCGAAAAATTGGCGGGGTTAAATTTCATCTCTATTTATAGACAAATTCAGGTAATTGACGCTTATTATGGAAATTAACCAATAGATATAGGCTCATTTGATTTGAAAGGAGGAGTATTACAGATGAACATACCTTCAGACAAATGCGATAACGAGACAAATCATTTTGGGAATAGCGTCTTCCATAAATTTACCCAAAATTGTATCGACGGTCTCATGATTATTGATGAAAAGTGCCGAATCACTTATGTTAACCACGCTTACTGCACCTTGTCAGGGTATTCAGATGGCGAATTACCGGGAAAAACTATTAGTTATATTGAAGCACGTCTCGATCAGGAACAGTTTTTAAAACATTTAGAGCTTGTTATAGAAAAGGGGACAAGCCGTTTCGAGACCTCCCACAAGAAAAAAGACGGCAGTGTTATTGATGTTGAAGTAACGATTTCCGATATCCGTGATGAAAAAAATCATTTTTTTATAGTTGTAGTAAGAGATGTTACTGAATATAGAGAAACCATCGATAGTGTTAATGCCGTGGACGCCATCAAAGAAATTGCAGTTAAAGCCTCATCCAGAAAGGAATACTTCGATTCGGTTGTCAAGATGTTAAGAAACTGGAGCAACTGCAACTCTGTCGGCATACGGTTGGTTAATGAAGAGGGGATAGCTCCATATGAAGCATGTATTGGGTTTTCCAACGAATTCCGCAGTACCGAAAACTGGCTGCCGTTAGATGATAGATGTATCTGTACAAGGGTTATCAGAGAAGAATGCATAACTGATGAAAGCCCCTACAGGACACCAAAAGGCTCCTTCTATTCCAATAATCTTTCAAATTTTTCACACTGCCTTACAGGCTGCCAAAGCAGTAATTACCGTGGAACTTGCATAAAGATTGGTTTCAAATCTATTGCGGTTATTCCAATAAGATATTATAAAGATGTCATGGGAACAATTCATCTGGCAGATGAAAAAGAAGGTAAAATATCACAAAAATTAGTTAAATTTCTCGAAAAAGTTGCCGGATATATCGGAGAAGTAGTTTATAGATATAAAATGGAGGAGAAACTGCGCCGAAACTATGATATACTCAAGACTTCCGACGCTATTAACCGGTTATCTTTAGAGGGAGCTTCCCTCACTGAAGTCTTGAATCACGCTCTCGAATTGATTTCTGATATCCCCTGGGTTCCCTTAAAATCATGGGGATGTATTTTCCTTGTTGACGAAAGTGAAAGAGAGCTTGTCTTAAAGGCTCAAAGAAAAATTAAAGAGACAAACAAACTTTTATGTGAAAGGGTTGCTTTCGGGCAGTGCCTATGCGGAATGGCGGCTCAGTCCAAAGAGGTCGTATTCAGTACTTCGTCAAGCATTGAACACGAAATTATATATGACCAAATGGAACCACATTGTCAATATTCTGTTCCAATTGTTTACTCTAACAAAACTGTTGGAGTCATAAATGTTTACCTTGATGAGGGTTATCAACCCCAAAGAAAAGATGAAGAGTTTCTTAAACGCATTGCCGATAAACTAGCCCATATTATCGTCCGAAAGAAAGCGGAGAGAGACTTAAAAACCAGCGAGAAGCATCTTTCATTAATACATAATACTGTATCTGATTTGATATGCCTGATTAAGGTTGAATCTAAGGATATGTTTACCTGTGCTTTTGTTAACAAGTCGTTCCTTGACCGATTAGGCTTACAACAGGAGCAAGTTATGGGTAAACAGGTACATGAACTTTTACCAGAACCGGCTTGTTCATATGCTCTAGAAAAGTATAAACAAGCTATCTCACAGAGAAAACCACTTACATACGATGAGATAGTCGACCTGCCTAATGAACGTATTATGACCGTCACTACTCTTACACCGATTTTTAACAAAGCTGGTCAATGTACTCATCTGCTTAGCGCCGGTCATGATATTACTGACCGTAAAAGTGCGGAATACAAGCTGAAGGAAAGTCTCAAATACCTTCGCAATACCCTTCAGGAAACTGTTAATGCCCTTACAATTATCGCTGAAAAGCGCGATCCGTATACAGTTGGTCACCAGCAGCGTGTGAGCCAGCTTGCAGTCGCCATTGCCAATGAAATGAACTGTTCTAAAGAAATGATTGAGGGTATAAAAATTTCAGGTCTCCTTCATGATATAGGCAAAGTGGGCGTTCCTATAGAGATTCTAAACAAACCGGGACGTTTAAGTAACCTTGAGATGTCGATTATAAAAAACCACCCTGAAGTAGGTTTTGAGATCGTTCAGAAAATACCCTTTGATTATCCAGTAGCCCAAACCGTCCTCCAACATCAGGAACGTTTCGATGGCACCGGCTATCCTTTAGGCCTGGCTGGAGAGGATATTATTCTGGAAGCAAGAATAATGGCCGTGGCAGACGTTGTAGAGGCCATGGCATCACACCGCCCGTATCGGGCTGGACTGGGATTAGAAGCAGCCCTTAAAGAAATTCGAAACAATAAAGGAATATTCTATGATCCACAGGTAGTTGATGCATGTCTGCGGTTATTTGATCGGGGATATATATGGGATGTAGGGTAATACCAGAAAAAAACCACATCCATACCCTATAATACATGCGCTTCCTCCGAATACTATACTAAGACTCACAACCAAAAACTGATGGAGGTTGAATCTTATGAAAAAAATGTTATCAGTTATAATGATTTTTGCTTTTGTTCTTTCAGGCTGCTCCTTCTTTGGCAAAAATGATGATCCTAAGCTACCACCAGATACAGCAAAGGAAGAACCGCAGCAGAAACAGGATGGGAAAAAGGATTACGTCATAGGCCTTAATTCTCCAGTAGAAGGGGCGAAGGAGTGGGCCGACAGGTATAAGCCTTACCAAGGTGTTTTCATGCAAAAGAAGGGCGATTACAGGCTTTTACTAATAAGCCAGGGAGAGATGTTCTCAGAAGGATACAAGGTATCAGTGAATAAGGTTGAAAAACAGGATGATAAGTGGGTAGTTACAGCCGACATCATAAAGCCGGCCGAAGAAGATTACGCCGGCAGCAGTGTTTATCCCTTTGAATTGATGAGTATTCTTGATAATGGAAAGCCTGTAGAAGTTGTCAAATCTGACGAATCCAACAGTGAAATGAAGCTTGATGTAATAGAAATCCCGGAAGGCAAGCAATTTGCCGTAAGCAAAAACTTCATAGTATTTTCACCTTTAGAAGGGGATAAGATAACTAGCCCTGTTAAAATACAGGGCAAGGCAAGGGTATTTGAGGCCAATTTCCGTATTGTTATTGAGGATGGACACAACGTTCTGGCAGAAAAGGTTATGATGTCAGATGCAGGTGCACCGGCTTGGGGAAATTTTGATGTAAATCTGCCCTTTGAGAAGGCCACCAACCCATCCGGCAGCGTAATTTTCTCCTATGAGAACATGGAAAACGGCAAAATGATAGAGGAACTCATGGTACCTGTCAAGTTTAATCAGTAAAAAACAGTTAGCAGTTAGAAAACGGTAGAGACTGGCCCCGGCCAGTCTCATTCAATTTACACGTATCAACACGCATACATAGTAACCCCAGTATAGATAGTTGCATTATCTGTGTTCTAGTGGCTACTCATAAATCTTTTCAAGTACACAAGAAAATCAAAAAGAACGATTGAACCACAGAGTGAAGGATTCATGTGTGCGGTAAAAGAGAGGACACAGAGATGCAATGTATTTAACAAAAGTAACACTGCTGCCTGGATAGAAAATCTAAGTTGACGTTGGCAGTTTCTCTCTGTGATCTCTGTGTCCTCAGGACCATTGAGTAGTGCCAGTGAGTATCTCTGTGTTAAACCGTTTCTTTTATTTTGTTCTGAAGGATCAAGAGGATTTTATCAATTTTTGAAGCAAATAAAAGCAGATGCTGCCCGAATATAATCAGGCAGCATCTGTAACAGGGAATATAGGGGGGACCGGTTTTTGACCGGTCTCTCTTATTTGTACATATTGGTTAAAATAAGGTGTTCAGTTTCAATCTCCGCCAACTGCCTGAAGATGTAAGCTACTTCAGGTTCATTTGCTTTTGTGGCATCCTGAGCCGATTTTAGATAATGGTTTATGGCTTCATCCTCATGGTCGTGAGCTTCAATAAAATTGTCCGGGTCTGATCCTTTGCACGTACCTGTGGGTACTTCAGGCATTGGAATCCCCAATGCTTTAGAAATAAGTTCTGCATGTTCTTGTTCCTGTTTCATCAGCCTCTTGAAAATAGCCTGTGAGATTTGGTTTGAGGCCTGGTTATAGGCACATTTGTAAAATGCCGCATTATTTATTTCCAGTTCCAAAGCCCTGGTTAAATTATCTCTGCTTTGCTGGCTCATCTGTAAAGCGCCTCTGTCATACCACAGAGAAGCTTTCTTTAGTTCTGATCCCGCCGCGCCACAGAATGGACAGCGGTCGGGAGTGCTAGAACCAAGATATGTTTCGCCGCAAACCTGACATCTGTATGGATGCATTTGGGTACCTCCTTTAGTTCTCTAACAATAATTCTACTTCAGTCGTTACAGACCTTCCGGAAAATAATTAACAATTTATTAATTATTATTATTATTATCATTTGCATTAATTCTTTGCCTTATCGCGTTTAGATAATTTTGCCTTACAACAAAATTCGTAAATCCCCATTCCCATAAGAAAAAGGCCAAATATTTTTTTCAACAAACCTGCAGGTATTCTTACCGCTATAAGAGACCCTATGACTGCACCACCAATAGTGCCAAATGCCAGCAGCAGCGCAAGGTGGGGTCTTACATTACCCTGCCTGTAATGAGTAATAACAGCAACAGCAGCAGTTGGAATAAAAGATAAAAGGGTGACACCCTGAGCTGTATGTTGTGGGATTCCTTTTAAGAAAACGAGAGCAGGTACCAGGAGAGTGCCTCCGCCTACTGCCAAGCCGCTTAAAATTCCCGCAAAAAAACCTATTATAGTTACCAGCATCAAAACATCATCCTTAGCCCGGCCAGAAACATAAATACACCAAAGAACTGGCGCAGCCTCTCACCCGAGAATTTATTCATCAACTTAGCACCAAGATATCCACCTGCCATCCCGCCGGCCGCCACCTGAACAGCCATCATAAAATCAATGTCCTTATTCAGCCAATAAATAAAGCAGCTGGCAAGAGTAGTGGGAAGGATAATTGCCAACGATGTTCCGTGAGCCTGGTGCTGGGTAACCCCAAGCAAAAAAACCATTGCTGGAATTAGAATTGTCCCGCCGCCGATTCCCAAAAGCCCATTGACAATACCTGTGATTATTCCTATACCTATCAGATAAATAGTGCTTATATGTTTCATTTTTCCCCCGATCGTAAATGTATAGGTTCAATAGATATTATTTTACATCTCCCGCCTTTTGACTCAGGTTAAATTGTGGTATATTATAACAAGAAGATTAAAAAGCTTGATTTAGCGCATTAATAGTTAGCGCCTTGCTGACTAAAGTTGGGGAGATGTTATGGAAAGGGTCTTATTTTGTTCGGTTTCCATTGGGGCAGGGCATGATTTAGCAGCCAGGGCCGTTATGCAGGAGATAGAACATCGCTATCCTTATTGCCAGACAAGACTTGTCGATACATTTAAATATATCAACCCTATGCTTAATAAAGTCATCGTCGGCAGTTACATGGAAAGCCTCAGGTTCAGCCCCAAAATATGGGGTTACCTATACTCTCAAGCTGAAGATGAAGATAAGTTTGTAGATCTCGGGCATATTTTGTCAAAACTGTTGTCAGTCAAGATGGAAAAACTGATTACAGAATTTAACCCTCAGGCAATTGTGTGTACCCATGCTTTTCCTGCCGGTATTCTATCCATCCTAAAAGGGCAGGGGAAAATAAATGTACCACTTATAGCTGTTTTGACTGATTTTACAATACACCCGTTTTGGGTACATGAACATATAGACAAGTACATTCTCCCCAGCGAACTGTTAAAATATGAAGTACAGGAATACGGTGTGAAAGAAGAACAGATAATGTGTTCAGGAATACCCCTGCGCAGGCAGTTTATGGTTAGGGGAGACAAAAAAGAAACACGCAGAAAACTTGGGCTTGAAGAAAAGGTTACTATACTGGTCATGGGTGGCGGTCTAGGTCTTGGCGAAATTGAAGAAGTGATAAGAAGCCTGGGAAATGCCGACCTCGATTTACAGATAGTTACCATCGCAGGCAGGAATGATAAGTTATGGACCAAACTACAAACAATGTTTGTCAATAATAAAGTTAAGATTTTCGGATTTATTGAAAACGTAGCCGAAGTAATGGCTGCCTGTGACTTTATCGTCTCTAAACCTGGAGGGCTTACAACAGCAGAAGTCCTATCACAGGGACTTCCTATGATAATAGTAAACCCACTTCCCGGTCAGGAGTTTAGGAATACTGATTTTTTATTAAACACCGGCGTAGCTGTAAAGGTTCGAAAAACCCAGTATCTTGTTCCTCAGCTAAAGCTACTCCTGTCATGCCAAATCAAACTTAAACAAATGAGGGAAATGACAGCTAATATGGGAAAACCCAATTCAGCGGCACGAATGGTAGACTATCTGGAATCGATAACATTATAGGGAGGTAATCTTTTTGAATAAAACTTACTTGAATTTGGATGTCGCTTACGATCACGCTAAAAATAAACTTTCCATGAAAGACCCTGCCGAAATAGCAAGAAATTCCGGCGTAACCTATGAAGAACAGGCTAAAATTTTTACAGTTAATTACCTTGGAGAACAGTATCTTGTTTCTTATCCTGATGGGATTGTAAGCCGTAAAGATAAACCTGACGAAGTTCAGATAAACGTCAAAATATTAATTCTACATTACCTGATTACGGCCAATGGTGCCCCGCTGCAAAATAAGTGGATTTCTTTTAAGGAACTTCCCGACGGTGCTATATATATTGATCCTTTTACCAGACGGACAATCAATCCTATGGTTAAGATTTTCGGCGAAAAACAGGAACAGTTTTTCCAACTGGCTCAGACTATGGGTGCTAAAAAAGAGACACTGGGAGATACAAGTCTGACTATTTACGCTTTCCCACGGGTACCTATAACCTACGTTCTGTACAGTGCTGACGAAGAGTTTCCAGCATCGGGCAATGTCCTTTTTGACGGGTCGGCTGCCAATTACCTTCCAACAGAGGATTTCGCTGTTGTTTCCAGTCTCATCATTTACCAACTTAGCGCTCTTGTTGGAGATAAAAAATAAACTTTTTGACATCCGGTCGTTTTCTGATGTTATTTGTTGATGGACAAGCGTGCGTTTTCAACATATTATTTATCACCCCCGTTGTACAATAGAACTGAATTCAACTGGGGGAGGCACGCTAATTATGAATTCAGCAAAGATTAATTTCCTTAACTTAAGGGCATCGTTTTTGATAATTCTAACGGCAATGCTAGTTTCTTTTCTGCTGCAGATCAATTTCCCAACATTACAAGAAATGAGGAATAACTTAACATCTGTATGGGTAGAACGACAGATGGACCTTACAGGCGGAAAAGGCAGCACTCTGGTCCAAGATGGATGGACTTATTTTCAACTTGGCCAACTTGCCAAAGCTAAAGCTCTGATGGAAAAAGCATTTGCAGAAGATAACAGTATTTCCGCATTATATTGTCTTGGGCTTATTGACCTTAAATATCGCAGGTTTGATGACAGTATTGTTAAGCTGGAGAAAGTTTCTGCATTTTCTCCAAACCATGTCCCTACAATGATGGCATTAGGGGAGTCGTATTTCCAACTAGGTTACTTCGGGCGGTCAAAAGAACTTTTCGAAAAAGCGGTCAAGCATGAACCTACAAGTACTAAGGCCCGTTTGTGGCTTGGTAGGACATACATTAACCTTAATGAAACTATTAAAGCACGTCAAGTTCTGAATACTGTCAACTCAGGCCCGGAAGCACAGGAAGCGGCGGCTCTTATTAAAAACATCTAATATATTACAGGTATATTACAGGAATTTTTACTACTCTTGTAGAATTCAACTTTAGAATTTCAATTGTATAAACAATCCAGAGGAGTAATATATTGTGCGAAAGCGTTTATTAGATTGGTATACTTTAATTCCGGTGCTTCTTTTATTATGCATCGGTATTATTATGGTCTTAAGCGCCAGCTCTGCCAAAACTGCTGCGGCAGTACTTAAGAGTAACAATGGAGCTGCAGACCCATTCTATTATTTTAACAAACAATTTATATCAGTCTTAATTGGTCTTGCAGGCATGTTTTTTGTATCGACTATCGATTATCGTAAGTGGAAACAGTGTGTTAAACCGGCACTGTACCTTTCTATTTTTCTTTTAACAGCAGTATTTTTCTTTGAAAAGAGAAATGGTGCTCACGGTTGGATTTCAATCGGAGACCGTGGATTTCAACCCTCAGAATTTGTTAAATTGTGCCTAGTCCTGATACTGGCTTACATTATCAGTGTCAAAAAAGAGAAGATCAAATCCTTTGAACAGGGTGTACTTCCTGCTCTGCTGGTAATTGGCCTTCTTGTTGGACTGGTAATCCTTGAGCCCGATTTTGGTACCGGTCTGGTTATGTTATCTACATCATTTCTAATGCTTTTTGCCGGCGGGGTTTCAAAACGACATCTAACAGTGCTTATGTCTGCAGGTATTGTATTAGTTACTCTTGCAATTATAAACGACATGGTCTCTAAATCATATCGTTTTTTAAGGTATCTTGCTTTCATTGATCCCTTTAAAGATCCGGCAGGTTTTGGGTATCAGATTATCCAGTCCTTATATGCAATAGGGTCAGGTGGGATGTTTGGCGTTGGCCTTGGCCGTTCAATGCAAAAGTTCGGACATATTCCCGAACAGCACACAGACTTCATTTTTAGCATTTTGGCGGAAGAATTGGGTTTTATTGGCGCTTTATTTATCATTATACTGTTTTTGCTTTTTGCAGCCAGGGGATATATGGTAGCTTACAATTCTAAAGATACCTTTGGTAGTCTCCTTGCCAGCGGAATTACAACCATGATCCTTGTAGAAGCTGCAATAAACATTGCAGTTGTTACATCATCAATGCCGGTAACCGGCATAACACTCCCGTTTATCAGTTTTGGAGGTTCGTCAGTTATCTTTAAGCTAACTGCTGTAGGAGTTCTTTTAAATATTTCCAAACAAACAGAGCCCCAAACTCTTTTCATTTCATCAAAAAAGGCTGCCTCATAAGGCTGGCCTTTTATTATAGATTGTCTTTATATTTTTTAAAAACTTATAAAAGCCTAATAGCTGGGGGAAATAAAGTGGGGCTGCATAGTATTTTAAATAGCAATGATAATTCGGTGATTGTTAGGGAAAATATCCAAAAGTTAATTTACCTGTTATTGGCAGACCGGATTTTAAATTCTAGGAAGATTTTTAACGACCTCCATTGTGAAGTAAATCTTACCGAGGTGATAAACAGAAATTCCGAATTAATTTCAGTGTTCCCAGAATTCTTTGAAGATTTACAGGTTGAGAACTTAACAAATCAAATGTTATTATCTGAAATAAATAGTTTTTTAACCGAGGCATCTTCAGAACTTCTTCATATTCCAGGACGGGTACATGAAATGATGCTTTCAAAAAGTGTTTCCGCTGAAAGAAAAAAGCAGGGTTCCTATTATACCCCACCATATATAATTAAATATATGTTTGATATGTCTCTAGACTATTTAATGCCTAATAACAAGTTTCAGTTTCATAACCTCAAGATACTTGACCCAGCTTGCGGCGGAGCATCCTTTTTAATCGAATTTCTACATAAGCTTATAGACAGCGGTGTTCCAGCTCAAGCCGCTATTGAATCCATATATGGGATTGATATTGACCATCAGGCTGTATTAACATCTATCTTTGCCCTAACCCTTGCAGTCAAAGCTAAAGCACCATGTGTTGAAAGCCTTCAATATATTAAACAGTTGTGGATGTCGCAAATCAAAAAGGGCAATGCCCTCTGTAAAATAGGAGGAAACATCAGTGAGGGTATTGACTGGCCAAAGTGTTATCCCTCTGTCTTTAAGAATAATGGAAGAGAACCTGGTTTTGATATAATTATCGGTAATCCTCCATATGTCTCCAATAAACTTATTCCAACCATGCTCAAAAAATATTACAGGGATAATTACCGGACGGCATCAGGTCAGTACGACCTATCCGTCCTCTTCATTGAGCAGGGTATGGACTTGCTCAAAAAAGATGGTGTATTAAGCTATATTACTTCAAATAAGTTCATGGCGGCTGACTATGGTTTGAACCTACGCCAACAACTGGTCAACTCTTGCGAAATATGCGAAATTGTTGACGTTTCTACTCTCAAAAGCTTTAAAAACACCTCAGTTTATCCAGTAATTATATGCGCCAAAAAGTCTACCCCATGTCAAGAAAGCATTACGAGGATCTTCAGTATATCTTCATGGGAAGAACTAAAAAACGCTAATCCTGTTCTGGCAGGACGTAACTTGTTTAAGGGAAACAGCAGTTTTATTATAACAACCCGACTAAATAGCGATGTTTTACCAATAATCAGAAAGATTGAGGACGCCGGTCACAGAATCCCGTCTGATAGTATACACTGTGGGATTGCTCGTTCCGGTTTTAGCCGATGGGTGAAAAAAGAAGATCAAATTCCCATCAACGAAAAGAGCAATTATCACCCTTTTATTCAGGCAGGCCATATCAACAGATATAGTATTGACTCAGATGTTTTTATAGATTTAACCTGTTTTAGCTCCCAAAAATGGTTATCTATCAAGGGACCTAAACTAGTATTCCCAGGAATAGCCAAATACTTGACTGCGGCAATCGACTTTGAAGAACGGCTTGTTGGCAGGGTGTATTTTATTTGTCAGGGTGACACAGACTATGACCTGTATTATCTGGCAGTTCTTTTTAATTCTTACGTCCTAAATCTCTATTACAGCATTCTTTACTGGTCAGTTCACCTTCAGGGGGGATATCTGCGGTTTAACAGCACTTATCTGGCCAATCTGCCAATTATACCAATTTCGACTATCCTTAATGCAGAATTAATAAATTCTATAAAAGATATTGGCACCGAACTAGCTTCAGGTCATCTTACAGATAATATGTTTTGTGAAAAACAGTGTCTAGCCAATGCCCTGACATTTGAACTATACGGAATTTCTGCTGATCAGGCACAGTTAGTAATGAATTTTCTTTGCGTACCTGAAAATATTAGGGACAAAGTTTTATCAATTTTAATAAATCGTTATATAGAAAGCCCAAAATTAAATTTAGAGGGGGTATTGTGATGAAGGAAAAGACCATTGACAGCACAGGGGTTTTTAATGGAAAGTTTATTAACCTAAAGGTAGATAGAGTAGAATTACCGGATGGAAAAGAATCCAGCAGGGAAGTGGTCTTTCATCCAGGAGCCGCAGTAGTTGCTGCTCTCACAGAACAAAATGAAATTGTGTTAATTAGGCAGTTTAGGTATGCTGTCGGCGAAGTTCTTTGGGAATTACCCGCAGGTAAACTGGAAAAAGATGAAGACCCTCTGGAATGTGCTAAACGCGAACTGGCAGAAGAAACAGGCTTCGGTGCCAGAGAATGGCAGTGTCTATCGGTATTTTTTACAACTCCCGGTTTTAGTAATGAGGTATTGTATTTATACCTAGCTTCAGACCTTTACCAGGATCAACGTGAAGCTGATAGTGAGGAATTTATCGAACTTCATAAAATTCCTTATTCTAAAGCCCTATCCATGGTAATGTCAGGAGAGATAAAAGATGCCAAGACAATTATCGGAATACTATTAACCAGACAAGCAAATCAAATTATCGTGTCTTAATAAAAAAAGGGGCTCAAGCTGAGCTCCTTTTGAGTTTATGATCCTTATTGGTTTTCGAGTTCTTTTAAATCTTTTAATAACGCGTCAAGGTTAATTCCGTGAACTTGAGCAGCCTGCCCAAGACTTTCGTATGCAACCCCGCCTCAACCAAGGCACTTGAGACCATATTTGGCGAAGACGCTTAATGACTTGGGATACTTAGTGAGCACCTCTAAAATTACAGTGCTTTCTGTTATCATGTTCTCTCCTCCAATCCTGATGAAAATGTTTTATGGATATTTTGTTTTGATTAATATTACTTATACCAGGAGGGGGTAAATTCCTCCTGGCAGGTGCAAATTTTTTTAGGAATTTTGCTGGTTAGTGGACTGGGCCATCATTCGTTCCGCTTTTTCGATTGCTAGCCGAACAAGGTTACCGCAGTTTCTAGAGGAAACCTCACCCCATCCTTCCTGTTGTACGGTATCTAAGACGCCAAGCTCCTTCGCAAGTTCATACTTGAGAGAATCAGACATAATTCCACGTCTTCTTGACATCTATAACCTCCTATTTATTTATTGCACCAGTTTTATTTTCTGTGAAAATAATAATATTTATACGAAGTAATAATTATAAGTTTCCCCAGCTATGGTTATAATATTTTCGATAATACTTAAAGGAGGATTTTATGTGAATAAACTAAATGAGATGGATATTGCCAATCTTGATAAAAAAGAAATTAGTCAACTCGAACAGTATGAGAAAGATTTCAACCAACTGCACGAGGGTGAGGAAATTTATCTCTTGGCATTAAAAAAATAGGCATACACTGAAACTGGACCACAGGGTCCAGTTTTTTAATGTAATTGAATACTTTCCTTAAGAATACTTTCCTTAAGAATATTTTCCTTTATATAGAATAGATTTATCTTAAGTTTATAAGTTGGAGGTGCACATATGCCACCGAAAATTGATGAAGAAAAGTGTGAAGGATGTGGTAATTGTGTAGATTACTGCCCAGGAGACGTATTTGAACTTAAAGATGACAAGGCTAAAGTTGTTAGGGAAAATGATTGTCTGGATTGTGGTTCGTGTGCAGAAGAATGTCCCACTCAGGCGATAACATTTGATGAGTAAAAAAAAGCAGGTCATGCCTGCTTTTTTTCTTGTTCATTTTCTTTTTTAAGAATTATTTTATTTAAATTTATTTTAGTCCATGAGTTAGATAGGGATCAATTAACATTTGACCTTCCCGTATCCGGGCAATTTCCGGATATCTACTGGCACTGTTGTTTTCAGGTGGGCGACTAATGACTGAACCTATTCTAAGCTGTATGGGATTAAGCTTGTATGCCATAATTATAGCATCATTATTTCCGTTTGCCCCAGCATGAACAACACCGCGAAGACTGCCCATTACAACGATATCACCATTGGCAGTGACTTCTGAACCTGGGTTAATATCTCCAAACACAAAAACATTTCCGTCAAATTTTATTCTTTGGCCGGACCGGAGGCTTTTGTTTACAAAAAGACATGGTTTTTTATCACTTTCCAAAACACCAACCGTTGGAATTGACGGGGACGCTTCCCTCATCAGTGGCCTTACTTTATCAGACATGGCTTTTTCACGGAGAATTTCAGGTGTTTTGGATATGTGTTCTTTCGCCGGTACTTGACTCGGCCAAGCAATTCCGTTATCGACGATCAATCCGTGTTGACAGCAAATTGCCTCCAATTCTTTTGTGTTTTCATCAGTTAAATTATGCTTACCGAGATGAAAAGTAAATTTAGCACCTTTAAAAAAACCTCTGGACGACTCTATTTTTGTTTTGAGTGTGTTCTTTAACTCCTCAAAATCCTTATTAGGGTCAATCATTATTACAAGGCCATTTTTAGTACCCTTAATGTTGATTACGTCTGCGCTCATTTTTTCCTCCCAAACCCAAAAGTATTATATTTCTTCGACTAATCGACATAATTTTCCTCTATCCAACATCATTTTTTTAGATTTTTGATTCTGAAAAATTGATTGTGACTAAAAAAAAGTTCAATGTTTAAAATAAGTGTGATATTATTTTATTTAAAAGAAAATTATTGCAGAGGAATATTATGTCAAAAAAAAGCCTGTTAAAAGCTGACAAGTATTTTACAATAACGTTTCCCACAACACATAATGCCCTTCACGCAGAAAAAGTGCTGGATGAATGCGGTGTATCATTTTTAGTTGTTCCTACTCCTAGAGAAATCTCAGCCGGATGCGGTCTTTCAATTCGTTTTTTTGAGGATTCGCTATTTCTCATTCTGGAAAAGTTTCATTCTGGTGGTATTGTTTTCTCAAATTTATACAATGTAGAGAACGGACAATTTAAAAAAGTCCCGCCAAATCTTAAGGGATGAATGTGCACTTAGATTTTATACGGAAATAAACGGTGGTGATAAAAATGAAACAACCGGTTCTTGTTGTGGATGATGATCCGCATATTTGCGAACTGGTAAAAATGTATCTGGAAGACGAATTTGAGGTAGACGTGGAGCATAATGGTGGTCAGGTCATTAACCGGATAAAGGATACAAATCCGGTTATTGTCATTCTTGATGTAATGCTTCCAGGCAAAAACGGCTTGGACTTATGTAAGGAGATACGTGGTATTAGCAGTATCCCTATCATTATGCTGACTGCTAAGGGTGAAGAAACAGATAAGCTTCTCGGACTTGAACTCGGAGCAGATGATTACATAACAAAACCCTTTAGTCCAAAGGAAGTTGCGGCCAGAGTAAAGGCTGTTCTCAGAAGGACCCAATCCGTTGATAACAACGAAAATATTATTAGGTTTCCCGGAATCATTCTGGACGGCAGCACTTACCAAGTCAGGATAAACAACGAAATAGCTGCACTTACCTCGAAAGAATTTGAACTCTTATGGCTGCTGGCCTCAAATGCCGGTAGAGTTTTTTCCAGAGACAAATTGCTTGATGCTATTTGGGGTTTTGACTTTATAGGTGACACCAGGGCAGTAGATTCTTCAATAAAGAGAATCCGAAAAAAGTTGGAAGCGGCAGATGGACCTGATAATTTTATTCACACAGTATGGGGAGTAGGCTATAAATTTGAGGTCTAAACCAACTGAGAGGGATGAGTGTCATGAGGGTTAGACTCTTCATAAAAATGATAGTCCTGTACTTTTGCATCGTTATTTCTACTTTAACTATGCTCGGGGTATTGCTTTCGTTTTTAATAAATAACTATTTTTTATTTAACAAACAGATGGAGATGATTACCAAGGCCTCCAACATTTCTAACCTTGTTAAACCTTATTTGATTGATAACAGATATCCAGGAACCGTCGTTTCATTGTTAAACGGTGCAGAAAAAAACCTTGGAACTGAGATCTGGATCATTGACCCAACAGGAAGAACTGTTGCTGCTGCATCCAAAGCTAGAGAGCATGAAGGGGATTTTATCGACGCACGGGATATCAAAGCGATGAATAGTGGTAAGACAAGCGTTAGAAAAGGGAAATCGAAATTATTTGATGAAACAGCTCTTTGGGTGGTTACACCAATAGAGCACAACAACAAAATAATTGGCGGTACAATCATGTTTTCGCCTATTATCGGTATTACTCAAACCACAGAAAAGGTAAGAAATCTGTTTATCTACTCAGCGCTGGTTTCTACAATTTTTGCCACCATTGTGGTACATTTTATGGCCAAATATGTCACCAGCCCGTTGAGGGAAATTAACAAGTTATCCAAGCACCTGGCAAAAGGAGACTTTTCAAAAAGGGTTAGAGTTCCCCAAAACGATGAAATTGGTGACCTTGCAGAGGCATTTAACCATATGGCGTCACAGATCGAAAAACAGGAAAAACTACGCAGAGATTTTGTGGCAGACGTATCGCATGAACTCAGAAGCCCGCTGTCTAATATACAAGGTTTTATCGAAGCAATGATAGATAGAAAAGATAAAACACCAGAGGACCGTGCCAGGTATTTGAACATAATTCACAAGGAAACCATCAGGCTGTCAAGACTGGTTAATGAACTGCTTTATTTATCGAGGATTGAATCTGGCCCCCCCGAAACAGGGACTGCGCCCGTTAACCTTATTAATGTAATTGAACACTCAATCCAAAAATTCAAACCATCTGCTGAAGAAAAAAATCAAAATATACAATTAGCAAATCTTCCTGATGACGAGATATTCGTAAACGGCAACTATGACAGACTGGAACAGGTGATCACAAACCTATTGGATAATGCCAATCGTTATTCACCGATAAACAGTGACATCACGATCACTGTTGAAAAATCAGACGACACTGTTGTAGTGTTGGTTAAAGACATGGGAGAAGGTATACCAGCAGAAGAGCTGCCCCTGATTTGGGAGAGATTTTATAAGGTAGATAAAGCACGAAACCGCCAACATGGAGGCACAGGTCTTGGGCTTGCTATTGTTCGACAAATAATAGAATCCCATTGTGGTACAGTTAAAGTGGACAGCAAAATTGGAAACGGAACACAAATCGGTTTCGTTCTGCCCCTTTATAACCCGGCATAAGAATAAAACTCCTTATTTAGCGGAAATCTAAATATATTCTGTTAGGAAGGAGTAAAAGGACTAATGCCAAAATTTATCAATTCAGCAATTTGTTTGATATTGACTGTTCTTTTATTGAATTTTTCTGGCTGCTCTTTTCAGGTTGGCGGTGGTGGGTCTCCTCAGAAAAAACCGGAGGTTAGTAACGAAGAGGTAAAAAAACAAGTCGAGGAACAAATGAAAAAGCCTGAGGTCCAAATGACCATTGAAGATGCAGCAAAGACCCAAAGACTGGAGGATTTGCTGTTAACTCCAGAAGCGGACAAACTTATACAAGAAAAGTTAGCTGAAAACCTTAGTACACCAAAAGTCAGCACCCAGTTAAATAAGGAACTGACAAAAGCGTTGGCCACTCCTGAAATTCAAAAAGAGCTTCAGGAACACATTAAGAAGGCCATGGAAACTCCAGGGATGTCACAAGCCATTAGTTCTTCTGTTCAACAGGCGCTTATGAAAATTATCCAGGGCGGTAGTCAAGGGGGAGAAGGCGGTGGACAGAGCGGCGAGAGTGGTGGTCAAGGCGCTAGTGCGGAAGGATCTGCAGGCGGGCAATAGTCACCCGCCTCTTTTTATTGCTTTTCGAATGTTCCCCAGGCCAAAGGTTGTTCATTATCTACCATCAGTCTTCCTTTTGCCAAAACCTTTTCAATTTTAAGAGATTCTTTATTAACGATAACAAGATCAGCATCACTGCCAACAGATACGATACCTTTTTTAGGATAGAGCTTCAAAATCTTAGCAGGGTTTTTTGTTATTAAAGCAACTCCTGTGGAAATCGAAACCACTTCTTCGTGAATAGCTTTACATATATCATTCCAAAGAGGCTTGACTGAGCCTTTCGCTAATTTTTCCAGTTCTCCCGAATCATTAAAAACAGGCATACTTCCATTGGCATCTGAACTAACCGTAACTCTTTCCAGGGAAAGTCCACTTCTAATTATTTTTTCTAACCCCATATATACCTCTACTGCTTCAGGCGAATCGTGTTTGGAAGAAAATCCAGATGTCAGATCAATAACCCCGCCATCCCTCAGAAAGGTCATAGCTTCATCAAATAATCCTGACAATCTATTAACGTGAGTTGGAACAAACTGCGTTATTGGTATATCAGACCTGCTTACACTGTCAAATATTAGTGACATTCCGTTTTTTCCTTCACCTAAGTGGACATGAACTACCCCGGCTTTATTCCCAATCATTCCGCCTATTCTTGCTTCAGCAGCAAGCCTAATCATTTCTTCAACAGTAGGTTGAGCTGAGCGGTGATCAGAAATTGCTATTTCTCCTATGCCCAGAACTTTATCAATAAGAACCAAGTCTGACTTTACTGCCCCAGTAATAGTCCTTGTAGGCAATTCGTAAGTTCCACTATAGATATATGAAGTTATACCTTCCTCTTCCAAGCCTTTCGCTTTAGCTAACAAATCACTAATACTTCTGGTCATTCCATCAAAACCCAGTAATCCTACAACAGTGGTAATACCGCCAGTAGTTAGCTCACTTAAACCTATTTCGGGGGTCCGTGTTCTAGGACCTCCTTCACCTCCAGCGCCTGCTATATGGACATGCTGGTCAATAAACCCAGGTAATATTAAGCATTCACCTGCATCTATTTCATCATAATCAAAAATGCTGTTGTGTATATCAATATCTGGGCTAATCATGAGAATTTTACCGGCACCAATAAGTATATCCTTCCGACCTATGTTTTCCGGTGCATGAACAATTCCGTTCTTTACAACAGTGAACAATATGTTAACCCCCTAAAAGGTTAGTAAAACTTCGTATGAAGAATTAAGTCGAATAAAATAGATGTATGTGACTGTTTAGTATTTCTTGGCAAATGTATGTAAAAATGTAGATTCGCTATTGGCTCTCCTGTAAAATATGAACACAACTCTTTTTCCGGGGGTGTTTAAAATGGGAAAGAAAAATTCCTTTTTTCAGAGGCGATATTTCAGGGTTCCCTTTAATACACCGGTTAAGTTCAATATTCTAAAATACCGTCAACAAAAACTAGCCCATCTTAGCACTAAAACAGGCACTGGTCTTAGCCGTGATTTGGGGGAAGATGGTATTAGTTTTATTTCAGGTTACCGCCTGCCAGTTGACATGATTATCAGAATAATTTTTCATCTGCCACAGGGCGAAAGGAGTTTTTTAGCAAGAGTTGTCAGGACTCAACCATTAGGGAAAGTTAATCTTACCGCTGTACAATTCGTTAACCTTAACGGAACCCGGCGGGAAGACCTGCGTTCCTTTATTATCAGTGAAACCAAAAAACAATATAAATTTCTAAAATACATCTGACAGGGAAGAGTTAAACTCTTCCCTGATTAGTTTGTTCTTTGCCGAGATAAAAAAACCAAGTATAATTAGGTAAGAGTTTTTTAATGGGGTGCTTCCTTCATTTGCGCCAGAAGTCTCGGGAGACTAAAAAAAAAAGCCCCATGTACTTATGGGACAATTCCATTTATTTAAATATATTAATCATCTTTAAAAAAAACGCTGTAAGGCCGGCTGCCATGAGGGGACCTACAGGTATGCCCTTAAAAAAAACGATACCTATAATTCCTCCAATAACCAAACCAACCATTAGCTCAGGATCTAATTTAAGAAGTTCCAAACCTTCACCGTTCATGTATGTTGCTATCGTACCCCCGAGTATTGCCATCAATCCAGTTAGGGAAACAAAACTGGCGGTTATTTCTCTTGGTGGTATTTTTCCGGTGGCAAAGGGTACAAGTACCGACACCATTAAAAAAAGCAGTCCTAACTCAAGACCCCGCCGTTCTAGAAGGGGGAATAATGAATATAACCTGGTTAACTTCACAACTAACAGAATGCACGCAGCAGTTGCAAGGATGTTTGATTTGCCAATGAGTCCTATAAGTATAAGAGCCACCAAAATTACTTCTCCCCACATTTAAGGATCCTCCTCAACATTACATAATACGTTTAATATAAACTTATGCTTAATAATTAAGTTATGCTATTAATTTTGTTATATTACTGTTGAGAATAGGGGAGATTTTAGTCTGCGAAACTATATTATTAGATAATTATTAGAGACTGAGAAGGTTTAATTGAGTTATTTCTCAAAATAGGAACTATTTTATATATGCTTTTTTGCAGGCAAAAATCAATATCTGCTCCATAACCAAGCCTTTGAAGAGTGGAGCCGCTTTTGGTATGAGCTAATAGCTGGTTCAAATCGTCTTTGAAGTAATTGTAAAGATAGTAAAAAGTTTTGGCCATTTCGCTCTGCCTGATATCCTCAGTATTCTCTTTTAATAAAGTTACAAGATATCCTGCTCCCAGTACATCTTCAAGAGCAAGCTTACCTTTTGACCCTGCGCACACAATCATTATGTCCCTGGAATAACCAACGGCACAGGAGATAACTGCGCCAGCATTTATAAAACTTCCTATCAATAGGTTTTTTGCAGGCTTACAAGACTTAATGGCCCTGGTACCGTTAGTAGTTGTAAGCACTATCTTTTTTCCGAAAACCTTTTCCTTGGTAAATTCATGTGGAGAATTGCCCAATTCAAAAGTGCTAATTTTTTTACCGCTAAGTTCACCGGCAACAATAAAAGAACCTTCTTCAAGTCTGGAACTTACTTCCAATGCCTCTTCAGGGTTCAAAACAGGTATTACTTCACTGCATCCATTAGCCGAAGCAGTCACAATTGTGCTGGTACACCTGAAAATGTCAAGAACAATAGCTGTCTTACCGTAAATTTTCTGAGGGGTAATTTCTTTTAACGATGGAATTATATCAACAATCATACATCCCACTCTTATCTGGATCAGCTGATAAAGCCTTTAAGGTATCACTGCGCAAACCAACTCTTAAGGCTTCTAGAGCAAGAATTTCTGAAGGCGAAATATTTCCCACATTAACATTAGGGCCAAATTGCAAAATCAGCTCCTGCTGTTGGCTCTTTAGAGGTGCTTCCCAGATAATTTTACTTTGGTCATCAATACCAGCTACAATTTCATCAAATCTATCTTTTAAAATAGCGCCTTTATTATCAAACACCCCAATGTTCTTGCCAGATTCTCTTGCTTCTACGATGACTTTATTGACTCCTGCTTCCAGGTCGGCGTTAACCTGATTAATCATATCCTTGGTTTTGACATTATTTTCAGGATCTTTCTTACCCACTTCTGATAACACATGAAAACCCAGCGAACCTGCTTTACCAATTATGTTTCGACGCAAATAAGGAGACATAGTTATTGTGCCGTCTGATACCTCAATTGCTGAAAAGCCCAATTCTTTGGCCCGACTAAGAAAATCATCAACTTTATTCTGAATTACGGCAACCTCCAGGAATGTTCCACCAGGATAGATATGGATTCCATGAGACCTAACAGCTGCTATCTTTCTTTTTAGCAAATCAATTTTGTACAGTGCAGGAGTTCCGAATGCAAGTTTTACATAATCTATGAACTCAGAGGCCACTGACAGCATTTCCAGAGTTTCCTGTAAACCAAGACCTTTATCCATCACCATTGTCAACCCGTTACTACGCGGTTTTTTAATCCTGGAGGAAAGGGGCATGCGGATTATATCACTCCATGCACCGTTATTTTTGTCCAAGGTTGTCATCTCCTTTCAGATACTTTCCATTTACCTTATCTATTTTATTGCAGCAGAGCTTTTGAGGTTACAACTTACGTTATAAATAACTAAAAGCCTGGGCTTATCCCAGGCTTTTACATTCGTGTTTTTTAATTTGTTTTTACTTACGTACTGATATTCCCAGAAATGTGGTTGTCATGGCTGTTCTTTGTTTGATTCTTTGTCTAATTCTTTGTCAGATTCTTTACCGGAAGTATCTTCTTCGTTTTTCTTTAACGGTTTCCGTGTAACCAATTTTCCAATTGAATTTCTAAAGGTTACAGTCTCAAGAAAAACAACTCCCCAGCTCTTTTTACCGCCTTTTTTGTTATCTTGGGTATCTTCCTGCTGTTGTGCTGGTGCTTTAGAAGGAAGTGCTAACAGACAAATAATTCCTACAACTAACGCTGCACCAGCGCTTGACCAAAACATTACGTATCTTCCAAAACCGTTTAAGAATCCAAAAAGGGGAGGACCTGCTGCAACTCCAAAAAATCTGACTCCACCATATAAAGATGTCACCATTCCTCTTTCTTGTATTGAAACAGCGCTGGTAATTAGGGTGTTTAGACAGGGCAATATTAATCCAACACCTATACCAGTGGCTGACATAACCCCTACAAAATACCAAGGATTTTTTAAAAACGGAAGAATCCCTAATGTAATAGTCATTAGGCCAAACCCGATAATAACTAACTTTTTCATCAATGAAACCTGTTTTTTAATAAATGTACCGGTGGTGAAGGATGTAACACTCATGGCCAACACTGGAATAGCAAGTACAAAACCTTTTTTAACTCCGAAAAGTTTCATACTGGTTTCAAGGTAATCAGAAAGAAAAAATAATATCCCGAATAGAAGTAAAAGTGCCAACGAACCTGCAGCAAATGCCGAAATAAGACAGGCTGCCTTATTTTTAAATATCGTTTTTATAGATTTTAAGTATTGGCTAATACTTTGTTTTGACCGCTCTGACTGTGGTTCATTAATGAAAAACCATACCAGAAGTGCAATTGGAACTGTAAGTATGGGGAAAAGAAAAAATGTACCAAACCAGGCCAACAATGCTATCAAAGAGCCCAAAATCGGGCTTACTACTTTACCTAAACCATTGGATGCTTCAAAATAACCAAGAGCTTTACTTCTTTCCTTGGAAGTAAATATATCACCAACCAGAGCCATTGTAACAGGTGCAGTTCCCGCTGCCCCAATTCCCTGAATTATTCTTCCGGCAATTATTAACCAATAGGCAGCTTTGTCTAGTAAAACCGCTGCGCCGCCTGCAACAAGTCCGCCTATACCGTAAATAATCAGTGCAGGTGCTATAATTTTTTTTCGGCCAATCCTGTCAGACAAAAAGCCCGCTAATGGTATGGTAAGGCCAGCCGGTATTGAGAATAAAGATATTACAAGACTTGTTTGAAACTGTGTGATCCCAAGCTTCTGCTGCATCTGGGGCAGAACAGGTATTAACATTGAATTTCCTAAGACCATGATGAAAGGGACTGCTCCCAAAATGGCTAAAAGCAACTTGGTTTTACCCTTCAAATCAATTTCCTCCTTTGTTCTGGTAGATATTAATGTCCCCACTGAATTACCCATGTATTCAGTTCTCGCTATTCTATTTATTTACAGTTCAGAATAAATTAAAGAAAAACAAGTTGGGGGATTGTTAAATTGTTTTTAGTAAACGATAAGACCGTTTTTCTTATGGCGACGCTTAGATTTATTTCATGCGTAATCGAGTTCACTGCTGCTATGCTTTTTCTTAAATTCGACAGTATAGAAAAGGCTCTTAAAATCAATGCTGTTCTTGCTTTAATTGGGCCAACTATTATGACGATAGTGATGATTCTTGGATTAGCAGGAATCAGCGGCCGCGTGCCTACCAGTAAATTTATTATTATCTTATCCGGCGTACTGCTTATCTTTTGGGGGGTTAGTAAGGGTAGGTAAATTTAAAAGCAATTAAAATTGACAGCATAAAGTAAATTGAGCCGTTAATTGGATTAATATTAAATAGAAATTCTACAAAAACTTATAATGCAACAAATTAACTAGTAAAGGAAGGTCTTAAATTGAGCGGTAAAAAATCCAATACAAACAAAAAAACCAAAAAAAGAAAAGAAAACTATACAGACATAAGTAATGTTAACGGTGAGATTACAAATGAAGAGTTCGCCAACGAATTCTTTGACTATCCTGTTGGAAGGGATGTAGGTGATGCCGGGTTTCTATACAGTTTTTCAGGTGCAGAGCTTGAAGATATAAATTCAGCTAAAAATGTTAAAGATGAAGTAAAAAGGTAGCCTAACGGCTGCCTTTTTTTACTTCATAAGTAGAGAGGAATCTTTGTAAATTTATAGAATAACAAGAAACATTATCAATATAGAGGAGATATGTAATTTGAACAAAAAACAGATTTACGCAAAACTAGCTCTCTTTGTTTTTATGCTGTCATTTTTTAACTGGCTCCAACCAAATGCGGCTGCTGCATCAAATATTTACGGTAGTTATACTGCTCCAGATGGGTTCCAGGTTGTAAGTTATGCACAGGAATGGGCAGATGTTTCAAAACTGAAAGGTGTATATGAGGAGCTTCTAAAAAACACTCACGGTGAAGAATTTAAACTGCTCCGGCGTATTGATATTCACCCCGGTTCTGACCCTCAGGGTATGTCCGCCGCAGGTCGCTGGTTTGGCAGGTGGGAGATAAAAAACGGCATACCCATTCTCCTTGGGAACAGTCATATTGATATTTACAACGGGTCCAGCTATACAAGTGTACCAGAGATTGCCAGAACCCTGTCCCATGAATATGGACATCATTTTACTTATTATTACTATTTCAAAACAGAAAAACGACCATGGGAGCAGTGGAGGAATACAGGGTTGGCATCGGCCAGAAACCTAAAGTATAACATGAATGTAAGCACCGAATTAGTCCCTCATAAATGGATTATCCAGGAGATAGCAGCAGAAGACTATGTACAATTGTTAGGTTCACCTACAGCTAAAGAAAGCTATGATTTTCAAGATATTGGGGAACGCATCGGTAATGGCGAAATACATTATGATACTAATATATTTAACTTTCATCCTCAGGAGAACTATGAGATTCCGCTGGCTTCCAATTTGCCGGGGTTGAAGCAATATTGGCTTAAGGCGTCGGGATTGCAGAACCAAAGTGGGGAGGCTCCATCTCAAACCTCTCTTAAACTCGAACAGATTAAGACATTTAGGCATATTGATACTCCTCAGTACCGGTTCACCTGGGACAGCAGTACGGATGACAAAACAGCAAATTTAGAATATACCTTGGTATGGTTTCAACGGGACAGTTCCAGCTTCAACCTTTATCCCATAAAAACTGTTAACTCTGAAGAACCATTGCAAGCAGTGTTTGGTGCTGCTTCAAATGAATCTCAATATATTTGGGAAGAGCTTCCCAGCGGTGTCGCTTACTTTGTAGTATATATAAAAGATTTTGATGGTAACATCACTTCTTCCCGCATTTTAGCCATTGATTTTTCCAGCCCTTATGACCCTGACACAGTCCTAATCGATGATAACTCAATATCCCGTAACTTATGGTTAACACCACGTGTATCTGTGAATAAAAACCAATTACTATTTGATGTTAATCCATTTATCAAAGACGGCAGGACCCTGGTTCCTCTCAGGGGTATTTTTGAAGAGCTTGGCGCTGTTGTATCCTGGGAACCTGACAGCAAAATAGTAAAGGCTGAGAGGGAAGGGACAACTGTCGACCTTAAGATAGGAAGCTCCACTGCTTATGTTAATAATTCTCCTGTATCACTTGATGTACCGGCACTGATTGTCAATGGACGTACAATGGTCCCACTAAGGTTTATCGGTGAATCTTTCGGGGCTAAGGTGGACTGGAACCCAAACCTAAAGTTAGCCAAAATTACAATTTAATATTTATCTTTTAAATTATTGTAAACAAACGGTACAAAAACAATTTCTAATATCGTAATAAATAATCGAAACCAGATGAAAAAAATTGGCAGCTAGTTCTCAGGAGGTGAATAATAGTAGATTTTTTATAATTTAAAATCTAATTTTTATAATTTGAAATCTAATAGGGGGTTAACTAAAAATGAAACTTAAAAAGATTTATGCATTGTTAGTACTTAGTGTTTTTCTCTTAGGCACTTTAACATCCGGAGCCTTTGCATTTAAGGACATGAATAACGCTAAGTGGGCAGAAAAACATGTATCAAAAATGATTGCCGAAGATGTAGTCAAAGGTTATAAAGACGGGACCTTCAGGCCTAATAAACCCGTAACACAAGGTGAAGCAGTGGTTATGACAATGAGAATGTTAGGTGATGTCACAATTTCAGATTCAGTCTACAGCGCTGTTTATTTCAAAAATAGTATTCCTGATTGGGTCTATGCCCCGGCAGTCTTGGCTGCTTCTAAAGGATTCATCGATGAATCAAAATCGGGAGAATTCCAGTATAACAAACCAGCTACCAGAGAGTGGGTAGCAAAACTGATAGTTAAAGCTTTTGCTTTAGAGGACAAAGAAGGAACATTGAATTTTAAAGATCTCAATAAAATCTCTGAAGCCGCTGTTCCCTTTATCAAAACAGCATATTCCAATGGTGTAATCAAAGGTTTCCCAGATAACAGCTTTAAACCCCAAAAACCTGTAACCAGAGCTGAAATAGTTGTTATGCTGCAGTTAGCTGATGATTTGGTAGAACAAGATCTTACCAATCCTGACTTTTTGATATTAGCAAATAAATTCCGTGGCGTAATCACAGAAACCTATAACACCGTTGCAGATGAAGCTTATCTGAAACTAAATATTACCAAATCTAACGAGATCAAATTGCCTGTAAGCCCATCCGTAAAAGTATATATTAACGGTGAAGCAAAAACTTTTGATGATATCCAAGTAAATTCGAAAGCACAAGTAATCCTGGATAAAAATGAAAAGGTCGTTAACTTTATAGACGTAACTGCTAAACCTGAAGTTAAGCCTGAGCTTAAAAAACCTGAAAACTCAAACAAACCTGAACTCTCCAATAAACCTGAGCTTTCAAATAAACCTGAACTTGTTGAAAAAACAAAAGAGCAGCAAAACAACAAAAAGAAATAAACCGCATCACACTTTATAAAGCCATGTAGGATTTTACTACATGGTTTTTTTTTATGCTGCAGCAAATATTTGTTTCTAAAAATGAAAAAGAGCGTAATGAAAAAAAGGAGCGGTAACGCTCCTTTTAGTGCTGGGCAGGGTTTTGTGGGTTAGTAAACTGCGGCGGATTCGGGTTGTGTAATTGTGTTCCGACGTAATTCCCAGGTGTAGATAAGTTAAAGTACAACCTTGCGTCTTTGTCAATTCCCCAATCCCTGTTAGACCCTGTATCCTGGATTTTTTGGAAACATTCTCTGAACATCGTATTATGAGCTTCTTCTCTGTTTAATAAGAAATCAATCATCTGGCGAACGTGTCTGTCATTGATTTGCCTATGAAGGTTTTGGTAAACAACTTTGGCTCTTTGTTCTGCCGCTATATTTGACAACAAATCAGCCGCAAGATCTCCGGTTACATTAACATAAGCAGCAGTCCAAAGTTGTCCCGAGGCATTGGTAAGCATTGGACTTAAACCAGTCAGAACATGGGCCTCTATATTTCCAACAGTTGCCATTGGTGCATTGGGATCATGTCCATTTAGGAGATTTATGGCTGTTGCGACCATCTCCATGTGACTTAATTCTTCGGCAGCAATATCCAAGAATACATCCTTAATGGCTGGGTCCTTAATTCTAAAACTCTGCGAAATGTATTGCATTGCGGCTTTAAGTTCTCCCTGAGGTCCGCCTAATTGTTCCTGCAGCATTGCAGCATAGTTAGGATTAGGTTTTTCCACTCTAACCATTTCCAAGAGTTGCTTATCGTGTTTAAACAAAAGTGTTCACTCCTTTTTTTATTTCTTTGCTTATTATTTACCGTGCAAAAAATTGTATAACATGTCTGCAAGAAGGAAATTTTCTTATTATGTCGAATTAAAGGTAAATCATGGAAGATATCGGAGGAGATTGTTATGAAGCTAAAAATTAGCACTAAACTCATTTTAAGTTTTTTAGTTGTTTTATTTATGACCGTAATAATAGGCGTTCAAGGAATTATTCAACTTAAAAACGTTAATGCTAATGCCGAAGAAATCGGTAATAACTGGATGAAAAAAGCAGAGATTGTTGGAGAAATGAGCACTGATAACTCTGACTACAGGCAGAATCTTGTGCAGTATGTTTTTGCAATGTCCCGGGGGGATAAGGCTGCCGCTTCCTTATATAAGCAAAGAATTAACACTTTAATTCAAAATTTTGATAAGCACTTACCTCAGGTAGATGAGCTAATCAAAACAGAAGAGGGAAAAGGTTTTTTGCGTGATATCCTGACTACCTGGGAAGCCGTGAAAGAAGTTGACGGCAGGGTAATGAATCTGGCTGAAAGTGGAAACACTGCCGCTGCGGTAAGTTTATTGCAGGATGAGTCAAGTAAAAAATTTGATAATAACAAAGCAACTATTGATGTGTTTATGACTGGTAACAGAGAACATGCTCAAAAGCTGGTATTGGCCAATAAAGAAGCATATAACTCCGGCCTTATAATCTCGATAGTCCTTTTGTTCCTTACCTTTTTATTAAGTTTAGGTTTTAGTATTTATATGGCAAGGGGGATTGCATGGCGAACGGCAGCAGTAGCTCAATTTGCTCAGAGTTTAGCAAATGGGGAGTTAACTATTGAAGAATTGCCTGTAAAGTCATACGATGAAATTGGCGATATGGCTCGAAGCGTTAATAAAATGTTTGTCAACTTAAAGGAAATAATCAACAAAATCAACGCTACCAGTAACTCTGTAGCCGCAACCAGTCAGCAACTGGCCTCTAATGCTGAAGAAGCCAAAAAGTCAACTCAGCATGTTGCCATCGCTATCGGTGAAGTGGCCAAAGGTACAAACGAACAGAGTCTGAGCATAACAGATATCGTAAAAACTGTCGAACAAGTTGGTCAAGCCATTGAACAAATGACAATAGGTGCCGAAGAACAAAGCAAGAATGTCACGGAAATTACAAACATGTCTTCTCAAATTGCCAGGAAAATGAAAGTAATGGTGCAAGGCATGAAAACAGTTCAACAGGTTTCAGAGCAAAATGGGGTAGTCGCAACAAAGGGTGGTCAGGCTGTTGAAAAAACCGTAACAGGTATGCTGCAGGTAAAAGAAGCGGTGTTTGAAACGGCACGCAAAATTGAGGAGTTAGGTAAACATTCACTTAAAATAGGAGAGATCGTCCAAGTCATTGATGATATCGCTGAACAAACTAATCTCTTAGCTCTTAATGCAGCCATCGAAGCAGCCAGGGCAGGTGAACACGGTAAAGGTTTTGCCGTTGTTGCTGATGAAGTACGAAAACTTGCTGAACGTTCAGGAAAAGCAACAAAGGAAATTGCCGACCTGATTACCGATGTTCAACGGGTTACCCAGACCGCAGTGGAATCTATGCAGTTAGGCACCAGAGATGTTGAGCAGGGGGTTGTGCTCGCCAAAGAAGCAGGATCATCACTAAATGAAATCGTATGTGGAGTCAACACTGCTGATGAACAAGTTAACAAGGTCATGGATGTTATTAAACAAATCATAGCAGACAGTAATGAAATTGGTTCAGCCATCAACAATGTTGCCGCAATAACTGAAGAAAATACTGCTGCCACTGAAGAAATGTCGGCATCTGCCGAAGAAGTGAATGCAACCATGCAAAACATGGCGACGATTTCCGAAGAAAATTCTGCATCTGCCGAAGAAGTATCCTCATCTACTGAAGAACTTACCACTTCAATTCATGATATTTCGGCTTCAAGTGAACATTTATCACAAATGGCATACGAATTGAAAAGTTTGGTTGACCGATTTAAAATATGAATAATATAGCCAGGTAGTAAAAAAGCCGTAAATGGACAAAAAAAGCCCTGTAGGTGTTCTATAGGGCTTTCTGACATTTTTCTGCCGTAAGTTTTAACTATGTTTACTTGCCGATAATTAGAACTACATATAAAATAGAACATGAGTTGTTTTCTAATATTATGAATCGTGAGCTGTTTTCTGAAATTATAAATTAGGATGTGTATTTGTTGAAAGAAAGTAATACATCAAAAATACTAAACCACTGGTGGGATTTTCGTTTAAAATTATTTGCGGAAGGGATTTTAAGTGGAGTAATAGTAGGCCTTCTAGTTGTACTTTTTCGTTTATTGATTGAAAAAGCAGATAATTTACGAAACGATATATATCCTTATCTACAGTTAAATGGCATTACTGCAATAATTAGCTGGTTCTTGCTTTTGATTCTATTTGGTTTTATATTAGGAAAAATAGTGGAAAAGGACCCCATGACTTCGGGGAGTGGCATTCCACAAGTCAAAGGAACTTTATCTGGTCATCTAAAAATGAATTGGCTTAGAGTTTTAATTTTGAAGTTTTTGGGTGGAATTCTGTCTATCGGTGCTGGGTTATCACTAGGGCGGGAAGGTCCTTCAATTCAGATAGGTGCAACTGCTGCCCAAGGTATAAGTAGAATGTTAGGGAGATTAAGAATTGAAGAAAAGTACTTAATTACAGCAGGTGCCAGCGCAGGTTTGGCGGCTGCATTTAATGCTCCGCTCGCAGGTGTAATTTTTGCATTGGAAGAAGTACATAAAAACTTTTCAACAGTTGTTTTGACTTCTGCAATGGCTGCTTCTCTTACGGCTGATTTTGTTTCCCAAAATGTTTTCGGACAGAAACCGGTTTTTGAATTTCACAATCTACCGGTTCTTCCTTTAAATTATTATTTTTTATTAATTATCTTAGGCTTAGTCATCGGGATATTCGGAGTATTATTTAACCGCTCTTTAGTTAAAGCATTAAATATCTATAGTAATATCACGTGGCTGCCAAAAACTTTTATCCCAGCGATACCTTTAGTGATCAGCGGGTTTCTCGGCTTTTATTTGCCGCAAACACTGGGTGGAGGACATCAATTAATAGAATCTATAGGGCAGGGGAATATTGGGGTAAAATTAATAGTTATTATTTTGGTAGTAAAATTCCTGTTTACAATGATTAGTTACGGTTCGGGTGTACCGGGAGGGATATTTCTGCCGTTACTGGTTATCGGTGCATTAGCAGGAAACCTTTTTGGCATTCTGTCAGTACAGTATCTTCATATTGATGCACGTTATGTTAATGAATTTATTATCCTGGCCATGGCAGCCTTTTTTACCGCAATTGTGAAGGCTCCTGTCACAGGAAGTGTATTAATAACTGAAATGACTGGTTCATTTACACATTTGCTGCCTCTAATGACTGTTTCAATGACTGCATATTTAGTTACTGACCTCTTAAAATCTGATCCAGTCTACGAAACTTTATTGGGTAGAATACTTAAAGCAAATAACCATCCTGCTTACATAGAAAACCAAAACAAGACAATTATTGAAATACCCGTTTGTGTCGGGTCACTGGTTGACCGTAAAAAAATCAAAGATGTAGAATGGCCCAATGGCTGCCTCATAGTTGGCTTAAAACGAGGCGAGTCAGAATTGATTCCTAAAGGAGATACAAGAGTTCATTCCGGTGATTACCTTATAGTCTTAACTGGTGAGGATAATGTTTCTCAAGCAAGAAATTCATTAATGGAACTAGCAGGGGAATGTATTCTAGTGAATTAACTTTGTAGTAACTTTTATTCTATTCCGTTATTCTATTCCGTGTTTTCCCTCAGTTTCCCGGTTTCTTCGTCTTTGTGACACATACAGATTGCCGCTCGTGTCGAGTCCGGCATAGAAAACTTCCTTTACATCTGAAATACCTTGTTTTTTTAGATTGTTTGATAACCACACTGGATTGAGGTTAGCATCATAAAGATTTTCCGACATGACATTTCCGTCAATAATAATATCCCTGGTCAGTCCTTTATATGAGGTTGACAACCCTAAGTCCGAAGGGGTTAAAGGCTGCTTTTGGGACTTGGGCAGTACAGATAACTTGCCATTAACTTCGACTACAGCAAATTCGACATCTGATACATTGAATACGTTTTTTTCCCTCAATTGCATGTTTAATTCCTCAATAGCCAGCCTGGCCCTTCGTAAATTTTCCTCAATTATTTTACCGTTTTCAATTATCACGATTGGTTCTGAATTAATTAATTTCCTTAATTTAAAACTATCAATATGTAAATAATCTGATATTATCGTTAAAAGCACAAATATAACCAGAACAACAACTGCACCAAATCTATTGGGACCAAGGGCAATGTTGGCTGTTATTGTACCTATCGACACTCCCATTATGAAATCAAAGAAGGTCATTTGTGAAACAGCCTTTCGTCCGACAAACCGCATAAGTATAAGAGCAAATAAATACGCAAAGATCGAAACAAAAACAATTTTTAGAAAATTCTGTGGCACTGTGTTAACCCCCTTTTTTGAGACCCTTGCTACACTTTTTCTTATTATAACCACGGTTAGCTTCAATCATTTTATTCTGGATCACAAACTATTACCGGAGTTAACAAGGATTTACATGGGCTTTAATCATGTAGGGGAGACTCCCGTCTTAACTGCGGCGGTTACTGCTATATCTCTTATTTGGAGTATTATATTATTAAAAAACGAAAACATTCTGATTCAAATAAGCGAAGGCTTCACAAATTGTGAAGCCTTCGACGGAGGTTCCATGGGGGCATGTTAATTTTTGCTTTCATTTACTTGACAGGTTATGAGATACTAGTCAACGTCTCCGAGAATCAAGAGGATTAAAATCAAAAACAGAACGAACGCCATGTCATCATTAAAGAATCCCATTAAGTAATCCCCCTTTCTTTTAAAATAAATCTTGTGGTTAAGCTCAATGTATAATATGTTAACAATGCATAATGTGTTCCGGCTTTTGTTTTACAAAAATTAGAGGGGGCGCCCTCATAAGTTTTATTAACTTATGGGACGCCCCCATTTTCTTGCGTGATAAATATAAATATTTTTAAATTAACATACTGCTAACTTAAAAATACATGACTAAATTTATTTCCTTACTGTAACCTTTTTAAAACCTTAATCATAGTTTGGTTTAGAAGCGGCTAACATATTTGCCCCTTTATAATATTGGTTTGAGAGGTGCGGTTGAATGAAGACTGAACGCAGTCTGGGTGATGTCAGTATCGGATCAGATGTAGTTTTAAGAAGGCCAAGAGAGTTTGGGGTATTACAAAAATTTAAAGGGCTCTCTAAATTTTTGGGGCCTGCTTTTATTGTAAGTGTTGCCTATGTAGACCCAGGCAATTTTGCTACAAATATCAGTGGCGGTTCTATCTTCAATTATAATCTGTTATGGGTAATCCTCTGGAGCAACCTTATGGCCATATTTTTACAGGTTATGTCTGCAAAATTAGGTATTGCCACAGGCGGAAACTTAACTCAAATGTGTAAAAAAGTCTTTTCCAGAAGAACCAACTGGTTTTTCTGGGTCATTGCCGAGTTAGCGGCAATGGCTACTACAATGGCCGAATTCCTAGGTGGAGCTTTGGGTTTTTATTTGCTTTTTCATATACCATTACCCATTGCCGGAATACTAACTGCACTTATAACGTTTGTGATTACATATATGCAGAAGTACGGACAGCGTGTAGTTGAAGTAATAATTACTGTCCTTGTTACGATTATCTGTGGTTCCTATGCTGTTGAAATGTTCCTGGCAAAACCTGATTGGGCTCAGGTTGGACTGCATACTTTAATTCCTTCTCTGCCAAACGGAGAGGCAGTATTGATTGCCGTTGGGATGTTAGGGGCTACGGTTATGCCTCACGTAATATATTTACATTCACAACTGGTGCAATGCCGAAACGAAGGAATGAGCGAAGAAGAAAAGAAAAAGCACCTGCGAATGGAAAAAATTGATGTTACAATTGCCATGAATATTGCGTTTATTGTGAATGCAGCAATGGTAGTTGTTTCGGCTGCAGTTTTCTACAGGCAGGGCATAGCAGTAGATTCTATTGAGCAGGCCCACCGTACTCTCCAACCTTTATTAGGTTCCTTGTCGAGTGGTGCCTTTGGAATTGCTTTGCTTGCATCTGGATTCTCGTCTTCTGCGGTAGGTGCCATGGCGGGCGAAACAGTAATGGATGGATTTGTGGATATAAAGCTGCCGATGAATTTTAAAAGACTGATTACAATGCTTCCCGGTATGGCTATCATAGTCATGGGCGTAAACCCAATGAAGGCGCTGCTGATGAGTCAGGTATGCTTAAGTTTTGCTCTGCCGGTAGCTATTATCCCTATGATGATCATTACCAGTAGGAAGGATCTGATGAAGTCTTTTGTCAACACACCATTAACCAAAGTAATTGGATGGTTAATTGCCTCGATGATTATAAGTCTTAATGCTGTATTATTATATCTAACATTCACGGGCAGCGTATAAACACCCATCTATTTTGTAGAATAAGAGGATAGAAAACTTTTAAAATCCAGGGCGAATTGCGGATTTTTCTCAAAATATTCATTAAGAATTTCAATCTTGTTAAGGGTAGCTGAGGAAATTGTATGTTCAATCAGCTCTGTTTCGATTAACAGACCTTCTGTAACTCCCAGATTTTTTAGGAATGTTTCGATGATATTGTGCCGTTGCAAAAGGTACTTGCCAATTTCTTTTCCAGTATCAGTTAGAAATATTATTCCATATTTTTTGTAGTCCAGCAGTCCCAATTTAGTAAGTTTTTGTACCATCTTAGATGCTGACGGAGCACGGACATTCAAGAGATCGGATAGTGTATTGATTCGCACATAACCTTCATCGAGGCTGTGCCTGTAGATCATTTCAAGGTAATCTTCCATTGACGATGTAAGAAGCTTTTTATTTTGCTCCAACAATTGATAGCCACGCACAGTGTGAAATTGTTCTGTTTCCATGAAATCACAACCTACAGTTGATGATATCTTAATTCTTAATATTAGTTATATTATAACTTTGTTAGTCTTATGAAAATTTTTTAAATACCCATGCACTAAAACTGAACCATGTAACATATATAAATGGAGCCATATACAGATAAGTCCTGGAATAATCAAACAACTTCATATTTTGAAGAACTAATCCCCATCCCAACCCTAGAACAGCAAAGCTAATAATATAGGGATATAGAAACATTTTTCGCGCAGGCAAAAAATATAGAAAGAACATATGCACCAGAGCAAAGGCTATAGGCACGGCATTAAGATTTTTTGCAGCATATCTATTCCTCCAGTTGGTCTTAGTAATAATAATTATCAGTCGATTGTTAAGTGGTTCGGTCGGCTGGACGAGCACTCCAAACACCGGAATTAAAATTATTGTTTCAGTATTTAACAATTATTATTAATGGAATAATAGCGAAAAGCCTTAACTACAACTTAAATGCCTGATCAACAGGCATTTTTTTAATCAAATTTAGTCAGATTAAACATAAATCCAATTGTTAAGGACATCTTATTAATGATGGTGATCTGCTTACATTACGTGGTACAAAAACACAATAGGTTTCCCGAGTACCCCAATAGAAAACAAGGTTGATTTTCACATTGAGTCAGTAGGACTTGAAATCCGATAGCTAATTATTCAGGTAGAAGAAAAAAAGGGTGACAAAATTCCGGATTGCTGTATCGAAAAAGAAGTGAGTATAATTATCAGAATCAAAGGGGTGAATAAATGGCAGATAAACGAAGTAATAAGATAGAATGCAGGAGTAAGGAGGGGGTGGAGGACGATATTCCAATGAGAGCATTTGTTTATGGCCAGATAGGCGAAAACATCTATAATTCCGATGACTTCACCGAAGATACTCTTAACCAGACGAGAGAGGTTTTTCCGTCAAACTTGATTAAAGTTGAAGACGGAGCAGCAAACCCACCATAATAGTTGTTATAGGATTTGGGCACTTTATTTTTGCTATATAAATAAAGACCAGAAGCGGCTTCGCTGCCAAATCTAAACCCTTGGATGACCGTTGTGCTGAAAAAGTAGATTCTCGCAAATCAAAAACCCACTTCAGAAACAAAGTGGGTTTTTAAGTGAAATTACATTCCAGCCATGTTACGACATTCCTGAGCACACCTGTCACATTCGTCAGCACATGACTGGCAGTGCTGGTCTTTGAACATTCTACATTCTTTTGCACATTGTTCACAGATATTAGCACACAAGCTACAGATATCTTTAGCGTATTGGCTGTTTCTTGACATATATTGCGAAGCAAATGAACAAATGTCAGCACAATCACGAAGCAACTGCATACATTTTACTCTTGCCTGAACATCAGGCTCATTCATACAAGAAGTAAGACATTCTTCACAAGCCTGCATACACTTGTTACATTCATCGATACATTTTTGCATGTGTTTTACAGAAGTATCTACAATCGCTGGCACAGAAACATTCCTCCTAAAAAAATTTTTTTACACGCAATATATTATTTCAAATTATGGTTTGGATATTCGTTTAACGGCAAAAATTTCGATGAATACTTCTTTTATAGCCAGTTGTTAGATTTACATGATAATTATCTTATAGGATATTCTAATTATTGGGCACTGCAGTTAGTAACCTCGTAGGAAGTATATCTACGGAGATAAGTCTCAAAGAAGGAAGGATGTAACAACATGGATAAATATACAACAGGAATTATCGCAGGTATCGCAGGATGGATAGCAACTTTTATATGGAATATTCCGATACAAGAAATAGGTTATTCAAAACTTAGGTACCTGGATTTTGCTTCTGTTATGATATATGGGCATTTTCCAAAAAACAAACCGGAGTTGGCGTTAGCACTAATAACGACAATAATATGGTTTGTATTTCTAGCCTATTTATTTACGTACATAATTGATATTATTGGATCCGACCACTTAATTGGAAAAGGTATTGGATATGGAATTGTGGTATGGTTTACATTTTACGCAATTACTTTATTATTTGATGTGCCCGAGTTTCGTGATATTTCGGTTAATACTTCATTCAGCAATTTAGTTGGAAGCATTTTATACGGTTTGGTTGTGGGATACACGGTTAAAAAGCTGAGGAATAAAGATATTTCCACAAGTAATTAGATCCAGTTAGGGGGAAAATTTAATGAATTGTTTTCTCTTATAAGTTACTTGGAGGGTAAAGATGAAGTACGATAAACCGTTACTTGCAGTAATGATTGGATTTTTATTAGCAATACTTTTAGAAATTTACACTCAAATTTTTAAATATTTTGGTTTAAATCAACTTTCAGGTTTTGAACTGACCAGCATTATGATGTACAAGAATGGCAGTTGGTGGATTGGTCTCTTACATTTAGTGGTACTGGTGCGTTGGCAACATTATCGATATATGAACTTGGAAGGAAATTGGGGATTGACTATTTGCCTTTTAAGGGTGCAGCTTTTGGAACAGTTACATATGGTTTAATTGCTGCCATTTTTGGTACTCTTGGTAGAAATCCAAGATTTGCAGAATTAACGGTTTCTGGTCATTATGTTCAGGCCTCAGTTGGTTTTTGGGGTGGATTATTGGCAGGGTTTTTACTAAAGAAGTATGTTTTTAATGATAATAAAGTAACTGAAACGAAAAGGGTTCGGAGGTATGCTATAGCTCCTGTACCCGCAATGAAGAGAGAACAGAAGGAAAGAAAAGTCCGTTTAGTTAAACCTAGGAAACTGTAACAATGCTAACAGGAAATATCCTTATGGGATTGGTGATGAATTATCTTATTGTCCGCTGGGGAGATGAATCAGTATTAAAACGATAATTTACAAAGCATCTGGAAATGGTGCTTTCTTTTTTGCTAAGATTTCCCTCACTGTGTTATAATAATAAAAGATTTTTTGCGGAGGACAGATACGAATGAATAAACAATATCATATAATGACTTTCGGCTGCCAAATGAATGAGAGAGATTCCGAGCTCCTGGCCGGAATGCTCCATGAGATGGGATATGAACCAACTGATGATCTCAATAAATCGGATATTATTCTTTTAAACACCTGTTGTGTAAGGGAAACAGCCGAAAACAAAATTTTGGGCAGGATAGGCGACTTAAAAGCCTTAAAAAGCAAAAATCCTGAATTAATCCTGGGTATATGCGGCTGTATGACTCAACAGGCTGAAACCGGAGAAAATATAAGAAAACGAGCCCCCCATGTGGATTTGATATTTGGGACCCACAACATTCACCAACTTCCTGAGCTGATAAATAGGGTGAAGACTGAAAGAAAAACCGTCCTCGACGTTTGGGATACAGAAGGGGATATTGTAGAAAACCTCCCCTCCAAAAGAATTGAGGGGGTTAAAGCCTTTGTAACAATAATGTACGGGTGCAACAATTTCTGTACATACTGTATAGTTCCCTATGTAAGAGGCAGGGAAAGAAGCAGAAACACTGCCGATGTGGTTAGAGAAGTAAGGGAATTGGCAGGGCAGGGATACAAAGAGGTTATGCTCCTTGGCCAAAATGTTAATTCTTACGGCAAGGACTTAGACCCCAAAACTGATTTTGCAGACCTGCTGGTTGAACTGGATAAAATAGACAATTTGTCACGCATAAGGTACATGACTTCCCACCCAAGAGATTTTAACGATAAACTTATAGAAGTTATAGCTTCATCCCAAAAAATATGCGAACATTTTCATCTGCCGGTACAGGCTGGAGGAAATAATGTTCTGAAAAGAATGAATAGGGGATATACTAAAGAAAGCTACCTCGAACTCGTAAAAAAGATAAGAGACAGAATACCAAGTGCAAGCATTACCACAGACCTAATTGTAGGCTTTCCCGGTGAAACTGATGATGATTTCGCTGAAACAATTGACCTGTTGGAAAAGGTCAGGTTCGATGCTGCGTTTACGTTTGTGTATAATAAGCGCTCAGGAACGCCCGCTGCACAAATGGAAGACCAAGTTCCTAATAAAGTAAAAAAGGAGAGGATTCAGAAACTGATTTCTGTCCAAAACAAGATAAGCCAGGAAAACAACCTGACTGAGGGTGGTAAGATTCACGAAATTCTTGTAGAAGGAGTTAAAAAAGACGACCCTGAAAGGTTAGAAGGTCGTACCAGAACGAATAAATTGGTCCTTCTAAAAGGAGACCCTGCACTTAAAGGTCAAATTGTTAAGGTCAGAATAACAGAAACAGGGACATGGCATTTGGATGGTGAAATTATTGATAAAGATTAAATTACCAAAAAAAGAGGTAACATTTAACTGTACGTAGAAGCTTTATCACATTGGAATGGAGGTGAACAATTTGTCAATAAATGTTATGGAAAAAGCCAATGAGTTGGCAGAAGCCTTATCAAGCAGTGAAGAATTGGCGAACATGAGGATAGCGGAAACAGCAATGCGTAATGACCCTGATGCCGCCGCGATTCTGGAAGAATTCCAGAAAAAACAGAAGGAAATATTTGATATGCAGCAAATGGGTCTTGCACTCAGTGAACAGCAAAAACAATCGGTTACCGTGATGGAAAGTAAAATGACCGGTAATGAAAAGATTAAAGCATTTATGGAAGCATCACATAAGTTCGAAATTATGCTGCAAAGTGTCAACATGACCATCTCGAGGGCACTATCAGGAGATGACGGATGCGGCTGCGAATCGGACTGCAGCACTGACTGCAGTGAGGGCTGCGGCGGCGGCTGAGGTTAAAATCGTTTTTATAAGCCTGGAGTTTTCCAGGCTTTTATCTTTTTTTAAATACAACTTTTGTCCTGAAGGCCAGATTATGGTATTATTAAAAAATAAGAAATTTTATTCCATCGGGAGGGTCTGATGTGGCCGAATTGACACCTATGATGAAACAATATTTATCCATTAAAGAAGAGCATCCCGATACAATATTATTTTTCAGGCTTGGGGACTTTTATGAAATGTTCTTTGAGGATGCTGAAAAGGCATCCCGGGCCTTAGAAATTACTCTTACTTCCCGTGAAGGCGGCAGCGGTAACAGAGTTCCAATGTGTGGTGTCCCACACCACGCCGCGGAGAATTATATAGCCAGACTTATTGAAAAGGGCTTTCGAGTCGCTATTTGTGAACAGGTAGAAGACCCACGAATGGCAAAAGGAATTGTTAAACGGGAAGTTACTCGCATTATAACTCCTGGAACGGTTATCGACTCCAGCATGCTGGATGAATCCAAATATAATTATATAGTAGGCATTATTAAAGATGAATTTGGTTATGGAATAAGTGTAGCAGAGGCATCCACCGGTTATTTTGCCGTATCGGAAATCACCGGAGCCAAAGCCATGATGCAGCTCATAGATGAGATATCCCGTATTAAGCCGGCTGAATGTATTTTACCTGAAGATTTAAAAGAAAGTACTGAACTTATTCAAAAATTGTCAGCAGCAGCTGCAATGTCATTAACATTTTACCGGCAGGCATTATTTAATTTCAAAACCTGTTATTCACTATTAACGGAACATTTTGGTACAAGCTCACTTGAAGGTTTTGGGTGTGAAACCTTCAAACTTGGAATTAGAGCTGCCGGAGGAATTCTAGCTTTTTTAAAAGAAACTCAAAAAACCTCTCTATCTCACATTCACAAGATCGAACCATATACCACAGAGAATTATATGCTTTTGGACAGTGCAACGAGGCGTAATCTTGAATTGACTCAAACCATCAGAGAAAATCAAAAGAAGGGCTCACTGCTTTGGGTTATAGACTATACCGTAACTTCTATGGGTGCACGCCTCCTAAAAGTATGGATTGAACAGCCTCTTTTGGACCCTGTCCAAATTAATGAGAGACTAGATGCTGTAGAAGAACTTGCATCTAACGTATTCTTAAGGTCAGACCTCAGAAAATTACTTAATAAAATATATGATCTTGAGAGACTTGCGGGTCGTATTGCTTATGGAACGGCTAATGCCAAAGATCTCGTGGCTCTTAAGAACTCCCTTGAAGTGCTGCCTCAAATCCGCGAATTGCTTAAATGCATACACTCAGCGGGTTTGTTATCCATTCATGCTTCACTTGACATTATGGAAGATGTTGCTTTTTTGATAAGAAATTCTATCGATGAGGACCCCCCTTTTTCGGTGCGTGATGGGGGTGTTATTAAACCTGGCTGCAATGAAGAAGTAGACAGATTAAGAACCGCCTCCAGGGAAGGCAAAGACTGGATTGCATCACTTGAGGCAAAGGAGAAGGAAAGGACAGGTATCAAGTCACTTAAGATTGGTTACAACAAGGTTTTTGGATATTATATTGAGGTGACCCGGGCCAACTTATCAGGCGTCCCAGATAATTACATGAGGAAACAAACCCTTGCCAATGCCGAAAGATTTATAACACCTGAACTCAAAGAATATGAAAACCTGATTATTGGGGCAGAAGACAGGCTAAATCAGATTGAATATGACCTCTTTTGTGAGGTCCGAAACCTCATTAACAAAGAAGTGCCCCGTATCCAAAAATGTGCCGCTGTGGTTTCTTCCCTTGACGTTTTCCAGTCGCAGGCTGAAGCAGCAATACAGAATAATTATACAAAACCGGTTATAAACGAAAAAGACCTTCTGGATATAAAAAGCGGGAGACATCCAGTTGTAGAGAAGGTTCTAAACGGTGAGCCTTTTGTTCCAAATGATACATACCTTGATGCATCGGGTTACCGGCTTGATATTATTACAGGCCCCAATATGGCCGGTAAAAGTACATATATGAGGCAGGTTGCTCTAATCTGCCTGATGGCTCAGATTGGCTCTTTTGTTCCTGCTGAACAGGCTAACCTTTGTATTGTAGATAGGATATTTACAAGGGTTGGGGCTTCAGACGACCTGGCAACTGGTCAATCCACTTTTATGGTTGAAATGAATGAAGTTGCAAACATTCTTAATAATGCCTCTGCCAGCAGCCTCGTTATTCTTGATGAGATAGGCCGTGGAACCAGTACCTTTGATGGTTTAAGCATAGCCTGGGCCGTAGCCGAATATATCCTTGACCAAAGAAGGATTGGCGCCAAAACACTGTTTGCCACTCACTATCATGAACTCACGGAACTAGCCGATATATTTCCGGGGGTCCAAAACCACAGCATCGCTGTTAAAGAAAAGGGAGAAGATATAATTTTTCTCCGTAAAATCATACCTGGTGGGGCTGACCGAAGCTATGGTATTCAGGTTGCAAGACTTGCCGGTCTGCCTAATGAAGTACTGGTCAGAGCCAAAGAAGTACTTAACACCCTTGAAACAACAGAAGACCTGTTAAAGGGGCAGCGTGAAGTTGCGGCTGCAACCAGAAAAAAAAGTATGTCAGATTCATCAGGTGCTCAAATGAGTATTTTTGAGGAACCACTGCCTGAAAATCCCGTACTTTTGGAATTAAAAAATCTGGATATACTTAACCTGACTCCATTGGAAGCCCTGAATATTTTATATAGTCTTCATAAAAAAGCTCAGGATACACATTAGAGGGTGATGACATGTTAATAGGCATTGACGTTGGAGGCACCTATACAGATGCTGTCCTGACTGACGGCAAAGACATAATCAGAAAGTTTAAAACAAAAACCTTGCATGAAGAAATAATGACAAGCATACTTAATGCCCTTGATAAAGTAATACAGGGAGAATACGAATCCCAAATAAAGCGGGTGGTTATTAGTACTACTCTGGTCACAAATATAATTGCCGAAAAGAAATACCCTCCCGTAGCTCTGATTCTTCTTCCTGGACCAGGCCTGAGCCTTGATTGCTATAGATATGATACCTTTACTCAAATTATCAGTGGTGCTATAGACTATCGGGGCAGGGAAATAACATCTCCTGACGAGTCAGAAATAATTTCAGCAGGTTCCAGTATCATTGAAGCTGGATACCAACATGTTGCTGTAATCGGTAAATTTTCAAACCGAAATAATGCTCATGAACATTTTGTGAAACAAATTATTGAAAAAAAATTCCCCAAGCTTAATATATACATGGGTCACAATATTTCAGGACTGTTGAATTATCCCCGACGCATTGCCACTACCATGCTGCATGCTGCAGCCAGTCATCTATTCAGTACCTTCTGTGACAATGTAAGCGAGTCTTTAAAGAAACGGAATATATCCGCTCCAGCATTTATCCTTAAAGCTGACGGTGGTACAATCCCACTTACTGCCGCTGCCAAAGTGCCTGTGGAAACTATTTTTTCGGGTCCTGCAGCCAGTACCCTGGGCGCTATGTGCCTCTCACCAAAAGGCCAGACTTCGGTAGTTGCAGATATAGGTGGTACCACCACAGATTTGTCTCTTATATTATCAGGAAAACCACTTATTGCTTCTAAAGGTGCAGATGTTGAAGGGTTTTTGACTCATGTCAGGTCTTTTGCCGTCAGGTCGGTTCCTTTGGGAGGAGACAGTACTGTAACAGTAAACAATGGTAAAATAGATCTGCTTCCTGAAAGAAGAGGACCGGCATACTGCCTTGGAGGTCCTGAACCCACACCTACGGATGCTCTTAAGTATCTGGGAAGAATAGAATTTGGCGACATGTCAAGAGCTGTCGAGGCCATGGAGAATTTGGCTTCCGTTACTAATTCCACACCCAGGGAAACTGCACAAAAGATAGTTTTTCAATCATGCCAAACTATTGTTAATGCCATTGAACAAATGTTTAAGAACTGGGAACAGGAGCCTGCCTACAGGATCTGGGAAATCATGCAAAAGAACATTATAAGGCCGGATAACATTGTTGGAGTGGGAGGTGCTGCAGGGGGCCTTATTCCTGACATAGCAAAAATGCTAAATTGTAATTCAATCGTACCTGAACATGCAGAAGTAGCAAATGCTTTAGGTTCCGCTGCTGCCCAGCCCACCCTTACCGTCACACTTAGAATAGATACTGAACAGGGGTCCTATACAGTGTTAGAGGATGGTTCTGGAGGACCTGTTAATAAGAGTACACAATTCACAAAAGAAGATGCAGTGAGACTCGCCAGGGATTGTTTATTAGACAGGGCAGGGGAGCTAAACATGAAAGAATATTTGACTAATGTTGAAGTTGTTCACTGCGAAATGTTTAACATGGTCCGGGGTTGGACCACAACCGGTAAGATTTTTGATGTAAGCATACAGACTCCACAGGAAATTTTATTCTACATGGATCAGGGGGAGTCTTTTAATGAATAAAAGTAATCAAACAGGATTAATATTTTTTCCAGCTTTTGACTGGGCTATTTCACCCACTCATCCCGAACGTGAAGAGCGCCTCCTTTACACAAGGGACCAGATTTTTGAAGAAGGCCTGATGGACCTTCCAGAGATAAAAGAATACAAACCGCGTCTGGCGGATTTTAGAGATATTGCAAGGACTCATTTTTGTGTGCCACACATTAAAGATCAGGTTCTAGAAGCCCATTTGATTGCTGCCGGATCTTCGTTGGTTATTGCAGATGCACTGATGGCAGGAGAAATCAAAAACGGGTTTGCCTTGGTACGTCCACCGGGACATCATGCCATGAAAGTAGTTCATGGAAACCGAGGTTTTTGTAACATAAACAATGAGGCAATCATGGTAGATTACCTGCGCTCAAAATACGGGCTCAGAAAAATTGCTATTATAGATACTGACGTCCACCACGGTGATGGGACTCAAGACATTTACTATCACGATCCCAACGTGTTATTTATTTCTTTTCACCAGGACGGCAGGACACTGTTTCCTGGTTCAGGCTTTACTAACGAAACCGGGGGGCCAACAGCCTTTGGCAGAACCCTTAACATCCCGCTCCCGCCGGGCACAACAGATGAGGGTATCCATTATATTCTCGATAATTTAATTTTACCGGTACTAAAAGAATTTAATCCTGAACTCATAATTAACTCCGCCGGTCAGGATAATCATTATACAGACCCCCTTGCCAATATGAATTTTTCCGCCCAGGGCTATGCAAGGCTCAATGAAAAGCTTAAGCCCGACATAGCGGTACTTGAGGGGGGATATGCCATTGAAACAGCACTTCCCTATATTAATACCGGAATTATCCTGGCAATGGCAGGAATGGACTATAGTAACGTAAGGGAACCAGATTACGACCAGCGGATGTTTACACTATCCCCTGATCGAAAAGCAAAAATAGAGGAAATGGTATCAGAACTCCTCTCAGTATGGGAAAGAAGAGATTCTATCGACCTGGAAGTCCTGAGGGCCAAGAGTGAATTTTCCCAAAGGCAAAAAACAATTTATTACGATACCGACGGAATAATGGAACACCAAACTGAAAAACTCAAATTATGTCCTGAATGTGGAGGCTACCTGTCAATATCGTCCCAAGCTGTTCACCATGGCCTGCAGTGTAAAGTGCTTTGCTTAAGTGTACCGTTTCATGGCTGTCATACATGCAAAGAAGCAGCCTGGGAGAAATATGAAATGGCAGTAAATCGTAAAACTTACGATTATGTTTATTTTCAGGACAGAGTATCTGATACATATAAGGGTTTCAGTTCCGAAAAAAATACAGCCTGGGAAGAGTAAACTAACGGAAACTGGCAGGTGTTTAAATTGGGCAAGATATTTTTGCTGGACGAACTTACAGCAAATAAAATAGCTGCAGGAGAAGTAGTAGAACGTCCGGCATCAGTTGTCAAAGAATTAATTGAAAACTCTATAGATGCAGGCAGTACCCGAATTAATATTTCAATTGTTGACGGTGGTTTAAGGGATATAACTATTTCAGACAATGGCTCAGGCATGGAACCTGATGATGCAAGACTCGCCTTTGAACGACACGCCACCAGCAAAATCAGGACCGCTGAAGACCTAAACCATATTGAAACTCTGGGTTTTAGGGGGGAGGCCCTGGCCAGTATCTCAGCAGTTTCTATTCTTGATATTAAGACTAAAACAAAGGATAACTTAGCAGGAACTCATGTCGTAATCGAAGGTGGAAAAACTGTCGAAACTTCTGATGTTGGCTGTCCTGACGGCACTATAATCAGGGTCTCTGATTTGTTTTTTAATACTCCTGCCCGAAAAAAGCATATGAAAAGCCATATTGTTGAAGCTGGAAATATCAGTGATGTGGTTAGTAAAATTGCCATGGCTTACCCGAGCATATCCTTCCAGTTAACCAGCAACAACAGACAAATTTTCAAAACAACGGGAAATGGAAATATACAGGAATGTATAGCTGAAATATACGGTGCTGACTTTGCGAGGGAGATGCTGTATGCCGCTGAATCCAAGGGAAATCTGAGTGTTTTAGGTTATATCGGTAAGCCGGTATTAACAAGGTCCTCTCGCAGTCACCAGGTAATATACATTAACGGAAGATATGTTAAAGACAGGTTAATTTCTGAAGCCGTGGAAAGAGCTTTTCACAGCATGCTCATGACCGGCAGACATCCTGTTTTTGTCTTACACATTACCACCAGACCCGATATTGTTGACGTAAATGTTCATCCGGCCAAAACGGTGGTCAGAATTGCTGAACAGTCTGTCATTCATGATTTCGTTTACAACGTCATCAAAGAAACCTTATCCCGAAACAACCTTATAGCTGATCAGCCGGCAAAAATTCAAAAGACAAATAATGAAAGCCAAAATGTGCAGCAGGAATTAAATATTCCCAGGATTGTTAACACAATTTCCGAAATAAATCCTAAATTAAGTATAGAAAAAATAACAACTGTACCCCCAGAAGAAACTGTTCTACACCCTAACCCACAGTTGGAAGAAGCTAATCTACAGCCTAATCCACAGTTAGAAGTAACTATTAATCTACAACCGGAGAAAATCCCAAGTTCACAACCGGAAGAAACGGTTATTTTAAGGACGGATAAGATATGCGAGGCAGCCCCTGATTATATAACTTTTCCGGAAATAAGACCCATTGGACAGATCGATTCCACTTATATAATTGCTCAGGGACTAAAGGGCGGAATGTATGTAATAGATCAGCACGCGGCACACGAGCGGGTGCTTTACGAAAAATACATGTCACGACCGGACTTATATAGTGCTACTCACCAGCTCCTTATTCCAGAAACTATCCAGCTTACACATCAGGAAGCACAGGTTCTTATTGAAAAAATTACAGTTCTTGCCGATTTAGGCTTTGTGGTAGAACACTTTGGATCAAACTCGTTCCTTATCCGAGGTGTCCCGGCAGCAGCTGCAAAAAGCAGTGTAAAGGAAATATTTTTGGATTTATTGGATTATTTTTCCCATAACCGGTATACAATATCAGGTAAGATGCTGGAAGAGAAATTGATCATAACGGCAGCCTGTAAAAATGCAATCAAAGCCAACCAAAAGTTGCTACTTCCCGAAATGGAAACCTTGATTGAACAGCTATCCATGGCGAGACAGCCTTATACCTGTCCACACGGTCGGCCTACAATCGTTTCCTTTTCCAATTATGAACTACAAAAGAAATTTAAGCGGGTACTATAGCAATGACGGGTACTAGAGTAATGAATAGAACAATTGTAACTACTACCCATAAGCCCGATGCAGATTCAGTTTTACTAGGAAGGCAAGCTGCTTCTTTGCTGAACTTGGTTTATGTAGATAGACAGCGGTTGTCGTTAGAGAAGTTAAGAGAAAAGTACGGTTGTGAAAATATTCTGGTTATAAAAAACGACCAGTTAACATTATACACCCAAATGGGTGAATACTTTTTTCACCCAAGCATGAGTGTCCCAAGGATTAAAGCAATAAAACAGGGTAAAACAGATCATATGGTCGAAGCGATGCAGCTTCAGCCAGGTGATACTGTTCTGGATTGTACCTTAGGACTGGGTGCAGATGCTATTGTAGCAGCTTTTGTATCAGGACCGGCAGGAAGAGTCACTGGCCTTGAGAGTTCACCTGAAATAGCCTACATCGTTAGCAAGGGGCTAATCGGGTACAGTGATAATCGCCCCCTCCTCAAGGAAGCAATGTCCAGAATCAATGTAATAAACGACAACTACAATAGTTATCTGGCCAAACAGCAGGATAACTCATTTGACATAGTTTACTTTGATCCCATGTTTCGTTTTCCAAGACACAAATCGAGTTCAATGGAACCCTTAAGAGAAGTTGTAAACCCTGCTCCTATAGAATTGGCTGCCATAAATCATGCAGTAAGAGTCGCCAGAAAGCTGGTTGTACTGAAGGAAAACTGGTTTAGTGAGGAATTTGAAAGACTGGGGTTTAAAAAAATATCTGGGGGAAGATACAGTCCCATAGCATTTGGAATAATCGACAAGAAGGAGTCCAGATAATGAAAAAACTACTCCCTTTAGTCGTTATAGTTGGACCTACATCTGTAGGAAAAACCAATGTCAGTATTTTGTTAGCAAAAAAAATAGATGGTGAAATTATTTCCGGTGACTCCATGCAGGTATACTGTCATATGAATATAGGTACAGCTAAACCCTCCATCGCAGAGATGGGAGATGTTCCTCATCATATGATTGATATTATAAATCCTGACGAAGAGTTTAATGTAGCCATATTTCAGAAACAGGTTGAAGATCATATAAAAACCATCAATCAAAGGGGACATTTTCCTATTTTGGCTGGGGGTACAGGGTTGTATGTGCGGTCAGTAATCGATCATTATGACTTCACTCCTCCTGGTGGTGACTCAGCTAAAAGGGAAGAACTACAAAAAACAGCCCTCCAGTTAGGTAATGATCACCTGGTCCGTCTATTAAACAAAGTGGACCCTATATCGGCTTCAAGAATACATCCAAACGATACAAGACGGTTAATTAGAGCTCTTGAAGTATACTATTCCCAAGGGAAACCATTATCAGATTACCAGTATAACTGCGATGAAATGGAACCCAAATACCGTTTGGCATACTACGGTCTAACAATGAACCGTGAAATGTTATATAAGAGGATCGAAGAGAGAGTAGATTTAATGATTTCGAGGGGGCTGGTTGATGAGGTAAAAGAACTCATAAGAATGGGGTACGGTCTGAATAATACGTCGATGCAGGCTATTGGGTACAAGGAAATAGTAGAGTACCTTAGCGGTCATACTAGTTTAGAGGAAGCAATTGATAAAATCAAGTTAAATACCCGAAGATTTGCTAAAAGACAATTAACATGGTTCAGGCGGGACAAAAGAATTGTTTGGAAAAATGTCGAATCAGGCGAATCTATAGAAGAAATTGCGAATGAAATCGCAGCAGAAGTTGAAGGACAATTTTGTACAATGTAGAATAGAACTATAAAATTGATACTTTTGGAGGGACAAGAATGACGAAGCCGCAAATAAATTTACAGGATTCCTTTTTAAATCAGGTTCGTAAAGAAAACATACCCGTGACAATTTATCTCATTAACGGGTTTCAGTTAAAAGGACTTGTAAAAGGATTTGACAATTTCACTGTCATAATTGACTTTGAAGGAAAGCAGCAAATGGTATACAAACACGCAATATCAACAATTAGCCCGTTCAAACCGATTTCAACAAGCTTTAGTGATCAGCAAAACAGCAGAAGTTAGTACAATTGGCAAAAAAGACCAGTCAGTTTTTGACTGGTCTTTTATATTCTGTATTTGTATATTTATAGTAACCTAAATAATTACTCAATAACAGATTTAAGTGCCTTACCCGGTTTAAAAACAGGAACTTTTGCAGCCGGAATATCAATGATTTTTCCAGTCTGTGGATTGCGCCCTTTCCTCGGCTTACGCTGCTTAACTTCAAAGGAACCAAATCCGATAAACTGTGCTTTTTCACCTTTTGACAGAGTTTCCTGGATACTGTCAAAAATTGCGTTTACAACCTTTTCAATGTCTTTTTTCTTAAGCTCAACTTTTTCGGCCACATTTCCAATTAAATCTGTCTTTGTCAAACCACTACCTCCTTAAAATTACAATACTTTTGGTTGGTTCAAAGCAAATTTTTCAGGCCTGCCCTCCCTTCAAACCATGAAGTATCTAATGCTAGAAAGTTTATTATTAAAACCACTACCCGACATCACAGGTAGGTTTAATTGAAACGATATTCAGCATTTCCGAATATTTTATTCTACACGCATCGAAAATTTCCTTCAAATTGTACCAAAATATAGCAATGTTTTCAATTTATAATAACATTTATAATCACAAATTATGATTTGGATGCGTATAATAGTAGAGTAGAACTTTGTGCAGATAAGGGGGAATGGTAATTGGAGATTAAGATTATCCGCCCCAGGACTAAAGGTATTTCAAATGCAGCACAGACTGATGAAGGAAAACATGGGAAAACACGTGAAATAGAACCCCGTCATTTAGCTGATACCATGAGTGAACTTAATGAGTTAGTCGGCCTTACCTCTGTTAAAAAACTTGTGTTCGAAATATTGGCCTTTGTTGAGATCCAGAAAAAAAGACATGCAGAAAAACTGGTTTCCGAGCCTTTGGTTTTACACATGATCTTTAAAGGAAATCCAGGTACCGGGAAGACAACAGTGGCCAGATGCCTGGGCAGCATTTTCAAGCAGATGAATATTTTATCCAAAGGCCATCTGGTCGAAATTGAACGCGCTGACCTGGTAGGTGAATATATAGGCCATACTGCGCAAAAAACCCGTGAGCAGCTAAAAAAATCCTTGGGAGGCATTTTGTTTATTGATGAGGCATATTCTCTGGCCAGGGGAGGAGAAAAGGATTTTGGTAAAGAAGCCATTGACGTTCTTGTAAAATCTATGGAAGACCAAAAAGATAATTTAATACTTATCTTAGCTGGTTATAATTATGAAATGGTGGAATTTTTAAATACTAACCCCGGACTCAAATCAAGATTCCCAATTCATATTGATTTCCCTGACTATAATGTCCACGAATTATTAGAAATTGCAGATCTTATCCTCAAAAAAAGACAATACTCCCTTTCAGAGTCCGCCCGCAGCGCTCTTAAGAGGATTATTGAACTTCATATCGGTAAAGGCTACGAGTACTCAGGGAATGCACGGCTGGTAAGAAATTTGATCGAAAAATCCATACGGCGTCAGGCCGTAAGGTTAATTAATAAAAAAGATATAACCAGGGAAGACTTACTCCTCATAGAAGATAGCGATATTACTGAAGCCAGGGCCCAGTGTCTGACAAATGTGAAGTTTTAAGAAGGAATAAGTTAAATGTTCTCGAATATGTTCTCGAATTAGGTAAAATTGGTGCTGGACTAATGTAAAAGTAGGAGATCATATGGATGTTAATGGTAATATTTCCGGAATTAAAAAAACTCAGCTAGAAAAATTGAAACAACTTTACTCTTATACTGTGGCTTCCGATCAGTTTGCCTCACAGGAACTTCTTTCTGTAATGACTTCAGTCAGCCTTGAAGTGAACCGTGAAGTTGCAGTCTATATTACCCGGAAAGGAAAAGTTATTGACATTTCCGTCGGGGACAGTTCAACCGTTGGACTTGGGGCTTTAAGTGACAGACGCAGCACAGGACGTCTAGCGGGGGTTCGGTGTATACATACCCATCCCAGTGGTTCGGCAAACTTAAGCGATGTAGATTTTTCTGCTATGGAAGTATTAAATCTTGACGCTATGGCTGCTCTAGGTATATCGGCAGATAAAGAACCGGAAATTTGTGTAGGTCTTAAAAAACCTGGCCCAAACCGAGAGAGTCCCGCTTTTTTCATTTATGGACCTGTCCCTGCAGTGGATATTGAACAAGCCAATTTGATGGAACTCATAAAACTTATCGACAAAGAACAGGGTAGAGACACAGGACACCAAACAATTACCGAGCTTGAGGAAAAAGCAATTCTTGCAGCACTGGCAAAACCGGGAACAGAAGAGACCACCCGGGAGTCCCTTGGTGAACTTGCACAATTAGCCAAAACGGCCGGTGTAAAGGTTGTGCACAGTGTTATTCAGACAAAGTCTAAAGCTGATTTCTCAACTTATATCGGGAAGGGGAAAGTTAATGAGATAAGACTTGAGGCCCAAGTGCTGGGCGCTAATGTAATCATATTCGATGATGAATTAACACCGGCACAGCAAAGAAACCTTGAGCAAATCACGGGTATAAAAATTATTGACCGGACAGCCCTTATTCTAGATATCTTCGCTCAAAGAGCCAGAACTATGGAAGGCAAGCTTCAGGTTGAATTAGCCCAACTCAATTACCTCCTTCCGCGGCTAACCGGTATAGGAACTGCATTATCAAGGCTTGGCGGCGGTATTGGTACAAGAGGCCCGGGTGAAACAAAACTAGAATCTGACCGCAGACGAATAAGAAAAAGAATTTCAGACTTAAATAAACAGCTTGAGGCGGTCAAGAAAAACAGAGAACTGCAGAGGATAAATCGTAAAACAGCACCAATCCCGGTAGTTTCATTATGCGGCTATACTAACTCTGGTAAGTCAACACTTCTTAACAGGTTGACAAACTCCGATGTTCTGGCTGAGGACAAGCTGTTTGCCACACTGGATCCAACAACCCGGAAACTGGAGCTGCCAGACAATAAAACTGTACTGTTATCTGATACAGTCGGATTTATTAATAAAATACCTCATCATCTTATAGCTGCCTTTCGTGCTACCCTTGAAGAAGTCAAGGAAGCAGATGTACTTGTACATGTGGTAGATTTGAGCCACCCGGCTATGGAAAACCAAATGAATTCAGTAATTTATTTGCTCTCTGAGCTTGGTATAGCAAATAAAACGGTAGTTACTGTTTTTAATAAAATCGACAGACCGGTGGAAGAAAATATTATAAATCGTCTTAAGAGACAAATACCGGAAAGCGTTTTCACCTCGGCATTAACTGGGGAAGGGATAGAAGACCTGCTTAATAAACTGGCATCAGTTGTTCCCTATCACCGGCAAAAAGCTACACTAGTGATACCTTATAGCAGCTCATCCTTTCTAGCCATGCTTCATCAGAGGGGTAATGTTATTAGTGAAGAGTTTCTACCGGACCACATACTTGTTACGGCCGAGCTTGATGAAGCAACAATGAATAAAGCAAAACAATTTTTGCAGAAAGTTTAATCCTGGCGGAGGTAAAAAGATGTCTACAGATAAAATAATTCAGATTGTACAGGAAGTTAATAGTACTATCACACCGGTAATCTTACAATTCGAAAATACATCCCTTGTAAACCACAGAAAGGTCCTGGACGCTTTTCATAAAGCCCGAATTACTGAATACCATTTAAAAGGGTCAACAGGTTATGGGTATGGGGATGCCGGTCGACAGGCGGTTGAAGACGTATATGCATCAGTGTTTAAAGCAGAATCCGCCCTAGTCAGGGGCCAAATAGCTTCTGGAACCCATGCCATAGCTTTGTGTCTTTTTGGGATAATGAGGCCCGGTGATGAACTTCTGACAATAACCGGCAAGCCATACGACACTCTTGAAGAAGTGATTGGCGTACGGGGTAATGCCCCGGGAAGCCTTAGAGATTGGGGTATATCTTTCAAACAGGTAGACTTAACGCAAAAGGGAGGCTTTGATCAGGAATCCATAAAGGCCAGCATTAACAGTAGAACAAAAATAGTAATGATTCAGCGTTCAAGAGGGTATGATTGGAGACCTGCCTTTACTATTAATCAAATTGAAGATATATGTAAATTTCTCAGGGGCATTAAAGAAAATTTGATTATTTTTGTTGATAACTGTTATGGTGAATTCGTCGAAGAACGGGAACCAATTGAGGCCGGTGCTGATATCATTGCCGGTTCCCTGATAAAAAACCCCGGAGGAGGCATTGCCCCTACAGGAGGTTATATAGCTGGCAGGAAAAACCTTGTTGAAATGGCTGCTGCAAGGTTTACAGCTCCTGGTGTAGGTGCAGAGATTGGAGCATCACTTAATTTTAACCGTTATTTTCTCCAGGGATTTTTCATGGCTCCTCATGTGGTTTGTGAGGCCTTAAAAGGTGCTGTTTTTGCAGCTGCCTTGTTTGAACGTCTGGGATACGACGTTTCGCCAAGGTATGATGAAACCAGGTCAGATATAATTCAGGGAATCCGATTTGGCACTGCCGAAGAAATGGTGGCCTTTTGCCGCGGGCTGCAAAAAGGTTCTCCTCTGGACGGCCATGTGGTGCCTGAACCGTGGGATATGCCTGGATATGATGACAAAGTAATAATGGCCGGCGGGACCTTTGTGTCCGGTTCAACAATAGAGCTTAGTGCCGACGGCCCCTTAAGAGAGCCTTACGCAATCTACATGCAGGGGGGGCTTTCCAAGGAGTACACTAAACTAGCTCTGATTTCAGCAGCTAGTGAATGTAACCCCCAAAAATTAAATATTCTTAGTGACTAGGAAGGACTTGGTAATTTTGAGTCGAATTACCTAAAGGTATCGTAAAAAAAGGTGTGTGAAGATGGATAATTCCGATTTTACCAAAGTTCTTGTCATCGATGATGACAAACTTGTGTTTAGAATAATTTCAGACATTCTCCAGAAGGAAGGCTACTCGGTCTTTGGCGCTTCAGACTTTGAATCAGCTGCCAAGTATATTTATCATACCTCGCCGGATATTATATTACTTGATATTGTTTTGCCAAAGATGAACGGTTACGAGATATGCAGGTTGTTAAGGAATGATACAAGGACCAGTCATGTGCCCATAGTCATGCTAACTTCAAGGGGACAGGTTGAGGATAAGGTAGCCGGTCTTGAAGCAGGGGCAGATGATTATATTACCAAACCTTTTGACAACCTTGAACTAATTGCCCGGGTTAAAACTCATCTTCGCAGGGCTAAACAGGTTAAGTCCTTTAACCCGCTAACAGGTTTACCCGGTAACATTTTGATAGATGACGCAATTAAATCACAAGTTTACGCACATAATAACAAATTCGCAGTACTTTATCTTGATCTCGATAACTTCAAAGCATACAATGATGCTTACGGGTTTTTAAAGGGAGACGAGGTAATTAAGTTCCTAGCTCATATAATAACACAGAATGTAAAAATACATGGTTCTCAAGATGACTTCATAGGGCATATAGGTGGAGACGATTTTATATTAATTACTTCCCCTGATAATGTTGACGACCTTTGTACAGCTATAATAGATCAATTTGATGCAAGTATTCCGCTTTTTTATTCCACTGAAGACCGCAAGCGGGGATACATTATAACAACAGACCGTAATTTCAGGGAGACAATGTTTTCCATTATGACTATTTCAATCGCTGTAGTATCAAATGAATACCGTAAAATAGATAATCACTGGCAGATTTCCGAAATAGCCGCCGAACTAAAAAAACTAGCCAAGGTCGAGCCAAACAGTGTTTATATGAAGGATCGAAGAAGGGCGTGACATATGATGTCATTTGCATTTTGGTTGACACTACTTATAATGTTACTTGGAGCTGTGGGTACATTTCTCCCGTTTTTACCGGGAACTCCTATTATTTTTACTGCAGCTCTCGGTTATGCCATTTATGAAGGGTTTAAGGAAATAACAGTCGTAGTGCTTATTGTATTATTCGTGCTTATGGCTGTTACATTTGCTGTAGATTACTTTGCCGGTGCAGTTGGTGCAAAGAAGTACGGTGCCAGTAAGTATGGTACATGGGGTTCTTTTTTAGGAGGTATTATTGGAGTTCTGTTTCTAAACATTCCCGGTCTCATAGTAGGACCCTTCATTGGGGCTGTCGCAGGTGAGATGTTTAACGGTCAGAGCTTTAATTCTGCTTTTAGAGTCGGATTAGGGACAATGGTTGGTCTGGCCGGAGGGGCAGTCTTAAAATTTGTATTTGCTATTGCAATGATAGCAGTATATCTGAAAAGTGTTCTATAGGCATATTTTCTGGAATTAATCAATTCTATACTTAATCAATTTTGGAATTAATCAATAAGGATTATAAAAAAGATAGGAGGTAATGCAGTATAGAATCCAAAACTAAAGTGATTCTTCTTGTATGTAACAACTGCAAGGGTATGACTGATAAACTACTGCCTGAAGTTTACCTGCGGTTTTCAGATAAGATTCGTGTTATGGCTATAGGCTGCCCGTACCAAATGGACTCTTTTTTAGTTATCAGGCTTCTTAAACAATGTTCAGACGGAGTTATTATTGCTTGTCCTCAAGACGTATGCTGCTGTCCGATAAATAAGAGTGTTATTAAAAGACGGGAAGTTATAAAAGATATATTACCTGTTTTCGGCTTTCACAAAGAACAGTTGGTATTAGCAAATGTCTCACCTCTTGACGGACCAAAGCTTATACAGAAAATCGAACAAATGATTAATTTTATTAATTTGTCAAAAAATCAGGCAGAAGAATGCAGTTTCTTTAAATCAGGTCGTGAAACAGCTTCCTATAAATGGCTGAACTAAAAGAGAACACCTCGAGGTGTTCTCTTTTAGTTTATATTTTAGTATGTTACTTTATTATATCTGAAGTCAATAGTTTAATGAAGCCGCCTGAAAACCCCGACAACTTTGCCAAGAATGCTGACATCCCTGACATATATGGGTTCCATTGAACTATTTTCAGGCTGCAGCCTTACATAATCTTTTTCCTTGTAAAATGTTTTCACAGTGGCTTCATCCTCAATAAGTGCTACAACTATATCACCGTTGTTTGCATGATTCTGCTGTCTTACCAGTACGTAGTCATTATCGAGAATACCTGCTTCAATCATACTTTCACCACGAACCGACAGCATAAATACATTCTCATTATTAACAAAATCCAATGGAAGAGGAAAGGTATCTTCAACGTTTTCAACTGCAAGAATCGGTTGGCCAGCTGTAACTTTACCAACAACAGGCACATTGATAATTTCTTTTCGCACAAAGTTATTATTGCCGTCGAGTATTTCTATTGCCCTCGGTTTAGTTGGGTCACGCCTGATATAACCCTTTTCCTCCAAGTGTGCAAGATGACCATGTACAGTTGAGCTCGAGCTAAGTCCGACAGCTTTTCCGATTTCTCTAACAGATGGGGGGTAACCCCTCTTTTGAAGCTCGTTCTTTATAAAGTTTAGTATAGCTGCCTGACGACCGGTTAGATCAGAGTACATTATCATACCCCCACATTTATTATTTATTAAATATTATAGCACTTATTTCCATGTGATGCAAACACCTGTTCGCAAATATTAAAACTTTTTACAAAAACTGCATTGACACAGAACGCTTGTTCGTGTTATATTGTTTATACCAAACAAGTGTTCGAGGACGGTGTATAACATGTATACTACAAAAAGGAAAATTAACCCGGTTAAATTTCTTCGTATGATAAGTCTAACTGTATTAATCGCTTTTTCCGTTTTCTTTTTCACTTTTAAATCCACAGCAAGTGGTCTGACCAGCGACTCTTACTCCGAGATTACCGTCGGGGCAGGGGATACTTTATGGCAGATAGCCGACATGTATAACGGTGACGAGAATATTCAAAAAGTTCTATTTAATATCATGGAATATAACAACCTGCAAAATGTAAGCATTTATCCAGGCCAAAAATTAAAAATCCCAACAAAAAATTAGTTATTTCAATATAGCACGAAGGAAATGTGTAGCTGATGTCTAATATAGAAATGTTACAATTTTTCTGAGAGCTGAGGATTTTATGAGAAAACTTAGAACTGCTATTATAGGGAACGGAACCGAAGGTACTTCCCTTTATAATTTATTCATAAACGACCCTGGCATTGAAATTGTAGGGGTAGCCAATATATCAGGTGATTCACCCGAGATGACCGGTATGAAGCTGAACGATATTTTATTTTCCCAAACCATCGAAGATTTACTCGTAATCGATGGTCTCGAAATTATTTTTGAAACTACCGGGAATCCTGATGTATCTAAAAAACTCCATGACCTGAAAAAACCAGGCATTCAGGTCGTGGAGTCTTCGTGTCTTCAATTAGTAGAGTGGTTGAAAAATCAGAATAATACTTTTGAAGCCAATTTGCACTCTCTGGTGCATACTGTTGATGATGGAGTCCAAATTGTCGATGAAGACGGTTTTATCACCCATATAAACAACTCATTTATAAACATTTCCGGTCTGTCATATGAGGAACTCATAGGATATAATATTTTTGAAGTAATGCCTGAAAGTCCTACTGCTAAGTCCTTTAAACAGGGCAAACCTTTATCGGGTGATAACTATTATTTTAAAGCTTCTTCTAAAGAGGTTAGTTTTCATGTTTCTCCCATTCTGAATAAAGGTATCCGCTGTGGCTTTGTAGCTGTTTACAAAGAACTCACTGATGTAAAGAAGTTGATGAACGAACTTCGAAGATCCAGAGCCATAATTGAAGATATATACGGAAAGCTGTCTCACCATGAAAAAGTTCCGGGACTGGAAGATTCCGATGTGATGCCTATAGATCACATGGAACAAACTTTGTTAAAACAAGCCCTGACTAAATTCGGCTATTCAGTTGAAGGAAAGAAATTGGCTGCAAAGGCGCTTAACATTTCACTTGCAACATTGTATAATAAATTAAAGAAATACCAAATTAGTTAGGGGGGACCAAAATCCCTCCTTAAATCTTGAATTATGTTTGTAGCAGGGAAGTGGTAGTTATTCGTACGGTTAATGTTTCTGAGGTAGAAAAGACGGTTGCACAACTTTGTATCGAGGCAAACTGCAGTTTGGGAATTGATGTTATTGATGCCTTAAATAAAGCATCATCACAGGAAACTTCCGGAATAGGAGCGGAAATATTTAAGCAACTAATTGAGAATGCTGAAATTGCCGACAGCGAGAAAATACCTGTCTGCCAGGACACAGGCTTTGCCATTGTTTTTTTGGAAATCGGCCAGGAAGTTCACTTAACAGGCGGGGATTTGACAGAAGCAGTAAACAACGGTGTTAAAACCGGATACACAGAAGGTTTTTTACGAAAATCGATGGTTCGGGACCCACTTGACCGGGCTAATACGGGAGATAATACTCCGGCAATTATTCACACTCAAATTGTACCCGGCGATAATATCCGTATAACTCTGGCTCCTAAAGGCGGGGGAAGTGAGAACATGAGCAGCTTAAAAATGCTAAAACCTGCCGAGGGTGTTGAAGGAGTCAAGGCATTCATTATTGAAACCATCCGCAATGCCGGACCGAATCCCTGTCCGCCAATCGTAGTTGGCATTGGAATAGGAGGCTCGATGGAAAAGGCAGCCCTAATGTCCAAATATGCTTTAACGAGAGAATTAGGAAAACCTAGTCCAGACGCGGAAACTTCCAGATTAGAACAGCAATTACTTGAACAAATTAATAATACAGGTATTGGTCCACAGGGACTTGGTGGCAAAGTAACTGCTCTTGCAGTACATATTGAAAGATTTGCGACTCATATAGCTAGTCTGCCCGTAGCTGTCAACATCAGCTGCCATGCCTATAGGCATAAAACGGTGGTACTTTAATAAAGATTAATAAAGATTCTTACGGGGGTGTATTTTTTGGCCAGATATTCTCTTACTACTCCTCTAGAAGATAAAGATATTGAAAAACTGAAAGCAGGGGATATGGTTACAATTAGTGGGACTATATTTACTGCCAGAGATGCTGCACATAAGAAGTTAGTTGATTTAATTAACCAAGAAAAAGATCTTCCAGTTAACTTAAAAGGGCAGATTATATATTACGCTGGTCCAGCACCGGCTAAACCTGGTTACGTCATTGGTTCTGTAGGACCTACAACAAGCGGAAGGATGGATTCCTATACAGTACCTTTACTTGAAAAAGGCTTGAAGGGGATGATAGGTAAGGGATCGCGATCCAAAGAGGTTAAACAAGGTTTATGCCGTCACGGTGCCGTTTATTTCGCAGCAATAGGAGGAGCAGCCGCCCTTCTCTCAAAAAAAGTTAAAGCTTGTAAAGTCAGAGCTTACCCCGAATTAGGCCCGGAAGCTATCTACGAGCTGGAGGTTGAAGAATTTCCGGTGTATGTCATAAATGATATACATGGAAGTGATTTATACTCCCAATGTTTAAATAAATCATCAGTTTAATAAATCTTCTTAATAAATCTTCAGCTTAAATTAATCCTCAAATGAGAGGAAAGTAGCGAAATGACGATTAAAAAAGAAGCTCTTAGGCTACACTCTGAAAATAAAGGTAAAATAGAAGTGAAAGCAAAAGTTGGGGTAAAAAACCAGCATGAACTGAGTCTGGCCTATACACCAGGAGTGGCCGAGCCTTGCAATGAAATAGCACAAAACAAAGAACTTGTTTATCGATATACTTCAAAAGGTAATCTGGTGGCCGTTGTGTCTGACGGTACTGCTGTACTTGGTCTGGGTGACATTGGACCTGAAGCTGCCCTGCCGGTAATGGAAGGGAAAGCTGTACTATTTAAAGAATTTGCAGGCGTTGATGCTTTTCCAATTTGTGTTGCTACAAGAGACCCTGACCAAATAGTAAAACTTATAAAACTCCTGGAACCAACTTTTGGAGGTATAAACCTGGAGGATATAGCAGCACCTAGATGCTTTGAAATTGAACAAAAGCTTAAAGATGTCCTGGAGATTCCGGTTTTCCATGATGACCAGCATGGAACCGCAATTGTTGTTCTGGCTGGGCTGTTTAATGCCCTGAAGCTTGCTGGCAAATCCCTCAATGATACAACAGTTGTAGTTAACGGAAGTGGTTCAGCAGGAATTGCCATTACTAAGCTGTTGATAGATGCAGGAATAAAAAATGTTATTATGTGTGATATTAAAGGAGTTTTACATAAAGATGCTAATTGGCTTAATCCTGCCCAGTTACAGATGTCCCAAATTACCAATAAAAACAATGTGAGCGGCAATCTTTTTGATGCGCTTACTGGAGCAGATGTTTTTATCGGGGTATCCGGTCCCGGGGCTTTACCTAAGGAAGGAATTAAACACATGGCCGAAAAACCCATTGTTTTTGCCATGGCTAACCCTAACCCTGAAATCATGCCAGATGAAGCTCTGGATGCCGGTGCTTTTATTGTTGCAACAGGCAGGTCAGATTTTCCGAACCAAATCAATAACGTTTTAGCTTTTCCGGGTATTTTTAGAGGAGCTCTTGATGTTAGAGCAAGATACATAACAGAAGAAATGAAGATGGCAGCAGCAAAAGCCATCGCCAGTTTGATTTCTGATGCTGAGCTATCGCGTGAATATGTAATCCCAAATCCCTTTGATAAAAGGGTAGCTGTGGCTGTGGCAACTGAGGTTGCCCGTGCTGCCATTAATGAAGGGGTTGCTCGTATAAACGAAATGCCAAGCTATATTAGCAATTAATTCTCAGCCAAAGCACCGATTAATCTTCTTTACAACCATTTGGATGCAAGTTTTATCTCTTTACGAATCAATTAGTGTTTTTTTTCTCAACCCACAGTAATATTAAAGTAATCAATTTGAAACCAGTTTTCTATATAACCATAGTAATTTATCTGCAGGTCTGCAGGGGCAGAAGGATGTGATATTATGAAAAAAAAGATGTGTATGATTGAAGATAATAAACAATGTGACAACTGTTGTGAGTGTAATACATGCGACTTGGATCCACTGAAGATTTGTGATAATTGCGCAAAGTGCTTAGGCCTTAATGAAGAATACCGTTCGTATACGCTAAAAGAACTTGTAAAAGCAGATAAATCATATAAAAAGGTTCGCCTACAAAAAGCCAAGATTATGCGCAGACTATCAGGTAAAGACGATAACAGTCAGATGGCAGAAAACATAAACTTAACTTAATAGCTGAATAAGAGTTATTAAAAAAGCCTTTCCGAGAAAATGGAAAGGCTTTTTTTGAAGTGGGGCCACTTGCAAAACTACAACTTCCTATAATAATAATTATGTAAACTAGCAGAGGGAAAGATTATTAAGATAGTATCTTTTGGACTCTGCCGACCTGGCCGGTGGTCAGTCGTACCTTAATACCCCTGGGATGAATTTGCCCGGGAGTTAATATGTTTTGTACTTCACCCGTTGTTCGTTGGCCGGATCTCTGGTTTTGCTTTTCAACTATTTCAACCATCAGTCCCGGTTTAATATTATTTCTCAGTGTGTGTTCTGCCGACAAAAAAATTACCTCCTTTATATATGTATTTTTACCATCATTTCATAAAAACAATTTCCTGGCCGCTTTTTTGCCACTACCAGGATTTTTTGTTAATATGCCTCTCCAAAACGGGCCTCTAAATTGCCCTGTAAGGCGCCTCTAATTTTGGGCTGAGGTGTTTGTATGTGCCGGGGTTTTTGTGACGCGTTTTTTTGCTCTGTAGTGGTCTGTAATTTTGGTTAGGATACTTTATATGCCTGAAAAGTTGTAAAGCGTTTATTTAGCTTGCGAAGTGACCCAATTTTTAACTAAGGTGTTTGTATGTTCCTAATTATCATAACTCAGTTTATTGATCTTATAAACTCGATTATAAATTAATCATTTATTTAGCTTCAAGCTTCAATCCATTACCAGTACAGTAACCTTTAAATTTTATAAATATTGTCGGAATCATATTAGACTATCAATTATTTGAGTCCATAAATATCTGACACCATAAATTTTAAACCAGACTCACTATTCTTTATACTATTAAATACTATTAAAAATAAAAAAAGTAGTGAAATATTTACAATCCCTACTTTTTATGATTCCTCATATTATGATTCCTTATAATTTTCTAGTTTACATAATACAATTATGGCAGGGAACCAAGTGCAGGCATGATATGTTTATGCAACTGTAATCAGACCTGATAAAGCTGTATTAGGTTACCGCAAGTATCATCAAAGACGGCAATGGTTACCTCTCCAGCTTTTGTTGGCTCCTTACTAAACATAACACCCAGCTTCTTCATTCTTTCGTACTCCTTTTGAATATCCTCAACGGCAAATGCCGTTAAAGGTATCCCCTGTTCAAAAAGAGCTTTTTGGAATGTCTTGGCAGCCGGATTTTCATTTGGCTCAAGAACTAACTCAATATCGTCCGCGCCCATCGGGCGAGACAACTGTCAACCATTTGAATTCACCGACCGGTATGTCGGTTTTTTTAACAAACCCCAAAACCTCTGTATAAAAGTTAAGGGCCTTATCTTGGTCATCAACTATTACGCTAGTGAGTTTAATCTTCATATCCTGTGCCTCCTTCTATCGGTCCATTAACTACTGCACACCTTACTAACTATTATCAGCCAGTGAGATTTGTATATGTGTAACATTTGTTGGAATGGACCTCAAATTGTAACGCGTTTATTTGCTTTGTAATGTGCCTCTAAATTTTGGCCAAGGTGATATACATCAACTTCTAGTTTAGAACATACTCAGCTAATACACGCCGTTTTACTATTTCTGTAGCATTTATTTAATTCCTGCCATAATCTACCTTTATTTACTTAGAATAACGTTGGGCTTTGGTAAGATTTCCACCTTCCCCAAGCTAAACCAGCATTTAACATGAAATAACTATGTAAAGCTAGCAAACGGAAATAAAACATCCCAGAGACCTAATAGCGGTTTCTGGGATGTTCTATTGCTGATTCTATAATATTATTATGTAACCTATTGAAATTACCATTAATATTATGGTAATAAAATAACGAAAGTGGTGATATTTTATGGCTTTCAGATATCTTGTTTTCCCCCCTGTTTCACCTCACCTTTTAACGAACATGGCCTTCTATGCCCCACATTTGTCAACACATTTAGTAAAAGTCGGGGTTCCTTTTAATCTTTCGCTATATTCTAACCCTACAACAGCTTATGAATGGAAAATACTTAATCTCCCAAGCTTTCTTAGGTTAATCAATGAAATATACGTTCCAGACCCACATCCCCCTGGCTGGGTTGGAGGTGGCGGACAGCAAATATTCACATTTATTGCCGATTATCCAGGAGACGACATATTATCTTTTGAGTATGTAACTCCATGGGGAGAATCAGGAGATTTTTATGCTATACGCATCCTAGCAACTTACTAAATGCTGAATTCCAGCAGAAGGTAAGGTTATGATGATACTTGATTAGATAAATTATCGGGCCACTATAATGGCCCGTATTTTCTCGTTGTCTATGTCATTTTTAATTCCATCTTGTACTTTTTAACAAGACTGATTTATACAATAATAGCTATTAATATCTTCAAATTTAATTTTACTTTTACTCCACTGCTGGTTAATTAAAGTCCAGGCTTCTACATCATACTCGCCTACATTATCAATTATTGTTAATACCGTTCCCAACTTTTTAACCAATAAAACTACATACTTTCCCACAAAATTTGTCAAACCTTGAGGGGATGAACCTAATAAAAGTTCGGTATTGTTTGTCATGTTCGGTCTGGAGTTATTCGTATAGAAGCATGGCGGAGGATAGAAACAGTAACAAGGATAATAATAAAACATTATTAAAGACCTCCCTTAACCTGAAAATTAGGCTAAAATTCCTAAATAGGTACCGGGCAATGAGGGCATGGTGGAGATGGAGTGGGCCATTCAAATGGACATGGGTTATGATTGTTAGGTCTGCACGTCACTAGAGTTTTACACCCTCCAACATGGTCTCCACAAACGTGAATATCGTAGCACACTTGATAAGGAGGGAACTTATCATCAGTTTTGCAACTATTTATTTGCGTAGCACATCTGATAATAAATTCAGGTGAATTTTCCACACCGCCTATCCTAATTATATGAATCTTTTCCTTAGGGTTCATATATCTTCCCTCACTTTTCTAATAGTTTTTTTAAAAGATAGCCGGCAATTTTTATTTTGTGTTTTTCTAAAGCACAAAAATTTGTATTTGGTTCTTTAATATCCTTTGATACTTCAAAAATGTCTCCGTAGCACTGGCCTCCACAAATATACTTTGCCCAACACTTCTCACACTCTTTTTTATTAAAAATATGGTTGTTCTTAAAACGCGAAATTATTGACATATCTAAAGTACCTGTTGTAATGTTTCCTATTTTAAATTCCTCTTCTTTAGTGATAAGTCTGCTGCATGGATATATATCACCCATGGGTGTTATATATAACGCCGAAATCCCAGTAGAACAACAATAGTAACTTTTGCTTCCCCAACTCAATGTTTGCATCTTATTTAGAAGGTTTGGGAGCAATATACCCTCTTCTGGACTATAATTATTAATAATATAATCTGCTAAATCATCATAGGATGTTTTTAGTAGGGGTGATACCAGCGTAGCTGTTAGGAAGTGCCATCATCTGAGAAAAAATGTTAA
>JAENZX010000011.1 GCA_016841045.1 Thermincola carboxydiphila
TTTCTTCACTGATAATCTTCTGAAAGTCACTGACAATCATTGGATATGGGTGAGGCTCACCTACAGAACCAAGAACATAAAACGTTGTCCTGACATTTGTTACCCAGTCGCTTATTGCCTCATTCATAGCATCCTTTAGTGTACGGCTGCCTGAAGCGACTGATTACACCTTTGCCCCAAGAATCTTCATACGAAAAACATTGAGTTCCTGTCTTTTAATATCTTCTTCTCCCATGAATACGACACATTCGAGGCCAAATAAGGCTGCCGCTGTGGCTGTGGCCACGCCATGCTGACCAGCTCCCGTTTCAGCAATAACACGCTTCTTCCCCATGCGTTTCGCAAGCAAAACCTGCCCAATGGTGTTATTGATTTTGTGAGCTCCAGTGTGATTGAGGTCCTCCCTCTTAAGGAAAACCCTGGCTCCAGCACAATGCTTCGTTAATCCATCGGCATAGTACAGGTTAGACGGGCGTCCAACATATTGTTTAAGATAATATTCTAATTCCTTCTGGAATTCAGGGTCCTTTGTGGCTGTTTCATAAGCATTTTCTAATTCATAAAGGGCAGGCATCAGAGTCTCTGGCATATACTTCCCGCCGAACTCACCAAAATGTCCTCTCTTATCAGGAAGTTCATACATCTCAATTCCCCCTCGCATTGCAAATAAAAGCTTCTATCTTAGTAACATCTTTGACACCATCTGTTTCTACCCCACCACTGACATCAACAGCATAAGGTCTTGCAATCCGGCATGCCTCAGCAACGTTTTGCGGATTTAATCCCCCGGCAAGTACAATTTTTCCTGCCTCAGAGACAGTGGCGGCAAGATTCCAGTCAAAAGTCCTGCCCGTGCCACCTGCAACTCCAGGGATATATGTATCCAGAAGAAACATTTCTGCATAATCACGGTAAAGTTTCATTTCTTTTAGATAATCGTTATTTTTTATTCTAAATGCCTTAATTACCGGAACATCAATCATTTTACAGTAAGCTGGAGATTCACTGCCGTGAAGCTGAACCATGTCAAGCCCACAAGCACTCACAATTTCATTCACGGTTTCTGGCTTTTCATCTACAAACACACCAACCTTTTGCACTCCTGCCGGAAGTTGGCTGGTAATGAACGAAACTTGTTTTGGCGTGACTTTTCTCGGGCTTTCTGCAAATACAAAACCCAGGAAATCAGCACCCAGCTCGGCGGCAATCACCGCGTGATTAACTTCCTTGAGTCCACAAATCTTAATCTTCATTGGCAGCTCCTATTTAAGTGCTGTTATATTAGTTTAAGTGGCGTCTAACCTATAAGCTCAGAAACCTTTCGAGCTATGTCGTTTTCCCTCATCAGGGCTTCACCAACCAGCATGGCATGAATTCCATGGTGCCTCAGTCTTGTAACATCATCCCTGGTATTGATACCACTTTCACTGACTATAACAATCCTGGGGTCAGTAATTTTTTCTTTCAGCTGAAAAGTTGTTTCCAAACTCGTTTTAAAGGTCTGCAAATCTCTGTTGTTGATACCTATTATTTCTGCCCCAAGACTTAAAGCTCTACCAAGTTCTTCCTCTGTATGTACTTCTACAAGACACTCAAGTCCCAGGTTCTCTGCTATATTAAAGAGTTCTTTAAATTCTGTGTCACTGAGAATAGCCATAATGAGTAGTACCGCATCTGCTCCCCAAACGTTTGCCTCATATAATTGGTAGGAATCGATAATAAAATCTTTCCTTAGCACCGGCAGATGAGTAATACTACTGACTATCCTAAGGTATTCAGGCTCTCCCATGAAAAACTCCTGGTCAGTCAGAATCGAGATGGCTTTAGCCCCTGCCTCGGAGTAAATCCTCGCTATTTCTGCCGGATTGAAGTCCGCCCTAATCAATCCTTTCGACGGCGATGCCTTCTTTATTTCGGCAATAAGTGAGACACCTTCCGTGTCTCTTAGAACTTTTGCAAAAGACCTTGCTTCGCGTTCTCTGACAATATCCTTTAATTTGGAAAGTGGTACCCTGGCCTTGTTTTCTTCAACTTCTTTCTTTTTATGTGCAACTATACGGTCTAGAATCAATTAAGTCCCTCCGGTTTCCAGACACAAATTTTTATACTACATAGGCTTCAGAATTTTTATAGCCCTGGCTGAATTCTTTTAATTGATTTAACTTTTCTCTGGCTGCTCCTGATTCAATAGCATCTGCTGCTAGTTCTATTCCTTCTTTAATATCCTCTGCAGCTCCGGCAGCTACAAGCGCTACCCCGGCGTTTAGTAAGACAATATCTCTACGCGCTCCCTTTACACCATCTAGTACTTGCCTGGTAATCACTGCATTTTCTTCAGCAGTGCCCCCTATAAGTTCGTGAAAATCAGGGGGATTAAAACCATATTTCTTTGGCTCAAGCATATAAGTAAGTACTCTTCCGTCCCTAACCTCACTCACCTTTGTCTCTCCCAAAGTAGATATTTCATCAAGACCACCTGAACCGTGAACTACAAACGCTGCCCTGGTTCCTAACTTGGCAAGCACACCCGCGATAATTTCAGTAAGTGCAGAGTCGTATACTCCCAGCACCTGACACTGTGCATCTGCCGGATTTGTGAGGGGACCCAGCAGATTAAAAACTGTTCTAATACCAATTTCCCTTCTGGGCCCGATGGCATATTTCATTGCTCCATGCAGAGCAGGGGCAAATAAAAATCCTATACCCAGTTCATCAATGCAATCCCCGACCTGCTCAGGGGTTAAGTTTATATTAATATCCAGCGCTTCAAGTACATCAGCACTTCCACTGCGGCTGGATACGCTGCGGTTACCATGTTTTCCCACCGGTACCCCGGCTGCAGCAACCACAAACGCCGCAGTTGTCGAAATGTTAAAGGTATTGGATCCGTCTCCGCCTGTACCGCAGGTATCAATCAGAAGCCCACGGGAGGTTTTAACTTTAGTAGCCTTCTGTCTCATAACTCTTGCAAATCCGGTTATTTCATCAATGGTCTCCCCTTTTATTCTAAGTGCGGTAATCAGTGCACCAATTTGGGCATCTGTAGCTTTCCCGCTCATGATTTCATCCATTAGATCAACAGATTCTTCTTCGGTCAAATGGATACCGCTAACGACTTTATCAAGTGCGCCTTTAATCATTCTCTTCTCTCCTCCTCTAAACTAAACCATTCTAGTCTCAAATCTCAGCTTATTTTTAGTTCCAAGAAATTTTTTAACAGTTGTTTGCCGTTTTCCGTCAATATTGACTCGGGATGGAACTGCACCCCTTCAACAGCTAACTCTTTGTGCCTTAGGCCCATAATTTCTTCATTGTCAGACCATGCGCTTATCTCAAAGCAGTTAGGAAGAGATTCCTTTTCAACTATTAGCGAATGATACCTTGTGGCTGTAAAAGGAGACGGCAGTCCTTGGAAAATTGTCTTTCCATCGTGATAAATCTTGGAGGTCTTTCCGTGCATTAGATTTTCTGCCCTTATAACCTTTCCTCCGTATACCTGCCCTATTGACTGATGTCCCAGGCATACACCGAGGACAGGTATTTTTCCTCCAACCTCTTTTATGAGATCCATCGATATACCTGCTTCATTGGGAGTACAGGGCCCTGGTGAAACAACGATGTGTGAGGGAGATAACTCTAAAACTTTCTCTACTGTAATTTTGTCATTACGATAAACCTTTATTTCTTCTCCCAACTCTCCAAGATACTGGACAAGGTTAAAAGTAAAAGAATCGTAATTATCAATCATTAATATCAATCAACCAACCTCCTTTAACATAAGTGTCTCCAACAGTGCTTTAGCTTTATTAATGGTTTCATCATATTCCTTTTCGGGCTGGGAATCGGCAACTATTCCCGCCCCTGCCTGGATGTAAGTTCTTCCCTTATGAACCACAATGGTTCGTATGGTAATACATGTATCCATATTTCCTGTAAAGCCAAAATAACCTATTACGCCTGCATAAACCCCTCGTCTTGTAGGCTCAAGTTCTTCGATAATTTCCATTGCCCTAATCTTAGGCGCACCCGATACTGTTCCTGCTGGAAAACAGGATTTTAATGCATCGAAACTTGACATTTCAGGCAAAATTTTTCCGCTCACTGTCGAAACCAGATGCATCACATGAGAATATCGTTCTATTTGCATAAAACAATTTAATTTTATACTACCATAGTCGCAAACCCTTCCCAAGTCATTTCTGCCTAAATCAACAAGCATAAGGTGTTCTGCCGTTTCCTTCTCATCTGCCAAAAGCTCCTTCTCAAAGAGTTCATCTTCTGTGTTGTCTTTACCCCTTGGTCGTGTACCTGCTATAGGACATGTTTGAATTTCGCCATCTTCAACACGTATCAGCATTTCTGGAGAAGATCCTATGATTACTGTTTCATCAAAATTAAGATAATATAAATAAGGGGCTGGATTAACCGTTCGAAGGTTTCTGTAAACATCAAACGGTTCACCTTTAAGAGGCATATTGAGACGCTGAGATAAGACAACCTGGAAAACATCACCGGATTTTATATATTCTTTAGCCTTTTCGACTTTGACCATAAATTCTTCTTTTGTCATGTTTGAATTAAAATCTTGCAAACTTCTGTTCTTATCATAACGTTGTGCTGAAATCATTACAGGATTACTATGTATCATTTGCTTTATTGCATTAATACTGGAAACTGCTTTTTCATAAGTTTTTTCAGGACTGCCGCCGGGTTCGGTATTAACAACTATTTTGACTTTATGTTTGACGTGGTCAAATATTAAAACCATTCGCGTTAAGATAAAGTGACAGTCAGGTATGCCGAGGTCGTCAACAGTTTCTTCTGGAATTTCTTCAATATATCTGATTAGGTCATAGCCGAAATAACCGACAGCACCTCCATAAAACCTGGGCAGACCTGCAATTGTAGGTGCCTGATACTCCTCCATAATCTTCCTGAGGTTATCAAGTGGACTTCCAGTTAATTCAGTTTTTATTGTAGTTGTACCCTCATCCTTTTCTATCACATTATTACCATTTCGGCAAAAGAAGTTCAGGAAAGGTTCAAAGCCTATAAAGGAGTAGCGAGCGAGGTTTTCCCCTCCCTCTACACTTTCCAGGAGATAAGAATACCGTCCCTTGCAGACCTTTTTAAAAATAGAGATGGGTGTGTCCATATCCACAAATAATTCCGTATAAACCGGAATTAAATTATAAGTCTTGCTCATTTGTAAATATTCGGCGCTGTCCGGATAAAACATTTAACACCCCACCTTTAAATAATATTATTGTAAAAAGCTCCTTTAAAAAACACAAAACCAGTGCTCAAACGAGCACTGGTTTACATCTCAAACCAGACATAAACTCAACTCAGCTCATCTCAGCTCATCTAATCTCTGCTCTTTAAAACTCAACTCTACTCTTAAAAAATTGACTAATCTTCTCTTAGCAATAAACTATTCTCTAGCTTACAACACTAATAACTCTTTTAAATTAACTCATCTCACCTAACCTATGTGTAAAATATAACACAGTCCAAGCTCCGCTGTCAATCTGCACTACAACTTATTTGCCAAATCCGTTCTAAGGGAAGCAGCTTCATCCAAGTACTGGTGTCTAATTTCAGCCTGGCTTTTGTTGGTATTCACGTGCATAAGCACCCTAATAAGTCGTTCCATACTTCCAGGAACATCTATTTCACGTGCACAGAGTAACGGAACCATGTTCCAACCAAGTTCTCTTGCCGCAGTAGCTGGGAAATCCGCATTAAGGTCAGGAGTTGTTGTTAAAAAAACACTCGCTATGTCCTCAGTATTTACATCGTTCACTTTTACCATTGTTTCCAGGAGCTTTTTGGTGGCATCAAAAATTTCGCGCTGTGTATTCCCCTTAGCAGTTATTGCTCCTCTTATTCCACGAACCGCTTTCTCTCCCATAAAACCATCCTCCCTTTCTACTTTGAAAGCGCTCTGTGTCCAATACCAATAGCAACTTCATCCAAATGAAGAAGCCCTATTCCGAAAAATAAAGCTACAGTAATGTGATCTTCATATCGAGCAATGCCGATTTTACCTCCCACGTTAAGGCCTACAGCTTTTGGCATTATCTGGGACAACGCTTCCCTCGTGGCACCGGCAACTGCACCCTCGTCGGCATGAGTGTCTTTAATAACTCCTTCTCTTTTGCCCGCAACCACAGCCCGTTCAACGATTTTTTTTACTGATGTTATGAATTCACCACCGTAATCGACGGCAGCTGTCTTAATACCCAATCCGGCAAACGCTTTCTGAAGGCTCTTTTCTTCATCCCGACTCTCGGAGAGTGCCATTTTAATTGCTACTGATGCTGTTCTACGACTTCCAATATGTTCAGTCAACTAGTTATTCCTCCTCAAGATTAAAAAAACACCTCGTCAGGAGCAACCTGGCGAGCCATCCTGCCTAAATTTTACTTAGAATCATTATATTATATGAATGTTTAAAAATCAATAAATGGAGATCGAGTTCTACCGTTACTGACTTATGAAATTTTCTATTGCAAAATTCCACAGTCATATATTAAAATATTATTCGGGTGTCATTTAGTAAAGAAATAAACATTTTGGAGGCTCAAGTGCGTTTAATTCAAGCTCATACTCAAACAAATCCTGCTACCCGTCAGGACGGTTCTTACACAAACCGGGTTAGAGAAACAGGGATTGTTCTGTCACTAAATGAATTAAAAACGGGAGGTTACTATCTTTTTAAAGAAAAGTTTGGTATGGTAGCTCTAGTGAAGGTTATTCAGAATACCTCTACCCATGGTTGGATAGGTTTCCGTTTTAAGATAAAGCGAATTCTATATTCTCCGTGGGATATACCGGTGGGAACAATCTTTGAAAAAGGCTATTCCCCAGATACCTCCGCCTTTCCCACTTCCTGGCATTTTGAGCCATGTATGTTGTTAATTAAAACCGAAAAAATATTATTACACCGTAACTGTAAGAGTCTTGATGTTGAATCGGTGTTATAGATTAAAGGGGCAGCTCTAAAGATGTCCTTTTTTTTATATGAGGCACGGAATAAATGTTTTCACGAAATCGATGCCTAATGCATAGTTTATTTTATTATCAAATACTGTATATTATTTAGGTCTCATCACAAACTACCTTTTAATGAATAATTAGATTAATTACATATATAAGGTGATAAACATGAATATTAAACCCCTAAATAAAAAATTGAAGCTTTTTGGATTTAATAATCTTACCAAAACCCTTAGTTTTAATTTGTATGATGTTTGTTACGCGCTTACTCAGGAACAGCATAAAGAGTACATTGAGTACATTGACGAACAGTACAATGCAGACCGATTGGTGAATATCCTAACCGATGTAGCCACAATTATCGGAGCCAACATTTTAAATATTGCTAACCAGGATTATGACCCTCAGGGAGCCAGTGTAACTATGCTGGTCGCTGAAAACGAGGTGGTTAACGATGATCCCGTTAAAATGTATGATAAAGAATCTCCTGGGCCATCTTCCGATGCTGTTGTGGGACATCTGGACAAAAGTCATATAACAGTTCATACATACCCAGAAAATCATCCAGACCGAGGTATCAGTACCTTCAGAGCTGATATAGACGTATCAACCTGTGGCAAAATTTCACCTCTTAAAGCACTGAATTACTTAATTACAAGCTTCCAACCAGATATAGCAATAATAGATTACAGGGTAAGAGGGTTCACAAGAGATGTAAGCGGCAGAAAGTATTTTATAGACCATAAGATTAATTCAATTCAGAACTTTATGTCCAAAAAAACCCGTGAACTTTATCAGATGGTTGATGTGAATGTTTATCAGGAAAATATTTTTCACACAAAAATGATTCTCAAAGAATACGACCTTGATCATTATCTATTCCAGGTTGACAAGAACGAATTGGAGCCCAAGGTCCAAAAAAAAATTAAGCGCCGAATTGAAAAAGAGATGCTTGAGATATTCTATGGCAGAAACATGGTGAGAATTTGATAAAAAACGACTTTCAAACAACTCGCAGACTTTACAGTAGGTTTCTAAAATGTTACAATTAGTCTAGCTCAAGTTAATCGGTTTAGTGAGGTCCACATTTTTATCCCTTCTCTAATTTACCAGATAGTTAGGAAGCTAATAAAGTGTATCCCTAAACAATCTGGGCAATAATTTTGAGGAGGTATTTTAATGTATCAAGACAGAAACTTAACCTGCAAAGACTGTGGTGCGGAATTTGTTTTTTCCGCTTCCGAGCAAGAATTCTATGCTGAAAAAGGCTTTGTAAACGACCCCGGCCGTTGCCCTGAGTGCAGGGCTGCTAGAAAACAGCAAAACCGTGGAGGCGGGTTTAACCGCGGTCCTCGTCCTCAAAGAGAAATGCATCCTGCAACCTGTTCAGCCTGTGGTGCTGAAACTCAGGTTCCGTTCCGTCCAAGCGGCGACCGTCCTGTTTACTGCAGCGACTGTTTCTCTTCAAATCGCAACAGGTACTAGTCAAAATATTTAACCCCCTGCCTCATTGCAGGGGGTTGTGTTTTTTTATTTTTTATTTTTTATTTATACTTTCCACATTTTGTTGTTTGCCTTTGTTACTGTAATATGTTATACTAGATGAAGTTGACGCGGGGTAGAGCAGCTGGTAGCTCGTCGGGCTCATAACCCGAAGGTCGTTGGTTCAAATCCAGCCCCCGCAACCAATTCACAAATACAGAACCTGTAGGTTCTTTTTTTTTGCCCAAAAACCTACGCTCCATCAACCAGAGCTTATTATTATAATACCTTTTTTTGGATCTTGTCGCCATTAAAAGAGAACAGCACACCCTTTCCCTCAACCACTGTTTCGAGATAAACGTTTCTTCCCCAAAGCCTGTAAACATGAGGAAGGGTCTTTTCTAGGTAAAAGAGGTCGAGATCTCTGCCTTCGTGGTAATGCTTTAAATATAACTCGCCGTTTTTATTGCAATCACTGTCTTCAACAACTATATAGGGGTTACCTCCATTAACAAGTATGCTGATTAAACCTTCCCTTACTCTCTCCCAGTCTGTATCTATTACCTGCCACTTGGTGTAAACCTTTTTAAAAATGTACAGGTCAAGTTTCTCCACTAAATCTTTAGTAAGGTAGTTTCGTATAAAGGATATATCATTTTCTGTCTCTCTTACCTCGAATATTTTTTCCAGTCCCTGTCCTCCTGGGCGTCCATACTTCTCCCGTTCTTCCTCAGTTGGTTCATCCCACCGTTTTTCGATATCCTCCCATATTTTTAACCCAATCAAATAAGGATTTATTCCGGTTCTTGATGGCTGAATTACACCAGCATGCATCTTGGCAAACTCTATTGTTTCCTCTTCATTCAGGTCTATTTCCCTCATTATGCGCGCATGCCATAAAGTAGCCCATCCTTCATTCATTATCTTTGTCTCAACTTGCGGCCAGAAGTACAACATCTCTTCCCGTACTATAAACGCAATATCTCTTTCCCAATCTTCCAGTTGCTTGGAGTTAGCAGCAATAAAACCAAGTACGTCTTTTTCCGGCTCTTCAGGAAATTTCTTTACCTTCGGACACTTATCTGTCTCTGGTTGTTTATGATCCAACTCCCACAAATCATCATACGGGGTTTCTCTTTTACCAGATACAGAGTGCCGGCAGTTCCCGCCCTTTTTCGGGTGTACTTTTCCTATGTCATACCTCGGTTCTATATGTTCCTGCAGGGCAAGGGCAGCATCCAATACTTCCTCTACCTTCTGGCGTCCATACCGGAATTCATAATCTCTTATCCTCTCTCCACTTCTGGCCATTGTTTCCACCATGTTTCTGGAAGTATGTCTAAACCACTGGTTATTTTTAAAGAAATCACAGTGGGCAAACACATGGGCAGCAACCATCATGTTCTGAATGACAGAATTACCGTCCAACAGAAATGCATAGCAGGGGTTCGAGTTTATGACCAGTTCGTAAATCCTGCTAAGGTTATAGTCATATTGAGTTTTCATCCGATGAAAGGATTTTCCGAAAGACCAATGAGAGTACCTCGTGGGCATTCCATAAGCGCCAAAGGTATAAATTATATCAGCCGGACATATTTCGAATCTCATAGGATAGTAATCTAAACCAAATTCTTCGGCTTTAGCAGATATCTTCTCCAGTGATCTTTCAAACTGCAAAATCTCTTCCGGTGTCATCTGATCACAACCTAATTCATATTTTGAGCACCTCATCCTGCGGCCTGAAAAAGGCCTTGAGCGCCGTATAAACCCCTGTTTTATCTTTTATCAGCACACTGGTGAACTTGGGGTCTTTAATTTTCTTATAGACAGACATGAGAGAACTGGAATTATAATAGAGCCCTTCAATTTCTCCATAGCCAAATATATTACATACATTCAGCAGTTTTTTAACTAACTCAATACAAGCCTCATTATCAGCGGGAATATTATCTCCGTCGGAGAAATGGAACGGGTAAATGTTGTAGTCTTCAGGGCGATAACGCTTTTCAATTACATCCAGGGCAAGCCTGTATACTGAAGAACACTTTGTTCCCCCGCTTTCACCTTTAGTGAAAAATTCCTGCTCTGTTACTTCCTTCGCTTCTGTATGATGAGCCAGAAAAACAATATTTACGTTCTGGTATTTAGTCCTGAGAAACCTGACCATCCAGAAGAAAAAACTTCTGGCTATATACTTTTCAAAAGGTCCCATAGACCCGGATGTATCCATCATGGCTATAACCACGGCATTTGACTGATACTTTATATCCTCGGTCCAGGTTTTAAATCTAAGGTCATCAGGTATAATTGCATGACTGTCTTCACCGGCAAGAGCTTTTCGTTTGATGCTTTCAAGGATAGTCCTACGTTTATCAATATTACTAATTATGCCTTTCTTACGAATATCCCGAAACTGAAATGAATCAGTTATAAGTTCCTGCTGTCGTTTTTCCTTCAGATTAGGCAGGCCAAGATCTTCAAATATTAGTTCTGCCAGTTCATCAACAGTCATTTCAGTTTCATAATAATCAACACCCGGTTCGCTGCCGGCCCCCGGGCCTTTTCCACTCTTGCCTGATGAACCGTCTGTCCCAAGCACATCTCCCGGCTTGGTGTTCCCGTCACCCTGTCCAACATGTTTCTGTTTGTTTTGGTTAAACCGAAAGTGGTATTCCTGTAATGACCTAATGGGAACTTTAACTATCTTTTTCCCTTCAGACATGATGATACTTTCTTCGGCAACAATGTCAGCCAGGTTCTTTTTAATGGCTTCTTTTACCTTTTCCATATGGCGTTGTTGGTCAGCATAGCCTTTACGGTGAAGTGACCAGTCGTCTTTGGAAACAATAAAAGTTCTGTCAAACAACGCCGCCACCCCCAGGTTTATCTATTTAGTAAGCTGCCAACGTACTTTAATAGCTCGTTAGCACATACTGGACAATAACCATGGTCATCAATAAGTTTTGCAGTTACTTGATTGATTCTCTTAAGCTGTTCGGCATCCGGTGTTTTACTTGAAGTCGTTATCTTTACGACATCTTTGAGGTCTGAGAAGAGCTTTCTCTCAATAGCCTCCCTCAAACGCTCATGAGAATTGTAATCGAAGGTCTTACCTTGTCTGGAGTAAGACGATAACCGAATAAGAACCTCTTCACGGAAACTTTTCTTAGAATTTTCCGATATACCTATCTGTTCCTCTATGGAACGCATCAGTTTTTCGTCCGGATCCATTTCCTCTTCGGTAATTGGATCTTTAACCTTTACTCCATTACAGTACGCTTCAATATTGTCAAGATAATTGTTAAAAATTGTTTTTGCAGATTCTTCGTATGAGTACACAAATGCTTTTTGGACTTCTTTCTTTGATATCTCATCATATTCTTTTCTTGCTTCAGAGATAAAGTTCAGAAGACGTTCACGTTCTTCCTTGGAAATTGAAGGATGCTGATCTAAGCCATCTTTCAGTGCTCTTAGAATATCCAGGGCATTAATACATATAGTTCCGCTGCGAATAAGTGCGGTTGAAATCCGGTTAATTACATACCTTGGGTCTACTCCGCTCATTCCCTCATCAGGGGACTCTGTTCGGAGTTCATTAACATCTTTCTGTTTAAAACCTTCAACATCTTCACCATCATACAGCTTCATTTTCTTTAGTAGATCTATACCCTGCTTCTTTGATTCTTTCAGTCTCGACAATACGGAGAATATTGCTCCTGTTTTCAGAGCGTGGGGAGCTATATGAATATCCTGCATATCACTCTGTGCAATCAGTTTTTCATAAATTTTAACCTCTTGAGACACTTTAAGGTTGTAAGGTATCGGCATGACAATTATTCTTGACTGCAGAGCCTCGTTTTTCTTGTTGGCGATAAAGCTTTTGTACTCAGATTCATTGGTATGAGCAATAATAACTTCATCAGCCGATATCAGGGCAAATCGTCCAGCTTTGAAATTACCTTCCTGAGACAAACTTAATAAATTATAAAGGAACTTTTCATCGCATTTGAGCATCTCCTGCATCTCAAGACATCCCCTGTTGGCAATGTTAAGCTCCCCATCAAATCTGTAAGCTCTTGGGTCTGATTCTGCACCATACTCGGTTATTGTCGAAAAGTCAATACTGCCTGTCAATTCAGCAATATCTTGAGATTTAGGGTCAGATGGAGTAAAAGTGCCTATCCCGACCCGATCTTCTTCTGATAAAATAACACGCTCAACAATTACTTTGCTAACATCATTATCATATTTCTCCTGAATCATCATCTTGCAGGATGGACATAACTCTCCCTCAATGTAGACGCCGTACTCTTTTTCAAACTCCTCTCTCATTTCTTTTGGTATCAGGTGGAGAGGTTCTTCATGCATCGGACATCCCTTAATCCCATATAGAGCCCCTTCATCTAACTTAGAAAATTGCTCAAGGCCTTTTTTAAGCATTGCAACAATGGTCGATTTACCACCACTTACAGGCCCCATAAGCAGGAGAATCCTTTTCCTTACGTCTAGTCGCCTGGCAGCCGGATGAAAGTATTCTTCAACCAATCTTTCGATAGTTTTCTCTAAACCAAATATTTCTTTGTCAAAAAAACCATACTTTTTCCTATCGTTTTCTTCAGTAATGCCGCAGTATTTAATCATCTGATACACTCTTGCATGGGCCAACTGTGCGACCAGGGGATTTTTAGCTACGATTTCCAAATATTCTCTAAAGCTGCCTTCCCACTTTAATAGATTCTCCCTCTTTTGATATTCGTCAAGTTTCTGAAGTATTTCCAAGCCTTCACCCCCAGGTTGTTCATTTGGTTTTTGTAATTCTTTAAGACATTATATGCTTAACTATCCTCTCTGAAAACCAAATGAGTAACATTTTATAAAAGGTTGACCAATTATTTTGCTCAACCATTCAAGGGTAATTTTCTTCAATTGAAGGAATTATCATAGTATTAATGCATCAATTTCATTATAGTAAAATCAATAATTGAACGGGGGTGTTAATATGAAATACTGTAGGATATGTGGAGAAAAACTTGAGCAGAAGGATTTTTTAACCGGAACGTGTGAAGACTGTGAGGCAGCAGTTGCAAAACTTATAATACAAAAGATAGTTAAGGGCGTAATTCCCAAAAGGTCACGTGTAAGATTAACTTAAATATAAAACCCCCCTCAAACGAAGGGGGATCCACTTGTAAGCATACCGCAGGATGCTTACTTTTTTTTATTCTGTCAGGAGATTATATTTCTCAAGCTTCTGATAAAGTCCCGCCCTGGATATTCCCAGAATTTTAGCGGCTTTAACTTTGTTATCACCGGTATTCTCCAGTGTCTCCTTCAAAATTCTCTTTTCAGTCTCTTCAAGGATACTTCTGAGTGAAAAATCCTGTATCTTTACCTGGACAGGAGATACTTTTTTAAGATAAACGGGGAGGTGATAGATTTCAATTGTCTGATCCTCAACCACATTAATAACCCTTTCCATTACCATTTCCAGTTCCCTAACATTTCCGGGCCAGGTGTGATTAATTAAAACGTTGTAAACCTCAGATGAAACACTAAGCACCTTCTTGCCAAATTCCATGTTATATTTATCGATAAAATGATTTATCAGCGGTTCAATATCTTCCTTTCGATCTCTAAGCGGAGGAAGATAAAAACTCATAGCATTCAGGCTGTAGTAAAGTTCCTCCTTAAACATATTATCATGCATCAGGTCTTCTAGATTTCTGTTAGTTGATGTAATTATCCTTACGTCCAGCTCGATTTCCTCGTGACTACCTATTCTCTGGACTGTTTTTTTCTGCAAGAATTCAAGGATTTTTGACTGCAGATTTAATGAGATGTCACTGATTTCACAAAAAAATAAAGTTCCTCCCTGAGCTAACTCAAACTTACCAATCTGCCTGGATTTTCCTTTCCCTGATATGGTATTTGTCTCATTACCGAATAGCTCCTGTTCCAACACCTGTTCCGGTACAGAAGCACAATTCACCTTGATAAAGGGCATGTCCCTACGAGGGCTTTTAGCATGGAGAGCCCTTGCAAAAAGTTCCTTACCTGTCCCGCTTTCACCTCTAATTAAGATAGTGGTATTGCTTGGAGCCATCTTTTTTACAGCTTCCCTCAATTGATTAATTATCTGACTCTTACCTACAATTTGGTCTACACTATACTTTGATTCGACCACCCGATCCAACTGTTCTTTATAATAATCAAGCATTGCTCTTAAGGAATTTGCCTTATCACTAATTTTTGACAGCAATGCGGCATCTTCAAAAACAGCAACCGCGCCTAATATTTCTTCTTCTTGTAAAATTGGTGTGATATTCATCAAATATTCATGATTGTTAATAATCACTTTATGCCCAATTTGAGCATTACCTGTTTTTGCTACCTCAAAAAGACGCGATTCAGGTACAATGTCGTGGATTAATATACCGGTCAGATCTTCCTTTAAACCTATAATATTTCTCGCAGCTTCGTTCGCCAATATAATGCAGCCATTGCTATCAATAGCTAACAGACCATTATAAGTTGAATTGATAATACTATTAAAACCCTGTCCCCAATCTGTGACTATCTTTCTGGACAATGACATATCCAACCTCCTCCCCAAAACAGTCTTTTGATTTATTAATTTTAACTCGCGGGGTAATATATAGCCTTAGTTTTTCCTCCAATGGTCAGATACCATCCCTCAATGGTCGATATCAAAGAATGAACCGCGCATCATTAGACAGTATCTAAATGTATATTTACTTATACACATACACATAATTATATTTAAGATTAACAGATTACTTTATAAAACTATAACTATAAGGAAGGATTAGTATATGGCGGGGAAAATTTTGGCGGCTGCACTTCTACTCTTTGGCGGCGGGGTAACTCTTTACATCGTCTACAGGATGATTCTTGGTATTATGAAGCCCACTGTACAAAAAAAACCGGGACAAAATTCCCAGCAAAAAGCACCACAAAATAATCTGCAGCTTCAGAATCAGCCGATAGAAAATTCCACGGCTAAGAAACCCTAACATTGATTTCTGCAGCACGCATTTGGGAGGATAATCATAAATTATTTACTATTTCTGTCAAAACTCCTATATTGTATCGCCTCACCGATATGGTTTGCTTTTATAAACTCTTCACCCTGCAGATCGGCAATAGTCCGGGCAACTTTAATTATCCTGCTGTATGCCCTGGCGCTAAGTCGAAGCCTGTCAAAAGCAGTCTTTATCAAATCGGCCGCCCTGCCTTCCAGTCGACAGTGACGCCTGATTTCCTTAATGCCCATTTGAGAATTTGTAAATATACCGCTTCCCTCTAATCTATTTTTTTGAACCAGCCTTGCTCTCTCGACATTTCTTCTAATCTCAGCGGAAGTCTCATTCTCAGATTTAGCTTTAGTTCTGACTGGACTTAAATCCTGATACTTTATACGTGGCACCTCTACCTGGATATCTATTCTGTCCATTAAAGGTCCAGATATCCTGCTTTTATACCTGATAATTTGATTAGGTGTACATGAGCATTCAACTGATTCATCTCCATAGTAACCGCAAGGACAGGGATTCATAGCGCCAACCAACATCATATTTGCCGGGTAGTCAAAACTCCCGTTAACCCTGGATATTGAAACTCTGCCGTCTTCAACCGGCTGTCTCAGGGCTTCCAGTGCATCACGACTAAATTCAGGAAACTCGTCTAAAAATAAAATACCATGATGTGATAGACTTATTTCTCCTGGCCTGGGAACTCTCCCGCCTCCTACAAGCCCTGATTTTGATATGCTGTGATGAGGTGACCGAAAAGGACGACTAGTGATAAGAGGACAGCCGTTTTTTAGCATTCCAGATACACTGTAAATCTTGGTTACTTCCAGAGCTTCTTCCATGGTCATGGATGGCATAATATCTGATAACCTGCGAGCCATCATTGTTTTCCCTGACCCCGGGGGCCCTGAAAGCAATATGTTATGACCGCCTGCAGCGGCAACTTCCAATGCCCTCTTAACTGCAAACTGACCCTGTACATCAGCCATGTCACAGCCGTCACCCGTAGATTTGGGTTCTCCATTAAGTAAGCTGTCCAGATTAACATAGTACTCCGGTATTTGTTCTATCCCCGCTAAATAATTAACTACCTGCCTAAGGCTTCTGGCAGGATGAACGCCAACACCGCCAACAAGTGCTGCCTCATCCATGTTTTCATAAGGGACAATAACGGCAAAACTGCGTAATTCATTTCTGGCTGCCAGTATACTGGGCAGTACCCCGGCTATGCCCCTTAATGATCCGTCCAGAGATAATTCTCCAAGTAAAAACAATTCCTTTGTCCGAACAGCCAACTGTCCCGATGAAATAAGAAGTCCCACGGCTATGGCAAGGTCAAACACCGGACCTTCTTTTTTTATATCAGCCGGAGCAAGATTGACTGTAATTCTTCCCAGGGGAAACTCATATCCGGAGTTCTTTATCGCTGCCCTGACCCGTTCTTTTGACTCTTTAACAGATGTGTTAGGTAATCCAACTATGTCAAAGCTGGGTAATCCATTTGAAACATCAACCTCTACATCAACTATGTATCCATTTAAACCCATTATTCCAACACTTTTTAATACAGTAAACAAAATATCACCCCGGTATTTTAATATAATACCAGGGTTCGACACACTTCCACTTTTTTCCTCTTTTTACATTTAACAACACCCACGAAGATAGTTCTTTGATATTGTAAACTACAATTTCTTAGGTTTCACTAATCGAACTTGTCTCCTATGTTTTTTCTTCATGGCAGGTGCAGGAACTGTAAAGTAGTGTTTACGCACCCCTTGTTTTTCTGCCTTTCCTTCCAGTGACCTCAAATAAAACCATGCGGCCCCAGCTTGCCAGGGGAGAAAAATAAGAAAAAGTAGTACAGGACTGTAATACCATCTATAAATACCCAGTGCCTGTAAAACATACCCAAAGTATGTACTAAAACTCGCTGTAATTACAGGGAAAATGTATTTCCAAGGCTTATTCTGAGGAAAGATGTAAAAAAACATAATGAAATATGCTGTCCATGCAATCGGGGGAAACAACGGTATTCCAAAAGCACCAAAATATTTGAAATTTATATAATCTACCATGTGTAAAATACTTGAGAAAAGCAGAAGGGCCAATACATCAAGTACTCCACCAAATAATATACCATAGATTGCAAGACGTCGTATTTCTTTTCTTGGCACTAGTGCGAATGTCAGAAGTGCAAGTAAGCCCGTATAAATCGGATATATAAAATGTTTAGGCATTGTTTCACCCCTTTAGATTTAATCTTCCATTTTACATCTGAAATTGTTTACCTAGAAACTTAGTTTGTATCCAATAATATGAATATATACTTGAGGGCACAAAGAGTCATCCCATTTATCTGAGATGTATATTACTCCCAAATCAAGAAAAACTAAGGGTGATTAAATTGAAGGATAGAGTTACTGTTAAAAAGTAAAAAGAGAGAGGAATGTTCAGTTTGTTTTTGCCAACAATACCGACATACTTAAAACCTCCATTGTATACGGCTATCTTAGCGTTAACCATGATAATTACTGTACCAAGGAAAGATATTCGCAGACTAATTATCTATGCGATAATGTTCGGAGCATTAATGGACTTAATAGCCTTAACATCTGGAAAGTTGCTTGGCGTATATAACTATATCAATTTCTTCCCTTTAGGCTATTGGGTAGTTCCTTTTTTCTCTCCTATTTCATGGGCAGTATTCTATATAATGTACTTCTATTTCCTACCTAAACCTAAACAATTGATGTATATATATGTAGCATCAGGAATTGGATTTAGTACATTCTTCGCTGAGTTACTTTTCAATTCAGGTATTATGGTTATTCATCCAAAACTCTTTTCTGAAACAGTAGATAAGTTTCTTTATCCTTTGATGGTTTTTCTATTATGGGTTCCATTTAGCACTTGGGGTTTTCTAAAATTGACCAGTCATTTTGAAGGACAAAAACAAGAAAAGAAGGTATATAAGAAAAAACTAATGAGTTTAGACTTTAACCCCCAACCTGCCAGAAAGATTGAAAAAGATAATAGGAAGGTCAAATTGATTAAACCAAAAAAATTATGATGAAGGCGAATGCTTCATCATGTTTGTTAGAGTTTCTTAATTTATTTTAGAAACAATTCTGTAATATTTTAACTTCTTCTATCTGGTTATTTTGGTCCAGGTAAACAGAACATACATCAAACCTGCATTTTGGTGATACATGATGGTGTTTCATCAGATAATACTCTGCCAACTGCCTGAGTTTCTTCTGTTTCCTGTAATCCACCGCTTCTTCAGCTTCTCCGTACTTCCTGCCCCTTCTGGTCTTAACTTCCACGAAAACTACGGTGTCCTCATCCCTGGCAATTATGTCAACTTCACCAAACCTGCAGCGAAAGTTGCGTTCAAGTATAGAATATCCCTTCTCCTCCAGGCTCTTTGCTGCTATTTCTTCACCAAGGTTGCCTATTTCCTTATGGTTGAGTTTCATCGATCACACCTCAGGACAGTAGTCCGAACTTTTATAAATTGGCCGCAGATGGCACGATTAACGGCCTTCTACTCAAATTGCCGGATTGAATTTAGAGTATATGGATAACCGTCATTTCATTAGTATACAAAATATCACCCCGGCACTTTAATGTAATACCAGGATTCGACATACTTCCACTTTTTACCTCTTTTTACATTCAAAACATGTTTGTGGGTATTTCACAATTCCCCAAATTGATTTATTTGCTTTAACAATATTCTATAAAACTAATAGACTGATTTTACAACAAAAAATTGGGTATCATAAACGTTAGTGAAGTCTGTTGGAGGTAATAACGAAAATGCCAATTAGCTCCATACCTTTCATTTATACAGCAGTATTCGCAACAATTCTTGTAAGTACAGTTCCAAAATCAGAAATACGCCGCTTATCGATTTATGGGATTATCTTTGGTGGTGTGTTTGATTTTGTAATTGTTACTATTGCGAATTTGACTGGTTCATTTAAATATATCAACTATGAAGCCTTTGGTTTAATGGGAATTCATTTTATCGCACCAATCTCATGGTCGATATTCTTTATCATGTATTTTTATTTTTTGCCTAAAAAAAATATATACATTTATATATATACAACTATAGGAATTGTTTATAGTATGTTCTTTTGCCAAATGATTACCAAATTAGGTGTTTTAAAACTGGCTCATGGGATAATAGACTCAATAGTTCCTTTTGTAATATGGTTTCCAGCAGCGACTTGGGGATTTCTTAGGCTAACTACTCCCCAACAGCAAGAGAGCAGGATTCCAATAAGTTTTGTACTTTCGCCTCAGTCTGCAAGAAAGATTGAAAAAGAAGATAGAGAGTTCAAAATAAAAAAGCTTAAAAAATAGTACTGAAGTTGAATACTCATTGAGTAATCCTCAACTACTATATTAGAAACAATTTTCCAGTAATTTGATTTCTTCTATGCCGTTGTCTGGGGTCAGATAAACAGAATACACATCAAACCTGCACTTTTGTGATACAGCGTAGTGTTTAATCAGATAATACTCAGCCAACTGGCGAAATTTCATCTGTTTTCGGTAGTCCACTGCTTCTTCGGTTTCCCCGTATCTCTTGCCCTTTCTGGTCTTAACCTCAACAAATACAACAGTTTCACCATCCTGAGCAACTATATCTATCTCCCCAAACCTGTAGCGGAAATTGCGGTCAAGTATGTATTATGTACCCCTTCTCCTCAAGCTTCTAACGGCAATTTCTTCACCAAAATTGCCTATTTCCTTATGGTTGAGTTTCATAGATTACACCTCAGGGTCTAAGATTTTAAGCTGAGTACTTTAGTAAATTGGCCACGGATGGTACAGATTGACGCGGATACTATGGTCAAAAAAAGGTAGCTAATCAAAGTGCGATTTATGAACACCTTAATCAGCTATTTTTTAACACAATTTTTTTATAATTATTTTTTATTATTTAGAGATCGCTCTATTTTTTTTTCTGAGATTTTGCCTACCTAAAACGACCTGAACCTCACTAATTTACTTTTGTGAATGTAACATCTACAGGTTCAATTGGATTCGTATCATCATCGCCATTTGCTACTTTATTAATTTTAAATTCATAGTCACTATCAAACCATATTTTTGCATAATAAAATTTGCCACTTAACTTGTTGGAACTAATATCCAAGTCAATGAAATCATACACGTTAGCCTGGTAAATGCTAAATGCTGTAAGATTATTATCTTCGACCCCAAATCTATACCTTGTACTCTCTCTACTATCATATATAACTTTTAGACTTAAATGATCTCCCTTGATAATCCCGTCTACTGGTATAGGCCATTGACTTTTATCCTTATAAAATATAAATGAACCAGTAACAAAGTTCCCATTTTGCTTTAAAATTAATTTGTTACCATCATAATCCCATTTACCAGTAACGTCCCATGTTTTACTTTTGGAAGTATCATCATTAGATAAATAAATTGTTCTATTGTTTCCATCCCATTGAACCTCCAAGCCTAATGCCTCACTTACAGCTCTAACAGGTAAATATGAAGTTCCATCTACTATAATAACTTCTTTATCCACTCGATTTCCATTTAAATACAATTTAATGTCAGATAGATAGGCTTGAACAGGTTTTGTAGAATTAGCTGCATAGGCTATACCACCAAAAAGGAAAATAAATACAGACGTAATAATGGTTAGTTTTTTGATTCTCATTTTTTCCACCTCTTTAGACATTTTTTCAGTGTATCAATTAATTTTTAAATTTGGTCTGATTTATCTTCGACGATATTGTAAAATATTCCTTTAAAAATTTCATTTTTCCTATTAATTTAATATTGGGGCTCTTAATAAAACTTTACGCTTTTGCGGTTGCCTCTATTTTTACGACCCCCTACGCCACTCCTACAGAATCTATTCTCTGTGAACTCCGTGGTTTCTTCTCTTTTCCCCTCACCTGGCAGCCCACATCTTCCCATAAAAAAAGAAGGCCCCCCGACCTTCTCATTGTCCATTCTCAATTGTCAATTGTCCATTCTCAACTCTATTTTTTGGCCAAAGAAATCCGATATATCTGATTAACACGTACAAGGTCATGACAGCCCCTGCCAGTTCCTGAAATTTAACGATATACCCCATTGCTGTAACAGCCAGACCAGACTTAATTAGAAACCCATTGGTAAGCTTCATCCCAATACCGCTTATTAGCAGTGGAAAAGTAAATCCGGAATAACTGGGATAGAAATCTATTCTTAAAAGTTTAAACATCATTATCATAACCGCTACATACATGACCATTGAGGAGACAATCAGAAACCAAACCAAAGCCATGTTTTTAACCATAAAAGAATTCATATATCCTGCCAGCAAAAGACTTGCAGGTGCCGCAAAAATAGCAAGAGTGGGTAAGGTTTGTTCTGCCATTTCCTGAACTTTCACAACCCGGTAAATAACGATTGGCAATAATACCAGGTAGGTTACCAGACCAAACCAAAAAGCCCCCTGACCCACAATGGCAAGCTTATAAGCAGGCCCGGTTACACTGGCTACCACTATCCCGACATAAACTATAAACCAGGATGGGAAAACCTGTTTAATCTTAAAGCTAAAGACAAATCTCCGGGTAAACCACAGAATTAATATGACATGCAGTAGGAATCCTATTATCCACATTGCAAACGCCAGGGATGGTTGATATGGTTTTAAATAAGTTGACAAAACCATGATGCCCATAGATAGCGCGGGAAATACACTGGCTACCACAGGATTCTGCAAACTTTTTCCTATCTCCCTGGGATAGACGGCCATTTTTGCCAGCACTAGAACACAAACTAACGCCGACATTAGGCCAAATAGACTGTGATAAACTTCACCATAGGATTGTACAAGATTGCCCGCCGCAGCCAATCCCAGCATAAGCCCCACTATCGGTAAAGGATACTTTTCGAAAAATCCCTTCATATATAAACGAAACCCCCTCTTAGAAATCAGTCACAGACAATAGTTTCATCTTTTACTTCAATTATGCCGTCTTGGATAAATTCATTTGCAATCCATCTTGCCACATTTCCGGTGATACTGATGCAGTGGTTCTTTCGCTCCTGGCTTTTGAAGTCATCACCCGTCCAGGCCCTGGTTATTACTCGGCAGCAGGTTGAGTTGTATTCGTTTTTAATATAGTCATGAAGGTCTTTAGCTTTCTGAAACATTTCTTCCTTCATAGGTTCACCCTTAACTCTGCCAAATACCATGCCCAAAGCCATTTGACCACCCGAAACTGCGCCGCACAGACAGCCTGCTTTACCCATCCCTATAGGAAATCCACCAGCCAGCTTAACTATGTTGTCATCATAAGGCTTTCCCAGCAGTTCATTCACTGTTTGCACGACAGCTTCACTGCAAAAAAACGTACCGCTTCTAAAAAGTTCTTCTGCATCTGCCTGAACTAAATCAAGAAGTTCATCCTTGCCGTAATTCTTTGTATTAACCAAATCCATTCTGCAACTCCCTTTCGAGATATTAATAAAAATAAATTCCAGTGTTATTATAATTTAGGCAGTTCGATTTTTCCAACTAAGAATTTTTATCGGCCAGCTTGTTTTAATAAAAAAGATTGATAAGATATGGAGAAATAAAAAATCCCCCTAATCTTTTCTCTGCGTCTCCGTTCCCTGCTCTGCTTTAAGGTTCTGTCCTTTTCTTTTTTCGCCGCCATCACACCCCATAAATACATGAGGCATACACCCAGAATTTTTATATCTCGTCTTACAGAAAAGTCCGGGAATTCGGTGGGGCGTTGCGCAGGATTTTCCTTGCACCGGCGTCGTGAGGAATCTTACCGAAGTCTCCGCTAAGCGAAGTTAAAGACCGGAGAAGGATGGCGGAGCCGCCCCTGAAGCAGCTGCGAATCTGTAAGCCGCTTCAACGGCTTACAGATTCGGCGTCCTCCTTGCGAGGAGACGCTGAATTGGGCGGTTTAGTCTTTAACTTCGCCAGGAGCAAGGTTAGATTCCTCCGACGCAGGTGCGGAAAATCAGTGCAATGCCTCACCGGATTCCCCGGCCCGGATTCTCGCGAGGATAAAAAAAGAGGGCCCCATGTAGTTTATGGGAACCCCCTTCATAAATTTGATTGGTTTTATAATAAAGATTGGTTAAAACGGCAGCAGCGATTTTGCTGCAAGTTGAGACAGAACTGATAATGGCTCTGGCCATACACCAAGGAACACTGTTACTGCCATAGCAACAATCAGTGTAGCCTTTGCACCGGCAGGTACGATAATTGGTGCATCATCAGTCGGATCAGCCATATACATAACTTTTGCTACATTGAGATAGTAGTAAACGGATGCCATACTCATAACGAGACCGGTAACAACCAGCCAGAGATAGCCTTCGTTTACAATTGAAGAGAAAAGGTAAAGCTTACCGGCAAAGCCTGCAAGAGGCGGAATACCGGCCATTGACAGGAGGCATAAAGTAAGAACAGCAGCCATCAGCGGTGAGCGCTGAGCAAGACCTGCATAGTCCTTAATTTCATCACTTCCTGTACTAGCTGAGAAATTCATAACAACTGTAAAAGCTCCAATTGTTGCAAATACATAGATCATGGCGTAAAAAGCAACACCTTTAACCCCTGCAGTACTGGCTGCAATAACTCCAGTCATGATGTAACCCGCCTGAGCGACACTGGAGTATGCCAGCATCCTCTTGATGTTAGTCTGAGGAATAGCTACAAGGTTACCTACAACAATGGTCAGTGCCGCTAATCCTGCAAACAACAGCTTCCAGTAAGGACTAAAAGCCGGGAAAGCTACCATAAACAACCGTAACAGAACAGCAAAAGCTGCTGCTTTTGAACCTACGGCAAGGAATGCTGTTACTGGTGTAGGCGCACCTTCGTATACATCAGGTGACCACATCTGAAAAGGTACTGCAGAAATCTTGAAACCAAGCCCTGCAATAACAAAGACAAGGCCAACTAACAGAGCAGGAGGCATACCGTTTAATGCCTTAACCTGGGTAGCAACATCAGTTATGATTGTGGTTCCTGTCAAACCGTAAACAAGACTTAAACCATAGAGCAGGATACCTGATGACATGGCACCAAGTATAAGGTACTTAACCCCTGCTTCAACTGACTTGCTGTCCCCCTTCTTGAATCCGGTTAGAATATAGAAGGCAATTGTCATCAATTCGAGTCCAAGGTATAAGGTGACGAAGTCTCCGGCAGATGCAAGAATCATCATACCCAGAGCGGCAAAAACCATCATTACAAAGAACTCTCCGTAATGGCTTCCCATCTTCCTCACGTACAGCGTTGCTGAAAGTGTAACCAATATAGCAGCAATTAGGAACAATTGCTTAAAAAATACCGCGAAGTCATCAATGAAGTACATTCCGTCCAATATTTGCGCATTGACTCCGTAGAATCCAAAACTAAGAAAAAGTATCCCTGTCAGACCTATACTAACAAGATAACCTAAGCCATATTTCTGCTCCTTGGGAACAATTAGTCCTATAACCAGGACTGCCATTGCCAGAAGAGCGGTAAAGATTTCAATGTTAAGCATCGTAAGATCAAAATTCATTACAGGTTCCCTCCTATCTGACCGGCAGCTGCAGTTGTGGCCTGAACCATCTTAGCCGCAATAGGCTGAATTCCGGAGTTTACCATGTCCATTAGGAAGGAGGGGAATACTCCAAATCCTACAATAAAAATAACCAAAACCACTACCGGAATCATGTATGAACCTTTAAGATCCTGGACATGATCCCATTCTTCCTTACGTGGTCCGAATAGTACATTAGCAACCATTCTCAATACATAAACCGCACCAAGGACAACACCTGTCAAAGCAATGATAGCCGGTATCATAAGAGAAGGTTCCTTAAAAGCCCCAACAAAGGTAGTAAATTCAGGAACAAAGCTTACTAATCCAGGCAGACCGGCGGAAGCCATGGCAGCGATAATAAAAGCTGTTGCTGCTCTTGGCATCTGATGAGCCAAGCCGCCAAGATCAGGAATATACCTTGACTTGGTAACTCCATAGATGTAACCAACCATGGAGAAGAAGAGGGCTGACATTACACCGTGTGCAAACATGTTAGCAACTGCACCGTTAAGACCAATAATGTTCATGGATGCAACACCTATGAGCACAAAGCCCATGTGGCTAACACTGGAGTAACCGACAACGTACTTCATATCCTTCTGAGCAAAGCAGATAAGTCCGGCATAAACTACGTTTGCAACAGCAAAAATAGCTATCCAGGGAGCCCACCACTTAGCACCCAATGGTAAAATAAACAGACCGATACGGATTAAACCGTAACCACCAATTTTCTTCAGTACCCCTGCGTGAATCATTGATACTGCAGTCGGCGCCCCGGCGTATCCGTCTGGTGACCATGAATGGAATGGGAACATTGAAAGCAGACAGGTGAAGCCAAATGCCATCATACCGAAGAGAATTATCTGCATTTGTTCACTAAACTGCACTGTTGCCAGTTTGGCTATATCGAAGGTTGGGTAGCCTAAAGCATCCGCTCCCTGCATATACATCCAAATCATAGCTGCCAGCAGAAAGGCACTTCCTATAAGGAGGTAAATGGTCAGCTTCATACCGGCGTATTCCTTGGTAACATCTTTGGTCTTACTGCCGCTACCCCAGATTATAACCATGATATAGATGGGGATAACAACAACTTCATAGAAGAGGAAGAAGATAAACAGGTCTCTTGCTATAAATGTTCCTATAACTCCTGCGATAAGTATCAAAAGCAGGATATAGAACTCTTTTGCACGCTTCTCAACACTCCATGATTTGGAGTACACAGATGTGAAGCCAATTATGGTGGTGAGTAACAGCATTGGAAGGCTGAAGCCGTCTACACCAAGAGAGTAAACCACACCAAGGTCAGTTACCCACGGAATGCTTTCTGTGAAGGCAAAGCCTCCTGTTGCCAGATTGGTGGTGTAATAAATGTAGTATGCAATAATTGTCAGTACTAGAGAGAAGAAGGTAGTAACCCCGGCAACTGCTTTAATAATCCCGGTCTCTTCTTTTGGAATGAAAACACTTATTAGAGCTCCGATTACCGGCGCCAGCAATATAAATGTTAATACTGGAAAATCCATTACCTTCCACCTCCTAACAGACTGAGTGTCGCAGAACTGGGATCAGCGAAGCCCATAATAAGAACAAGTATAACCAGACCGGCAAATAACACTAAAGCATAATGTTGAAGCTTACCAGTCTGGATTTTCCTGAGGACACTGCCTAATCCCTGAGCAGCTTTGCCTACTCCGTCTACTATTCCGTCAACAATTGTAATATCAAACCACCAGAGGAATTTTCCAAGTCCATCAATGATGTTATGAATAATCCAGAGGTAGAACTCGTCAACATAAAACTTGTTGAAAGACAGTTTATACAGTGTAGGAAACTTCTTAGCCAATTCTTCATGAGATACAGCTTTTTTCAAGTAGATTAAAGCTGCAGCGCCGATACCGATTAATGCAAGAACGGTTGACGATATGATAAGGAACCAATTGGCATGGACTTCCTCGAATTCACCCAAACGAACAAAATATCCAAATGCCTGACCCTCTCCAAGTCCGGGCCAGCCTACCCAGCCACCAACAACAGATAATGTTGCTAGTACTACCAGCGGCATAGCCATTGAGAAGGGTGATTCATGTGGATGTGCATCCTTGTCGCGGAGTTCTCCATGGAAGCAGATGAAGAACATTCTGAACATGTAAAATGCAGTCATCATAGCGGTAAGAGCAGCCATGATATAGAGCACTGTATATATTCCGGCAAAGTGGCTGTGGCTGTGGCCTGACAATGTTGACATAGCCCAAGTCACTTCAAGGATCAAGTCCTTACTGAAGAATCCGGCGAATGGGAAAATACCGGCAATTGCCAGACAACCGATGAGGAATGTCCAGTAAGTTATCGGCATGTACTTCTTCAGTCCACCATATTTCCAGATATTTGCTTCGTTATGCATTGCGTGGAGAACACTACCTGCACCAAGGAACATAAGGGCCTTAAAGAACGCATGTGTCATCAGATGGAACATACTTGCTGTAAGACTGCCTGCCCCCAGGGCCAGCATCATGTATCCTAACTGAGATACAGTAGAATAGGCAAGTATTTTCTTCATCTCTGTTTGGGTTAATGCTATACACGCAGCAAACAATGCGGTAAAAGCACCCATGATGGCTACAAAAAGCATTGCACTTTCAACGGTTTGAAATAGAATAAGGCTTCTTCCAACCAGGAACACACCGGCAACAACCATTGTAGCAGCGTGGATCAGGGCACTAACCGGAGTAGGACCCTCCATGGCGTCAGGAAGCCATACGTGCAGCGGAAACTGGCCTGACTTACCGATAGGACCGAGGAAAAGAATCATCGCAATGGCAGTCAGTCCACCGACGGTGAGATTTGTATACTGCTGAAAGTTTGGTATCATCTCTCCGAGCTGCATAAGATCAAGGGTTCCAAAGTTAATCTGCAGTAAGAGAATACCCAGAAGCAAACCGAAATCCCCTGTACGGGTGGTGATAAAGGCTTTTTTGGCAGCCTCTCTTGCAGAGTATTTGAAGAACCAGAAACCAATTAACAGGTACGAACACAAACCTACGAGCTCCCAGAAAACAAACATCTGTAAAAGGTTAGGAGCAATTACCAGTCCGAGCATAGACATGGCAAAAAGTGACAGGTAAGCGTAGAAACGTGAAAAACCTTCATCCCCGTGCATATAACCCAGTGAGTAAATCTGTACCAGTGATGCCACAAGGGTGACTACAAATAACATCATTGCTGATGTAGGGTCAATCTGAACACCCATTTCAACCTTTAAACCCTCCATACTAAACCAGGTAACCACCTGTTTCAGCGGGTGTTCCACAAACTCGCCTCCAGCTTGGATAACCCCAATACCAACGAGAATCGCTAGTAAAAACGAAGTCAACATACAAGTTATTGACACAAACGCACTGGCTTTAGGCAGCGGTTTGAAAACAAAAACTATTAATGTAAAAGCTATTGCTGGTAGGAGGGGTATTAGCCAAGCGTTGTGAAGAGCAAAATCAATCATCTTGTTTTTTGCACCTACCTTTGTTAGTAGAAACTACCATTTTAACCAATCAAATTCTTCAACATTAACAGATATACGGTCACGGTAAATTGCAACTATTAATGCCAAACCCACTGCTACTTCAGCAGCGGCAACAGCTATAACAAATACTGCAAATACCTGGCCGACAAGTTCTCCTGTGGTTACATACCTGGAAAAAGCAACCAGGTTAATGTTTACAGCAGTCAGCATAACCTCCAGACCCATCAGAATCGCAATGGCGTTTCTTTTTGCCAGCGCTCCGAAGAGGCCTATGCAAAACAATGTTCCGCTAAAAACAAGGAAATGTTCTAATCCGATCATGAGGTTTTCTTCACCTCTTTCGCAATAACTATTGCTCCGAGCAACGCAACAGTCAGAAGAATCGCTGCGACTTCAAAAGGTATTACATATTTTGTGAGCATTAATTCGGAAATTTGACCAACTGTTTCGGTTGGTGGTTCCGCACTGCTGATTGACCAATTTGTGTTAACGGCCATATATGCATTGATTAGTATTAATACTAACGATACCAGACCGGCAGCAGCAGCATTTTTAGAAAAAAGGTTGGTTTGTTTCATGTTACCTCTGACAGTTAACATGATACCAAATACTATAAATATTGTTATTGCACCTGCATATACCAGTATCTGTACGGCTGCCAGGAAGTCAGCCTGCAGCATTACATAGGTTGCGGCAACACCAATGAATGTTACAACCATGAACAGAGCACTGTGAAATATGTTTCTGTTCAAGACCATCATTAATGCCGAGCCTAATGTGATTACTGCTATAATCCAGAACATCACATTCATTTGCCTTATTCACCCCTTAACTTGCCTAATCTGTTTCTTCAGGCTTTGCCGGTTTTTCATCTTCCGGGGATGGAACATAACTGCTGAAAAGGTCAAGGTTTACATCATCCCGGAAATACTTAGCAAGTTCAAAATTATGATTCCAGAGAAGGGCTTTGGTAGGACAGGTCTCTACACAAAAACCACAGTAAAGACATCTTTCAGTCTTCATGGTATAGCCTGTCAACTTTTTCTTATTGTTTTCATCCTTCTCGGACTCAATTTTAATAACCTTGTTAGGACATGCATTGGCACACAACCCGCAGGCAATGCACTTAGGCACCTTCAAGTCAAAGGAACCCTTAAATGCCGGTGGTAAATTAGGCCTTTGTTCGGGGTATTCCTCAGTAATCTTTGGGCCAAACATGTTCTTCAATGTGATACTAAGTCCTTTTATTAATCCCTGTCCGAACACTATATCACCACCTAACTAATAATTCTCTGGTATACGTAAATTCCAATACCGGTAACAAGAATGTTAGCCAATGAAACCGGAATCAGAAACTTCCAGCCGAAGTGCATCAAGTGGTCAACACGAAGCCTCGGGAAAGTCCAGCGTACCCATAAGAAGGTAAACAACATAAAGTAGAGTTTAATCATGAACCATACAAACCCAGGAATTGTAACCCCAAAGATTGTATCCAAACCAAACGGTGCAAGCCATCCACCCAGGAACAGAGTGGTAGCTATTGCAGAAGCAGCAACCATGCTGGCATATTCTGCCATCATAAAGAGAGCCCATCTGATACCGGAGTATTCAATAAAATAACCGGCTATAAGCTCCTGCTCACCTTCCGCTAAATCGAACGGAGCCCTGTTTAACTCAGCTGTAGCTGCAACATAGTATACAACAAAAGCTATAAACTGTGGAACAATAAACCACATATTCTTCTGGGCAAGAACGATATCTGACATTTTCAGTGAACCTGTCAGCATTACGACACCAAGTATAGAGAATACCATGGGGATTTCATAGCTTATCATCTGAGCTACGGCCCTCATACCTCCGATTAACGCATACTTGTTATTGGAAGCCCAGCCTGCCATTAGGATTGACAAGGTACCGGTGGATGCCATAGCAATAAAGTAAAAGATACCGATGTTCAGGTCCTGGATGACCATCCCTTTACTAAAGGGGATAACTGCAAAAGTAAGAAGTGCAGTTGCAAAGAGAGTGGTACTTGCGATTTTAAATACAAACTTATCAGCTGCGGCCGGAATAATGTCTTCTTTAGAAAGGGTCTTAACAACGTCGGCTATCACCTGCCCTATACCGAGCGGACCCAGCCTGTTAGGACCTTTACGAATTTGAATGAAGGCTGCAACCCTACGTTCTGCCAGAATAAGGATGATAACATGGGTTAGGATGAAAATAACCACTGCTAACGCGCCAACGGCGCTCATAATGACTTCGGCAGAAGCAGCAGAGAGGCCCATGCCTTCAAGCCAAGATCTTATTCCATTGGCCAGATTAATTAAAATTTGCATGCTTCTTCTCCCCTAAAACCTATTTTTTAGTTTTCATAAGATTTACCGGTCAACTTCACCAAGAACGATATCAATAGATGCCAGGATAAGAACCGCATCCATAATGTGAGTTCCTTTTGCCATTTCAGGGAATGCACTTAACATTACAAAGGTAGGTGCATAGATTTTATTCCTATATGGTTTTGTTGACCCATCACTTACAAGGTGGAAACCAAGATGACCTTTGGCGTTTTCGATTCTGTGGAATGCTTCGCCTACAGGTGGCTTGATAACTTTGGGGACTTTTGCCATAACAGGTCCTTCAGGAATTTCCTTCATTGCCTGCTTAATTATCCTGACACTCTGTTCCATTTCCTTCAGCCTAATAACGAAACGGTCAAAGAGATCCCCGTTGTGGGTAACAGGTACATCAAATTGCATCCTGTCATATACCAGATACGGTTCATCCCTTCTGAGGTCATAATCTACACCAACACTTCTTAGGTTTGGACCGTTAAAACCATAGTCCATGGCCATTTCCTTTGATACAACAGAAATCCCCTTAGTACGGGACTGGAATATTTCGTTCCCAGTCAGCAGTCCGTTGTATTCTTCAAAGGCAGGCTCAAAACTATCCATTAAGTCTTTTAACTCAGTAAAGAAATCTTCACCAAGGTCGTTTCTGACTCCGCCTATCCTCATGAAGTTAGGAGTAAGCCTGTTTCCGCCAACCCTGGTAATTAATTCAAGCACCCTGTCTCTTTCACGGAAAATATAAAAGTATCCAGTTGCTCCCGCAACGTCCAGGGCAAAACTTCCAAGGAAAATACCGTGGCTTCCCAAACGCTGTAACTCAGCAAGGATAACCCTAAGATACTGGGCCCGCTCGGGAATTTCCTCCTCAATACCCATCAGTTTCTCTACAGCCATTACGTAAGCCAGCTCGTTAGACAAACCTGAGCAGTAGTCAAGACGATCAGTGTAGGGAATAAACTGGGTATAAGTGCGGGATTCCGCTAATTTCTCCAGTCCACGATGCAAATAACCAATATGGTTAACAGCATTCTGAATATACTCTCCATCAAGGTTTAACACACACCGGTAAACACCGTGGGTACTGGGATGTACAGGTCCCATATTCAGGGTAAGTTCTTGTGTTTTTAACATTATTTCTACACCTCTACAATCCCGAATTTAAGTCTACATATTAGAACTTCTAAGCATTGTGTTTAAAATCTTTCCGCAGAGGGTGACCCACAAAATCATCCGCCAACAGGATTCTCTTAAGATTTGGATGTCCTGTAAAGGTAATCCCCATCAAATCGTAAACTTCTCTTTCCATACAGTCTGCTGCTTTCCAAACTGAGACTATCGAAGGTAACTGAGGGGTTGCCTTGTCGAGTTCAACTTTAACTGTCAGCTTATGACGGTAAGTCAAAGAATTCAGGTGATAAACAACCGTAAAATTCTCCGGATAATCTACAGAACTAAGGTTCATGATAAGATTGAGTTCATAATTCGGGTTATCTCTCAGTTCTTTCATAACCTCTACGATTTTGTCCGGTTTAACCTTAATGGACTGATTTGTATTATCCTCAAAAATTTCAGCACATTCGCCAAATTTCTGATTAAGCTCGCCCACCAGAGCCTGACGGTCTACTATCTTATCCACGTGTCCCCAACCTCTCACCATTATTTTTAGCCCACTTTTCGGTGTGCAGAATCTTCTCCCTCAGTGTAAGGAACCCGTAAATCAGTGCTTCCGGTCTGGGTGGGCAGCCGGGAATATAAACATCTACAGGCAGAAAAGTATCGGCACCGGGGACAACATTGTAAGAATCTGTAAATGGTCCACCGCTTATGGCACAGCTTCCCATACACATAACATACTTGGGTTCAGCCATCTGCTCGTATAGACGTGCAATCAGAGGCTGCATCTTTTTCGTAATGGTACCGGCCACAATCATCAGGTCGGCCTGCCGGGGGCTTCCACGGAATGCTTCGTATCCGAAACGTGCAAAGTCAAACTTGGCGCTACTTGTGTTCAGCATCTCAATGGCACAGCATGCAAGACCGAATGTTACGGGGAAAATGGACCTTGATCTGAACCAACTTAACAGCTTATCCGTCGAAGTCATAATAACATTGTCTCGGAGCAGTTCATCAACCTGATTTTTGTCTTTTATTAGATCCATTCTAACGCTCCTTCCTTCCATGCATACCAATATCCGAGTAAGAGAATTGTAATAAAGATGAACATTTCCACAATCGCAAACAGTCCTAAGCTCTGGAACTTGATTGCCCAGGGATAGAGGAAAATAGTTTCAACGTCAAAGGCTACGAAAACTAAGGCATACATAAAATAACTAAGTTTGAACTGAATCCATGTGTCTCCCTCTGTTTCCAAACCGCACTCGTAGGTCAAAAGTTTGGTCGGGGTGGGTTTCTTATGATTACTGTGAAGAATCGCTGATACACCCAGTAAGATCAGCGGAAAAATGATACCGACCAAAAATATAACACCTACCCCTGCATAACTAGTTAGCATCGTTTCCCTCCTTTCTAGTTTCTTATTTAATAGAACAATTACTTCATATATCTATACACATAAAAGCACCCATAAAGCAATTTTAGAATTTTTGCGGCTCTTTGAATTTTCGCAAAATTCCTTACCTATATGGGAATCTTTTATGCTTATAGTCTTTTGATGATAAAACCTCACTCCATTCCCCTGTTAATCAACATGGAGTTAGACACATAACAATATGACAAGAACCTGATTACGCAAAAGAAACCAGCCATTACGGCAGGTGTCTGTGGTGCTTGTAATCCTTGTCACTAAATATATATTCTCTGGCATGGACAAAAATCCCTGCTTTGCAAAACAAAATTGCCAAAATTTCAGCATATTTTGTATATTTATGGCGAATTGTTGCCTGATATAGCAGTTATATTTATGATAGTAAATTTTGGAGTTACAGGTTTTTAATGAAGGTCCTGCGGTGATGATGGGAAGGGCCGTATTCTTTTAAGGCTTTAATGTGTTCACTGGTTCCATACCCTTTATGACGGCTAAATCCATACTGCGGAAACTCTCTGTCCAAATTATTCATTATTTTATCACGAGTAACTTTGGCAATAATAGATGCCGCAGCAATAGAAACACTTAAACCGTCACCTTTGATAATAGCATTCTGAGGAGTAGAAATGTCCGGTATTTTGACTGCATCAACAAGGAGATAGTCAGGACATGCAGTTAAATCCTGCACAGCCCTCTGCATCGCCAAAAGACTGGCCTGCAGTATGTTTAGATTATCAATTTCCTCAACTGTCGACATACCAACTGACCAAGCTACAGCTTTTTCGGTTATCTCGTGATAAAGCTCTTCCCTTTTAGCAGGTGAGAGTTTTTTTGAATCATTGATACCCCGTATCCTGACATCCGCAGGTAAAATTGCCGCTGAAGCCACCACCGGCCCTGCGAGAGGACCACGACCAGCCTCATCTATTCCTGCAACTATCGAGTAGCCTTTTCTCCTAACATCTTCTTCATAAAACTGCAGCTTCTTAAGCCTGATTTCTTCCTTAACATCAAGTGCTTCCTGACGGCAAAATTGCTGGTATAATTTCCGAACTCCAACACGGTCATCATTACTCAGGGAGTTTCTTACGTCTGCAGCAAGGGAATTCCCTTTTTCAGCTAATAAAAACTTTACCTCGGCCAGAGTCATCTTCGAAACCTTCATACACACTCCACCTACAACTAGGTTACATAAAATAAAGAACAAAGTAAACTTAAAAATATTGTCAATAAAATAATGTATACTGTATTTTTCGGCTTAAGTACCAAAATCCCTTCTCCAGAAATAAAAAAAACTCTTCCTGTTTAAGACTTTTCTGATTTTCACATAAAAATAAAGGGTTAGCAACGCAACCCTTTAATGTACCAAAATAGCACAATAACGACAATTATATGCTATCCAGCGTAAACATTCCAATTTTTGCGGCCCGAAATTCGTTTAATACAATAACAGCCGCTTTCAGTGTATCAATATTGCCGCCGGAAACAAGACATCCCCTCTTGGCACCAATACTTTTGAGGGTATCATAGGGATCCGGGGCCAGTTTATCAAGCTTATATCTTTCCATTAGATTTTGAGGCGCTATTTCTGTTAATAAACTAATTAGCTTCACAGTCACTTGTTCAATATTAATTACTTCATCTTTAATTGCACCTGTTACCGCAAGCCTAAAACCCACTTCAGGATCCTCAAACTTTGGCCACAAGATACCAGGGGTATCTAATAATTCCAGCCCTTTGCCGACCCTTATCCACTGCTTACCCCTTGTTACACCCGGCCTGTCACCGGTTTTTGTGGAGCCCTTTCCGGCCAGCCTGTTAATAAGTGATGACTTTCCTACATTAGGTATGCCAACCATCATCAACCTCACAGGCCGCGGCCTTCTGCCCTTGGAAATAAGCTTCTGAATAATATCCTGGGCCTGGCTCTGTGCAGTGTTAATGAGTGTGTTTATACCTTTACCCTGTTGGGAATCCAAAGCAATACAGGGGTATCCCCTCTCCCTGGTAAAGTGCGTTTTCCACTTTTCAGTCTGAGATTTATCGGCTAAGTCAGCTTTATTCAATACCGTTATTCGGAGTTTATCGCCAAGAATATCGTCAATTGCCGGATTGCGGCTGCTGACAGGTATTCTGGCATCAAGCAGCTCCACTACCACATCTACGATTTTTAAATTTTCCTGAACCATTTTCCGGGCTTTTACCATGTGCCCGGGATACCAGTGTATCGTATCCAATTCCATGCTTCTCACCTACTGTCCCCTTGGAACTTTTCAGAGCTTCTTTGTCCTGTCAAATGGCCAGTAAACAAATATGGCCCGGCCAATAATATTTTCATCGGGCAGGGTGCCCCAGTACCTGCTGTCCTCACTGTTATTCCTGTTATCACCCATCATGAAATATTCATTTTCAGGAATTTTAACCGGCCCAAAATTACTATTATATGTAAATTTTTTGGGCAAAAATGGCTGTTCAAGTACCTTTCCATCAATATATACTTTACTATCTTTAACTTCAATAGTTTCTCCCGGCAAACCAATCAACCTTTTAATAAAATCACGTTTCGGATTTACAGGATATTTGAAAACAATAATATCTCCCCGCTTCGGTTCACCAAGCCTGTACGTAAGCTTATTTACAACTATCCTGTCTCCCTTTTTTAATGTCGGCTCCATGGAACCTGACGGAATGTAAAAAGGCTGAAATAAAAAAAATCTAATAATAAACGCCAATAAAACAGCAACAATTACTGACTCCAGTATTTCTCTTATCAGATACCCTGTTTCTGATCCCCGCATCGCTACGCACTCCCCCTAATCAGGAACTAAGAACTGCATATGCGCTATATATTATAATAGCCCACCAACTAGTAATGCATACTGCAAACTCATTTCAATTATTCCGTAAAGACAAAAGGGACTGTTTCCAGTCCCTTGGTTTCTATCGACGTAACTCCTTGATTCTGGCAGCTTTGCCTTTTAATGCTCTCAGATAGAACAATCTGGCTCTACGAACCTTACCTCTACGAACCACTTCAATCTTATCTATACGTGGAGAGTGTAAGGGAAGAGTTCTCTCAACACCAACTCCGTAGGAGATTCTACGAACAGTAAAGGTCTCTCTCATACCTCCACCGCGTCTCTTTATTACAACACCTTCAAACAACTGAATTCTTTCACGTCCACCCTCAACAACCTTCAGGTGTACTTTTACTGTATCACCAGGACGAAAAGACGGAAGGTCTTTTTTCATTTGTTCTTCTTCAATTAACCTGATTATGTTCATTATGTATGCCCTCCTTCCCTGAGACGTTCATCACCCCTGATAACGGGCAGCGGACCGTCCTTCTTGACCAACATAGGGTATTATAGCATAAGATTACAATAATATCAAGCCAGTTTTTCCAATTCTTGTGTTTTCAGTAATTCTTGTATTACTAATTTGGTTTCAATAATTAGTTGTTCCACCCTTGTTCCACCAGTTTTCTCCTAAAAGCCTGTCCAAAATAATTGCAACAGCACTTCTTACACTAAGGTGGTTATAATCCCAAGGACCATAAATGGGTTCTAATATATAGTCTGTCTTTTGCATTGTTTCTTTCTCGATTCCCCAACCTGTACCAAATAAAATCAAGTATGGCCGCCCGTCCAACATCTGCTCTCTCATTTGTCCGTAACTCACAGTGTTGGGATATACCCTGGCATCAGTAGTTACTGTAATTGGCTTTTCACCAGTTTCTCTTCTTATTTGCTCTATGGTATCCTCTAGAGAAGAAATTAATGCCACTCTCTCAAAAGCTGTCTTTCTGTCCTGGTTGTACCTGGCACCATAACCATTCTGCCAGTAATTAAGGACATCCTGAACCAAAACCCGCTGTGTCTCAAGAGGATGAATTATATAATACTTCCGTACATTATACGTGCAGGCTGTCCGGGCGATGTCGTGAATATCCAGATTGGTCACTGACGTTGAAATAATCTCCATGTTTTTGTTGTACACCGGGTAATGGAGAAGTCCTATGAATATGTTTGGTTGGTTCAAGTTGTTATCCCCCTTATAGTATGTTATTTCCAGGGGCGTGTCATTCTTTTTCCAATAGCTTTTTATCCTGTTTCGGCAAGTCTTCGACCTTTAACATATCAGGCCTTCTCTCCAGCGTTCTTTTAAGAGACATTTTTCTTCGCCATAACCTTATTCGTTCATGGTCGCCGCTCAACAGAACTTCGGGGACTTTGAGCTCACCATATTCACGGGGCCTGGTATACTGTGGATATCCCAGAAGTCCTTCATAGAAAGAGTCAGTCACAAAGGATTCCTCTTCACCCAACACCCCTGGAATCATTCTGGCAACCGCATCTGTAATTACCATTGCCGGTAATTCTCCACCGGTTAAAACAAAATCTCCGATTGATATTTCGTAGTCGACAAGCTTTTCTCTGACCCTCTCATCGATTCCTTCGTAATGTCCGCAGATGAAAATAAGGTGCTGTTCCCGCGCCAAGTCTTTTGCTAATTGCTGGTTAAACATCATTCCCTGAGGACATAAAAGAATTACTTTAGAATCACCTGTAGCACTTAAAGATTTAACGTACTCAACCGCTTCAAAAATTGGTTCCGGTTTCATAACCATACCGGCTCCGCCGCCAAAAGGGTAATCATCTACAATTCGGTGCTTGTCATGGGTAAAGTCCCTTATATTTGTCATTGTAATATTTAAAAGCCCTTTTTCCCTGGCCCTTTTGATTATACTCGCACTAAAGGGACTTTCAAACATTTCGGGAAAAAGAGTCAGGATATCTATCTTCATTATAATCACCTGTCTAATAGGCAGCCCTATAAATCGAGAAGTCCGTCCAGAGGCTTTATTACGATCTTTTTGCCAATTTTATCAATCTGTCTCACAACTTCTTTTAAGGCCGGTATCATATATTCTTTCTCTGTACCTTTAACGATATAAACATCGTTACTGCCCGTCTGGATAACATCCCTGATTTTACCCAATTTCAGACCGTCATCAGTCTGTACCTCCATACCGATAATATCAAATATATAATATGTATCATCAGACAGTTCCATCAGTTCATCAGGAGTTATCTTTAAAATACTCCCAACTATATCTTCGGCTGCATTCATATCTACTATCTCTTTAAACTTTATAACAAAATAGTTCTTTTGGGATCTTACTCTTTCAATTGTGAGGTTGCCTGTTACCCCTTTTTTTTCGAATATAATAATTTCGTTTGCTTTAAATCTCTCGGGAAAATCAGTCAGAGGCCATACACGCACTTCACCCCTGTGTCCCTGGGTATTGATAATTTCACCAACAGATATAAGGCTTTTGTTAGTGTCCATAAGAACTAATTTATCTCCTTGATGTTCTTCTTATTTCAATGATTTTATCATCACATACCAGAACCTCTACCCCGAAAATGTCATTCCAGTCATCGCCGACATTTATTTCGGTTATTGATTCTAGGGTGCCTTGGGCAACTTCTGAGCCTATTGCCATCAGTCCCACATTTTTTAACTGCTCTGTTAGTCTGTTCTTAGCCTGAATGCGTTTTTGTTTTTCATTCTCCACATGCTGCTTTGCAGCCGGAATTCCAGCAGGGTTTTTCTTTTCCAGTTCTGCAACCATTCTTTTAATCTGAAAATCCAGTTGCTGCAACTCAGCATCCAGCTTTCTTATGCCATCCTGAATCTCTAAAGCCATTTTTGCCTTAAAATCTTCAGTAACCTTAACTTTAACCAGGACAGTACGCTTAATAGTTAACGGACCTGACACATACCATACCCCCTATGACAACATTAACACCTACAAGCGGCAACAAGATAAACAGAAGGATTAAGTAACGGGGCTCTAAGCCCCGTTATACTATCTCCACAACTACTTTTTTACCTTGCCTGGTAGCAGCGGCTTTTACAATGGCTCTCATAGCTTTTGCTATCCTGCCCTGTTTGCCAATAACTTTGCCCATATCATCAGGGGCTACTCTCAGTTCCAAAACCAGGGATTTGTCGCTATCAACAACATTTACTGAAACCTGGTCCGGGTTATCCACTAGGGACTTGGCAAGTAATTCAACTAATTCCTTCATTCTTGCACCCCCTCGGACTCCTATTTACCAGCGGCCTTTTCAATCAAACCGGCTTTATTTAACAGGGCCCTTACAGTTTCGGATGGTTGTGCCCCAGTCTGTATCCATTTAACTGCTTTTTCTTCATCAAATCTGATCTCAGCGGGGTTCTTGCACGGGTCGTAATACCCAATTTCTTCAATAAACTTACCGTCTCTAGGGGACCTGGAGTCTGCCACAACAACACGGTAAAATGGTTTTTTCTTAGCACCCATTCTCTTTAAGCGAATCCTTGTTGCCATATTCTATTTCACCTCCTCAATATAATCTTCCAAAAATTTCTTTTTTATACTACTTAAAAAATGGGAGTTTAAAGCCTCCGCCTTTCTTAAGATTTTTCTCCATTCCGGAAAACTGCTTCATCATCTTCCTTGTTTCTTCAAATTGTTTTAGCAGCCTGTTAACCTCACTTACTTTGGTTCCACTGCCTTTGGCAATGCGCTTTTTTCTGCTGTCTTTAATAATTTTGGGGTCATTCCGTTCTTTGGGAGTCATGGACTGAATTATTGCCTTCATATGAACCATTTCTTTTTCATCCACAGCACCCTTAAGATCTTTCAGCTGCTTCATCTTACCAAGTCCGGGTATCATCCCAAGTATCTGATCTAGGGAACCCATTTTCTTTATCTGTTCCATCTGATCGAGAAAGTCCTGTAAACTATACTCCTGAGTTCTGATTTTCCTCTGCAGTTCCATGGCCTTATCGCTATCAAGAGTAGACTGTGCTTTTTCTATTAGGCTTAACACATCACCCATACCAAGTATTCTGGAAGCAATACGGTCGGGATGAAATGGCTCAAGAGCGTCAAGTTTTTCACCCATGCCCGCAAACTTGATAGGTTTACCGGTTACAGCCTTAACGGATAACGCGCCACCACCTCTGGTATCACCATCTAGTTTGGTGATAATAACACCGTCAATCCCGAGCCGCTCATGGAATGATTGGGCTATATTCACCGCGTCCTGTCCTGTGGTAGCATCCATAACAAATAATATTTCATGCGGGTGGACAGCGTTTTTGACATTTTGGAGTTCTTCCATAAGTTCCTCGTTAATGTGCAAACGTCCGGCTGTATCAATAATTACAATATCATTATTGTAGGACCGTGCATGTTCCATAGCCCCTTTTGCGATATCGACAGGATTGGTTTTATCACCAAGGGTGTAAACCGGTATAGATAACTGGTCACCCAAAACCTGAAGCTGTTTAATAGCAGCAGGTCTATAAACGTCACCAGCAACAAGCAGAGGTCTTCTTCCCTGTTTCCTTAACAGGTTGGCAAGCTTCCCTGCAGTAGTTGTTTTACCGGCACCCTGCAGCCCTACCAGCATAATCACCGTAGGTGGCTTGGAAGAAATATTTATTTTACTTTGAGTACCACCAAGTAATTCAGTTAACTCATCATTAACAATCTTGATAACATGCTGCCCCGGTGTAAGGCTTTGCAGTACCTCCTGACCAACAGCACGTTCTTTAACTTTTTTAATAAAATCCTTAACCACTTTAAAGTTAACATCTGCTTCCAGCAATGCAACCCGGACATCTCTCATTGCCTGGTCAACATCAGCTTCGTTTAATTTACCCTTACCTTTTAACTTTTGAAATGTATTTTGCAATTTTTCGGCAAGACCCTCAAAAATCACAGTTCTTAACCCCCTTTTAAGGTTCAAACAATATTAATCGTTATCCTGGATTTCAATAATCTCATTAATAACTTTTCTGATTTCACTTGTAAGGGTCGGGTCATCTTCAACATCATCCAGAAGGGCCAACACTTTATACAGCCTCTCCTGTTCATCATTAAACTTTTTTATCAGACCTAATTTTTCTTCGAACTCCTGGAGAATTTTTTCGGACCTTTTAAGGATATCGTGTACAGCCTGTCTGCTTATTTTGTACTCTTCGGAAATTTCACCCAACGAAAGATCCTGTTCATAATACAGTGACAGGATTTCCTTCTGCCTTGGGGTAAGCAGTTGGCCATAAAAATCATATAGCATTGCGACACGTTCAATTTTTTTTATCAAATTCAACACCTGCGGTGTAAAGTATTTTTCCTTTACAGAGGTATTTTATTAGAATTTACCCGCTTTGTCAAGCATTAGAGTCTTATAGAGTCTTATATGTTCTTGTAACCAAAACCAAGATTGTCATTCCCCGGCCTAAAAAAGAAACAGCGCCCCATTTACTTTGGACGCTCTTGAATGTATGTACTTTTTTTCGCTAATTGTATTTTCTCTCCTTTAACCGCTTAACCCCTTGTAATTCTTTGTCAATATCATCATCAATATCCATCAGCCGGACTAAAAGCTTGGTTTGTTCCTCAGAATTATTATCCATATACCGATCTATCAAGGACTCCCTTTGTGACTTGAGAATTGATAACATTCTTCCTTTCATAGTCTCAGCCCCCTTTTTGTCTTTTTTGTGTTTGTGATTTATTTCACTTTATAAGAACAATAATTCGACAATGCTGCAATGTTTTCCTTCTTTATTTTTAGATAAATTCGATTTCTTTTTTAAGTTTTGCGACAAAAAAACTTTTTACCCCCGAGCCGCCAGGCAAGCGGAGTCATCTCGCTAGTACCTCTATCTTAATGAAAGAAAAAACAAAAAACAGTTAACCACAGAGTTACTCACAGGCACTGCTTAATGTCTGAGGACACAGAGGACGCAGAGAGAAATTGCAAGAACACAGTTCCATTTGATAGAAGACCGTAGTTTGGGAGACCTCTGACTCTCTGCGTACTTTGCGTCCTCTCTCTTTTGCCCTAAATGAATCGATTCATCTCCGCGTTTAATTTTTTGTATTTCTTTTTAAAACTGATCAACGTTACTAGATGAGGCACTAGTATCCACTACTTTACTAACCGGTCTGCGCACTTCTGGACGTTTTCGAGGATTTCCCGCTCGTCAATACCTTCGACTTTCCCGTGTTTCATGACAACCCGGCCGTCGATAATAACAGTATCTATGTCTGATGACTGGGCTGAATAAACAGTATGTGCATAAATATCATGTTTGGGATACAGGTGAGGTTTTTCAAAGTCAATCAGGATTATATCTGCCTTATAGCCGGTTTTAAGCATCCCAACATCCGTTAGACCCAGAATCTTAGCGCCGTTTACAGTAGCCATCTCCAAAGCCTGATATGCCGGAATAGCCTTAGCGTCACCAGAATTAACCTTATGCAAAAGCGCTGCTGAACGCATTTCCTCCAGCATATCAAGATTATTGTTGCTGGCTGCCCCGTCGGTTCCTAATCCTACAGTGACTCCTTCAGCCAAAAGTTGGGGTATTGGGGCAATTCCACTGGCCAGTTTCATGTTACTCTCCGGGTTATGGGCAACTCCAACGCTTTTCTCTTTTAGGATCTTAATATCCTCTTGAGTCAGGTGTACACAGTGAGCGCCCAGGACAGGCAAATCAAGAAGCCCTACATCATTAACCAATTCAATGGGAGTCTTGCCATAATTCTTCCTTATATCATCAAATTCAGCCTTGGTTTCGGCAAGGTGAATATGTGCTCCAACATTATGCTTTTGGGCCAGTTTTATAACTTTTTCGAGGTATTCGGGCGGACAGGTATTTGGTGCATGAGGACCAACCATAGTGGTAATCCTGCCACCGGCAGCACCATTCCATTTGGCGATAAACTCATCTGTTTCCTCAAGGGCAAGTTGTGCAGTCGGAGCAACTCCAATCATGCCGCGGGAAAGACACGCCCTTACACCGCATACCTCAACAGCTTTTGCAACTTCATCCATATAAAAATACATATCGGCAAAGGTGGTTGTCCCTGACTTAATCATCTCCAGCATGCATAACATGGTCCCCCAATAAACGTCGTCAGCAGTAAGCCTCTCTTCAAGGGGCCATATGCGTGTCGACAGCCACTCCATCAACGGGAGGTCATCAGCATAACTCCTGAGCAAAGTCATAGCAGCATGGGTATGAGTGTTTACAAAACCAGGCATTGCGACCATACCGGCGGCATCTATTACTTCCTCTGCACCCCAGTTTGCCGGCGCAGTTCCAACCGGCCCCACAAAACTGATTTTATCTCCTTCAATTCCGATTTCGCCGCTCGTAATTTTGTCATCTTGTCCTGTCATAGGAATAACAGTCACATTTTTGATTAACAATTTGCTCATTTATGATACCTCCTAATCACCACTGACCGTATTTTTCACTTTTCTTTTCTTTTATGTCTCCCTGCAATGTTCTTGTAAGGTATATTATCTTTGATATGTTTTCCAAGCTGGAAGTCCATTGGTATGCTTCTTCAATCAGCTGACCCGTGGCAAAACTGCCATGGCCCCGAATCATAACTACTTTATATTCCTTAAGATACTCCGGCAGTACCCGGGCAACTTCCTCAGAGCCTACAGTATGCTCAAAACTTAATATAGGAATCTTGTGAAGCATATACTGCCCTTCGGAATCTATAGGTATAATCTCCTCATCCACCAGCGACAATGCAGTGGCATAGACCGGATGTGCGTGCACTATGGCGAGAGCGGACGTATTTTTATAAATGGACCTGTGTACACCAATCTCTGTTGAGGCAAGGGTAATATGACTATCATTTTTGTCAAGCCCGGTTTCTATAAGATCACTTTCCTTTAATCTTCCCAGCATAGAACCCCTTCTGGTTATAACCAACCGGTCACCAAGCCGAATGCTCATATTGCCACTGTGAGAACTGTTGAGGCCTTGATGAAACAGGTCACGTCCTATTTGACTGAATTCCCTGTGCATGTTATTTAACCTCCAGTCCGAGTTCAGTTAATTTCCGGGACACAGGTACACCTTGGCTGTCCCAACCCCTAAACCTATAATAGTCTGTAAGCATTGGAGAGAGATTAACCACATGTCCCCCGGAAGGACCCTTCTTTATGGGTTCTTTAAGAAGCCGCTCCGGCAGAGTATCATCTAATTGTGTAAAACCTTCTCTGAGGTTATATAGCCTCTCCAGATTCCATATCCGTTCACCTATCACGTGGAGGTCCTGAGGCTGGTATTGATGGCCGGTAACAGCAGTTAAAAGCCGGGCAAAATACTCTTCCGAAACAGCCAGTCCAATAAACCTGCAGATAATTAGTGAGTCCATAGCTGCATTTATATTCTGATAAAAAATAGTGAGTCCGGCTTTTCCGCTTGTAGAAAAACGATCTACCATTTTGGGTACTCCCAATATTTCGGGGCCAACCATATAAGCCCTGAGATGGCAGCCACCCCGGTTAGAAGTAGCAAAACCCAAGCCCATTCCCTGAACTCCACGGGGGTCGTAAGCCGGCAGTTCCAGACCTTTAACCTGCATGGCATATTGTTCCCCACCATATTTGGCGGCAAAGCTCTTGGAACCTTCGGCCAGGTCATCACCAATACCTTGTCTGTAAGCAATGTCCTCAACAAGCCCCTTTAGTAGGGAGGCATCGCCAAATTTAAGACCCAGGTCAACCATATTATTTTCTGCCATTTCCATGGCACAGCCAATAGTTACCCCTGTTGATATGGTATCAAGACCTAAGCGATTGCACAGGTAATTTGCTTCCGCAATTACTTCTAAATCACTTATCCCACACTGGGGGCCTAATGCCCAAAGAGACTCATATTCGGGGCCTTCCCCCTCTTCAGCCTTAGTACGGGTAACCCTTGAACATTGAACCGGACAACCGTAACAGCCGCTTTTTTTAACGAAAATCTTTTCAGTTATTGTCTCACCGGAGATGGAATCTGCATCTTCAAACTGAGACTCCTGAAAATTATATGAAGGAAAAATCCCGGACTCGTTAAAAAGATTAACAAGTACCGGAGTACCGAATTCGGGCAGCCCCTGTGAGGTGATTGGATTTGCCTTAATCCACTTATTTGTTTCGTATAATACGAAATTAAGCTTGTCTTCATCAGCAGCTTTTACTGGTAAAGAACCTCTTAAAGCAATGGCTTTTAGGTTCTTTGAGCCCATAACGGCGCCAAGCCCGCCCCTGCCAAGAGCACGGCTTTGGTCATTCATTATGCCTGAAATTTTAACAAGGTTTTCTCCAGCAGGACCTATACAGGCCACACTGTAGCCGTTTCCTTCCCTTGAAACAATCATTTCCGTAGTTTCGGGGACATTCTTACCCCACAACCATCCGGCCTCTTTTATATGAGCTTCCTTATCATTAATCACAATATATACCGGTTTTTCGGCTTTACCTTCGATAATTAATCCATCATAACCTGCTTTCTTAAGCCGTGCTCCCCATAGGCCTCCTGAGTTGGAATCCAGTATCGTGCCTGTCAAAGGTGATTTTGAGGTGACGCTGAATCTGCCTGATGTGGGAACCTTAGTTCCCGTTAGAGGACCAGTCATAAAGATGAGTTTGTTTTCCTGAGACAGCGGCTTAACCTCAGGACCTACTTCCTTCCAAAGGTATTCGGCACCAAGCCCCCGACCGCCCAGGAAATGTAGGTAACTTTCCTGATCAGGCTTTTCAACAGAAATTGTGCTATCTGAAAGGTTAATCCTTAGAATCTTTCCGGTCCAACCGTTCATAGTGAACCTCCACTAATTTTACTCTCCGTGTTCCCAACCGTACAGGTACTCTTCCTGCTCAGGAGTTAGGTGGTCTATCGTTGTTTCAAGTGAATTGAGTTTGAGTGCAGCAACTCTTTTGTCAATTTCCTCTGCCACTTTATATACTTTATTCTGCAGTCCTTTTCCATTGTCTAGGATGTATTTTGCCGACAGCGCCTGAAGAGCAAAGGACATATCCATTATTTCCGCTGGGTGCCCGTCCCCGGCCGCCAGGTTGACGAGACGTCCTTCAGCCAGGAGGTAAATTTTCCTCCCGTCTTTCATAGTAAATTCCTCAATATTCTGTCTGACCACTCGCTTATTGTCAGCAAGGTCATTTAGTTCGGGTTTATTTATCTCTACGTCAAAGTGCCCTGCATTTGAAAGAATAACGCCGTTCTTCATTTTTTCATAATGCTTGCCGCGGATTACGTCTTTGCAGCCTGTTACGGTAATAAATACATCTCCTATGGCTGCCGCATCATCCATACTCATAACCCTGAACCCATCCATATGAGCCTCAATAGCCTTGATGGGGTCTATTTCGGTAATTATCACTTTTGCACCGAGGCCCCTAGCCTTCATGGCAATTCCCTTGCCACACCAGCCATACCCGGCAACCACTACGCTTTTGCCTGCTACGATAAGGTTAGTGGTCCTCATTATACCGGTCCAGACAGATTCACCTGTCCCGTAACGGTTGTCAAACAGATACTTACAAAAAGCATCATTTACAGCAATCATCGGGAATTTCAACAACCCGGCCTTTTCCATTGCTTCCAAACGGAGAACACCCGTAGTTGTTTCTTCACACCCGCCTATAACCTGATCTGATAGGTGGCTGCACTCATTATGAAGGAGATTAATCAAATCCCCGCCGTCATCAATAATTATTTCCGGTTTTGTCTCCAATACTTTTATGAGGTGTTCCTTGTATTCTTCTGCAGTAGCATTGTACCACGAGTAAACCCGGATTCCATCCTCTGCAAGGGCAGCGGCTATGTCGTCCTGGGTAGAAAGCGGATTACTGCCTGATATGGCAACTTCCGCGCCACCGGCTTTTAAGACTTTGGCCAGGTAAGCAGTTTTTGCTTCGAGATGTATACTTACCGCTACTTTTACACCTTTAAAAGGTTTGGAAGCTTCAAATTCCTTTCGTATCTCATTAAGTACGGGCATATGCTCACTCACCCAGTCGATCTTCAACTTTCCTGACGGAGCCAGCTTAATGTCTCTAACTATGTAATCCATGTCAATCCTCCTTGAATTTGTTGTAATATATTTATTATGTAAATAAAACATTTTATGTATGAGTTAAAATATCGGACCAATTAAGACACTTAAACCGCAAAGCACGCAAAGGGCGCAAAGAAAGATCTGGGATCTTTGCGGTTCGAACACTTTTTGCCCTAAATTTAACTAAAGATCTTCAAAAGGTTTTCCTTGTAATGTGGTCTTACTACACCCCGGTCGGTAATAATAGCGGTAACAAGTTCATTTGGGGTTACATCAAATGCAGGGTTAAACACTTTAACATCTTTTGGTGCTACAACTTGTCCGAACACAGAGGTTACTTCAATGGACTCTCTCTCTTCAATAGGGATATCGTCTCCTGAGTCAAGTTTCATATCTATGGTTGAAATAGGGGCAGCTACATAGAATGGAATATTATGTTCCTTGCAGAGTACCGCTACTGTATAAGTCCCTATTTTGTTGGCAACATCACCATTAGCTGTAATACGGTCAGCTCCTACAACAGCGAGGTCAATCATACCTTTTTTCATAAGGTATCCAGCCATGTTATCTGTTATTAGAGTGACCGGAATCTTATCCTGTACCAGCTCCCATGCGGTAAGCCTGGCCCCCTGAAGCAGCGGCCTTGTTTCGTCAGCAAATACCTGTATATTTTTTCCTGTCTCATGAGCAGCCCTAATAACACCAAGGGCTGTACCAAAGCCTGCAGTAGCGAGGGCACCGGCATTACAGTGAGTAAGAATCCTTGCTCCCTCTGGAATAAGTTCATTACCAAATCTACCGATACTGCGGTTCATCTCCAGGTCTTCCATAAATATTGCTTCTGCTTCCTGTAAGAGAATATCCTTAAGTTCAGAGACAGAATTTGCAGAGGCCTTTTCGGCTGTATCTACCATTCTCCTTAACGCCCAGAAAAGATTGACTGCCGTCGGACGGGTTGCAGCAAGCATGTCGGAAATCTGCTTAAGCTCACGTTTAAAATCGACTGGGTCATCTGTACACAGGCCAAATCCACCTAGTGCAAGACCGTAGGCCGCGGCTGCTCCTATAGCCGGAGCTCCACGCACCTTCATGCTTTTTATAGCGTCAGCAACCTCTTCAGCAGTTTTACAAGCCACATAGTTTACTTCTAACGGCAGCTTGGTTTGGTCCAAAAGCTTGAGGGAGCCGTCTTCCCATTTCATTGTTTCCATCTGTAACAACCTTTCAGGATAATAGTTTTCCCTGACCAAGGGAACCGAGTTCTGCAATGGCATTCTGACATTCACATTTTCGTTCTTGTGGAATAATTTCAATGGTCCTCATAACAAGTTTTTTGAGATTTTCATTATTTCGATTCATTGCTTCAACTACCTCGGCATGAGTAAGAGGAGTTGGAGATATACCGGCTGCATAATTGGTCACCATACCAATCGTAGCATAGCATATTTCTGCCTCCCTGGCCAAGACGACCTCCGGTACACTTGTCATTCCCACCAGATCTCCACCAAGGGAACTGTACATTTTTATCTCAGCAGGTGTTTCAAATCGCGGCCCTTCAGTACAGACATATGTACCACTTGTTTTTACAGGAAGCTTTAAGGTTGCGGCTGCATTTGCAATTATCTTGCGCAGTTCTATACAGTATGGTTCTGTCATATCTACATGCACCACACCCCGTTCACTGTCATCGAAAAAGGTCTGAATTCTATTCTTGGTGAAATCAAGAAATTGGTCTACCAATATAAACTCGCCTGGCTGCATCTCCAGATTTAGCGAACCGACAGCACCTGTTGCAATTATTCTTTCGACTCCAAGCTTCTTCATAGCTAGTATATTGGCCCTGTAATTAATTTTGTGGGGTGGTACCGCATGATCTTCTCCGTGCCTGGCAAGAAATGCTACTGTTGTACCTTCATATTCTCCAAGCTTTACTTTAACAGCGCCGTATTCTGTAGTGACATTTTCCTCAGAAATTCCCGACAACAGGTTTGGGTCATAAACCCCGGTTCCTCCAATTAAACCGATTTTCGCCATAGCCAAGCCTCCGATTCTTGTTTATTCCTCAAATAATGCTTCGACAAAGTCCTGTGGACTAAATTCTTTCAAGTCGTCAATTTGTTCTCCAACACCAATAAATTTAACCGGAATATTGAGTTCCGACTTAATACCTATTACAACACCACCCTTGGCTGTGCCGTCAAGTTTTGTTAAGACTATTCCTGTTACTCCCGCAGCCTGAGCGAAAAGCTTTGACTGACTTATAGCGTTCTGACCAGTTGTAGCATCTAACACCAGAAGTACTTCATCAGGCGCATCTGGCATTTCTCTGGAAATTACACGGAAAATCTTTTTCAGTTCTTCCATTAAGTTAACTTTTGTATGAAGTCTTCCTGCGGTATCTATAATAAGGATATCAGATTCCCTGGCCTTGGCAGCCTGCAGGGAATCATAGACAACTGCTGCAGGGTCTGCACCCTCCTGGTGCTTTATCACGTCACACCCTACCCGATTTCCCCAGATTTCCAGCTGATCTATAGCTGCGGCACGGAAGGTATCACCAGCAGCCAGGAGTACGTTTTTTCCATCCTGTTTAAAATTATTGGCAAGTTTTCCTATGGTGGTTGTTTTGCCCGCACCATTGACCCCAACTACAACAATAACTGTGGGTTTATTCACAGTTTTAAGCTTAAATTCCTCTGAACCCATAATATCTGCTACAAGTTCTTTAAGGACATTTTTTAGTTCTCCGCTATCCTCTATTTTGCGCTCTTTTACAGCCTTTCTTAAATCCTCAACAAGCTCAATAGCGGTATTTACACCAACATCGGCCTGAATAAGCAGCTCCTCAAGCTCTTCATACAATTCATCATCTATTTTTTTACCTGATACAAGATTTTCAATTTTAGCTACAAAACCTTGTCTAGTTTTTGTTAATCCTTCTTTTAGTTTAGAAAAAAAACCCACGATGGCTACTCCCCCTAAAATTGAATATTTACCCGATAGCTAATTATAGCAAAAATAGAAGGTTAAGGCAGTTGCCTTAACCTTTTAAGTTTAACATAACTAATTTGTTATCTCAATCGGTTTACACAAATTAGTATACTCTTGAGCAACGCCAAATTTACGGTTCCTTATCTCCGCTTCTTTTTCCGGAGTCTCTGCTTCAAAGAACTTAAGGTTTAACTCTTCATCCTCATCAGCAAAATCGTAAACTTCTTTAACATTTTCTATTACAGTTGCACCTTTGGTTTTTCCTTCGTTATCGTGACCAATGGCAACTATGGGCCTACCCCAAGAACCAGGGCCGGCGTTGGCATCTCCCATATGCATAACCCCTGTTCCACCAGGGTGAGTGTGGACAATAACACCGTTTTCGGGAACACCTTTTGAATAAATTTCACGCAGCGATTTACCTGAGATGTCAACAGCACTGGAAGCCAGAAGACGGGACGGCACATAACCAATACCACCGATAACAATTTCACCCTTTTGAGTTATGTGGCCATTCTCATCAACTATTCCCAATGCGGCAACTTCCCTTCCCTGGCCAACCTCCATGGATTTTGCAACAAGTTTATGCGCAAAGTCCTGAGATATAGATTTTATCCTCACCCGCGGCAGTCTCCATGCCGCCTGTTGGTTAGGACGGAAGACCGGGTCCTGTTCAGAAACATCCACAATAGGCAAATCACTTGAGAGATCAAGATATCTTAAACTCAGCTCTGTGGAATCCCTTAGTACTTCTTTCTCCTCACTTGCTGTATGAGCAGCAAGTATCTTAAGTTCAACTTTTTCTGATTCTGTGGCCAGGTCAAAAAACTCTCCTCTGGGATAGACTATACCAACTCCGGCTAAATTTTCGTTTTTAACACCGATGGCAATCAAGGGCATGTTAAAGAAGTCAACTCCGGAAACATCCGTAATTAAACCTGTTTTTCCAGGTCTCGTCATAATAAGTACCGAATTCCCTGGAATTGTTTCTAAGCCCTCAATGGTACTTTTGCCTTCCATATCGGTTATGTTATCAAGAAGTTTTCTTAAAAGAAGACCGCTTAAGCCGCCTTCAACAACTGCGGTTATCCTGTCAACTATTCCCTTTTCATTAATAAATCCGAAACAGCCGGCGTTTCGCCCCTGACCAAGTTCTCGTGTAACACTTACCAGTCTGTTTACAATATATCCTGCAATTCCATTTACTTTCATAAAATCCCCCCGGTTTTTCAACATGCTTCTGTTATGTAGCTTTTCCGGGGGTGAAGGCGTGTATTCTAATAAAAAATATCCAATAACTTAAGGAAGGATTAAGAGCAAAAGAAAAAAATTGAACCACAGAGTGAATGATTCATTTTAGGCAAAAGAGAGGACACAGAGATGGAGTACGCGGAGAGTAATGCTTTTCCCAACATATTGCTATCTTCCCCAATTATAACTAAAACATTGAAATTTTAAATTTATCCACTATTGGGGTGCCACAGAATAAATTATCATGGTTAAAAAAGGTTACCACAAAGATGCCCATGCCGCTACACGGTACCATCAGAGGTATGAAAAATGTTCAAGATTAGAATTAATGTCTATCCAAATGAAGAAAAGACAATCGCAAAGAACGCAAAGGCACGAAGTACACAAAGGTAAAACTTAAAAAATTGAGAAAATGGTATTTACAAAAATTACACTTTTACCTCGATAGAAAGGATTAAGTTGACGTTAGCAATTTCTCTCTGTGCCCTTTGTGTCCTCAGACCGTTGAGCAGTGCCTGTGACCTCTGTGGTTAACCGTTTTTTTGTTTTTTGGTCTTCGCTGACTTCTTTTTAACTCACTTTACTCTCTATATCACTAAGCTTCATGGAAACCATTTTTGTAACTTTGGCGTCATCCATTGTCACGCCAAATAATACATCCGCGGCTTCCATTGTTCCTTTTCGGTGAGTAATTACTATAAACTGGGTATTTAAGGCAAATTCTTTTAAATACTCCGCAAACCTATCCACATTGGCCTCATCCAAAGCTGCTTCAATTTCATCAAGAACACAGAAGGGACTCGGTTTGGTCTGAAGAATAGCAAAAAGGAGTGCAATTGCTGTAAGGGCTTTCTCTCCACCAGACAACAGTGAAAGGTGCTGATTTTTTTTACCAGGAGGCTGAGCCAGGATCTCAATGCCGCTTTCAAGAAGATTTTCTTTATCCGTAAGGACAAGCTCGGCTTTTCCTCCACCAAACAGCTTTGTAAAGACGATGCCAAAATTCTCGTTGATTTCTGCAAAAGCCCGGGAGAACTTTTTGGTCATGATTTGTTCCATCTCTTCGATTACACCAAACAGCGACTCTTTTGCCCGGGTAAGATCCTCAAACTGTCCAGTCAGAAAATCGTATCTCTCTTTTACTCTGGTATATTCCTCAATGGCTCCTACATTTACATTTCCCAAAGACGATATAACTTCCCTCAACTGCCTGATTCTCGTGGTAACTTCTTTTTTGTTGGTAATTTCAGTTTTATTGAGAAAGGCCTCTTCATAGGTTTGTTCAAACTCATCTAAAAGTTTGTTTATACTGGATTCAATCTCAAACTCCAGCCTGGTCCTTTTGACCTGCAGGCTATGAAGCTGTTCCCTGTTCTGGTTAATCTCTTTTGAAGTGTTTCTTATTATACCTTCAAGCTGCTCAATTTCAAGCCCAACAGCCTGCTTATCGTTTCTCAACTTCTCCAGAATTTCCTGCTGCAATCCCTTTTGTTGGTTGAGGGCTTTGATTTCATCTTCGAGTAAGGCCGTTTCATTCATCAGTGACCTATTGAGCTCATCAAAGTCAATAATTTGCTGGTCTTTCTTTTTAATATTTTCTTCTATTTCCCTAATAGAGTTCATGACCCGATCGGCTATTTCGGTCAGATTTAATTCATCTTGCCTTAGGGCAGCGAGACACACTTTACTTTCGGTAACTCTCTCTTTAAGCTTAATCCTTTCCTCTTCTAACTCAATAAGTTCATTACTGTGCTTTTCGATACTCTTTCTTGTTTGTTGGTCTTTCGACTGCAGTTGAGACATAAGCTCCTTATTGCGATTAATACCTGACTCTGTGTTTCTCAACTCTTCCGTCAATGACTGTACTTCCATTTCAGCAATTTTCCTGCTGCTATCAATTCTGTCTTTTTCCTGAAGTAGAATCTGTAAATCTTTTTCCTCTGAGCTTTCCTTCATGCGAAGTTCCTGTATGATTGACCTTATTTCATTTATCCTGGAAAAGACCTTTTCCAGGTCTTCCCGTTTTGAATCCAGGCGGGATTCAATCTCTTTTGATTTCTGCTGCAGTTGTTTAATTGTTTCACCTGTCTGTTCAATATCCCGTTCACGGCTTAACAAACCGGTACTGCCCTTTTGATACGATCCACCGGTCATTGCGCCGCCAGGGTTTACAACATCACCGTCCAAGGTTACTATTCTTGAAACATTGACAGCGTATCTGGCAAGTTCGGTAGCATGTTTGATATTTTCTGCTATCATGACTCTACCCAGCAGGTACTCAACGATAGGCTTATATTTGGGGTCAAAATTCACAACTTCGGAAGCAGCGCCCACCAATCCCTGGTTTTTTCCGTTCTTAAACCCCGGTTTTTCTTTAATATTAGGCTTTATAGTACTAAGCGGCAAAAAGGTTGCTCTGCCGCCCCTTTTCCTTTTCAAATACTCGATGGCTTGTCTCGCATCTTCATCAGTTTCAGTAACAATGAACTGCAGAGACCCTCCAAGGGCTACCTCAAGGGCAGTCTCATACTTTTCAGGTACCTTTAACAATTCGGCTACAACCCCGCAGACCCCAGGGCACTCTTTACCGCTTTTACTTTCTTTTAAAACTTCCTTTACACCCCGGTAATAGCCTTCGTAACTGTCGCGCAGCTCTTCTAAGGCCTTTAATCTAGAAGTTTTTTCCTGCAGAGTACCGCGCAGCTGTTCTGACTCAACACGCAAACCGCTGATTTCACGTTTCATAGTCTCATTTTTTTGTGCCAGAGTTTTATCTTCACTGGTCAGGCGGTTGATTTCCCTAAGTGTTGCATCTCTGGTATTTTGAAGTTCCTGACTCTTTTGCTGGATTGAGTTATATTCATCCTTGCTGTTTGTCTTTTGCTCCTCCAGCTGATCTATCCGTTTTACAAGTGTCCTTAAATTTGCTTCACCTGTACTAATAGAATTCCTGACACCGGCAATTTCGTTAAGCAAATCAATTATGTCTGCTTTGCTGTCTTCAATCATTTTCTGATCGCCCTGAAATTTCAGGTCGGTATTTTGAAGCTCTTTTTCCAGGAGTTCTAGTTTTTCCTGCTCGCTGAATATCCTGGCCTTAACTTTTGAAAGGTTGCCCTCATCGCCGGTGAATTTTTCGCGTTCCCTGGCTTCTTTTATCCTTAGTTCCGATATTTCAGCCAAAAGATTTTGTTTTTGGGATTCTATTCCCTTTAAACGTTCTGCAGCAACAAGAATTCCTGACTCCTTTTTCTCAATGCCGCTGCCGATTTCATAAACATTTTTCTGCGATACGGCAATTTCTTCATCCAACTTGGTCAAAGCCAGTTTCTTCTCCTCATAAACTGACTCTGTACCTCTCGCTGCTGTTTCAGACTCTATTAAGCTGTGTTTTAATTGTTCTTCACGGTCGGTAATTTCTCCGAGCTTTTCTTTTTGTTCCATAACCTGATTGATAATAAGGTTAACTTCCAGTTGGCCAAGCTCTTCTTTGTAACCCAAGTATTCCTGGGCCTTTTGGGATTGCTCTTCTAAGGGGCCCACCTGAGTCTCAAGCTCATGTATAATATCATTTATCCTCAGCAGGTTTTGTTCTGTATCTTCCAGTTTCCTTACAGCCTGCTGCTTGCGGGATTTATATTTGACTATTCCTGCAGCCTCTTCAATTATAGCCCTTCTATCCTCAGACTTTACACTGAGGATTTCGTCAATTTTTCCCTGTCCGATTATCGAGTACCCTTCTCGTCCAATACCCGTATCCATGAACAGTTCGTGAACATCCTTCAGCCTGCAGGAAGATTTGTTAATCAGGTATTCGCTTTCTCCTGAACGATAAACACGTCTTGTCACCGTTACTTCGGAAAAGTCTATGGGAAATATCGATGCACTGTTATCTAAAGTAATTGAAACTTCGGCCATTCCTACCTGTTTTCTCTTATCACTGCCCGCAAAGATAACATCCTCCATCTTGGCGCCGCGGAGACTTTTAGCGCTTTGCTCTCCAAGGACCCATCTAATAGCATCTGCAATATTGCTTTTCCCACAACCATTAGGTCCGACAATCACCGAAATGCCTGGATTAAACTGCAGGTCTATTTTATCGGCAAGGGATTTGAAACCTTGTATTTCAAGACGTTTTAAGTACAATGAAAATCTCTCCTTAGAGCCAAACCAATTTCTTTTTAACCCCTCTTTTATTTCTACAAAAGGGCGTCGTTTCCTTCAAATGAATTTTTTAACCAAGGATTTATCCCTTTTTGAAGGAATTTCTTAATGGACTTAGAATATAAGTATTAAATCAAATATTATTGGTATCAGGTGCCCCTAACTGGGGAGAATAGGGAATTGGGTTTAAACCCCAAGCGGTCCCGCCACTGTATGTGGGGAATAACCTTCACAAAGCCACTCGTTTAACGGGGAAGGCGAAGTTTAGTGATGATCCACGAGCCAGGAGACCTGCCTGTACCTGCTGAGTCGTATTTCGACGGAAAATACGTCTTGTGAATGATGGTAAAGTTCACAACCCTTTTGGGTTGTGAACTTTTTGCTTTCCCAGGACTATTCCAGGAGGTGAAACGAAAAAAAGACAACCACTGAGATCACAGAGAAACACAGAGACAGTCTGCCGACGCCTTTGCGTCCTCTCTCTTTTGCCCTATGTTAATCAATGCATCTTTGCGTTTAATTGTTTTTCTTTAAAAACTGTTTATCAATAATTATTTTTAGGAGGCACTAGAATGAGTTTACTGGAAAACACACTAAAACAAATTGGGACCCTTGACAAGGAATCTATGGAGAAGACTCAGGCGAGGCTGGAGGGGCTTATTAAACCGCCGGGCAGTCTGGGTGTGCTGGAAGAAATGGCACTCCAGTTGAGCGGCATTTATCGAGAACCAATGCCTACAATAGGAAAGAAGGCTATCATAGTAATGGGTGGAGACCACGGAATTGTAGAGGAAGGAGTCAGTATAGCTCCAATGGAGGTTACGGCTCTGATGATGCCTACTTTTGTCCGGGGACAATCAGGTATGGCAGTATTGGCCAAACATGCCGGTGCATCAGTTACAGCTGTCGATATTGGTGTTGCCGTACCTTTAGAGGTCCCGGGTGTCCTTAACAGGAAGGTAAAAGCCGGAACCGATAACCTTTCAAAAGGACCTGCCATGTCACGGGAAGAAGCCGTCAAAGCTATTGAGGTGGGAATAGAAGTTGCAACAGAAGAAATTAAGAAAGGTACCCGGGTTCTTGGAACGGGAGACATGGGCATCGGCAACACGACTCCCAGCAGCGCCATTCTGGCTGTCTTCGCAGGCCTTCCAATACCTGATGTAACAGGCATTGGAACAGGAATAACAGAACAGGCAGTCAAAAATAAGATTACAGTGATTGAAAAAGCCCTGGAAATAAATAAACCCGACAAAAACGATCCTATCGATGTTTTGGCAAAGGTAGGCGGCCTGGAAATTGCTGGAATCGCAGGAATTATTCTGGCTGCTGCTGCAAATAGAGTCCCGGTGGTAGTGGACGGCTTTATCTCCAGCGCCGGTGCCCTGATTGCTGCCCGCCTGGCTCCAAACTCTGTGGAGTTTATGATTGGCTCCCACTGTTCTGCCGAGCATGCTCACAGAACAATGCTGGAAGTAATCGGCCTAAGGCCCATGCTGGATATGAAGATGCGCCTTGGTGAAGGTTCAGGTGCAGCTCTGACGATGACCATCATCGATGCTGCCATTAAGGTCCTGCATGAAATGGCTACCTTTGAAGAGATTGGGATAGTGCTGTAATGAAAATTGACAATGGACAATTGATAATTGACAATTAATATATATTAGACAATCAAATCTGGAAGGTTTGTGGATGCAAACCCTCCAGCATAAAACGGCTGATTTTTTCAGCCGTTTTAGTTCTTTCTCCATGACCATTACGCCAGGAGCTGCTATTTATACCAAATTTCCATTTTCGCCCCCGCGGGTGAGAGCTCTCCGGTCCCATCATTACTTACAGTGCTGTAGTATCTAACGGTTAAAGAACGATATTCCTTGGCAAAATCGGCAGAGAAATAAGCTGCATCGCTTGCCGGGGCACCTGAATTAAGCTGCCATCCGTTATCTGCCAAATGTGTGTTATAGAACAACCAAACATCTGATAAAGCAAGGGGTTTGCGGGCTGAAAATACAACCTGACCGTTTTCGTATCCCGAAGGTGTACCTTTTTCACCTATAAAAATGCCTGCATCCTGAGGTATGGTCCATTGTACTTCAGCATATAACGGAATATCTGCCGGCAATTTATCAATCAGCTGTAGGTTATGTGCCTCTGTATGACATCCTTCACAGTTTTTGCTGCGGGCGGCGATGGTTCTCAGGACTTGTGTATCAGTGCTGGAATGACAGGTATCGCAGGTATAATTATTACCAGTGCTATCAGTCCTCGTCAAGTGATCCTGAGTAAGAGTTGTTTTATGACACGTTGTACATCTACCATCAATACCGCTGGTATGAATAGCATCGTGACCCTGTTGAGTATTATGACATGCTGAACACTGTGTCTCACTATTTATTATAGCAGTTTTAACCTTTGTGTCGTTAGAAAGGTGACAGGATCCGCACTCCATCGGTTTCCCGGTGGTCTTCGAATTTCTATTGTGAGTCCTGGTAAGATTTGAACCATGACAATCTTTACAGGTACTGTATACTGATTCGTAAACTGTTTCATGAGGAGAATAAATTAAGTGTTTATAAGGATATTCTGTTTTTTCTGCCGGGTCATAGGGATAGTCAAATCCTACCGGCATTGTAAATGCCCCAGGCCACCAGGCATCTGGAACCCTGCTAAGGGGGGCGTGACAGTTCACGCAGTCAGTACCCGGTTTGTTTAAAGCCGGCACCGGTGGCATCGGGCTGGTTTTGTTAGTGGTAGTTTTATGTGGATCAAGGGTATCAACCACATCGTGACAATAATAGCAATAGTTTTCCTGTGTCATCATCTGCCATGCTATTTCATGGCAATGTCCGCAATTTATTGCATCCTGATTTCCGGCCTGCAGAGCAATTGCCTCCTGGTCCGGACTTTTAGTGTGTGCCCACTTATTTTGGTCACTATAGTAACGCGTATTATGACATCCTGTACAACCGTTGTTGTTGAATGCCATCTCCCCAAAGGTACTTACTCCAAACTGTAAGTTAAACGTAGAACTTAAACCTTCATAATCAACTGCTGCCAGAGAGAGTGCATGATCAGTTTCATTCTCTATTTTCGGCATCTGTGAAGTTACGGTTCCCCCGTTAATAGTTACCGGGTACTGCTTACCATCTACAGTAAGAACTGTTTTAGCGGGATCCAGTCCTGTTCCCATTAAATCAAGGGAAAATGTCAGCAGCGGCTGCAAAGAAGTATATAGTGTCGTAGGATTTAGAAGCATCGGAGGCACATTAAAGGTAACATTATAAGTTTTACTTGCTTCGTTTCCAAGCTTGTCTTTGACTCTTACATCAATTTTATATGTACCGTTCTTTAGCTCAGGACCAATTATTACATCGCCCTTGATTGTAGCTTTAACAGGTTGTTGATTTACAGTCATAACCAATGTTGATGGGTCAATCCCATCCGGGTCACGCCACGATATCCTTATGAGTCTCTCATTATCCTTTGTAATTTTCGTGTATACATTACCTGGCTTAACGTGGGTGATGACTAAAGTTGGTGGTGATATGCTTGGCGTAAAAACAAAATTATAACTTTTAGTTACACCACGGTTATTGGATATGTTTCCAGTCACGTTAACCGGAACTTCATTTGCAAGGTTATATACATTAGTCGTTACTGTCCAGTGATCTTTATCGATTCTTTTTATTGTAACAGGTCTATCTGTTCCGTTTACATTTATTGTTGCAGTTACATCGTCAGTATCTTTGGAGTTTAAGTTTACCGCGTTAACAGTAATCTGAGGGTTTAAGCTGGCAACTCTCATACCGTTCCCAGGTTCCGTGGTTATTTCAAAGCCATCCATCGCATACTGCCAGGTAAGTACTGCTGTATTACCAAGAATATCAGTAACTGTAACAGATACGTCATGAACGCCGCTTGTCATTACAGGACCGTTAATCCAACCCTTGTTATAAGAGTATGTTATTATTGGAGTACCACAGGTATCATAAACTGTTGTCGTGTCGTAAGCTATTGTATGGTAAACAATTTTACCATCTACCTTTAATACCACATCAGTTTGCAATACCTTCACAGCCGGGTCGTCTTCAAACCTTACTTTGATTTGTCCTGCTGACCCTGTAACAACTGAGCCATCTGCGGGTGTTGGATTTGTTAGCACCAAAGTACTTACCGCTTCTGTTTCAGTAGGGGACCTCATAACTACCGGCATGGTTATCAGCAGTCCTGTAATCAAAATTAAAATAATCCTCTTTAACATAGCATCCCTCCTCACATGCCTTTAGCCTGATCTTTTTTTCTATTGTACGGTAGGTTTGCCCATTTCCTTTAGAACCTCATTCAATAAAGTAACATCAATTACATTATCAATTGTTTTGTTTTTCAGGTAGCCCGCAGCGGTAAGATAATCAACAGTATCCCTGAAGAAATCCAAATCAGGGGCGTAAGTAACAGTGATTGGCTTCCAAACTTTTAAATAATAATCAAGGGGAAACACTTTATATTGGGCTACATTTGTAAGTTCCTTAGTGAAATAGTCATCATAATGCTTCTTTGCCATTGCCGGTAGGCGGTCTTTTATTGCGAGGGCACGTTCTGTTGCCATTACATGTGCTTTAAGTACCAGTTTTACCAATTCGGGATTGCTATCAATAAGTTCTTTTCTGCCCAATAACTGAACGTAGTCTATATTCGGCTTATCACCAGTCATTGTCAGGAGTACCTTGGAAGGAGCTTTCTGCTCGTCGATCATGTACTTCATTGAAGTTATCAGTGTAATGGCATCCCATTTGCCTGATATAAACGATTTCGCAAACTCAACCTGTACATCCTGATATTCAACATTTACAGTTCCACCTATTTGCTTGGACTTAAGTCCAACCTTCTGAAGTTCTTTGTTTAGAAGAATTTCTTCTATATAGTCATGATTGGATATCCCAACAGTCTTACCGTCTAGTTCCTTTACTGACTTGATATCTGGCTTCGTTACCAGTAAATAGGGTTTGGCTAACAAAGCACCGGCGATAATTCTATATTTGTCACTACCGCCCCACTGAGTAGTTTCAGTCATATACGGGATAAAATTAGAGCCATATAGATAAAAGAAATCTATATCTTCACTATCCATGAGTTTACCTGTGTTATCCCGGCTCCTTGTATGAACCCACTTTACAGTGTAACCTTTTTCGGAAAGAAGCTTTTCAAAAATCTTATCATCTCTCCCAATCATGGCCTGAGCCGCAGGTGAGGAACCTGCAATGTAACCAATAGTAATTTCTTTGTCATTTTTTTTAACTGAGCTGCTGTCAGTTTCTGTTGATTTCGAATTTGTTTTTGCACAGCCAGCTAACAAAAGTAACGATAAAATTATTCCGATACATAAAAAAAGTCTTTTCTTCATAGTCTTCACTCCTTGTACTCCTTGTACTTTAACTATATATAATTAATACGTAATTATTACTTTTTTTACTACCGGTCGTTCATTAATGTTTACATAAAGGTCCATTAACGGATGTGCTGTAGTGCTACATAATTATCACAGATATGGGAAAAGTAATGGTAAATTGCTAAAAGGAGCATGACTGATGAAAGATTTACTTAAAACTATCAAATCCTTTGGTTTATCGGAGTTTTACTTTTCTCTTTCCATTGAAGATAAGGAAAACCTGGCTAAATACTCCAAGTGGCTGTTTTGCAATTCTGATGAAATATACAGCTACAGCGGCGGCTGTGACGAGTGTTTTATGATAAACAGTGGAGCACAACTCTTATGGGCAACGGCGGCAAACGCTATTCCTCAGAAGAAACTGGATTTCGCGGAAAAGCTGCTTATACAAGCCCTTGAAATTGCAAAAGATATTGAAGACATTGCCTGGATTCATGCTAATCTGGCTCAGGTTTATTATGATAAGCACAAAACCGACCCGTCTGCCGGGAGGAAAAGTATTACTCACTGCCGGAAGCTGATTGAGATTGGTTATTTGAAATCATGGGCCCAAAATATGATGGAAGAGTTGGCTGTGTTCCAGGTATGAAAAAGAGGCATTAGTTACTCAACTAAGTATTAAGTAACTAATGCCCCTTATTTGTCTGCCAATACCGGCAGCCTGGCTCTGTCAACAATACTGTCAAACTTATTACCATCAACACTAACCAGTTTAACAGTCCCGCGCAAAAGAGTATTATCAACCACAGTTTTCAGCTCAGATACCGAATATTTCTCTCTGAAATATTCCACATTACTTCCCTTATGACCTCTGACCACCGAAATATCCTGTTGGGGAACCGCTATTTCAACAGTATGTTCATTCCGTGTTTGAAGTTTAACTGTTTGAAGTTTGACTGTTTGAGGTTTGACTGTTTGAAGTTTGTCTGCCAGAAGATACTCCAGCATGTCGCGTGCCAGTGCAGACTCTACCAGTTCCCTGAAGGCGGGGTGATACGGACCGGCAATTACTTCACCGTCCAGGCTTATCTGTTCACTGGGCTGTAGTCCTATTCTAATTACATTTATCCCTGCATTTTCGAACATTACCAGGAGCTTTTTGCTCCTCTGGACAGCCTGTTCAACTGATAGCGGGGAATATTCCCCTTTTTCATAGAGTTGAGCCAGCTGTGTCCCTCGAAGAACAAGGCAAGGATAAATTCTTACCAAATCTGGCTTTAAAGCAATAAGTTCAAGAGCCGAATCAGTTTCTTTTTCTTCTGTATCTCCCGGTAAACCAAGGATTATCTGAAAACCCAATTCCATGCCCCAGGCCTTGACTAGAGCAGCGGCCCTAATTACATCCCTGCTGGTATGACCCCTGCCTGCTTTGGCAAGGACCTCATCATCCATGGACTGTACACCCAGTTCCACGGTCTGCACACCATAGCCTGACAGAAGACTGAGCTTATCTTCATCAACAGCATCAGGACGAGTAGAAACACGTATACCGTCAATTTTGCCCGCTGCCAAAAACTTATAAGCCGGAGTAAGCAGTTCTCTCTGCAGCTCTTGACTCACAGCTGTACAGCTGCCCCCGTAAAAAGCCACTTCCCGCGTTATACTGCTGTCACCGGGAATTGTATCAAGGTACTCAGTTATTTTACCGGCAACCTCCTCCCTGGAAGGCACTTCATTTTGGCCGGTAATCTTTTTTTGATTGCAGAACACACACTGGTGAGGACATCCCAGGTCAGGAACAAAAACCGGGATAATGTAGTGAGACTTACTCTTTGGTTTCGCCATCTAAACTGACCTCACCGGATTGTATCTTCAGAAGGGCAATCTTAGCAGCTGCCTGTTCAGCCTCTTTTTTTGTCCTGCCGCTTCCCAAACCCCACTGGACACCCTGATAGCTGACCGCTGACACAAAGGTCTTACAATGATCAGGCCCATGTTCCTCCATTATCCTGTAACTCAAGCGGTTTTCTGATTTTTGCTGGACTCTTTCCTGCAGCTGAGTTTTATAATCTGCTGTTATCCCACCAGTTTTTGCTACTTCGGTAATAATCTCATCCAGCTTCTCGAGAATAAAACGGGTAGCAACCTCCATACCTCTGTCAAGATAAATAGCCCCTATCAGAGACTCTAAAGCATCAGCGAGAATCGAAGGACGCTGCCTGCCTCCGCTGCGTTCTTCCCCCTTACCCATAAAAAGAAATTCACCAAGGTGCAGCTGCCGGGCAATTGCGGCCAATGACCCCTCACAAACTATACCGGCCCGCACTTTTGTAAGTGCACCTTCCGGGTAGTCCGGATATTTCCTGTACAGAAAATCGCTTATTGCCAGTTCCAGAACTGCATCCCCCAAAAATTCCAGTCGTTGATTGTGTTCGACTATAACATTTTTATTTTCGTGAGCGTAGGAACTGTGTGTAAGCGCCTGAATCAGGTAGTTAGGGTCCTGCCATTCTATTCCCAATAGTTCCATTAGCACTTTGGTTTTTTTTAGGGCTTCTTCGTCAATAGACATATGATCACCAGGATTATTCTTCAAATTTCTTTACAACCACAGTAGCATTATGACCACCAAAACCAAAGGAATTGGAAATCGCTACATTAACATCCCTCTGCACAGCTTTATTGGGGACATAATCCAGGTCACAAGCTTCGTCGGGATGTTCATAGTTGATAGTTGGCGGAATTACGCCGTTTTGTATAGCCAGGGCGCACGCAATAAGCTCTATACCACCTGCTGCACCCAAAAGGTGGCCTGTCATAGATTTGGTAGAACTGACTGCGATTTTGGAAGCATGTTCTCCAAACAGCCTTTTGATAGCAATGGTTTCACTAGCATCACCTACAGGTGTGGAAGTACCATGAGCATTAATATAGCTAACATCCTCAACTAGAAGACCGGCATCTTTTATCGCTAATTCCATTGCCTTGGCAGCGCCAACTCCCTCAGGGTCTGAAGCTGTCATATGATAGGCATCACAGGTAGCTCCATAACCTGCCACTTCAGCATAAATATGGGCACCGCGAGCCCTTGCATGATCCAGAGATTCCAGAATCAGAATACCGGAACCTTCTCCCATGACAAAACCGTCACGTTCCTTGTCAAAAGGCCTGCTGGCTTTTTCCGGCTCCTCATTCCGGGTTGACAAGGCTTTTAAGGCACAAAATCCAGCCATGGCCAGAGATATTATCGGCGCTTCAGTACCACCTGTTACCATAATATCTGCGTACCCGTCCCTAACCAGCCGGAAAGCTTCCCCAACTGAATTTGTACTAGATGCACATGCACTTACCGTGGTAAGATTGGGTCCCTTAAAGCCGTTGTTTATTGCAACATGCGCTCCGGCCATATTGGCTATCATCATCGGTACAAAAAACGGGCTTACCCTGTTGGGTCCCTTATTAATTAGTGTGCGAGCCTGCTCCTCTAGGGTATCGATTCCTCCAACACCGGAACCTATATAAACACCCACCCGATCAGGATCAAGGTTTTCCGAAACTAAACCGGCATCTTCTAAGGCAAGCCGACTCCCGGCACAGGCAAAATGAGTATACCTGTCCATACGTCTGGCTTCTTTCTTATCCAGATAGTTCAGGGGGTCAAAATCCCTTACTTCACCGGCAATGCGAGTTGTTAGTTCACTTGCATCAAACCTGGTAATGGGAACAATACCGCTTTTTCCGCTGACAAGGTTATTCCAGAATTCTTCCTTACCTGTCCCCACAGATGTTATCATACCCATACCTGTTATTACTACACGTCTTTTCAAAAAGTTACACCCCACCTTCGGCTGCTTCCATCTCAACAAAGAGTCTGTTTATGATATCCCTTACAGGAAGAATATCTTTAATCTCTCCTACTCTTGACCCTGCAAAAACAAGACCGGTTTCTACGTCTCCCTGTTGAGCTCTTATCAATGCTTTAAGGATGCAGAACTTCCTGCTGCACTTCTTAAGGCAGCCATCACATCCTTCGGGTCTAAGGTCCTCTCCATTGAACAGTCTCTTAACAAAAGGATTAATAATGCTGCTGCCCGGTAGACCCACTGGGCTTTCTATCAATACTACATCTTCCGCTTTGGCTTCTAAATACATTCTTTTGAATTCATCAGAAGCATTACTTTCCTTGCTGGCTGCAAATCTGGTACCCATCTGAACTCCATCTGCACCTAAATTCAACATTTCTTTAATTGCAAATCCATCAATAACACCACCGGCAGCTAGAACAGGTATTTTTACAGCCTCTTTTACACGGGGAAGCACTTCTTTTACGGAAAGATTTGTACCCAGGTGTCCACCTGCTTCCTTCCCTTCAACGACTACTGCCGCCGCTCCTAGCTTTTCAGCCAGTCGAGCAACCTTAGGTGAAGAGACCATCGAAACAATAGGTACGCCGGCTGCTCTTCCCATTGGGTATATATCACGGGAGAATCCGGCTCCGGAAACAATAAGGTCGATACCTTCTTCGATAGCAGCCTTAATAAGATTGGCAAACTGGCTTGCAGCAAACATTATATTAATTCCTATTATTCCTTTAGTAAGTTCTCTGGCTTTGGCTATCTCGCTTTTGAGCTCATCAATGCTCATACCTGTAGCCGCAATCAAACCTATTCCGCCTTCTTCCGCAACTGCAGCAGCCAATGGGGCAGTAGATATCCTAACTGCCATCCCACCCTGAATTATAGGCAGTTTGGGAACAAGGTTGCCAATTTTCAAATCCGGAAGCTTCATTCTTCTCCTCCATTCTTCAAAACAAAGCAAGTTCGAAAAAAGTCCCGTAGGCATCCACGGGACTCTTCACTCGAATGTCTATGCATTTTCCTTCTCTTCAATATACTTGACGGCATCGCCGACAGTTTTAATTTTCTCAGCGTCCTCATCAGGAATCTCGATGTCAAATTCTTCCTCAAAAGCCATAACGAGTTCAACTATATCCAATGAGTCAGCACCTAATTCATCAACAAATGTTGCTTCCATTGTAACTTCTTCTTCTTCAACACTTAACTGCTCAATAATAATTGCTTTCACCTTATCAAATACGGATGACATTTTGCCACCTCCTTCCATAAGTCATATTCACTTTTGTATAAATTAGTGCATTACCATACCGCCATCAACAGAGATAGTCTGCCCAGTAATATAACTGGCTGCATCAGATGCCAAAAACAGAACAGTATTTGCAATATCCTCGGGAGTTCCCAGCCTTCCCAGGGGTATTTGTTCTTTAAGATTTTCTTTTACATCTTCAGCCAAAACATCAGTCATACTTGTGACGATGAAACCCGGGGCTATGGCATTTACTGTAATATTCCGGGAAGCCAGTTCTTTAGCCACAGACTTGGTGAATCCGATTATCCCGGCCTTTGAGGCTGCGTAATTGGCCTGACCGGCGTTACCCATCACGCCGACTACAGATGAAATATTAATAATTTTGCCATATCTCTGCTTCATCATAAGTCGTGAAACCGCTTTTGTGCATAAAAAAGCACCTTTAAGGTTTACATTGATAACCGCATCCCAATCTTCTTCCTTCATTCGCAGTAACAGTGTATCTCGGGTAATACCTGCATTATTCACTAAAATGTCTATTTTCCCAAATATATTTGCAGCTTTTTTAATAAATTCCTCAACATCAGAAGCAGAAGAAACATTCCCGCTTAATCCTACAGCGCGTCGTCCCAGCTTTTCAATTTCAGCTGCGGCAGATTCTGCATCACTTTGATTTAGATCTACTATAATGACATCCGCCCCACTCTCCGCAAGGGCCAGAGCAATGGTTTTACCAATTCCCCTTGCCCCTCCGGTTACCAGAGCAGTCTTATCCCTAAGAACCATTCTATAAAACCTCCTTCAAATTATCAAGGGAATTTTCCAGAGAAGAAACATTTTCAACATTAAGCAGTTTTGTTTCCCTGATAATCTTCTTAACCAGACCTGATAAAACTTTTCCGGGTCCCACTTCAACAAAAGTATTTATATCCATTGAAGCAATGTTTAAAACGCTTTGTTCCCAAAGTACCGAGCCGCTAACCTGTCTGACTAAAAGATCTTTAATTTCTGCTGCTGATTCAACTGCACGTGCTGTAACATTTGATATTACCGGACAAACCGGTTCTACAAGTTTAACTCCTTCAAGCTCTTCAGCCAGCTTCCGACCGGCTTCCGCCATCAAGCTGGAGTGAAATGGACCACTGACCGCCAAGGGAACCGCTCTTTTGGCACCATACGCCTTACACAGTTCCATTGCCCTGTTTAAGGCAGCTTCCTCCCCGGCTATGACTATCTGGCCTGGGCAGTTATAGTTAGCTACTTCGACTACCCCTTCAGAAACTTCACTACATGCCTTTGATGTTAAATCATTAGATAAACCCAGAATTGCGGCCATACCTGCCTTTGGCGGCGCACATTCCTGCATGAACTGTCCGCGCTTGCGAACTAAGGCCACAGCATCCGAAAAACTAACTGCCTGAGCTGCAACCAGTGCCGAATACTCACCAAGGCTATGTCCTGCCACAACCGAAGGTTTAATACCCTGTTCGGCCATAACTGTAAAACAAGCTGTGCTTACTGTGAGAATGGCCGGTTGGGTGTTATAAGTGACTGTTAGTTCCTCTTCGGGACCTTCAAAGCACATTTTCTTGAGATCAAATCCAAGGATATCGTTGGCTTCCTCAAATATGTGGCGAACAGAAATAAAATTATCAAATAATTCCTTACCCATGCCAACATACTGGGAACCCTGACCAGGAAAAGTAAAAGCCAGTTTCAATTACTTCACCCCCAGAGTTTGAAAAACACCCTCTGCCCCTTCCATGATTTCATGGATTATTTCTCTGGCAGGTTTAATTTTTTTAACCAGTCCGGCAACTTGACCACAGGCAACAGTACCTGTCTCAGTGTCCCCTTCAATCATTGCGTTTCTAAGCCGCCCGATTCCCAGTTTTTCCAGCTCTTCAACAGGGGCATTGGATTTTTCCAGTTCTTGATACTGTCTGGTCAGTTTATTCTTTAAAGATCTAACCGGATGTCCGGTACTGCGTCCACTTACTGTGGTATCCCGGTCTTTAGCCTTCATTACCATCTGTTTAATATTATCATGAATTTCACATTCTTCAGCACACATAAACCTTGTTCCAACTTGCACTCCAACGGCTCCCAGAGCCAGTGCAGCTATAAGGCCGCGACCATCGGCAATTCCACCGGCAGCTACAACCGGAATATTGAGGGCATCGACAACCTGAGGGACTAATGCCATAGTAGTCAGTTCACCAATGTGTCCACCTGACTCCATTCCTTCTGCAATAACCGCATCCACACCGGCCTTTTCTAGTCTCTGCGCCAGCGCTACAGAAGACACTACAGGAATTACCTTAGTTCCGATTTCTTTGAGGCGGGTAATATACTTGCCCGGATTTCCGGCACCCAGGCTAATTACAGGTACTTTTTCCTCGATTATAACCTCCATCACCTGTTCCAGATGGGGTGAAATCATCATTACATTTACCCCAAAAGGTTTGCTGGTAAGTTCTTTTGCTATTTTCACCTGTTCTCTTACCCAATCAGCATTATGATGGCCTGAACCTATGATTCCTAACCCACCGGCCTCTGAAACCGCAGCTGAGAGTTTAGCTGTGGAAGTCCAGGCCATACCTCCTTGTATAATAGGATATTCAATTCCTAATAAATCACATAAAGATGTCCTAATCATCAAATTCCCCCTCCCGTTTATCGGACAGCATCTATATTTACAGATATAGAATCACCAATTGGCAATAATCTAACCATCCTGATTCAGATTTTTACCAATACTCTCCTTTATTAAGGTTACTACCTTGGTATCAACACATTCTTTTGCAACCCGGATAGCATTTTTTATTGCCCGTGCGTGTGAACTTCCATGACTTATTATACATACCCCGTTCACTCCAAGAAGAGGCGCTCCACCATATTCAGCGTAATCTATCCGTTTTTTTAAACCTTTGGCCTGAGAGAACACCATGGCAGCACCAATTTTTGCAAAGAAATTTTTGGTGAGCTCTTCTTTTATCATTGACATTAGATCTCCCGCTAGGCCTTCTCCAAATTTTAAAACCACATTACCGACAAAACCGTCACAGACAACTACATCGGCCACTCCACCGGTAATTCCCCTACCCTCAATATTTCCAATGAAATTAATTGACTCTGTTTCTTTAATAAGCCTGTATGCCTCAAGATAAAGGGGGGTCCCCTTAGTCTCCTCCTCACCTATGTTTAACAAGCCAACTTTCGGATTTTTTGCACCAAGTATTTTGCTTGAATATATATTTCCCATCACCGCAAACTGCTGAAGGTTCTGCGGCTCAGACTCGGCATTTGCCCCAACATCCAATAAAAGTGTAAAGCCTTTGATTGTCGGAATAACACTGGCAATAGCCGGTCTGTGGATTCCTTTAATCCTGCCAAGCCCCAAAAGCGCAGCTCCCATCGCCGCCCCAGTACTTCCAGCAGAAACGACAGCGTCTCCCGCACCTTCTTTAACCAACTTTGTGGCAATAACGATTGACGAATTCCTTTTTTTTCGAAGAGCAACAGCCGGAGGTTCCCCCATACCTATGATTTCAGGGGCATGCACTACGGAAATCGGAAGTTTTTCAGCCTGATGTACCGACAGTTCACGGTTTACAGCCTCTTCTTCTCCAACGAGAATAACCTCTATTCCCAACTCTTTAACTGCTTCAACGGCTCCCGCTACTATCTCGGCAGGGGCGTAATCGCCACCCATGGCATCAACTACGATTTTCAACTAATGTACCCTCCTTGTTATCCACGGCGAAGACTGTGAATTCACCCTGGAAAACAATCTCCTGATCCGAACGAGACGTAACTGAGATAATGTATTTATTCCCTGCCTTAGTATCAACTGACGCTTTGGCAACAATCCTCTCACCAAGCCGAACAGGTCTTATGAATGTAACTTTAGCCGTTCCTGTTAAAACAACTTCTGCATCAACAACTGCGACAGCCAATGAATTGGACTGAGCAAACAGGATATGCCCCCGGGCAATCCCATTCTTCTGGAAAACCATTTCACCCGTAATTTCCAGCAGGGACAACCCCGTTTTTTCCAGTTCCAAATCCAGAAGTTCCCCAATAATCTCAGGAGCAGAAAGTGACTTAACCTGCGAGTAAGAGCTTTCTGCGTAGTGTTTCATCCTTTCCCTTAGCTCCGGAATCCCCAGCTCCAGCCTATCCAGTCGGATAGTCTGGACACTGACCCTGAAATGCTTTGCCAAATCCTCATCTGTGATAAAGGGGTTCTCCTTTATGAAATTACCCAACTCTCTAAGCCGAACCGGCTTAGGAAACGGTGATTTTACCACAAGGGGTCACCATCCGTAATTAATATTTACATAGTTCATATTATAGTATGTTTAGTACCTAACTTTTAGTACCTGCTACTAAATATAGTATATAATACCAAACAGCACTTTGCAAGTGAAAACAAGCTCGAAGTTTGGGAATGGTTGGGGAAGTAGCACATATAAACAAACCACTAGCTATTAGCACTCTCTACTAACACTACACTACACACTAATCACCTTCACCAAAACTTTCCTCGTCCTTGGCCCGTCAAATTCACAAAAATATATACCCTGCCAGGTTCCCAGCACCAATTTGTTATTTTCAACAAATACAGTCTGGGTAAAACCCATCATGCTTGCCTTTATGTGGGCAGCCGAGTTACCCTCTACATGCCTGTACCTATCTTCCCATGGTACAATTTTGGAGGTTTCCTTTAAAAAATCGGTAACAACATCCGGGTCAGCATTTTCATTGATAGTAATCCCGGCAGTTGTATGAGGTACAAAAACATAGCACAGTCCGGAGTTTATCCCCGATTCCCGTACAACTTCCTGAACCTTGGATGTAATATCAATCATCTGTGAGCTGCCGCTGCTGACAACCTTAATTTCTTTAATCAAGAAACAAACCTCCCTGTAATAGTGCCACTATTCTTCAGCTATTTTAACCGTAAACGTAAACTTCGCTCCCTTACCAGGCTCATTGGCAACTTTTACTTCTCCACCATGGGCCAGGATTATGTTTTTGACAATAGCCAGACCCAGACCGGTCCCCCCTACAGTCTCCCTGGACCTTGCCTTATCAACCTTATAAAAGCGTTCCCAAACATGTTCAAGTTCATCCTCCGGTATGCCCGAACCGGAATCAGTAACGGAAATTACAACCTGGTCATCATAATAACCTGCACCAACCTCAACAACACCGCCAACCGGTGTATATTTTACAGCGTTGTCGAGAAGATTGACTAAGACCTGTTGTAGTTTATCCTCATCTCCCATAACCAACGGCAAATCATCCGGTAAGGCTACGCTAAGTTTTTTGTTCTGCTCTTCAAAGAGTGGTTCCATCAGTGTGGTAACCCTTTGAATCAATTCTTCTGCTGATATTTTTTCAATCCGCATGTTCATGTTGCCAGTTTCCAGTTGGGTTAAATCCAGTAGGTCATTAACCAGTCTGCGAAGTCTTAATGTTTCATCAAGTAAAATATCCATATATCTTTGTCTTTCCTCTTCGCTTTCTGCGAGACCGTCAGCAAGCGCTTCAACATATCCCTGCAGCAGGCTCAAAGGGCTTCTGAGTTCGTGTGATACATTAGCAACGAATTCCCGTCTAAGAAGTTCCAACCGCTTTTCTTTAGTAATATCATGGAGAACTGCAACAATACCCCTGACTTCTCCTTTATTCTGCTGAAGCGGGGTTAATTCAGCGCTGAATATTCTGTCTCCCACAGATATCTCCTTTTTCAAATGAACCTTTTTCTCTAACACAGTATAAAAGCTGTCAATTAACCCGGGGTTATTGATATATTCCCGGATGTTAACCTGTTCTATTAAGGGATTTATTTTGAAAAGGTCTCTGGCCATCGGATTAAAGAGCACAATATTCCCTTCAATATCAATTGTCACAACCGCTTCAGTCATACTGGTCAGAATGTTCTCCAACTGGTCCTTTTCTGCGGAAAGGGCATCAATGTTTTTCTGCAGTTCCGAAGACAGGAAATTTAGGGTTGACCCTAAAAGACCTATTTCATCATCGGATTCAATTTTGACCTTTTGTTCAAAATCCCCTTTGGCCATAGCCATAGCTACTGTATTCATATTGAGTATTGGACGTGTTAATCTTTTGGATAAGATAAAACCCAGCACGGTAGCAAGAAATAATGTCCCAAGAGCGCTGTAAAATATAAATTTTTGTACAGTACGCACAGTCTGCGTAACTGATTCAACGGGGGAATTTAGAAAAACAGCACCTACAACCTCACCATCGGTTTTAATTGGTACTCCCACAGAAAGTACAGTCATATCAAGACCGGGGTATGTTCCTCGATGGGAAGTTATCTCCCCTTTTAATATTTTCTCAGCATCTGGGTGCTGGATTTTATTGCCTAAATGCATTCCACGGTCCTGTATTGTACACTGCCTGATCAGTCCCTGTCTATCGGTAATTACTATCCGGGCATCGATAAACCGGGCAATCATAACCATCTCTTCCTGCCATTCAGGCCTTTCAGGCGCATCAGCAATCAATTCGGATATCTTGATTCCATTTTTTACAAGTTCTTCAAATTTTAACGAAAAATAGAAGTCTTCAAAAAACTGTGACAGAAAAACCCCCATAAAAAACATAACAAAAATGACCAATATAAGCACTGTGAGCCACACTTTACCTACTAGGCTCCGTTTAATCATTTTGTCACCTCGAATTTGTAGCCTACTCCCCAAACAGTAGATATAAAACCTGCAGAACCACCTAAACGCGAAATCTTTTCACGTAGTTTTTTAACATGAGTGTCAACTGTACGTAAATCTCCATAGAAATCATAGCCCCATACATGCTCCAGCAGCTGTTCCCTTGTATAAACTCTGCCCGCATTCCTTGACAAAAAAGTAAGAAGTTCAAATTCTTTCGGAGTCAAATTAATTTTTTTACCCTCAACTTCAGCCTCGCGAGCATCCATATTAATAACCAGACCAGGAAAACGTATGACTGACGCATCATTAACGCTCTGAACTGAACTGATACGCCGCAACAGCGCTTTTACGCGGGCAGTCAGCTCCCGTGGACTAAAAGGCTTCACAACATAGTCATCAGCTCCCAGTTCAAAACCCAAGACCCTGTCTATTTCTTCTCCTTTTGCAGTTAACATAATAATAGGAATATCGGAGCTTTTTCGAACTTCTTTACAGAGGGTTAGACCATCAACTTTAGGCATCATAATATCAACAATCATTAGATCAAAACTATTCTTATAAAACTGGTCTAATGCTTCTTCACCGTCTCCGGCTTCAGTAACCTTAAACCCTTCCCTTTCAAGATACATTTTTACAAGCTCCCGCATTTTAGGTTCGTCGTCTACTATAAGGACATTACCCTCAACTGTCATAATAACCACCCTAACTTATTTAGAAATCACGAATGTACTATAAAATCAAGTATAGCACGAAGCCGCTTTGGACGAAACCCATAACGTATAAGCCATACGCATATGCTTCCGTTCAAAGCGGCATAATTTAAAGATTCTCTGATTATTGTAATCCTAAGGAACATCCTGTTCCTGTATATTTTAGCCTCAGCCACCGCCGCATGGTCCGCAGTCTCCGCTGCTGCAGGAAGAACCACCGGAAACACCTTGCACAGCAATTGGTTTAAAGACCTGTTGAACACTGGAGCTTTCACATTTGGGGCACTTGACCTTGTCCCTTTCACTGATGGAAATCCTTACGGAAAACTTATTCTCACATGTTTTGCACCTGAAATCGTATGCGGGCATGTAAGGCACCTCCAAAATTTAATTTCGTTAAGAATTATATTAAACTACACAATATATGTCAACGGAACGGGAAAAATTAAGCTACTGGCTGTACTCCCCTCTTTTTCAGTTCCTCCATAATGTAATAATATGACATACTGCCAAGCCATAAGGGAGTTCCGTCAAAAGCAATAAGAGGAAGTGAGGTAATAGCCTTATTCTGTAAGACTTCCATAGCTTCAGGAAACTTGGCCATTGTCTCTTTGTCATCGATGTCAATATACTTCATTTCTACAAGAGGGCCATAATTTTTCTTTATCATTTCACTAAATATTTCGGTAATCTCTTCCTGAGATTGGCTGGAACCTCAGCCACCTCCGCAGTCATACCTCCGAGAACCAAAAACCTGTATTTCAAGATTCTTTTCCATTTTACTCATCCCCCGTACTATTAAGGCCCTTAAGCTTAAGTCTTTCCAGTCCAGAAAGTTCATCTTCAAGCCTGTCCATTTCTTCAACCATCTCGGGTTTTACCGAGTGGGCAGGCCACCTTTTCTTTAAGTCCTCAAGCTTCATCTTAATTTTAACAATTTCCTGATCAATATCCATTTACAACAACTCCATGTAATAACAGACCTAGTACCTTTAAGTCAAATGCTACTTCACCAGCGAGTCTGGCCAGGAGACCAGCCCTCTACTGAGATTGTATATTTCTTTGTAACCTAACTCAACCAGGTACTGAGACACCTGTGCACTTCTGGCACCTGTTGCACAAACTACGGCAATTGGTTTGTCTTTTGGCAGTTCATTTACCCGATTTGTGAATTCACTAGTCGGAATAAGTATAGAGTTAGCTAAATGCCCCTGATCATATTCAAATTGCTCCCTAACATCAAGTACCAGCAAATTTTCTTTGGTCTCTATCAGCGACTTTAACTCATCGGAGCCAATGTTTTGGTATGCTGAGCCCGCTTGGGTACCAGGGTCTGAGGTAGTGTTAGTTTCTGAACTGCAGCCGTTTAAGATAAAGCTGCCGGCCATCACCATTATTAATGTAAGGTAAATTAAGACAGTTTTTTTCAATTATGCTCACCCTTTCAATAAGTCTAACAGAACTGCACGTTTTCCATAGATGATTATTGCACCCACCAAAATAGTTGAAACCCATAGAATAATCTTATTCAGCCGATTTTTGTTTTTCCGGCCAAACCAGTGTGAAACACCAAGCAAAACCACTGTTAATATCATGAAGATATCGCTGTATTTTGACATGGTTCCAACCGAAGCCAGTCCAACACCGCTTAACCCAAGCGATGCAAAAAATAAGGGGCCAAGTCAACTAATGCAGGCAAAAAAAGCCGTAATTACCGAACTTATACTAGACAGCTTATCTTTCAAATAAATACCTCCTTGATTTAAACCATTCTTATTGCTTTGTTAGTACAAAAAACGGCACATTTACCACATCCCTGGCAGTAAGCATTAACAAAATACGGCTCATCGTCCTCTTCGCGTTCTATAGCCTGCGCTGGGCAGACTTCCTTGGCGGGGCAGTGAAGCGTTTTGTCACATTTTTCACATTTCTCCGGATCAATTACAGCTCTTATGTCTGGCATTGTAAATTCCCCCAATATATTAATACCCCTAAGGGGTATTACCTTTTATATTTTAACTTTCGCTATGCCCATTGTCAATACGTATTTGCTGACAATATAACAAAAGCCGCTGGTTATTACCTCCAGCGGCCAGTAAAAATTCAATCCCGTAAACTTTGGGTTTAATCTTTGTATTCCAGATATTGTTCTGCTGTAACAGCTGCAATAGCTCCGTCGGCAACTGCGGTTACAACCTGACGAAGGGGAGTCTGCCGGACATCACCTGCTGCAAATACACCTTTTCTGGAAGTCTGCATCTTTGCATCTGTTATAATATAACCCCACTCATCCATATCAATAAAACCACGGAAGAGTTCAGCACTTGGTTCCTTACCGACATAAACAAATATCCCATCCACTGCAATAGCTTTTTCCTCATCAGTTTTTACATTCCTTACTTTAATTGCTTCCACATTATCTTTACCAAGAATACTGGTAACAACAGAGTCAAGGATAAACTCAATTTGGGGTGTGGACTTCGCTTTTTCCTGAAGAACTTTAGTAGCTCTCAACTCGTTCCTTCTATGGACAATGTAAACTTTCTCAGCAAACTTTGTCAGATATATACCTTCCTGAACAGCTGAATCTCCTCCACCTACAACAGCAACCGTCTTACCTTGGAAAAACGCTGCATCACAGGTTGCACAATAAGACACTCCTCGACCGCGGTACTGTTCCTCTTCCGCGATACCAATAGGCTTTGACTTGGCTCCTGTTGCGAGTATCAAGGTCTTTGCAGCTATTTCGCCGTCAAAGGTCTTCACCAGAAAACCTCCCTCAGGCAGCTCTTCTACAGAAAGAACATCTGTATTTTTAACTTCCATCCCAAATCGCTGGGCCTGTGACAGCATTCTCATTGTGAGATCAAGGCCGGGCATTCCTTCAGGAAAACCAGGATAATTTTCTATATTATCAGTTGTAGAAGCCTGCCCTCCGGGCAGCCCCCTTTCTAACAGCACCGTTTTAAGCTTGGCTCTGGCCGCATACATCCCGGCAGATAGTCCTGCCGGCCCTCCTCCGATAATCACAACTTCATAATTTGTCACAATAACCACCTCATATTAATTATTTTCTTTCATAATGGTTCTGTCAAAAATTACTTCATAAGTATTTTTTCTCGTATGATAAATGTATCTTTGTTTATATTCTTGTCCTATTTTTCTGAGCGTTTCATTCTGCACTCTTTCTGTTTCCAAAGCTTCTTTTATGTTAGTTTCTTCGAATTTCAGCTTGTCACCCGGAATCATCTGGCCTAATTTCCAGATATCCGAAGAAATCACACAACCAATCTGCGGGTATCCCCCAGTAGCCTGGGCATCATTAAGTAAAACTATAGGATTACCCGATGATGGTACCTGAATTGTTCCCGGTATAACCGGGTATGATTCTAAAATGGGATCAGCGTTTGTTCCAATAGATGTTAAACCATTTACAAAGCATCCCATTCTATTACATCTGTTAGTAACAGTAAAAGTTTGATTATACAGCTTTTTGTATTCAGACTCTTCAAAATTGTCGGCATTGATACCCTTTATTACTCTTACACAAAAAGGAGAATGATATTCGGGACGATATTTCTCCGGAACAACTCGCAATAAAAGACCCCTTTGGCCGGCATACCGGCACGTTTCTAAAAGGTCCCCCGCCTGAAGACATCTACCGTTAACGCCGCCGAAACCGGCTGTCAGGAAGGTAGAACAGCTTCCCAGTATCTCTGGAACCTTAATACCTCCTGCAAAAGCAATATAGCTTCTGCAGCCCGATCTACGATACCCCAGCTTTAAAGTTTCTCCAGCTTTGCACAAAACACTTTCCCACATAGGTATAGGTTTTCCTGACAATCGGGGCTCCATATCTGCTCCTGTAATTGCAATCACAGTGTCTTTTAAAAAATAAAGTTCAGGACCTTGAAGGGCTGTTTCAAGACAGGGAGCACCAGTTTCATTCCCAGTCAGAATATTGGCCATCATGAGAGCAAAACTGTCAATCCCGCCTGATATAGGTACTCCTAAATGTCTGTATCCAAATCTCCCCAAATCCTGAACAGTTGTCTGGAACCCTGGCTTTATAACCCGAAAAGCAGCAGTCACAGAATCACCCTATCTATGTTTACCTTCTTGTATTTTCACTTCGTACAGGCTGTGATATTGAAATTCCATTAAAGTTAAGAGCCCTCTTTATCTCATTGGCTGTTTGAAGGGCCAGACTGTTGTCTCCATGGATACAAATAGTGTCCACCTCTAACCAAACTTCCTGACCACTAAGGGAAATAACCTTTTTTTCCTTAACCATCTTTACAGCCCTGTCAGCAGCAACGACAGGATCGGATATTATGGCATCAGATGAATTCCTGCCCACAAGACTGCCATCCTGGTTGTAGTTCCGGTCGGCAAACCCCTCCTCGTAAACTCTTAGTCCCTTCTGTCGGGCCATTTGTACCAGTGGTGAACTGGCCAAGGCTATAAGGGCAGGCCCCTCTAACCTTAAGACAGCCTCAATTACTGCATTAGCAGTTTTTTCATCATATGCCGCTTTATTATAAAGCGCACCATGAGGCTTAACATGACTAACACTGCCACCAAGGGATTTTGCTATTGCAGATAATGCTCCGGCCTGATAAATTATAATACTTTTAATTTCTTCAGAACTCAAAGTCATATCCCGCCTGCCAAAGCCTGCCAAATCAGGATACCCTGGATGAGCTCCGATGGCAACCTTATTGGCCAAGCAAAGTTCTACGGTTGCCGCCATATGAAGCGGGTCACCTGCATGAAACCCACAGGCAATATTAGCAGAGGAAATAACACTTAGAATAGCTTCATCCTGTCCAAAGCGATAAATTCCAAAACCTTCGCCGATATCTGCGTTAAGATCGATGTACATATTCACCTCCGTGAAAAGGTAACTATATCCCCAGGTTTTAAATAAGAAGGCGTGGGTTTATAAACATCAAACATTTTAACTGGTGTCCTGCCTATTACGTGCCAGCCCCCCGGTGAATCAAAGGGATAAATCCCTGTATGCTGCCCGGCGATAGCAACAGATCCAGCCGCAACAAAGGACGCCGGAACAGTTTTGCGGGCGATAACAAGTTTTTCGGGTAGTGGTCCCATATAAGGAAAGCCAGGCAAAAAGCCTATCCCAAAAACAGTGTATTTCTTTGAACAATGCTCATGAATAATCTCTTCAGAAGTCATGTTTAGATTTTGTGCTAGTTTTTCAAGGTCGGGGCCGAATTCTCCCCCGTAAAATACAGGAATAGTGACCTCTTCTCCCGCCATTCCTACACAGCCTGACGATTGTCTCAGAAGAGACCTGATACATGCCTCCGCCTCATGCGGATATATTAGACTGTTGTCAAAATAAATACCAATGCTTGAATAACATAAAACAATATCTCTGACTCCATAAGTAAGTTTTTTCCTTAAATAGTTAAAATGGCTTCCAACTATATCAGGATATTCCTCCCGGTCACAAGGTTCATAACTAATAACCAGCGCACAATCTCCCAATAAATGGAATTTCATGAAATCATCAACTTCTGTTTCACTTACAAATACCCCCGTAAGGCATATGTAGTTTACAACTTCTTATGCTCGCCATATCTAACCCATACCCTTAGGTGCATTACAAAATACCCCTTAAACCAGATTATATTTTTGAAGGAGATGAATGTCAATGACTAAAAAAAATAAACCCCATCAGTTAAGCCTTAATTGCTCATAATGATGGGTCCTTTTTCGGTGTCCACCGCTTTGAATCTCTACGGCGATATTTTTCCATCATATCTGTAAAGGCTTTTTCTAAATCAAGTCCCATAGAGTTGGCCATACAGATAATTATAAACAGAATATCAGCCAGTTCAAGGGCAATATCTCCTTCTTTTTCACCCGGTTTCTTGGGCTTTTGCCCATAAAGATGATTAATTTCACGGGCTAGTTCGCCCACTTCCTCAGTCATTCTGGCAAGCATAGAAAGAGGCTGCCAATAGCCTTCTTCAAACTGACTTATCCAGTTGTCAACCTCTTTCTGCATATCCACAACTCGCAAAATTTACCACTCCAACATTAATATAACAATATGTTAAACTAAAGCGGGGTATTTGTAAACCCGTGTAAAAACTGACCAAATTTTAATGCTGCATTCCTATGTATTGATACAAAACAATAATTGTATACCTTCCTCTTTCACAATGTACACGCACAAATCCCTTAGGAATAATCATAGAGTCAAGTATGGAAAGTGAAAACCCCTTGGTTTCCACCAGAAAAAACCCGCCCGGAGACATTTTTTCTGCTAACGTTCCCAAAAAACCATTTCTCTCCGATTCAGAAATGATATTAAGCACAAATGTACATATAGTTACGTCAATTTTTGAATTGAGACCTTTTATCTCTTCTGGCAGAATACATTTAAGCCTGGGCATGCATTGAATTTTATTCTTTTGGGGCAGGTCGACTGCATAGACCTCGTATCCTTTCCGGTGTAAATACATAGAGTTCCTTAAGTTTCCTGAACCAAAATCCAGAGCAACCTTGTTTTTACTTCTGTCAAACAAGGGAACATATTTTTTAAGGCTGTGAGCAGGTTTAACCAGCATAATACCACCCTGTTCGGATAAAACTTTTGAATTACTTATGTCTACACATTGAATTATCATTTCTATTGGATTATCGTTTTCTTTAGTATTTTGGAATGTAATGTCCTTTAATATTCCTCCAGTAATCAATTTGGTATTGTATCATATCAAAAACCAACTATAAAAGTTACAAAAAAAGTAGTTCCTTAAGTTAAGGAACTACCACCCAACATCAAAAACATATGCTTGTTGTCCCATTAGGACATCATTAGACGACCCAAGAATAAATCTGGCAGACCGGAACTTAATATCCAAGGGTTCAATAAACAATACAGTCTTTCTTTCCTGGCCGGGAATTAGCTGAAAAATATTCTGATCATCTATACCATAGCTATTCTTTAGCTCTTTGAAATCCCTCAGTCCCTGCTTACCAATAGGATTTGATAACACTATCACATCATCATCAGCACCCTCGTTTCGGATACTTAAATATAACCGTGTTTCTTTTTCCGAAAACTCTACTTTTTCCAGCTCAACTACCTTGCTTTCTTGTTTTATGATTGCTTCTTTAGGATAAACAGTAAATTGGGATGGGGATAAGAAAGTCCATGGATCATTCATTGCCTCTACTTTGTCTGCTACAACTACAGGTGTTTTTTCACCCTGGTTTTCTGTCCCCTGCATACTTCCGGTAATCTCAACATTAAAAGCTACCGGGATATCAAAATGCGGTCGGTTATAAATCACTATTACTGATCTGTCAATACTTTCAGTCCCTATTCTAAGAGCCAGTTCAAATTTAGTATTTTTTTCTGTGATTTGTATAACTTTTTTGACTCTGCCAACAAGATTAACAGGAATACCGGTATAATAGTTAGGGTCATCAAATAATGGTTTTATATTCTGGTTAGTAAAACCTAACTGTTTAGTTACTGCAATTTTACTGGAAAGCTGCTTGGAATCCCTGTAACTTTGAACCCCAAGGATACCCACAAACACTATAAGGCTTAGAATTGTTATTGCAGCAAAAAGCTTCCTTTCTGTACCAAGATAAGGACGGAAATATGCAGGCACGAATCTAACCCAGCTTTTGCCGATTTTCTCTCTAAGATGTCCTGTAGTTAATATTTCTACAATTGCATTTTCTAAATCTGAGACACTTTCAAATCTTTCGACCGGGTCTTTCTCAAGGGCTTTAAGAATAACGGCTTCAAGGTCAGCAGAAATCTCGCTGTTAAGCTTTCTCGGTGGCACCGGCTCGTGGCGAGTAATCTTGCGAATAATTTCACCGACGTATTCCCCATCAAAGGGCATTTCCCCTGTCAGGATATAGTATAAAACTACTCCCAGGGAAAAAACATCGGATTTTTCTGTAGTTGTTCCACTTGCAATCTGCTCCGGAGCCATAATAATAGGTGTGCCGGCACCGGTATTTTCCATTGTCAGGTCAGTAGTATTAATAAGTTTCGCAATTCCAAAATCAGTAACTTTGGGTTTGCCGTCAAGGTCTATCAGAATATTTGAAGGCTTTAGATCCCTATGAATAACATTGTTATCGTGAGCATATTGAAGAGCACTGCAAATATCTTTAAATAGAGTTAAACTTTCGACAATAGATGGTTTGTGTTCACGAACATACTGATCAAGGGTTTCTCCCTCAATCATCTCCATAACAATATAATATTCTCCCGACTTTTCAAAATAATCGTACACCGCGATGATATTTTCGTGATTTAGTCCGGATGTTATCTGAGCTTCTCTGTAGAATCTGGAAATAGCATTGGGGTCATTTTGATTCTGCAGTTGAAGTTTCTTAACTGCTATTTCTTTATCAAGTTTGTAATCATACCCTCTAAATATAATAGCAAAATTACCTCTGCCAAGTTCTTCAAAAATCTCATACCGGTTTGGATTGTCACTTGAAACATCCTGAAGTTTATCAAGAGAAAAATAAGCGGTTTGATCTCTTTGATTCACCGGTACAATAACTTCAGAAAAATCATTTATTTGCTCCATTTCATACGAAGCGCCCTGTCTTGTTTTAATAAATTCAATAAGTTCGTCAATTTTTAAGACTTTTATCTGACCAACATATCCTGAACGCGTAAATTTCATATTGGTCAAATCAACATCATCATGGGCAAATACTACAACAGAATACACTTTTATATGTGCTTTTTTGCCCGTTTCGTACGCATACTTTGAACCTAGATATGACCTTACAACCTTGCCATACTGATTCACCTGGTTAGCAGGGTTTCCAATTTTAACCTTGCTGCCTTTGGCCGACCTTGTTCTTTCCTGGACCCAGTTTCCCATCATTCCACCAGATATGTTACCCTGCATATTTTTTGTTTCAATAACAAAAATGCCATTAGGTCCTATAACAACATGGTCAATATCAAATGTACCACCATGGTAATAAACACGAGGGGAATTAAGGATGACATAACTATCAGGCAAATTCTCAGCCAGAACCTGTGAAACTTTTTCCTCACCTGGTTGTCCATAAACTCCTGATATTTTGGATACAGGTTTTAGAACTTTGCCCATTGTCACTCCCCCCTCTCATGTTTTAACAAAGTGGCTAACATTATATTTTTCTACATTTAGCTTACAAATCCTGCAATTTGTTTGATGCTTGACATTCAAGTTTTTTTCGAGTATATTAGTTATTGTCTTTAAAACACTATATGCGCCCGTAGCTCAGTGGATAGAGCACAGGTCTCCGGAACCTGGTGCGTAGGTTCGATTCCTACCGGGCGCACCATCTAAAAGAAATAAGCACCAGTAGTGGTGCTTTTTTGTATTCTTGCTGTGTATTAATTATATATTATTTTATATACTTTTTCTACTGTTTTTATATACCGTCATATATTACCGGTCTTTTTTTCATATATTGGGGTAGGCTGTTTTACGCACGATTCCTCGTTTTGCTCATCCTCGAATTCACTGTCGATTGGCTCAAGACCAATTTCCTCCAGTATTTTCTTAATGAGATCAATTGACAATTGTATCCCCCCATTCTGAAGAAATAAAAAACATAGGCCGGATAAACCTATGCCGCTAAGAAATTGATGTTATATTATAATATGTAAATAATATAATAAATATGAATTAAAAATATTTTGGAATTAACATTTAAATTGTCACATGGCAAAACTTTTTAAATAACATATAACATCTAATAATTTAGGAGGTTTCGCCAGTGCTAATAGTTATCAATAAAATAACATTCCGCAGCGGTCATTTTGAAAAAGTTATTCCCCTAATTCGAGATAACGTAAAAATCGGAATGGATCTAAATGGTTGCATTGAAGGTCATATTACAAGATGTGTTGATAATAACAATGAAATCATGGTTTACTCACGGTGGCAGAGTAATGAAGACTATGAAGCAGCAAAAAAGATTCTAAAGAAAGATTCCCGCACCAAAAAACTTATGTTTCAGTTTTTACCACATGTCACCAATTATGAAACCATGGTCTACGAAATTCTACCCTTTAGTTTATAGTTAAACTTCCGCACCTGCATTAATCGTCTAAAAAATACGAAAGTCTGCCTTAAAGAGGCAGACTTAATTATTTGCATCAAATTTACAAAATGTAACAACAGGACATTCCAGGCACTTTGGGTTTTTATTACTGCAAAATCTGTTCCCTACTCCGACAATAAGTGCATGATATTCATTGTATAAAGGTACATCAGGTTTTAACCGGGACATAAAATATTCCTGCATCTGATTATAGGTAATTGCTTCAGAAAACAAACCAATCCTGGAAAATATTCTTTTTGTATACGCATCCACCACAAAAATAGGTTTTTCCGCAGCGTAAAGTACTATACTATCAGCAGTTTCCTGGCCTATACCGTAAATTCCAAGAAGTTCTTCTCTAAGTTCCTGCAATGGTTTTTCTAACATCAGCTGTAAGTTACCATTATAGTTTTTTACTACATGATTTACAAATGCCTTTAATTTCCTGGCTTTCATGCGAAAGTATAGAGTCGGTACAATGCATTTCTCTATTTCCTCCTGTGGGCTTTCGTACATGGCATGTAAATCCAGCAGTCCGGCATTTTTTAAATTCGTAATAGCTTTAGCAACGTTTTTCCATGATACACTTTGTGTTAATATAGCGCCTACACAAATTTCAAATTTGGTTTCACCCGGCCACCAACCTCTGGAACCGAATGATTTTAACATACTTTCATATAAATCCATTAAGTTCAAGTGTTTCCCTGAAGAGCTATTCAAATATATTGTGTCCTCCTAATATTTTTACTTTCTAAGCCTTTTTCTTCGTTAGAAAAACTATTGTAAATGGTAGTACAATTAATAATGTCATTAACCCTAACCCCAAAACATAATTTCTTGAACTAAGTAGGCTGTACCCTAGAATGCTGTACCCTAAAATAAAAGGGAGTTTCCCTATAGCCGAAGCCAGGAAAAACCAAAAGAATCTTATTCTGCTCACACCGGCTGATACATTTATTAAGGGGGCTGGGAAATAAGGCAAGAATCTGAGACCAAGGACTACAAAAAATCCTCGGTGACCTTCAATTTTTTCGAAGTACTTCAGTCCACTATCCCGGTGAGACCTTAAGGCCCACTCACGTCCCAGCATTCTGGATACAAAAAATGTTATGGAAGCACCCATCAACGTTCCCGCCCAGGTAAGTAAAGATCCTTTGAAAATACCAAAAAGAATTCCGTTAGCTATGCATAATATTACAAAAGGAATCACGGGTACAACCGCCTGGACAATAGTTACTAAAAAAATGGCCGCTGTCATAACCTGACCAAAGCTTCGGGCATATGATACAAACCCTTCAACGCTAGAAATTTGCCAGATAGAAACGGGGTTATATAAATAAAGTCCTGCAGTAGTTAATAGAACCACAGCTAAACCCATAAGAGTATTTTTTGTTTGACTCACCTAATTTGCCTTCTCTCAAAAAATTATCAAAAAGAAATTGTCTCTACTATACTATAATAATCTACAAAATTAACCACAACTTATTCATTTTTTAATTTTCCTGTATTAGGTAGTTTAAAAACGCTCTGGCGGCATAATTCTGGTATTTATTCTTATTCCAGGCCAAGTACAGGTTTCGTTTAAAGGAAACATCCTTTATCTTTATTTCCTTTACTTTACCCAGAGTTAACGCATCTTCAGTAGCAATAGCCGAAACCGCACTAATACCTAAACCGCTCTCAACCGCAGTAATAATTGCCCGCGTACTTCCCAGTTCCATTACAACATTTAGTTTTTCGGTCTCTATCCCCATATTTTTCAGTTGCTCGTAAAATTCCATCCTAGTCCCAGACTCGACCTCACGTAAAATAAAATTTAATCCGATGAGTTCGTTCAAACTCATTTCTGACGGTACATCCTCTGGTGAACCAATAATGATCAATTCATCATTGATAAACTCTTCCACATGCAAAGAATCATTTTTTATATGAGACCCGATAAATCCTATATGCGCCTGTCCTCGAAGCAGTTCCTCAACAACTTTTCCTGTATCAGATATTTTCAGATTAAGCTGTATACCAGGATAAAATCGTCCAAAGCCACCCAACAGTTTGGGAAGTACATATTCACCCGGTATAGTACTGGCTGCTATACTCAGTTTACCCCTACGATACCCTTTGAGTTCATCAACGGCCTCAATAAAACCATTAAATAGTGCAAGAATCCTCTTAGCTTCCTCATAAAAAAGCTCACCGGCCTCTGTCAGTATTACATTTTTATCATTTCGCTCTATAAGCCTTATATCCAGCCTTTCTTCCAGTGCTTTTATCTGTGCGCTTACAGCCGGCTGGGTCATATACATCAGTTTGGCTGCATTTGTAAAGCTCTTATTTTCTGCAACTGCAACAAAAGCCTGCATTTGGCGTAAATTAATCATTAAAACCTCCATTGGCATCCAGAGCTTTTTCCATAAACTTCTCACACATTGGGATTATGACACTACTGTCACCAGTTGTTAAAAATTCTACCTTGTTTTGACTCCCTAATTCCCGGTGAAATGTCGTTTGTTCTTTGAGAAGGTTATTCTCTGCAAGGATTCTTTTCAATTGTCTTGCTGTTCCTTCATTACCATCAACGATAAGGACCTTTTTTCCGGCAAATGCACTAATCTCTCTTTTGATTAAGCAATAATGAGTACATCCAAGAACTATTGAAGAAGCCTTTGATATATCTATGTCTTTATATAAGTTTATGAGGTAATTTTGAATCTGTCCCTGCACTGCCCCTGACTCAATCATTTCCACCAGACCCGGACATGGCAAAGGAATTATTTCCGCTTTACTGTTGTACCTTTCAAAAAGACGATTAAACTTTTCTTCTCTAAGAGTCAGTGGGGTGGCCATAACAACTATATTACCAGAGTTTCCCGCTTCAACCGCAGGTTTTAGAGCTGGCTCCATTCCTATCACAGGAATATTAAATTCGTTTCTGATGTGCTGAATTGCCACACTGGTGGCCGTATTACAGGCCACAACCAGTGACTTAATACCTCTTGACCGTAATGTACGTGCCGCACTTATCGATAAATCACGGACACATTCACACCCCTTGATACCATACGGTGCATTGGCCGAATCCGCAAGGTATATAAATTCCTCATCGGGAAGCCATTTCATTATTTCTGCTAAAACACTTATTCCTCCAACTCCGGAATCAAATATTCCTATAGGTGACATTTTTTTTACAGAATTCATTCCGATTGCTCCCGACTCAAAATTATATCGAACTTAATTCTATTGACTAGTATGTAAATCCTGCAAACCTTTTATTAGATTATCTATAATGTGTATCTGTAAGATAATATTCAGTCTTAATCCTGACGATTCCAAGTTTGGTGATCATCGGATTTTTTTGAAGTTGTGGCTGAAAATTAACGGAGTAGGATTTCTCCTACTCCGGATTGTTGCTTATTTTTTCAGTGCATCAAGGATTTCTTTAAGCACCAGGTCAATATCCTGATCCCCATTAATGTCTAACAGAAGCCCACGCTCCTGATAGTAATCAATTAGTGGCTGGGTTTGAGCTTCATAAACATCAAGACGGTTTGATACTGTTTCTTCATTATCGTCTGAACGTTGGTAAAGCTCGCCTCCGCAGCTATCACAAACTCCTTCAGCTTTGGGTGCATTAAACATCACATGGTAACTTGCACCGCAGGCCTTGCAAACACGACGACCGGTAAGACGAGCCATTAATTTCTCTCTGGGTACATTAATGTTTATTACTCCATCAAGCACGATGCCCATCTCGTCCAAGGTTTTGGACAATGCCTCAGCCTGGGCCATAGTTCTTGGGAAACCGTCTAACAAAAACCCTTTTTGGCAATCCGGCTGGGATAGCCGCTCTCTAACCAGACCTACTACAACTTCATCTGGAACCAGTTGACCCTTGTCCATAAATTCCTTGGCTTTTTTCCCCATATCGGTTCCTTCTTTGATTGCAGCTCGGAACATATCTCCTGTGGAGATGTGAGTAATGTCAAGATCTTTCACTAGTCTCTCTGCCTGGGTGCCCTTCCCTGCTCCCGGAGGACCCATTATCATTAATTTCAAAGTGTTACCCCTCCTATGTAATTAGATGGATACCATTTTCATCACTGGTATCCTATATAAATGAATTATAACATATTTGTCCATCAAAAAAAATATACTACCGAGAAATTTGTTTAACTCTACTCTGCCTTACGAAGTCAGTTTCGATTACTCTTCCTATGTCACTAGGTTTACAATTAGTTATTTAACTTGTATACTTAAAATGTTAAAAAAGCTGCTAATTCAAAAAAATTTTCTAAAAAGGTGGTTCATGTGACAGAAAGATTAATCTTAAAATTAGGTGACCCTGTTCTTAGAAAAGTTTGTAAACCTATAAAAGAAATCAACTCAAATGTATTAAAACTATTGGACGATATGGCCGCCACGCTCTATGCTGGACCCAACCGTGCCGGGCTGGCCGCACCACAGGTTGGGTTCCTAAAAAAATTAGTTGTTTTAGACTGTGGTGAAGGCCTGATTGAGTTGATTAATCCCGAAATAGTCGAAATGTCTGGAGAACAAACGGGTGCGGAAGCTTGTTTATCTTTACCAGGTCTTATTGGAAATGTAACCAGGGCTGATCACGTAACAGTAAAAACATTAGACAGGTCCGGAAACGAGGTTATAATCAACGGAGAAGGATTTCTTGCCCGATGCCTGCAGCACGAAATCGACCACTTAAATGGCGTTTTATATATTGACCATGTACAGCCCGGTCAACTCTTCAACGAGGAGACCCAAGAACCGCTTGATGTTTTTGAGGTAATAAGACTCTCAAGGCAAGATGGCTTACCCAACCCCTTAATATAGTTCTGAAAAATTAATTATATTAGGCTGACGCAGTTCATTATGCGTCAGCCTATTTTTTTACGTGATATCACATTAGAAAATTTATCGTCTGCTGGTTATTAGTTTAACTCCAAGTGCACAAAAGATTGTTGCTGAAGTCATATTCATCAATTTGGAAAATCCCGGTTTCTTTAATATCCAGTCCCCAAATGAGCCCGCAAAATATCCAAGTGACCCGAAAATAATAGCAACAAGAACCATAAAAATCAAACCTAACAAGATCATTTGTAATGATACGTTACCATATTCAGGATTGACAAACTGTGGCAAAAAGGCTAGAAAAAATAGCGCAACCTTTGGATTTAGCACATTCATCAAAAATCCTCGTAGTATAAGTCCGCGGTGATTGACCTCACTATCAGCCTCACTCACAACTAATGGGTCGTTTCTGTGTTTAATTGCTTTGTAAGCAAGGAAAAACAAGTAACAGGCGCCAAAGGTCTTAAACAGTATAAATGCTATTTCTGATGTCTTAAAAATTATGGATAAGCCAAAGGCCGCAGCCAGTGTATGTACGGAATTTCCCAAACTCAGCCCCATGGCGGTAAAAAACCCGGCCTTTCTACCATTTGTTATTCCTTGAGTAATAGCAAAAATAATATCTGGTCCAGGTGCAAGAATGAGCAAGATTGATGATGTAATAAACAGTAACAATACAGACAGAGAAAACATTATAATCTCCCTTCCAAATTTAAATTTTGTATAATTTGCTGCATATGATCATATTTAGCCTCTGCTTCATCTTCATCTATAAACCAAAGGAATCCTTCTTCCGAAGATTCACTGTTAAATGTGCGAATCAACCCTCCTTTTAAAACCTCCTTTCCCCATGCCACAAAAAACTGGGCCGGAGAATTAACAGGATTAACCCCGGTGCCAAAGTATATGGGAGTACCATTTATTTCAGTGTTTGCAATTATAGTAGCTCGTGTAGTTCCACAAGGATTCTTCATCATTATCACCTTTCTGTTAAATTTTAGACTTCTAATAGTTCAAAACCATTTACCGGATTAATTTTTCTTTGGGCATTATTATTTATCAGTTCAAAAATTATTACCTCACCAATATGCCAAATGGACACGCCTTCCCTGGTACATCCAGTAACTGTCTGTTGGTCACGTCCAAAGGCAGAATGCATGTGTAGTTTTGGATCTTTGTCCTCATTAACAAAGATTGTTCCCACCCCAACAGCTTCACTCACGCCCGGCAAATTAACTACAGTGGGGACTGGTCGCGCTGCTGTCCCATCCTTAGGACCAACTACCACTTTACTATCTTGATCAGAACCACCAATAAGAAGCACTGTTGCAGATTCTACTTTTTGAGCCTTGGCAAATTCCTCTATGGTATTAGGTAATAGGTCTCCATGTTCCAACCGCAATATAAAAATTCTTCCTAAGTTAGCTTCTGTAAATTTCATAAGAAATCCTCCCTGCCACAAATTCATTGACGCTAATTAACATATTTGTTAACAACCAATGCCAAAATCTTACAATCATCTTTTTTAGAAATAATTACAGTCATAAAGGGAAAACTTCAAGTAATAGAGATAAGGAGTTTACTAATGCTAAAGATTAAAGACTGAATAATGCTTGCAATTCTTGCAGGTATTAATATCCTCAAACTATAGGAGTGACAACTTAAAAATGAAAAATGACAGAGTAACAGCAGGGGCCATATCCGGAGCAATTGGTGCAGTCATTCAAAATATATATGGTTCATTAGCAAAAGCCGTTGGCATAACAGACATTTCATTCGTAGATTTTGCCGAAGCAATTATTTTTAACCAAAAATTAGACGGTATTTCAGGTTTTATAGCCGGCACACTATCACATCTCGCTTTTGGATCAATGTTAGGAGTCCTTTTTGGATATCTGATAAGTAAATCCTCTAGTAAATACTATTATTTCAAAGCACTGGGTTTTGGAATCGGTATCTGGTTCTGGAGTTTAGCTATCGGTACTATGTATAAAATCAATGTCTTCGATAAAGTGAAGCCCGTACCGGCCTTATCTATTTTTGTTGGAGCGTTAGTATACGGATTTGTAACAGGGTATGTTTTAAAAATTATGGAGAGGCGTTCGGACGTAGTGTAGTCATCAACTTGCCTTTATCTATTATAATGCTAACAGTCAATTTTAAACACTGCGACTTTTGGTGATTCCAGATATGTCCAAGTTCCCCGCTTACCTTTAATACCTGCCCCTATTTCGAGGTGAGACATAGCAATACCACAATCTAAACGTTTAGAAACACTGCCATCAAAATGACTACTGCTGTCCAGATAAACTGTGATAGAACTGTGCTCAATCATAAACCGCCACGGCTGCCTGTTTATTGCAGATGGTGCTAACCGTGCGCATTCTAATGCTGATCTGGCCCAATCAGGCCACTTACTTTTATCTAAACCCGTACAAAGAACATCCAGCTCTTTTCTCTTTCGACTTTTTACTAAAAAGGACATTAATCGCTTATCCCATGTTTTTTGCTGTTTACTTGCATATCCAATCGGTGTAACAGACAGCACCTTTTCGTTATTAGTTAAGTCAATCTGCTTCTTAACAACCTCAGGTCTAAAAAAACCTGCAATCCAGCAAGTACCTAACCCTATTGATGTAGCTTCTAACACAAACAATTCTCCAGCATGACCTATCTTTTCTTGAACATGTTTGTCATTCATGTCCCCAATGAATGCAGCATAACTAGGAGCCCCAATTATTTTTCCATACGATCCGACAGCTCCTTTGAATACTTCCTCGGGGTTTTCTTTTGATATCACTACCCTAACTCCACCAAATGATTCATTTAGACTATCCGCAAACTGATATAAATTTAATAGAGTATCAGGATTAATGAGTCGTCTGTCATACTGTCTGCACGATTGCCTGACTAATATCGCTTTATACCATCGTTCAAAAGCATATTCCACATTTCTACCCTCTTTCAATCTCGAACACCCATCTGCCTAATTCTTACTAATAAGCCAACCAAACCTTTAGAACCAAATATTAAGCTAAGTCCTATTAATATCTGAATAATTGATACGAACATCCTAACTTTGGCACGAATATTCATGCCTTGCCCCATCTGACTATCTATAAGCCAATAACTAAATAGGTTTTCAGTAACATTAGGAATTGCTTGTACAACTATAAATAATCCAATAACAGAAAAACCTATGACTTCCAAGGTATTGTAACTTATTTGAGAACTTACATTTAAATCAACCATTCCTTGAGTCATATGATTTCCAATTATATTCGCTGCTACCCATAAAAATATGGCTAATCCTAGCAAAAGTAATATTGGTATTATTGCCGATATTAATGAAACACTCTGGCTTACACCTGCATTATACGAATTTTTAGATGCAGCAATCTGAAAAGTGGCAATTTGGAACTGTCCAATTGCTTCAGCCAAAGTATAAATTGAAAGAATTCTAGTCAACAATATTGACATTTCGTAGGCATTCAACATTTAATTACCTCCTTTGAAGTAAATGTTCTCAACTTAACACCACCTGGCCCAGGCATTTTTTGTCCTCCTATAGTTTGAGCATGTAAACTTCTCTTAGGTTCGCTAAAAACAATATACATACAGCTAATATAACTCCGATTTTCTGTTCCATTTTCATTAGCGGCCTGTTTTTAGAATCTATCTTCTCTGGGTTAGTAACAAATATCCGTTTTATTTCATACCTAGGAAATGTGTACGTAGTAACGGCTACTAAAGCATATGCTGCCATTTCATACAAACCGCTACGTGTAAATACCGCAAAAGACAGAAACATTCGCTCTGGCATAGCGATAGAAAAAGAGTTCGTACCTAGTAATAATCCGTAATGTGTAAACCATAGTAAAGGAATGAGATAACCCAGCGGATAGCCATTAATCCTCAAATTCATATTCGCTAAAATAATGAGAGATCCTGAAATTAGGTTTAATATCGCAATTTTGCCAAACTCATGGGTAAGATTTCTTGCAACCTCTTCTCCAGCTAATCTAGCCGTTACACTTCCGCCTCTTAAAACTCCTTCGGGCAGAAAATAGTAGCCCACAAGCCAGGCAATAACACATAATATTAAGCCTGCTGAATATAAGGCTATAAATCTAACGTAGATTTTATCATTGCATAAAAGCTCCTTCATAATTTAAGTTTCCTTTCATTTTCTTAGGGCGCAATTGAGCACCGTGAAGCCGGGCAGGATGTGCAAAGTTGGGTCAAAGCGCAGCGAGCCGTTTTTAGCGTTGTTAGGCGCTTTCGTTCAGCCCGGAATTTATGTTCTTCTTTATAACCAAAGGAAAATATTAAACACAAAGGCAAATATTGAACTCTTGACCTCTTACTAAATATTACAGTATTATGCTTTTGGGTCGTATAAAAAAGCATGGGTGTAGCTCAAATTCTACGAAATCCTCAGGCTCAAATGTTCCTTCAGGAAATGATTGTGCTGAGAATGTTGCCTATCTTCAAAGTGGTGTTGATAAATACAAAGAATCTGTAGGTGAGTACCCTTCAAATGTACAGCAGCTCTTGAACTCTGAAGACGGAAAAGGCCCCTTTGTTGAAGTAGTACCCGAATGTCCGACCGGCAATCTATATGTAATAGAAAATGGGACTGTAAAAGAAGCTCCTAAGCAATAAATACATTCTGGAGATTGGTGCACTTCACTAATCTCTATTCTTTTCCGCAATTGTTGACATCTTTACTTCACTGTTATAATATTATCCTAATAATTAATACAAGATTTTCTAGGGTTCCGCGGTTTACTGCCGGTCTGGTCCAAGAGAAAAAGCACACTCTTTGTGTGTACACGGAGGGATAAAAGCCCGGGAGGAATATTAATATAATCCTCTTTGGCTTTTTTGTTTTGTCCAATCTTAAAGGAGGCGTCAGTAATGGCTTGGATTCACTTATTTATCGCTGGGGTTTTTGAAGTTGTTTGGGCTGTCGGGTTAAAATATTCCCATGGTTTTACTAGATTGTACCCTTCCATTGTCACTGCGTTGGGTATGATTCTCAGCTTCTATTATCTTTCTTTAGCGACTAAGCATTTACCTCTGGGCACAGCATACGCAATCTGGACTGGTATTGGAGCAATCGGCACAGTAGTATTGGGAATAATACTTTTTAATGAACCTCGCAACATCTTGCGACTTTTATTTTTATGCTTAATTGTTATTAGTATAATTGGATTAAAGGTCACTTCTAAAAGCTAATGTTGATGTACTCCCGGGTTGCCTCTTTCTGAAAGGCAACCTTACACTGTTTTAAATTTAACTTCCGTTTAGCCCTTAATACATGTATGCCCAAATCAAACTTTCCTTTACTTATCTCCTTCGAGCCACATTCAGGGCATGTTATTTCCTTAT
>JAENZX010000012.1 GCA_016841045.1 Thermincola carboxydiphila
TGCTGCTACTGCTGTTACTGTAGGTACAGCAGTTGTTCCTGACGGTAATACCACACTGTAGGTTGTTACTGCCGGGTCAAACCCGCTTATCATAGTTCCGTCTACCATCAGGCTGCTTAAGGTCGCATCACTGCTTGCAGCTACACTAAAGTTGATTGAGTAAGTCTTAATCGTAACTCTGTCTTCTGCAGTAACTTTCACTGTTGCTGTTCCTGCTACACTATCAGCCTGGATTATCGCCAGTTGTGCGTTTCCATCTGCTGCTAGTGCTGTGACTGTAGGTACAGCAGTTGTTCCTGACGGTAATACCACATCGTAGGCTAGTACTGCAGGATCAAATCCGCTTATCATATTTCCATTTACCATCAAGCTGCTTAAGGTTGCATCACTGTTCGCGGCTACACTAAAGTTTATTGTGTAAGTCTTAATCGTAACTCTGTCTTCTGCAGTAACTTTCACTGTTGCTGTTCCTGCTACACTATCAGCCTGGGTCACTACCACTTGTGCGTTTCCATCTGCTGCTAATGCTGTTACTGTAGGTACAGCAGTTGTTCCTGACGGTAGTACCACATCGTAGGTTGTTACTGCAGGATCAAATCCGCTTATCATATTTCCATTTACCATCAAGCTGCTTAAGGTTGCATCACTGTTCGCGGCTACACTAAAGTTAATTGTGTAAGTCTTAGTTGTTACTCCGTCTTCTGCTATAACTGCCACTGTTGCTGTTCCTGTTACGCTTGCAGCCTGGGTTATCGCCAGTTGTGCGTTTCCATCTGCTGCTACTGCTGTTACTGTAGGTACAGCAGTTGTTCCTGACGGTAATACCACATCGTAGGCTAGTACTGCAGGATCAAATCCGCTTATCATATTTCCATTTACCATCAAGCTGCTTAAGGTTGCATCACTGTTCGCGGCTACACTAAAGTTGATTGTGTAAGTCTTAGTTGTCACTCCGTCTTCCGCAGTAACTGCCACGGCTGCGGTTCCTGTTACACCTGCGGCCTGGATTACCTCAAGTTGTGCTTTTCCATCTGCTGCAACTGCTGTTACATTTGGAACAGTGGTTGTTCCGTAAGGCAGCTCCACATTATAGGTTGTTACTGCCGAGTCAAATCCAGCTATCTCACTTCCGTCTACCATCAGGCTGCCTAAGATTGCATTATTATTCTTTACAGCTACTGTTCCTATAGTCTCTGCTAGTACTGCTCCCCCTACTTCTACCAATTCTAAGGTGTATCCATAGGTTCCTGGTTCATTGAAGGTTACCTTAAACTGACTGGTTACATCTCCTAACGGGAAGCCTGTACTTGGACCATACCATGCTGCTCCGTTGCTATCAAAGACCAACGGGTAGTACTGACTGTCGTTTACTTCATAGTACTTAAGACTTACATAATTCCTCTGTGCCGGGTCATTCAATTTTATTCTTACCCTTACTAACTTACCCACGTCACTCTTGGCAGCGGTAGTTACCTGGAATTCTTTCTCTTCACCCCGGGTGAATGTCGGAACCATGTTAGAACTGATTGTCGGTGCAGCATATTTCACCCGGAAACGCAAGTTATATGTCCTTTGGGTAGTTCCGTCTGCTGCTGTTACCACAACAACTGCAGCATCATCAAGGCTGGACGGTTGAGTAATGCAAACACTGGCATTGGCGTCAGTGGCAACAGCAGTTACGGTAGGTAAAACAGTCGTTCCGTAAGGCAGTTCTACCGTATAAAGGGCCACTGCTGAATCAAATCCTTCAACAGATACTCCATTAACCATTAATGCGCTTAAAGTTGCAACATTGTTATTAGCTACATTGAAGTCAATGGAATAGGTTTTCTTCGTTATTCCATCTTCCGCTGTTACTGTAACCACTGCCATTCCTGATACTGTTGCAGCCTGAGTTACTTTCATCTCTGATCGGCTGTCATTTACTGCTGCACTGATTGTAGGTACTTCAGTGGTACCCGATGGCAGGGTAATGCTGTAGTTCAACAAATCAGGTCTAAATCCTGAAATCGTCTGACCGTTAACCGTAAGGTCACTCAGTGCAGCATCAGTACTGAAACTGGGTCCCACACCGGTAATTTCTGTCAACTGAGCTTCTGTTGGTTCACTATGAACCCCCAGCGCATTTATTGCAGTTGCGGTGAACTCATAACTACCTTCTTTGTACATTAGCACAGTGCCTTCGAACTCACCACTTGGTGCTACAGGGAATACCCCTGTAGGAATCCCGTTAGCCCAGATAGCTGCAAATGGGCTGCCATATACCATACCGGATACTGTAACTATATTTGGCGTTGAAGAATCCGGACCTGTTACAGTAAACCCAATTGGTGTCTGCGGTACAGACGTATCCAGCACTAATGTAAATGGTGATGTATAAACTAATGAATTATACACAGAACTTGCTACATCGGATGACCATCCGGCTCCGGTAATATGTGTTGGGAATTGCCCTGTCATTGCCTGTAGACCAGGATTGATGTTTTCTCCATTTACTGTCACCTTAACCGTACCCTGATATGAACCATCAGGCAGGCCTTCAGGGACTGTAAAGCGGCCAAATACGTTCAATCCTCCACTAGGCGGCAAGCTGTTTGGTGGAGTAGTCTCATCACTCAGCACAAATCTAACATTATTCGCCGGGATGGTATTCCCCTTATCATCTGTCAGATCACTTATCTCATAGCTTAACCCACTTATACCGTACTGGTTCCCGGTTTCAAAGGTCTGGATACTAAAGGCTGCATCACGATTAGAGCTGTAAACAACTGTCGGTATAGTTATATCCGGAACAGTTCCTAATACCGGCACCTGTAAAGTCCCTAATGTATAGAATGCCGATGGCGAATCGCCGTAAACAGATACATCAACTCGATACTGTCCTGCTGCCGGGTCAATTATTCGTACATAATCACCGTTGTTAATTTGTTTTCCAACAGCAGCGCCAATAATTTCGTTAGTTACTTCAGGGCCTCCAACAATAGCTGTAGTTCGATTACCAGCCGGGTCATAAAGGTTCCATTTGAATGAAGTTCCTGGCTGAGCCGCGAGGAAGACTCTAAGTTCCTTAGTTTGAGGCGCAACACTGATTACTTGTTCATCTTTCTCACCGCTAGAAATTTCACGTCCTAAAGGCTGTGCAGCTTTGAATGCTGACCGGGCGGCATTGATTTCAGCCTGAGTTCCTGCGTAGAATCTGGTAAGATACGGACCTTGAGTTCCGCCAATTGACATGGTTCCTGGTTCAGATACATCAAAAGTTAAAACAGCGTCGTATCCTGCCGCATCAATCAACGTTGATCGTGCCACAACAAATGGAATTTTAATTATAGCTGTTTCTCCGGGGAGTACAGATACTGCGCCACCCCCGTTTGAATTAACTAACCCACTATTAGCGTAAATAGATACTGACGGTGCAACATCAAGTAATCCTGTATGGTCATTGCGTACCACTAGAACTGCTTCTGACATTATAGTTTCTTCGTCTACCGGAATAACAACATTGGGTACCTGGAAGCTTAGTACAGTCAAGGGCAGAGGCGGGTCAATCTTGCGCCATTCATCTACTGCCTTCAGGACTCCCAGAGTTGATTTAGCCACACCGACCTCACGGGAAAGAGTGCGCCCGATTACTTCATAATTACTAGCCAAATTATTTCCAACCATTCTAAAGTTCTGAGACGCTATGTCACTGATAGCCCCTTCCAGTTGGCCGATAGCATCACTATAGTAATTGGTCCAGGTATCCATTGCAAATGACACGGATACTCCTACTATACCTCCGGATAAACCACCCATCAAAGAGGTCATCATGTTGGCGTAAGCACCCATAAATTTATAAGTGTTGACCAGGTACTTGTAGTTGACCGTATTGTAGCAGCTGGCTAAAGTCTTATAAAATTCGGTTTGTGCTTTGTAAGTCTCACCGAGGTTAAAGTTTACAGGGACAATTTTCTCCTGGTCTCCATCGTACATCCAGAGGTTTGGATAAATGCCTTGACTCCATCCTCTTTCGAGCTTACTGTTTACACTATCGTAAAAGTCAATTAAAACTGATGAAGGATAGTAAGACGGTGCCTCAGCAGGGTTGTTAATGTATTTATCCAAAATTGCCCTTGACTGATCAAATAAACTGGTTACTTCCTCCTGCATTCCGAAGACATTCAGCCTTTGGGCCTTTTCCAATTCCTCCATCATAAACAATTTCATTAATTCAGGAGAATCCGGCAGATAGTTTCTATCTGAACCAGATACGCTGCCCCTATCAACCTTGGCATAGAAGGGCATATATTTGATAGCTTCTGATACAAGATATTTGGCCCGCTGCTTTTCCGATACAGCCGTGACTCTACTTACAAAATCACTTATTGTCTGGGCATCCAGCTCTTTATTATGCTGCTCTTTGACATAATTGGCCAGTTCCTGACCCATTTGAGCCGGGTCAGCCGCATTGGCTCTTGAAGCAAGACCTCCTAAGGCTACAGACCACTGGGGAAGTTGGTCATATACACCTAAGACCTGCTTATGATCAAACAAGGCTGTATAGAGTTCACTCAATTTAGGTATCTTAGAGGTAACTAAGTCCAATACTCCCTTACCGGTCTGTAAGTCAACCAACCCCAGCGGAATCTTTTTATCAGTTAAATACTTATCAACTTTTACCTTTTCTTGTTTCAGTTCTTCGAGTTCCTGCTGCCGCTGGAGTAGAGCCTGTAATAGCTTTAAGGGTTCATTTGCCCATATTGTGTGCTCAATGTGCAGTTCCCGCAGCCTTTGAAGGTTGGGCTTTATATCCTCAGGCGCATTTTCCAGCATATTTGTAAGTTCACTGCTCGCGAGGATTGCATTTCCTTTAGCTTGTGCAAACCACTCTTTACCTTTACGGAACCATTCATCCTTGGTAGCTCCGGAGTGCGTCTGAGCGCTGCTTAGAGCTGTCCCAGCCTGGTCCCTATACAAAGTCTCTAGCTCAAAGTAGTTCAAATAAGCCTCTGCTTCTGTATCCCAATTGTAGTCAGGCCTGTTGCCAAGTTGGGCAACCAAAACAGCCATATCTTTTGCAACTTTTTGGGCTCTGGCTAGGTTTTTGGGATTTTCCTTTAACAGTTCATTAGCTAATTTATTAACCTCTTCTTCTTTAGTGCTAATACTGTTTATGATTTCTTTTCTTTTGGACAGGTACATCTCCAACAGCATTAACTCATCTTCAGACATAGAGTCAAGTGAGTCAGTCATAGCTTTTAAATCACGCCAGGTTTGGGGTGCATACCCAGGTACACCCACTATTTTCTGCAGATAAGAGTGGATATCCGATTTAACAGCATCTTTCCAAAACTTCCACGGATTATCAAGCTCAGTAAACTTATCTACTGTTAAGACATTCGTATTAGTATTAATCGGAACCTCACTTTTACTATATATCGGTGCTTTAAATGACCTGGCAAGACCTATTACGTTCAACATGGTCTTGGTAATTTCCATGATGCTTCCCCAAGCAGTGGCTGCAGCTTCTTGTCTAGCATAATCATAAGCATCAAGCACAACACCACTTAAGTCGCTGCTGCTTCGCTCAAGAATCTTCTTAACATTTGTTTCGAGACGGTCAATCTGAGCTTTTAGATTAATAAAGTCTCCATAAACAGCCTGTTGAACAGTAATTGGTACCGTAATAATGTTTGGATTAGCCAGGTTTCTGGAAGTTTCCACTGTCAATGTGGGCAGTTTGGCGAACTGGTCTAAGTCCTGACTAATAACCACAAAGTACCCTGATGCTGTTTCGTTAGGTGCTATATCCCCAAGACTCAGTGAAATTGGAGATTCCTGCAGCCCCGCATGTTCCGAAAATGCCGAAACAACTTTAGTGAACTGAGATGCTTCTGTGGGCAATGACGGTATACCTATCTTAACATTGCGAGCAGTTCCTCTACCTGCATTGGTTGCCGTCACTACAAAGTTATAAAGCCCTTCTTCCTGTTTTTGTAAAGAATAACTTACGAATAATTTGGGCTGTGGTTCAACCCTAATGGATTTACCCCTGGTATACCCTTCATAAAGCTGTCCGTCCAGAACAAAGCTGTAATGAATGTATGCATTAAAAGTTGCCGCTTCCTGCATATATTCAGCAAGATCAAAAATCTGTCTGTCTAATTCGTCATTAAACATTCTTGTTTCAGCTAAACCTGGATCTGCATTCAACTGCCAAAGTACTGACAGCTTGCTTTCCGGCAGCAGTGTCCAATCATAAACAGAATTCCCTAACCAATCATCATATAAACCGTAAACCTCATCTATTACTGTCGAATCCTCTTCCGATGATATGGTACTTAAACTAAGGGGTGCAGTAGAGGAATTGTTCGGCAGTGTAGTCTCATGGTCAACTACCCCACCATTAACCACCATAATTGGCTTGATATTAAATCTGTTGTTGTAAACCCTTGCACCTTCGGAGAGTTTCCCATTTTGTTCTATTACCCCATCAGTAACTACCACTTCGAGATTTATGTTTTCAATCAGCTTATACTTTGATGGGTTATAAAGATTGAAGTTAGCAGTGAATACTTCCTGCTCTGTGGCAACTTCTTGTGAGAATGCCAGGTCTGCCACAGCAGGCCCCACAGGTTCAGGTTTTTCCGGCACAGCTGAATTAATTGTAGACAAGAAATTTGTGCTGAAATACCTGGTAACTCCGCCCTGCATATACATCATTTCATACAGTATAGAAGCCTTCGGACGCGGATACCAGGGATAGGTTCTACGTTTTTTGACAGGTGGTGTCTTAGATTGTTTTGTAAAAGCTGCCGTTACTTTAGTTTTCTGCCTATCTTCATCCGAAACTGGAATATTTCTGGCATCTGCCGGCTGGTAATGGAACCTTACCGGAACCTTGAAGGAGAAAGCTTCCCATTCTCCGGCAATGTTGAAACGGTTACCAGTCAGTAAAATACTGAAATCGAAATTATAATTTTGTCCATAGAACTTCGGTATCCTGTTGTCAGGTACAAAAGGCTGAGAAGTAACTCTGTTGGGAACAATGTTATATTTATAGATTCTGGTGCTGTCATCATAGACCGTTTTTGTTACAGTACTGTTAAAACCTAAGATCTTTTCCCAGGCGGCAATGCGCTCTGGGGTAACCCCTACAGGGAAGGTAACCTGATAATCCCCATAAGCAGATAATGCAACAATCTCAGCAGAATCGTAGAACTTATCAATATCTACCTCCCAGTAAATTTCTTCAGTAGCACCAGGAGTAAATTCGTCCAGATTCAAAACCGGCCCGCCGCCAATCTGATTTTTCAAACGCAGTGCCACAGATCCTTTGGGCATTTCAGCTGGAAGTTCCACCTGCGCCTGTACATCATATACACTTCCTTCGTTAGCTGGGTTCCTAACGGCGAAAGAGCTGGAAGCATTATCAAGGGTGTAGGTATACCAGAATTCAGAGCCAGGGAAGTTTGCTTCCAGAATTGGAATTTTGGGCGACGGAGGCATTGTGGCTCTCAATACAGCCTCCTCGTAATCCCCACCTGAAATAATAGCAGATTGAGTTTCATTAATTGTCCTATAGTCATACCCAAGGGTAAAGGGTATCTTCTCCATAATATAGTCTATAGGCTCAAGGTCGATAAGCGCAGGAACCTCAATAGTAACCTGCAGGTCTTTGTGATAATCCGCCTTTGCAGTTAAAGTGTAGGCACCTGCCTGAATGTTCATAAAGGTTACTGTGCCGTCAGAACCTGCTTTTTCCCTGTGAACAACAGGGGTTGCGGGTTGCTCTCCCGGAGTTGAATGAGGCCCATACAGGCTGACAGCCGCTTCCGGAATAGGAATATAATCCTGGTCAACCATTTGCAGAACAATAGTACCAACCTTATCTGCACCAACATAAATCCTAAGAGGTACCTCAGCAATACCAGCATTTGAATTAATGGTAATTTTATCTTCATAGTATCCCGGTGGAACCTGAATCTCAGGGGTAACTGTAACCAGAATACTAGCCAGGGTGTTTTGATCCCTGATAGTCCGACCCTCAATAGGCAGGACAAGTTCAGTACCTGAGGCGCTAATAGTAACCCACGGAAGTTTAGCTGGTGGTGTTACAACAATATTTTTGATTGGTGCAGTACCAATATTAGCAATGTGCACAACTTTTGTAGAAGTCTCCCCAGGCCTTAAAGCAACTGCAATTTTCTTTTTGCTTTGTTCACCGTTAACATCTATTCTATATTCCGGATAAGCCTCTTCTACATAAACACTGGTCGTTACTGTAGTGGAGAACCCTTCCGCTGTGAGAACTTTGTGATATACTTCATATTCTCCAGGTGTTGTGTCCTGAGCCGCACTTATTTCAAGAGTAAAGTTTCCACTCTCGTAAGGAACCAAACTCTGCGGGATATCACCTGTGAATTTGGCGTCTAAACCTGCTTCAGAAGGCAATGAGGAACTAAGTCCAAAGCCCGTCATTTCCAAAGTGCCAACATTACTAAGAGCAACTTCCTGTTTAACGGTATAACCTTGAGTTACTTTTATCTTTTCCGGGACGGCTAGATAAGGCCCTTCCACTGTAAATGATTTTGACTTACTGGCTTTTTGGGCACCTTCAAGGGAGGCGTAAGCCGTCAGAGAATATGTACCCCCATAACCCTCGGGCAGCAATAAACTGGAAGTAAAGCGCCCATCCTGGTCAGAGACCAGATCACAGGCAAACTCCTCTTCTCCAACCACTACCAAAAGTACTGGAACATCTGGCAGAGGGTTACCGGCCAGGTCAGTCACCTGACCCACCATTTGAACCGGTTCATCAACATTATAGGTTACCTTGGTAATATCCACTGTAACACTATAATCCTTCACCAGCTTAAAGGGTATCAAAGATGTCTTTTCTTCACTTCCTCTTTGAACTGTAATGTAAGCAAGGTAGTTTCCAGGAATCATTCCTGACCCGGCAGCAGATGGGTCAAGCTCACCGATAAATACGCCTTCTACGGGATCGTAGGACATAGTTTTGCCCAAGATAGGTTCCCCAAGCGGGACTCCATCTACAACTCCGGCGTAAACATATGTGTAAACCGATGCTGTAACTCCATCAATGACTCCAAGTGGTCGCCATGGCTCATCAGTAGACTTTACCAGCATGTTGAATACCGGTTTTTCCGCAACCGTGTATGTCGTACGCTCACTCCAGCCATTCACCTGAAGTTCATCCTCTACTTCGTAGATAGTATTATACTTTGCGTAAACACGGTTAGCAACATTAATAGCTCCGTTAACATCCGCAAACACAGACAGACGATAATAGGGAGCGGTCGGTGTGATAGAAGCCTCCCAGGTAATAATACCAGTGGTTGTATCTCCCTGTTTTAGCCCTGGTGGTGTGGCAAAGGTTCCCACTTGCTTGTCATTAACAAATAGAGCTGTGTTGAAACCTAAGTTAATTGGCGCTTCTCCGTTATTCTTTAACTTTACGGTTGTCGTCAAAGTATCTCCGAATTTTGCTGAACCGGAAGGCGGATTTGTCTCTACACTTTCAACCAGCAATTGAGGAAGCTTCACATACATGTTCGGAGTCAAGCCTTGATAGGTGTTGTTTTCTTCATCAGTTTCCCTAATGTCGTTACGCTCATCTATTATAGCCCTTATTTCACTAATACCTGACTCTGGGTGGTTCCAGACAAAGGCAGTATTTACTACCATGCCAGCCGCCAGGTCTCCTACTTTCCTTATACCCAAATACTCTCCACCTGCATAGAAAGTCACAGTAAATGGTCCATTAGTAGCAGCTTGCCCTTCATTAGCAATGTTCGCCAGAACCATCAAAGGCTGTCCCGGTCTTAAAGCTCCTCCATTAGGGCTAAAGACCAATGATTTTATCCGTAGGTCCGGATAAGTTAATTTTATTGGAGGAGTGACCAACTCAGCAGCATTATCATCTTGGGAGAGTTCAACCAAATGCGGTATTGGTGAATCTGCCACGACCTCAATAGTGTGTGCTCCAGGTTCCGTTACCTTCCAGTCAATCCCAACTATAACCCTATTATAACCTGGTTCATGAGACAGTTCTTTGATGTTTTGAGTTCTAACCATCTCGCCGTTTATGAAGAAAGCAGCATTAAAACTTGAAGCGTCAGCAGTTCCGTCATTTTCAATTTCCGCCGTTAATGTAACAGTATCATTCCATCCCAAGATACCATCATCAGGCCCATCCCAATTAACATTTAACACTTTTAAGTTGGGGAAATATGCTTTAGCCGTATCCATTGGAATACTGCGCTGATTGTTTTCAAAATCAGCTTCATCCACAGGATGACCAAAGTCATTCGCCTTAATGGTAAACATGTGGTTTCCGGCTGGATTCACCCATGTGAATGAAACCTGCTTGGATTGTCCTGGTGCAATAGGCTCTGTAACCCTAACGTAGTTCTGATACTTATAATCAACATAGAAACTAACCAGGAATGGTTTATCAGTTGTTTTATACCCTCCGTTATACACTTCACCGGTAACGGTAATGGTATCTCCTTCACCAGGGTTTTCGGGAGAGATTAATATATTTCGTACTCTAAGGTCAGCCCTGGTTTCCCGAACTGTAATCTGCATCTCTGCCGTACTGGAGGCCCAGTTATTATCAGTAACAGTTACTTTAACTTTATAGGTTCCAGAGTTCAGGTACTTATGAGTTGGTGTCATACCCGAAATTGATTCATCATCTCCGAATTCCCAAATCATATTCATAATATAACCGTCTTTGTCATAAGAACGGGTACCATCAAAGCGGGCTTGCTTCAGAACATCGGCAAAGAAATCCACTCCGGCATCTGCTACGGGTCTGAAGTTCACCTGAACAGGTTTTTCACCATAAGCTTCAGGGGAATCATTATCTTTAATACGTGCAATTATCTTATAATTACCGCCTTCTATAGGCTTCCATTTTTCCAGGTATAGGTAATCATTATGCAGAGGCTCAACGTTATAGCTGACTTCACCAATTTTAATCTCCTGTTCGTCGCCTTCCTTCACTACGAAGAACTGTACAACGCCTCTTTCCATTTCACTTCCGGTATTGTATATGTTTGCCCTGATTGGCACCATATCGCCTTCATCAGGCAGATGCCCGATATCATACCAGGTATAGTAACGATCTTCCCAGCTTTCGGGGTTCTCCTTAAAGGCCCATTGAGCGTATTCCACAGCAGTTATCTGAGCCCCGCTTCTAAAGTCTACCATGTAAGAACTTTGGTAATAACGCTCACTGTCACGCGATACCTCGTCAACAATATATAGATTACCATTTGCCTTCCATGTATTGTTATGACTTAAGAACGCGTCATAAACGCCGTCATTGTACACGTCTCTTTGTACTGACCTGATGGGTGCACCCGGCAATGGGTCTTTTAACAACAGCACATGATACCTGGGAGTGTCAGGAGCCATAGGGTCTCCTTCTGGTGCCGGGACCTTAAATTTCAGTGTCCTGTCATAGGGATTAGGCTGCTTGGTGACCTCCAGTGTCTCAGGTACATAGATGGGCAGTCTTATCCCATACTTCATGTTAATCAGATAACTGGGGAAGCCAGTGTATCCTTCATCTATCAAAGTTAAGGCCATATCAGGGTCTTTAGCATCAGCAAAAAGGTTGTCTTTGCCGATTATTTCTGTGGTGACTCCCACTATCAATGGGTTAAGCTGAACGCCTTTATAATCCTTATGGCTTAAAGTGGCAGTAAACTCTCTGAAATCTCCCGTAGGTGGCTTACTGTAATCCTGGGTATCTTCATAGGAGGTCCATTTGATAATCCAATATCCTCCTGCCTGACTGTGAGGTGCGACATCCCCCAAGGTCAGGCGGAAGCCACCCCCGTTGTAAGAACCCAGAGATGTCCCGATTATTCTTATATCTGCCTGCACTCCGGCCTGATTAGTCTCAATTTTAATCTGACCAGAGTCTATGGTAAGATTTTTACCCCAGCCATCACCAATATTTTCCGCTATTACCCCCAGACGGAAAGGTTCTCCAGCCGTTACTTTTTTAGGCAGGAAATAGTGTAGTTTGATTTTTGGCTGCGGCATAATGGTAATTTCCTCAGCCTGAGTCTGGGTTTCAACATAGCGCCCATCTATATAATAGGAAATAATAGCCTTAGCCAGGTAGACCTGTCCTTCAGGGTTCGTCCCTCCAAGTCCTTCACCTGGTATTAACTGCCAGTCTGCAGTCATTTGCTGACCCGGGCTTAGGGAATCAGAGCCATCGAGAGCAGCTAATCCTGTGAGGCCTGTCGGTATGTTAAACATTTTATCAGTTACTTCCCGGCCGTCTAAGTCAAGAATGGCTACACGGACGGCAAGGTTCTGAAGTGCTTTGGTACTATATCCATTGCTTATCTTAAGGGTGGCATTAAAGGCCTGGCGCTCCAGTGTTGCTGTCTGGTCCAGGGTCAGAGTCATGACCTCATATATTCCCCCGCCTTCTCCGTCGCCGCCACCTGGCATCATACCATCACCGAGGCCGCCGCCGCCACCGCCGCCGCCACCGCCGCCCATAGGAATTTCCATCTTTAATTCCTGGCCGTCAGGCATTTTATAATCAACATTGACCTTTTGCGGAGTTGGATTATATATCGGTATTTTGGCCTGAATTTCTTCAGGTGGATCTATTGGCAAACCGGTGTCAGGGTCAAAACTTACGTAGTTACCATGGAAACGGATGAAGTTGAATGGCTCACCTTTTTCATTGGATTTCATCAAATATCTGCCCGGAGCAACTCTAATTTTTATTTTAGCGCTGCCATGAGCAGGCATTTCTCCAATATATCCTCCACCAATTATGCTTATTCCTGTATCAGTAAAGTTTTCGCGTTCAACTTCTGCTACCACATCTGTAACAGCCACAAGGCTTAAGTTGACCACAGTAGCTTCAAGAATCATTGGTTCGTCTACTTGTGTCGGGACAGTAATCCATGGTGGCAATATACCAAACTTTGGCGTTGGCAGATTGGCACCAAATATCATCTTTAACTGAATATCATACTGATCAGCTATCGTTGTTGGCGTTACAGTCCATTCTATTTTGACTGGCTCATTTTCTACTGTTACCTGTACAAAGGAAGGCTCTGAGCCAGGCATAATTTGTGTTTCACCAGAGATAGTCCTGATTGCAGCTGACTTAACAACGTATCTGTAATCACCTATAGGTTTGTCTTCAAAGGCAGCTATACCGTTTTCATCTGTACGGGCAAAGAAATTCTGATAATATACTGATTCTTTTCCGTTTACAATTTGAGAATAAGGTTCTTTACCTATCAATGTAATTTCAGCATTGGGAACCCTTGTGCCACCTTCATCCTGAACGACAAAGGATATAGAACCCAGGTTGGCGGTGGTAACCTCGACACCAATATCAAAGGAAACGTTATACTTGCCGTCTCCAACAATAATTTTGTCCTGATAGTATCCCAAAGCTGTCCCAGCCGACGGGGCTACCAAAACATCGAAAGTAGTCCATTCACCGGGCTCAAGTTCTGTATCACCCAAGGTCTGTGGAATAACCCAGGGTAGTTTAGAAGGAGCTTGAACGGTAATTCCTGACATTCGGCCAAGGCCTTTGTTTGTAAGTTTTATGGTACGTACCAGTTCTCTCCCTGGATTAGTTGCCAAAGGCAGTGCCTTGGTATCTAATACAGGGAAGGGAACAGCAGGTCTTAACAGCAGCTTAACCTGAGTTGAGGCAACTGCCCCTTCGGCAGTAGAAAAGTTAATCTGATATTCTGCAGTATCACTAACTTCAAGGGGTGCATTAATATTTAGAACTACTCCTGCTGATTCTTCAGGGGCAATAATTGTCCCTAAAGTAGAAGTGTCAAGGACTGCACGCACATTACTTCCTGGAGTAAGGTCAATCAATTGAGCGGTAAGTCCGGTTACACTCTTGCCAACAGTAGGATTATATACTTCTATTATCTTAGAGAATTGTGAGTTCTTGGAGGCCACAACAGTGAGGTTAGCCGGTTTAGCAGCCAAACCCCAAACTGTAAAGGGAGTAGACCCGTAAGATATAAATCCGACTTTTATACTAGCCGAGTAGCTGCCTGCTCCAAATTCTTTCGTATACTCAAAGCGACCGTCAGAATCAGTTTCAATAGGAATTTTCCTCGGTCCATAACCACTTTGTATTTCAAGAATTGCGCCCATATTGGCAGCTGGAGTCCCATCTTTATAACGAAGCTCACCACTTAAGGTCACAGGTTCTTCCTGCTGATAATCCTCTTTTTGAGTCTCAACGAAACCTATCATTTCTCCAATAATCAATATATCTACATCGCGTCTGACTGATTCGACACCGTCTGTTCCCTCAAGAGTTAAGGTGTACATACCTGTTTCCATACGCACTATTGGTAATTCACCTTTAAACTCACCTTTAATGGAGTCATAGCCCAGATAACCCGTAATTACTTCTCCGTTTTCGCTTGCTGATTCAAGGACGTAAGAAACACTTACACCGTCTTCCGGCCCTAAGTTCCTTAAAGGATTGCTGCCAAGATGCAGGTCCGCCCTAATAGGAATATAATCCTGGCCCGTAGTGTACATAGCAAATCCCAGTTCTGGATCTTCTTGTGGTGAAGAAACTTTCATCTGTAATGCATCAGCAATTTCAAAGCTTCGCTTCCAGGTCCGTCTGGTATCCGGACCAGGTGGGTTCAAAGTTAATTTGTTGCCATCATCAACTACAACCTTAAATTCGTGGTTTCCAACAACATTAGGACCATAACTGAGCCCAACAATTGCTGTACTATGGCCTCTCAGGCCCATTACCGGTGCAGAACTTACCTTTTTATCATCTACATAAAGGGCTATATCAAAGTTATCAAAGGCCGTAGCAACACTCTGATTACTGACCCTAACTACAAAGGAAGTATTGGTGCCATATTTGAGAGTAAGTGGTGACCAGGTAATATCGGAAATCGTCAGGTCCGGGTATATAATTGACAAATCTTCTGTCTGGGTTTCAACTGCTGCACCATAAACACCTTCGATTACAGTTCCTTTTGAGTCAGCGATGACCTTGACCGTATGAACGCCTGGTGTTACAGGCCAGCGGACCCAGAGCTGCTTTTCTTCCCCGGCAGATAACCTGTCTACAGGCAAGCTCCTTACCAGTGTATCATCAACCAGGAAATCAACCCAAAAACGGTGAGTAATGTTAATAGCACTGGTATTAGCTATTTTAGTTTCAAAGGTAAGAGATGTGCCATCGGTAAGTTCCGTTTCCACGGGACGCCAGGTGATATTGTCTATAGCCAATTTTGGATAAGTTACATCAAACTCCGGAGTTGTTGCTGACATCGAGTTATTGTCGGTCTCTAACTCAACCAATGCAGGTATCGGATCGTCAGCTTTAATAGTTATTGTGTGAATTCCGGATTTGGGCTTGAGAACAAAGCTAAGGTCTTGCTCCCCACCTGGTGATAAATAGTTCACATGCTGCTTAGCCACCCACTGCCCATCAATATATAAGGAAACAAAGAAGCGTTCAGCAGCTGAACTACCTTTATTGGCCACTTTTGCCCTATAAACAAATGGATCTTCACTGGAAAGCTCCACCCCATTAGCAGACCAGGTTACACTAGTCACTTCAACATCGGGGAAGTTGAGCTTTTTAGAGCTTAAGGCTACTGCCTTGGAATTATTATTTAAATCAGTCTCCTTCAGATTATCCAGTATATCGTTAGCAACAACCTTTAGAACATGGATTCCGGGAGTAGCTACCCAATTAAAGGGGACATTGACAGTCTGGCCAAGGTCAAGGTGCTGATCAACCTTGCGGTAGCCCAGATACTCACCGTCAATATAGAAACCTACCAAGAAGCCCATACGTGCCGGACCATAGCCATTGTTGCCAATAGCAGCATTAATCTGAACCACATCGCCCTCGACGGGGTCTATCGGGTTCCAGGAAACATTGGTTACTTTAAGATCAGGACGGTTTTCGTATACATGTATGCTGACAGAGGTCTTAGTTTCAGCATTATCGTTATCTTTTACAGTAAGAAGTATATTATAGTCACCGGGAATCTGGTACATATGGGCAGCCAAAGCGCCTTTTTTCTCAATATTTTCGTCCCCGGTTTTCCATACATACGATACTATTTGCCCGTCAGAATCACTAGAGGTACGAGCATCAAGGCTCACCATATCCCCTGACTTTACTGATACCGGGGCTGTAATAACTGCCTGTGGTGCAGTATTTAGACGGAAGGTTTGAACTGCAGAATTATTGTTAGGGCCTATATCTACTGAACCCACATCTGTTTCAACAACAGCACTAACTTTAGCCGGGGAAGTTAACCCTTGAGGGATAGTCCAGGTTATTGCAGCATTACCCGTTGCCCCTGTGGCAAGTTCTATATTTGTAGAACCAATTATAACTTTGCTGTCAGCGTTTTCGAGAGTAAAGGTGACAGTACCTTTTGCCCTTGCGTAACCTAAGTTGGTAATCTTTGCGGCTATGCGAGCTTCTCTGCCGTATGTAGGAGCTGTGGGTTCTGCCTGTATTTCAAGCAGGGCCAGGTCGCTTTTGGAAGTAGGGATAGCCCCTGCGCGGTTGGAGAAATCACTTGCATTTCCTGCTCCGTCAACAGCCTTGACCATGTAATAATAGATTTTTCCATTTTCTAGATTTAAATCTCTTAAAATGAGGCTTTTCGTTTCGCCGACTTTAGAAAATGCAGCGCTGGGATCAACACTACGATAGATATCATAGTGGTCAGTATCTGTAGATTCACTACGCAGCCAGGAAATAGCCAATTCGCCGCCAGACTGCGGGTCAGAAACTATTACTTCTGTGGGAGTGGACGGTGGAGTCCGGTCAATTAGATACTTCTTGACAGTACTATTTTCTTTATTTCCATAGTTAACAGCCGTCACTTTAATAGCATAATATCCTGGTGCCAGGAACGAAACGTCCCAACTGAGATTTGATAAGTAAGTTCCGCCTGTAGAAACCGGATTGTTATCAACACTTATTTCATGCCATACCAAATCGTCTGGTATAAAAGTGGAATTACCTAATACACCGTACTCGTACCTGAAATTTCTGATTCCTACAAGGTCGGTGCCCTTCACTGTTATATCTGCATGACTGTTAAACCTGGAATATTCTACAGGTTTAATATCAGTGACTACGGGAAGAGTAGTTTCATGCAAAGACCTGCCGTAAACTACATCAGATACAGCGCTCTCCCTGCCAAGATCATTAACTACTGAAACCCTATAATAGTACAGTTTCTGTGGGTCAGTCATTTTATCAACATGTACATTAGAAGTTGTGTAATTAACCAAAGTTTCCCAAGGCTCGGCTTCGGCCTTTCTGTAAACCACATAATGGTCTACATCTGCCCGAATAATTGGTGCCCAGCTAAATACCAACTTCCACTCAGCGGGATCTACACGTAAATCCTTTGGAGGAGACGGCGGATCGTTAGCGAGTGAATAGACTTGTATCTTCTCAGTACTATTCCCGTTAACATCTACAGCGGTTACGCGTATCTGATAATTGCCGTCTGGGTATAGAGCTACAGCCCCCGGGCCAATAGCCAAAGTATCCCACGCAAGAATGGAATTCTCGTTACCATTTCCGTAAACCTCACCTAAAACGGTCCATGGGGTTTCTCCCAAAATTGCTGCTGTCAAGTAACCTAGGCCAGATATAACACCACTATATACCTCGCTGCTGACATTTTCGTTAATGGGACGGAATTCAAAAATATACTTGGCTACTCCAACGTTATCCGCTGCATGTGCTGATAGGGTCACCTGGTTCCTAAGAGGAGTGCCCTCAACTGGCTCAAAAAGGTCAATAACGGGTCCGGAAATATCTCTGCCCGGGCGAACTTGGATAATATTTGAGTTGTGGCTTTCATTCCCCAGGTCATCAACTGAGGTAACCGTATAATAACTGTCAATCCCAATGGGCATGGAAGTATCTGCAAATACAGTGTCTTCTGTCCTGGCAATTAACTGATATACTCCATCAGATGTTGTGGACCGATATACTCTGAAATGGTCAAAATCATCATTTATTCCAACAGGCTGCCAGTTAAGGGTGACTTTTAGTTCAGAAGAACTACCGGTTAAAACAGGCGGCTGAGGCGCAGTATTATCAACGGTATACTGACCAATTAAGGTACCTTCATTGCCGGCAGCATCTCTGGCCATTGCTCTTATTTTGAATACACCGTCAGGAACCTGCCCGTAGGTGGCCCAAGTTACTGTCCCCTTTGTATTTAGAGCAATATTGCTCCACATAATTCCATCTGCCGAATACGCAAAATCGACCCCTAATAAACTCACATTATCCGTAGCTACAGCGCTTATATTGACATTGCCACTGACCCTACTACCATCAACAGGAAGGAATCCGGAAATGACAGGGGCCGCAGTGTCAGGTTGTACCACAACAGTATCAGAAACGGCAGCGACACTCTCATGTCCATAAGTATCAAGGGCAGTTACTTTATATGTATAACTGGAACCGGCCTCTACATTTGTATCTATATACGAACGCAGGCTGGTGTCAGTTATGGCAGTAAACTCCCCACCGTTGACACTGCGATAAAGCCTGTAAGAATCTAATTCGTCATCATAAACTCTGGCCCATACTACATCAACCTTCATCTGTCCGCCTAAGGCAGTCAAGTATAAGGGGACCTCTGGTGCGCTGCTTCTAATGTACACGATGCTGGATAAAGGAATACTGGCATTTCCGGCCTCGTCATAAACCCTCACCCGTATGTCATAGTAACCATCGGCCAAATGTGAAGTATTCCAGTTCACTTTAGCTGTTGCTTTTGCTCCCCTGCCACTATTAACGGTTACAGGTGGAATATCCTTCCAAGTGTTGTTTGAATTGTAGGCAAAAGAGGCAACAGTTACACCGATGTTGTCCGTAACGTCAACACTTAATGTTAGAACATCACCAACCCTGGATGTTTTAAAGTTAGTGACCGTTGGCGGAACAATATCTTCAAAGGGAGTAGCCTCAACGGCCTCAGAACGTATACCTTCGTTACCATAAATATCAATTGCCGCTACCTGATAACTATATTTGATACCTGCTGTTACATCTGTATCCTTAAAGGTAGCAGTGGTATTACGAAGTTTATCTGCAACTAAGACAAAAGCTCCCCTTTGTTCCTGCTCATAAACTGCGCGATAAACACGGTATCCACCTATCTTAGTCCCGGGAACAAGCTGCCATGCGAGATTTACCTCTACCTGTGCCGGGTCAGCAGTAACCTCTGTCGGTGCAGCAGGAAGTATCACGTTAGCCGTAAACTGCGCCTCTGCAGGGACTTTGCTGGCCTGCCCTGTGAGAGTGAATGTATGGGTACCAGGAGAGACGTTCTTTACAAAACGCCAGGCCATTGTTACATTACCTTCGTTATTTGTAGGAGCTGCCGCAACATAAATGCTGCCATCCATATAAAGAGATGTATATTCCCCTGGCCTAAAGCCTGTGCCCTGGAAAGTCAGGGTAGCTTCTGGTCCGGCAGAGTCTGGGGTTATCGTCAGCGTTGGGGTATAACCTCTTACGGTCACTTCCTTCTCCGGACTCTTAGCGCTCACATTGCCAATATCGTCTATAGAAGCTACTGTATAGAAATATGTTGCTCCCACGTTTATCGAGTAATCTGAATAAGAAGTAATGTTTCCAGCGATTGTATTAATAGCATTCCACTGTTCACTGCCTGCAGTACGGCGATAAATTGTGTATTTCAGGAGATCCTCAGACGCAACCGGATTCCATGATAAATTAACCCGTCCAGAATAAGAAACAGCATTAAAACCGTTTGGTACAGGTGGTGCAGTATTATCAAGGGTAATGGTGATAACTTTATAGTCTGAATTTCCACCCTTGTCGACCGCAGCTGCTCTAATGCGGTACACTCCATTTAATCCTGCAGTATTCCATTGATTAGTCGCCTTATAGGAGGAACCATCCCAATATGCTGAAACAGTCCTAATGTTGCTCCAAGAATCACTGCCTTCAGGTGAATATTCAAAGGAAATGGTCTCAACTTTCAGGTTATCAGATGCAGCTGCTTCCAGAGAAACTATTCCTGATGCTCTTGTTCCATCTACAGGTTTTAGGGAAATCATTAGGGGAGCTTCTGTATCACCAATAGGGCTAACACTAACTGCCTGGGATAAACCACTCTCGTTTCCGAGGCTGTCTACTGAAGACACAGCGAAGAAAACTGTCTGCCCAGCGTCAAGGTCTGTCTTGGTGGCTGTATTTATTGAATTACTTACAGTAGTCCAATAAGACAGATTACTATCAGTCGTACCAAAGTACACCTTGTAACTCTTTAAGTCCTCATTAGTTACAGGCTGCCAGCTAACCACAGCAGAATACAGACCGCCCGTTACCTGTACACCCTGAGGTACAGATGGCGCTGTGTTATCAAACCTATAAGTCTGTACTACAGGCACACTTTCATTACCCAATGAGTCACGGGCAATAGCCCGCACCTGAACTTCCCCTTCAAGTGAAGAAGAATTCCAATTGAAGGTGGTGGCACCCAGAGTAGCATTAGTGGCAATTGAGTTCCAAGTGCTGCCGTCAGTTGAATAATCTAGAGTTATGTTGGAAAGAGTTGTGTTATCAGTTGCTTCAACGGTTATGTCAGCACTAGAACCAAACAGGGTTCCAGCAGCAGGCAGAATGCTGGTTACAACAGGCGGCGTCGTATCAACTACTGCCGCAGCTGCTGCAATATTGGAAGCTGCTCCCTCCTGATCAAAATTATCAACCGCTAAAACTTTATAATAATAGGTTAATCCGGTCTGAACAGAAGAATCTGTATAGGTGGTATTAGTACTGCCAGAAACATAGGTCTTATAATCGAAAGGACCATTAACACTGTTGGAGCGATAAATATTGTATTTCTTAACATCTGTATCCTGAGGCGCTTCCCAGTTTAATATTATACTGTTGGTACCAAAAGAGGCCATAAGATTTGACGGTGAAACCGGAGCCGTTCTGTCAACAGTATAATTATTAATACTGGTCGCCATATTCCCGGACGCGTCATAGACAATATATCTGACAGCATATATTCCACTGGTAAGGGGAGTTAGGTCCCAGTCGTCATAAAAATAACTGGAATATCTTGTGTTAGAACTGCTAACCGGGCTCCAGGCCACACCGTCTGTTGAATAGTCAAAAGCAGCTGTGGAACCCGTCGTACTAGTGTTATCAGAGTAGTAGACATATAATCTTTGACTCTTGGCACCACCTATTGTAGTCCCATCTGTGGGGTTGACTCTTGTTATTGTTGGCGGTACCAGGTCTGCCAAAGTAGTAGCAGTAAGTTCTTCTGAGCGGGCTTTGTTTCCGAAATTGTCTTTTGTTTCGATTATATAATAATATGTTGTAGCAGGAGCAAGGCTGGTATTGGTATAGGTATTTGTTGTTTTGTAATATACACTGCCAACTGAACTGTAGGGACCTCCCGGAGTAGTACTTCGGTAAACAGTATAAGCATAGTAGTATGGTAAATCAGGGTCAGTAACAGGCTCCCATTCTAAGGAGATACTTCCCTCAGTTGCGGTATATTGGAGGTAAGTTGCTGCACTTACAGTAAGATCCAATTCCCAAGCAGTATCCAGATAACCCTCGTTCCCCACGGTATCCGAGGCCTTAACCCTAACATTATAATTACCGGAACTCAATCCTTCAGTATTCCAATAGAAATAGCTCTGATAATAAGTAGTATAATTACTAATACCAGATTTTGTACCATTAATTGCAGTCCAAGTATTTCCCCCATCCGTAGAATACTCTGCGTCCATATTGGCAACAGTTTTGTTATCCGTTGCACGGGCATAAAAATTTACCTGTGATCCACCTGTTAATGAGCCGCTTCCTGGACTGTTTATAGTAATTTGTGTAACTACAGGAGGGGTCATGTCATTTAGAGGAGCAGCCGAAACCACTTCTGTATCTGCAAAGTTACCCCTAGAGTCAAAATGCCGAATTTTATAGTAGTAGGTAGTTCCTATCTGTCCCGAAGTATCAGTATAGGAAGCAGCAGCTTTATCATATATCGTATAGATAGAGCTGAAACTTCCAGTAAGCCCGGTTGATCTCAATACCTGGTAATATGAAAAATCTGTATCAGGTACAGCATCCCAGGTTAGGGTAACATTGCCCTCACCGGGAGTCGCGGTTACATTATTCGGTGCTGTCGCATAAACATCCAAAACAACGTTGCGCTCAACAGATACATAGTTTCCTGCAAAATCTGTCGCAGTAAATCTCAACATGTAATCGCCAGAGACGAGATTGTCAGTATTCCAAGTCGCTGAAGCCGAATAATAATATGGCGAATAATATTGTTTGTAAGCACTCGATGTCCCAATTAGCTGCCATGTACTGCCGGCATCTGAAGAATATTCAAAAGTAAAATTCTTCACGCCTTTAGGAGAGTTGTCTTCAGCCGAAGCAGACAGATTAATTGACGGTCCGCCAATAACCGAACCCGACGTTGAAGGTGTCGTTCCTTTGATTAGCGGAGGAACAGAATCTCCCAGCGGCATTGTAATTACTTCATTAGAATAAGCGCTGGTATTACCTACTTTATCCTCAGCCTGAACTACATAATAATAGTAAACACTGCTGCTAACGGATGTATCTACATAAGAAAGTGAACTGGTATATGTAAGATATTGATAACCGGTACCTGGTTGTGTGGACCTATATATATAATAAGGTGAACTTGCCAGGTCTGTTTCGGTATTTGCTGTCCAATTAAGAGTGATTTGGTCAACTCCAGGAACAGCTGTCAAGTTTTGAGGAGCAGCAGGTGCAGTATTGTCTAACTTCCAAATTCGAACAGGAGCACCGGAAGATGAGTTACCAGCCCTGTCGAAGGCTGTCGCTCTAAACTTATAGGCTCCATCAGAAAGTTTTCCGTGAAGTCCAACCGGCATGGTTGTATCCCACTTAAACGTACCTGAAGAGTAATAACTGCTGTGATACAATTGATCAATGGTGAGGCGGCCTATCTCGTTCCAGGTTAATTCATCATCTAGTGATACCTCAAAAACAATCCTGTCAATTTTGGAATAATAACCATCCCTGGCTTCAACGCTGATGGAATATTCCTTACCCGATAAGGTTGAATTATCATAAGGATATAACGAGTAAATTGTTGGCACAGATGTATCAAGAGTAACAGTCTGCACCTTTGTATGAGTTCCATTTGCATTGGTTGCTTTAACTGTTATAGTATTTGATCCCTCTGTCAAAGTCAGGCTGTTAGAAAAAGCACCATAAACATCCACAGCAACAGAAACTCCGTTAACCGTAAGAGCAGCCCCCGGCTCTGTCAGTCCCATTAGGTCATAATTGCTGTTATGTGTATAAACGAAGGGACCACCTTCAAGAGAAATAGGGGGACCAGTATAGTACTCGGCAAAAACACTTGCGGCTTGGCTTTTATTCCCCGCCTGATCATAGGCATAGATTATATATTTATAAATTTTTTCAAGTTGATTGTAGTTATCTGTCTTAGTAGTCTCAGGGTCATAAATATACCATGAATTATTGTAATACCAATTATCTCCACTGGCATATTGCTTCTCAACATAATAACGGTAAGCTCCCTCAACCCTGTCCCAAGTTAATTTAATCCCAGTAGAAATTGTTTCTGCTTTAAAGTTACCGGGAACTGTCGGAGCTACCCGGTCAACGGTGACATTCCTAATAGCAGAACTTGACCGCCCCTCAATATCAGTAGCTGTTGCACGGAATTGGTAAACGGCTTCCCCAACTGTACTGACATCCCATGTACCGTTCACGGTAAAATAATTATTACTTTTGGTAGGAGTTGAGTTAGATAAGTTTAAAGCCGTCCAGTTTTGGCCGTCGGTAGAAATCTCTACTAATATAGAGTTGATTTCCAAATTATCGATAAACTGAATGCTATAATATATAGAACTGCCGTTGGTAATATAGTTATCTGATGGACTAAAACTGTTAAGTACCGGCTTATCTACAGGTATTACACCAAATACTGATTCAGAACCGGTTGAGGTGTTACCTGCAGCATCCACCACCAAAATTCGGTATTCATATTGCAAGCCTGGAGTAACCGAATAATCAGTATAAGAATTGTCCTTTAGGTTGTAATTTACCGTACTCCATGAATAGTCAGAGTACATCCGCCGTTGAACAACCACACCGTAGTCTTCGACAGGGGTTATCCAATTTAAAACCAGGGCAGTGTTATCACTTTTTACTTCCAATAAAAGACCCGTTACATTACTTGGAGCCAAAGTATCTTTATATACTTCTTTTAAAACAGATAAAGTATTGCCCAGTTCATCCTTGGCTACTGCCTGGAACCAAAGATTTCCATCCGGTAGACTTCTTAGATCATACCTTGTTTCCCGATAACCTTGATTATAGTTGGAATCCCAGTAAAAGCCATAATCATAATTCGCTAAAGCTTCCAGGGAGTTCCAATTTTCACCATCTGTTGAGTAGTTATGTTCAATACCTGTAATTGAATTCTGGGCAGCGAAATAGCTTTCCACCCAAAAGTATTGGGCATTTGCCGTATTCACGATATTATTGTCAGTAAGGTCCCACCGTTTAAAAGTTATCGGACCAGATGCAGTCAAGCTTCCAGTAACCGTCGGTTCGTCAATGCTCTCATTCCAGTATGTATCCCAGGTCCTAACTTTATAGGTATAAGATTTATAAAGGTTAACTCCCCAATCGGTATAAGAATTGCCGGAGTAAGTATACCCAATATAACTCCAATACCCGTCGGTAGAATTGCTGTAATTGACCCATCTGTGAATTTCAGCATAGTCCATCTCTGCAGGGTTAGTCCAAGTTAAGACCAGAGCATTATTTGCAGCGTTTGGTGCCACAGCTAAATTGCTGACGTTTTCTGAAACAGTATCGAATGTAATTTCTGTCTCTGTCGAAAACACATTGGCATCTGCGTCGGTAGCTGTAGCCTTTAGATAAAATGAATCCTGAGGAAGGGAACTCAGGTCAACCCTGATTCCCCTCTGCCACTCCTTGTCGTAACTATCATTGTAAAGCCCGTAATCTGATGTAATAAATGAGTCCATCGAATACCAGTTTATCTGGTCGTAAGAATATACATAGTCAATTGCAGTAATGGTTTTACTAGCTTTGAAATATGAACTGATATAGAAATAATCTAAATAATCAGCTGTGACAACACCATCATTGGTATTATCCCAATAGGAAAAATAAATAGGTTGGTCTTTAAGACTGCCACTTGCTGTAGGAGGATTTATAGAAACATTTCCGTTCTTGTCATAAGCTGCAACTTTATAGGTATAAGAGACAAAAGGCTCTACATTAGCATCAGTAAGGGTCGTTGCCGATGTATTACCTAGTCTATTCCAATAACCGCCTGATGAACCTTCATAATTATATGTAACATACTTATATACTTCAGCGTGCTCAAACTCAGAAGGATTCTTCCAACTTATTATCAGGGAATTATTGTTTTCATTTGGAACAACTGTAACGTCATAAACATTTTCGGCCACAGTATCTTTATGTACTGTTGTCTCCGCCGATAAGGTGTTACCAGTTAAATTTACAGCCTGAGCCTTAAGAGTAAACTGTCCATCAGGTAAATGGGATAAATTGGTGTAGATAGATCTAAACCATGAACCGCTTTGTGTATCGAAGTCCACCCCATAATCATAAGCGGGAGTGACATTTTGCCATATGACACCATCCGTTGAATATGTATAATCTATGACTGTAATATCTTCAACAGATTTGAAGGCGGCGGAAAAATTCCATTCTCCAACATTATGAGAATTGATGATACCATCATTCTGCATATACCAATTAAAAAACGTAATAAGCCCCTGATCATACACCTGACTGAAGACTTGGGGAGATTCCGGTTCGTAAACATAATCGTAAACCGAGCTGCTAAACGGATTATAAACTTGATTGTAGACTGAACTTGCGACAGTACCGGTAGTAGTTTGGGAATCAGAATCTGAACTGGAGGTAGTTGTCTGACCGTCGAAAATTAGCGTGGTGGTAGCATTTTTCTGCGAGGTAATTGTACTGCTGTCTTTAGTGTCTGTGGTGAATGTATTGTTATCATCGGTTTCTGTGGTAATTGTATTGTTATCATTGGTGTCTGTGGTGACTTGTGTATTATCTGAGGTTGGCGTAGTGCTGTAGACTTCCTGCGAAATAGTTCCATTATTTTGTTCTTCTGAGTCGGAAGTGCTGCTTTCTTTACTTTCCTTTGGCGGGGAAGCTGTATCTTCGTAAACATTTTGCGTAACGTTGTCCCCGGATGAAGCTATGGCCATAGAAGGCATCGCTCCTCCCCAGGAGGTAAATAAAAATAAGAACAAGATTACCCAGCTAACGGTCTTGTTTAAATTTTTCATTCGGTAGAATAACATACAAATCTCTCCCATCAATAATATCGAAGTGAATATTTATCCATTTATAGAATAATTTATATACATAATTTATGAATGTTAAGTATTGGCTAAAAAGCTAAATTTTCCTTCAAAATCACCACAACTTTTCGTCACAATATTCTGTCAAATTTCGACATCTTTAAATTCCTTTTTAAATTCCTTTTCATAGGCAAAAATAAAAACCTGCTCAAAACGGCTTTAAACCGCTATGAGCAGGCTGGTTAATCGTTATGATAAATCTGTTTTTCTATAAAGGGTCACACCCACCGGGGTAAGCCACCTTAACTTTGCCGAAACGGCCAAGCAATGCACCCATTACCAGGTTTGAAGCTCTCATCCTTCGCATCAGGTCTTCGGCAATTTCCAGACTCTGTACCTGACTACTGTCTATTTTGAGCATACTTCCTTCACATTCTATTTTAGCTCCAAGATAGATCAGAACTTCTTTCATAACTTTTACATCCAATAGTTTCGGGACTTCATAAATTACACTTATGCTTTGGGAAAGCAAGCTCGCTGCAAGTATAGGCAGTATTGCATTTTTAGCGCCATTCACTCTGACCTTTCCCTTTAGTCGTTTGCCTCCAATGACAATCAACTTCTCCATTTTGCCACCTCCAAATCCGGGCTACTCACCAACAACCCGGACTTCCAATGTTAGCTCAATATTGAATTTTTCAAGGACAAGCTGTTTTATACGTTCAATGAGGTTAAGTACATCAGAGGCTGCAGCTTCACCGGTGTTGACAATGAAATTTGCATGTTTTTCAGAAACCATGGCCCCACCAACCCTCATTCCCTTGCCTCCTACTTGTTCAATCAGCCATCCTGCCCACTGTCCAGGAGGATTGGCAAATACGCTTCCGGCATTAGGAAATTCAAGGGGTTGTGACTTCCTTCGCTTTGCTAAGTTATCCTGGCTTATTTCCCTGATTTGCTCCGGTACACCTCTTGACAAATCAAATTCAGCGCCCAGAACAATCAGTCCCTTATCTTTTAAATTGCTCTTTCTATATTCAAAACCTATTTCATGGTTGCTCATGGAAAGGATTTGACCATCAGAGCCTAATACTGTCACCTCCCGGACCACGTCGCTCATACATTTACCGTGTGCACCGGCATTCATACATATAGCACCGCCTATTGATGCTGGAATTCCTGCCGCAAATTCAAGCCCGCTAAGCCCTTTCTCCGCAGCCAGCTTAGAGGCAAGGGGCACCAGAGCCCCAGCTTCAGCTTTCAATGAAGTATCATTAATTTCGAGTTTATTGAACTTACTTGATATTTTAAGGACAATACCCCGTATACCATTGTCCCTGACCAGTAAATTGGATCCATTACCCACGACTGTGACAGGTATTCCATTCTCTATTGCTAATTCAACACATAGCTTAATATCATCAATCCCGGATGGAACCACCATTAAGTCTGCAGGGCCGCCAATTCGCCACGTGGTATGCTTCCTCATAGCTTCTGAATAAGAAACAGTTCCCGTTATGCGGCTTTCCAGGAAGTGCCCTACCTCCCGAAGGTCCATAGTCTACCTCTCTTTCAGTTTTTCAACAAGCTTCACACCGGCAGTCCATACGTTACCAGCTCCAAGAGTCATTATAAGGTCCCCCGATTTCGCAGTCTCAACTAAAAAGTCAGTGATTTCATCTAAAGTACGGAAATATTTTACCGTACGCCTTTCAAATTCTTTTATGGCATCAACTATTAGGCTGGACGAAACGCCTTCTAAGGGCAATTCTCCTGCCGGATAAATTTCATTAATAATAATTATGTCTGCATCAGAGAAGCATTGACCAAACTCTCTGAATAAAAACTTAGTTCTTGAGTAACGATGGGGTTGAAAGACTGCAATAACCCTGCCGGCATCTGTCTGCCGGGCCGCCCTTAATGTAGCTTTCACCTCCGTTGGATGATGGGCGTAGTCGTCAACGACATTTATATTATTAACGCTGCCAAGAAGTTGAAATCTACGGCCAACCCCCTGGAAGCCTTTAAGAACCCCGGCAATGACTTCGAATTCCATACCGGCTACCTTCCCTACAGCTATAGTTGCCAAGGCATTACTTATATTATGCAGGCCAGGTACACCAAGTTCCACCTGACCAATTTTTTCTTCATTGAAATATATATCAGCAAAAGTCCGAAGCCCCCGGGTAAGAATATTTTTCGCAGTATACTGGGCAGGATGATTAACACCGTAGGTAATAACTTTTTTGCCGCAGCAGGATGCAATGTCCCGAACATTATCGTCATCCATACACAATACTACGCATCCACCTTCAGGCACCTTTTCCACAAATTCCACAAAGGCTTTCTTTATGGCCTCCCTGCTTCCGTAATAATCAAGGTGGTCATCTTCTATATTAGTTATAACTTCTATATAAGGCGATAGAAGTAAAAAAGAACCGTCACTTTCGTCAGCTTCCGCGATCAGATACTCACCTTTACCAAGCTTGGCATTACCACCAAGTTCAGCCACTTCTCCACCTACAACTATTGTGGGGTCAAGGCCGCCCTGTTCAAATACCAGTGCAATCATTGAGCTGGTTGTGGTCTTTCCGTGAGAGCCTGCAACAGCAATACCTTTCCTTTCCAGCATTAGCCGTGCCAGCAGCTGCCCTCTTCTTATAATTTCTATTCCTTTTTCGCGGGCAGCTATCAGTTCAGGGTTATCATCTCTGATAGCTGTGGATATAACTACAAGTTTTACGTCATGTCCAATATTTGCACTATCATGTCCGATAAAAACCTGAGCCCCCAAATTTATTAGCCTGGAAGTAGCCTTACCCGGATTTAAATCCGAGCCAGTTACCCGATAACCCTGCTGCAGCAGGATAGTAGCCAGCCCACTCATGCCCGAGCCGCCTATCCCAATAAAATGTACTATGCTTTCCTCGTTTCCCAACAACGTCAGCTCCTTCCTGTATTGTGCAAAATCATAGCATACCAATTCTTTTGTATACCCATATTATGCAGTTTATCACCTGTATGTGCCAATCTCCTTAACGAGCCTGTCCATCAATTGCCCAAATTTTTAGGTACTGAGGCCGGCTATTAGTTTTAACAAGTGTCTTAAGGCCTCAGGTCTTCCCATTTGATGGGACTTCGCAGCCATATTGGCCAATCTGGTTTTATCCCGGGATAAGCTGCTTACCTCTTCCCACAGCCGATGTCCCGTTAGATCTCTATCCTTAATCATAATAGCGGCCCCACCCTTTACCAGAGCCTTTGCATTATACTCTTGATGGTTATTGGCGGCATAAGGATACGGAATGAGAATAGCAGGCAAACCTCTGACTTCAATTTCTGCAATAGTTGTTGCCCCAGCTCTGCAAACTACCAAATCAGCAACAGCCAATGCTTGAGCCATATTGTACAGGTAAGGTTTGACGGTAATGTTCCCACTTTTATCAGGGTGTATGCCTCTTGCCCCAAGCTCCTTTAAAGTTTCGTCGTATCCCAACTGACCCGTCACATGAATTAACTGAAAATTATCATTTGCTGCTGTGTTGGCAATGACTTCCACCATGGCCCTGTTAAGACTACGAGCTCCCTGGCTTCCTCCAACCCCCAGAACAGTAAATTTACCCTCTTTTAGGCCAAAAGCTGAAATTCCCCCGGCCTTATCAGCTGAAAGCACTTCATCTCTGACAGGAAGGCCTGTAACAACTATGTCAGCTTTGGGAGTAAAATACCTAATTGATTCCGGAAAAGTAACAGCGACCTTTGATGCAACGTGAGCCAGGATTTTATTGGTACGGCCTGGTAACGCATTTTGTTCCTGAATAAGTGTGGGGATTTTGAGAAGTGCGGCTAACATAACCACCGAAAAGCAAACGTATCCCCCGGTGCCAATAACAACCGTGGGCTTAAACTCTTTCAGTATCCTGTAAGCCTCAAGACCTCCCTTACAGGTCTTTGCCAAAGCTTTCATCACACGAAAAACCCGGTGCAGCTTCCTCGGTAGTCCCTCAACAGTTATTGAACGAAAATCGAAGCCTTCCCGGGGTACAACATCAGCCTCCAAACCACTGGAATTTCCAACGAAAAGGATCTTAGCCTTTGGATATTGTTGTTTTATTTCATTTGCGATAGCTAGGGCGGGATAAATGTGCCCACCCGTACCTCCACCGGTTAACAAAACCCTCATCTGCTTCCCTCCGTATAGTCCGTCACTACATCCCAGGAATTAGATTTCCTTTACCTTGAGGATACATAGCGCGATATGTTTAGTAACATGCCCACTCCAATGAGTGTGAAAACGAGGGACGAACCGCCAAAACTAATTAACGGCAGGGGTATACCGGTAATAGGAAGCGAACCGGTAACAACTCCGATATTTATAACAGCCTGAAGAGCTATCATGGATGTTAGCCCAACTGCCAGAAGACTTCCGAAGGAGTCTCCGGTACTAAGGGCAATCTTGAATCCCCTCCAGATAAAAACCAAAAACAGCAGTATGACCAGAGTACCACCCAAGAAACCAAGTTCTTCGCCCAATACAGCAAAGATAAAGTCTGTATGCTGTTCTGGCAGATAAAACCACTTCTGATGGCTCTGACCAAGTCCAAGTCCGAAAAGCCCCCCCGACCCTAGGGCATATAAAGCCTGTATTATGTGATAGCCAGTTCCGCTGGGATCTTTCCATGGGTCAAGAAAAGCAAGAAAACGGCTCATCCTGTATGGTTCAAAGAAAATAGCCAACCCAACAGCCGCAACCCCGGCCAGCGCTAAATAAATAAGGTGTTTTCCTCTTGCCCCGGCAGTAAAAAGCATAATGTAAACTGTTCCCGCAGCTGAAATTGCTGTGCCAAGGTCAGGCTGAAGCAGAATTAAGCCGCACGCCAAAATGAGGATAACCAAGAAGGGAACAATACCTTTGCCGAAATATTTGAGTCTGTCCCTACGCAGACTAAGACCATAGGCAATAAAAATAACCAGAGAAAGTTTGATTATTTCCGAGGGTTGAAAGCCAAACGAACCCACTCCAATCCACCTTCGCGCACCGTTAACATCTTTCCCGATACCAGGAAGTAACACGGCAACTAAGAGAACAAAGGCTGTAATCAAGAACGGAAATGCCCACTTCTTATATTTCCAGTAATCAACTTTCATGACAGCAGTCATAGCTATAAGCCCGAGAAGAGCCCAGATAATTTGCTTCTTTAGATAATAAAAGGTGTCATCCAATTTGATAAATGCTGATACCTGGCTGGCGCTGTAAACCATAATCACGCCTATACTGAGAAGCATTATGATTGTTCCGAACAATAGGATATCAGGAGATTTTTTTCGAGGATACAAAAAGAACTACCTCCTTAGGTTCATTACAACTTCTTTAAAGCGTTCCCCTCTCTCCTCGAAGTCTCTGAACATATCCCAACTGGCACAGGCAGGTGAAAGTAGAACAATTTCACCCGGTTTAGCCTCCGTGGCGGCGGTCGTTACAGCCTGATCAAAAGTGTCTGCCTCCAGGATGTTGGTGAACCCCGTCTCCAAAACTGCGGTTCTTATCTCTTCCCGGCATTCACCCAAAATTACTAGGCAGCGTACCTTTTCTTTTACCTTACGGGCAAACTCTGTAAAGTCACTTCCTTTGTTGCGCCCGCCGGCTAAAAGCACAATTGGTTTATCATAAGCTTCGAGGGCTTTTATCGAGGCATCAGGGTTGGTGCCTTTGGAATCGTTAATAAACTCTACCCCATTAATTTCTGCAACAGGTTCAAGGCGGTGAACTACCCCGCGGAATGTTCTCAGTGTTTCTCCGATTACGTCAGCCGCAACCCCAGCAGCGTAAGCCGCCGCTGTTGCTGCCAGCGCGTTTTCCAGGTTGTGAGCACCTTTAATATAAACTTCCCCTGCCGGGCAAATGATGTCAGTCTTGCCATCAAGTTTGACAGTGATTTGCCCGTCCTCGACAAATATTCCTTCTTTTAAGTTATGCTTACGACTAAAAAATATAACTGTCCCTGGGGTTTTTGTTGTTAGTTCCGCTGCGCCCGGATCATCATAGTTTAAAACAGTAAAATCAGTTGAATTCTGGTTTTCAAAGATTCTGGCTTTTGCAAGTTTGTAATTTTCCATGGTTTTATGTCTATCAAGGTGATCGGGAGTGATATTAAGTATCAAACTTACTTTTGGCTTGAATTCATCTATGGTTTCAAGCTGAAAACTAGAGACTTCGGCAACGATAACATCATTAGGTCCATATTTTTCTACTTCAAGAACCAGTGGAAGACCAATATTCCCTCCTACGCAAACCTTCTTGCCACTATTTTTAAATATCTCTCCAATAAGAGTTGTAGTGGTCGTCTTTCCATTGGTTCCGGTTATTGCAACAATTGGTGAATCTGAAAACCTGTATGCCAGTTCTAATTCGCCATATACCGGAATCCCCAGTTCAAAGGCGCGTTCTATCAGTGGAACGGTTAGCGGTACACCGGGACTCACTACCATAAAATCGTAATCACCTGCATCAAATTGAGGAGTTGTACCTGCTATGATAGTAACTTCAGATGGAATCTCCTGTATTACAGCTCCCAGTTGTTCTTTAGGTTTATTATCTGTCAATACGACGTGTGTGCCCTTTCCAACCAAAAACTTAGCAACAGCAACACCACTTCGGGCTATACCAACCACCATCGCCCGCTTATCTTTTAAAGCCGTCAATTTATCTTTCTGAACCATATGAGCCCTACTTCCTCTTATCTATTCTACTACTTATTTTAATCAATAATTGGTAATTTTAACCGAGATTGCGCAAGCCAAGTATCCCCAAGAACGCTCCGGTCAGGGAAACCAGCCAGAACACCCGCACAACTTTTTGTTCCGACCAACCTCCCAATTCAAAATGGTGATGGAGAGGACTCATTCTAAAAACCCGCTTACCTGTATATCTAAAAGAGATAACCTGGATAATTACTGATAAAGTTTCAGCCACATAAACAACACCTAAAAATGGCAAAAACAGCTCGGTTTTCGTTACAACCGCCAGTATTGCCAACGCCCCGCCAAGAGCAAGAGAACCCGTATCACCCATAAAAACTTTTGCTGGATGGATATTGTATCTTAGAAAACCGATACATCCCCCTGCCAGGGCTGCAGCAAAAAACGCCGCCCCAGTGACAGGTTTATCCATCATCAGTGCAATCAATACAAAGGCTCCGGTAGATATGGTCATACACCCTGCAGCAAGACCGTCAAGCCCATCGGTAAGATTGACCGCATTTGCAGTACCAACAATTATGAACGTTGAAAAAATAAGATATAATACTGGCCCCGGATCAATAATATAGCCAATAAAAGGAACTATCAGATCGGTACCCCGACCCAAAAGATTAACTGCAATTATAGAAGCCAGGATGGCAACTCCAAACTGTCCGAGAATTTTTTGTAAGGCCCTAAGACCAAGAGAACGCTTCAGTACTACCTTTATATAATCATCAATAAAACCAATAATTCCAAAGGCAAGTGTGGTCCCCAAAACCAAGTACACTGTACCTGTTTTTGGAGCAAACAGCAGTGTTCCTACCGTACTGCCCACCAAAAACATTACTCCCCCCATAGTCGGTGTTCCGGCCTTCTTAAGGTGCCGCTCCGGTCCATCACTTCTTATGTACTGTCCAAATTTAAGATTAAACAGCATGGGAATCAATATGGGCCCTATCAACAATGCACAAATAAGAGCTGCCAGAAAAGCGTAAATTACCCCGTCCAAATCGTCTCCCCCTAAATCAATTCACCATTTCCCGGAGGTGTATAACAACTTCTTCAAGTTTCATTCCCCGGGACCCTTTGACAAGTATAACATCACCCTGCCTGATTACTTTTGGCAGATATTTTTTTACTTCTCCGATGGAATTAAGGCTTATAACCTCTATGAGAGGTTGTTCAGCAAAAGTCGCACCAATGGCAATATCCTCTGCCAATTTGCCGACTGTAACTAAAATATCTATTTTTAACTTCGCCGCTTCAACTCCCACTTCCCTGTGTCCTTCAGCAGAACGCTGGCCCAGCTCATACATGTCGCCGAGGATAGCAACTTTTCTGCCGCCCGAGTCTACATCGGCAAGTATCCTCAGTGCCGCTATAACTGAAGCGGGATTGGCATTATAGGTATCATCTATGATTGTCAGTGTCTTTTCTTCTATAATCTCCACCCTCATACCTGTTAGGGTGACATTCTCAAGTCCTGTCTTAATCTCCTCCAGAGACAAACCTGCTTCGAGGCCGACAGCCGCAGCTGCCATAGCATTTAATACATTATGCCTGCCAGGAATCGGTAAAATAATGTCAACATTACCAGCGGGTGTTTTCAAATCAAAGGCGGTAGACCTGCCACCCTTGCCTGAACAAATGTTAACAGCCAACAGTGATGCATCACCACCTGTCCCGTAGTATATTACTCTTCCCCGACATCGCCCAGCCTGTCCCCGTACATATTGGTCATCCCCGTTTAACACCGCATACCCATTCGGCCCCATATGGTCGAGGATTTCTCCCTTTGCCCGTGCGATATTTGATACAGAACCAAGTCTTTCAAGATGAGTTTCCCCAATGTTTGTTATAACCGCGCCATCAGGCTTAGCTATGCCGGCCAGGAGATCAATCTCCCCCAGACCTCTCATACCCATTTCTAAAACTGCTGCCCCAAAAGTATTATCCAGTTTAAGCAAAGTAAGAGGCAGTCCGATATGATTATTAAAATTCCCTTTAGTCTTAAGAGTCCGGAATCTCTGCTCCAAAACAGAAGAAATTAAGTCTTTAGTTGTAGTTTTTCCGTTACTTCCGGTGACACCAATAATCAACCCTGTAAACTGCTGCCGGTTGTAACGAGCCAGTTCCTGAAGGGCCGCCAGGGTATCAGCGACTACAATTACCGCTCCCGACCACGGACCTGTATCCACCCGTCGATTGACAACCAGCCCCCCCGCTCCGCCTGCTATTGCCTTATCTATAAAGTCATGGGCATCAAACTTTTCACCAACAAGGGCAAAAAACAGGTCCCCCTCATTAATCTGCCTGGTATCAGTAGAAACACTGGCAAAAGCCATTTCAGTATTACCTTGAACCAGTTCTCCTGATACTGCCTTCGCTATCTCCCCCGCACTAAAACTAATCATATATCACACCTCTGGGTAAGTTTTAAAAAAAAGAAGAAAACCAAACCACAGAGTACACAGAGTACACAGAGAAAACAAAGTAATTTAATATAGTCAGTACCTTTTTTTTTAATTTATTCAGTAAATTAATTACTATTTAAAGAACAACACAAATAGTCTGGTGCTAAAAATACCAAAATTTAATTTTCTTTCTCTGTGCCCTCTGTGATCTCTGTGGTTAGTTTTTTATTTTTTCATTTTAGTTGGCGCTTTCAAATAATTACTGCTAGTCGCCGTTTTTGAGCATTTTTAGCGCTTTACTGGCTTCTTCACGGTCGTCGAAGTGATTCACTTTGTCACCAATAATCTGGTAAGTTTCATGGCCTTTACCCGCAATAAGAACAACATCCCCCGGCTGGGCCATTTTTACTGCATAAGCGATTGCTTCCCTGCGTTCGGGAATTACGCTGTATTTTGAGCGGTCTACAGCCTTCCTTACTCCCTCTTCTATTTGGGACAGAATAAACAGCGGCTCCTCAGTTCTGGGATTATCAGAGGTAAGAATAGAAAAATCGCTAAGCCGCCCCGATATTTCTCCCATTATGGGCCTTTTAGTCCTGTCCCGGTCCCCGCCGCACCCGAATAGTGTTATAACCCTGCCTCCGGTAAACTCCTTTGCGGCCTTTATTATGTTTTCCAGCCCATCTGGAGTGTGGGCATAATCCACCAGAACCGTAAAAGCCTGGCCTTCGTTCACCGGTTCAAGCCTTCCGGGAACACCTTTGACAGCCTCTAATGCATTTTTGATATCATATGGTGAAACTCCCTCTGCCAATCCAATAGATACGGCAGCCAGTGCATTGTATACATTAAAGAGTCCTGTTAGGTGGAGTTCAAGAAACAGCTCATGTTCAGGAGTCTGAACATTAAAGCTCACTCCGTTTCCCTTCAGATTAATGTTTGAGGCCTGTACGTCACAGTCATTATTTATGCCGTATGTCAATATTTTTCCGGCAGCAACCCTGATAATTGCATCTGAGCTGGGATCATCAGCATTTATTATACTATATTTTACCTTCTTTTTTAGTGCAGAGTTATTCAGATTTGAAAACAGTTTAGTTTTAGCCGCCAGGTAATTTTCCATGGTATTATGAAAATCAAGATGATCCTGTGTTATATTTGTAAAAACAGCCGTATCAAATTCCACACCGGCAACCCGGTCCAGCTCCAGGGCGTGAGAAGATACTTCCATCACAACATGGGTTACTTTTTCTTCAGCCATTTCTTTTAGGAGCAATTGAAGGTCAAGGGATTCTGGGGTAGTGTTTTTTACCGGATAAACCCGATCCCCTATTTTATTCACAATGGTTCCTATTAACCCCACCTTACCGCCATGTTCTATTAAAATCTGTTCTGCCAGATATGTTGTGGTGGTTTTACCATTGGTTCCGGTAATCCCAATCATAGTTAACTTGCGCGACGGGTGATCTGCAAAAGTGCTGCCCATAAGTGCCAGGGCTTTTCTTGTATTAGGAGTCAGGATAAGGGGTGTCCCCTCTGGTACGCTAATAAGCCTCTGGGCCACAATGGCAGAAGCACCTTTTGCTAAAGCAGCATCTACAAAATCATGTCCATCAGACTTAAACCCTTCAATACAGATAAATAGAAAACCTGGCTCCACCTTCCTGGAATCGTAAGCGATTCCCTTTATTTCGGTACCAAGGTCACCGCTTTTTTCTGTCACCTGGATGTCTCTTATCAGATCACTTAAAGTTCTCATAATTACCTCCATGGCCTAAGGTTATTATTTGATATTATTGGCATCAGCCAACCAATTTATCCAAATAATGCTTGCTGTGCATCAAGTTGCCATAAATTTAAGTTGGAACCGGAAAATGAATTCCGATTCCAACCCTCATATTACGGAGACGCTTCTGGAATTCTGGGAGAAAACGTTACGGTTATCGTTGTACCTGCTTTTATTCTCGTACCCGGGGCCATATCCTGCTTTGATGCTATTCCGCTGCCCAAGGGATTAATATGAAGACCAAGTTTAGCGAGAAGCTGCCCTGTTTCCCTCATTGTTAATCCGGTCAAATCAGGTACCGTCACCTCACGACCATTAGGAACCGTTTTTCCCTGAGTGCCCAGGTATAAAATCACCGAAGTTCCAGCCGGACATTTGATTCCACCTTTGGGCTGCTGCTCAATTACCCAGGTCCCTTCTCCTTCCACCCTGGCTTCTAGACCAGCCTCGTGAAGTATCGACTGAGCATCTTCCAGGGATGTGTTTACTACATCAGGGACAAGAATCTGTTCTTTAACGGCCTTATTCTTAATTTCCTCTTCTGTAAGCTTAGGGGTAACATTAAGGTAACGCAGCGTGTCTCTCATTATGTTATGGAATGCCGGTGCAGCAATCTGTCCGCCAAAATACGAAGGACCAGTAGTTGGTTCATCAATAATGACCAACATTGCTACTTTGGGGTCGTCTGCAGGTGCGAAGCCACCAAAAGATGCAATGTACTTACCCGGAAGATATCCTCCCTTACCTGCTTTCTGAGCAGTACCAGTCTTACCGGCCACCCTGAAACCCTCTATATAAGCATTTCGTCCTGTCCCCTCACTTACTACCTTCTCAAGGATTCCACGGAGCTGCTGAGCAGTTGACTTGGAAATAACCTGTCGTACAGGCTCCGGTGGATAAGTTTTAACCGGCTTCCCTTTCGAATCCCTTATTTCCTGAACCAACTGGGGTTTCATGAGAACTCCGTCATTAGCAACTGCGGACATAGCCGTAACAAGCTGAATGGGAGTTACTGAAATGGACTGGCCTATAGAAATAGTCGCTAGGTTTATAGGGGTAACTTTCTTTTCATTAATAAGTATACCGGTGGCTTCTCCGGACAGGTCAATTCCTGTTTTCTGTCCAAAGCCAAAAGCGCGTATATATTTATAAAACTTTTCTTTCCCCATCTTAAGGCCAATTTCAACAAAGCCCGGGTTGCAGGAGTTTTCAACCACCTCGACAAACGTTTGTGCCCCGTGAGCCCTGGGATACCTCCAGCATTTAATCTTACGGTCGCTTACTATAGCATAACCGGGGTCATAAAAATTGCTTTCGGGGGTAACCGCACCTTCCTCCAGCGCGGCAGCAGAAGTAATTATTTTGAAAACAGAACCAGGCTCGTAATTGAGGTGAATTGCTCCATTCCGCCTGTTTTCTGCAGAAAAATCGTTGTAACTGGCCGGATCAAAGTCAGGTCTGTTCCCTATTGCCAGAATCCTTCCCGTTTTCGGGTCCATAGCTACAACAGTAGCCCCTTTGGGAGCATATTGAGCCATGATATTGTCAAGTTCGCGTTCAACGAAATACTGTATTGTTTCATCAATGGTCAAAACCACATTGCTTCCAGGCACCGGAGGTACAAAATCGTGCAATGCCTGGGGAATGTCTCTGCCGGTAGCATCTTTTTCAGTAACTATCCGTCCGGAAATCCCGGCCAGGTACTTGTCGAATTTGTTCTCCAAACCCTCAAGACCTATGTTATCTTTTCCTACAATGCCCAAAATATGGGCAGCCAGCGTTCCCTTTGGATAAACCCGCTGACTTTCTTCAACAATATCAATTCCAGGCAGGGAGAGCTTCCTGATTTCCTTACTGACCGCAGGATCAACTTTTGTCTTTATGTATACAAGTCTAGTTTTCTTTGTAAGTTTTTTGTAGACATCATCGAAGCTCAGGTCCAAGATACGGGCAAGCTCCCGAGCAATTTTATCAGGATCGCCCTTTCTGACCTCTGCGGGAATTGCATAAACAGAATCGGAGCTGATGCTAACCACCAGCTCTTCACCATTCCTGTCAAGTATAAGACCTCTTTTGGCTGGAACAGGTATATCATCCATCCTGTTTCGAATAGCCATATCCCTGTACTCGTCACCCCTGACGAACTGAATCCAGGCCAGCCTCCCAATTAACAACGTAAGTATAGTACCCACAATAAGAAAAAGACTGGTAATACGTTTCTTGATAACAACATTAGTGCCGCTCACTTGAAGTCAACCCCTCTGTTTTCTTATGGTTGCTTCAACTGCGTCCCGTATGTCCCGGTCAGCCGTTGATTATGCTAGCCAGGGTCTGAACAAGGGAATTCCTTTTTTGCTGAGGTTGGATTTCCTTTTTGGTGTCTCCTGCCAAAACAGCCCCTGCCTTATTTGACCCGGCTTTCGAATATTCGACGGGGACAAACTGAACTCCTTCCGCAGTCTCCGGTTTTTGCATTCCCAACCTTGCTACGGCAATGTACTCAATGTGATCAAGGGAATTAAGCTGGTCGACTCTGGCCTGAAGGGCATGGTTCTCCAGTACAAGTGCCTGCTGCTGCTTTTTCAGGGCTATTATCTCGTATCCTACCGAATCTATCTGGGCATGCTTTGCGGTTAAAAGAAAAGCCAAAACCAAAATCAACACAGCAACAAAGCAGTACCCCGTTTTGGTCGATGGATTTATTCTGGTTACTCTTTTAAGCCGCGGAAGCTCCTTTGACCTGACCTGCGGAAGGTCATAGTAGTCGAAGCGTTCTTTTTTCGCTACTAACAAGCTTATTCACCCTTCCCGTTATTTAGAACCAGGCACTTTTTCGGCCACCCTCAGTTTAGCACTTCTGGCCCGGGGATTATCTGTAATCTCCTGTGGACCGGGAAGTATTGGCTTGCCGGTAATGATATCGACCTGTTTCTGTTTATCGCACATGCAAACCGGCAGTTCCGGAGGACAAATGCATTCTTTTGCTAATTCTCTAAAAACCTCTTTAGCTATCCGGTCCTCAAGGGAGTGGAAAGTTATCACACAGACTCTTCCTCCGGGCCTTAAAATTTCAACTGCATCCCGTAAAGCCTCGGCAAACCTGTTAAGCTCATCGTTGACAGCTATCCTCAAAGCCTGAAAAGTCCTTTTTGCCGGATGCGGCCCATCTTTTCTTGCCCCGGCCGGTATTGCTTTTTTAATTATGTCTACCAGTTCTCCCGTAGTATGTATCAGCTGCCGCCGACGGTGTTCAGCAATAAATGCCGCTATCCGTTTTGCCCAGCGCTCTTCACCATAATCTTTTATAATTGAAGTCAACTCTTCTTCGGGAAGTTCGTTAACCAACTGTTCTGCCGTCACAGGGTCATTAGCATTCATCCTCATATCCAGCGGAGCATCCTGCATATAACTAAACCCGCGGCTACCCTCATCTAACTGGTGTGATGAAACCCCCAGGTCGAACAAAATCCCATCTACCGTCTCTAATCCCAATCCCGCAACAACGGCCTTAATCTTATAAAAATTGCTATGTGCAAAAATAACATTATTTTCGAAAGCAGAAAGTCTTTCCTTGGCAGCTTCCAGAGCGTTAGTGTCCTGATCTATACCAATCACCCTGCCATCAGGCAGGATTCTTTTCATTATTTCTAGAGTATGACCACCGCCACCCAGCGTGCAATCAACATATGTTCCACCCGGCCGCGGATTAAGATGTGTTACTGCTTCATTTAATAGAACAGAGACGTGGTGGAATTCCATAAAGCTTCACCTTCTGATATTTAAATTCCCAGTCCGAAAGACGCAATTTTTTCGGCAATTTCTTCGGAACTATCCTCAATATCGCTGTTATATTTCTCCCAGCGTTCCTTACTCCAAATTTCAACCTTGCTCACAAGACCAATTACAACTACGTCCTTTTCCAATTCAGCATAAGTCCTTAAATTGGCTGGGAGTAATATCCTTCCCTGTTTATCAAGTTCACATTCCGTGGCGCCTGATACAAAAAATCTCACTAGCGCACGTGCATCAGCATTAGTGGTTGGCAGACTCATTAACTTTTCCTCCCACTTGTGCCATTCCGGCATTGGGTAGACGAATAAGCACTTTTCAAGGCCCTTTGTTGCAACAAACCTCTCGCCCAGGGATGTTCTGAACTTGTTTGGTATTATAAGTCTGCCCTTGGTGTCTATAGTATGTTGAAACTCTCCCCTGAACATAAGCCTTTTCACCGCCGTTCCCCACAAAAGTGGGATTTGGATGCACTTTTAACCACTTTCCCCCACTTTATACCACTACTATTCTATTTTACTATGAAAACTCCTGCTAATTTTTACCGTATTTATAATTTTTTTTTTGGCATTCGCAAAAGATTGAACCATATATATTTTGAATTTTTTCTTGTTTAAAGGAAATAATCTAATATATATTTGGAAAGGGGTTTTAGATATGTCAAATGATGATATTAAGGATTCTTATGAAAAAAGCGCGGAACGGATGAGAGGTGATGGTAAAACCTTTGTGTCTACTCTATCCGAAGAGGATTCGAATGCCCGGGTTCATAATGATTATCATGAGGTGGATTATGGCAAGGCAGGAGAACCTATGTCAATGGAAGATGTTCATAGATGGCAGAGAGAACATATTCAAAAAGGAGACCAGTCAAAGGATGGTTACCCCTTAAATGTTATTATTGATCCTGCTATGAGAGAAATGTACAAGGTTGTTAATGATGCAGGGATGACTAATGTTTTCGACCGATTTAGCCAACAGCAGCCTACCCAATGTAAATTCTGCATTGAGGGCCTTTCCTGCCAGTTATGTGCAAACGGGCCATGCCGGATAAGTGATAAGGCACCAAGAGGTACATGCGGGGTGGATCGACATACCATGGTGGCTAGAAACTTTGTTTATAGGCATGTAACCATTGGTACGGCAGCAAACATTTTCCACTGTCATCAGGCCGCCAGAACTTTGAAAGCTGCCGGAGAGCATCCTCAGAGCGGTTTGAAAATCCGGGATCCAGAAAAACTTAAAAAATATGCAGAAATGGCCGGGCTTGATAGCAGCAAGCCTGTTAATCAGTTGGCAATTGAGTTTGGTGATTGGGTTATGAGTGACATTCACAGCCCTTTTCATGTTCCTTCAAGAACTGTGGAAGCTTTTGCGCCAGCTAAAAGGAAGGAATTATGGAGAAAACTTAATTTGTTCCCAGGAGGGGGCTATAGTGAGGTAGCTTACGCCCAGACTCAGTGCATGACAAACTTTACTTCTGATCCAATCGAGTTTTTGCTACAGAGTGTTCGCCTTGGTGTAGCCAACGAATATCAGGGGCTTTTCCTCCTTGATATCCTTCAGGAAATCTTGATAGGTACCCAGGAAATAGCTCATAAGAAGCAAAATATGGGGCTTTTGAAAGAGAATATGGTGAATATTATAACTAACGGACACATGCCTTTGCTATCCCATGTAGCTATCGATTTGGCCTCCAGTGATGAATGGCAGCAAAAAGCTAAAGCAGCCGGGGCCGAGGGCATCCAAATTCTTGGTCATGTATGCGAGGGGCAACAGTTGATTAATTACGGCGGTACCCACGATCAAAAGGGGTATGCTGGTCAGGAGGGCGAATGGTTATCCCAGGAATATCTGCTTTCAACCGGTGTTGTTGATTTGTTTATGTTTGATTATAACTGCACCGTACCTACTTTACCAATATTTGCAGAACGGTTTGGAACAAAGCTTTTGAGCACACACCCTGTAATCAAGCTGCAAGACACAGAAACTTTAGACTTTGTACCTGAAAAAATGGCCGAACAGGCTACCAAAGCTCTGAATAAAGCTATAGAATCTTTCAAAAAACGCAAAGCCGAAAATAGGAAGACTTATATTCCGCCCTATGTTTCCGAGTGTATGGTTGGTTTTAGTACCGAATCGGTTAAGGGAGCATTAGGCGGCAGCTTCAAACCACTTATTGACAACATAACCAACGGAAACATTCGCGGGATTGCTACCATTGTTGGCTGTACTACTGCTCGCTATGGTCAGGGCGGAAGTAATATCTTTAAGATTACCCAGGGTCTAATCAAAAATAACATCCTGGTACTCTCTGGAGGGTGTACATCTAGTGTAATGGAATATACCGGGCTTACTAACCCTCAAGCTGCCGACGAAGCAGGGGAAGGGCTTAAAACCGTATGCAAATCTCTGGGCATCCCCCCAGTGCTTAACTATGGCGCCTGCGTGGATATCGGTAAAATGACTCATACAGCTAAGGAAATTGCCGATGCTTTGGGAGTCGATACCAACATGCTTCCCATTGTTATTGGCGCCCCTGAGTACCTTGAACAGAAAGCTGTTGCTGATGCCTGTACTGCTGTAGCCTTGGGCTGGCTTGTGCATGTTGCCCCCGTTCCTTCGGTTACAGGCAGCGATATAGTGGTAAAAACTCTTACTGAAACTACTGAAACTTTAGGCCTTGGTAAAATAGTAGTGGAGATGGACGCTGAAAAAACAGTGCAAATCTACGTAGATCACATTGAGAGTAAAAGAAAAGGTTTAGGATTAAATTAAGCTTATTAGAACTTTGTATTGCAGCTGAGATAACCGAATGACGACAATCCAATTTTGACAACCAGAGAAAAAGACAGGTGGTTTCACCTGTCTTTTGACTTACCTTATGATGCTTCTCTCTGCAGATAGTCTGCCAGTCTTCTTCTCTTACGGCGGCGTACGGGTCTTTTTACCTGCAGCTTTTGATGTTTTATCTGACCGTTTTCATCCACGGTCACTGTTACCCCATGGACCCCTCCTAGATTCGATAGCTGGGCATCTGACCACTCGATTGTATAACTGCCTTCGTTTCTCACTACATTGTAGAACGGAAAGCGCGCCCTCTTGAGGAATACTTCTACCAGGTCAGATTCACAGGAGCACTTGACACACCTGTGGTAACCGGAAGAAGTAAACTCCTTCACCGCTGTAATTTCTTCCCTGCGCGAATCAACACTTATATAGAGATACTGGCTCCGTGCACTGAATATTACGTCCCACATAAAGGGGCTCACTGCTGAAGGGAGAATGTGCACTTCAGCGTCCTTAAACCGTGGGGTCAATTCTTCTTTGGCAAGCTTCAAAGCCCTGCGTTTCTGGGTAACCCTCAAAACCAGGTATGAGCTTATAAGTGCAAATGACAAAATATAAATCACCTGCTCCAAATGAGGGTACTGAAAACCAAGGTATACGCCGCCAACCATACTTCCTATAATAACAGGGTCACAAAACCAGATTAGGTCAAAACCGTATTTCTTAGAATTTAAGGGATAAAAAAGCGGCAGTCCCCATGGTGTAAGGGAATCCAGCAGTAGGTGTCCCAAGAGCCCCCCGCCGACCATGGCTATAATGGCAGGCAGATTATGAAAGGGCGTAAAAAGGTAAATCCCCGTACTAATCAGAATCCACAGAATAACAACACCCAGAATTGAATGAGTGACTTCACGGTGGTACTTATAAAAAGTCTTGGGGCCTTTTAAAAACGTGATTACGTCCAGATCAGGGGCGATGTTGGCTATCACCATTGTAATGGTGCTGATTAATCCGAACTTTTTGTTAAGTCCGAGTCCAGCCATCATCGTTCCTACTAGGCCATGTGAGATTAAATCCATAAAACACTTCCTTTCCGATAAACGAAAAGCAGCAAGAACAGCTGTTAAGCAAAAATCTAACCCAAGTATAGCATATTCCATGTATGTTTTCACTAACCCGACAGGTTAAATGGGACAGTAATTTCTACCCCTTCCGGTAAAAGTGACCACTTTTGTAAATCCCACATCTTTTAACAGGGTCAGCGCTTCAGCAAAGTTGGCCCCTACCTGTTCCGGCTTATGAGCATCAGAACCAAGGGTTACATTAACTCCGGCAGCATGGCATAACTTCAGGAAACCGGCCGCAGGATACAGTTCTTTAGCAGGCACCCGAAGCCCCGCCGTATTTATTTCAATACAGACCCCGGAGTCAGCTATTATTTTGACTGTTTTTTTATACAAAGGAGTTAAATCACCCTCAGGACGGAAACCAAGCTTTTTAATAAGGTCTGGATGGGATAGGGTATCAAACAGGCCGCTGGCAGCAGCCTGAGCTAAAATTCCAAAATATCTTTCATATAACTCATATAAGTCCCATTTGTCGTATTCCGATATGTATTCTGACTGGTCAAAGCCCCAGCCGTCTATAAAATGAATTGAGCCCAGGCAGTAGTCAAAATCATAACTGCGGAGTATCGCCAATACTTCCTGCTCCATCCCTGGGACATAGTCGGCTTCAATCCCCATTTTAATGGGAAATTCGCTGTACTTTTTCTGAAGTTCCCTTACCTTCTCAATATAAACAGGAAGTTGTTCCTCTTCCATAGCGATTGACGTGTCCCTTTCCTCCTTCGGAAGAAAATACATGGGTATATGGTCTGAGAATCCTATCTCCTTTAAACCTTTATTGATTGCGGCTTCAACGTACTCTTCCATTTCCCCTGAGGCATGGCCGCACATTTTGGTGTGAATATGATAATCCACCGGCATATGAATCACTCTCCCCGTATTTTACCAAATAACTCCCCTGCAACATCCAGCCCCTTTAGGTCTTTGCTGTGAAAAAGCATATCCGAAAAAGCCTCCAAAGAAGCAGTAGAAACCTGTCCGTAGTTAACCATGACAGAAATTGCCTTAAACTCTCTCATCTTTTTCTGTAGGTGATAAATTTCAAGAAATTCCGGACTAACACTGCAAACACCATCAGTTATGAACACTATGTCTCCCCCAGGATATTTGTCTTTCTCCAAGAATTTCAGAGCCTCGCGAAGGGGTTTCTCGAAATCTGTCCCTGATGAGCACAAAAAGTATTCGCCAATTTCCACCAACTGCTCAAAAGTACAAAGTCCTTTTTCAATTTCAAATATCTTTAACTCATCATCAGGGCCGCCAAACATTATTACCACAAAATCACGTTTCTGAATCATGGCAATCTCCAGCATAGCAACCGCTATGGCTTTACTGGTTTCTTCCTTAGGCCCCTGCATAGACCCGGAGTTGTCTAGACAAATGATAAGACTTCCCTTCCCCTTGCCCTCTTTCCCTTTTGTATCGTACAGACAAAGGGATTCATCAATAAATTTTTTCTTAAAACCGGCTTTTCGAGCTTGATTAAAGTAATCTGCCCATTCTTCGGGCACCACCATTGGCAGATCGTTTCCATAAGTAATTCCCTGCACTTCTGCGGTATCTTCTTTGTGGTCGGTCGCAAACCTGATTTCCTTCACTTCTTTAAGTCTTCCGATCCTTTGGACCAGCCTCTTTAATTTGGGTGAGTCATAGTATTCCTCAACCAGCTTCAAGTGTGGTGTAAGGTCACCTCTTGTCCAAACTCCTTTATTATCACCAAGACCCTCGGCCCCAGTCTCAAACTTCCTCTCCCTGCCATCTTTTTCTTCTTCCCCGGCGGCAGCAACATTCTTGCGGCTTGTTTTATTCCAGGCGACACGCAGGCGTGCCGAAAGGGTTTTTAGTTGAAGGGTTTCTTTCTCCACAACATGCTGCCATTGTTCTGATAAGGCCTTATACGCTTCGGCAGATTTAATGTTCCTATCTTGTTCTGCTACAGCTATTACGGCATCTACCGCTTTTTTGTGAGTCAGGGCAAAATCCAACTCTTCTTCACAGCAAAAAATTTCGTTAACCAAATCTGCAATGGGTTCATCAAGTCCGGCAAGGATTGCTTCAGCAAAGTAGGCTGCGAATATACCACTGCTGAGATTATTGGCTTTAGTGTATTTCCGGGATTTTTTGAATTCGTTAGTTTTCATTAGCTGTTCCAGAACCAGCCTGTTAAACCGGGCACCCGTCGATGTCTGCGTTACGGGAAACATCTTAGGCTCATCAAGGTAAAGAGCATAATATATATCCTGCAGCAGCCACTTAAACTGATCTATGGATTTCATGCCTCCCTGGGCAAGTTTTTTACACAGTTTAGACCCGGTCAACAGATTCTCGAATTCATCTATGGAATTAACATCAATAACGTATCTTCTTGTGATCATGAGTAATTCTCCCGGGCTTATTGTAATTTATTAACCTGTGCTTGTTTCTATGTCAAGACATTCCCTGATAATAGTGGCGTGAATTTCGCGGACCTGGTCAAGAGCATCCTGAACAACAGCGCTGGGAACTCCTGATATTTCACCAAGTTCATTTAACCGGTTTTCAATTTCCGTTAGTCTGATATTAACCTCTCCACCCAGCACCTGCCTTCTCGCCCTGTCATCAAAGGCAGCAAACCTGCTCATAATCTGCCGTGCTTCTTTCAACAGCTCTGAGGCCTGTACTTCAACAGTAAGTTTTACAGTAAAGAGAATATCACTAAATGTCTTTTTGTCCCCGGACTGCATCCAGAATATATGACTCAGTGCATTAAGGTCTTCGATAGAGGCCTTTGTTCTACCCCGGAGGTAAGCATGTGCCTGGAGAATTTTTCTACTTTCCCTAAAACGCCTGTCAGATATATTCACTCCAGCTTCCCTCAGCTTAAGAACTATACTTATGACCCGGTTTGTTATATCTGATGGAATTTCAACCTCAAAAGCTTCCTTCTGCCACTGCTGAAGCTCATCCAGTGTGTACAAAGTCGTACTCTCTTTGCTGCCGTTAAGTTCGAACAGCCTTTTTAAATTATCGATATCGTTGATATATCCAACTTCATACCTAAATAAAAACCGGTCATAAAAAGCTTTAAGTTCATCATTTGTTTCGGGAGGCACTTCATTGGCCGCCCCGACAAGCATCACCAAAGGCACGGCAACCGTTTCGTTCCCATTTTGATAGTACCGTTCATTTAAAATTGTCAAAATGGTATTTGCACAACTGCTATTGGAATTAAAAATTTCATCCAGGAAGACAAAATGAGCATCTGCCGTCTTACCTGTTAGTATCCTTTTGAATTCATCACTTTCCAGGGATTTTAGAGAAACGGGCCCAATAATCTCATCCGGTTTGGTGAATTTGGTCATCAGGTAAGAAAAGAAATTTCCTCCCCTGAGCCTCGCTCCAAATTCGTTGACCAGCATACTTTTGGCAGTGCCCGGTGGTCCTATGAATAGAACATGGTTACCGGTCAACATACCCATTAGAAGGCCGTCCACCAATTCCTCTCGTTCTATCACAATATGTGACAGCTCGTCCCTCAACTGATTAAGTTTATTCATAACTGGTTTATCCACAGCAAGCGCTCCTTGAACTGATTTTGGAGGAATTATTTTATTAAACCTATTTATAATATGAGCCGGGCAACAGGTTTTCATCCGACAACCTGTTAACACGGCTCAATTTTCCACCATAATTAAATTATACCATAAACCTTTTGATTAACAGAGTAGTCTTACTTAATTTACTCACCCGCCTTTTCGGGAACTTTCTCAGCCGGGTAGCTTAGGCTAATAAGCATCTCTTTGAAAATCTTCTGGTACTGTTCTGCCTGTGACTCGGGATAAAAGCAGCTAAAACGGTACACCTTTTCGTTTTGCCTGAAAAAATATTCTGCCGCTATTATCCGGGCGTCACCGGTTCCCCTGGCGTATGCCAGCATATAGCCGCTTTTTTCACCTACTTTTTTGGTGCTGAACTGGAGCGAATCATATCCTGGAGCCATTGATTTTTGTGCCTGCCCGATGTATTCCGGAATTGGTTGTTTTAAGAGCATTACCTGTACAAAACCATGGGCTGACCCGTCAGGGTTTGAAAAGGTAACATTTTCAGAAATATCACCGTCTGAATACTTTTCGGTTTTCAACAGCCATCCCTGAGGATAGATAAACTTAACTCCTTCCTTTTCGGAAGAATAAGTCATCATCATTTCAGCTTCATTGTCACTAATTTGCACAACTGGCACCGAATAAGTAACCACCATCAGCGGAGCAACTACAAAGGCTAAGAGCGCAATGGTCCACAGAAGCTTTTTCCTCCCCAGCACAACGAGTTTTCCACTCACCAAAATCACCTCCCCTAATATATATGGGGAAGTCCATAAAAAATGACAATCAGTCAAATGGTTTGACAAAAATTAGAATTGGCCTCGCATTTTTTGAGCAAGTTCTTTTGTGAATTCATGAGCTCCAACTGCCAGTTCCATGGGCAGTGTTCCTGTTCCGCAGCTTGGGGTGATCATTGCCTGCTTTTTAAGAACCTCTCTGTTAAATCCCTTTTTCTCAAGGTAGGTAAAGTGTTCATTCAAAACCCCCTCCAGGCTGTCAACATTCTGCTTAACCAACTGATCGGCAGTAGTCGGAACAATGCCCCAGGCAAGACATCCTCCACGATTCATGAAACCTTTTAGTTCGTCTATGTAACTAGCAACAGTGGTGAAATAGTTGAAGGCATCAAAACTGACAATATCAACTTTTGACTCAAACAAAATAGACCAGTCCATCCCTGCACAGGAGTGAGTTCCAGCAAGTGCTCCCGCACTCTGAACAGCTTCATAGATACTGTTTAACTCAGTAATGATTTCTTCCTTTTTTAGGGTTATAAAGGTTGACTGCCCGGAAGCATAAAGCCCGGGGTCGTCAACGAATACTATTACAGGCAGGTCAAACTGAGCCAAGGACCTGGCCTGATTTAGCCCCTGCAGGGTTAGGGTTTTAATAAGAACATCCCTTCCCTGAGGGTTATAGTAAATCGCCTTCCTGTCCTGGTCGGTAAGAGCCAGACCAACGGTTAGCGGGCCGCTGATGTGACCTTTCAGGTATCTGGCCTGACCGGTTCCACGCGATTCAAGACGCCTTAAAAAAGCATAAAACCCGGAAGCTGAATTCTCGGGAAATCTGAAAAATTTTAAAGCCTCCTCATTTCCGTCGAGAGCGGCCAGGTAGGTCTCATAAAAGCGGGCAAGCTTTTCTCCCCACTCCTGCTGCTCCGTATCAAAATAATATTTGTTTCCCTTTTCTACAACCAGACCAATTTCCACCAGGGGGCCGATAAACTGGTTTAGGAAACCCTCATCGCTTCCCCGCTTAGGAAGCTGTGGCCAATAGGGGACTTCAGGAAAATATGACATGACAAAATTCACCGCTTCATCAGGGTCCGTATGAGGCACGCTGCCGATACCGGTAGCGAGAAATTCGGGTATAAAGTTCATAGATAACATCCTCCTGTTAAAAATATGTTAAAATTGGTATTATTTTATGTTATACATAAAAATCCTAAAAATCAATAAGAACTACAGGATTTTTTGATTAAGCTTCAGAATATTATTATAAAAATATTCGGGAGGAACATATGAATGAAATTCTAAGAATACTCAGGGCTGGTGGCTATGCTCTTGAAGGGCTGCTGTACCTTATTAAGGCAGAAAGAAATACCAAAATCCTTCTGGCAATTGCCATTCTTACTATAGTTATATGTCCTTTAATAGGCTTTACTGTTTTACAGACTATGATTGTCTTCTTTACTGCAATGGTCACTGTCATTGCAGAGGTTCTGAATACAGCAATTGAAATTGCTCTGGACCTGCAGGTGAAAGGCGAATTTCATCCCAAAGTGAAAATTGCCAAAGACATTGCTGCCTGTACGGTACTTTTTGGTTTGCTGACTTCACTCATAGTTACAGTGGTCTTTTTTGTTTCCAACATTAGCTGACAACTTTTCCCTCAACCATAGTCATCATAACCTTGAAGTCTTCGTCCAGTACTGTAATATCAGCATCCATACCTTCCCTGAGAAGACCTTTTGTTTTTATTCCAATAATGCGGGCAGGATTTTCTGAAGCCATTCTGGCAGCTTCATTCCAGGATAGCCCCACTTTAGTTACCAGGACTTTTATTGCTTCATTCATACCAATAACGCTGCCAGAAATAGTTCCGTCTTCAAGGCGGGCTACGCCGTCTTTTACGAAAACAGTCTGCCCTCCAAGTTCAAATTCCCCTTCCCCCATTCTTCCAGCTCTGATACAGTCGGTTACAGCGCATACATTGGTTATTCCCTTGACCTTTAAGAGTATCTTAATGACCTTCGGATTGATGTGAACACCGTCAGGGATAATATCAGCAGTCAGACCTTCTAAGGTAAGAACCGCTCCAGCAGTCCCTACTTCACGGTGATGAAGCCTTCCCATGGCATTAAGGGTGTGGGTAGCATGTCTCAATCCTAAACTAACAGCTTCGGAAACTTCATCAAATGATGCCTCAGAATGTCCCAGGGAAACCAACATTCCCTGGGATTTTGCGTATTGAATCACTTCTTTTGCCCCCGGCAATTCAGGAGCCAGGGTAAGCATTTTTACAGTTCCACCGCCGGTTTTAACATATTCCTTTACTTCCTGCAGGCAAGGCATACGCAGGTCTTTCAGCCTCTGGGCCCCTTTTTGCCCGGGATTTAGGAACGGACCTTCCAGATGTGTACCCAAAATTCGCGCCCCAACAGCTTCCTTTTGAGAAGCTTCTCCGACAACTTTTATAACTTCAAGCAGCTTTTCGGGAGGAGCAGACATTGTCGTGGCTAAAAATGCCGTTGTCCCCCCTCCAGCCAAAGCCCTGGATATAGTGTCCAGGCTTTCACCCGTTCCATCCATAACATCACTGCCACCGGCACCATGAACGTGCAGGTCAATGAACCCCGGACAAATATATGCCGTGCCAAAGTCAAAAATATCAACTGATTCCTCAGCTTCTGCTGTTTGGTTAAACCCGACCGCGGTTATGGTTTCCCCCAGTATTTCAACAAAGCCATCCACGGGAAGCTTATTGTCCGGTGTAATAACACGGCCTTTGAGTACTATTTTCCGCTTTCTCATATCATCACCTATTTATGATTCGGTAGATCAATTCACTTCTGCGGTTGATCCTTTTTTACCGGAAGGCAATTATAGTATTGTCGGAATCCTTTTAATAATTTCTGTGCCTTTGAGATTTATTTTACATATGTAAGCAAAAACGTTGACACCGTTATGAAAGGCGTTCCTTAGTGCCGCCCCAAAGGCAGGGTCAGTGGTATCGTTGGGGGAAAAAACTGCAGCATCCTCTCTCTGAATCAAAAAAACTACGGCTGCCTTGTTGCCTTCTGAGCAAGCCCTGACAAGTTCATTTAAATGGCGTGCTCCCCGTTCTGTAGGAGCATCAGGAAATCTGGCTGTCCCATCTACAACCAGAGTTACCGATTTGACTTCCACATAATACTTTTGTCCCTCAGAGTCTAAGAGAAGGTCCAGCCTGCTTTCACCGTATTTTATTTCACGTTTAACGACCCGGCAGCCTTTAAATTCTTCGAGAAGACCGTTGTTTACAGCATCTGCAATTACCCTGTTTGGCACCCTGGCATCCACCGATACAAACATCCCTTTATATTTGACAAGGGCCAAGTCGTATAGTGTTGCTCTTCCTGCCCCGCGTTTGTCCTCTAGGTAGACCTCGGCACCTGGACATAACAGTTCTCTTAGTCTGCCTGAATTGGCCACATGGGCCAAAACTTCCTCTCCTGCCACTTCTACCAGTGCAGCAAAGCGATTTTTACGTTCAATGAATTTTGCCTTTATCATAAGACCTCACAAATATATGTTTTAAAAAAGTATAGCTTCACACAGCGCCTAACTTTATTTAATGTAAAAGTAGCCTTTTATGCAGAAATCTTCTTTAGCTGAGCCGGGGTTGCTTCGGGTAGTTAAAACCCGGAGGTATGACCATTTACTCCGTTTTTTCGGGAATCCTCATCGATTCAACTAACCTCACCCCTCATGGCGAAGCCTCGGCTGCCCGCCAATTCACCGTCCGTGGTTCAGTGCCGGCTTCGGACATCCTATCCTCTGGGCCTTTGGCTTCGCCGAGGGGTTCAGCAAGTTGAATTACGATGAGAATTCCAATCGAAAAAACTCCGTAAACGATCATACCTCCTTTTCAGCGAAACCGAAGCAACCCGTACTTTGGGGTATCGAGAGCATCTGGTCTAAATACTAAATTGCATTATACGTTAACAAAGGAGGGGTAGACCCTCCTCCTAAAATTTTCAAACCTAAATTTGTTCTTCAATGTAGTTGGGATTGCACTTATGCCCGTTCCAGCCCCAAAATAGGAAGTACCCAAGAAAAACAACACTTAAGAAAAGGCTGAGTACGTGAAGTGTCGCGACAGTATTGGGTACGGCATCATAGGGTAGGTTTTCGCCCACGGTAACAAACCCTCCAAGTAGTTCTACCGAAATCAGCTGATAGTCAATTGAATAACTGGCGTATGCCAGGGCCGAGGAGACAGCTACATATTCAAAAATTATAATAAGTATAGGAAACAAATACAGCAAAATATTCACCTTTTTCTTTGTATTTTTGACAAGTATATACTTATTATAATTCTTTGCGACTCAAAAATACAATTATAAATTACCATAAGTATCGATTTTAAGTAAAACAAAAAACCTCAGGGGAATGTCACATCCGCCTGAGGCAGTAGTTTATATGTATTTATTGTGCTTTTCGTAATGGCTCCAAGCTCTTATCAAAACCTGCAAGGACACCCTCTACACGGGCCAGGTGATTGTTGATATTGTCCATTTCAGCCCGGTGAACCTCATTGCTTTCGACCAAAGCTTTTAACCATTGGTAGCTCTCTTCCACCAATGGTTCAAGCCTTTCAAGCCTTTCTTCAAGCCCGTCAAGCTTGTCCAGTTTCTTTAGTATTTGCTGCAGAATTTTTTCCAAATTAATCAACCTCCAAGACTTACAAACCAGCAAATTCATTATACCAAATATTGTAAGTGATTGAAAGAGACTTTTTTGTGTTACTACATTACCACACTCCTAAACCCCACCCGCTCATCATAGCCACACTTCGGGCAGGTAAATAGGTGCACACACGGCGCTTCGTCAGCCATCTCCCAAAACTCTGGCTGCTCATACAAATCCATATCATCATACGGACTGTAAGGGCCGTAATAATCTTCCACCATTCCCCCGTCTTCCATTGTCTCACCACATTCCGGACATACCCGGTCCGTTACGGCTAAACCATTACACACAGGACACCCGCACTCCATATTGACCACCTCACCAGTTGTTTAACCGATGCCCCTTCTAGTAACACTGATTAATGACCGGCAGTAAGTAACTTTCACTAGAGAAAAAAGAAAAACCACAGAGATATCTATTCAACTCTAATTTGGTAAATTTATTTACTCTTTCTCTGTGTACTCTGTGCCCTCTGTGTTCAATTGGAGATAAATTTTGTTAGAAGGGGTACCAGTTTATCTTATTGTTTCTTGTCAGCCGATTAATTAAACCTTTCCGTGAACAGCGCGGGGAGGAGTTAGGGTCTGGATGTAGAAAATAAGAGTAAATATCGAAAAAGGAGGTATATATTTGGGATACCTTAGAATAATCCTGGTTGCTGTTGTTGTATTCGCTGTTGCCCTTCTCTTCTCACCTGTAGTACAGATGATCGGGGAACCTTTGGTAGTTAAAGATCCTCTCCGCAAAGCAGATGCGGTAGTAGTCTTAAGCGGAGGTTGGGAAAATGAAAATAAGCTGTCCCAAAGTACCCTGGAGAGATATAAATATGGGATGAAGCTCTATCAAAAAGGTTACGGCCACTACATAATATTCTCTGGCGGCAATATGAACGGAAACCCTTCCGAGGCTGAGAAAATGGCGGAAATGGCGTTAACTGACGGTTTCCCCAATGAAACCATTATTATTGAGGGAAATTCTGAATCGACATGGGAAAATACCCTGTTTGTCAAAAAAATCCTTCTGGACAGACAGTTGAAAACAGTAATACTTGTAACCTCCCCCTACCATACACTTAGAGCAAAAACAATGTTTAAAGAAAAAGGAATTGATGTTACCACCGCTCCAGTTCTTAACAGTGAATTTTTTGCAGCTACGGGCACAGACAATTATCGCATCGCACGGCTGATTTTCACCGAATACCTCAAATTTGGCCTCTATAAATTAAACATTATACGCTAATAAAAGTCCCAAATTACACCGGGACTTTTTTTACAAAAAAAATCTGCCGTTAATCGGCAGTTCATGAAAAGTTACTGAAAAAGTAAAAAGTTACTGATTGTGATGCACTATTATTGTGCGTTATTTTTTAGAAAATATACCAAATTTGTTCCGAATAACAAAATTTTAGTGGGTAGTTTACGTGCACAGACCGTCCGATTTCACACTACCCACTACCCACTCCTCACTACACTGCTACTTAATCAACCGGTTCTTCACCATCACCAAAGGCAGCCTCAGGGTCAGTACAATAAATCCGACCAGCCAGCCCACATGCCCGGCCATTGACCATGAGGTATTCCCCAGTATCAGTGGGCGGACAATCTCTACCGTGTGATAAAGAGGGGTCATCCAAGCCAGTGTCCGGACTCCCTCAGGAAGAGTCTCAATAGGAAAAAAGATACCTGAAAATAAAAACATCGGAGAAATCAGCAGTGTAAAGAAATATCCAAAAGAATCATAATTAGGCGCCAGGCTTGTCCACAGCATGGAGATTATTGAAAATGCAACAGCCATCACTGCCAGTGGCAAAGGGACCATAATAGCTAAGGGTGACTTTACAAGACCAAACAAAAGTGTAACTGCTAAAAATACAGTTCCGTAAAGAACTCCTTTAAAGGTCCCGTACATGACCTCCCCCATTACGACATCATCCATACTAACAGGCGTTGCTACCATAGCATGAAAAGTTCTATGGTAACTCATCCGGGTAAAACTGTCATAGGTCATTTCATACGATGTTGCAAACATTGCAGATGATGCAACAAGTCCAGGGGCAAGAAAGTTAATGTACGAAAGGTCGTTTATTTTTGTAATATACGCCCCCAGCCCAAAACCCATAGCCCACAAATAGAGGATAGGATCGATAAAATTAAACATTATATTGGCCTTCCAGGTCTTTTTAAATACCCTGAGGTTCCGGAGAAACACTCTCCATACCAGAGGCCATGAGATATCAGGCCATGAAGTGTAACCCTTCAGCAGCTTAGCCAGCTTGTACACAAGATCACCCCAGATTCATACTTTCCTTTGACCATGCATTGAGGAAGTAATCTAAATTCATTTTAGTCACCAAGGCTTTCGCCGGTCAGTTTAAAAAATACGTCCTCCAGCGTGGATGGTCTTAACCGGCGGTAATTCACCTGAACATCCAGACTCTTGGTTTTCACAGACATAAACTCTGAAAGTTCCTCTCCCGCGTTGGTAAAAAACAAAACATAATCTCCTAATTTTTGATGGTCTTTAATAAGGTCCCCCGAATTTTCCATGAGAGCGGATAAATCATCAGTACTCAAACCCATTTCCAGTACTTCCTTGCCCACGTACCTGTCCATGAGTTCCTGCGGCCCGCCAGTTTCGATAACCTTTCCCCTGTGGAGGATAACAAGTCGGTCACATAACTGGCTCGCCTCCTCTAGATAGTGAGTAGTCAGCAGCATAGTTGTACCCGTATCTTTCAGTTTTCTCAACCTCTGCCACAGCATGTGCCTGGCATATGGGTCCAACCCAGTGGTAGGCTCGTCCAGTATAAGAAGTTCAGGTCTATTCAGAAGGGCTCGCCCCAATGTCAAACGCCGCTTCATTCCTCCTGACAGGTTGTTTACTATAGCATCAGCCTTCTCTGACAAATCCATAAAATCCAGTATTTCCTGAGCTCTCTCTGCCGCCAGCCTCCTGTTCATTCGAAAATAACCTGCGTAAACCAGGAGATTCTCCAGCACAGTAAGTTCAGGATCAAGATTGTCCTCCTGAGGTACAATGCCTATGCGGGCTTTTATCCTTCGCGCACTGTCCACGATACTTTCACCAAATACCCTCAACTCACCCGCTGTAATAGGCGAAAAATCATAAATCATTTTCACTATTGTGGTTTTTCCTGCCCCGTTAGGGCCCAGAAGACCAAGACACTCCCCTGCATAAACAGAAAAGGTTACTCCCCTTACAGCTTCAAAGCCCTCGAAGTTTTTAACCAGTTCATTAATGTCTATAACAATATTATTTTCGCTATCCCGCTTCTCCATCTTACTCCTCGGAAAAATCTGACATCAAATGTTATTATAACACATTCCGGCAGTTTAATTATTTAATATTGTGATAGTAGGATAAAGTTATAATTTGGTGCCGGGGTTACTCCTTTCTCTGCCAAGGGTGTGACTGTTTACTCCGATTTATCAGGTATCCATATCTGGTCAACTAACCGCCTCAATTTACAAATCCTTGGGTCCCCGCCCAAGCGCCTCCGCCCTGCGGGTTTGTAAATTGATACGATAAGTTGACAGACGATATTGACACAATGAAAAATCTCCGCAAACAGTCACACCCTATGCTAGTTCCAAGGAGTAACCCGTACTTTTAGGTTAGTAGTGCCCCTTCAACTAACACTGTTTTTAAAAAGGCCCTGTTAAAATCCTAAGCCTAGTATTGATTTTCCATCTGTTTGAATTAATTTCTCTAACTGAGCAATTTTTTCTTTTAAAGGTTCTACTTCTTCTTGAATTATTAATTTAATAATTTTGCAAAAGTCAACTTCCGAATCATTCATTCCTTCCACATATAAAATAAGCTGTCAAAACGACAGCAGAATAAGAGAAAAGACCTCCGATTTTATGAAGATTCTGTTAGCCTATAAATGAGAAAGAGCCCCTTGGTAGGGGCCTTTCTCACTTGTGGCTGGTCTTACGATTAATAAATCTGCCCTATCCACCCTTTTCATTGTATGCAAATTGAGTTCAAAATTATACAAAAAAGAAAAAGCAAATGGCTTTTTCTCGAATTTTAATTGTGGCTGGATTTATGTCATTTGACTACCCTTCCACACCCATCATTTAGTTAGGGCTGGATTTATGCTAACGCTACCCTTCCCTCAAATCAATTATAACACATTTATTTTTACTGTCAAATGTTATTCAACTATTTTTACTGTAATTTTCAAATCATTGTCTTCTAAACTTATTAGAAAATCTCCAATATCAAAGTGCCGCCTAACAATTTCAACAACATCTGATTTTGTGAGTGAGTTGACATTAAATTTTTTGCAACTAAATATTATTTCTTTATCTTTTGCGTTTACATTAAAGATGGTATTTGTGTTATTATTATCACTAATTATCGTAGAAAAATCCTGTGAGAAAGCTTGATATTGTTCGAAGTACTTCGAATATTCCTTATGCGCTTTATTTGATGACAGCAAAACATATTCTTGCAGTTTTTTATTAACCTTTTCTAATTCTACTAGACTAATTTTCAAATATAAATCTCCATCTCTCCATCTATTTTTAATATCTCTTTTATGGATTACTTGAAATTTATCTATTCTACCAATTGAATTTGTAGAAGGAATACGTATTCCAAAACCCTTCTCTTTAATTTTTTCCCACTTTTCTTTTGTATAGGTTGTAAGAGGAACAACCAAATAAATTTCGTTTTCTTTAAGTGTTCTAATTATTAATGAAGGATGCTCTCCTATAAATTCTGCTCCGTATATTCCATTATATAATACATTATATACACCACCGTTAACAATCTGTAGCATTCCTTAATCCCCCCAATTCATCTTTACAAAATTAGACAAATTGAAGGAAATTCCTGCTAAATATTTTTTACTATACAACTTTAAATTCGCTAATCTTAACAAATAATCACTGTTTTCATCAATACTATGTAGACCATTGGATAGAAAAGTCAGCAGTCTTCTCTGTGGCCTCTGTGTCCTCAGACCCTTGAGTAGTGCCTGTGAGCACCTCTGTGGTTAACTGTCTCTTTTGATTTTGTTTCGCTTATCAATCAGCTCTTTGACAGTTAAGACATATTCGGCGTGGGACCAGGTCAGGGGGGCTACTGAGAGGGGTTCTCCGGTATACGGGTGAATCTGTTCGGGTAGAACGCCGCTGGAGATAGCCCGGCTGGTCACCCATTTTAATATTTCCAGGGGCCGGGTCAGGTCTTCTTCAGAAATGGCTTTATTTATATACCACTCTGCTAACCACAGGGTACAGATAAACCATGGATTTCCAGGTACTTTGGCCGTATCCTCCGACTTCTTAAAGTAGTGATCATCACTATAACGGGCTATCCCGCCAATCCCCGTCTGTACCCACAGACCCTTTTCCACCGCCTGCATAGTTGTTACGACCCGGGGGTCATCAGGAGGAAGCACTCCAAATCTTACAACTCCGCATACACTGCTCTCGAGAGTCGGTTCCTTATGTAAAAACCCATCCTCTCCTACATAAACTCCCCGGAGAAAACGGTTAAGGGATTTATCATAAAGATGAGTCAAAATCCCCTGTTTGACTCTGGCAGCGGTGTCTCTAAACAATGTTGCCGACTGGAAGTCGGCAAAGACCTCAGCAAAGTTGGCTGCTGCCATAAGCCCCCCGTAGACAGCGGAACAGGTAAATGTAAAGATTCCGCGCCGTTCTTCCCAAAGGTCGTGGCTTTCCCGGGGCAGATTATAATCCTCCATCATGAATTTGACCATAAACTTTGCAGCAGGGCGAATCAGGGTCCTGTATAAAAGAAGCACAAACTCGATATTCTTTGTATACAGGTAATATTCCCATAAAGCAAATATCACAAGTCCTGTCTCATCTTCCTGAATAGGCAGCTGGGGCTTACCCTTATGAATCCACGGATGCCAGCTGGAACCAACAGAACCGTCAGGATTGTATTTATGGAGTAAAAACCCCCCCGGCGTCAATGCATTCTCACAAAATCTGAAAAAAGGTTCTGTCATTTCCGGATACCCTGCACGTATCAGTGCATACGAAACCAGCGCTCCGTCCCTTGGCCAGCAGTAACTATAATGGTCTCTGTTGTAATTCAATATATCTGAATCATTAGCGGCCAGGATGGCGCCCCTTTTATCAACCTGGGTGCGGATAATCAGCAGACTTCTCTTGTAAAGGCCAATTACATCCTGAGGCAGCCCGACGTTACCCAGGTCTGTTTTATTAACCCACTGCATCCAGTAAAATTCCACCGAAGTTAAAATACTTTCAGGTGTACGGTTCAGAACATAATTGTTCAGCTGGCTGACTTCTTTAAATTTCTTCCCCGTCACTAACCAGTAATATACTGTATCATGCCCTTGCGGATTAAGTTCTGACTTAAAGCTGATTGTACTGTCAACCGAACCCTGAGCAATAGGATTTCCCTGAAGATGCCCGTCTTCGGCATCCCTCCAGGTTCCTTCAGCGCCGCCAAATCGTTTCGTACCAGTTGCGTACTGGTATATCCCCCCACAATTAGAAATACCGTTTACCAGGAAATACCTGCCCTTTTTATAATGGTACAGCACCCCAGGGTCGGGTTCATAAGCTGCTGTATCACCAACCTCTGTTTCATAGATGCAAAAATCATGGGTAAAGAACAGCCTGACTTCTCTGTATCGTTCCGTATGATTCCGTACAACAAGCCGCTTAAGGAAGATATTGTCATGATAATGTACAGCGTCATTTATGGTAATCGATATTTCCATATTCCTGTTAACCAATCTTATACAAGTCATAAGTGTTTCTTTTTTATACCTTAAAGTCTTCTCCCATTCTGGTTCATCAACCCAAGTGAACTTTCCTTCCACCCAGACACCAAGACTGTTTTTATTACCCTGTATATGATTGCACTGGCCAACGAACGGGTAATACAAGTCCCGCATATTTAACCCGTTATCAAAGGTAACCAGCATTTCACCATTTCCCACCACTAAAGGTCTGGGCACAAAACTCCCCCTTAACTAACTGTCTTTATGCGGTCTATCAGACTTACGTAAAAATCAGTAAGCTCCTGAGCATCCTCGATATTACCCGCTTCACTCATCACCCTAAAAACCGGTTCTTCTCCATCAGGTAATATAAGAGTCCATCCCTTACTGCAGCATACCTTTATACCATCCAGGAGTTCAATTTTTTCCTTTTTAAGGCTGTCAACAAGCTGTCTCATTACTGCTCCCTTTCTTGAAAAGGGACAGTAGACCTCTTTATGCGTACTGTACATTTGCGGTATCTGTTCCAAAACACTGCTAATATTGGTGTCCTTTTCCTGGAGGTATTCAAGAAGTTTTAACAAAAAATAGATGCCATCAAACATTGGCTGGAACATATCGTCCCTGTTAATTTCCATCAGGGCTCTGGGACTGCATTTTGTCCTAACTACCTCGCCACCCTTTAAATCGGCAATTATCTCAATTACTGAGGAAGCATAAACCGGTACACCAACTCTTGACCCTGGCATACTATCCAGCGATATGTATGACCAGAGTTTCAACATTTTCTCTTCTTCAATAACCTCTCCACTTTCAGTAATTATTGTGAGACTGTCTGCATTGCTGTTCAAAATGACACCAAAGTCTGCTTTGCCGGACCGGATAATTTTTGACATTTGATGGATCGAAAAGTCCTTACTATTCCTAACTGTTAAACGGCAGTCAAGGTTTTCAGCCAAAGACGGGCTTAACCAGTTTAGACTATCAGAATCAAATACTGCCAATATCCTAATTCTCCGCTTTTTTATTAAAGCATGGTTTATGACCTGCAGCAGCCCTTCCCTGTAGGCCTTAACCATTTGAGGCACATATTTTATTCGCCCAAACCCATCACTTTTTATCCTTCTAAAATCCTCCTGGTTTATATAATTCTCTATTTTTCGTTCCATATCTTTAGATATATTTATCCCATAACTGTCCAAAAATTCTATAACAAATTCTTGTTCTAAACTGTCACCGACCGCCTTGATATGTAATCCCCCTTTTACATCAAGGGTTTTAATTACATATCTTGCGACCGGTGTGTTAACAGTTCCAATATCGTAAACATTAACTCCCGTTGATACCAGTCCTGAAATTATCGCCCTCTCAATAGCCTTGGAAGGCGGGGTATCATCAGAACTTGTAACAACCCAGTCACCCTCTGAAAGTGCTGTCCCAAAAGCCACTGCCAGCTTTACCGCCAGCTCAGGCGTTATATCTGCATTAATTTCACCCGTTACCCCATAGGTGGAGAAGAGGTTCATCCTGTTCCCCCTGCTCCGGATTAAAGAATTCCTAAGCACCACGTCATCATTTACCATTTTATCTGGCCAAATTTTAACCTCCGGCTTTACAGTAACCCCTACACCTATGACAACGTTTTCACCCAGCACACTACCTTCGTAAAGGGCAGATTCCTGTCCGATTTTTGCATGGCTGCAGACTATTGAACCTTCCACCGAAGTACCGGCATCCAGCAAAGTGTTATCCCATACTATGCTTGATCTCACTGAGACATCTTTAGAAATCAGATTATTATTACCAGTTACGGCATGCTCGCCAAGCTGTGCCCCACTTCGAACAATGCAGTTATCCCCTATAAAAACAGGCTTTCGTATTTCCGCTCCCGGTTCCACAACAGTATTTTCGCCTATCCATATTCCATCTTTAGTCTGCTTACCGTTGATATTGATTTTAATTAAGCCGTTCATAATGTCACGTACAGTCTGGCGATACTGTTCGATACTGCCGATGTCTGACCAGTATCCCGACGCAGTATATCCATACATGGGTTTGCCAAGAGAAAGCAGGAGAGGAAAAAGATCTTTGCTAAAATCAAAGAAAGCATTTTCCTCATAATAATCAAAAATTTCCGGCTCCAATATATAAATACCTGTATTTACCGTATCACTAAAAACTTCGCTCCAGCACGGCTTCTCCAAAAACCTGATAATTCTCCGGTCTTCATTACAGATAATAACACCGTATTCCAAGGGGTTTTGCACTTTTGCCATAACCATAGTTGCAATACCCCTTTTCTGACGATGAAACTCAATAGCTCTGGTCAGGTTATAGTCGGTAATCCCATCACCACTAATAACAATAAATGTTTCATCAAGAAACCGCGATGCATTTTTTACACTGCCTGCAGTGCCTAACGGGGTAAGTTCTTCGAAATATTCTATATTCACTCCATAAGATGAGCCATCACCAAAATACTTCTTTACAGCTTCAGGCAGGTACTGTAAAGTTACCGCAATATCCTTAATACCGTGCTCTTTTAGTAATTCAACGGCATAACTCATGACAGGTTTATTCAACACAGGAACCATTGGTTTGGGGATTTTAAGAGTTAGGGGCTTAAGCCGGGTCCCCTTGCCGCCCGCCATAATTACAGCTTTCATTAAGTACCCACTCTCCTCCTCGTATTTATCGAACTTATAAAACCATTGGTCTCAGCATCATCAAGGGTTTCCCTGTAAACAGAAACGGTATCGGCTGCTATTACACTCCAGTTGTAAACCGAGTTAACCTTATCCCATGCTGCCTGTTTTAGCCTTTCTGCCTGGCCCCCGTCACTTAAAATGCGGACAATTGCATTAGCCAACTCCTGTGAATTATTAGGTGTCACTTTTAGTCCATCGGTTCCGTCTTCAATTACTTCGGACAGTCCTCCTGTGTTGCTTACTATTACCGGCACTTTGGCCGCCATAGCTTCTAAGGCAACAATGCCAAAGGGCTCATATAGGCTGGGGAATACAGCAGTATCGCTGGAAGCCAGCAGCATGTTACGGGTGTAGTCATCGGCAAACCCGGTAAAAAACACCTTATGGCTGACTCCAAGCTGCCGTGCTTTTGCCATTAAAACCTCCCGGTAGCTTCCAACCCCCGAAACAATGAATTTTGCATCCGGATAACGCTCAAGCACCATTGGGATTGCATCAATCAAAACCTGGACACCCTTTTCAGGTACCAATCTTCCTACAAAATATATTATTTTCTCAAAAGACGCCGCATACTGCTCCCTGAACGTGAGGTTTGGGGCAGAAGGTGTAATATTAGTTACCTCGACACCATTTGGAATAATCATTATTTTATCACCAGGAAGCTGAAACACCTGCGATATCTCACAGGCCATATATTTGCTGCAGCAAATTACCTTCCATGATTCAAAGGTAAGTTTCCATTCGATCTGGTTAATCTTACGCTGGATATCATTGTGAATTCCGTGGTTTCTGCCAAATTCAGTTGCATGAATCGTAGAGACCAGTGGGATTTTGTATGAATTTTTCAACATTATCCCTGCATGGGCTGTCAACCAGTCATGAGCATGAATAATGTCAAATCTCCCTATTTCCAGCAGCTGCTCTGCCCGTTTGATCATCGCCTCATTGAGTTGTTCTATCCATTCAACAAACCCTTCTGTATCCTCTGCCGAATTATATACCCGGTGGACAAACACCCCGCCAACAAGTTCATCAGAAACAGTGCCGGGCACATGACAGGTAATTACATGGACTTTTACTCCCTGAGCTGCCAACGCCTGTGAAAGATCATAAACGTGTCTTGATAAGCCACCAACAGTCCTGGGTGGAAATTCCCATGAAAGCATTAATACACTGATTTTCTGTTTATTTGACATTATTTTTGATGTAGAAACGCCGCTGCTTGTCGGCTCAGGCAGATAAATACCGCAATCCAGTTCCGGAAAAATAGGGTCCAGTTCCTCAAGGCATGCTATCTCATCCTCGTTTAACTCATGATTACGCGTTGCCCAATATAGTCTATTGAATCTTGATACATGGTCATAGATACGTTTTTTTGCATACTCCACCGTTGTACCGTTTTTGATTATAAAAGCCCAGTCGGAACTTTGAGCCAGGAGGAGTTCTCTGGCCATCTGATTTAGAGCCCTCTTGGTCAGGCCTGATGAATCACGGTTCGCAGCCGCTGACTGTACCATTCTTTCCTCTGCCTTGTTTAGATGCCTGTAAATCCAGGCGTTTGAAGAGTCTAGCCACATTTCATTAAAACCGTTATGGCCCCAACTGGAACCCGCTGGCAAGCCCATCTGAACAACAGGGTGTTTTTCGAGATACTCAAGAGGAGTTATAGCTTTGACCGTGTTCTGGTCATAGTGTATTTTTCGAAATACAAAGTCGATCCAGTTTGGCCCTTCATACCACCAGTGACCGAACAGCTCAGCATCATACGGCGCTGTAATGATTGGTGGATTTTCCATACCGGAGCTTAGTTGTTCAAGCTGTTTTACCCGGTTAAAAATAAAATTTTCAGCATGCTCAGCTGCCCTCAGGTTAGCTCTTTCCGGTTCATATACCTGTTTTTCATTTGTTGATCCCGTTATCCTGAAGTACTTGAGCCCTGTATCGATTCTAAGTCCATCTTCACCTATATAGCCATTAATGTACGGCAAATCCAGGTCATAACCGATATCCCGGTAGAATTCCCTATAGTAATAGTCCCCGGGGTAACCAAAATGCTTATCCCATACCTGGCGGGATGTTTCAGGATCCCTTCCGAACACATCCACACCACTTGGGGTAACCATAGGGGAATATACACCGGCTTCTGGAGAAGGGGTTGCAAAGGTAATGCCGTGACTGTCTGTAAAGAAATAAAGGATTCCAAACTCACTTAGAACCTGATCAACCCCGGGACTGAACCCACACTCAGGCAGCCACATTCCTTTGGGAGGGGACCCAAAATGCCGAGAAAACAAATCCACAGCTACCGCAACCTGAGCTCTGATACTCTCTTTGGTTACCATCAGCGGCAGGTATCCGTGGGTTGCACAACTTGTTATCAATTCGACCTTCCCAGTTTCAAACAGCTGGCGAAACGCTCTTAGAAGATCTTTGTTACACCGTATAACAAAAGTGTCTCTCACTTCCATGAACCTGTACAGGTACATCCTGGCCAAACCCTCAAACTCAGTCCCTTTAGTTCTCTCAACCTCTTTAATTGCAAGTTCTATAAGCTGGTTAAGGCGTATTAAATACCTGTTTTGCAGCAATTTATCTGACATCATGGAAATCAACGGTGGTGATAAAGAAATGGTAATTCGGAAGTCAACTCCATCATCTATGAGTCTATTAAGTATATTAATAATCGGCACATAACTTTCTGTTAATGCTTCAAAAAACCAGTTTTCTTCCAGACTCCACTGCTTTTCCGGATGCCTTACATAGGGAAGGTGAGCATGAAGCACTAAACTCAGGTACCCTTTTACCATAAATAATTCCTCCATCCGGTGATGAAATATTAATTCGCTTAGAATCTCCGTAGATTCCCTGTTTTGCGAAGGAACCTATCAATAATTCTTTGCCGTGTACTTCTTTAACCATAAAATTTTGTTTTTCAATAGACAGCGAATCTTCCGCCATACTATTTCTTGGTGTATGCACCGTATTCGACTTCAGAAGAGTTGAAAAACCACCATCATCCAGAGTTCCCAGTTCCGCGCGATACGAACGGTTGTCCTCTAATTCTTTGATGAAGTAATTGTCGGCCATGGGGTGTACAGCAATATCGCGGAAAGTATGTGAGCTGTCTGTTTTGTACTCAAGTCCTGTCAAATCAAATACTCTTAGGTAGGTTTGTGGTTCCCCACTCCTTATGAACTGCTGTTTTAAGTTTGCTTTTCTTTCCGGACTTAGCTCCCAGTAAGCATAAATACAATGAGGGTCTCTTACCAAAAGCACTAGATAACTTTCATGATAAAATTCCGGGAACTCATACTCTGGTGACTTTATGTCCATGTTCTACCATCTCCTGAAATTAGAATACAAATTCAATATATTTACATCGCCGCCAATTAGAACAAAAATTTATCAACAAAATAAAAAAACCCGTTTATTCACCTACAAGGCAAAAAAACGAGTTTTAAATACAGCTATTTGACACTTAAATATCTTCAAATTCGTCAAAGTCTTCAACTTTTTCAATAATGTCATCTTGTGCATCATCTTTTAGCTTATCTTTTATATCACTTTCTATTTCATCGTCAAAATCATCCTCATCTGTCTGGACAACTTTACGCAACTCGCTGATTATGTCAGGGACTTGTTCAATGACACTTCCCAGAGAACTACGCCCCTCCACAGGCAGTAAGCTAACCTGATTGCCATTTATCACCACGATTGCAGAAGGAGTCATACGTGCACCGGTACCGGCACCCAGCCCCCCTCCCCCCTGTTCTCCAAAAGCCGCGCTTTCTCCACCCCCGGCACCGATTCCAAAGGTTACATTAACGACAGGAACGAGAGTTATCTCACCAATAGTTAGGGGATCACCTATAACGGTTTTCGCCCTGAACATATTCTCAAGACGGGAAAAAATCGTTTCCAGATTTTCTTTTAGATTCACGATTCTAACCTCCGTTTCCAGTCTGTACCTGCGTTCCTATAATTCCCCGTTTCGACAGTACAAATACCTGAAACTGGTAATATTTATTGATTTTCTAATGACTTTTGCTACATTCCTTTAAATTTGGCCGCGGATAATAAAAAATTTAACATTTTATTAGAAACAAAAAGTGCCCATAGTTTATATGGACACTTCCACTTGCAATATCAATATTCCCATGAAAAATCTTTTAGTCCTGCTTTTAAGATGCGGCTCTTCAAATCTGCGGTGATAAATTCCAGACCTTCAGGAGTTTTGGCTTCACACCTGGCGACTAAAACAGGCTGAGTGTTAGAAGCTCTAACCAAACCCCATCCGTCAGGGTACTTGATTCTAACCCCATCAACTGTGATTGCGTTATAGTCTTTAAGAACATCTTCACGAATTGCTTCAATCATTCCGAACTTTACTTCATCAGGGCAGTCAATCCTTGTTTCTGCTGTACTATAATAAACTGGGATATCGTTAAATAGCTTGGAGAGAGGTTGGTCGGTTCCTGAAAGAATTCTTAGAAGCCTGCCTGTGGCGTAGAAAGAATCATCAAAACCAAAAAATTCATCTGCAAAGAATATATGACCTGACATCTCCCCGGTAAAAAGGGCCCCGAGTTCTTTCATCTTGGCTTTGATTAAGGAATGCCCGGTTTTATAAAAATACGGTTTACCACCAAGCCGCACAATTTCATCTTCAAGAGCCTGGGAGCATTTCACCTCAATTATGGCAACCTCACCAGGATTTTTAGCCAAAATCTCGCGCCAATAAAGAATCATGAGTTTATCTCCCCAGATTACTTCACCGGATTCGTCTACCACTCCGATCCTATCAGCATCACCATCGTAGGCAACTCCCAAATCGGCCCCCTGCTTTTTGACCTCATCAATTAAGTAACTAAGGTTCTCCCTTTTTACAGGATCTGGATGGTGATTGGGAAAGTTCCCGTCCGGCTGACAAAAGAGGGGGACAACTTCACATTCCAGCCCCTTAAGAAACTTTTCTATGTAAAGGCTGGCTGCACCATTGCCAGCATCTGCCACAATTTTTAGTTTCCGGGGACCCAGCTTAATCTTATCCAACAGCATTTTCAAATAATCTTCACTTATATCTTCTCTGGTTACCGCACCAGTGTTTCCCTTTTCTCTTATCTGTCCCTGGTCAATTATCTGCTTTATTCTCTGAATATCTTCACCGTAAATGGTCGTTTTGCCGTAAGCCATTTTAAGTCCGTTAAATTCTTTGGGGTTGTGGCTGCCGGTAATCATTATGCCCCCGTTTATATCAAAATGGTATAAACCATAATAAAACAAAGGAGTAGTAACTGTCCCTATATCTATTACATCAAGGCCGCATGAAGTGATACCTGCCGTTAAATTCTCCCGAATAACGGGAGTTGATAGACGTACATCCCCTCCAATAAGAACCTTGTCTACAGACCTTTCGATGAGAAAAGTGGCATAAGCCTGTCCTAATTTAAATATAATTTCAGGAGTGAGTTCAGTCTCTGCAAGACCTCTGATATCATATTCCCTAAATATCGCCGGGTTTATATTCATAATGTAATAATCCCCCCATTATTTTTCCTTACCTGGTGCAGCTTCACGCCCGACATTACCGAGCACCAGCTTTTCCAAATAGTCAGCAAACTGAGTCCCAAGATCGCTTCGGGACAGGGCAAACTCCACCGTCGCCTGAAGAAATCCGAGCTTGTCCCCTACATCATAACGCCTACCCTCAAATACATGGGCGAATACCGATTGATTTGCAGCAAGAACCTTCAGGGCATCTGTAAGCTGAATTTCTCCCCCCGCTCCAGGTTTGGTTTTATTCAGTATATTGAATACTTCCGGCTCAATAATATACCTTCCAAGAACAGCGATATCCGAAGGAGCTTCCTTGTCGCCCGGTTTCTCTACAAGGCTTTTTACCCGGACTGTTTGCCCTTCAGAACTCCCATCAGGTTCCACTATACCATACTTAGAAACATCTTTTTTATCCACCCTCTGGACACCAAGAACACTGCCACCAACATTATAATAGACTTCCATCAGCTGTTTCAGACAGGGTTTTTCACTAACGATTACATCATCACCCAAAAGGACAGCGAAGGGCTCGTCCCCAATAAACTTCCGGGCACAATACACAGCATGTCCCAATCCACGCGGCTGCTTCTGACGAACGTAGTGAATATCTACCATGTTTGATATGTTATTGATCATATCAAGCAGGTCAAGATTTCCTTTCTGCTCTAATAAAAGCTCTACCTCAAGAGTGTGGTCGAAATGGTCCTCTATAGCCCTTTTACCACGGCCTGTAATAATGAGGATATCCTCAATCCCGGACGCAACAGCTTCCTCTACTATATACTGAATTGTCGGTTTATCAACTATAGGAAGCATTTCCTTCGGCTGAGCCTTTGTAGCAGGCAAAAACCGCGTGCCTAGTCCTGCTGCCGGTATAATAGCTTTACGGATTTTTTTCATGTTTCGTCCTCCCAATCAATTCATATATTAATAACGCACCTTACTTAACGCAAAGTTATTGAAATTTCGTGAGAGCCTGCCATATAAATTATGTCACAATTACTAACTTTTTTCCAGACCTGAGGACTAAGTTATTCAAAAGTGTATAAAATACTCTACAGGACCAGTGTCTCAACCATACGGCGGTTGCTTTGCTATGAACCATCTGATATAATACAGGTGACTATTTTGGGAAATATATACAATAAATTGAAATTTCAAAGGAGGAGCGATATGAGGCAGCTTAACTTTGATTACTCTAATACTTCTGGTTTTATTAATGAAAATGAGTTGGCTTGTTTGGAAAAATTCGTAAATTCAGCTCATGATATGCTTCATAATAAAACTGGAGCCGGCAGCGACTTTTTAGGGTGGGTTGACCTTCCCTTAAGCTACGATAAAAGTGAATTTGAAAAAATCCAGAATGCTGCAGAGCAGATAAAATCAGATTCCGATGTGCTGATAGTTATAGGCATAGGTGGGTCATATCTTGGAGCAAGGGCCGGGATAGAGGCCTTGTCACATTCTTTTTATAATTCCCTTCCAAAAACAAAAAGAAATACACCTGAAATATATTTTGTTGGCAACAACATTAGTTCAACTTATCTATCCGAAATTTTCGATATTCTTGAGGGAAAAGATATTTCATTAAATGTAATATCTAAGTCAGGTACCACAACCGAGCCTGCTGTTGCCTTCCGAATCTTCAGAGAATACATGGAGAACAAATACGGTAAAGATGGTTCCTGCAAAAGAATCTATGTCACCACCGATAAAGAAAAGGGAGCATTGAAAAAATTTGCCACTGAAATGGGCTATCAGACCTTTGTCATTCCAGATGACGTAGGCGGCAGGTTTTCTGTCCTGACTGCAGTAGGTCTTCTTCCCATAGCAGCAGCAGGTATAAATATCAGCCGCATTATGCAGGGAGCTGCAGATGCAATGGAACTATACAAAACTCCTGGTCTCATGGACAATGACTGTTACAAATATGCGGTGATTCGAAATATACTTTATAGCAAGAATAAAACCATAGAAATAATGGTGAATTACGAACCGACACTGCATTCCTTTACTGAGTGGTGGAAACAGCTTTACGGCGAAAGTGAAGGCAAAGACCAAAAGGGGATTTTCCCGGCGGGAGTTGATTTGACTACTGACCTTCACTCGATGGGGCAGTACATACAAGATGGGTCCAGAAGTATCTTTGAGACAGTCCTAAACGTAGAGAAAATCCGAAAAGCTGTAGTTATCCAAGAAGACAGGGAAAACCTTGACGGTTTGAACTTCCTTTCTGGTAAGGAAATGGATTTTATAAACAAAAAAGCCATGGAAGGTACACTCTTAGCTCACGTTGACGGTGGTGTACCAAACCTGGTAGTTAATGTACCAGAACTAACAGATTATTACTTTGGGCAGTTGGTTTACTTCTTTGAAAAAGCATGTGGTATCAGCGGTTATCTCCTGGGAGTCAATCCCTTCGACCAGCCTGGGGTTGAGGCTTATAAGAATAATATGTTTGCCTTACTGGGCAAACCCGGGTTTGAAGATAAAAAAGCGGAACTTGAAGCACGACTTCGCTAAGGTAGAACAACCACTACAGTATGATTTGTAGTGGTTGTTTTTTTTAAGAAAGCCTTACATTCATTCTTTACGGTACATTTCATGTAACGTAATAACCGTTATCTCCGGTCGGCTTAAAAACCGCATATGGATGTCGTTTTCCCCCAACCCCCGGTTAACATACATTTGACTATTACCAACCCAATATAACCCTGAAAGGTACTTTTCATACCCTTTACTAACATTAGTAAAAGGCCTTGGAACAAAAGGTATCATTATTTGGCCGCCATGGGTATGACCAACCAGAGTGAGATCAACGCCTGCTTTGGCGGCAACATTAATAATTTCGGGAGTGTGGGCCAAAAGAATCTTTGTTCGTGAGCCGGTGCCTTTCAAAGCTTTTGTCAAATCTGCCTTTTGAGAATAGGGGTCATCTACCCCCACTAAATAAAGGCTGTTACCTTTCAGTTTAATCATGGTAGACTCATTTACCAGGGCTTTTATATTGATATTAGCCAATTTTTCTTTGACCGCATTCTTATCTAAATAAGTATCATTATTACCGAAAACAAAATATGTACCGTGTTTTGCAATAAGGCCGCCTAATGCCATTTCAACATACTCGACTGGAATCTCTTCACTCTGATCAAAGACATCACCCGTAATAACTACCAGATCAGGCTTTAGCCTATTAACCCGATTGGCAATTTCATTATAGTCAAATAATTTTCCATGTAAATCTGATAATTGGACAATCCGAAACCCCTCAAAAGCCGCAGGTAAATTCGTAATATAAACTGATTGCTCCTTTTCTTCAATCCACCTTGGTTCAATTCTCGCGACATAGATAAATATTAGCCCAAATACCACAATATTAGTTATTATATATTTAACAATAAACCAGACAGCCTTCTTCAATATGTCTATTAAACTCATAAAATTCTCCAATACTTATGGTTTGCTTAGAATATTAATTGGTGGTTGCTGTTTCTTTATGGCTGTTAAAAACTTCCCGGCTGATTATGCTTCGGGTAAGAGGGCAGTTGTATGTAGGAACCATTTGCTTCAGAATATTTTTAACATCTTCAGCCTTTTCAGGACCTGATTTACCATTAACAACCTGTTCTATTTTCTTTAACATGAATTCCAGTTCCTCCAAGGAAAACTCCCCTGGTTTGCTGACAAATATCCGGTTATGTTTTGTTGCCGTAACACCCTCTTCATTAGTAAGTATTTCTTCAAACAGTTTTTCCCCCGGCCTGACACCGGTATACTTAATCTGAATGTCAACATTGGGCTCAAATCCAGAAAGCCTAATGAGGTCATGAGCCAAGTCCGCTATTTTAACAGGTTTGCCCATATCCAGGATAAAAATTTCACCGCCCTTGGCAAAGGCTCCGGCCTGAATCACTAACTGGACTGCTTCCGGGATAGTCATGAAATAGCGAACCATATCAGGATGAGTTATAGTAATCGGTCCACCTTGTTCAATCTGCTTTTTAAACAGTGGAATCACACTGCCCCGGCTGCCAAGCACATTGCCGAAGCGAACTGCCACAAATTTGGTTCTACTTGTCCGGGCCATTCCCTGAATATACATCTCAGCTATCCGCTTGGTAACACCCATAACACTGGACGGATTGACAGCCTTATCAGTGGAAATCATGACAAAACGTGATACACCATGTTCATGAGCACAATCAACTAAGTTTTTTGTCCCAAAACTATTGTTTTTAACTGCCTCCGCAGGATTCCTCTCCATCAGCGGAACGTGTTTGTGGGCTGCTGCATGAAACACAACTGCCGGTCGATATATTTCAAATACTTCCCTGAGACGTTTGTAATCCTGAATATCGGCAATGACAGTTTCAATCTGTAAACTTGGAAAGGAGCCTGATAACTCCATTTCGATATCATAAATGCTGTTTTCACCATGACCTAACAGAATCAGTTTTTGGGGCTGGAAGGGCGATATCTGACGGCACAGTTCGGAACCAATTGACCCACCCGCTCCTGTAACCAGAACGATCTGGTCTGTAACATAGTTTGCTATTCCCTGAAGATCTACCTGAACAGGGTCTCTGCCCAGTAAATCTTCTACATTAACCTCACGAATCATGCTAACCGAAATATTATTTACAAGGTCGCCTACTCTGGGCAAAATCTTGATTTTAGCACCGGTGTCTTTGCAAACAGCTATGATTTTGGCTATTTCGGATTTAGAGGCTGATGGGATAGCGACAACAACCTTCTCGATATTAAATTTTTTAATGACCTCAGGTATCTTTTCCCGCCCGCCTAAAACAGGCATCCCTAGAACTTGAAGATTCCATTTTGACCTGTCATCATCAATAAAGGCAAAAGGATATAACTCCGGATTAACTGCCTGTTTTAGCTCTTTAGCTATTAATACACCGGCATCTCCTGCTCCGATTATCAAGGTTCTGCGATTATAGGTGCGGTTTGCCTGATTAAGATATGAATCCCTGACCATTCTCCATGCAAAACGGGATCCACCTATTGATACTATTATCAATACCGAGGATAAAAGGTAAATTGAACGCGGGATAATAAACCAGTTAAAATGGGTATGTATTGTAACAGCCAAGAGAGCAAAAACCAACTCTGAAATAAATGTTGCCTTGACCAGAGAAACCAGTTCTCCAATGCTTGCATACTGCCACATCCGGCGGTACATGTTAGCTCTGTTGAACATAATCAAAACAATGACAACATGAGCCGTAATTACATGAGGCAGGAGAAGATAGTAATTCTCTTGAATCTGAAAATCAAATCTTAGAAAATAAGCCATAGTAACAGCTGCCGCAACAATAAGGGCATCTACTAGGTTTAAGAAAATGATTCGTTTCTGATAACTCATGCTAACCCCACACCTTATACGTTTATTTTCCTGTACATCTTCTAATAATTTCAATTACTCTAAATTGCTCATCCTCTGTCATATTTGAGCCAGATGGCAGACACAACCCCGTTTCAAACAGCCGGTCTGAAACACTCTGGTCCAAATAGTGGGGATAATATTCATATTGATGAAACAGCGGCTGTAGATGCAAGGGCTTCCACACCGGGCGGGCCTCAATGTTCTCTTCAGCCAGGCAATCAATTATGTCATTAACACTGACTCCACATCGGTCCTGGTCAACAGTGAGCGCTGTAAGCCACCTGGTGGATTGACCATACCTGGCTTCCGGCATAAATTCGATTCCATCTACCTCACAAAATGCAGCCCTATACCGTTCAAAAACTGCTCTTTTAGCCTGAACTCTTTGATCAAGGACCCGCAGCTGACCTCTGCCAATAGCAGCAAGCACATTGCTCAAACGATAGTTGTGTCCAAGCTCGCTATGTTGGTAGTACTTTGCCGGATCCCTTGCCTGAGTCGCCCAAAAGCGAGCCTTTTCCAATGCTTGAAGGTCATCTGATACAAGCATTCCTCCGCCAGAGGTGGTAATTATTTTGTTGCCATTGAAGGAATAAATGCCGTATTTCCCGAAGGTCCCGCTTTTTTTCCCTTTATAGGTCGCCCCCAGTGATTCTGCCGCATCTTCTACAACCGGGACTTCGTATTTGCTGCATAAGTCCAGTAATGGTTCCATATCAGAACTTTGTCCGTAAAGATTCACAATAATTACGGCCTTGGGCAGCTTGCCGGATTGTTCGCATGCTTTAAATGCTCTCTCCAAAGCTGCAGGGGACATATTCCAAGTCTCAGGCTCGGAATCAATAAATACCGGTGTCGCACCCTGATAGAGAATAGGATTGGCACTGGCGACAAAGGTCAATGTTGAACAAAAAACAATATCCCCGGAGCCAATGCCTAAAAGTCTTAGAGCGAGATGAATAGCTGCCGTACCGGAACTGAGGGCAGCGGCCCCTCCTATTCCAACATACTCCGAAATTTCCTTTTCAAAAGCATCCACGTGAGGCCCCAAAGGTGCAATCCAATTAGTTGTAAATGCCTCCGCAATAAACTGCTGTTCATACTGCCCCATATGAGGTGAAGAAAGGTAAATTCTCTTAGCAGCTACAGTCATTTCTTCGCAACCACCCTCCCAGGTATACCAAACACCTTTACATTACTTTCCACATCTTTGACAATAACCGAACATGCACCGATTACGACATTTTCCCCAATAGCTACCTGCTGAATGACAGCAGCCCCAATACCAATCCAGCTGTAATTGCCCACCTTCACATCCCCTGCAAGGTTAACCCCAGGACAGATATGTACTCCTTCGCCAATATCACAGTCATGATCAACGGTCGCGCCCGTGTTAACGATACTGCCAAATCCTATGCTGGCCCCTGCATTAACTGCTGCTTTGGCAAAAACCACCGTTCCTGGCTTAAGTATGGCTGCCCTGCTGATAAAAGCAGTGGGATGGGATAGTATGGGAAGTCTGAAACCTAAATCTGAATAATGCTTAAGCAACTTAACCCTAAGTCCGTTATTTCCAATAGCCACAACCAGATCAGGATAATCCTGCAGATATTCCCGGGCCTGCAGTAAATTCCCCAATACAGGCCAGCTAAGTATGCTTCCTAGTTGTTTATACCTATCATCTAAAAAAGCAATTTTATCCCAGCGGCCATCATCTAATGCCAAATCGGCAACAACCTTACCATGTCCACCAGCCCCAACTATAAGCAAACCGCTCATATCCCCACACCTCGAAACCTTGTCATTGTGGCATGGCCCTGTTGGCTAATCCCTTCCGGCTTTAAAATTCTAAGGAAGGTTAGCCACAAAATCTTCATATCCAGCCAAAAGGATTTATTATCTACATACCATACATCCAACTTAAACTTCTCTTCCCAGCTGATAGCATTTCTTCCCTTAACCTGAGCCCACCCTGTTATCCCGGGCCTTACCTCATGTCTCCTGAACTGTTCACTATTATACAAAGGCAAATACTCCATCAATAAAGGCCTTGGCCCGACAAGGCTTAATTCTCCCCTAATTACATTGAATAATTGAGGAAGTTCATCCAGGCTGTACCTGCGAAGAAACCTCCCAACGGAATTAAGACGGAGGGCGTCCGGCAAAAGGTTGCCATCGGCATCCCTCTCCTCTGTCATAGTACGAAATTTATATATAAAAAAGGGATTTCCATGTAAACCAGGCCGTTGCTGTTTAAATAATACCGGAGAACCAAGCTTTATCCTGACTAAAACTGCTACAACAGTGAAAACAGGCGATAGTATTATTAATCCTATTAGTGCTGAAGTGAAATCAAATATTCGTTTCAATTTTTCTCACCACACAAATTTTCTTTTTACTATTTAATAAATAAGACCTTTTAATAAATTAGACCGTTTGCCAGTATTTGCATTATTTTCATTATAATTGTTGGTACATGAAAACCGTGCTGAAATAGGTCGTCTTAAAATTAAAAACAATGTCGCTATAAATAAAACATTTGTCTATTCTTCGAAAAGTATATTCGCATATAAGTTGATTCAGTTATTACAAAAGAAAAAACTCATGAAACTAATTCCATGAGTTTTTTCTCAGCGCCAAAAGTTAAAAGCATATTCATTTTAAGTTGCCTGATTCCTTAATAATTAACGTTATATTTCATCATATCCATGCGGATTATTTGACTGCCAACGCCATGCATCAGCACACATCTCTTCAATACCTTTTTTAGCAGTCCAACCAAGCTCTTTTTCTGCCTTCCCGGGATCAGCAAAGCATTGGGCTATATCTCCAGGCCTGCGATTTGCTATGCTGTAAGGAATTTTCACACCATTTGCCTTTTCAAATGCATATATAATTTCTAAAACACTGTACCCTTTACCTGTCCCAAGGTTATACGAGTTAACTCCCGAAGTTGACATCAATTTTTCAAGGGCTTTCAGGTGACCTTTTGCCAAGTCAACTACATGTATATAATCCCGAACTCCAGTACCGTCAGATGTCGGATAGTCACCACCGAACACGCTAAGCTCCTTTAATTTGCCTATTGCTACCTGAGTTATATAGGGCATCAGGTTGTTAGGTATCCCATTGGGGTCTTCACCGATTCGTCCACTATGGTGAGCGCCAATCGGATTGAAATAGCGTAATAGTGAAATACCCCATTGACTATCTGATGTGTAAAGATCCCGTAGTATTTCTTCTATCATTAATTTTGTGCGTCCGTATGGATTTGTTGCCCCCAGCGGAAAATCTTCGGAAATCGGCACCGTTTCGGGTAGGCCATAAACGGTTGCAGAAGAGCTGAAAACAATCCTTTTAACGCCAAAGCTCTGCATAACCTTACAAAGTATTAGTGTACCGGTGATATTGTTGTGGTAATAGTGCAGGGGTATTTGTACTGATTCTCCGACTGCCTTTAGTCCAGCGAAATGAACGACTGCGTCTATTTGGTTTTCCCTGAACACAGTTTCTACTGCTGCTTCATCAAGCAAATCTGTTTCATAAAACCTTAAATCTTTTTCGGTTATCTCACGCACACGCCGTAACGATTCTGGTTTACTGTTTGAAAAATTGTCTAGTACAACTATTTCGTAACCAGCAGTCAATAACTCTACACAAGTATGGCTGCCGATATAACCTGCTCCACCAGTTACAAGAATGGCCATCAGCCCAACCCCTCCTACATTCGAATTTAGAAAAAGCTATACCAATTGTTAGGTGTTTCCTAACGAGTCGTTATTATTATAACAAACATTCTAATTATTGAAAAATTTCATTCCACATAACCTATATCATTCTCTAATGATTTAAGCATCTGTTTTTTTTGACTATCGGTAATGCCTCCTCTAAGTGTCCACTTTTCATCGTACAAAGGTCTCTGCTTCATTAATTCTCTATTTTTTCTTAAATATTCTTCGGTCGTGCATATTACCTTCGCAGGATTGCCCACAACTAACCTGCCTTCGGGGATGTCTCTCGAGACAACGCTTCCAGCGCCAATAATGACGTTGTTTCCTATTCTAACCCCCGGTAGGATAGTAGTGTTAGCGCCCACAAAAACATTGTCTCCAATATCAATACGTCCAATCTTCGCGTAATTTAGAAACATTTTGGTACTTGCATCATGTGCCAGGAGATGTACATTCGGGGCCAACGTTACGTTGTCACCTATCGAGATCAACCAGCAATGTGAATAATCAATAACACAGCCTTGTTGTCTACTAAAGTTACTACCAACTTTCAACCCCATTCTAATCAAATGTTCTGTTGGGACTTCACCTCTTAACTTCCATCTGAGAAAGTTTATTATTTTTCGTATCATAAAAATACCCTCCCGCCAACAACAGAAATAACATCACATAATTGTCCTCAATTAAAATATGAGTCTTTATAAATTATAATTTATTTTTTACTAAACTTCTGTCGAAATTTGATTGTAATTTATTCAATATTTGTTGTTACATCTGTCGAAATATAATTAAACGAAATTAAAACGTATCACATATTCGACCAAGGCATTAAAATACCCCTCAAAACAAGGTACACGAAAAAATGCAAGCCTGTTTCAAGGGGTAATGCATTACTACTAACCTACCTGATAATATTAAAGTATTGATTTCCTATGTATTTGGGATTTAGCATTTCTGATCCTATTATAGAGTTATTTTTGTCAGTAAAGTTGAAAATCCCCTTTGTTATGTTAACACCGTCAAAAATATATTTGTAATTTGTTTGAGTAAAATTGTTACCTTCCATTGTTGAATTACCGTCAGGAATTGTATAAGTTGTATCATACAGCTCAATAATCGGTTTCGCCGCTCGGTTTATAACTGTGTTATTTTTGAATAATAGATTTCGTGTTTTACCTGCTGAGAGGCGGACCAACGGCCGGTCTTTATTAATAATAGCCATACATAGATTAAATATTGTCTCTACTCTATTACCCGAGGTACCATAGTTCATTTGGGAATTTACTAATTCACATTCATTCAATTGAATTCTGGTGGTATCACTATAAGTGAAAAAGGTGGAATCCGCAATAATACAACTTTCAAACAACTGTTCCGTATGCAAATTCATTTTTGAATTATTGATTTTACAGTTTTTCAAAACTAAACTAATTGCCTCTGCAGAAGCAACCTCAAGTGTACAATTTTCCATAATAGCATTTTTTATGTATGGCTTGCCTGTCGCTTTAATGGTACAATTATTCAGTTTTGTGCCCGGGGCTATGTCGGCAAGATGCGAATTAGTAAAAATCTCATTTGTCAAGGTAACTACCAATGACGAGAATGACGCTGTACGTACCGCACTATTACTATATTGATTATCCCTGACTTCACATAGTTCTCTTTTTATTCTATAGGTCACACTGCCACCATTGAACCAGTTGCCTATTACTTTATAATTGGTCGTTCTCTCCCAGATATAAACCGTTTTCTGAAATTCATTCCCCTCAAATACCAGGTTGTCACCTGCAGCTACTACTAAATCATTGTTGTTATTCACGAACTTATTGTTTTTGAATACATAGTCTTGAATTAATTCAAAACCATCCTCAAAATCAACGGCATAATTAGCCATTGCACCTCCGTTACCTTCAAAGATATTATTTTCAATTGTCCATTGTTGACCACCACAAACGGCAAGGCCCAAACATCTGTTGCCTTTTATAAGACAATTAGTAAGCTTTGAATTTATCGGAGGTTTAAGATTAGTAATCCATCCATAGTAGCCAATATTACTGACTATAGTGGCCTGAGGATAGACAAAATGAACATATTGGGAACCGAAAGGAATAACCACCTTTTTAAATTGTAGGCAATTAGTCTTCTGAATAAAATTCATATCCTTATCATAAAAATAAGCAGTATATTCTCTATTCAAAAGATACGGATAGCCCAGATACCCAAGGGTGTATCCCAATTCAAATTGACCGCCGCACATACTTATATCATAAGGTTTGGCGGTTCTAGTCAAAGCGGTACTTTCTACCGGGATGCCGTCATCTGAAATCCCACCCTGAACAACATCTCTGGTGTATAAGGTATGAAATCTATTTGTCGTCACAGGAATTCCACTTTCAATGCTTATTCCATATCCCGTAACATTAGTAACAGTCATATTATCTATTTGCAAATTGTATCCGGTTTTAACTATTATTCCGCAGCCCCATTCATGTGAACCCTTTATAGTTAAGTAGTCATGGGTATCCTTGTCTCCTCTGACAGTACCGTTGGTAAGCTTTACGTTTTCAGCACCGTCCCTAAACTCAAATATTGAATATACCTCAGAACCGTTGGTATTAATTTGCATTGTTGAACCATTTAAATCAATAATTGTATTTTTAAGATCTATAACGATTGGATTCGCTTCATCTATTATGTAGGTACCGGTGGGAAATATTATTTTATTAAAACCTTGTTCCTTGGCATACTGTAAAGCCTGATTTAGACCAATAGACGTTTCCAGTGGGGATGCCCCAGTCTCCTTAATACCTAATCGCTCCAAGTCTAGTTCAAACTTAAACTGACTCACACTTAACACTCCTTTGAGTTACATAAATCTTATTTATTTTTAGATCATAATATGCATTGTTGAGTCGCGATGTTAACATAACTTCTACAAGTCCAGAAAAAAACTCCCATACTATATATAGTAAGGGAGTTTGGCAAGCCTGAATTTTTATTTATAAGTTAACCAAGTTTATTTTTTAAATTTTAAACGTATCATTTGTTTCAATAAACTTATTCTTCTTCCTCAAAAACTTGTTAAAAGCTGAATGCATAATTAAAGTACATCTATTCATTAATAAGGCAGAAACAATTGATAGCATAAAATAGAACACTATTTTGTCAAAACTGATTCCGTTGTTTACTGATACTATATTTAACTGTATTATCCTGGCGTGGATTAAATACAACTCATATGAAATAGACCCCATAAATGCCAACAGCTTATTGCCTGATATATCAACTTTATAGAGAAACAAACAAATTAACACAACAAACATTATAGCCGCAGTAGATCTTGCAGAAATTGCTGCAAGCGATGTCTTACCCTGATTAATTTTAAAAAAGATAACGAAAAAAAATGTTGATACCAATATTATGTGATAATAATATTTTTGTAGAATAGTCATGATATAATCTTTCCTAAGGCAAAATAAAACTCCAATAGGAAATATAAAAGACGTATCGAACCAGTACTTTCCCAAATTTAACTGTTTACAACCAAAAAAATATATAAGAGCCGTTACTATGAACATTATTTCAGTATGCTTTTCAAAATATCTAAACAGAACATAAAAACAAATGTACCAGAAGAATATCGCATTTATATACCACATACTTCCGTTTATTAAGTTAATCCCCGAAATGTAGAATATGCTGTCAAGCAGAGAATATTTAAGGCCAAAAGCCATCCAGTTAATACTCAAATGTATTAAATTTAACACAATGAACGGTATAAAAATTTTCGCCATTCGTTTACCGAAAAAACCATCTAAATAATTAGCTTTATTTAAGTAAGAAGAGGTTATTCCATATCCTGAGAGGAAAAAAAATATACTTACTCCCAAATATCCTATTCCGATAAACGGGGTTAATAAATCAGGTTTAGACGTAGCTGAAACTAAATGGTGAATTATAATAACAGAGATGGCTATTCCTCTCAAGTTTTCGGTGTTATTTTTGCTGAGGTAATTTTCATGACTATAAACTAGTTTATATCTATATAAAAAAAGGGCCGGTATTATTAAATAAATAAATATGTATACACTAAAACTATGACTGAACGTCATTGACTATCTCCCCTGTCTCTTAACAATCACCATAGCTGAAAAAGCAATATCAATTCAACTACTTAGCGCTTCTGGTACATTAATAAGTCTTATCATTTTAGCGGGTATCGGTAAGAGGTAATTTTATTTCGGCAGCTTTGCTACCAGAAATACATTTACCTAATATCTTTCTAATTCTATCTGTATGTTTTTCAGTGCATAATGCAATTATAAATGCAAATAAAAATACAGAAATCGCAAACACTGCTTTAACGAGTAAAGTTGTTTTTGTAAAAGGCCATAATGGTGAAAAACGCCATACGGTTATTAACGTAGCTAAAGGGTAATGTGTAAGATATAAAGTATAAGAAAATCCTGCAAGTTGTTTACTGATGCTAAATTTAGCACTGGCAGTGTCATCATTATAAATGCTGATAACAAGATAAATAAAGATCGCAGAAGCAATTCCTACACGCAGATCTGGAAAAAAGGTTTCCCAGCTGGATTTATAATTCATTGAAAAAAGCACTGCCAGAAAAGAGAGAATCAATATAACATGGTTTATAAATTTGTTTTTAAGCTTCAACGGTTTGATAATTACAATCAAAGCACCCAGCAGCCAAAGCAGAAAGTATGAGATAATTCTTTTACCTACAAAAACCGAAGTTAATATAAAAACAAAGGCGTACACCATCTTCGTGAGATTTCTGGGCGAGCAAATTAGCAGTATTAAGCATGGAAACAAAATATAGTACCAAAATTCGTAACTCAAGCTCCATAATGGTCCATTTAAGCCGTATGGCTTGACCATTATGCCCTGTAAAAAAAATAAATTTCCTAAAAAAGTTTTAAAATCCAGATATTCGGAAAGATTGTGTGCGCCAAAGAGACTTAATTGTATTTTGCCCCACATCAAAGTCAATATCAAACTGGGTATAAGAACAATCCAAAGCCTTGTTAATCTTTTTAAGAGATAATCGGGCCAACTCCACCTATTTTTCTTCATAGAGCTAAGTATAGTTGAAGATATAAAATAACCACTTAGAACAAAAAAGACCATAACAGCCTGGTAACCAGGAAGCGGAATGTAAAAGTGGAACAGAAAAACCACCAACGCAGAAAAAAATCGCAGCATATCCAATATCCGGGAGGCTTTGCTATTATTATTAATAATATTTAATGATAAATTATGCAAAATCTTACACCACCGTGATAAATATTTAATAAGAGTGTTATCCTAATTTCTTTAATGGCCGTTATATTGAGTTGGCGACGTAGTATACGATTTTCCACCTGAGAACTTGAGAATTATTTTTTTAACCGGCTGAATGAACAAATCTTTCTCATACCTGTTCATCCCGATTAACCATATTAATATCGCGTATGCTGCTGCAAATAAAAATACTTTAATTAAAAATATCTTCCAGTTATCGGCCAGAAACAGTTTATTAAGAAAAGTTCCGCCCAGTAAACTAATTAACAGTGGTGTACTCATCCCAAATATATTAATCCAAAACCTGGGTATATCTATGCCAATCTTTTTCCAGTAATAGAAGTTCATAATGATTATATTTCCAATGATAAACGCTAATGCAGTGGCTATTGCGCATCCAATTATCCCCCACCTCTGAACAAAAGCAACACTCAAAAAGACATTTACTAATGCAATAAAAAAATAAAGCACTGATTTAAATTTCTGTTTATTTTTAGCTTGAAGAATAACGCTTCCCATGCCTTGTATCAAAGGTATGGCTAAAGGAACGAGAATGATAAGAGCAATAGTATATGATTTGGAATAATTTTTCCCGGCCCATAAATTAATGAATTCTTGTCCAAATATAACAAAACCGCTTAAAAAAAATGATATTACAACAAACTGAATTCTTCCTATTTTAATAAATAGATCTGATAATTCATGTCCTGATACCCCTTTAGCTACCATACCTGTTACTCTGCTCAAGAATACATTGGATATTGCCGCCGCAAACCCCGAGAAATACCCGGAAAATACTGCCCCAATAGAGTAAACAGAGACAGCTACAGTACCTATAAATTTCCCTATTATTATTTGGTCCGTAGACCAGTATATTTTATCTATTATTAAATTTAAGAAAATAAAAGATGAGAACACAATAATTTCCTTCAGAAGATCTGGTTCAAATCTTTTAAATGCTATTTTTATTTTCAAAACCTTAAAACAATAATATATATTTGCCGAGATGGTTATTAAATTTATTAAGGCTGTGACAATCACCATTGAAGCTGACCCATAACCTATCATAAGAAGAGGTAACATTATAAGAGGGTTAATAATTGCTCCTAGCAAACCAATAACCTGCTGAAAGACGAATTTTTCATAAGCAAGAATAATACAACTAAAAGCACCAAGGCCAATCCCCATTGATATACTTACTACGTTCACCCGCATTAAAACGCTTAGTTTGTTAAGTTCAGCCATAGTTAATGAATCAGAAAATATTTTGTGTGAGTTAACCGTTAATGCTATTCCTGCTATTAGCGCTATCGCACCTAAGATTCCGTATATAATACAAAACATACCAAAAAGATTGGAACATTCCTCCTCGTCTTTAAGCTCCTTAAATTTTGCTGTGTATCTAATTACAGCATTGCCAAGGCCAAAGTTTAGTACACCAATATATCCTACAACAGAACTGGCCAGGCTATACAAACCATACTCTGATTGACCTAAAAGGCGCAGCATTACAGGAGTATATATTATTGATATAGCACTATTGACAACAAGAGTTACATAAGACAATAACGCACCTGCTTTTAGTTGACTTTTCATTTTACAATTACCTTTCATTGCCTCAGATTAGATTACGTATTATCAGTTGCCAGATAGTAAATTTTTTTCATTTCTGTCGTAGTATCAATATTTTCTTTACCCAGATTATTTGAAAGATTAGCACATAAGTTTTTGTTGTTGAGCAACCTGCTAACTGCTTCATAAATTTCCTCTGTGTCAGAATCAACAATCAGACCCGTTATTCCGTTTTTTATCTGTTCTTTTGCCCCCGCAAAATTAGTGGTTATAATTGGTTTATTAAAACATCTGGCTTCCGCAAGCGTTATGCAGTATCCTTCATGTCTAGATGGTTGTACATATATATCACATTGTTTCAAGAAAGGATATGGATTTGGGTTATTACCCAAAAATATGTAATCATGTTCAACTTGATACTTTTGTATCAGTTGTTCATACTCGGTTCGCGCTCCCCCATCTCCTATGCAGTACCATCTAACCTTATGCCCGTCTGCTTTTAATTTGGCCAGTACAGGAATTGTCAGGTCCTGCCCTTTTTCTCTGCTGAGCCGTCCTACGGTAAGGATTCTGACCCCGCCGAAATTATCCTCAAATCCATTCCCTTCATTGCCCATTTTAATTACAGTTTTTGGTGATATAATATTGGGAAAATTATCAGCTTTATCTTTTATCATGGGAAGTATATTAATTAATTGTTTTTTTCCTTCCTTAGAAACAACAAAAATTTTGTCAAACTTATTGAATGTTTTACTTGCAAAATTTGGATTAAACCCGATTTTAGTAACATCAAAATGAATCCACTGAATCTTTTTCCTGGCAGTGATCTTATTTAAAACATAATAAGTTATTAGTTCCATTGGGCCGGCATAAGCAACTGCAACATCATATTCAAAGTTATTCACAGGATAATCCTTTAGGATATACTTCAAGAAAAAACTTCGGTCTTTTATTGCCTTTGAAACCAGGTACAGTATCAGAATATTGAAAGCTTTTAACATTTTTCCTGACTTGATATAATCCATAACTACCAACTGCGGAGGCTTATTTAGCATACTCTTTATCTTCTCATATCCGTGTAAATATTGGACCTTAACTCCACCAGGTATTAAATCTAAAAAGCCGCCATACTTTTCAAGCATCAGAATTGTAATCTCATATTTGTCTTTAGGAAACTCTGCCACCATATTAAGAAGAGCTTTTTCAGTTCCTCCAACATTCATATTTATTAACATGAACAATATTTTTTTCTTCATAAATCAGCCCTCTTTCAAGCCAAGAGATCATTCAATAAGTTGATAAAATTTTTGTATTTCCTCAATATTTCCCTTTTTTTCACGATATAAGTATTTTATGATATTCTCTCTTAACTTTTTGTCATTTATTAGTTTCAAAATTCCGTCACAGACAGCATCAGCATTCATATCGACAACAAGTCCATTTTTCCCATCAATCATCTGATTATAAACCGCATCAAATCTTGTAGTGACTACCGGTATGTTAAGCATCCGGGCCTCTGCAATAGCAAGTCCAAATCCTTCAGACTTTGATGTTTGTACATAAATATCTGATTTATTAATAAAAGGATATGGATTCGCTTTTACCCCTAACAATATAAAATGACCGGATAAATCATTTTCTTTTATGTATTGTTCAATTTCTCCTTTTAGGGGACCTTTGCCCAGTACATACCATCTAAATTTAATCCCCTTATCTCTAAGCTTTCTACAAGCATCGAGAGCAATATCATAGCCTTTAAGATAGGCTAATCTCCCTATAGTTAGTATCTTTATCCCGTCAAAGTCATCGTCAAAATCGTGCGGTATTTTTGCTAAGCTTGAAATTAAGTGAGGATTGTTTATATCGTAAATAACCTGAACTCTTTCGGAATAATCAGGAAATATTCCTGACAATACCTCCTTTGTTGAATCGGATACGGCAACTATATTGGTAAATTTATCATAAAACTTTTTTTGAAAATCTTTCTCTCTTTGGTCCAGTTTCAAGTTTGCGTTTACCCAGGCGAACTTTTTCTTTGCATTTACTTTGTCAGCAACATAAAAAGTAGGAGTTCCCTGCGCATAACTAATAGCAACATCATACAAAACAGGATTATTCTCAATTACATCTGAAATACTTTGCCAAAAGATCATCGCTTTTTGCACATTGTTATATTTTTTCATACGAATAGCAATTGAGTATTTAATTCTCTTAGAGAGCATCCTAAAGTCGAATTTTCTTATACAGAATAAAAAGGCCTCTTTCAAATTCAAACTGGAGAATTGTGTATATTTTAATGGGCTTAAAATATCCACTTCGTCCGGGACTAATTGTTCAAGAAGTTTACCGTGCGCAAACAGCATTAAATCAACAGTGTACTTAGAATAGTCTAATAAAGATAACAACGTAACCAAACTCTTTTCTGCTCCCGCACACTCTAGAGAGTCTATAACAAATAACAGCTTCTTTTTCATGTTATAACCTTTCGCCTTTTGTGAGATTCCAGCTAAGCGTAGTTCCTCACTTTTTATTTATGAAATCTTCTGCTTGACCATGGTCGAAGACACTCCCTGAGTATAAGGCAAATATACTACTTCAACCCCTACTTCATGGAACTTCTTTTCAGCTTCAATAAAAAGAGGGCTCCCCTTCCAATCATCTCCAACGAACATGACATCAAATCTGAGTTCTTCCCATGCTACGAACTTATCTCTGCTAATTTGATTAACTACCTTATCTACATATTTAATCGATCCAACAATCGCAATTCTTTCATTGTGTGGTATCACCGGACACTTGTTTTTATACTCTATTACCAATTCGTCGGTACTAACTCCAACAATTAGAAATTCACATAGTTCTTTTGCTCTTTTTAAAATGTTTAGATGTCCAATATGAAACAAATCAAAAACTCCTGTTGTATAACCAATCTTGTAATGTTTCATAAGTACCCCCCTTTTTTTCACTAACACATATTTCACTTATATGTGTTAGTATCCGTTCACACGCCCTGCCATCTTCAAAGCTGTTTATACTTTGCAAAAAAACTCTCAATTTTTGTCTGTACTGTTCGGGATTGAAATTTTCTATCTTATTTATTAAATCATCATTATCGTACGAACTCACAAAAGGAAGATGTCTTATATCAAAATATAATTTTCTGTCATTATCCACATAATCATCAAAATCGGGAACATATAGAAAACATGGACGTTGAGTCAAAGCAAAATCAAAAATTATTGAGGAGTAGTCAGACACCAAAGCATCGGATACACTCAAGAGTTCCTGAACATCATGATATGTAGTAAAATCGAAAATATTTTCTCCATAGATTAAATGGCCAGACTTTGAAAGTAAGTGCGGGTGGAGTTTTATCAGAAATGCCCATTCTCCTCCAAACTTTGTTCGCAGTTTTTCCAAAATTTTGGGGTAGTCTAAATCATATACGTCTAAATTGTTGTTCCTCCTAAAAGTGGGGGCATACATAATAAATTTGGTATCCTCGGAAATCTTCAAACTATCGATTATTTTTCTTTTAATTGTGGTGTCATTTCTAAAGAGCAAGTCATTTCTCGGCGTTCCATGTTCAAAAATCTTTCCGTTATACCAGAAAGAGCGCTGAAATATTTCCGTACTATATTGGCAGCCAGACAGTAACAAGTCGCACTTCTGCGAATCTTTTTTAGCCATCTCAACATAATGACAGGGAAGAGAACTTTCGGCATCTTTTTCTATTTGTTTTAAACGCAATGAACTGTGCCATGTTTGGATATAATACTGGTCTACTCTTTTTACAAATAAATCAGTTGTTCTGAAATTCGTTATAACTACCTTTGAAGTACACAGTTCATAAAAATATCTTAAAGACATGGTTCTTACTTTCCTTATGCCTTGCAAACCTTCATTTAATTTTAAATCGTTAAATGCCCATACCAAATCGAATTTGCCGGTGGGACAATTATCAAGAATGTATTCCGTAATATATTTAGGATTACATCCATATTGGCTTCCGTAATAACTAAACAGAAAAATCTTATTTTTTTTAACAGGTAACCTGTTAAAAAAAGATATAATAAGTAACGCAATTTTTTTTTTGAGGGTTGAGATTATTTCAATCATATATAGAATTGTCTCCTTTACTTAGCCGGGTAAAAAGTGCCGTATCAAGCATATTTTAAAAATCAATTCGCTCGAAACTGTTTTTTTGTAGTGACGGTACTAATTTTATAATTATCTTGTTTATAAGTTGAAATAGGATATTTAAACTGGGATGTATTGAAAACAAAAACAGTTGTGTCTTTAACCGAGTATCATCATCCACTGCCTTTTTTAACTTATCGAAATTACTTTTAATGTAGAATTGAATCTCTTTACGGTTTAATCCACTTTTATCTTTTTTCCGGTTGATTAGAAGCATATTATAATGAATCAGACTGGACTTTAAGATCAGCTTATAGGATTCATCAACCAAACCTTCGTAAAATTGTTCAATAAAATGGTGCCTTACCTTTAAACCTTTAATAAAATCCAAATTCCGGGGGGTATATGTGGATACTATGCTATCACTTCGCTGACAATAATAGCACATGGGTTGGTTCAGGATTACATACTTATTCACCTGATGCATGACTTTATATGCCCAGAATACATCTTCGAACAATACACCTACTTCAAATGGAATACCCCTGATTAGTGATGTTTTGTAAAGCTTCCCCCATGCAAAGTTTTTTACAGTATCATTTCTTACTAACTCGTACATTAACGTTTTTCTATATAAAATAACAGGAGGACTATCTTTCTGAAAATGCCGGTTGTCAAAAAGCAGGTAATTTTCGTAAGCGTAATAAAAAGACGTCTGAACAACATCAGCATTAAACTTATTAATCGCGTTAACCATTTCTCCGATCATTTTGTTATCTAACCAATCATCACTGTCAACAAAAACCGTATACTCCCCCGTAACATACTCCATTCCACAATTCCTGGCATCAGATAACCCCCCATTTTGCTTGTGTATTACCTTTACTCGTTTGTCATTCTTTGAGTAATTATCTGCGATTTTACCACAGTTATCAGGGGACCCATCATCAACTAAGATAACCTCCAGGTTGGTGTATGTTTGATTAAGTATACTGTCTACACACCTATTGAGATACTTTTCTACTTTGTAAATAGGCACAACAACACTTACTTTTGGTACCACAAATGCTCGCCTCGCTAGCTTAACAGTTTGTATAATTTATCTAATTCATAACTATTTCCATAATTTGTTTTATAACAGTTATCAGCTAACATTTTTCTAAGGTCTTGATCCTTATAAAGCTTTTCTATTCCATCAGCTATCCCTTCAATGGTGAGCTCAGTAATCACCCCATCGATACCATGCTGCACCTGACTTTTGGCAGTAGGATAGTTGGTGATAAGTATGGGCATGCCCAGTATTTTCGCCTCAGTAACAGTAACAGCTTTACCTTCATACCTGGATGGCTGAACGTATAAGTCACAGGCTTTCATGTACGGATATGGATTAGTTTTTTTCCCTAGAAGTATAAAACAATCTTCCATGTGATTTTTTGCTATTAATCCTCTGATCATATCCTCATCTCCACCATAGCCAACTATATACCAGGCTATGTCGCTGTAACCCCTGTCCTTTAGTATCCTCAGGGCTCGCACAGCATTATCAATACCTTTGGCATGTGACAACCTTGCAACAGTGATGACTTTGAATCTGCGGTCATTAGCCATAGGATTGTCCAACCCATGATCAGACATTTTTCTGATAAAGTCCGGAGATGTTATGTTCTCTATTACAATCACCTTGTTCTCTAGGCTGCTGTACTTTTTTAAAAATGAAATTTTACATTCCTGTGATACAGCCACAATATATTCAAACTTACTCCACATTTTCAGGTCTAGATTTATACTAGTATCTACTGACGAGTAATCTGTATGAATCCATGCTATTTTTGTTTTAGCATTTACTTTATCGCCTACAAAGTAATGCGGCCCCAGATAACTGATGGCTGCGTCATATTCTTTTTTAAGCCGGGGTAGAAATGGTAAAGAATACTTCCACATATACTGCATCTGTTTATAGCAATCCTCAGGTGCTTTATTTAGGCTGATTTTAAACTTTGCAAATAACCTGGCCATTCCAATAGTGAGATTTCCGCTCATTAAAACTTGTCCTATTGACATACCAAACGTCTTATATGATTCCAATTCTGGCAACAGATTGGGCCGGTTAGGAAGTAAACTCATAAAATCACCGGTATGACTATAGAGCATAAGATCCACATGGTTGTTTTGATAGTCGAAGTTATTTAACATACTGATGAGACTTCTTTCAACTCCCCCAACCTCCATATTAAATGAAGAAATTAATATATTCTTCATATACCCTCCGACATGTTATAAATGCCCATTAATTTTAAAATACCTGCCTGTAACGAATATCCACTAGTTTCAAAGCTATTAATGATCCGGTCAACATTGTTTTCTTTTTTACCAACCAGTTCTAAAACTTTGTCGGCCCAAACCTCAGCTCCGTCAGCTAATGAAATACGTGTAAATAGTCCAATATTGAGGTCTGCCTCAGGCTGTATTGATTCAGATACGATACAAGGCAATCCACTGGCTTGGGCTTCCAGTAACACAAGTCCCAACCCCTCATGGATAGACGGAAAAATAAACAGGTCCATACTTTGTAGAACAACAGGTATGTCGCTTCTCATGCCAACAAATTTCACATTATCGTATAGACCTTTTTGCCTAGCCGATTTTTCAGTTTGTGGTCTTAAATCTCCGTCACCGACCAGCAGTAATTTAAACTTATTGTTTTTTTTGAGAACGTGCTCAATTATATCTAACATAAACTGGTGATTTTTAGCCTCTATAAACCTGCCAACATGTCCAATGACTATGCTATTTAAAAGCCCCTGTTCTTCCTTAAATTTATTGATTTTCTTTCTTTGCTGTTTTAGAAACTTGGAGTAATCAATCAGGTTAGGAAAGAATGTGAACTTTGAATTGTTTAAAACTTTTTCTCCGAATAAATACCTTCCAGCTTCATTGCTGCATGCTAACAGCTTTGTTGACAACGCATTAATTATAAATCTCATTGACTTGATATAGAGTTTTCTTATTAGGGTGTCACTTCTGTCCTGTGTTGTATGCGCATGTGAAATCCTAACTTTTACACCAGCCAGTTTTGCTGCAACGTTCACTACACCACAATGGAACATCGTATGGGAATGAACCGCATAATATGGACCATATTTTTTTATTGCATAATAAATTTCTTTGATAGATTGAGTTTTGGATAATTTAATAATTCTTCCACCCAGTCTTTTAATTTCTTTATCATAGTCAGAATCTGGTTTATATGATATAAAGTCAAACTGCACCTTGTTCCTATCAATATTCCTGTAGATATTCATTAGCATTGTTTCTGTGCCTGCTCTGTTCATGGCCCCAACAACATGCAGTATTCTAATTGGAAATGCACCGTTCATATTTCGCTCCCTAGACCTTTTCATCAAAACACTTTCATTATGTGAAAAATATAAATCAGAAGTTTAAATAACTGCTTCTATATATAATTCTTAAACTAATCACGTTTTCATAATAAAAGAATGCAGTATAACAAACTATTAATAATAAATGCATGATAATAATACTCTGCCGGTAGAAAACATGCTTTATAAGCCGCGGCAGCAAGAGAAAATTGTATAAACCAAAGTAAATCGAAAACCGTGCAAATATCCAATTATACCCTGCAAATAGCATGAAAATAAAATTTATCATAGACATATTTACTATATAATCGCTCTCAGGCCAGAATTTTCTCAGCCTGAATCTACCAATATAAGCTAATAACAATGGTATTGCGGCAATGATTATTCTTGTAACATTGGCTCCCATACTAGAAGTCAATACGTAATCGCGATAATGAGCATATTGATTGTCACCCATCACGTTAAACATGACATCGATAAAAGGATTAAAAAAAATAAAGACTACAGATGTTAAA
>JAENZX010000056.1 GCA_016841045.1 Thermincola carboxydiphila
CCAATAGTCATAGATTTTATCCTGATACTCCGCCCCAATTTCAACTTTTTTAATTTTTGCTATTATAACAAACACCTCTAGTTTACTGAGATTTAAAAGTTCCATCCGTGTATCTGAAATCTGTATCCCGAAATAGTGCTTTGTTATTTGATATAAATTTTATTAGCTGAATATCTTGGTTAAAGTTCATATCTGGTATTTATTTTTGTTAGCCAGACACAAAACTTTCTTTTTGGTATAACCTGTACGTTTGACCTTTGTATTTCACGATTTCGTTGTCAATGTCAACTACCATGTTTCCGTTAACTATTTCGTCCATGAAATTCCACCATAATTCAGGGGAATATCTCTCATGCATTATATCCAGCAATTCCTTTGAAAACATGTGAACCAAATTTTCTACATTTCCTAGTACAGCTTTATCTGCTTCTTTCAGTAAATCCAAATGTTTATCTTTTAAATTCTCATCATCCAGCAGTCGTTTCTCTACCTTTTTCCTGATAGATTCATCATTTGTGAACTCGCTTACCCACCCAACATTATCTCCCAAAAATTGTTCCCTTTTATATCCATTCCACATTCTCCATCCTGAAATGTCATTTTCGATAGCCATTAAGGACCCCCCTCTAATTGAGTAACTTATACTTATAGGTGTGATTAATAAAATAATCTACTCCGTCGGCCGGTTTAAATATCGTATAAACTTCTCCGGTCTTTTTAAATATAATACATGAACCGTCATTATAATTAAAAATTCCGTAGTGAAGATCTGCGGCTTGAAATACAGCCTTGTTATTTGAGAAAAGTATTTTATTGGTTAACTGCATATACTGATCAAAAGTCATGTCTTGTATATCTTTTCTGTCTTTTACATGCTTCCAGTAGTGCCATTTCTCAGTTGGTACAGGGTCTCCCGGATTGTACTTAATCCCGTTAATTATCTGAGTTCCCCAGGATTTCTCCCAATATTTCTGGACATCTTGGTTCCAGATATTCTTTGAGGCACTTAAAATGTCCTTCCCGACTCCTTCACCGATGGTTTCGCCAAATCTTAATGATATCTTTGCTACATCATGTAAATGGATATTGATTTGATTATGGGTAAAACGGTCCAGAATATACTTATATTTGGACAAGTACCGTATCTTCAGGAGTTCATTTACTCCAGTGCTTACTACATAAAGCATAACATCTTTAATTTTCTGTGAACCTTTTCCATAAATATCAAGTATATAGTTTAAGATTACCACCGATTTGCCCTGAAAAAACTTAAAGAGCGATGATAATTTCCCTATGTCTATAAAGTCTTTGAAAATCGTTACTACTTTGATCCCGATTAGGCTTTCTGCAAATATTACCGTCAGAAATCCCATAGCTTTTCCGGTTCCATAGAAGAATGCAAAATCATTGAAATACTTGTATGATCTGCCTATATTTAAGGATTTACGGGCTACATCCTCTACCTCAGTCATGTAGTAATTTGTTATGGCGCTTATAATTTCGCTTCTTTTGGCCCAAATTTCCGGAAGCATATCAACTAATTGCTTCAAATCATCATGTACTTTCTCACGGAACTCGGAACTCCACGCATAGTCCCAGGCAAAATTTATTATCTCTTTAGCCATCTTAGGTAATTCTTTGAGGCTATCCCATTCAGATTTAACCGTACCTGCAAAACCACTTATATATCCCCTTACTAGGCCTTCCGCAGCTGCTTCGTAAAAGCCTTGTTCCCTAAAAGGAAATTTTAGTTTTAGAGATAGCTCAACGGTCTCAATAACTCCGGCTAATGCCGTCTCTTTTATTGCACCGCCTATTGACATGATTTGGACCAGGTTTGTTTTACCACCGGCGGCACCTCCGGATATGAGATATCCGGCAGCACCCGATTTCGGGTCCATAACTATGTACCCGGCTATAGTTGTACCGTAATATTCTATTTCCTGCCCGGGGATTGTTATCTCTTTACCTGCATTCGCATAGTTAATTATGGACTGCTTAACATAGTCCGATACTTGCAAAGACGGTATGATCTGGGAAAGGTTATTACGATTTATGTTATATACTGGTATTCCCCGTTGGTTAGCCAGTTGAATGGCTTTTACCGTTGAGGCTCCTTTCAGCCCATACCTGGTGTTATATATCTCGTGTTCAAAATAAGACCCATCAAGACCTGCAACCATCATGAACTGCTTTTTGCTGCTTGTATCACCGCTTACCGTAAACGGGCTTACCATGTTTCTCTTTACATCTATAGTTATTCCGGATTCCCGGCAGGAGTAAGCCGACTCAAATGCATAGTCGTATTTTTTGTCATAGGATATAAAGGCAGCAGTAGTATAGTGTAATACCCGCATTCCCATCAAGTCTTCAAGCCGTTTTTGGGTCTTTTCAGTGGTGAGAATATAGTCTAAGCCTAATTGGAATAACTCTTCCCCGTCACGATTATCTCTGTCCCGGCTGTAAATGTATTTCGTATCCTGGAACCTGGCGTTAACAAATTCCGGGTTTAATCCCTGGGGGCTAAGTACTATGGCATAGTAATCACCGGCTGTCATCACCTTTTCCACGGTATCAGTGTCGTCACTTGGGGATATAAAGTCTAAATACAGACTCTGTCTTTCCCCTACATTGGCGGCCGCTCCCTCTGCAGATATTTCCCCTTCAATTTTAAAAACAGGCTTGAGTTTGATTAGGTAAGAAGGAGTGTAGTCCACACCTCCATACTGCTCTACAATCATCGCATCTTCTTCTGTGGCAAGTTCGTAGGAAACCGTCATCCTTTTATCAGATATCTGAGAAATGTTAAGTTGTTTGTTAATTCCATCAGACCTAATTACTATTTTCTGCCTGAGGTTGTCAGGTATCTCCGTGTATTCACCGTACACTTCAACAACCTTAAACGGGGTTGTTGAAGGCAAAATACTGTAACTTGCCTTCTTAATTTGCTTTTTAAAAGTAAATTCATTAAGCTGCTTTCCGGGATACCGGGAATTTATATAACCGGTTAATTTTTGTTCGTAATACTCCACCGGAGACTGGCTTCTTTCCTGACTGAGGTATTCGTCCCAGGGGAAAGCTGATTCCTTGGTAATATCCTTATCATGACTGAAAGTGTATTCCTTTAGCGAGGTGTCAAGAGGAATCCAAACCTTTCCGGTTTGATCGTTGGCTTTACCTCTATAGTTCCTATAGGGGATAAAAGCTTCAACCCAAGTGTGATCAACACTGATTCCCTGACTTTCAAAATTAACCGGATAACCCGCTGTAGCCAGCATTAAAAAGGCTGTAATGTTATCCTTAGTTGCCACCCAGTTAATAAGCTGGTTTTGACTTAAGGTAACTGCTCCCCTCACATAGCGAGCCGGAATGCCCGAAGCTCTTAGCAGTGCGATAAGTAGCGAAGCCTGGTCTATATCATTGCCGGCTTTGTCCTTTAGTACCTGTTGGGCGGTCTTTACCGACCCGTAATAGATCTGAAAATCAATATTATTAAGCACATAATTATAAATCTTAACAGGGTCACGATTTAAAGCTTCGGCTAACTCCTGAATATCACTTGTTATCGCTACTTCTATTGTTTGGGCAAGGTCTTGCTCCATGGGATTAAGCCCCAGTGAACCCCCGGTGTTAACTATGCCGCCGCCAGCATATGCCGGGGTCAACGAAGCTCCCACTATAGGACTTTTTTCTGTCGGTGATGCACTTCTGAAGGGTAAGGTCTCATTCCCCAACTCTTGGTTGGGCTGCTTTTTCAGTTTGGTGCTAATGTGCTCCCTGATTTTTACCAAACCGTCTTTTTGTCCCTGCTCATCCCTGGCGTTTGCAATTTCATCAATATACCGTAGGGTTTTCTCCAGATTATTTTTATACTGCTCCACAAACTGTTCATTTCTCTTTAATATGGTTGCTGAAGCTCCCATTGCTACCAGTCGTTGTCTTGTAGTATCAAATTGCGCTTGTAACTCCTGCGAGACCTTTTCCAGTTGTCTTTTTAAGCTGGTTAAATTCTTTACTTCTTCTCCTGTTTCTGTTTTCTGGTCTAACTTGGTTTCTAGTCGTTGAATATTATTTTCAAGCTGTACTAAAGCTTTATCAATTTGATATGACGGGTCCTTTTCCAAAAGTTCCTGATATGTATGATCTTTCCCGTTAGGTCCGTTAGATAACTGGGCTTTGTTATCAACTTTTTCATATGCTAACGTTTTTGCTTGTGCGACTGGGGGAACAAAAGTCGTGAATATTGCTATAAGTAGAATTAACGATATAACTCTAATAAATCTATTGTTCATAATTCAAACTCCCCTCCACATCCGAACTCTCCTCCATCGATTGCTGTTTTTCCGGAATTAAGATGTCGTTGGAGGACAATTCTTTATAAGTGTCTACATTAAGGTAGTAAAGCAGATTTTTTATCAATCCGTCCTGTTCCATATCCTCAGATATTTGAAAAACAAGTTTGATAGTCTTTGTCTGGTCTTCATTAAGGTTGATATCCCATGTTAATTTGTTTTCTTCTATCAGAGCATTGTCATACTCAATGGGAGTGACGCCTTGGGGTAAGAGAGTTTGTAACCTCAGCTGTGTAGCAGGTCCTGAATTATAAAGTTTGGTAGTGACTGCGAGAACGTCATACTTCTCAAAAGCATCTTTGTCTACAGGTCTCAAATAGTCAATCCCATTCTTATACAGTCCAATAATCTGCTGGCCATAGACCGAGTTCGTCACTGTTTCTCCATAAACAAAATGCGATACTGTTTCTGCAGGATCAAAGGTTAAGAATACAGCCCGTCCCTCACCATAGGTATTTAGCAGGATTACGGGATATTCATCACCATTGACAGCCGTAGTAGCGATAACCTGTGCAGTTGTTCCCTCCGGCTTTTGGAATTTTCCATAAAACATTTGTTCTTTCGACTCTGTTATATCGCTGTCTATAAAAACTACCGACTGTTCGCCAGGAGGCAGGGAACCCCTGAAGTCCATACCAAATAATTCACTGACTCTCATACCTCCTTTATTGGCATCATTTGTAGCAAAAATCCCTTCTCCGTTCTGAATTTTGTCTAATAGATCAATATCCTGGTGGTCAGTCAAAGGATGCTGAGGATCAAGCACCAAATAGGTTCTATACATGTTTGTCCCGAGTTCTTCTATAAACTTATCGTTATCGGTTACAATTTTGTAAAAAGCGTCTTTGTCTTCTAGCGCGTCAGTAACCAGTTGCTGGTTAATTTCGTCGTCTGACCAAACAAGCACACCGGGCTTATACTGCATTCCGCTGCTAAACGATGCTTCCGGAGGCAGTACCTTTAATCCTGACGAATCAAGCCTTATTTTCTTACCGCTAATTTCAACCATCAATATTACTGCATAACTATTTTCAGCAGGAATTAGTAACTTTTCTTTTGTTAGTTCCATCACTTTGTCAGCCTTAATATTGAGTTCCACTGTATTAATTATGGTTTCGACTACTTTTTCCGTTTCAGGTTTGACAATCAAAATTTCTACCGGGACATCAAGGTTAACATTCCCGATATTTTCTATTTGGTAAGATACCTGGAACCCGCCCCCTAAAATTACTTCATCTGAAATACCGGTTATCTGTCCCTTTACCGCATTACCGGTTTCCAGAGAACTCAATATCTCAAACTCAATTTTCCGCTCACCTATCACTGTACCATCTTCCGTAGTTACAAGTGCAGCTGTATAAACCCCGGGTTCGTACACATCGGTAAACCATGACCATGTATTCGCCTTGGTTTGACCCCGTAAAAATCCACCTAGTATGGTTTTGTTTCTGACAATTTCTTCGCCATTTTCCTTGGTTATTATTACTTCCTGCTCAAGATTTTTGAATAAATAATTCTTACTTTGACTGGTTACTTCACTAGCAAGGTTTACATACTGGTTTGCATCATAAGCTGCCTTATCAGAAGTAAAGTTAACATCAATTGACTTGTCGGGTAAAATGATAAATGTCCTGGATACTTGTTTGACAGGCTTTCCAAGTCTAATAAATGTTGCTGTTATTACATAATCACCAGCCATGGTATCTTTTGTATTCCAGGTAGATGTGGCAGTACATACTTGTTGGGAAGTAAGATTCGTAACAGTTAAGTTATCAATTAACTCAATTCTGTTTCCCTGAGTATCTTTAATTTCCACCTGCAAAACTCCGTCCAAAGTTCCGTTTCCGGTATTAACAGCCGATAGTTGAATTCCTAAATCACTAAAGGCTTGGTATTCCTCTTTCTCGGTTAATAGTCCCATAACTAGAGAAGGTTCTTCAAAGACTATCTCTATTTTCGCACTGTTATTGGTTTCCCGATATTCGGCTAATTGATCATCGGGATCGACTAGTACATATACGTCTTGTATCGACGTTACCGGAGCTTTCCACGTTACGCTTACTTGCCGCATCGAATCACTGCTGATGTAATCAATAATTTGTCTATCGCCAATTCTTTTACCTCCGTTTGCCGGGTCACCCGCATAGAATTCCACTGCTACCCCTGAGGCAGATAAGCCGGTATTTTCGATGTTGGCTTGTATCACAATGTTGTCTCCAATAAGGGGATGTACGGGAGAATAAGTAATATTAACAGGCAAGATGGCCAAATCAGGCAGCTCGGTTTTATAGACATTAACCTTGGCTTCAGATGTATTGTTATTCTCATCAATCTCCTGAACTTCATTGTACGGGTCCAGAATAGCTTTTATTTTCACCACTCCCGTACGGGCTGCCCAACTAAATCCTACTGTTTGGGTTTCTCCTGGATTTAGTCTGCCGATGTTTATATCTCTTATTTTGGTTTCACTGTTCAATTTATCTATCTGATAAAATCCTATCTTAATGTTTTCAACCGCTGCTCCGCCATGATTGCCGACTGTTGCCCTTAAAGTGGTGATATCTCCTGTTTCAATCCATTCTTTTTCTATGTACAAATTCTGGTCAAATATTAGATCCGGGAGCATAATATACGGTGCCCAGTAAGAGGTACTGGTTGTTCCACTTGTCCCGTTATGCGAAATGTCCACCTTGAGGGATCTTTGATTTCCGTTGTAAACAGGATTGGGAGAAATAAAACTTAGGTTATAGGTACTGGCAGCTTTTACAATGATATTTTTTAGATCATTGGTTACACCTGTAGTATCGGCAAAATAAAAGACTTGCCCGCCTGTAGCTGCTGCCAGGCTTTCCATATTTATTATTACATGTCTGTGGGATCCATCTCCATAGAATGGATAGACAGTAACATTATTTTCTTTTGCGATGTCTCCAGCTTCACTGACAGAAATTAAGTCCTCCCAGGTAGATGAACCACCTCCCCTGTAAGCATTCTCATCACTGATAGGTATTATTATCCTGACTGCCCCTTCTCTCCATGAGTGATTCCGAGCAACCCAAGCAGTACCGGGGCCCCAATCTTCTTGACCTGCATATATTGTTTGTCCGTTATAAATACCTTGCGTCAAGTTTTGACCAAGGGTTAACAGGCTGTAATCCAGGTCAATTCCAAGCTCTTCTATAGACTGTGTTAATGAGCCTAAAAGGCTGTTAATGTCTCGCCACTCATCGTCCATACTACCTGAAGTATCAATTACAAACTGAATATCAACTTTGGGTTTTTGGTACTCCCCTGTACTTGCACTTTTTAATTGCAGATCAACTTCTTTTCCTTCTTCAGTCAGACTGAAGTTGCCATTGACTAACCCAAAAACAGGTTCCCCCGACAATTTTGATATCTGAGTTGTTAAATTTATTTCCGGGAATTTGCTTATATCAATCGACTTTACAGAAGCAATAAGATCCGTATTTCCGCTGACATTAATAGTTATGTAAGTCGTATTGTTGGTTTCGTCCACCTCTGTGACATTATTAGTTGAATCCACAAGGACAAATATGCTGTGCATCCCTTGGTTGTTAGTGAGTTTCCAGGTAACCTGGGCAATTTCCATACTTCTAGGTGCAACATTAGACAAAAGTGTTTGGCCCAACTTAATTCCACCGAACTGGGGATTTCCATTAAAAAATTCAACTAATGTACTTCCGGACCCCTGATTACCGTTGTTTCTCACAATAGCTGATAAGGTTAACGTATCTAGAATAGTAGGGTCTGGGGAGATAATACTATTTCCTGACTATTAATTTCCAGGTCAATTCCATTTAAACTACTACTGCTGTAATTCACAGGTATCGTCACAATTGCACGGTTATTCCCCTCGTTCGTCTCGACAATTATATTTGCTTCGTCCACAACAACGTAGATGTAGTGAATACCTATCTTATTCTGGGTGTCCCAATTCATTTGAGCTTGACCTGTTAAACCGCCATCAATTTGTGATATTAAGTCTTCACCGATTAAAACCCCGTTATTTTTAGGGTCACCGTCGTAAAATCTTACCGCTACGTCTTTAGCCGTATCAATATTACTATTTTTTACAACAGCTGCAATTTTGACAGTTTCCCCCTGAGTAGGCTGTAACGGAGAATAAATAATATCGGTATTCGTTATTTCTAAGTCTTTTTTAGGCGGCACCTGCACTTCAAACCAGCTTTTGTTATTGCTCTCGTCGGTTTCGGCAACTTCGTTCTCAGGATCAACTACGGCGTAAACTTTATGCGTCCCTACGTTAAACGCATATTGAATACTTACCTTTGTGGTTCCCCATGCTTCAATAATATCGGGCATAGCGGCTTCGCCGATGAGTACTCCGCCTTTATCCGGGTCACCCGAGTAAAATGTCACTTTTGCTCTGAGGGCCTGTCCTTCACTCCAGTTGGTAATAAAAGCTGTAATGCTCACCTTCTCACCGTTTCCCGGTACTCGTGGACTGAAACTCAAATCATCTGCTTCTATTTTAAAATCAGGTAATGGAAGAACATTTAATGTATTGTAGGCAATATTGTCAAATTCATTACTTTCTTTTACCGCGCTTCCTGAGTCAACCTTAATATAGACCGCCTTTTTTCCTGGTGTTAACACGTTCCACTGATTCTTAACTTCGGTTTCCTCTCCGGGTAGCAAGCTGCTTATGACGTATTTCTGTCCGATTAGAAGACCTCCGGAAACCGGGTTTCCATCATAAAATTCAATCGAAAAGTTTTCAGCCTTAATAGCCCCGAAATTCTTCACTTTGGCAGTTACTGTTACACCGCTGCCCTCAATGGGATTCTGATTCGAAAACGTGATATCTTCTTTGTTAATAACTAAATTAGCTTTAGCGTCTTTATATGCCCTGACTGCCAATGCTGTAGTAATTAAGTCATTATCCCAGCTGCCGTTTTCCATCTGATTGTCACTAAGATATTGCAGTGTGGAACTAAGTTCCACAGGTGAAGCCCCACTTTGTATGAGGGCGTAATAGGCACAGGCTGTTGATTTTGCTTCACTTGATGCTTGCCCAAAGCCACCGTCACTTTGTCTTTGAGTCATTAACCATTTTTTTGCATTTTCTATCCCGGTTTTCACGACCGTATTTTTATCTTCTAAACTGGAAAGGAGTGAAATAATTTCCGAAGATATTTCCAAGTCACCCTCAAGACCTTTGTTGAAACTGAAACTCCCTTCCGTGTTCTGTTGTGATAAAAGGTACTCTACCCCTTTTCCAACAACTGTTTCATACTGCCTCTGTTGGGTCATGATCAGTTTCAAAGCTTGAACAGTATCAGGTATAGAGCTTTCGAAATCTTTAGCTAAGCCCCAGCCTCCATCATAGTTCTGTGCATTAACGAGCTGTTCAACGTACTGGCTAACATCTTCCCCAACTATTTTAAGAGTTCTTGCTTTTCTGGACAAGAAGTCAAAGTTGTCAACATCTCTGGTCTTAAACCACCCAGCAGCTCTTTCAAGTCCCGAAATTACCTCCGTACTAAGGTCTGTCCTGTCAAGTTCGTTTATTGCCTCGACAATATCACCTGTATCTCTTTCCGGAGCCGTTGTCGGATTCCCCCAATACCCTTCAGGAGATTGCTGAGTACTAATCCACTGAATTCCCTTACTGACTGCCGTGCTCTGCCCGTAAGCCGTATTAACAACCAAAAGAAGTAATAAGACACTGACAGCCACCACTTCCAAAAATTTTCTCATAAGACTCCCCTCCTACAATTTTCTCTGAAAAATAAAAACTACCGCCACGAGGTTTCTACCGTGGGGTAGCAATATAAGTTAATCCCCCGGCAACCCGGCTGTCATAGCTGTTAACAGCTTTAGACCCGTGGCTTTGCGTCCCCGCCTTTCGTCGGGTTTGCCTTTATCAAGCGACTCATACATATTTTTACAACTCTTCTACTTTTTTCTCTATATTAACCTTTTTTCCTGCTATCATTTACAAAAAATTCGTTCTTTGGTAAAAATTTGATTTCAAAGGAATGAAAATAGCTCTTGAGCAATTTCTAAATTAGCCATTTCCAGAACATAAAACGTGAAGTACGGCGGGGCGGACGGCGAAGCCGCTGCAGCCAACCGATACCTCACCCAGCGATACACAATGCCTACAGGTATGGCAAAAGGTCTTCTCACAGATATTGGAACAGAAGAACTGGCCCACTGGGAAATCATCGCCACCCTATTCTATAAGCT
>JAENZX010000013.1 GCA_016841045.1 Thermincola carboxydiphila
AGCCGGTTAGAGATACCTGGACAGGTAGAAGAGTAGGTCGTTGCTCGGCCAGAGTGGGCAAAAGGGCTATGCAGATAGGGGCGACCGTTTACGACCTACATACTATAGATCCCTTCGGTCCAAGTGCTCGAAAATTCCAGAAGTGATAAAAATCACTCTATTTTGTATTTCTAACTATAAGTACTGTTATAAATTCAGGGTATAATATGTTATAAGGAAGGTGATTAAATCATGAAGGAAAAAACACACGTCACTAAAGATATGACCATCGGTGAAGTAAGAGCATTGGGGCCTGTAGCAAATGAAATAATGGACGGTATTTTTGGACCTGGCTGTTTTGGATGCCCGAACTCTAAGACTAAAAGCTTAGAATTTGGAGCCACGGTTCATGGAAAAGATCCAGACCAGGTCGTTAAAGAACTTAACCAAAAACTTAATAAGGAGTAACAGTGAAAATAAAGAGAGCATTTCACAGTTAACTGCTCTCCTTTTCATTTACGCCAAATAATCAATATTTGAGTCATCAGTGGCTTCATTGATGACCTTCCTAACATAATTTTGAGTCTCTTTAAAAGGAGGTATTCCTCCATACTTACGGATATTCCCGGGACCAGCGTTATAAGCTGCCAGCGCTAATTCTATGTTTCCTTCGAAGCGGTCAATCATATCTCTTAGATATTTTGCGCCGCCTTTTATGTTTTGTACTGGGTCAAAGGGATTAGTCACACCAAGCGACCGGGCAGTAGAGGGCATTAACTGCATTAAGCCCTGAGCCCCTGCTGAGGATTTTGCTGTAGGATTGAAATTTGACTCAACTTTTACCACAGCCCTGAGTAATCCAGGGTCTAGATTGTATTGCTCGGCTGCCTGACGTATTATTGAGTTGAAGTCTCCTGTGAGGCTTACTTTTTTTAATGAATTGTCCAGCTTGTTAGAGATACCGGAAGATTGCTGTCCTGGAACCCAGTTTTGTAACTTATCAAACAAACGTGAGAATCTCATTACAAAGAACATTTCCAGAAAATCAAACAAAATTAACCAACCTCCTCTAGTTTTCATCATAAACACTTTCACAAAATTTGTAAAGAACCATCGTTTAGCTTTTATCATATACTAAGTATATAATGTACTTTCAAAAGGAGCAGAAGCTGCCCTTAATGGTTGAAATTCGTACCTTAGGTCAATACTATGTCTGAAGCTTGTTAAAACATCAAGCGACGGAACGGAGGGGTTAGTTTGAAGAATGTGACAAAATGCTATTTTTGCGGGCATGAAGTACCTGAAGGAGTCTACAGATTGAATCTTTTTAATAAAGTAATTTGTGCTTTTTGTGAACGGAGAATAATTAATACATCTACATCTGATAACATATATGAATTTTTTAGACAAAAAATAAAAAGACTTTGGGTAAGTTAAATCAATGCGGGGGCATTGATTTTTTTTACGAAAATTTGATACTGGTGCAAAACATATGATAAAATTAAGCGAGGTGTAATATTCACTTTATCCGATAGCTAACCGTCGCTAAGACTGCCATTTCTTCAAGTGGCACATAAGCGTCGCTAAGCTCTTGGATAACAGGTTTCTTAGTTCAGGTGGAGGACTAAACTCCATCTGAACTAAGAAACCTGTTAATCTAAAGGATTTTAGTTCATTAAAGGAGAATTTACATGACGAAAGGGGAAATCCGGTGAGGGGAAAAACTCCTCTGTTAGATGCCTTAATCAAATATCTAAAGTTAAGCCGTGTACCCTTGCACATGCCTGGGCATAAACTTGGACGCGGTATTTCCAGGACATTTAAGAATATCATAAGTAAAGATCCCTTTGCCCTGGACCTGACTGAACTACCTGGGTTAGACGATCTTCATAATCCAACCGGACCTATTAAGAAGGCGCAGGGCAGGGCAGCAGTGCTTTTTGGGGCAGAACATACATTCTTTCTGGTTAATGGAACCACTTCAGGACTACATGCTGCAATTATGGGGGTATGCAAACCAGGTGATGAATTGTTGCTGCCGAGGGATGTTCACCGGTCGGTCATAGGGGCTTGTATTTTGGCAGGAGTACGGCCTAAATATATTGGAGTCAAGTTGGATCAGGAGTATTGCATTCCTTACCCGGTTATGGCTGAAGATGTTTCAGAGGCATTGCGAAGCAATCCTATGGTTAGAGCAGTTCTTCAGGTATATCCTTCTTACTATGGATTGACGGGGGAATTAACAAATATTACGAGAAATACACATAGTCATAATATTCCGGTCATCGTTGACGAGGCTCACGGAGCCCATTTTATTTTCAGTAATAAGCTTCCTCCAACGGCTCTGGAATCTGGAGCAGATATCAGTGTCCAAAGTACACATAAGACACTTGGAGCGTTCACTCAAGCATCTATGCTTCATATAAAAAGCAGATTAATTGATAAAGATAATATAGCTGGGCAGCTTAAAATAATCCAGTCAACAAGTCCCTCCTACTTACTCATGTCCTCCCTTGATGCCGCTGTAGGGCATATGGAGGTTTCCGGACAGCGGTTGTGGGGACACACATTAAGTATTATAGAGCAGTTAAGGAAAAATATACAAGAAATACCGGGTATTAATTGCCTGGGAACTAATGTCATTGGGAAAAATGGAGTTCAAGCCATTGACCCAACAAAGCTGTATATATCCTTTAGAGAAACCGGGCTGTCTGGTTATCAGGCTGCTGAGATTCTGTTCAAGAAATACGGAATTGCTGTTGAATTAAGCGACAGGTTTAGTGTATTATGTATGTTTTCTATCGGAAATAGTGCCAAGGACGCGGCAAAGCTTGTTAAAGCCTTAATGGAAATTAGTCGTTATCGGCGTCCGCGTCAAAGGACATTAATTTTAGCGGAAAGATTGCCTCTGCCTCCACTTGTAATGACACCAAGAGAGGCCTGGTTTGCTCCAAAACATACCCTTGCACTTGATGAAGCGGGAGGGAAAATTTGCGGAGAAATGATTGCCCCATATCCACCAGGAATTCCGATAGTGTGTCCGGGTGAAGAAATAACTTTTGAGGTAATTGAAATAATAAAAGAGTTTAAGGCTAACTCTCATGCTTTTCACGGAACAGCGGATCCAGAATTAAATTTCATCAAAGTAGTTAATGACTAATTAGAGTAGTCTAATTTTGAGGGGTGCAGTTTGTGGAAATTGGGAAAGTAACCAAAAATGTCACTTCGAGGGTTGCAGATTATGGGAATAGGGTAATTCAACGAACTGACAATTCTTTTGGTGAACAACTTCAAAAAGTTCAGAATGATATGATTCATCAACAACTGCAGAGCCTGCTTGGTGATATAGAAAAACAGGGAAAAGTTTTGGGTCAAAGCCAAAACATTAAGGATTTAAAGAAATACAAAGGGTTGATTCAGAAATTTCTTGACTATGCTGTCAATAAAATGTACAGTTTAAAGGAACAAACCGGATGGGACCGCAGAGGAAGGCACAAAATATATACAATGATTGAAACTGTGAACAAAGAACTAGAAAGTTTAACCGGGATGATAATTTCAGGACAGCAGGATAAAATTTCATTACTGGCAAAGCTGGATGAAATCCGGGGTTTGCTGGTGGATATTTACTCTTAAAGAAGGAAAAATATAATGCCTTTTAGTCAGATTATAGGTCATGAACAACCAAAAAAGATTTTTCAGAATGCTCTTGCGGAAGGCCGGTTCGCTCACGCTTATCTCCTTCACGGGGTCTCTGGGGTGGGCAAGAAAAGTCTAGCTATGGCGCTTGCGGCAAACCTTTTTTGTCCAGATAGAACTATTGATGCCTGCGGGGTTTGTCCGACTTGCGGACGTGTTGAACAAAATAAGCATCCGGATTTTTTTATTATCGAGCCTTCCGGTAATACTATAAAAATAGAACAAATAAGAGAAATTCAAAAACGAGTTCAACTTAAGCCTTATGAAGGTACTATTAAAGTCTTTTTGCTTACCGATGCTGAATGTATGACCCGGGAGGCAACTAACTGTTTATTGAAAATGTTGGAAGAGCCTCCGTCTGACACAGTTTTTTTGCTTACAGCAAATAATTTATACAGCATAATGCCAACAATTATTTCGAGGTGTCAGACGATACCTGTTGGCAAAGTCTCCCTTGAGAAAATAGAACACCTTCTTCAAAATCACGGGCTTGAAGCCGAACAAGCAAAATTATATGCTTCATTGTCCGACGGGGTGCCGGGTGCCGCTTTACAACTTGCTGTCTCCGGAAAAGGGCAGGAGATTAGAAGAATAGCATTTGATTTGGAAAATGTTATTCTAAAGAGAGATATTAATGATTTGATAAAAAAGGCCGAAGAAGTGGAAAAAAAGCAAGAGTTGCCGGAAATTATCGACCAGTTGATGCTTTGGTACAGGGACCGATTAATATGGAGTCAAACTGGGGATAAACAACTGATTGTTAATAAGGACAGGTTTGAGGAATTGAAGGCGCTCTCTCAAGATAAGGAAAAGCTATTAGAAGGCATAGAGTGCTTATTGGAGGCTAAGAACAGCATTTCTCAAAATGTGAATACCAGATTAGTGCTAGAAGTTTTACTATTAAGATTAGCCGGAATGGTGAGCTAATATAGACTCTTTCTAGTTAAACTTTAAAATAAATTTTTTTAACAGTTGTAATAGGATTTAGGAGGGTATAAATTGTGATTGAAGTTGTAGGTATTAGATTTAAGCCGGCAGGCAAAATATACTATTTTGACCCTGATGACATAGACCTTGAAGCTGGTGACTCTGTAATTCTGGAAACGGCCAGAGGAGTAGAATGTGGACAGGTTGTTGTTAAGCCAAAGTCGGTATCTGAAGAGGAAATTGTTGCTCCGCTTAAAAAGATTATAAGAAAAGCAACAGATGTGGACATAAAACAAGTTGAGTCAAATAAAGCAAAAGAGAAAGAAGCTTACAGGGTTTGTCTTAGTAAGATTGCCGAGCATAATTTACCTATGAAGCTTGTTGATGTTGAATATACTTTTGATGCTAATAAAATTATATTTTATTTTACTGCGGATGGTAGAATTGATTTTAGGGAGCTTGTTAAAGACCTTGCAGCAATTTTTCGTACAAGGATTGAACTCAGGCAAATTGGTGTGCGTGATGAAGCCAAGATGCTTGGAGGACTTGGGGCCTGCGGAAGGGGCTTGTGTTGTGCTACTTTTTTGGGAGAATTCGACCCGGTTTCTATCAAAATGGCAAAGGAGCAGAACTTATCTCTTAATCCCACTAAAATTTCCGGTATTTGTGGTCGACTTATGTGCTGCCTCAAATATGAAAGTGAGGCTTATGAAGTAGAAAAAGCTTCATATCCTCAGGAAGGGACCTTTGTAAGAACTTCTGTGGGCGAAGGGAAAGTTGCTTCAATAAATATTCTTAAAAAATCACTCATCGTTGAATTGAAGGAAAGCAGACAGATGGTGGAATTTCCTGTATCTGATGTAGAAGTTATAAGTCGCCATGAAGCTTCAAATAAAGAAAAGAAGCAGTCAAACAAGAATGAGCAGGATAAAGGTAAAGAAGAGAAAGAAATTTTGACATAAGATGAGATCTGGAAAAATGAAACTGAAGTTCCGGATAAAACTTAATCATCCAACAGCCTAAAGGCCTGGGGGTGCAGCTTTGAAACAACTTACAACTTTACTTAAGGAATTTGAAGAAAAAATTAAATCACTTTCAGAAGAACTTAATTCTCTCCAAACAAGGGCGTATGCCCTTGAAGACGAAAATGAAAAACTCCGCAAGGAGATTATGGACATCTATCAGTATTACTTAAAAGATAGCGCAGCTGTAAAAGGAAAGCAAACAGGCAGTAAACAGGGTATAGAAAACCTTAACAGACTCTATAATGAAGGATTTCATATATGCAACCTTCACTTCGGGCAATTTAGGTCAGAAGGTGACTGTCTTTTTTGCAGGAGTTTCCTGGAGAAAAGGTAACAGGAGATGGAACAAATGGAATCTGAAACAGAACAAAATCTGGATTTTGCCCTTGCAGAGGGTGAACGACTTGATGATTTGGTAAGAGGGGGATTGAAAATAATTCAATCACCTTCTGCTTTTTGTTTTTCCATGGATGCAGTTTTGTTGGCGAATTTTGCTACGGTGAAAAAAGGTGACAAAATTGTCGACTTAGGTACAGGTACAGGGGTTATTCCATTATTAGTTTCTACAAGGAACCTGGTAAAAGAAATTATTGGTCTTGAGATTCAAGATGACAGTGTTGATAGGGCTTTAAGGAATGTCAAAGGGAATAAACTGGACCATCTTATCCAAATTGTTCAGGGTGATATATGTAAAGCCCGACAAATTCTTGGAACTGGAAAGTACGATTTAATTTTATCTAATCCTCCGTACCTTCCAGTGGGCCGCGGTGACCGAAATCAAATAGATTCGATTGCTGTGGCAAAGCATGAAATTTTATGTAATCTGGAAAATGTGATAGATTCAGGTTCAGGTTTGGTTAAATATGGGGGGAGATTTGCCTTAGTACATCGGCCAGAGAGACTGACAGAAATAATAATTCTTATGAATAAATATCAACTTAAACCTAGAAAGCTACAATTTGTCTACCCAAGAGTCAATAGCAGGCCAAATATGATTTTGATAGAAGCTCAGTACGGAGGGAATCCCGAACTGATAATAATGGAGCCTTTTATTGTTTATAATGAGAGTGGAAACTATACCAAAGAATTCTGGAATACCTATTATCCAGGTATACCGTATAAGGCGACGGTAGGTGGTCTCTTTGAAGGATAAGCATTTTGCGTATATAATAAGATGTTCAAACGGGACACTTTATACGGGATATACCAATGACCTTGGACAGCGTGTTGTTAAACACAATACTGGAAAAGGAGCAAAGTTTACTCGTGGTAAGGGACCCGTGGAATTAATATACTTTGAAACCTTTCAGTCGAAAAGTCAGGCAATGGTCAGAGAAGCAGAGATAAAAAAAATGACAAGAGCGAAAAAGCTAAAATTAATTTGTGGTGAACTGGTATGATATATGATAATGACAGCACACATATACCCGGGCAATTATATTTATGTTCAACTCCCATTGGGAATCTGGAAGATATAACACTCCGGGTTTTACGGATTTTAAAGGAGGTTGACATAATTGCGGCAGAAGATACAAGGCATACAAAAAAGCTTCTAACCCATTATGACATTCATACTCCGGTCACTAGTTACCATGAACATAATGAACGAGAAAAAGGTCTTAAATTAATATCTGAAATTCAGTATGGTAAAAACGTCGCCTTGGTATCTGATGCGGGAACTCCGGGGGTTTCTGATCCCGGATACGAATTGGTAGTTTTGGCGATAAAGGAAGGTATTAAAGTAGTACCATGTCCTGGAGCATCAGCTAGTTTGGCAGCTCTGGCAGCATCTGGATTACCAACCGATCGATTTGTATTCGAAGGATTTTTACCAAGGTCAGGTAAAGACCGAGACAAGGCTTTAAAAAGAGTCCTCTCAGAGGAGAGGACAGTCATATTTTATGAATCTCCCTACCGAATTATCAAAACCCTGCAGGAGCTTTTGGATTACGGGGGAGATAGAAATGTAGTTGTAACAAGGGAACTTACAAAGGTTTACGAACAGTTTATAAGAGGTACAGTCTCCGATGCTTTAGTATATTTTGAAACTAAAAAGCCAAAAGGTGAATTTACTGTTCTGATAGAAGGACGAAGGGAAGATCGAAAAATAGTTTTACCGGATAAAGATGGTATAAGCGCCCAAGTAGAAGAACTAATCACTCAGGGAATAGATAAAAAATCTGCAATTAAGCAGGTATCTCAAACCCTTGGAATTAGTAAGAGGCAGGTTTACAGTGCTGTGTTAGAGGACCGAAAATAAAAAAAGAAAGACACTGTTTAAATAAACTGGTCTTTCTTTTTGCTCTCTACATTGCATCCGCATTCTGAGCCATTGTTAGAGCACATTCCTTACAGACGTTTTTTCCCCGGAAGTGCTGTACATTGTCAGCATTTCCGCAGAAGATGCAAGCTGGCTCATATTTTTTAAGAATAATTTTTTCGTTATCAACGTAAATTTCCAACGCATCTTTTTCGTCAATCCCAAGAGTTCTTCTAAGCTCTATAGGAATAACAACTCTTCCAAGCTCATCAACTTTTCGAACAATACCTGTCGATTTCATAAACCTTCCCCTTTCTGCAAAATTCGACAATTTATTACAAGTAAATGATACCAACCATACCATTAAAAGTCAACCCCCTTTTTTACAATTATAGGTTATTGTTATACAATCCCTGTTATGAAGCGAGTTGCGGGGGATTTAAGATAGAATAAGGAAACGGTTGAAAAAGCCATGGAGTTACAAATATTGACAAATTTTTCGACAAAAAATTAGATCTCACTGTAGTATTTATGAATTTTTCAATTGATATAAGGGAAAACTTGACAAAAGGAAGTTTAAATTATAATATTTTTTGTGTAGTCTGAAAATGCAAAATGCAATGAAGGGGAAGAGTAGATACTGAAGTAACTGTACAGAGAGCGGGGCAGGCTGGAATCCCGCCAGTGAAACAGTTTCGAACATGGCCCTTAAGCAGCAGGTCTAAATCCGGTAAGGAGAGTAGGCCATGCCGGTTAAACACCGTTATAAAGTTTAGGATATCGGAATATCCGATATTTATAAAGGTCCTGTTTGAAAGATCAGGATAAAAAAGGGTGGTACCACGAATTTTACCCCTCGTCCCTTTATGGGCGGGGGGTTTTAATTTTTTATAACCGCATTGAAAATATTGATAGCAACAATCTTGATAGGGGGAATTCAAGTGACAAGAAAGAACTTCTACATTACTACACCGATCTATTATCCCAGTGATAATCTGCACATTGGACATGCCTATACCACTGTAGCTGCAGATACTATTGCAAGGTACAAAAGAATGACTGGCTATGATACATGGTTTCTTACGGGGTCTGATGAACACGGACAAAAGATACAGCGGACAGCCAAGTCTAAGGGAATGGAACCAAAGCAATATGTAGATAAAATCGTGGAAGGCTTTAAACAACTTTGGGGTGCTTTGGATATTTCCTACAATGATTTTATAAGGACTACAGAAGCGCGGCATAAAGAAGTGGTTCAGGATATTTTCGTAAAGCTGCATCAGCAGGGTGATATATATAAGTCCGAATATGAAGGATGGTATTGCACTCCTTGTGAGACTTTTTGGACTGAACGGCAGGCAGAAGGTCAGGTCTGCCCTGATTGCGGCAGACCTGTCGAACTGGTAAAAGAGGAAAGCTACTTTTTTAAGATGTCTAAGTATGCTGACCGGCTGCTAAAATACATTGAAGATAACCCTGAATTCATTCAACCTGTATCCAGGCGAAATGAAATGACAAATTTTATTAAGCAGGGTCTTGAGGACTTATGTGTAACTAGAACGACCTTTGACTGGGGGATACCCGTGCCGTTTGACCCAAAGCATGTTATATATGTATGGGTAGACGCACTTTCAAACTATTATTCTGCCTTAGCAGGAGGACAACCAGACGATACTTTAGTTAATAAATACTGGCCTTGTGATATTCATCTGGTGGGAAAAGATATTGTTCGTTTTCATACTATAATATGGCCCATTATTTTGATGGCGTTAGGCATTGAGCTTCCCAAAAAGGTTGTCGGGCATGGTTGGCTTCTCCTGGAGGGCGGGAAAATGTCCAAGTCAAAAGGGAATGTTATTGACCCTATAATATTGATTGAAAAATATGGCTTAGATGCCATTCGCTATTACTTATTAAGGGAACTTCCATTTGGTGCCGACGGTTACTATTCTGAAGATATTTTAGTCCAGCGAATAAACTCAGATTTGGCCAATGACCTTGGCAATTTAGTCAGTCGTTCTGTAGCCATGGTGGAAAAATATTTCGGTGGCAAGGTTCAGCCTGCTACAGAAAGTGGTGATTTTGATCAGGACTTGCAAAAGGTGGCAGCGAGCGTTATTGATGACTATGAGCAGTCAATGGAAAAGTATGAGCTTAGTAATGCCCTTGGTTCAGTTTGGCGTTTGATTAACAGGGCAAACAAGTATATAGATGAAACTGTTCCGTGGATATTGGCCAAAGATGAATCAAAACAAGTTCGCTTGGGATGTGTACTCTATAACCTCATGGAGGTTATTCGTATTGTCACAATTATGGTAAGTCCATTTATGCCAAAACTGCCTGACCGCATTTGGGAGCAGGTTGGATTAGCTGGTTCCGAGGTAGTCTCTTGGAATAGCATTAAGCCTTGGGGCGGTTATCCAGCCGGAACTCAAGTCAAACGAGGAGCGGCTTTATTCCCCAGAATAGAAATTGAGACGGACGAAAAGGAAATAAAATCGAAAGCCAAACCAGAAGCTAAACAAGAGGCTAAACCAGAAGGTAAGCAAACTGCTGAGGTGGCTTCGGTGGATGAAAAACAAAAAAATTATATTTCTATTGACGAGTTTGTCAAAATTGACTTACGTGTGGCCGAGGTAATTAGCGCTGAGAAAGTGGAAAAGGCTGATAAATTATTAAAATTGGTAGTGGCTGTGGGAGCTGAACAGAGGACTGTTGTTGCGGGTATTGCCAAACATTATGCTCCGGAGGCGCTTATCGGGAAAAAGATTATTATTGTTGCTAACCTTAAACCTACTAAATTGAGAGGTATTTTATCTGAGGGCATGATTTTGGCCGCTTCAGAGGGAGAAAATCTAGGTGTTCTTACCGTTGACCCGGATAAAGAAGTACCCACTGGGGCTAAAGCTAAGTAGTAAACTCTTTAGAGTAAAAAGCTGAATAACAAACTTTTTAAGTAAAAAGCAAAGTAATTTGGGGGGCGAGAATAATTGTTTTTTGATTCCCATGCACACTTGGATGATCTTAAGTATGATGACGACAGACAGGTTATGCTTACCAGGGCCAAAGAGAGCGGAATTTCCTATATTGTAAATGTCGGGTATGATGTTCCCTCTTCAAAAAGGTCTATAGCTTTATCGGAAAAATATAACTTCATTTACGCTGCTGTTGGAATACACCCACATGATGCAGCTGCGGAGGGAGCAGGAGGGCTGGAGGAAATAAGAAGGCTCTCTGCACATCCTAAAGTAGTAGCAATCGGGGAAATGGGATTAGATTATTATAGAGACTTGTCACCGAGAGATGTCCAGCAAGAAATGTTCAGAAAACAGATAAGGCTTGCCATAGACCTTAATAAACCAATAATTGTTCATGATAGGGATGCTCATGGGGAGGTCATGAAAATTCTTAAAGATGAGGAAGCGGAAAAGGTAGGAGGAGTGCTCCATTGTTTTTCGGGAAGTTTGGAAATGGCCCGGGAATGTCTGGAAATGGGGTTTTATATCTCTATCGCCGGTCCAGTGACATTTAATAATGCGAAACGCCTTCAGGAAATTGTTAAGGCGATACCGTTGGATAAACTTCTTATAGAAACTGATGCCCCTTATCTTACTCCTGAACCGAATCGGGGGAAACGAAACGAATCAGCATTTGTAGTTTATGTAGCTCAAAAGATTTCTGAGTTAAAAGGATTACCTATTGAAGACATCGCGCAAGCTGCCACGTCCAATGCAAAAATGCTTTTTGGTATTAAAGTCTAATTAATAAAACCATTTAATTTTTTTGGAGCCTCTTAGATTAAAAAGGGGTTCCTTTTTTTTTATAAAAGTTAATTTTGTCTGAGCAAAATTCGACTTGCAGGTTTATATCTCGTCAAAGATTTCATGACAAGTGCTCCGTATTATGACAAGTTTCTGTGAGCTGATAAATTACAATGTAGTTAAGGGGTTATGGAGTGGTAATTATTTACAGTAATTAATTGGGCAAAAGCTTTATATATATATTTATACAAGCGAGGGTGTCCAACCCTTCCTTAAGGAGGGTATGCTGTGTTAAATTCAGATAAGGGAAAAGTTCAATTGGTGAGAAGTAGTAACACGATTTCTATTTTTTCAGCTTATACTTGTCTTGCTTTAATATCTTTAGCAATTATTTTTTTTATTTCGTTTTCGGTCAAACGAGTTTCTGTTGAAATGCAGGGTAAAACTGTATCATATTATACTCTTGCGCCTACTGTTGCGACAGTATTGAAAGAGCTTAGTGTTAATGAAGATTTTGGCTCACCGCGGAATCCGTCCACTTTAAAAGAGGGGGAGGAACTAAACTTTTATACATTATCTAAGGACCTTGACCAACATATAAGCCAGGGAACAACAATTAAAATAATTCACAATCGGATTGAAAAGAGGGCAGAAAAAAGAGTGTTTTCTGTTCCAAGCAAGCGTAAATGGGATATCTTCATGGCTCCCGGAAAACAGAGGATTATCGATCCTGGGAGAAAAGGCATTATAAAGGATACCATAATTACTTATTACCGAAACGGAAAATTAGCTGAGAGAAACAAAATCAGTAGTGAAGTAGTGGTTACACCGAAACCGATGATATTAGCATCAGGTTCATATGATGTTGTTTCACGTCAGGGCCCAATTCGCGGGGGACGGGCATTTAAATTTGAAGCTACAGCTTACACGCATACAGGCTACCGGACGGCAACCGGAGCAGCTACCAGGCGTGGTATTATAGCAGTAGATCCCAGAATAATACCTCTTGGCACACGGCTATATGTAGAAGGTTATGGCCACGGTGTTGCGGCTGATACCGGTGGAGCAATTAAAGGCAGGAGAATAGATGTATTTCTAGAATCAGAAGCGGCAGCCAGAAAATGGGGCAGGAGAACAGTTGACGTTTACATTTTAGAGAAGCAAGCAAATATGTAATGTCTGAGTTGTGTAAATAAATGGGAAAAAAATTGACACGAATCTTTTATCGGGTTAAAATATACGTACCCTTTCCAAAAAAAAATAAGGAGTGATTTGATGCAGGCATACACCTCCCCGAGACGGACTTTCGGGTTCTTCGGTGACAGCAGGCTCATTATTTGGTGCCTCGGGGTCGTTGTAGCAGCGGCAATAATATTAACAGGCTATTACTATAATAGACATAATATTAGTATACACGCAGACGGAAAAGAAGTTAATCTTGTAATGAGAGGCGGAACTGTTGCTGATGCACTGAAAAAAGCCCAAATTGCTGTTGGCGAAAAGGATATTGTCGATCCACCTTTAAGAACAGTTCTAAAACAGGATCAAACAGTTAATATAACAAGGATGATTAAGTTTACCTTGTTGGCAGACGGTAAGGAATCTGAGCTTTGGGTCACTCCTGGTAGTGTTGGCAATGCTTTAAAGAGTCTTAAAATTGCTTTAAATCCTGGCGATCAGGTTATTCCTGGGCTCGAAACAAATTTAACACCGGGTGAAAACATTGAAATTATCAGGTTTACAGAAAAAACTATAAACCAGCCTGTAAAGGTACCATTTAAAGTTGAGCGCAAGAATGATAGTTCCAAAGAACGGGGTTATAAAAAAGTAATACAGGAAGGGCAAAATGGGTTAATTCAGCGAACTGTAAAGATAACCCTGAAAAACGGTAAAGAAGTAAAACGGGAAGTAATTGGTGAGAAGGTAGTCCGTGAGCCAGTCAACAAGGTTGTTGCAGTAGGGACTATGAGGGTCAAGGTAGTATCACGGGGTGAAAACATTAGATTCTCCCGTTCTCTTGTCATGAATGCCAGTGCGTATTCTCATACAGGGAATAGAACGAAAAGTGGTGTCTATCCTTACAAGGGGGCAGTAGCCGTTGACCCAGCAGTAATTCCATTAGGTACACGTCTTTATGTTGATGGATATGGTTATGCCAAGGCGCTGGATGTTGGAAGCGCTATAAAAGGGAATAAGATTGATTTATTTTTTGAGACAACCAAGCAAGCATATGCATGGGGTCGCCGTTCGGTTAAAGTATACATATTAGATTAGTTAAATCAGTATAATCAAAAGGGAAAGGTCAAATCTTAAAAGGAGATAACCTTTCCTTTTTCTATGGGAGGACATTTTAATGAAGCTTTATTCACCGGCTACGGTGCGGCAGATAATTGATAAATATAAGTTTCACTTTCAAAAAAGCTTGGGGCAGAATTTCCTTATCGATGGAAACATCATCAACAAAATTGTTGATGGTGCAGGAATCGGTAGAGAGGATACCGTCCTTGAAATTGGGGCAGGAATTGGGACTTTAACAAGGGCTTTGGCAGAAAAAGCAGGTAAAGTTGTAGTGATAGAGTTAGATAGAAAGCTGGAACCCATCCTTGATGAAACCCTTGCAGGTTTAACCAACATTGAAATCTGCTGGGGAAATGCGCTTAAATTAAACTGGGATGAATTGATTAGAGAGAAAACTGATGGTGAGTATGGTTTAGGGGGTAGACCATATAAAATAGTGGCAAACCTGCCTTATTACATTACAACTCCGTTAATTATGCATGCCATGGAGCGTCATTACAATGTGAGCAGGATGGTAGTTATGATTCAAAAAGAAGTTGCCGAAAGGCTGACAGCCGTTCCAGGAACGAAAGATTATGGGGCGCTGACTGTGGCTGTAAATTTTTACAGCTTGCCTGGGCTGGTGACATATGTTCCTAAGACAGTGTTTATTCCTCAGCCTGAAGTAGAATCGGCTGTTATTAAGCTTGATATCCTCACGAATCCACCAGTCAAAGTACCGGATGAAAATATTTTTTTTGAAGTTGTCAAAGCTGCTTTTGGCCAGCGACGCAAAACTCTGGCTAATACGTTAAGCAAGTTTTCGGATACGGTAGGCAAGGCGGAATTAATCAATTTACTCAAAGAGGCTGATATAGATCCCGGGCGAAGGGGAGAGACGTTGACTCTGGATGAATTTGCAGTAGTGGCAAACATAATTTTTAATGCAAAACAGGCAATAAAGATTTAGTTATAGAAGTACCCGGTTCCTGTCTCTGGAGCCGGGTACTTTTGTGTACATGAATACAGATATAGTGCTTAGCGAAGCTAAGAAATTTAATAATCGAGATATAACGGTTTATAAGGGGCTGGCATAGTATAATGCAGGAGCGACAAGGCGGGGGGTGAGGAAGTGCGTTTTAAAGTAGGTGACATTGTTGCCCGTAAGTCGTATAACAATGATATATTTTTTAAGATAGAAGACATAGGCGCGGCTGAATCAGGTGAATTAATTGCTACACTTCGCGGTTTGGACGTAAGGCTTTTGGCTGATTCACCCCTTGGGGATCTCGAAAAAGTTGAAAATCACTCAATAAAAAACTATAGGAAAGAATTTATAAACCTTAGTAATCAATGTCTAAAGAAAGTAATTTCAAGGAAGCCGGATTTTGAAAGACTTAATTCAGTTTCTGAAGGCCAAACTACTGAAAATTTTTTTGAGGTACCGGGGCGGGTGCTGCATATTGACAGCAGCTTGGAGTACTTAAACCTATGTACAGCTATTTATGGGCAGCTAAATATCAAGGCAAACGGTTTTCACATTGCTGAAAAAGAACAGCCTACGTTAATACCAGAACTAATAAAGCAGTATAGACCGGATATTTTAGTTATCACCGGCCATGATGGCATAATTAAAACCAGGATAGGGTATTCAGATTTAAGTAATTACCATAATTCAATACACTTTGTAGAGGGAGTTAAAGCGGCTCGAGGCGTTGAAAGTAACAAAGACGACCTTATTATTTTTGCTGGTGCCTGCCAGTCACATTATGAAGCAATTATATCTGCCGGGGCAAACTTTGCCAGTTCACCGTCGAGGGTGCTAATACATGCACTAGACCCTGTTTTCATCGTTGAAAAGATTGCATTTACTTCTATAAGCCAAACTGTTTCAATAATTAACGTAGTTGAAAGCACTATAACGGGAACTGACGGTCTTGGAGGTATTGAGACACGAGGAAAATTTCGTAAAGGGTTTCCCAAGTCCCCCTACCAGTAACAGGCTTACTAAGAGCAGATCAGAAATTTTTAGCAACTATATGGATAAGGTGTCATATATTATATTAAAGTCTGAAAGGGGGAGTATATTTGGCAGGGAAAAAAGAAAAAGAAAGGTTCTTGTTTTTTAAGTATGTCCCGCCTAAAAAGAGCCAAAAGCTGATAAAAAATGACGAATACAAAAAAGAAGATACTGTCAGCGAAGTTAATACAGAATGGTTTGATCCACCAGAATGCCCGGAACTTCCGTATGAACCGCCTTGTCCGGAAGAGCCAGATTATGGTGAGTGCCCCGAATTACCCGATATCCCTGAATTTCCCGATATTCCTGAATTTCCTGAGTGTCCTGAAATTCCTGAAATTCCGGAGTGCCCCGAAGAAGAGGAACCGGAAGAAGAAGCTCCTTGCCCAGAAAATGCAATTATGCATGTTATTCAGGCTGGGGATACGTTCTGGAAGCTGGCTAAAACATATGGTACAACGGTTGAAGCAATTGCCGCAGCAAACCCTGATCTTGACCCGCTTAATCTTCAGATTGGAGAAACAATTTGTATACCTTTAGGTATACCAGGAGCAAAAGGTTAATATTATTACGAAGCTGTTTGAACACAGCTTCTTTTATTTTTATTCACTTCATTTTTTATTAAAAAATTTTAGTATATTTGGGATTCCACGTGTATACAAGTTATATAGGGACTGCTTGGGCATTGGTCAAAGATGTACTACCGATATGTTCGGAGGGAGATGTATGAACAATTTCCGGAAAATTTACGGTCAAAGGGGGAAAACCGGATGCCCACAAAAATAGGGATACCCAGAGCATTGTCTTATTACGCTTATTACCCGTTTTGGAAGACCTTTTTTGAAAGTCTGGGACATGAAACGGTAACTTCCCCTTTGACTACGAAACACGTGCTTGATAACGGAATAAAGGAAGCAGTAACTGACGCTTGTGTTCCTATAAAATTGTTTCACGGTCACGTTTGTGACCTGAAGGAAAAATCAGATTTTCTATTTGTTCCGAGATTTGTTAGTGTATGCAGGGAAAGAAAGGTTACATTTTGTCCCAAATTTCTTGGCCTTCCAGATATGATTAAAACATCAATATCAGGATTACCACCATTGCTTGATGTCCGTATTGACCTGAAGAAAGGTTGGGCAGAACTGTTTAAGGTGTGTGTTTGCTTAGGAAAGCGTTTGGATAATAACTTGATGGAAATATCCAGAGCCCTTAACCGTGGGATAAAAGCCCAGAAAAGGTATGAGAAATTACTCTTGAGGGAATTTACCCCGGTAGAGGCTATCGCGATGCTTGAGGGAAACAAAGAGTTTGTCCAAAACCGCGATACTAGATTAAAGTTTGCTTTATTAGGGTTTCCGTATACGGTTTATGACAAATTTATTAATGTTGATATTATAAACAAGCTTAAAAAAATGGGGGTTAAAATTTTTACAACTGAGATGGTTCCGCCGAAAATACTACTTTCCCAGGCCAAAAAAGTCCCCAAGAATCTTTTCTGGTATTTCAGTAATCAGGTATTAAGAGCAGCGTTGTATTATATAGATCATGTTAAAGTTGACGGAATAATTCATATAACTGCTTTTGGGTGTGGCCCTGATGCAATGGTTGATAAAATGATTGAACTTGAGGCAAAGCACAGGGGTCCGGTGCCGTTTATGTCAATTACAATAGATGAGCATACGGGGGAAGCTGGGTTGATAACAAGACTCGAAGCATTTGTTGACATGCTGTTACTTCGGAGTGAAATGACATGAAAATAGCCTTTCCCTATATGGGTACTTCACACATAGCATTCAAAATGCTTATCAGAGACTTAGGGCACGAGCCGATGGTGCCGCCAAAGTTGAGCAAAAAGACTTTGACCTATGGAACTCAACATTCACCGGAATTTGCCTGCCTTCCATTTAAAATTCTATTGGGAAGTTATCTAGAAGCTATCGAACAGGGTGCAGAGCTTATAATTACTTCTGGCGGCTCCGGCCCATGCAGAGCCGGTTACTATGGAGTACTTCACCAAAAGATACTGCAAGATTTGGGATATGATACGAAAATTATAGTAATGGAATCTCCATATCGTAACCCTTTTGATTTTTTGGGTAAAATCAAGTCGGTCATTAGTTGCTCGGGTGTTTCATGGTGGACTTTTATAAAAGTGTTTTACAAAGCCTGGGAAAAACTAAAGTTACTTGATGAAACAGAATTTTTATCCCATCAGATAAGACCTTTTGAATGCCTTAGGGGTGAAACCACCAAGGTCTTTAAAGAATGCCTGAACGTAATCGACGAATCTCAGACTACAGAGCAAATAAGAGAGGCTCGGAAACTTACACAAGAACTCCTTAACAACATATCACAGGACCACACTCGTAAAGTCTTGAAAATCGGAATAATTGGAGAAATATACGTTGTACTTGAACCTTTTGCAAATCATGATCTGGAGGTTACACTGGGAGAAATGGGAGTACTAACTCACCGGTCAATATACCTTTCTGACTGGACCAGGGAAAGCACCGGATATGAATCTAAGAAGAATATAATTAAAGCAGCCTCACCTTATATAAATGAGTTGTTCGGCGGACATGGAATTTACAGTGTAGGGCATACCGTCTTATACAGCCAAAAGGGATTCGACGGAGTTGTTCAGTTAGCACCGTTCACATGTATTCCAGAAATCGTTGCCAAGACCATTTTGGCCAAGGTTTCTAATGATTTCGCTATTCCTGTACTGACAGTGTTCCTAGATGAACAGACCGGAAAGGCTGGACTTCAGACCAGGCTTGAAGCATTCGTTGACTTGTTAGGACAGAAACGGGCTATTCAGGAGGGAGTAGTGACATGATAGGTTATTTGGGTTTAGACGTTGGATCTGTCAGTACTAACCTTGTTGTTATTGATGACTACAATGAAGTACTCATCAATTTGTACATAAGAACGAGAGGGCAACCCATAAAAGCTGTTCAGGATGGATTAAAGCATGTGGCTATGGAATTAGGTAACAGTATAACAATCGGAGGTGTAGGGACAACTGGAAGCGCTCGTCATTTGACTAGCATTATTACCGGAGCGGACACTGTAAAAAATGAAATTACAGCCCATGCTATGGCTGCTTCAGCTATGGTCCCCGGAGTCCAGACTGTTTTGGAAATAGGTGGACAGGATTCAAAAATAATTCTGTTAAGGCATGGAATTGTTACGGATTTTGCCATGAATACTGTGTGCGCGGCTGGAACGGGTTCTTTTCTTGATCAGCAGGCATCTCGTCTAAACATCCCAATTGAGGATTTTGGAGGAATTGCTTTAAAAGCTGTCTCACCTGTACGTATTGCTGGAAGATGTTCAGTCTTTGCTGAATCCGATATGATCCATAAGCAGCAGCTCGGGCACAATCTGGAGGACATCATTGCCGGATTGTGTGAAGCACTGGTTAGAAACTACCTTAATAATGTAGGAAAAGGCAAACAGATTAAAGAACCAGTTTCATTTCAAGGTGGTGTTGCAGCGAATGTAGGCATTAAAGCTGCCTTTGAACAAGCTCTTGGAATGAAGGTAATAATACCCAGGTACTTCAACGTAATGGGCGCTATTGGAGCTGCTATTTTGGCCAGGGAAAAGGTGAGAAGGGTCAATACTACCAATTTTAAAGGTTTTGATGCCAGTGAGTTTAAATATAAGGCAGGAAGCTTTGAGTGCAAAGGCTGCTCAAATTTATGTGAGGTAATAGAGATTTTCCATGACTGTAATGTAATTGCCCGTTGGGGTGACAGATGCGGTAAATGGGAGAGTGTATAAATCCCAGTGTAATAAGTGTAATAAATGGTAATTTAGTAAAGGTATAATAAAAAGTTTGCAGCAAAAAATAAAATTAGTGAAAACAATGGAGGTGCTAAAATTGCCAAAAGAAGTCAAATGTGTAGTTGAAGAATGTGTATACAATCAAAACAAGCTTTGTAAAGCTGAAGCTATTGAAGTAAGGTCAAGTGGTGATATGTCTGTTTCGACTTCAGACGGTACCGCATGTGAAACCTTTAAATCTCAGGAGATTGAGCAATTACAGTAAAGCAATTACAGTAAGCCAAAAGAAGGTGCCAAAAATAGAGGCACCTTCTTTATTTAAGGTATATAAGAGACTAACCGATTAGCAAGCTGTGGAGGGTGGGAAGTTCCCCCTCTTTAGTCCTAATGAAAAACGCTTAACATTAATATAAATATAAAGCCTATTATGCCTCCAAGGGTAGAGTAGTTTGGGTGCCTGCGCCTTGACTCGGGCAGCAGTTCGTTCTTTACGATAAATGTCATCGCTCCGGCAGCAATTGCCAGCAACAGGGCGACTTGATGTGGAGATGTTTTTATCAGAACTAATCCCACAAATGCTCCGATAGGTGTGAATAAGCTGACAACAATATTTATCATCAATATTTTGAGGGGAGTTACTCCGCCAATTTTTAAGGGTGTAGAGGTAGCCATTCCCTCAGGAATGTTGTGAAGACCTATGGCCAGGGCTATAATTATTCCTAAGTTGGCATGGGCCGAGTAACCGGCGGCAATCGCTATTCCTTCTGGTAGATCATGAAGAGCGATACCTGTAGCCACCAGGTAACCCATTTTTAAAAAATATGAATCACTTCCCTTGCTGCTCTGATTTTGGCTGTAAATTTGTGAGAGAACCAAATCTAGTATTAACATAATGATTATACCAATACTAAAACCTGCGGCTGCCTGACGAAAAGAACCTTGTTCCAGTGAAGATGGCAGTAAATCAAGAACTACAACTGCGAGCATTATTCCTGCCGCTAGTCCAAACAAAACAGAAACTGTCTTTTCTTTCGGATTGCCTAGCAGCAAAACAACTAAAGCCCCCAGACAAGTTGCAAGCCCTGCTATTATACTTGACACCACTATTTCTGTCATTCAGCGACCACCTCACAAATTCTCTTTAAATTGGTATTCCCAAATAGAGCAACTTATGCATTTGAGTGCATAACCGTCCGCAATTTGAATAATGTTGTAATGCTCACAATTTCTAAAAAAGAGGTGAAGCACTTGTTTTTTAAGATAATTGATTTTAAGTCGACAGGAATGGGGATTTTGTTCTTTTTAACAGTTTTTTTGCTGGGTATTCTGTGGGGTTCTGTCAATTATAATGGCTTGACTGATACTCTTTCAAACCAAATCAAGTTTATCCGATGATTAACTAACTAGAACATTATTTGCAAAAACTTTAGCTATCCCAGAAAAAAGGAAGGATTTCTGTGGAATTTGTCGAACAGTACTAGAAAATAATGCCATAAAGCGTTTTGCAAAAAATATTAAGATAGCAGTTGGCAAACAACATGGGACAAGCAGGTCTTAACAGAGCTTGGTGTCACTGCAGATGAGTTAAAGTGCTGGTGCAGAGATTTAAAGTCTGACACGGAGGTTATTATGGCGGAACATTTTATTAGTGACGAAAACCAGTTTGTTGTATTCAGACTTGGCCGAGAAACTTACGCCCTTGACATTTCAGCAGTACTCGAAATAATTACCATGCAGACCATAACTGAGGTACCGGGAACAGATGAATGTATCGAGGGTATTATTAACCTGAGAGGTCGAGTTATTCCCGTTTTAAATTTACATAGGAAATTCTCTCTCTCCGGAGATGGTATTACCCGGGCAACGCGAATAGTAGTTGTTGAAATTGATGGCTGTAGTATTGGTATGTTAGTTGATGAAGTATCAGAAGTTGTAAAAATAATAGGTAATGCCATAGAACAGCCTTCAGAGATTCTTGTGGGGATAGATTCAGAATATCTTGCAGGCGTGGCAAAAGTGGATGGACGTTTGATTATTATACTTGAATTAGAAAAGGTTTTACAAAGAGACGATGTTCAGCTAATGGAGAATATCTACCAGTAATGCTGCTGCTTGAAGGGGGGATTGGTTTATGGGTCTAAATTTGGATGCTTCACCAGAGGAACTAAAAATATTTCTCGAAGAAGTAGAAGAACATTTTCAGACTTTGGAAGAAGATTTAATTCGACTGGAAAAGGAAGAAGAGTTTAACGAAGACTTGATGCAGGAAATATTCCGCGCCTCACATACATTAAAAGGTTCATCAGCAACAATAGGTCATCTGCGTATGGCTGAACTTACCCATGCAATGGAAAATGTTTTTGACAAACTGCGAAAGAAACAGATTACTGTTAGCAGCAACATGGTGGACATATTGTTTGAATGCTTGGATTGTCTCAGAATACTCAGGGATGAAATAATGAGTGATGAGGAATCTGATCTAAACCTGTCAACGATTTTGGATAAGTTAGCATCAATGAACATTGAACCCGATTCTAGCGATTATCCTAATCCAGCCTGTGACAATGTCAATAAAACTGACCTTTCAATCGAGTTAAGCTGGGATGAAAAAGATACAATTCACCGTGCAGAAGATCAGGGTCTTAAGCCTTTTCTGATTTCAATAACTTTCGATGCAGAACCAGAAATGTTGGCTGTAAGAACATTTGTAACGCTTATGGCTGTTGGAGAAATGGGTGAAGTTGTTAAATCATCACCATCTGCTGAAGAAATTGAAAAGGAACATGTTGATGAAGTTCTTACAGTGTTAGTGTTAACGAAAAACTGTAAAGAAGATATTGAAAAGCAGATTGCCGAATTACCCAGTATTTCGGACTTTATTATCCAGCCTTTTGAAGATAACTTGATTTATGAAAAAGAAGTAGTTGTTTCAGATAGCGATTCAGATATCAGTAAAACAAAAACACCTAAGGATGGCAATACAGTTAAACCCTCAGAAAATAAAAACGCCGGTTTAAAGAAAACCAACCGGACAGTGAGGGTTGATGTTGAACTGCTTGATAGCCTTATGAATCTTGTCGGTGAGCTGGTTATAGATCGTACAAGGCTATTTCAGATACTGGGCACGTTAGAATCTGAAAGTGAACTTGACGAAGTTTCACAGGATCTCGGGAGAACGTCAGTTCACATTGCCAGGGTGACAACCCAGCTGCAGGAGCACATTATGAAAGCCAGAATGCTCCCGGTTGAGAATTTATTTAATAAATTTCCAAGGATGGTTAGGGACTTATCACAAAAAGCGGGCAAAGAGTTAGATTTTGAAATGACTGGTCAGGAGACCGAGCTTGATCGGTCCATTATTGAAGAAATTGGGGACCCGTTAATCCATCTTCTGCGTAACGCCGTTGATCATGGCATTGAAATGCCCGAAGACAGGAGGGCATGTGGAAAAAACCCCGTAGGGCAGTTGAAACTACGGGCTTCTCACGAAGAAAATCATATTATTATTTCAATAAAAGATGATGGTCGTGGAATTAATCCGGAAGGCGTTAAGCAAAGTGCTGTTAAAAAAGGATTGATTTCAGATGAGCAGGCCAAAAGATTAACGGACAAAGAAGCTATTAACCTGATTTTTATGTCAGGACTTAGTACGGTAAGCAAAGTCACTGATGTATCCGGCCGCGGTGTTGGGATGGATGTCGTTAGGAACAACATCGAAAAGATTAATGGGGCAATTGAGATAGACTCCATTGTTGGGCAGGGTACAGAATTTAAAATTAAGCTGCCCCTTACTTTGGCTATAATTAGGGCTCTTTTGGTTTCCGTCAAAAAATCGGTTTTTGCTATACCTTTGTCTACTATAACTGAGACCATTAGAATTGATCAAAACCAGATTGACTTTGTTAATAATCAGGAAGTAATTGTGGTAAGAGGAAAAGTTCTTCCTCTTGTTAGAATGGGAAAAGTTTTTGGCCATGTGTCTGATGAGGGATCCGATGATAAAATTTTTGTTGTCGTGGTCAACCTCGCGGGACAACAGATAGGATTGGTAGTTGATTCACTGGTGGGTGAACAGGAAATAGTTATCAAAAGTCTGGGTAAGTACATTGGTGATGTTCATGGAATATCGGGTGCCACCATACTGGGTGACGGAAATGTAGCTCTTATTGTAGATATACCTACCTGGTAAAAAAGGCAGCTTCTTAGAGTTGAACCATAAAGGGAGGAAATAAAAAATGCTTAAAGTTCTGCTTGTTGATGATGCGGCGTTTATGCGCATGCGTTGTGCAAAGCTGCTCACAGAAAATGGATATTCCGTTGATGAAGCTGAAAACGGACAGGAGGCAGTTGAAAAATACCAGGCCATTAAACCAGACCTGGTTTTGATGGATATAACGATGCCAGTCATGGATGGACTAACTGCGGTAACTGAAATCAGGAAGATAGATCCTGATGCAAAGATTGTTATGTGCAGTGCTTTAGGACAGCAGAATACTGTTATGTCTGCTATTAAGGCAGGGGCTAAAGATTTTATCGTGAAACCGTACCAGCCGGAAAAAATATTATCCACGATTAAAAGATTTGTTGGTTAGGTCCCTGTTTAACCTGTTGGAGGTACAGGATGACGAATAAAATTGGCGTTCTTGTGGTAGATGACTCTGCCTATATGCGTAAAGTCATATCTGGTATGATTCAATCAGATGATGGTCTTTTTGTTATCGATACTGCCCGTAATGGATTGGATGCAATTGAAAAGATTAAAAAATATAAACCGGACGTTGTTACATTAGATGTTGAGATGCCAGAGCTTGATGGATTATCTGCACTGGTACGCATAATGAAGGAATGTCCTACATCGGTAATCATGCTGAGCAGTCTGACCCGAGAGGGCAGCGAAACTACTATTAAAGCATTGACTATCGGCGCTGTAGATTTTGTAGCTAAACCGTCGGGAACAATTTCATTAGATATTAATAAAGTAAAAGATGAATTAATTACGAAAATAAAAACATCTGCCCGTGCTGTTATTAAAAACATGACGGCTCCCGTTTCACGCATGTCTGAAACACCAAAACTCGAAAGTGTTGCAGCTGTGAATTACTCCGGTAAGTCTCCAACAAAACTGGTTATCATTGGCAGTTCGACTGGGGGCCCCAATGCTTTACAGCAAGTTATCCCAAGGCTGCCTGCGAATCTTCCGGCGGCTGTTCTGGTGGTTCAGCATATGCCATCAGGCTTTACCCGGTCATTGGCTAGCAGGCTTAATGATTGTTCATCATTAGAGGTTGCCGAAGCCCAAGAAGGAGATTTGCTGCAGGCTGGTAAAGTGTATGTTGCTCCAGGAGGCTATCATCTTATTATGCGCTCCAGAACCATTCTAGGACTAAATCAGGAGGCTCCGGTTCATAGCGTAAGACCTGCGGTAGATGTAACTTTGGACTCTGCGCTTAAGTTTTATGGTGCACAGATTATAGGGGTAATATTAACGGGTATGGGCTATGATGGTTCTCAAGGAATAGCTTCTTTAAAAAAAGCAGGTGGGAAAGCAATTGCTCAAGATGAGTCCACTTCTGTTATCTACGGAATGCCCCGGATTATTGTAGAAATGGGTAAGGCTGATAAGGTTCTTCCCATTCATAGGATAGCTGATGAAATAGTATCGATGATTCAGCTAAGATGATTTTGGATTCACGATGTGAGAGGACGGATATAGTTGTTAAAGGCAGAGTTTATTAACCCATTCATTTTAGCTACAACTGAAGTTTTAAGACAGGAGCTTGGGCCTATCAAGATAGAAAAAGGACCTTTAGCTTTTATGGAGTCATATTATACATCCTGTGATGTTACGGTAATTCTGGGAGTTACCGGAACAGTACAGGGAATTGTCATGTTTGGACTTGGTGAACGGACAGCAAAGAACATAGTTGCTCGGATGCTTGGTCAACCGGTGCCGGTGTTAGATAAGATGGTGGAATCAGCCATTGCGGAACTTGGTAACGTCATTACCGGTATTGCCAGCACAGAGCTGGATAAGGCTGGTTATCCATGTACGCTGACACCACCCACTATTATAACGGGACGCGGCGTTATGATCTCAACTATTAACATCAAAAGGATACAGATTCCACTTATTACAGAAGTGGGTGACATGGAAGTGAGTGTGGCTTTAAGAGAAGTAAAACTTTAAATTCCGATTCAAAAGGGGGCCCGTATCGTGCGTGGCTCCTTTTTTATGCTTTTGTGTAGCCTATAGTCACTGTTGTTCCGACACGGACCAGGCGGAAAAGTTCTTCTACGTTGTTGTTATACATCCTGATACATCCATTAGATACTGCCCTGCCAATAGAATCAGGTCTAAATGTTCCATGGATACCGTAGGGTCCGTTAGGGATATCAAGCCCCATCCACCTTGTCCCCAAGATTCCTCCAGGATTAACTATTTTATTAATGATTTGATATGTGCCGGTGGGGGTAGGGGTTTGGGGTTTTCCTACAGCAATTGGAAAGGTTTTTATTATTTTGGACCCATTGACTAAATGAAGCCTGCGGTCACTTATGAAAATCTGAATTTTTTTTTGTGAATAGACACGGGTGTTTTCCATAGGTAAAGCCTCCTCTGTTTTCCTAAGTCAATACATTATATGCATATCGGCCAACTTCGTATAATGATTGGGGAAAAAGGGAAGAATACCATCTGATTGAACAAAATGGGAGGAGTCTATGGGAAAAAAGGTGGATGGTACCCTGCTAATTATTGGTGGTGCCGAAGATAAGGACGGCGACTGTGAAATTCTTTCACGGTTTATTAAAATGTCACGAAATACAAAGGGACCTCTAGTGGTGGTCACGACGGCAACTCAGGAACCACAAAGCGTTGGAGAAGAATATTACCATATTTTCAACAAATTGGGTGCAGCAAGTATCGAAGTTCTAGACTTGGATACCCGGACAAAAGCTAACCAGAAACACACAGCAGAACTTTTGGAAAAGGCGGGAGCCATTTTTTTTACCGGCGGGGATCAACTTAGGATTACTGCAACTCTGGGAGGGACCCTAGCCAATGAAGCCTTAAAAGAAGCGTATATTAGCGGGGTAGTAATAGCAGGTACTAGTGCCGGAGCATCTGTAATGAGTAGTACCATGATTGTAGAAGGTGATAGTTCTGAAGCGCCCAAGCTTAATACAATTAAGATGGCACCGGGTCTCGGAATGGTTGGGGAGGTAGTTATTGACCAGCATTTTGCACAGAGAGGCAGAATAGGAAGACTTCTTTCAGCAGTGGCACATAATCCCTATATTTTAGGAATTGGTATCGACGAAGATACAGCTATACTTGTTCATTCTGATGCCAAACTTGAAATAATCGGATCTCATACCGTTACATTTATAGATGGCAGAAGCGTTAATTTTACTAATGTATCAGAGCATACACCAGGGCAGGCATTGGCTATGGAAAATGTTAATCTGCATGTTCTTCCAAAGGGTTTTGGTTTTGACCTGTCGGCAAGAACATCCTACAGGATTGAGAGTAAGGAAGGGGAAAAGCATGAAGATAATTGAGCTTAGACCAATAGAAGGAGCAAATATATACTGCCATCGACCGGTAATTAAGATGACCCTGGAGCTTGGAAAATATGCAGAAAAATTCACAAGTGAAAAGCCAGAATTTATTGAAAAGCTCTTGCTCCATATACCTTCATTAAGGGAGCATTATTGCTCAAGGGGAAAACCCGGGGGGTTTGTAGAAAGGTTAAGAGAAGGTACTCTTATTGGCCATGTAGTAGAACACGTAGCTCTAGAACTCCAACACCTTGCAGGATTGGATGTTGTCTATGGAAAAACCAGGCGGGCTGAAAATCCCGGAAATTACCATGTTATTACTGAATATGAATCTAAAGAAGGCGCAATACATGCCCTCCGAAGTGCAGTATACATAGTCCGTTCACTAATGGAAAATGAGCCTGTTAATATTGAGACTGAAACTCAAAAGATACGTGAAATTGCTAACAGATACAGTCTTGGACCCAGTACAAGCTCAATCGCCAGAGAGGCTGCAAAGAGAGGAATTCCAGTCATGAGACTTGGCGAGGGGAGTATTCTGCAGTTAGGTTACGGTAAATATCAACAAAAAGTAGAGGCAACTATAACCGGAAAAACAAAATGTATAGGAGTTGATATTGCCTGTGATAAAGGGCTGGTTAAAGAGCTGCTGGCAGAATCAGGAATACCTGTCCCTAAAGGTGGAATAGCTAGGACAGAAAAAGAAGCTCTGGAAATTTTCGGGAGAATGAATTCTGCTGTTGTTATCAAACCCTTTGATGGAAATCAGGGAAAAGGTGTAGCTCTTAACCTGGCAAGTAAAGAGGAAATTTCAAGGGCTTTTGAGGTTGCCTTAAATTTTAGTCCAAAGGTGATAGTTGAAAAGTTTATTGAGGGTAAACATTACAGGCTGGCAGTTGTTGGGAATAAAGTGGTTGCAGCGGCGGAACGTATTCCTGCCTTTGTTGTGGGGGACGGACACTCAAGCATTAAAGAGCTTATTGAAATAGTTAATCTCGATCCACTCAGAGGGGAAGAGCATGAGAAGCCCCTGACGAGAATAAAGATTGACCCAGTTGCAATTATGGTACTGGCTAAGAAAGGATTTAGCCCGGAATCAGTTCCAGGAGAGGGTGAAGTCGTATATCTCCGGGAAAATGCCAATATAAGCACTGGTGGTATTGCAATTGATGTAACAGGAAAGGTTCATCCAGAAACAATCGAGCTTGTATTAAGAGCTGTACAGCTAATTGGACTTGATGTGGCTGGTGTGGATCTTGTTGCCAGAGATATTGGAGCTCCTTTAAATCCAGCTAACGGAGCTATAATAGAAGTAAATGCTGCACCGGGAATAAGAATGCATCACTACCCGGCGAAAGGAAAATCGCGAAATGTAGCTGGAGCTATTGTAGAAATGCTCTTTCCTCCTGGAAGCAAGTCGAGAATTCCTATTGTTTCCGTTACCGGGACTAACGGAAAGACTACTGTTACCAGGATGATAAGCCATATTCTGCAGCAGTCAGGCTTAGTTGTAGGCATGACCACAACAGATGGGATATATGTAAACGAACGAAAGATTGTTTCTGGCGATACAACCGGGCCTCAAAGTGCCAGAGTTGTATTAAGAGAGCCTTCAGTAGATATAACTGTCTTAGAAACTGCAAGGGGTGGAATTTTAAGGGCTGGATTGGGTTACGACTATAGTGATGTAGGAATCATTACTAACATTAGCAATGACCATCTTGGTCTTGATGGAGTAGAATCCCTTGAAGAAATGGCTTACGTTAAAAGCGTTGTAGCCGAAGCAGTTCACGATAAGGGCTATGTTGTATTAAATGCTGATGATTTGCATGTTGCCCGGATTGTGGAGAGGGTGCGATCTGGCGTAATTTACTTCAGTTGTGCATCAGACAACCTGATTGTTCGCCGGCATCTAGGGTGTGGAGGCACAGCAGTTTTTGTCAAAAACAACTCTATCGTAGTTGCCAAGGGGAATAAGATACAAAAGATTGTTCCTGTAAAGCACGTTTTGTGTACAATGGGAGGCATCATACAGCATAATGTTCAAAATGCTTTAGCGGTCGTTGCTGGATGTGTAGCTTTAGATGTGGAAACTGAATTCATCAGAGAAGGATTACTAAGTTTTCATTCGTCATTTGAACATAATCCCGGCAGATTTAACATTATTGATATGGGAAAATTTAGAGTAATAGTTGATTATGGTCATAATGAAGCTGGGTTTTTAAGTGCTTTGACTGCCATCAAAAAGATGAAACCAGGGCGCGTAATCGGAGTAGTAGGGATGCCTGGCGACAGGCAGGATAAGGACATTGCCGGACTTGGCCGAATTATTACCCGGTTTTGTGACAGAGTAATTGTTAAAGAGGACAGAGATCTTAGGGGCAGACAACCTGGTGAGGTTGCCGAAATTATTACTAAGGCGGCACTAAGCTCAGGTCTCTCACCTGAATGTATTGAGACAGTGCTTCCGGAAGGTGATGCCTTCAGAAAAGGGCTGCAATCTGCCGGGTCAGGCGATATAGTGGTAGTTTTTTATGAAAAACTTGAATCAGTAATGGAAATCATTAATGAAAAACGAAATCAAGTAACATCGGAATTGGTGATAAGAACCGGTTCAGAAATAATTTGTGAGAGTACGGGCTAATTGTGGAAGGATATTCCCTTTTCAGATATAAAATAAATAGATGAAGGGGGAATTGTATTGAAAAGTGTAATTGTCAATGCAAGGGCAAAAATAAACCTTACTCTTGATGTTCTAGGTAAAAGAGCGGACGGATTTCATGCTGTGGAAATGGTAATGCAGACTGTTGAACTTCATGATAGAGTAATTTTGGAAGAAATCGAGCGGGGTATAGAGGTTATAACTGATCATCCTTTGCTTTCAGATGGCAAGTCAAACATTGCATATAAAGCAGCGTGCCTGCTGATTGATAAACTTGGTATCAGTAAAGGAGTTAAGGTTACAATAACAAAAAATATTCCGGTTGCAGCAGGTTTAGCTGGTGGCTCTACCGATGCAGCTGCTGTTCTTAAAGGTTTAAATAAATTATGGAGTCTTGGATTAAGCTGGAAGCAATTGGCTGAATATGGTTCAGTTATTGGCTCTGATGTGCCTTTTTGTATTAGGGGGGGCACGGCCTTAGCTACAGGTAGAGGAGAAAGGATTTTATCATTGCCTGATGTCCCGGAACTATGGATGGTACTGGCTAAACCATTATTAGAAGTATCTACGGCTGAAGTATACAGGAATTTCAAGCCTGAGCAAGTTATAGAAAGGCCCGATAACCAAGCTGTAATTAATGCAATTCATAGTGGGGATGAAGCTGCAATTAGGGAAGGAATAGTTAATGTTCTTGAATCTGTTACCCTAAGCAGATATCCTCAGGTGGCTGAACTTAAGCTTCTTATGGCTGATCAGGGTATCAAACTTCCTTTGATGTCGGGCAGTGGGCCGACTGTTTTTGGTATTGTTGATTCACGGGCAGAGGCTGAACGCATAGCAGGTTGCCTGAAAAAAGGGCGGGGGGAACTCTTTGTAATAGTGACCCGAACTTGGCCCGCCGGACTGCAGGAATTTGACACGGCTGAGTAGAATTAAAAGTTAGATGAAAAAATTAACAGGCTGGGGAAAGGGAGAGAGATATGGAAAGAAGGTTATTCCCAGTTACTCTGGATAATTACAAACCATTGCGAGAAATTGTTTTTGAGACTCTTCGAGAAGCAATAATAAATGCTACGTTAAAGCCCGGTGAGCGGCTAATGGAAATTCAGTTGGCTGAAGAAATGGGTGTTAGCCGCACACCTGTCAGGGAGGCAATCCGTAAGCTTGAACTGGAAGGCTTTGTTGTCATGGTTCCACGTAAAGGCGCATACGTAGCAGGGATTTCAATGAAAGATATTGCGGATGTCTTTGAGATAAGAGCTGCTCTGGAAGGTCTTGCAGCCGGGTTGGCGGCAGAACGGATAACTGAAGATGAATTAGAACAACTGGAAAGAATTTTGGTTAAGGTTGGCGAAAGTGTCACAAATAACAATCTTCAACAACTTATTGAAGTAGATACAGAATTCCATGACACACTATACAAAGCCTGCCGGAATGAGCGTCTTGTTCAGATTGTCAGCAATTTACGGGAACAGATTCAGAGATTTAGAACAGCATCACTTTCAACTCCCGGACGTATGCAGTTCGCTCTTCAGGAACACAAAAACATCGTTGAAGCTGTATCTGAACGGAATGTTGAATTGGCTCAGGCATTGGCCAGAGAGCATATCGAAAATGCGGAGAACAGTATGTTGGAAGTCTTAGATGAAGGTAAACTAGTTGACCTTAGTTAAAGAAGGGAAGTCTCTTCGATGCTTGATGTGATAATCCTTGCCGGGAGCATTAATTCTGGGCCGTTAAGGGAATGTAGTGACGAACACAACGAGGCTATGATTAAAATAGCTCACAAACCTATGATAAGGTATGTTGCAGAAGCATTGCTCCAATCCAGACATATTAACAAAATAGTTATTGTTGGCTCCGAGGAAATAAAAAGCGTATTTCCTGAGAAAAATGTCATAGTAATTACGTCTGAAGAATCTGCTGTACAAAATCTCGTAAAAAGCCTTCAGTACGTTGATATCTCCCATAAAGTTATGATAGCGACTTCTGATATCCCACTACTTACAACAAAGGCAGTCGACGAATTTATTGCAATGACCATGGATGACGGCGTGGATTTGTTTTACCCGATAGTACCGATGCAGGAAATAGAAAAGGTTTTTCCAAATATAAAAAGAACAAGTGTGAAACTAACAGAAGGAACTTTCACCGGGGGTAACCTGTTTGTTATTACACCAAAAACCATGGGTGGGTGTATTAGAAAAGTTGAAGAGTTTGTAAGCTTCAGAAAGAGTCCATTAAAATTATGTCGGTTGTTGGGGATGAAATTTGTAGTCAAGTTGTTGTTAAAACAGCTATCAATTTCAGAAATCGAGGAAAAGGTATCTGAACTTTTGGGGATTAGGGGCAGGGCAGTTATAACATGCTATCCGGAAATCGGAGTTGATGTTGATAAACCTAGTGACTTTTTAATTGTTTCAGCTTTTTTACATAAACCTGCTTAAGCGGGTTTTTTGTTTCCAAACAGGTTTTGTTGGATAAACTAAAGCCAACAAACTGTAAAGGGCGGATTTTATGAAGTTACCGGTAAGCCTGTCGGATATTGTGCAGGCAAACTCCCGTATCACCGGTATTGTGCGGAAGACACCAATAGATTTTTCCACAACGTTTTCAGGCCTAGCCGGAAAGAAAATATATTTTAAGTATGAGAACTTACAAAAAACTGGCTCCTTTAAAATTAGGGGCGCTGTTAATAAGATGGCTTCCCTACAAAACAAGCAGCGAAACAACGGAGTTATAGCTGCATCAGCGGGAAACCACGCTCAGGGAGTTGCGTTAGCTGCGGCACTTACAGGAATTGAATCGACGATAGTAATGCCGGAAGGGGTGCCTATTGCTAAACTTATGGCTACCAAAGGTTACGGGGCTAAAGTAATTTTAAGCGGACAGTCCTATGACGAGGCCTACTTAGCCGCCGAAAAAATAAAAGAAGAAACCGGAGCCGAGTTTATCCATGCCTTTAATGATCCTGAAATAAGAGCAGGACAGGGAACAGTCGGTTTAGAGATACTAAATGATCTCCCTGAAGTAGAGACGGTTGTTGTTCCTATTGGGGGAGGGGGGCTTATCTCAGGTGTTGCTATTGCGATAAAGCAAAGTAAACCTGGGGTCAGAGTGATAGGTGTACAGGCTGAGGGAGCGCCGTCAATGAAGTTAGCTATTACCAAGGGTAGAATTAGTGAACTTTCGACTGTTTCTACAATTGCTGATGGGATTGCAGTAAAGCATCCTGGGGAAATTACTTTTGAGATTGTCAGGAAAATGGTGGATGATATTGTTCTGGTAAGTGATGAGGAAATCTCGCAGGCTATACTAATGATGCTTGAAAGATCAAAGTTATTATGTGAAGGGGCGGGTGCTGCAGGCTTAGCCGCTGTTTTAAACGGCAGGGTAAGTACCGGAAACAATATTGCGGTGCTTATTACAGGAGGCAATATCGATATCCAGACTTTGAGTATTATTATAGAGAGGGGTTTAATCAAAGCCGGACGTTACATAAGAATAAAAACAGTGATAACTGACCGTCCCGGAGCTTTGAAAAAACTGCTTGAAGCTGTGGCTGAAACAAAAGCGAACGTCGTTTCCGTAAACCACGACAGGATTCTACCAAGAGTACCCATTGCCCAGGCAGAAATCGAGCTTGACCTTGAGACGAAAGACCTTGAACATGTTAGAAACATAATCAAGACGCTAACAGAGAGAGGGTACAATGTAATTAAGGAGGAATAACAATGATGCGACAAACTATTAATACTGAAAAGGCACCGGCTGCAATTGGGCCATATTCTCAGGCCATAAAGTGTGGGGATTATGTTTTTACTTCCGGGCAAATTCCAATTGACCCTGAAACAGGCGAATTAGTGACAGGTGGAATCAAAGAACAGGCGCAACAGGTTATAAAAAACCTGGAGGCGGTATTGGAAGCTGCCGGCAGTTCCCTTCAGAAGGTTATTAAGACCACCGTTTTTATTAAGGATATGAATGAGTTTTCGGTACTTAATGAAGTATATTCAGAATTCTTCTCCAGCAGTCTTCCCGCCCGGTCTACAATAGAAGTGGCAAGACTTCCAAAGGACGTTCTGGTTGAGATTGAGGCTATTGCAATGGCTTAAACTATCCCCAAAGTTAAAATTTTCTCAAAACTTTTGGTAAATTTAGCAGGAATTTCATGGTAAATGAAGAATATCGAACATTCAACAGGGAATTTGCTTGGTTTGAAGGGGGTAGACTTAAGATGAATGTCACCGATGTGCGAGTCAGAAAGATTAATCAGGACGGGAAGATGAAGGCTATTGTTTCAGTAACTTTGGATGATGCATTTGTAATTCATGATGTCAAAGTTGTTGAGGGACAGAATGGGCTATTTGTTGCAATGCCTAGCCGAAAAACACCTGAAGGTGATTACCGGGACATCGCCCACCCGATTACGACCAATGCACGCGAGGTTATTCAAAGCGCTGTGCTTGACGCATATCAAAATGCTTTAGCTTAGACTAATAATTTGTGAACAGGAGTTCAATCTCCTGTATTTTTTTTGTGTTTAGAGAGTAGAATACTCTCTAAAAACTGGGTTTGCCGGGTTTAATAGATTTATCTTTTATGTATTCGCAGGAAAAGAAAAGGACATGTGGAATATTATAATATTTAGGGTGTAAAAACTTCACTCTTTATGTCAAAAAATATCGGAATATAGTATAATTAACTTGTCTTACAGGGAGGAAGTTAACTTGTCACAAGTAATTTCTGTTATTCTTGCGGCCGGTAAGGGAACAAGAATGAAGTCTAAGATGCCAAAAGTACTGCACCGGGTGTGCGGGGAACCAATGCTGGCCCATGTGGTTAGGGCGGCTGCTGAAGCCGGTGTGGACCAAAACTTTATAGTTATCGGGCACGAAGCTGAGATGGTAAAAGAAGCAATGGGGCAATCGGTTGAATATGTATTACAGTTAGAGCAGTTGGGCACAGGGCATGCTGTAATGCAGGCGGAACCTCTTTTGCAAGATTTTAAAGGCAGCATAATTGTTTTATGTGGAGATACACCTCTAATTACACCGGAAACCATTAGCAAAATAATTCAGAATCATTTGAATTCAGGCTATGCCGGGACTGTGTTGACTGCTGAGATGGATGACCCAACAGGCTATGGAAGGGTAATCAGGGATAAAGCAGGACAGGTCATGGAGATAGTGGAGCACAAGGATGCTTCTCCGGACCAGTTGGCGATTATGGAAGTAAACACTGGTGTATATTGCTTCAGTGGACCAAAGCTGTTTTCTGGTTTAAAGGAAGTCACTCCTTCAAATGCTCAGGGAGAATATTACCTTACAGACGTATTGGCAATATTAAAGCAAAAAGGGGAGAAGGTCGGAGCAGTTAAGGTTGGAGACCCCCTTGAGACAATGGGTATAAATAATCGGGTTCAGTTGGCTGAGGCGGAAAGTATCTTACGTAAAAAGATCCTTGATAAACTGATGCTTGACGGGGTAACTATAATTGATCCTCTAAACACTTATATAGGACCGGAGGTTACTATTGGGTTTGATTCGGTGATTCATCCCGGAACAATCATTGAGGGAAGATGCCGTCTAGGTGAGGCATGTGAGGTTGGACCATATACCCGCTTGAAAGACACTGAATTAGGAAAAGGGGTGACGGTGCAAAATTCAATTGTACTCGAGTCTCTTATTGGAGATAAGTGTACTATAGGGCCCTTTGCTTATATTAGGCCGGGCACTATCCTTAAAGAAGCTGTCAAAGTCGGGGATTTTGTTGAGATAAAGAAATCAATTGTAGGTAATGGCAGTAAAGTACCGCATCTTAGTTATATTGGTGATAGTGAAATTGGAGAAAAAGTAAATATTGGGGCAGGAACAATTACCTGTAATTATGACGGGCTTAAAAAGTCGAAAACCATAATAGATGACGGTGCGTTTATAGGAAGCAACTCAAACTTAGTAGCGCCTGTCAGCGTAGGTAAAGACAGTGTTATAGGGGCAGGGTCGACTGTGACCCGGGATATTCCCGAAGGTTCGCTATGTGTCGAAAGAAGTAAACAAGAAATATATAATGATTGGGTTGCTAGAAAAAAGAAGAAAAAGTGATATAATAGATGATGGACAACGCTATTTTTATAAATTACTGGGAGGTTCTTTAAATCAATGCCAATTTTTAATCGGAAATTGAAAATCTTTTCGGGAAATGCTAATTTATATCTTGCGGAAGAAATAGCTGAATACTTAGGAGTATCTGTTGGTGAAGCCAAGGTCTCAAGATTTAGTGATGGGGAGATACATGTAAAAATTAATGAGAGTGTTCGGGGAGCTGATGTTTTTGTAATTCAGCCTACCTGTGATCCTGTTAATGACAATATCATGGAACTCTTAATCATGATTGATGCTTTAAAGAGAGCGTCTGCACGCCGAATAACAGCTGTAATACCATATTACGGTTATGCCCGGCAGGACCGGAAGGCCCGTGCACGTGACCCTATTACCGCTAAGCTGCTGGCAAACCTAATTACCGCTAGTGGGGCTACAAGAGTAGTGACCATGGATCTACATGCCGGACAGATTCAGGGCTTTTTTGATATTCCGGTTGACCACCTTCCCGGAGTTCCGATTTTGGCAGAATATTTTATAAACAAGAACTTTGAAGACACCATTGTTGTATCTCCTGACCTTGGAGGGGTTACCCGTTCAAGGAATATGGCTGAACGTATAGGTGCTTCTATAGCCATCATAGACAAACGCAGGCCGGAGCCTAATGTTGCCGAGATAATGAATATTATAGGGGATGTTAATGGTAAAACAGTTGTTATGATTGATGATATAATTGACACAGCCGGGACTATAACCCAAGGCGCGCAAGCTCTACTGGAAAGAGGGGCTAAGGAAATCTATGTATGCTGTACCCACGGTGTACTGTCAGGCCCTGCCATTGAAAGGCTGCAGAAATCCCCCATAAAAGAAGTTGTAATAACCAACACAATCTCAATTCCTGAAGAAAAGATGTTTGATAAGATTAGAGTTCTTTCTGTTGCTCCACTTTTGGGTGAAGCTATTATAAGGATACATGAAGATTTGTCCGTCTCCAAACTCTTTGCCTAGAGGCGGTTGTATTATTGAAGCGCGTATCAAGAAATAGTGAGCTAAATTAGGATTGGATTAAAGAGCGGTTGAAATTGGAAGGAGGTTCCCATAACTTCATGGGGCCTCCTTTCTGTATGTGATAGCGTTGATTCAGCAGATTAGTTTACATAATACCATAAATTACTACCACTCATTGGACAGGTTTTTAACCTTTTATGTCAAATATCTTTAGAAAATAAATGATAGGGATTGGGTGGTATAATGCAGGAAGCCTATTTAGTTTATCAGAAGAAAAGATACATCAGGTGGTTTCTTGATACCTATGAATTAAAGAATCCCCGTACAGCAAAAATTCTGAATTTTATTGCTAATAATGATGAACTGCTGCAAAAGATTTATTTTGTGGAAGATGTCCGCCGTTTGCCGAATGCTCTGATTATTTCTTCAACCGACGCTTCCACGGTGTCGTTCCTGTGCAGGATTGATGACTGTTATTATGAGGATATTGACGAAGTCATCCAAATCTTGAACACAGAACCGCCAGAGGAACTATTTATCAGGTTATCCTTTAACCGTGAGTTTCTCTGCTTCATTTGCGAAACAGTTCTGGATTTTAAGCCTGATGTAGGAAATAAAATATTCTATCATCAGGTGGTCAGGAGTCTGGAAGACGAGATGAACGGAAAAATTATTAAGAAACAAGAACGAAAAGCCGACCTGATGTCCCAGATTGATAATGCTCTTGAAAATGGTGATAAGGAAAAATTCATGAAATTATCTAAACTGTATAGAGATATTGTAAACGGTAATTAAGAGTACAGGCAAAGTAAAGGGAATGCCCCATAAAGTGGGGCGTTCCTTTTTTCAACCTTGCCAAACTGAGTGCCGGGGAATCCGGCGAGGCATTGCGCCAATTTTCCGCACCTGCGTCGGAGGAATCTAACCTTGCTCCTGGCGAAGTCACAGACTAAACCGCCCAATTCGGCGTCCTACCTCAGGGGCGGCTCCGCCATCCATGGCTCCGGTCTGTGACTTCGCTTAGCGGAGGCCTCTGTAAGATTCCTCACGACGCCGGTGCAAGGAAAATCTTGCGCAACGCCTCACCGAATTCCCGGACTTATTCGCAAGGTAAATAAAAAACTGGGTAAGCACCCCACGTACTTTGGGCGGGATGGCGGCGAAAAAAGAAAACACCTGGTTTGAAGCGAAAGGATTTTTGTCTTCTCTTGAGAATTAATAAATCATTTTTTCTTTTACCATATTAATTTAACAAAAATGGAAGGGGTGTCCCATAAGATTTTACTTATGAGACACCCTCTTTAAAATTAAAGCTCTTTACTTCCAAAAAAGTAGACATGGTCACTTTTCTTGTTCATCAGGGTTTTTAGATTCAGTTTGGGTTTCGCATGATTGAGTTTGTAGATCTGTTATTTGGGGCAGAACCTCCTCATTAGTGATTTGGACTTCGTCCGTAATGGCTGAAAAATTCAACGATTCGCCATTAGAAGGAGGTTTATCTGTATTTAAATTTTTGTCCTTCTTTTCGTATTTATCTTTAATGTTTTTACTTATATCTTTTGTGCGTTGAATTGTAGATTCAAGTATACTTGAGGTGCCCTCTTTAATGTTTGAGAAGGTCTCTTGCAGACCGCCGTCGATTTTCTCTAACTGGGCTTCGGCTCCGTTCTTTACCACAATTGCGTGAACACCCATAGTCCGCACGTTTTCAGCAGATAAGAGGGCCTTACCTTTAAACAGGCTCTCTAAAAACTTTCCGCTAATTTCCAGACTCACTATTTTACCGGTATCTTCATCTATATAATATTCGTCGACCAATCCAACTACAGTTCCGTTTTCAGAAATAACACGTGCGCCTATCGGATTAGCTCTTTCTTTTATTAGTTTTAAAATTTCAGGTAGGTTGACGGGCTTTTGGACATTTGAGGACTGGTCAATGGTTAGGGCATCTGTACCGATGCTTTTGATTTTGGAATAGGGGATTATCTTATGTTCTCTGAACCATCCGCGCTGGTCAAGGACTACTGCAGCTATCTCCATCTTGTCAGGATTCACAACAAGGCTTTTAACTGTACCGATTTGTAGTCCTTCGTCAAGGCTTAATATTGGCATGGAGACTAACTTTCGGCTCTTTTTCATTCAAAACCCCCCATTAACAATTTGTTACAATATTATTCATCATACATGTTTGTTATGCCAAATTTGGGGAAATAATAGAAATAAAAGCGACAAACTACAAAAATAAAATTTTAACGGGGGGACAAATTGTATGGCAGAAGTCCGTATAAATGCAAAAGTCAGGACAGGTAAATCAGGAAGCTATAAACATTATCTGCGTGAAACCGGGAAAATTCCGGCAATTATTTATGGCAACGGTATTTCCAGTGAACCTATTGAGCTTGATGCAAAGGAGCTTGACTCAGTTATTCATAAAAAGGGCAGGAATGCGCTTATTGATTTGGTTCTAAATGGTAAACAAGGTGATAACAAGTATGTTGTAATGGTTAAGGATATTCAGAGAGATCCTATACGCAGGGAACTTGTTCATGCTGATTTATGCAAAATTTCCCTACAGGATAAGATTCACACTACAGTACCGATTAGCTTAAAGGGTGATGCTGAGGGTCATAAAATGGGTGGGATTGTCCAAGCTGAGCTGCGTGAAGCAGACATCGAGTGCCTGCCTGGCGATATCCCTGAAGTTATTGTAGTGGATGTTACTGCGTTGAAAATCGGAGAGCACCTTACAGTGGCAGAGCTGCCAAATGGTCAGAACTATAAGATACTTAATGACCCTGAGACCGTTGTTGTAACAATTGTTGCACCACGCATGGCAGAACAGCCCGAGACAACGGGCACGGAAGGACCTGGTGCAGGACCGGACAAAATGGGAGCAGCAGATACTCCGGCAGAATAAATATTTAACAGTTTACAATCCCGGGGGGTGAGCCAGATAGCTCACCCCCAAATTTATGGTGGTAGTCAGTGCCAGCCGCGGCCAATTAAAATTTAGTTTTACTAATTTTAACTGATTTTTCAATTGGTAATTGCCTGGAATGGTTTATAAATGGTATTATCGAATAGGAAGGTCACTTAGAAAGGGGTAAATGTTGTGAAACTAGTCATAGGGCTTGGTAATCCAGGAGCACAGTACGCCAAAACCAGGCATAATATAGGTTTTATGGTCATTGACTATCTGGCGGAGCAGTTGAGTATAAAGATTGATAAGGTGAAATTTAAAAGTCTCATAGGTGAGGGTTTAAATGGTGGAGAGAAGGTGATACTGGCTAAGCCCCAGACCTATATGAACCTGAGCGGGGAAGCGGTTCTTGATATGGTTCAGTGGTACAAGCTTGACCCGAAGGACATTATTATAATTTATGATGACATGGACCTGCCGACAGGCAGGATCAGGCTTAGAAGTCAGGGCAGTGCAGGCGGACATAATGGTATGAAGTCGATAATTCATCTGATTCAGACAGATAAATTTCCGCGGCTGCGAGTGGGAATAGGACGCCCTGACAACCAAAACATGGAATCTGTAAACTTTGTGCTGGGTAAGTTTAATGACAGTGAGGCAGAATTAATTACCCAGGCAGTAAAGAAGGCTGCAGACTCAGTCCTAAAATCCTATGAAATAGGCTTGGAGCGAGTGATGAATGAAGTTAACAGAGAGTGAGTAGTGGGTAGTTATAATGGACAATTGACAATATAAAAAAACTGATGAAAGCGGGCAATTACTACTTAATTGTGTAGTAATTGCCCGCTTTTTTAACTAAAAATCCGTGTTCATCGGTGTTCATCCGTGGCCGATTTTCGAGTCATGAGGCTCAGCTGATGCTGTTAAGATAGTCGCCATAGTTACGGATGTATAAAAAGTTATTAATCGGCCGAATATAGGAGTAAGTCTATGTTAGAGGTGGAACATTGTGTATATTATAGCCGGTTTACTGGCTGCGGCTCTTTCGTGGGCAGGTAACCGGGCCGCATTAAAGCTTATAGGAACAAAAGTAATCGTAGTTAGTGCTCCGTTACTGGAAGAGTTGGCAAAAAGTGGAATTTCTGTTTTGCTTAACACCTCGCTGGTATTAACCCATGGAGTATTCGGTATAGTTGAAGGCCTTTATGACGCATGGGGTTCAGGCTTTCAGGGTATTAAAGCAGGTATTATCAGTTTTTTGGGGCATTTGCTTTATGGTTATGTTACATATCTGGTTTTATTAAAGTATAATTTGTTTTTTGCTTCTGTTTTAGCCGGATATCTAGTGCACATGTTATGGAATATTGCAGTAATGAAATTTTTGGTTACTAAGAGGAGGGTTTCCTATTGAAAATAAAACTTGTTTGTGACTGCTGTGATTCCTTTTTTAGAGAAATAAATATTCCTGATGACGCTGGTATGACAGACCTCGAAGCCTTGACTGGTGAAGAATTTAGGGATATAATATTAGAAAATGAAAGCGGCTCGGAAGTATTTGTTTCAGCTACTTGTGACCAGTGTTCTGAGGAATTAGGATTTTATGATGAATATGACTCGGTTTTTCGATCTGCGCCGCTCATACATTGACCATTTGATGACAGGCTTTAGCAGTTTTTCGCTAAAGCCTTTTTTAAAATTAAGATGCACGTAAATCAAACAGTCACCGGACAGAAAACCGGTGCTTTTGGCATGTCTGGAACTTTTACTGAAGAAGGAGAAACACATGACGGCCCACAGTCTATTTAAGCCCTTATTAAAAAACGAAGACTATTTATCACTGTCCAGAGGGCTGCAGAAAAAACTTGGCTATCAAATGGTATATGGACTGGCGGCTTCTCAGACCAGCTATATTTCTGCTGCTCTGATAGATCAGTACCATCAGCCTGTCTTATTTTTGACCAATGGTTCACTTTCAGCTAAGAAGAAGGTGGTCGACCTCAAAACATTTCTCCCGGAACGGGAGGTTCTGCTGTTCCCTGACCTGGATCCTATACCTTTTGGCGCCATTGCTCAGAGCCGTGAAGTGATGGCGCAAAGATTAAAAGCACTGCAGGGAATACTGTTGTCAGAAAATGCCGTTGTTGTTTGTCCTGGAGAAGCCCTATTAAAAAAACTTATTGCGCCGGAAGTTTTTATGCAATACAGCATTACCCTAGAGATTGGCCAGAGGGTTGATCTGCAGGAAACTGTCTCAACTTTGATTGCGCAGGGATACGAACGCGTTGATATGGTAGAAGGTACAGGTCATTTCAGTCTCCGTGGCGGGATTTTGGATGTGTTTCCTCTGTCATCAGACAATCCTCTGAGAATAGAATTTTTTGATGATGAAGTCGACTCAATACGGCAATTTGTTGTAGAAACGCAAAGGTCACTTAACAAACTAAATCAAATTGTAATACCACCGGCAAAGGAGACAATACTTCCACTTGAACGGGTTACTGCTTCTCTTCCAGCCATCAAGAAGGAGTTAGTCACTGAAAAAACAATGCTTCTTAAAGCGGGCAAAAACGATGCTTATAAGAGGCTAACGGAGCGAATGAATGAGATTTTGGAAAAGCTTGAACATGGAGTTTTTCCTGAGGAAGCTGAAAATTTATTTTCATTCTTTTATCCTGATGGGGCCACTTTGCTTGATTATTTTCCTCAGGGGACCATATTATTTCAGGAAGAGCCTTCAAGGCAAAAGGAACTTTTGGAAAACCGGGCACGTGAACAGGCTGAGACTCATGTTAATCTGTTAGAGCAGGGTCTTGTGCTTCCTTCACAGTTAAACAACACTTCAACATACACGGAGTTAAGCAAAAAGCTTACCCGTTTTACAAGAATAGGCTATTCACTTCTTCCAAAGCAGATAGATGTAAAACCAAAGAATATAGTAAGCTTCAGCGCTAAAACCATGCACCTTTTCAAAGGTAAGACAGATTTACTAGTTGATGAGATAAAGACACTTAAAGAAAAGGAATTTACTATTTTGGTATTTGCCAGTACTTTGTCAAGGGGGGAAAAGATAGAAGAACTCTTCAAGGATTACGGAGTATTTGCAAGAATTGAAACCGGTCTCCCCAAACATATGGAACCGGGTGAGACAATAATTATGTGCGGAACTCTTGAAGCGGGTTTCGAAGTGACAGCGGCAAGGCTTGCAGTAATTACTGACTGGGAAATCTATGGTCAGCCTAAGAAGACACGAATCGTGAAACCACAGGACAAACAAGGTACAAAAATAACTCATTTCTCGGATCTCCGGCCTGGGGACTATGTCGTCCACGCCAGTCATGGAATTGGGAAATATGTGGGTATTAAACAACTTGAAGTCGGTGGCGTAAGAAAAGATTACCTGTTTGTGCAGTATCACGGTGAAGATAAGCTTTATGTTCCCACTGATCAGATAGGTTTGATTCAAAAGTATCTGGGAGCGGAGGGAACGGCTCCTAAATTATATAAGCTTGGTGGCAACGACTGGAATAGAGTCAAACAGAGGGTAAAGGAATCGGTTAAAGACCTGGCCAATGATTTGATCGCTCTTTATGCGTCAAGGCAAAAAGTGCCCGGATACAGGTTTTCGGCTGATACAGTATGGCAGAAAGAGTTTGAAGATGCCTTTCCCTTTGAGGAAACAGGGGACCAATTAAGGGCAATTGAAGAAATTAAAAAGGATATGGAAGCGCCAAGACCAATGGATAGGCTGCTTTGTGGCGATGTTGGTTATGGTAAAACAGAAGTTGCACTCAGGGCAGCTTTTAAAGCGGCTATGGACAACAAACAGGTAGCGGTATTAGTCCCAACGACAATTTTAGCTCAGCAGCACTATAATACCTTTACGGAAAGGTTTTCAGGTTATCCCTTAAAAATTGATATGCTCAGCCGCTTTAAGAGCGCAAAAGAGCAGAGAAGCATTCTTAACGAGGTGCAAAAGGGTTCCATAGATATCATTATCGGGACACATAGACTTGTACAGGAGGATGTTGGTTTTAAAGACCTCGGCCTAGTGGTAGTGGATGAGGAACAAAGATTTGGAGTTCTTCATAAGGAAAAACTGAAGCGCTTTACGCAAACTGTTGATGTTTTGACTTTAACTGCCACTCCCATTCCGCGGACACTAAACATGGCGCTGATTGGCGCCCGGGATATGAGCATCTTAGAAACTCCACCCGAGGATCGTTTTCCTGTTCAGACTTACGTATTGGAATTCAACCTTGAAATAATTGCCGACTCTATCAGGAGGGAAATTGAGCGGGGCGGGCAGGTTTTCTTTGTCCATAACCGAGTTCAGGATATTGATAAGACGGCTCGGCTGCTTAAAGCTGCAGTTCCAGAAGCACGAATTGTTGTTGCTCATGGTCAAATGCGGGAAGACCAGCTGGAGCGTAGGATGCTTGACTTTATTAACGGTGATTATGATGTGTTGGTTTGTACGACCATCATTGAAACAGGACTTGATATTCCTAACGTAAATACACTTATAGTGAATGAAGCGGAAAAGATGGGATTATCCCAGCTTCATCAGTTAAGAGGCCGGGTAGGGCGTTCCCATCGGATGGCCTACTCTTATTTCACCTATAAAAAGGATAAAAGTCTGACAGAAGTTGCTGAAAAAAGACTTCAGGCGATAAGGGAATTTACCGAATTTGGGGCTGGTTTTAAAATTGCGATGAGGGATCTGGAAATCAGAGGAGCGGGCAATATTTTAGGTTCTGAACAACATGGTCATATGATGGCGGTTGGATTTGACCTGTACTGTAAACTCCTTGACGAGGCTGTCAACGAATTGAAGGGTACAATGCCTGATAAGCTTCCTGAGCCGCTTCTTGATCTCAACATTAATGCTTTCATAAGCGATCAGTACATATCAGATTCTGCTGTTAAGATTGAGATTTACAAAAAAATTATGATGATTGAAAGTAAAGAAGACTCAATTGACATTGAAGATGAATTGGTAGATCGTTTCGGAGACCCGCCGGAGCCTGTTGTGAACCTTATTACAATTGCTAGAATTAAATCCCTTGCCTGGAAAAAAGGTGTTCAGAGTATCACACAGATTGCGGATACTGTTAATATAAAGTTTTTTGAAGAATCGGAGCTTAAAGCAAGTCACCTGGCACCACTTACATCAATTTTTAAAAATCGTATTTCTTTTGCTGTAACTCCTAATTTGCAAATATTACTAAAAGTAAAAGCGTACAAGGATATCGAAGTTTTAAGCAAACTGGAATATCTTTTAACTGAGTTACCAATTGCGACAAAATAATCTGGTTGAATAATAAAATCGGGGGCTGTATAATAAGGTTGTCTATAAAAAAAAGGAGGTTAACCAATGTTTAATTTCAAAAGGCTGATTTCTACTGCCATCATGCTTGTTTTTGCTTTCACAATTGTTGGCTGCGGAAGCAAAACGGTGGCTGTGGTTAACGGTGAGAAAATTCCCAAGACTGAGCTCGACAAGTATGTTGGCATGAAAAAAGTTGCTCTCGAACAGCAGGGGGCTTCATTTAGTGGAGATCAGGGGCAAATGATGATGAAGGCAATTGAGCAGCAGACCCTTGAGGAACTAATTCAGCAAAGAATCCTCCTTCAGGCAGCTAAAAAAGAAGGCTTGATTCCCACCCAGGCTGAAATTAAAAAGGAGCTTGAAGATATAAAAACCCAATTTGGCGGAGAAAAAAGTTTTAATGAGGCATTAAAACAATTTAAATATACCCAGAAAGACATTGAAGACAAATTATCCTTCGATCTTGCTTATACCAATTTATTTAGGAAGGTAACTGCAGAGATTAAGGTTACTGAACAGGATGCAAAAGACTATTATGAGAAAAACAAGGCAGCTATTAAGTCGCCAGTCAAAATTAAAGCAAGAGCCATTCTTATTAAGTTTGATGACCCCAATCAGCAGTCAATGGGACAACCTCCCGTAAAAGTAGGACGTTTAGAAGCTGATGCTGAAAAAATGGCAAAAGATTTAATAAAAGAACTTGAAAATGGAACCAGCTTTGAGAAGCTTGCCGAAGAAAAATCCGAAGATAGCAGATTCAAAGCTGATGGTGGTCTTATTAAGAACGCAGAGAATAAATCACCATATGAAATAGGTACAGTAATGCCGCCTGAATTTGACCAGGCAGCTCAAGAGCTGGAGGTTGGCAAATATAGTTCTGAGCCGGTAAAGACATCACAGGGATTCTATATAATTAAACTCGAAGAGCTTATCCCCGAAAAGCAGCTTTCATTTGAAGAAGCCAAGTCTAAAATCATGCAGGACCTGCCAATGATTAGAAAACAGGAGAAATTCAACGAATATTTTACTGAGCTTGAAAAAAAGGCCAAAGTCGATAATAAATTAGCCAAAGATGCTGCAAAGAACCAAAGTGGTGCTAGTGGCAATGATTCTAACAGCGTTGATGGTGGCGGTCAAAGTAACGGGCAGCTTCCTCCAGGACATCCCTAAAAACCAGTCTTAAGTAAGTTTTCATTTTCATTTAAATCATGGAAAAAATGAATAAATCCCTCAACTGCGTTATATACTAACAGTGAAAAGTTACTGATTAGTTATGCAGAAAAAGGAGGGAAGACAAACTAATGAAGGCAACCGGTATAGTACGCCGAATAGATGATTTAGGGCGCGTAGTTATTCCCAAAGAAATCAGAAGAACCTTAAGAATCCGTGAAGGGGACCCTCTGGAAATTTTTGTTGATAGAGAAGGGGAAGTAATTCTCAAAAAGTATTCACCAATTGGTGAACTGGGAGACTTCGCCAAGGAGTATGCTGATTCTTTATATGAAGCAATCGGACATATTGCATGTATCGCTGATCGGGATACGATCATCGCAGTTTCAGGTGCTCCGAAGAAGGAATTCCTTAACAAATCTATTGGCCCTGCCGTAGAAAAGGTTATGGAAGAACGTAAAGCGATACTTATTAATGACCCTGGAAACGATCCGAGCGCGAAGAACTGTCCCGTAATTGAAGGGGATGAAGATGAACCGTGCAAATTTAGCGCGGAAGTAATTGCCCCTATCATTGCAGAAGGAGACCCTATTGGTGCAGTCATTCTTCTCTCAAAAGAAGAAGGAGCTAATATGGGTGACATGGAATTAAAATTGGCTCAAACTGCAGCCGGTTTCTTAGCGAAACAAATGGAACAATAGTGAGTAGAGGACTGTCTAATGACGGTCCTTTTTTATTTGGATAATAATTTCTGTTCTTCTCAAATAAACATTTAGCAGTAGTTTTTTGAGGAGGTACATTTTTTGAAATCTCATATTTTTTTAAAAGGGGCTGCTATACTTACAGCCGCCGGACTAATAAGTAAACTTTTTGGAGCAGTCTACCGGATTCCCTTTTTTCGCGTTGTAGGATCAGAAGGAATGGGGCTATACCAAATGGCCTACCCACTCTATACTATGCTTCTGGCTATATCCAGCGCAGGAATTCCGGTTGCAGTATCCAAACTAATTTCGGAAAGCATAGCCAGACGGGATATTGTGTCAGTAAACAGAGTTTTTAAAACCACTTTAATATTTATTACCGTTTTTTCCGGTCTCGTCAGTTATATATTGTATATGAATGCCGGTTATCTGGCCAATGAAATACTGAAGGACTCAAGAGCGTACTACAGTATAGTTGCTATTTCACCGGCAATTTTTTTTGTAGGGATAATGTCGGTTTTCAGAGGTTATTTTCAGGGTTTTCAGCAGATGGCTCCCACTGCCTCCTCTCAGATTCTTGAGCAGTTTGTAAGGGTTGGGACAGTTTTAGCGGGGGCATACATGTTTCTCCCACAGGGCGTTGAATTTGCTGCAGCAGCAGCAACTTTTGGAGCTGTAACCGGCGCCTCAGCTGGATGTCTTTTTTTGTTTGGCCTTTATTTTTTCAGGGAAAAGAGGAGGAATGTTTCGAAATCTTATGGCAGTTTCCCCAGGAAGCCTCTGGGGGTCAGTAAAATCCTCACCAGGATTACAATTTTGGCGGTACCCATTTCTCTTGGAGGGCTGGTTATCCCGGTGATGCAGACATTAGATGCTTTAACAGTTCCGGGGCGTCTGCAGTTAGCCGGATTTTCCGTATCACGAGCGGCTCAATTATATGGTGAATTGACTGGAGGGGCAGCAACGCTAGTAAATTTACCTACAGTATTTACTATTTCCCTTGCTACGTCAATGGTACCTTCTGTTTCCAGTTTTCTGGAACGGGGTAATATTGCAGAAGTTAATAGGCAGATTGATTTGGGGCTGGCGATAACAGTAATGGTGTGTCTTCCTGCCGCTGTAGGATTAGCTATTTTGGCGACTCCTGTTTCTGACCTTCTGTATGACTGCCCGGAAACGGGAGTTTCCCTTTTATATTTGGCTCCGGCTGCCATTTTTCTGGGTCTTCACCAGATAACGACCGGAATTCTGCAGGGGATGGGGAAGACAATTTTACCTGTGATAAATCTGCTTTTCGGAGGTTTCCTAAAGTATATCTTGAACTATTCACTTACAGCAATGCCTCACATCGGTATAATCGGAGCAGCCTTAGGCACTGTTGGCGGTTTTATGCTATCTTCTTATCTAAATTATATATTTATTCGCTATTATACAAATTGGAGGCCATGTTATAGGAAATTATTGCTAAGACCTGTCATTGCTGTTACAATAATGGGGACAGTGGTATATTTTATGTATCGGCAATTAACAATAATTCTGGGAGATTCAATGGCAACATTAACCTCCATTCTCGCCGGGGCAATATTATATTTCTTTATATTGATTTGGACCGGTTACTTTCATCAAGTAGGTATTGGTTTACCTGCTTCTCTACGGTTAAGAAGATAAGCACAAAAAATTATCCTGAGTGGTGATTAGGTGTCTGTACAACTAACTATAATTGGATTAGGTCCAGGATGTTTAGAAGCTGTTACGCTAGGCGCATTTGAAAAAATGAAATCTTCATCAAATCTGCTTTTCCGCACAGGCATACATCCGGTGGTTCAAGAACTGACGAATTTGGGAATTAAATTTTCGACCTTTGATTACCTTTATGAAAAGGCTATGAGTTTCGATGAGGTTTATGACGAAATCTCCCGGTCAGTTATTAAGGTTGCCCAAATTAGCCCGGTAGTTTACGCGGTTCCCGGACACCCCTTGGTCGGGGAAGAGTCGGTTAATAGAGCATTAAACTTGGCAAAAGAAGCAGGGATAGCTTATGAAGTCCTGCCTGCAATGAGCTTTCTTGACCCTCTGCTAGTCGGTCTGCAGATAGAGATGTCTAACTTCAAACTGATTGACGGGTTAAAACTTATTGGTGAGCAACCATTTTCAGAGGCCTTTCCGGAACCACTGATACCTAATATCATAATGCAGGTATATAATAGTATGGTGGCATCAGAGGTTAAACTGTCATTAATGAAATTCTACCCTGACGAACACCCGATAAAGGTAGTTCGGGCGGTCGGGTTACCCAACCTTGAACGGGTTGAGGATATCTGCCTCTATGAATTGGACAGGCTGGAATGGATTGATCACCTAACATGTATCTATGTACCACCTTATGCAGAATCAAAAACCAAGGTAAGTAGATATCCTTTTGACTCCCTGGTTGATTTAATGGAAGGACTGAGGGATGAAGGTGGTTGTCCGTGGGATCGGGAACAGACTCATGAATCTTTAAAGAAGTATCTTGTTGAAGAAACTTACGAAGTCCTTGATGCAATTGATGAAGGAAATATGTATAAAGTTTGCGAAGAATTGGGAGACTTATTATTACAGATAGCCTTCCACGCACAGATTGCAAGGGAAAACGGGTTTTTCGACATAAACGACGTAACTAATGTGATATCGGAAAAAATTATAAGAAGACACCCTCATGTTTTTGGCAATATTCATGTTGAAAACAGCGCGGAAGTATCAGTTAACTGGGAAGAAATTAAAAAGGGGGAATTACAGGCAAAAGGTGAAATACGACAGTCCCTTTTAGATGGTATTCCTAAGCATTTGCCGGCCTTAATGAAGGCTGATAAGATACAGCGTAAAGCCGCTAAAGTTGGTTTTGAGTGGCCGGATTATACGGGAGCACTTGACAAAGTTACCGAGGAAATTGAAGAAGTTAAAGAGGCTATTTCACTTGAGAAAGAAGACTTAATCAGGGATGAGATAGGGGACCTTCTATTCGCTTCAGTTAATTTAAGCCGTATGTTAGGTGTTAACCCGGAGGACGCACTATTGTCGACTGTCAGGAAGTTCAGGGATAGGTTTGTTTTTATAGAAAAAACAGCCGCAGCATCAGGCGTGAAATTAGAAGAACTTGACCTTGAAGCGCTTGACAAATTATGGGAGGAGGCTAAAGTTAGGCTAAAAAGCTAAAAAATATCGGATATTATAAGAAAAAGTTACGCTAAAAGCAGGAGATTAAAGGGTTTTATCGAATAGCAATAAGTGGAATTCACGAATTAACACAAATAATTACATTTTAGGAGGGGTTTTTGTGAACAAGCAAGAACTAGTATCCAGCGTTGCTGAAAAGTCAGGTTTGACCAAAAAGGATTCCGAAAAAGCTGTCAACGCAGTTTTTGCCAGTATCGAAGAAGCACTGGCAAAAGGCGACAAAGTTCAGTTGGTTGGTTTTGGAACCTTCGAGGTGAGGAGCCGCGCTGCCAGAAAGGGCCGCAACCCGCAAACCGGTGCTGAAATTGAAATTGCTGCCGCCAAAGTCCCTGCTTTTAAAGCAGGAAAGGCGTTAAAAGATTCTGTTTCCTAATCCGGTAAAAATCAGGTTCTGATAAAGAACCTGATTTTTTAAATTTTGCTGGAGGAAGACAAAAATGAGGCTGGATAAGTTTTTAAAAGTTTCAAGAGTGATAAAGCGCCGAACCTTAGCCAAAGAAGTTTGTGACACAGGGCGGGTCTCGGTGAATGGAAAGGTTGCTAAGCCAAGTGCAGAAGTAAGAGCAGGAGATACTATAGAACTGGATTTCGGCACTAAGCGGGTTAAGATTGAGATTGTTGATACGCCAAATACAGTACGGGCTGATCAGGCCAAAGACTTATATCGTGTCCTTGAAGAGATAAAGATTCTGTCTTAGTTCTGGAGCTAATTTCCACTTATATTTTAGCTCCCCCAGAAAATACTATGTACAGTAACTTGGCTGGATTAAAGCATCCAGCCTGTTACAGTTTTATAATTTAACAGGGGGGCTTTAGGTGAATAAACAGGGTTTCAGAAAAATTGCCATATTAGCAGTTATAGCAATGGTTATAGGGATATTTTCGGGATGTACCAAGAATGAGCAGAAAAAGCCTTTGCCAAGCGATGATGAAGTCAAGGGTACAGAACCCACTATAAGTCTGTTTATTAACGAAACTGGTGAGAAAAAGCAAATAAAGATGGAAGAGTATATACAGGGGGTTGTAGCTGCCGAAATGGATACAAAGTGGCCGGTTAACGCCCTTGCAGCCCAGGCGATACTTGCACGGACATTTACTTTGAAACAGATAAAGGACAAGGGCGGCGTTCCCCAGCACGGTACAGATGCCTCAACAAGTGTTGAAGAATTTCAGGCATATGACCCGACTAAAATCAACGACAATGTTAGGAAAGCTGTTCAAATGACTCGTGGAGAAGTAGTTAAATACCAGGGGCAGTATATAAATGCCTGGTTCAGTGCCTGTGACGGCGGTACAGAAGCGTCAGCGGCAGAGGGTTTGTCATACAAAAAAGAAAAAACACCTTACATTAAAGCGGGGGCCAAGGATGGCTGCCTGGAAGTAACGGTTCCCGAGAATAAAAGCTGGACGGCTTCATTTCCTGTTAGCACAGTCCGTGCGGCTGTACAAAAAATTAATGGACAGGACCCCGGGAACATCACCGCTGGTAATGTAAAAGTTGCCCGACGAGGGGCTACCGGCAGGGCTGAAGTACTTCGCCTTGGAAAAGCTGACGTAGGAGCGGCTGCGTTGAGACTAGCTCTTGGCAATGATAAAATGAGGTCTATTTATCTCAACGGTATATCTGTACAGGGCGACAATGTGGTAATGACAGGCAAGGGCTACGGCCATGGTGTGGGAATGTGCCAGTGGGGAGCTAAAAAGATGGCTGCCGAAGGCAGAAGCCCTGAAAAGATTGTCAGTTTCTACTTTAAAAATATACAAATACAGAAAATTTGGAAATAGTATTTCTAAAAAGAAAATAGTATTTCTAAAAATAATTAAAGTATAGTAAAGGATGGCCATCGTCTGCTGGACGGTGGCCATCCTTTATCTATATTAAAATTTCACAGACATATTGTACCCCTATGTGGAATATCTATGGAAATAGCAAATGTTTCTTTTAAATTTTACGGGGGAGGGAATATTTTGACATTTAAAGATGAATTTAATCAATATAAGCTTATTATGACTAACCGTAAAAATCTTATTGTTGAAGGTGTACAAAATGTTGAAAGTTTCGATGACGAGGAAATTATCCTTGATACAAAAATGGGGACTCTTATACTCAAAGGAGAAAATCTACATGTGGTACAGTTGAACCTTGAGAATGGGACTTTTATAGTGGAGGGACTGTGCACAACTCTTGACTTCTCCGAGGAAAGAAAAGGAATAAAAAACAAAGGAAAAGGTTTCATTGAACGCATTCTAAAATAACCCAATTTAAAAATTAAGGTGGAGGAGACTGATGCAGTCTTTAACGTCCCAGTTTTATGCTTTTCTTGTTACGATTTTGGCAGGGGTCATTATAGGGATACTTTTTGACTTTTACAGAGTAGTTAGAGGGTTGGTCCGCCCAAGAAAGGTATTTACACATCTGGGGGACCTGACTTTTTGGGTAGTTTCAACTCTGGTAATTTTCTTCCTTCTCTTGGTGGGAAACTGGGGAGAAATGCGTTTTTATGTTTTTATAGGGATACTGGCAGGAATAGGGCTGTATTTAAAATGCTTAAGCCGGTACTTCATTAAAATCTTTGGAGCGGCCTTTCTTATCATCAGAAAGATACTGATGCTTGTTGCTAAAGTATGTAGTACGTTGTGGCTCATTATAATTTATCCATTTGTAATTATTCGTAATATCGTAGTTATCCCCATCGGTTTTTTGGGGAGAACCTGTGCCGGTGGCGCTAATTGGGTTAAAAAATGTTTAAACAGATTTATTGGATCACCGGTGAAAGGCTACATATCCCGAGTTGAAAGGCGCTTGAAGGATCGCTTGATAAAATATCTAAAAAAATAAGTTTTCCACAGACTGACGGTTATGTGGAAAACTTATTTTTTTCTACAGAAGGATTTTATTGGCAGACGTAGAATCAATATTTGTACTAAAATTGTACTAAAGTTGTACACATGTTGTGGATAAACATGTGGATAAACAGAGGATAAAGCGTGGATAAATTGTCGATAATAGGATAAATTTATATGAAAATAGAAATCAGAGGCGCTGAAAAGCTTAGTTTCAGGGAACGCCAGGTAGTTACACTAAAAGAAATGGGATATTCAAATGATAAGATTGCCAAGAAACTGGGATTAACAAGCAGTACTGTGGCAACCCTTTTTAACCGTGCCAGAAATAAGGGCTATGAAGTAGTAATAGTTATTCCCGGAAATGCACTGGGGTTATTTGGGGTTGAAGAAGAGGAGGATGACTAAAAGTGGTATTATCAGCAAAAGTAAAACATGAAAGTCAAAATAAAGTGGTGAATCTGACGGTACCAAAGCAGCAGCCCAAGCGAAGAAAACTTAAGTTTAAACTTGGGGGGCCTACTGTCATTCTTTTTATATTACTAGGTTTCATTTTTTATTCATTTGGCGGACAGGCCATTGAAATGTACAATGTCCGTCATGAAATAACTAAAATCAGGGAACAGATGGACGAGCTCCAGGAAAAAAATGCTGAACTACGTAAACAAGTGGAACAGCTAAACTCAGACGCATTTATTGAGAGAGAAGCCAGGGAAAAGCTGGGATATGTAAAGCCGGGCGAGAAGATAATTCTTGAGGCCCAACCGGGTGCAGCAAACGCGGCCGGGGGTAGTACTTCTGCGAAACGCAGTAATCCTGAAATACATTAATAAAATCGACATCTTGACACTCCAAATACGCATAGGGTATAATTTGATTATTATAATATCTTAGGTGACTTTTAATGCGATTTAAGGAGGATATTTTGTTTTATGTCAATTGAAATAGGGAGCATCGTTGAGGGCGTAGTTTCCGGCATCACTAATTTTGGTGCGTTTATTGAACTGCCTAACGGACAGACAGGACTTGTTCATATTTCAGAAGTAGCAGACGCCTATGTCAGAGATGTGAAGGATTATCTCAAAGAGAAGGACAAGGTTCAGGTCAAAGTAATTGCAATTGATAAAGGTAAAATTGGTCTGTCCATTAAACAGGCGAAGCCCGCTGCTCCCCCATCGGCACCGCCACCAGGCCGTTTTCAAAACAGGCCTCCCAGGAGAAGTCATGATAAACCACCAGCCAATTTTGAAGATAGGCTGGCAAAATTTATAAAAGAAAGTGACGAAAGACAACAGGATCTTCGCCGTAGTGTGGACTCAAAGAGGGGCGGCAGAGGAACTAAGAAGTCTTAATTAGGGTAGCTAAAGAGCATCGCAAAAGCGGTGCTCTTTTTGTTCTCAATAACTTGGGATAAGTGCATGTAGGTGAAAATGCCTGCTTTTCCTTGCATAATTCCTAGGTCCGGGTGTATTCTTTAAGTAAATTACTTGCAAGAACGGGCAAAGCCCGTTTTTGCAACCAAAAGGACAGGTTCGCCTGCGCGAACCTCCCAACTTTAAGCGGGGTGAACAAGAATGCGTGTAGCAGTGATAGATATCGGTACTAATTCCACAAGGCTGCTCATCGGAGATGCTGTGGATAAGAGTGAGAACCAGTCGGGTATAAATGTACTTAAGACCAGACTGGTTACTACCAGGCTAGGTGAAGGCATTGGATCAAAGCGCTGTCTTAGGCAGCCTGCTATTAACCGGACAATTGAAGCGCTGCTGGAATTTAAGAAAATTATTAAAGAGCACAAGGCAGAGACTGTCATTGCTGCAGCTACAAGTGCGGTGAGGGATGCTGAGAACCAGCGGGACTTTCTTGATCATGTAAAGTTAAAAACGGGCCTAGAAGTGCGTGTCTTATCGGGGCCAGAAGAGGCCGAAATGAGTTACTCAGGAGTTGTTGGCGGCCTCAAACCAGATATGAAAAATCCGGTCGTAGTTGATATAGGCGGTGGAAGTACAGAATTCATATGGCAGGGGTTTGGAGGGATAAATCTTGAAAGCCTCAGAATCGGGGCAGTACGGATGACAGAAAGCAATCTGGGGTTGGATAATATAAAAAAACTGATGAGTGATGTAACTAATAGGGTGCGGTCAGTGGGGAGTATAGGCCTGATAGGAGTGGGTGGTACAATAACCACCCTTGCGGCGGTGGATATGGAATTAGAAGAGTATGATCCTGCGCGGGTACATGGGTATTATATAACTCGTGAACGGGTTATTAATATTCTAAACCGCTTTGAGGGGATGACCTTAAAAGAGCGAAAAGCAGTTACAGGCCTTCAGCCCCAAAGGGCGGATATAATCATCGCCGGAGTACAGATAGTTTTAGCGGTCCTTGATGGGCTAAAAGCAGAGGGAATAGTTGCAAGCGAGAGCGATATTATGTACGGGCTGTTTTACCGAGCCATCGCAAACTAAATTATATTGAAAATGTCAAAATTTTTGTTAAAGTTTTGGGAATGGCCGCATATATTTAGTAAAAGATGGAGGGTGAACCGGTTAAGGGGGGTGGACATTGGGCCACAACACAGATTCTGAATACCGCCGATATTCAGCGGTTCTTCGGGAAGATAATAGAAATTATGCCATAACTCCGACCAGGCGCCCTAGAGGTAAAGCAATTGTAGACATAAAAGGGAGTCAGGGTTTCATGAAATGTTCGGTTAAAAACTTGAAGCCCTCTAAAAGTGAATTTTCGTTCCTTTACTACGGGATTTGGCTCGTTAGTGAGGAAAATCATAAAAAGGTTCCGATAAAGACAGGAATCCTAAAATCGAATTCGGAGGGGGTGGGAGAGAGTACATTTAGATTTAATGCTGATAATGTAAAAGGTACAGGTCTTGATTTCGACAGTTTCTCTTCTTTAGAAGTATGTATTGAGTCAACCCACAAAACAGCGCCCGGTGAACGGGTTCTTATTGGCGAGCTTGAGTTAGAAGAAGCTAATTTATCTGAAGATCCAAAACTGGAAAAGGTTTCTCCCTTTGGGAGCAAAATGCCCCAGTCTCAATGGTGGAAGTTTTATCCGGGGCTTCTGGACAGTCTAATGGAGTACCCATCAATCCAAAAGGATAGTAAGTCACATAGACAAAAGGGTGATAAATCAGATTTATCTGTTCAAGGTCTAAAAGAAAGAACTCAGGAGACGCTTTTGCATGGTTGTTCCAATTTTGGTGATGTTCAAATAGGCTCGGTTTTTCAGGGTCACCAGCTTGTTGGTCTCGAGTATGATCGGGAGGGTGCTGTAAAATACTTGGCTCATGGGATCCCAGGACGATTTTGTTTAAGGGATCAACCTTACGGAGGTGCTACCGGTTATGTTTACTGGCATCCCTTGCCCGGACAGCAGTACAAAGCCGGCGATTACGGCTACTGGTTAATCCATATAGATCCCGTTAGCGGGGAGGTGGTTTTTCCGAGAAAGCCCACGAAGCCGCCATCTTGTGAAGAGTGTGACAGGACCTATTGACAGAACAAGGCTAATCCATTCTCTGAAGAGAACTGGATTAGCCTTTATTATTAAGTCCATCCTGTGGGTAAATATGCTTTAAAGGCGTGTAACGGAACGGCATAGCCACTAATATACTAATAAAAGAATGATCAAAATTTTATGAAAGGAAGGTAAAGATGGAAAGTGTCAGGGAATTGGATTACAGCTACGTGAAAGCCTTTCTTCATCCCCCTGGTTTCTTACCGACCACCAATGCCGGGCTATACGGTACAGTTGAATTGGAAATCATGGGCAACAAAGGCTGCTTCAACGTGCAAACTGCATCTGTCAGTGGCTTCAGAGAGAGGAACCCGGACTTTGAATTAGAAATTTTTTTATCTAAAGAATCTACAGGTGACAAGGTAAGAATTGGCCGGATAAACACTGATGGTGAGGGCAAAGGAACATGCAGAAAAACCTTTATTGATACGGGACTTAAAGCTGAGAAAGCAGAAGCAGGGAAAATGTCTTACAAGTTCATGTTAATTGCCACCAGATATGTTTCTGTCGAAGAAAGCGCTATTTCGAGGGTTTTACTGGAGGGTTATTTTAAAATCCCGTTTGAAATCAGGGATGAAAGGATAGTTGGTTTTAAAAAGGAGGCGAAAGTCGATAAAACGGCTAACCAACTGAGTAAGAAACGAAACCCTCTTTTCCAAAAAGTGGAACCTTTCCAACCCCCTATTCCCAATTTTGTATGGTGGCGGATAAGCGTCCAGCCAAGTTTGGATTATAGTTATTTGCAGCAGGATTACTGCCCCCGCAGAAAAACAAACAAGGCTGTATTTTAAGGAGGGTTTTTATGCTTGCTGGCGAGGTTCAAAAGACTTTTGTATTTCCAAGGATACCTTTAAGCTTCAATTTACCTGATGATTATCCTGATGCCGGTCTAATTTCAAACATTTCCGTGACACCGGAGATAACCAATTTCAAATACACCCGGGAAGAAATCGAGCTGGAGGGCAGGTACACGGTAGCGGTTTCATTTTACAAAACTCAGTCTGAAGCGGGTAATGAGGCTGAGGATTTTCCGGAAAATGAACCGGATGATTTTTTCAGCCGTCTGAAACTGGAAGATAATGGTCTGCTTTGTGATTGCTCAGGCGAAGCTAAAGCAAAAGCCAGGCAAGATTCATCGGAGTTATATACAGTTCACTTCTCACGTCAATTCCATACATTTGTTGATTTAGAGTTTATCACAAAACCGCGGTCATTCCGCCCTGGAATGGTTGTAGAAAAAGCTGGACTCGAAATTATTGATAGGAGGACCCTAAAGGGGGAACTCATCTTTGGTTTAATAAATAAGCCCCGCCGTGGTTTCCGTTAAATCTTATCTTAGGTAACCCAAAACGGTGCGCATTGATTTAAAAATGCGCACCGTTTTTGTTGTCGGTAGAATAACTTTGGTGAAACAAGTCGATATAAAATTTAACCATTCTGACTTAACCCGACACGGATTTTTTCTCTTGTGTAATATAATTTATAGAAGCAGTATAACTATAAGCATGATGGGTGGTGCTTGAATGGACGGAAAATCTGATATTTATATTTACCAGCGTTTAACCGGACGAAAGGCAGGCCGTAATTTTGTTATACCATCTTTCCCCAAGTTATCCTTAAAGAAGTTATTAAAGGGTACTGTTTCCTGGGAAACAGGCTTTCTAATTGTATTGGCTTTTTTTTGCGGGAGGGCGGTGTTATCCGGGGGGATTGTCCCTTTTCCGGCAGCGTTGCTGGCTGCTGTTCTGGCGGTTATGCCGGACAGAGGATTTATGGTTTTGGCAGCCTCAATTGGAGGTATGGCAACAGTAACATCAGGACATGATTTTGGAGCTGCTGTCATATATATGACTCTTCTGTTTTTAATCCTGGGACAAGCCAGGACCCAGTTTCGTAAGCCTTGGTTTGGAATCCCTCTTCTGGTTGCCGGTCTTATTATAGCGGCCAGAGTTGGGATATTTGCTTACTTTGACCCTGGTTTATATAATTACATTCTGGCAATATTTGAAGCAGTACTTTCCGGTTGTGCGTCTTTTCTATTGGTCAGGGCTCTGCCGGTTCTTCGCAAACGTGATAGTCTGGTATCTCTCAAAAAAGAGGAAATTATTGGCGGAGCTGTATTTGTGATTGCATTCCTCATGGGTTTATCAGAACTCAAGCTTTTTGGAACAGAAATAAGGAATATCCTTGGCAGGACTCTGGTTCTGTTTGCTGCATATTCAGGAGGCAGCGGTTTTGGAGCTGTTATGGGAACAATTGTCGGAATGGTTCCAGGGATAAACTCGATTACTGCTCCCGGAATGGTCGCTGTTTATTCCTTTTCAGGCATGGTTGCAGGTATGTTTCGCGGTTTTGGCAGGGTAGGCATTTGCATAGGTTTCATCTTGGGCAATGTACTGCTTTCAATTTATCTGACAGATTACAATAGGCTTGTTACTACATTTACGGAAACGGGGTTGTCTGTTTTCATCTTCATGCTAATCTCCCCAAAAAGGTTATTTGCAGCACGGGCACTGGTGAAGAGCAGTTTCTTCAGTTCAAGCAGCAGACCTATCAATGAAACCAGAATAAGAGAGATTACTGCTTCGAGGATAAGGGAGTACTCGAGGATATTTAGGGAATTGTCCAGATCCTTCCGGGAAGTGTCCTGTGATACGCGAATGTATGAAGAAAGCAATTTGCAGAACCTCTTTAATGGAATTACCGTCAAAGTATGTAAAGGGTGTTCTTTATACCGGGTTTGCTGGGAAAAGGAGTTTTATAAGACTTATAGGAATGTCATGGATATGCTGGCACATATTGATGTAAGTGGCAGGATTGCTGAAGAACATGTGCCTCAGGATATCCTTAAGCGCTGTTCCCGGCTCAGAGAACTTACGGTAACTGTCAACTGTTTATTTGAAAATTACAAGCAGTCTCAAATTTGGCAGAGAAAGCTTACTGAAGGACGGGATATTGTTGGAGGGCAGTTGGAAGGCATTGCAGAAATAATGCATAATCTGGCCACAGAGTTGAAAATAGATGTCCGCATGAGAGAAGATATAGAAGTTATACTTCGTTCCGAGCTGGTTCGCGCAGGGTATAATATTAACGGCCTGAGTGTTATAGGAGAAGGTACTGAGCAGTTTGAAATCCACATCTCCTGCCCGTCCTGCGGCGGCAATATGCAGTGTGTCAATGAAATTGGTCCCTTAGTATCAGGCGTGTTGTCCCAACCTCTAATTGTGCTCAACTCCAACTACTGCACCAAGAAGACCGGGGAGCCGATATGTGAGTTTAAGCTGCGTCCCAAGCGAGCTCTTGAAGTGGAACTTGGTTTTGCGTCTGCTGCAAAAGATTCCAGCATGATTTCGGGGGATACATATTCAACATTTGATCTTAAAGATGGGAAATTTGTGATCGTCCTAAGTGACGGAATGGGTGTGGGGCCAAAAGCGGCAGCAGAAAGTAAAGCGGCAATCACTTTGCTGGAAAAGCTGCTTGAAACCGGCTTTGAAAAAAACATGGCTGTCAAAACTGTAAATTCTATTTTAGTCATGGGTTCACCTGACGAAACCTTTGCAACTGTAGATCTTACTTTTATTGATTTAATACAGGGACTAGCTGACTTTACAAAGATTGGCTCGGCTCCAAGCTTTATAAAAAGGGGAAGCCAAGTTAGCATGGTGAGGGATAACAGCCTTCCGATAGGGATATTAAGTAATATTGATGTTGATACAATACAGCAGGTTATAGGGCATGATGATGTAATTGTAATGGTTTCAGACGGATTGCTCGAAACTGCCGGTGAAAACCCGGATGAATCGTGGATTATGGATACTCTCCAAAATATAGTGACAACAGACCCCCAAAATATCGCCGACTTACTGCTAAACAGGGCGATACTTAACTCCGGAGGCTCTGTTAACGATGATATGACGGTAATTGTGGCACGAATAGCGTCTGCTAGCCGTTGTTAAGTAATGGATTAGCATAGGTTAGGCTGGTATAAGGTAACAGTGGAATGGAAAAAATACCCTCTAAGGGGTATTTTTTTATCGGATTTAGGTATAGCCTAAATTAAAAGTCTGCAATCACAGTTGCGGGGTGATCAGTATGAGCTTTCTTGAAAAGCTGCCGTCCCTCAAAAAAGACCAGATAATTTCAGGACGATGGGAAGGGAACCATTACAAAATTTTGAGGACAATTGGTACCGGTGGAAGCGGGACTGTTTATCTGGTAAAAGATGAAGAGGGTTGTTTAAAGGCGCTAAAGGTTTCTCCGGACTTATTTGGATTAAACAGTGAGTATCGTGTACTGGTTTTTCTCAGGTCATGCAGGGAACTAATGAGCCTCAATGTCGTTCCGGCGGTCTCTGAGCTTGACGACTGCCAAATTGACTCCAGGATTTATTACTTTATCGTAATGGAATACTGTAGGGGAGAAAACCTTGGAAAATTCAAAGGAAGACTTTCATTGAAAGATGCTGCCCTTGTAGGTAGACATGTGGCCTGTTTTCTTGATTGCCTGCATCGGACCGGATTTATTTTTGGGGATTTAAAACCGGGAAACATTATCTTTAATTTTGAAACGGGACATACTTATGTTGTTGATTATGGTAGTGTAACAGTCAAGGGAGGAAAGCTCAGACAATTTACACCCAGTTATGACCGGGCAACATGGCAGGCCGGTGAACGGGTGGCAGATGAAAGTTATGATATGTTTTCACTGGGGATGCTGTTGGTTGTATTAGTTTCGGGCAATATTAGGCGGAGTCAATATAAACATCCTGATAAGATAAAGGAGGAGATATCCGGGCGTATTTCAAATTCTGTTATGCGCGAAGCTGTCAGGAAAGCCTTGAGTCAAAACTCTCTGTCCTGCAGTGATATTTTTTCTCATTTGACGGGTATAGAATTTGAAGGTGGGTCCACATACAACAGTGTATACAGAGTTAATAGTATTTTAATAAAGCTTGTTGGATTAACATCTGCTGTCAGTTTAATTGTAAGCCTGATCTATTTCAACCAGTTTCGGTAGGCCAAATCTATACAACTTTTGAGGTACCTGGGAGGAAAGAACAGGGAAACGTCGAATGAAAACGTATTCAGGGGGGAGAGATATCATTGCCATGCTGAAGCAGGTCAGGGCAACAATAAAAAAATATAACATGCTTTCTCCGGGAGACCGGGTTTTGACAGGTGTTTCCGGTGGACCTGATTCGGTAGCCCTTGTTCATATCCTCACGGCTGTAGCATCTGATTTAGGTATTGAAATTTACATTGCACACCTTAATCACTGTTTTAGGGGACAAGATGCTGTTGATGATGCCGAATTTGTCCGTCAACTGGCTTCCAAACTGCAATTACAGGCGGTTATTGAAAGCAGGGATGTTTCCCGCTTCATCGCTGAAAACAGGCTGTCCAAACAGGAAGGATCCCGGGAGGTCCGTTACAGTTTTTTTAAAGAAACTGCGAAGAAATTTGCCTGCAACAAGATTGCCACAGGACATAATGCCAATGATCAGGCAGAAACTATACTTAATAATTTTCTGCGGGGAAGCGGAGCGGCGGGATTGGGGGGGATACCCCCTGTCAGGAATGGATATATTATCAGACCTCTTATTGAAGTATCCAGGAAAGAAATCGAGAGGTACTGCACCCAAAATGAGTTATTTCCCCGAACGGATAAAAGCAATCTAAAAAATATCTATACAAGAAACCGTATAAGGCTTGAATTAATTCCTTATTTAGAGACAGAATATAATAGTAACTTAGTGGATACCTTAGTACGAACCGGTGAAATTTTTAGGGATGAAGAAGAATACCTTCAAGCAGAGGCCAAAAGGTTTTGGGAGAAAGTTGTGGAGAAAGAGGGCCATGGTGAAGTTGTATTTCTAACCAACCTTTTTTTGGCTGCTCCGAAGGCAATCCAAAAGAGACTGATAAGGCGGGCGTGGGCAGCTCTGACAGGTTCGGTCCACAATCTGGGCTATTTACATATAACAAACGCCATAGAAGTAATTAGGTCTGCTCAGACGGGATCAAGCATGGATCTTCCAGGAGGAATAGTGCTTATCAAATCCTATGAAATGTTTTCTTTGTCATGTGATTCTTCCAGGACTTTACCGGAGGATGCCAGCCAATCTGAATATTCTTACCAGCTCAAGATTCCAGGGATAACATTTATTCCCGAAACAGGTGATGCAATAGAAGTAAGCATTGAGAGCAATATTTCAGAACCAGGGCCTGGTTATGGGGTAAATGAGGTTTTTATTGATATGGACTTGGTTACTCTGCCATTGACTGTACGTAATAGAAGGCCTGGTGATTGGTTTAAGCCCTTCGGTTTTGATGGAACGAAGAAACTTAAGAAATTCCTGATAGACTGTAAGGTTTCCAGAACAGATCGGCAATTGCTGCCTGTGGTGGTTTCAGACGAAGTAAACATTGTTTGGGTTGCCGGGCTCAGAGCTGACCGGAGATGGTTGGTTAACTCCGGTACACAAAGGATATTAAGGTTGAAATTAATGCGAAATCTCCAAAAACAAAATTGAAAACGGTTTTAATATATGTTACAATTACGAAGCATGAAAAATTTTCAAATTTCTTTTTTCTGAGAGGGGTGAAGTGGTTGAACCGGGTATTTAAGAATTTGAGTATATATTTACTGATTGTTATTTTGGCAGTGGCTATTATTAGATACACTTCCCCGGAGCAAACCCCAGCCAAAGAACTTAGAAGTGACCAATTATATACTGCTATCCAGAAGAAACAAATTAAAGATGTAGTAATACAGCCCAATGAACAGGTTACTCAGATTACAGGCCATTTTAAAGATGGTCAGGCTTTTGTTGCAAAGGGTTTCACTCAGGAAATCCCCGAGCTTACCAAGCAGTTGAGGGAAAATAACATTCCATTTGACAGCCGGGAGGAGCCAAAACCGCCCTGGTGGACAAATTTGTTTTTCAACTTTTTGCCGATTTTACTTTTGATAGGCATTGTGTTTTTTATGCTTAACCAAACGCAGGGTGGCGGAAGCCGGGTAATGTCTTTTGGTAAGAGCAAGGCGAGGCTGCATTCAGATGACAAGAAGCGAGTAACTTTTGATGATGTTGCTGGTGCAGATGAGGTAAAGCAGGAACTTGAAGAAGTAGTGGAGTTTCTCAAACACCCTAAGAAATTCAACGAATTGGGAGCCAAAATTCCCAAAGGAGTTCTCCTTTTTGGCCCTCCCGGTACTGGTAAAACCTTGCTGGCAAGGGCGGTAGCGGGGGAAGCGGGCGTACCATTTTTCAGTATAAGCGGCTCCGACTTTGTTGAAATGTTTGTTGGTGTAGGTGCATCACGGGTTAGGGACTTATTTGAACAGGCCAAAAAAAGTGCGCCTTGTATTGTGTTTATCGACGAAATTGACGCAGTTGGCCGTCAGCGTGGAGCGGGCCTTGGAGGAGGGCATGACGAACGTGAACAGACCCTCAACCAGTTGCTCGTGGAAATGGACGGATTCAGTCCTAATGAAGGGATAATTATAATAGCGGCAACCAACAGGCCCGATATACTGGACCCGGCGCTCTTGAGGCCGGGGCGGTTTGACAGGCAGATTACAGTTGACTCTCCTGATATTACAGGCCGCAAAGAAATTTTACAGGTACATATCAAGGGTAAACCTCTGGCTGACGATATTGACCTGATGGTTCTGGCTCGGAGGACTCCGGGATTTACAGGTGCTGATATTGCTAACCTGGTCAATGAGGCAGCTCTCCTTGCAGCAAGAAATAACAAGAAGTCTATAACCATGATTGAAATGGAAGATGCGATAGAACGGGTAGTTGCCGGACCTGAGAAAAAGTCTAAAGTGATCAGTGACAAAGAGAAAAAACTGGTTTCTTATCACGAAGCCGGTCATGCATTGGTTAGTACCCTGCTGGCAGACACTGATCCCGTTCATAAAGTTTCCATCATTCCCAGAGGGCGTGCCGGTGGGTACACATTGATACTGCCCACTGAGGATAGGTATTACCGAACGAAATCAATGCTTTTAAACGAGATTGTTATACTCCTGGGCGGGCGGGTCGCAGAGGAACTGGTTCTTCATGATATAAGTACCGGTGCCCAAAACGACCTTGAGAGAGCTACCAGTATTGCTCGCAAAATGATTATGGAATACGGTATGAGTGAAGAAATAGGGCCCCTCACTCTGGGCAGAAAAACTGAACAGGTGTTTTTGGGTCGGGATATCGGCCGGGACAAAGACTATAGTGAGGAAGTTGCCTTTTCAATTGATAAAGAAGTAAGGAAGATTATCGACCGGAGTTATGAGAAAGCAGAAAAACTGCTGAATGATAATATGGATAAGCTTCACCTAATTGCTAAGACCTTAATGGAGCAAGAAACTCTTGATTCTGACGAATTTACTGCTTTGATAGAAGGACGGGATGTACAGGAAGTAAAAGCTGAACGGCTGTCCCGGGAAGGGGCAGAGATAAATAACCATAAGACACAGAAAGAGAGTGATAAAAGCCCATCGCTTGAACCAAAGACACCGGAAATAAACTTCAACAAAGGAAATGAATTAGAAAGCAAAGAAAATACTGATAAAAAATAAAGTGACTCAGGAGGTACAGTTGTGGAAAGAACTTATGTAATGATTAAACCTGATGGTGTACAGAGAAATCTAGTGGGGGAAATAATTTCTCGATTCGAGAAAAAGGGTTTTAAAATTGTTGCACTTAAGATGCTGCAGATGGATAGAGCCATAGCAGAAAAGCATTATGCCGAGCACATTGGCAAGCCGTTTTTTGAGGCGCTGGCTTCATATATTACCTCCGGTCCGGTAGTTGCAATGGTCCTTGAAGGCAAGGATGTTGTTGCAACTGCACGTGCTATGAATGGAGCCACCAATCCTGCTAATGCCGGCCCAGGCACTATCAGAGGGGATTATGCTATCGAAGTGGGCAGAAATGTGATACATGGTTCTGATTCTGTGGAGAGCGCAAACAGGGAAATTGCTATTTACTTTACAGAAAAAGAGCTTTGCGAATATAAGAAGATAGTCGATGAGTGGATATACGAATAAAAGTGTTGTCAGGAAAAAAGCGGCAGGTCAATGACCTGCCGTTTAATGTAAGAAGGACTTTTTTTCAAATATACCGAAATTTGTTACAAATTTAATAATGGTTAAGGAGGGGGCTTATGAAAAATCTTAAGATAGGAATCACAGGCGAAGCTAAAGCTATCGTATCTGAGAATAATACAGCAATCGCACTGGGCAGTGGTGGTGTTCCCGTTTTAGCGACACCGGCAATGATAGCTCTCATGGAAAATGCTGCAATGTCTTCTGTTTCGCTGTACCTTCCGGAAGGGAGTTCGAGCGTAGGAACAAGGATAGAATCTTCCCATGTTGCTGCTACTCCGTTGGGCATGGAGGTTACGGCAAGGTGTGAGTTGGTTGAAATTGACGGGAAACGCCTGGTCTTTAGAGTGGAGGCCTACGATGCTCTCGGTAAAATAGGGGAAGGAACCCATGAGCGTTTCATCATTAATGTGGAAAAGTTCATGAAGAAGACCGAAGAAAAGAAAAATCTTTAGATAATTGCAGCTAAATTTTTAGATAAATGTAACTAAATTTTTTAAATATTTAGTCTTTATTGGCAGGAAATTTTAGAGAAAAAGAGAATATTTATAAAGCTAAGTTAAACATTGCCTTTTAAAGCATATCCTTTTTTAGTTTGCAAATTTTACTGGTTATTCAAGATTTGTTCATTGTGCATACTAACAGTAGCGATATATAGGTAGACCCGCATTTCTTTCTATCCTTGAGTGATCTCTCTTCTTTGGAAATAACATGTTTTATTGTTACCTAAAGGGAGTCATGGTTCGGAGCAAAGAGTGTCAGGTTTACTTATGAAAATCAAATATACTTAAAATTACTAGAACCGAAGGGAGAGATTAAATCAATGGGTTACGATCCAAAAACCATGGACCCGACCAAGTACAAAGACTGGCAGATTGCTGAAGAAGCTGAAAAGTATCTGCCAACACCTGAGGAGTGGATTGAGAAATTAGGAATCCAAAAGGATGAAATGATTCCTTATGGCAAGACTCCCAAACTTGACTTCCTCAAAATCATGAACAGGCTGAAGGATAAGCCCGATGGTAAGTACATTGAAGTTACAGCTATTACCCCGACACCTCTTGGTGAAGGTAAAACCACTGTATCCATGGGTCTGATTCAGGGTCTTGGTGTCAAAGGCATGAATGTTGGTGGGGCACTCCGCCAGCCTTCCGGTGGCCCTACCATGAACGTTAAAGGAACTGCGGCAGGTGGCGGTAACGCTCTGCTTATTCCAATGACCGAGTTTTCCCTTGGTCTTACCGGTGATATCAATGATATTACCAACGCTCACAACCTGGCTATGGTTGCCGCAACATCCAGGTATCAGCATGAGTGCAATTATACTGATGAAGAATTGACCAAGCGTGGACTGCGCCGTTTGGATATAGACCCCAAAAACATGGAAATGGGCTGGGTAATGGACTTTGCTGCACAGTCTATGCGTAATATCGTAATCGGTCTTGGCGGTAAAAAAGACGGATACCCGATGCCTTCCAGGTTCGGTATTGCCGTTGGTTCTGAGTTAATGGCTATTCTAGCTGTTTCTAAGGATCTCGCCGACTTAAGAGATCGTATCGGCAAAATCACTGTGGCATACGACCGCACTGGTAAAGCTGTTACCACTTCCGACCTTGACGTTGCAGGTGCAATGACTGCATGGATGCGTAATACTATTAACCCGACTCTCTGCTATTCAGTAGAAGGTCAACCTGTACTTATTCATGCCGGCCCCTTTGCAAACATTGCTATCGGTCAGAACTCTATTATTTCCGACCGTTTGGGCCTGAAGCTGTTTGATTATGTAGTAACTGAGTCAGGATTTGCTGCTGATATCGGTTTCGAGAAATTCTGGAATGTTAAGTGCCGCTTAAGTGGCAACGTTCCCAACGTTTCAGTTATCGTTGCAACTGTCCGTGCTCTTAAGATGCATGGTGGCGGCCCTGCTGTTGCTCCTGGCCGTCCGCTGCCGCAGGAGTACACTGAAGAGAACCTTGGTCTGGTAGAGAAGGGCTTTGAGAACCTGCGTCATATGGTTAGCGTTGTTAAAAAGTCCGGTATCGTTCCGGTTGTTGCTATCAACGCATTCTATACTGACACCAAGGCTGAGCATGACCTCATTAAGAAGCTTTGCACCGAAATGGGAGTTCGTTCTGCTGTATCCAATCACTGGATGTATGGTGGTGAGGGTGCAGCTGAGCTTGCAGATGTTGTTATGGATGCTGCTAATGAGCCTTCAAACTACAAGCCGCTTTATCCGCTCGAAATGCCTCTCCGTCAGCGGGTAGAAATGATTGCCAAGGAAGTTTACGGTGCTGATGGCGTAAACTGGGCACCTGCTGCTGAAGCTAAGGCTAAGAGGTTTGAATCCGATCCTCAATTTGCAGACTTCCAGACTATGATGGTTAAGACTCACCTGAGTCTTTCTCATGACCCCACCTTAAAGGGTGTGCCCAAGGGCTGGACTCTCCCGATCAGAGATGTTCTGGTTTACAGCGGCGCCAAGTTCCTTTGCCCGATGGCTGGGGATATCAGCTTAATGCCTGGTACTGCTTCCGATCCTGCTTACAGAAGAATCGACGTAGATGTAAATACCGGAGCTGTAAGCGGCTTATTCTAAGATTAGTCAGGAAGGTAGGTTTAAAAGCCTACCTTCTTTTTATTTTCCAATGCCTCGGTAACTGACATTAAATTTTTCACACTTTGGTTGTTTTAGAATAGAATATATCGGGCCCAATTAATGTTGAAAAATTATTAACCTGCCCTAATGGTGCAGGTTTTTAATAAAAAGGTGCTTCCCCTTGTAAAAGGGGAAGCACCTGTGCTTTCGCTATGTTTACGTATAAAACAAGTAAAGCGGGAGGATTTTGCAGTTTATTGTCTAATAAAGTAACTTACAAATAAGCAAACTAAGGTTGAACGGGGGGAGACCTTTGATAAGAGTTGAAGCCATACTGAAGGACCCGCGTTACCAGGAGTATATCACTAAAAATGAGATTGAGGAAAAGGACAGAAAGTTTTGTCGGCACACATTTCAGCACCTTGTCGATGTTGCCCGAATTACTTATATTCTTTTGCTGGAGTCTGGGGATATCGAATGTTTTATGAATAAAAATTGTTTAACTCCTGATGCTGCCAAAGAAATTGTTTATGCTTCTGCAATCCTCCATGATATTGGCCGCTGGAGAGAGTACAAAACCGGGGAAGATCATGCTGTTATAAGTGCTCAACTGGCTGTAGACATACTTTATGGGGCGGGGTTTGATGAGAAAGAGACAAATATTATATGTACGGGAATCAGGGAACACCGCAGGAATTGTGAAGAAGCATCACTCCTGGGTGCTCTTCTTAACCGGGCGGACAACCTATCCCGGTTATGCTCGCAATGTCAGGCTGGGGACGAATGTTACAAACTTGAGAGTATGGAAACCGGTCGCAGGTTCTTAATTTATTAAAATGATTTGGGGGTTACAGCATGTTAAGGGTTCGTGCAATAAAAATAGATAATAAAGATCAGGCTAAACGGGAGATTTCGCTTATTGGAGCAGACGATGCAGGTGTCAATTTGATGGCGCCCAAAGCAGTACACCGTTTAATTAGGGTGGAGAATTTATCTTCTAAAGCGGCTGTTATATTAAAGCAGGAAATGTTATCAAAGGGAGGAGAAGCTGCTGTAAGTCGGGGTGTAGGGAATTTCTCTGTAGAAACAACCGATGTCCTTTTGATGGGGACAGTAAAACAGTTTAACAGAGTGATCTCCAAACTCAAGGCTCAACCTTTTGGGTTAAGCGGATTAGCGGAGCTACTTTCTGAAACCCTAAATAATCTGGATACTAATAAAAGAACCGGACTAAACTGTAGGGGCTATAATCTTCCTCTCGGAGAGCGTACTCTTATTATGGGCATTCTTAATATAACTCCTGATTCTTTTTCAGATGGCGGCAGGTTCTTTGATCTAGATGTTGCGGTCAGGCATGCTCAAGAGATGGTTGAGCAGGGAGCAGATATCATTGACATTGGGGGAGAGTCAACACGTCTAACATCAACCCCGGTGACTTTAGAAGAGGAGATTGAGCGGGTACTGCCTGTTCTGAGAAGGCTTGTTAAGGAGATAGATGTCCCAATTTCCGTGGATACTTACAAAGCTGAGATGGCAAGACAGGCCCTCGAGGAAGGAGCTCATATCATTAATGATGTATGGGGGTTGAAGGCAGACCATGCAATGGCAGGTGTTGTGGCTCAGTATGAAGATGTACCTGTAGTTATGATGCATAACAAGAGAGACTTTCAGTATGACTCCCTCATGGACGACATAATGGATTGGCTCAGGGACAGTGTTAAGATTGCCCAGGAAGCAGGAATCAGAAACGAAAATATAATTCTTGACCCGGGGGTAGGATTAGGATTTGGGAAAGACACAGATCAGAATCTGGAGGTTATTCACAGGTTATGGGAGTTTAAAACCCTGGGTTATCCGATACTCCTTGGTACTTCAAGAAAGTCTCTAATTGGAGATGTTCTTGGACTGCCTGTAAACGAGAGGGTTGAAGGGACCGCGGCTACGGTATGTTACGGGATAGCACAGGGTGTAGATATTGTAAGGGTGCATGATATTAAGGAAATTGCCAGAACTGTTAAAATGACTGATGCCATGGTCAGGAGGTAAGAAAAATGAGTGACAAAATAATTATGAAGGGTATGCAGTTTTTCGGAAGGCATGGTGTTTTTCCTGAAGAAAAAGCTATGGGCCAAAAATTTATCATTGACTTAAAATTAAGTCTGGATTTAAAGAATGCAGCAGTTACAGACGACCTTACCCATACCCCAAATTATGCCGATATTTATTCTGATGTCAAGAATATTACTACTTTGAAAAGTTTTAATCTCATTGAAGCCCTTGCTGAAGCTATTGCAGACCATATCCTTACAAACTATGAGGTTAAAAAAGTAAAGGTGAAAGTCAAAAAACCACATGCGCCTATCAGTGGAATTTTCGAATACATGGGGTGCGAAATTGAGAGGAGTAGTATTTAACAATGTCCCGTGCGTTCATTGGAGTAGGGTCGAATGTTGGTGATACTGAAGAAACAATAAAAGAAGCGCTCCATATGCTTGACACCCATCCGGAAATAAGGGTTGCCGCAGTTTCATCATTGTATTTGACTGAACCGGTAGGTTACGAGAACCAACCTTGGTTTTCTAACTGTGTAGCAGAAGTTGAAACAGTACTTAGTCCAGAAAGTCTCTTGGATGTTTTGCAGGAAATAGAAAATAATTTGGGCAGGACAAGGACAATTAGATGGGGCCCTCGCACGCTGGATCTTGATATTTTGCTTTTTGATAAATTAACCATTGACAGTGAACGTTTAATGGTTCCTCATCCCAGGATGAAAGAAAGGGCTTTTGTTATGGTCCCGCTGGTGGAAATTGCTGCTGCTGCGGAGTTCCCAGATGGTAAAACTGCAGCGGATATTGGGGCGGTACTGGAATCGGAAAAAAAATATAGTTGCATAATGAAGAAATTATGGTAAAATTAAAATACGGGTAGTATCTGTTTCTGGAACTACACCGCAACGGGCAGTTATCAGACAATTTCAAATTTAATGTTGGCGCCGCTTGTAGCCGTTATTGGACCGAGACGGAAGGTTTAAAGCTAATGTCATTTTAACCTTTCGGATTTTCCCGGAAGGTTTTTATTTTTAGATTTTTTGTTTTCTGTATAATCCGAATATTCTGCCAGGGTGGTAGGCCTATGTACAAGATTGGAATAATAGGGACCGGGGTTGTAGGATCAGCTTTAGCCCTAATTTTAAAATCAAAAGGGTATGAACTTACAGGAGTTTGCTCCAAAAATGGTAGTTCATCTTCTCAATTGGCTTTTAAGACAGGGGCTAGAAACTGTCAGGAGCCGACGGAAGTTCTAGAAAAGGCTGATGTAATTTTTATAGCTACTCCTGACAGAGTTATCGCTGAGGTTGCAGGCGCACTGTCAGATAGCGGGCTTGTAAGAAAAAACCAAATATTTCTTCACCTAAGTGGTGCGCTGCCCGCCTCGGTACTTTCTTCATTGAAGAAATTCGAAATCTCAATAGGATCAATGCATCCCCTTCAGTCATTTGCACAAATCGAACAAGCGGTAAATCAGCTGCCTGGGGTTTTTTACGCGGTAGAGGGAGAACCTGAAGCGGTTAAGGCTGCCTTCGCTTTAATTGAGGATTTAAATGGAAACCCATACCTGATTAAGGAAGAGGATAAGGCATTGTATCACCTGGCGGCTTGTACTGCATCCAACTATGTTGTTTCACTGGTTCACTATGCAGTTGGGCTGTTTGAAAAGCTTGGAATGGATGGAGACCAAGCCCTGGGGGCACTATTTCCGCTAATAAAGGGCACAATAAATAACATTGAAAAACTCGGACCTGTTAAAGCCCTGACAGGACCGATAGCAAGAGGGGATACGAGTACCTTAAAACGCCATCTTGAGGCGCTGCGTCCATTGGGGAGCACTGTTAGCAGGGTTTACGGGGTTATGGGAGAATATGCATGTCAGGTGGCTCTAGAAAAGCAAAGTATCGATAAAATTCAAGCTGAAGAAATAATAAACTTGTTCCACAGGGAGGATGAGGAATTTGGCAGTTAATAAAGTATCGACAGTCACGCTTAAAGAGATGAAACAGCGCGGAGAGAAGATAACAGTGTTAACAGCTTATGACTACTCCACGGCCAGAATGCTGGATCAAGCCGGCATTGATGTATTGTTGGTCGGGGATTCCCTTGGGAATGTAATCCTTGGGTATGATTCTACGATACCGGTAACGATGGAGGATATGGTGAGTCATACCAGGGCAGTTTCCAGAGGTACTACTAATGCCCTTGTTGTTGCGGACATGCCGTTTCTTTCATACCATGTATCAGTTGCTGAGAGTGTAAAAAATGCAGGTCGTTTACTGCAGGAAGCAGGAGCTAACGCGGTAAAGCTTGAAGGTGGACGGGAGATCGCCGACAAAGTAGAAGCAATAAATGCAGCAGGTATTCCGGTAATGGGTCATCTTGGGCTTACACCACAATCTGTTAACAAACTGGGCGGATACAAGGTCCAGGGAAAAGACGAGGCTGCTGCAAGGGTAATAATCAATAACGCGCTAGCCCTTCAAGATGCTGGGGTGTTTGCCATAGTGCTCGAATGTATACCTGCACCGCTTGCAAAAATGGTCACTGAACGGTTAGATGTACCTACAATAGGCATTGGAGCAGGGGCTAGCTGCGATGGTCAGGTGCTGGTGATACATGACCTTCTTGGCCTTTACTCTGATGTTTCTCCAAAGTTCGCAAAGAGATATGCTTCTCTGAATACCACAATAATTGAAGCAGTTACTAAATACAAAGTAGATGTAAAAGAGAAAAAGTTCCCTGGGCCTGAGCACAGCTTTGGGATGGAAGAGGGAGATCTTCCAAAACTTTATTAACGTATGGGAAATGCTAGGGGGAGGATTATGCAAATAATTGATTCAATCCAGGCAATGAAAAGCCTTGTCAGAGAAGTCAGGTCTAAAGGACAGACAATAGGCTTTGTCCCAACAATGGGCTATTTACACCAAGGCCACCTGACGCTGATGAGGACGGCTAAAGAAAAATGTAATTTCGTTGTTGCCAGTATTTTTGTCAATCCTCTTCAGTTTGGTGTAGGGGAGGATTTTGAAGAGTATCCCAGAGACTTAGGGCGTGACAGCAAACTCGCGGAAGAAGCAGGTGTTGATGTAATATTTGCACCAACCGTAAAAGAAATGTATCCAAAAGGCTACAGCACTTTTGTGGAAGAGGAACGTATAACAGATAAGCTCTGTGGGGAGTCAAGACCTGGTCACTTTAAAGGAGTTACGACAGTTGTTACCAAGCTCTTCAATATCGTTCAACCTGATTTGGCCTTTTTTGGTCAGAAAGATGCTCAGCAGTCATTGGTCCTGAAAAAAATGGTTAAAGACCTTAATATGAACCTGGAGATTCAGGTTTTGCCGACTGTAAGAGAAGAAGACGGGCTTGCCATGAGTTCAAGAAATTCATACCTTAACAGTTCTGAGCGACAATCCGCTTTATTGTTATCTAAAAGCCTGAATATGGCTCAAAACCTTATCGAAGCAGGAGAGCGAAGAGTCGCCGAAATTAAAAAGGCTATCCACAAATTGATAACCCAGGATACGTTAGCAAGAATTGATTATGTTGAAATCCTTTCATTACCTGATCTGGAAGAAGTGGAATTTCTTGAAGGTAGTTCACTTATAGCTATGGCTGTTTTTATCGGGAATACCCGGCTAATTGATAACTTAGTAGTGGAGGTTTAAAAAATGTTCCGAACTATGCTGAAGTCCAAAATACACCGGGCAACTGTTACAGAAGCCAATCTCAATTATGTAGGAAGTGTAACAATTGACGAGACCCTGATGAAAAGGGCTGACATTCTGCCGAATGAGAAAGTGCAAATTGTGAACAATAATAACGGAGCCCGTTTTGAAACCTATGTAATTAAAGGAAGGCCAGGCTCAGGAGTAATCTGTCTTAACGGTGCAGCCGCACGTTTGGTTCAGCCTGGTGACAATGTCATTATCATTTCATATGGCGTATATGATAACCGTGAGGCAGCGGACTATACACCGACACTAGTTTTTGTTGATGAAAAGAATCGTATTACTAGTGTAGAGTATGGGGAAACCGAGGGAGAAATAAGGTAGTATTGAGGCAGCAGGAAGATAAATTATGCCAAAAAGTCCTGTGCTATTGAAGGTATTCATTGCTTAACATGGAATAACTATGGTACTAACCGTATTAGGAGTTGAAATAGAATGGTCCAATTAAACAGCAAGTTTGCGGAACTTTCTGAGGAAATAAGGGCATTAAAAAAAGAGCGTAATGCTGTTATTCTGGCGCATTTGTACCAACGGCCAGAGGTACAGGAAGTAGCCGATTATACGGGAGATTCATTAGGTCTGTCACAGGAAGCGGCCAAGACTGATGCGGATGTGATTGTTTTTTGTGGAGTCCACTTTATGGCAGAAACGGCTTCGATTTTATCCCCTGAGAAGACTGTACTCCTACCTGAGGTAAAAGCAGGGTGTCCCATGGCAGATATGGTCACTGCCGATGCGCTACGACGCAAGAAGGCAGAGTATCCCGATGCTGTAGTTGTATGTTATGTAAATTCATCCGCTGATGTAAAAGCAGAGTCTGATATATGCTGTACTTCTGCAAACGCGGTTGAAGTTGTTAACTCTATACCTGAAGATAAGCGTATACTATTTGTACCCGACCGTAACCTTGGCCATTATGTAGGCTTGAAAGCGAATCGGGATATACTTTTATGGGAAGGTTACTGTAATACCCATGATAAGTTAACCGACCAAGATATTAAGGCAGCAAAAGTTAGGCACCCCAAAGCGGTAGTACTTGTACACCCAGAGTGTCGGCCTGAGGTAGTAGCATTAGCAGATCAGGTCTTTAGTACGTCGGGGATGATTAAATATGCTGAACAAAGTGAAGCGCAGGAGTTTATTATTGGAACGGAATCAGGAATTCTTCACGAAATACAGAAACGATGCCCTGATAAGACCTTTTATCTGGCATCTAATAAGATGGTTTGCCCCAACATGAAAGCAACATCCCTTGAGAAGGTTAAGTGGGCTCTAGAAGAAATGCAGCCCAGAATCATGGTACCAGAGCATATACGTGATAAAGCGCTTAGTGCCGTTGAACGGATGATTGCAATTAAATAAGGGGAGGACTAATTTTGATACCCAGATACATTTCTAACTTTGATACAAAAGGCCTTCCTCAAAGGGAAACTGACTTCCTAATCATCGGTAGTGGCATAGCAGGTCTGTACACTGCCTTAAAAGCTAAAGCCTTTGGAACGGTTACAGTCCTGACTAAAAAGAAACTCAAAGATACCAATACTGAAAGAGCACAGGGGGGTATTGCAGCAGCTATACATAGCGCTGACTCTCCTGCTTTACATAGAGCCGATACTTTAGAGGCAGGTGCAGGGATTTGTAATGTAGATGCTGTAGAAGTACTGGTTAATGAGGGACCTGAACGGGTTCGTGAACTGATAGAATTGGGAGCTAATTTTGACCGTCTGGATGGTAAACTGGCTTTTACCAGAGAAGCTGCTCACTCCCGCAGAAGAATTTTGCATGCCGGGGATTCGACTGGAGAAGAAATCCAGAACGCCCTGGCTAAAAGTCTTTCAGAGGACGATAAAGTTGAGTTTCTCGAATTCCATATAGTGATAGATTTGCTTACAAGGGATAATGTTTGCTATGGCGCTTTAGTTCGTAACAATTTTACCGGGGAAATAGTGGTGTACTATGCAAGGGCAGTCGTTCTTGCTGCTGGCGGAGCGGGGCAGGTATTTGAAAATACCACAAACCCGGATGTCGCTACAGGTGACGGTATTTCCATGGCATTTCGGGCAGGTGCCTCTGTAATGGATGTGGAGTTTGTACAGTTTCATCCTACAGCGCTATATCTCCCTGGAGCGCCCAGATTCCTTATTTCCGAGGCTGTAAGAGGAGAAGGGGCTGTACTTCGCAATATCCGGGGTGAACGTTTTATGCCTAATTACCATCCTGGCGCCGAGCTTGCTTCAAGGGATATTGTTGCAAGAGCAATAAGAAGTGAAATGGCAGAAACGGGCAGCAGCCACGTTTATCTGGATTTATCACCTATGGCTGGAGAAAAAGTCAAGAAGCGTTTTCCCACGATTACAAAAACATGTGCCCAATATGGCATTGATATTGCCAATGAGATGATTCCTGTAGCACCGGCAGCCCATTATATGATGGGTGGAGTACATACTAACCTAAATGGAGAAACATCGGTTAAGGGTCTATACGCCTGCGGAGAAGTGGCCTGCCAGGGGGTTCATGGTGCGAACAGGTTGGCCAGCAACTCCTTGCTGGATGGGTTGGTTTTTGGTTACAGGATAATAGAGTATTGTAAAGACAATCTGGCAAAGCAGCAACCGGACAACAGACATTTTAGGAATCAGGAACAAATGACATGGCAAATCCAAACCGATACTGTCAGGCAAAAGATTAAGGATCTAATGTGGAACAAAGTTGGGATTGTTCGGGATGGTTATCATCTGCAAAAAGCAGTAGCTGAGTTAAATGAACTGGACGAGATAATGAGTTATGAGGCATCCAGTGCAGAGGATATAGAAGTTATTAATCTGATTACTCTCAGTAATCTTATAACTAAGGCAGCCCTAATGAGAACCGAAAGCAGGGGTGGTCACTTTAGGGAGGATTTCACTTTAAAAGATGATGTCCACTGGAAGAAGCATATCGGTTTGCGCAGGAACTCGGGAGGTGAGCTAGTTGCATTTGAACTTGAAGTTAGTTGACGATATTCTTGGAGCAGCCTTGAAAGAAGATATTGGGACTGGAGATATTACTACATTTAGCACTATCCCCTTATCTACCGAGGCTGCGGCTCTGATACATGTAAAGGAAGAAGGTGTAGTATCAGGGATTTTTGTTGCAAAAAGGGTTTTTGAACTATTAAGCAGTGACATAAAATTCAAAGCTTTAAAACAGGATGGTGACAAAGTAGGGAAAAGGGATGTTGTTGCAGAAATTACTGGTCCCGCCCGGGAAATCCTAATAGGGGAACGGACTGCTTTAAACATAATGCAAAGAATGTCTGGCATTGCTACCCGGACATCCAGGATTGCTGACATACTTGCGCCTTATAAAACGAAAGTAGTTGATACAAGGAAAACTACTCCGGGGCTTCGTATCCTGGAAAAGTATGCAGTAAGAACCGGAGGCGGGCATAATCACCGCTTTGGTCTGTATGATGGAGTTCTGATAAAAGATAATCATATAAAAGTTGCCGGAGGGATAACGAAGGCTGTAAATTCCGCAAGACAAAAAGCACCACACACCTTAAAGATAGAAGTTGAAGTTGAGAACCTCCAAGGCGTCCGGGAAGCCCTGAATGCTGGAGCAGATATAATAATGCTGGACAATATGGATGTAGAGACTGTGAAGGAAGCTGTGAAGGTTATAAACGGACAGGCTCTTGTTGAAGTTTCAGGAGGAGTGACTGAAGAGAAAGTTGGTGTGTTGGCTGAGGCAGGGGTTGACCTTATTTCCGTTGGCGCCCTTACACATTCTGTGAAGGCCTTAGACATCAGCCTCGATATAGGACATATAAAAGGGTAAAAAGTATACCTAATATTGTTAAAAATATAAGAATACAGGATACAATAGACTATTGTTTCATTTATAATAGATAAGTAAGAGGTGTGGAGATGAAAGCCAAGATAATTTCACTGCTTAAATCCCATAGTCCCGGTTACATATCTGGTGAAGAAATCAGCAGCATCCTTGGAATTTCTCGTACTGCAGTATGGAAGCACATTCAGAAGCTGAGAGATAATGGCTACCAGATTGAATCCCACTCAAGGATAGGTTATAGATTGGTCCAGGCACCTGATAAACTTTACCAGCATGAGTTAAATGAGTATATGAAAAGTAAAATTATTGGGCGCAAAATAGTTTATCGTGAAGTGGTTGATTCAACCAATAAGGTTGCCAAGGAAATGGCTCAAAAAGGTGCGGAAGAAGGTACAGTTATAATTGCGGAAGAGCAAACAGCTGGCAAGGGAAGGTTGGGAAGATTATGGTTCTCTCCCGCAGGACAAGGGCTATGGTTTTCAATCATTCTAAGATCACAAATATCTCCTGCCGATGCGCCAAAGATGACCTTAGTAGCTGCTGTTGCAGTAGCCAGAACACTTAGAGAAATTGGGATCCCAGTGGGTATTAAATGGCCAAATGACATTCTTATCCGAGAACGAAAGCTAGCAGGTATTCTAACAGAAATGAATGCAGAAATTGACAAGGTTAATTATCTGATTGTTGGCATAGGCATAAATATAAGCCTTAACGGGGATGTGCTTCCTGATGAGATAGCCTCTGTTGCAACTTCGATGGAAGAATATGCAGAGGGTGGCATTTCCCGGATCAGGGTGCTGGCCTCGATATTAAATAATTTCGACTCATTATATCAGGAATTTACAACTGGCGGTTTCTCAAATATATTAGATTCATGGAAGGATATGTCTGTGACTCTGAATCGCCGTGTCAAAATTCATGCCTTAGGAAAAATAGATGAAGGGCTGGCCTTTGATATAGACGAGGACGGTGCCCTTATTCTCAAGAAAGACGACGGAACCATTAAGCGAGTTCTTTCAGGGGAAGTGAGTCTTAGGACTTAGAAAATTTATTTTGATTTTACCTAAGGCAAACAAAACTATATTTAACTGAGTAATTTTACCAAAAATATAAATGGAAACAGAAGGGAAATCACGAAATGTGTCGAAACCTTGGAGTAGAGAGGAGTGACACGTTTTGAAAGTAGAATTTATCAGCCCCTTTGTTACGGCAACAATTAAAGTCCTGGAGACAGAAACCGGCCGATCCATCCCGATGGAAAAAGGCCAGTTGTCAATAGAGGCAAGTTCACATACGTGTCAGGACGTGACCGTACTAATTGGTGTAATAGGTGCGGTTCAAGGAGTTGTCATGTATGGGATGTCTGAAAGAACTGCCAAAAATATTGTTTCAACACTTTTAAACGAAAGAATTGCAGTATTTAATGAAATGGTAGAAAGTGCTGTAGCGGAGATGGGAAATGTTATCACCGGTATAGCTAGTTCTGAATTAGAAAAAGCGGGTTATGCATCTACGATTGCTCCTCCTACTGTTATTACCGGGCGGGGCGTAATAATTTCGACTATAAATATTAAAAGGCTGCAAATACCTTTAATTACTGAGTTTGGAGAGATTGAAGTAGGTGTGGCATTAAGGGAAAACATAAGGAAATAATCGGGGCCGGCAGTAGATAACTCCCGCAAGGGGTTATTTTTTTATCACCGAAATTTAATAGAAATTTTGTCTTATCAGGTTAATGTGATATAATCCAATTAACTTACAAAGAAAGGTGAAAAGAATGATTTTAGTAGTGGATGTAGGGAACACTAATATCGTACTTGGCCTTTTTAAGGGCAGAAAGCTTGAATATAACTGGCGGATTTCAACTAATAAGGACAAGACTTCTGACGAATATGGAATAGATATCAGGATTCTGTTTGAATATTCCGGGGTTAAATACAAGGAAATTGAGGCTGTTGTGATATCCTCTGTAGTTCCTCCTGTTATGCCTGCGCTCGAAGCAATGTCTGTAAAATATTTTGGTATAAAGCCCCTGGTTGTTGGCCCCGGTGTAAAGACTTCAATGCCAATCCGGTATGATAACCCGAAGGAAGTGGGTGCTGACAGAATAGTTAATGCAATTGCCGCTTACGAAAGTTATGGCGGGCCTTTAATTATAGTCGATTTCGGTACTGCGACTACATTTGATGCAATATCGAAAGATGGGGAGTATTTGGGGGGAGCGATAGCTCCTGGTATAGGTATATCTACAGAGGCGCTTTACACTAAGGCGGCGAAACTTCCTCGAATTGAGCTTGTCAAACCGAAAGGTGTAATTGGGAAGAATACCGTCATGAGTATGCAGTCAGGCATAATTTACGGATTTGTCGGGCAGACGGACGGAATTATCACCCGTATGAAAAAAGAGATGGGCGGCCAGGCTTATGTTGTGGCTACCGGGGGTTTGGCCGAACTTATAAGTGATGAATCACAGAGCATTGACAAAGTTGATGCCAATTTAACGTTACAGGGTTTACTCCTAATATACGAGCGTAATATGGCTTCTGAATAACATATGCTGCTTTGGGGTATTAAATACATGAAGGCAAACTTGTCAGGTGGCGAAAAATGAGAATCGGTTCAGTGGAACTCTCTAATTCCGTTATTTCTGCCCCCATGTCGGGGGTTTCCGATAAAGCATTCCGTTTACTGGCTGAGGAAGCCGGGTGTGGTTTGGTTTGTACTGAAATGATCAGTGTAAATGCTCTTGCGTTTGATAGTGAGCGGACGAAAACAATGTTCGACCTTTCTGGGGAACGGGGACCAACATGTGTACAGATTTTTGGGAGCAAACCAGACAGAATGGGTGCTGCAGCTCAAATCGCAGTAGAAGCAGGCGCTGACGTGATTGATATTAATATGGGCTGTCCGGCACCTAAGGTAGTTAAAAATCTTGAAGGTTGTGCCCTGATGACAGATCTTCCTTTGGCGGAAAAGATTATAAAAGAGGTTGTCAGGGTAGTCAAAGTACCGGTGACGGTGAAAATGAGGAAGGGCTGGGACGACTCTTCAGTGAATGCGGTTGAGCTGGCTAATATTGCAGAGGAGAGCGGGGCATCAGCTGTTACAGTCCATGGAAGAACCAGAATGCAGTTTTATTCCGGTACCGCTGATTGGGCGATTATTGCAAGGGTTAAAAAGAGTGTACAAATACCTGTTATAGGTAATGGTGACATTATTGAACCTGACAACGCCAAAGCCATGATTGACGAGACTGGCTGTGACGGTGTAATGATTGGAAGGGGTGCTATGGGAAATCCCTGGCTCTTAAAAAGAACAGTTGAGCTGCTTAAACACGGATCCATTTCTCCGAAGCCGAGTGCTTTTGACAAGATTAACATGGCTTTGCGGCACCTTAAAATGGTGACTGCATATAAAGGAGATAGGCGAGCAGTAAGAGAAATGCGAAAACACATTGCATGGTATATGAAAGGGCTTCGAGATTCAGCAAGAATTCGCGAATCGGTGAACAAAGCTGGTACTCCAGAAGAATTAGTGAAGATGCTTACAGAATATAGCGAGACGCTTTGTCTAGCGGAATAAACCTCTTAGAAGCCTGTCTGTACGAATAGTACAGACTTTTTGCTTATATCATCGAAATTTTGAGTTTTAAAGAAAATTGTGTCGGAAGGTTATCAATAGCTTGTAAATGCATATAATTGCGTATAAAAATCTTTAGAGGGTTTAAATAATGAAAAATATGGTAGACTAGAGGAGTATAGAGATTTAACGAAGAATTATATATACAATCAGCTACGAAACTAGTATTGCTTCATTTGGGAGTGACTGAAATGGGTCTCGGGTTAATAAATCCGACTATGGAAAATGTGCTTAGGACTTTTAAGCTGGATATAACCTATAACAAGGCTGAGGGATTACATCTGTACGATGAGGACGGCAATTGTTACCTTGATTTTATTGCCCAATATGGTGCAGTTCCATTTGGATACAATCCGCCGGAAATTGTCAATGCAATAACGGAGTTTCTCGAGTCCGGTATTCCGACAATGGTTCAACCGTCTGTACCTCTTAAAGCTGTAGAATTGGCGGAACGCCTCATAGAGGTGGCCCCAGGGAGAATGGCGCATGTAAGTTTTTGCCAAAGTGGTGCTGAGGCCGTTGAGACAAGTATCAAATTAGCCCGCTCTGCAACGGGAAGACATAAAATTATTTCTGCCATTAACAGTTTTCACGGGAAGACTATGGGGGCATTGTCAGCTACCGGCAGGCAGGTTTATCAGAAACCTTTCTTTGTCCCGGTCCCCGGTTTTGAGACTGTTGCCTTTAATGATTTAAATGCTCTTGAAGATATTTTTTCTAAAGAGGGAGATAATATAGCCGCATTCATTGTTGAGCCAATTCAGGGCGAAGGCGGTATTATCATTTCATCTCAAGGTTACCTTAAGCAGGTCGGAGAGTTATGTAAAAAGTACGGTATCCTCCTAATTGTGGACGAAATTCAAACAGGACTTGGCCGTACGGGAAGCCTATTTGCTTGTGACAAAGAAGGGGTTGAACCCGATATTTTACTGCTTTCAAAGGCCTTGGGTGGCGGTATGGTACCCATTGGCGCCTGTTTATGCACCAAAGAGGTATGGAATCAACAATTTGGTGAGCTGCATAGTTCTACTTTCGCTAACAATAATTTGACGTGTTCTGTTGGTTTGGCAGTCTTGAATAAATTGATGGAAAACAATTCTGCCATTGTTCAAAATGCTGCCACTAAAGGAAACTATATTATTGATGACCTGTACCGCATTAGTCAAAAGTATCCCGGGGTCATTAAGGATATAAGGGGCCGGGGTCTTATGATTGGAGTCGAATTTAACCAAATGGACGGCTCAGAATCTTTTAGCATGAAGTACCTTTGCGAACAAGGCGGATTCAACGGGCTGTTAGCTGGATTCCTTCTTCGCAGCCAAAAGGTAAGGTTTGCGCCTTTTTTGAATAACCCTATGACCCTCAGGGTTCAACCTTCACTTAACGTAGGTTCACGTGAAGTTGAAACTGCTCTAAGTTCGATTGAATACATCACTGAAATCCTTTACTATGGTGATTACAATAAATTATTTAGTTACATTATTGACCGGAAGTTTTATACCCCGGTAAAAGATTACAGGAATTCAATAAAGCCTGTAGTTAGTTCCAAACTTAAACCAGGGGAAAAGCCCACTGAATCTTTTGCATTTATTATTCACTATCCTTCGACGGACGAAATGAAGAAAACCAACATTTCTTTTGAAGAAATGACGGCTTCGGAACTATCAAAGATTCTTGACTGGGAAGCAGCTTCGGATGTTGATCCACAGGTACTTGTACATATGCCGGCGATAAGATCCAAAGCAGGTAAGATTGCTGAAGGATGGCTTATAGGTATTCCCTACAGTGGAAAACACTTGCTTGAACTGCCAAGGAAAGAGGCGGTTGAACAGGTAGGTAAAGCTGTAGACTTAGCCAAAGAGTTGGGAGCCAAAATGGTGGGGCTTGGCGCGTATACTTCCGTAGTTACCAGAGGAGGCGCTGATCTTCAGGGACGGGGAGCTGCAATAACATCCGGTAATAGTTACACTATTGTAACAGCGTATGATGCTCTTATTAAAGGCGCTCATTTGATGGATATTGACATTGAGAGAGCAACTGGGTCGGTGATTGGTGCTACTGGTTCCATTGGACGGGTTTCTGCACTGCTTCTGGCTAATGAAGTAAGGCAGCTGCTTCTTGTGGGTAATCCCCAAAAAGGGCAGGCGAGTTTAAGGCGGCTGGAAAGACTTGCGGAAGAAATATATTCACAGGCTTTTAGCAAGGTGTTGGCCAGTCCTGATGGGGTTGGTTTAAGAGGCATTTCCAAATGGTTATATGGTTTTATCAACCATTTAAAGCTGAAGCCTGAAAAGCTGAAAACATTAGGCAAGGGATACGAAAACGGAAAGAAATTTTATTTTACAGGCTTTATCAAAGAAAACCTGGCAGAAAACGATATTTACAGCCGTCCGCCGGTTGTTATTACCCTAAACATTAACAATGCGGTGGCAGCTTCAGATCTTATTATTTCTGCATCAAGCTCAACCTCTAACTTAATAGGCCCTGAGCATATTAAACCCGGATCTGTAATATGTGATGTTGCCCGACCAGCTGATGTCTCAAAGGCTGTTCTGGAGAATCGAAAAGATGTACTTGTTATTGAGGGAGGTTTGGTAAGTTACCCGGACAACATTTGTTTCGGTCAGAATATAGGATATGGTCCCGGAACCAACTTAGCCTGCCTATCAGAAACAATTTTACTTGCTCTTGAGGGAGACTACAGGGATTACAGTATCGGTTCCAAAATTTCTATGGAAGAGGTAGGTTATCTTAGGTTCCTTGCAGATAAACACGGGTTCAAACTTGCCTTACCCAGAAACGAAATAGGAGAGATAACACCTACTGAAATCAAAGCTATCAAAGAAGCATTATCAATAAAACTCAGGTCTTTTTTGGACAGAGAAATATCATTAGTTGCTGCTCCGAGTAAATAATCATGGAAAGCCCACAACAAGTGGGCTTTTTTACTTAAGTAGATAAGAATGATTGTTAATTCGACATGTAATATGCTGTTTAGTCAATAAAATGTGACATATTATGCTTGTTTTTAAAGGCCATTTTTTGTTAGAATTAGTAAAACAAATTTATGTGGCTGTCGAATGTAATAAAGTTGTATTATCTTGGTAAAATTAAAACATCTGCTTTAAATCAAATAGAGGAGCCGATTTATATTGAAAAAAGTTCTTAGTGTTAGCCTAGGTTCTTCAACACGAAATCATTCCGTTGAAGCCGAATTTTTGGGAGAAGAATTCTTCATAGAGCGAGTTGGAACTAACGGAGATATGAATAAGGCTATTAAAATAATCCAGGAGAATGATGGTCTGGTAGATGCGTTCGGTTTGGGTGGAATCGATATGTACATTTATGCTGCCGGCAAAAGGTATATGTTTAGAGACGCCGCAAGAATTGCAAAGGCTGCAAAGAGAACGCCTTTAGTCGATGGAAGTGGTTTAAAGAATACACTTGAAACTAAAGTTATTTATTATTTAAGAGATGAAATTGGAATGAATTTTGATGGGAAGAAAGTGTTGATGGTTTCAGCGGTAGACAGGCCGGGAATGGCCAAAAGTCTTTGGGAAGTCGGGGCAAACATGAATTTCGGCGACCTGATTTTCGGCTTGGGAATTCCGATTGGCATAAGTTCAATGAAGTCGTTTGACAGGCTTACTCGTGTGCTTGTTCCACTTGTGGTTAAGCTTCCCTTCAAAATACTTTACCCCACTGGTGAAAAACAAGAGTCGGTAAATCCCAAATATGGCGATTATTATCAAAAAGCAGATATTATTGCCGGTGATTTTCACTTTATAAGAAGATATATGCCCCAAAAGCTGGAAGGAAAATGTATAATTACGAATACTGTCACACACAAGGATATTGATTTACTAAAAGAACGAGGGGTTTCTCAGTTAATTACTACTACTCCTGAGTTGGACGGCAGGTCATTTGGAACAAATGTTATGGAAGGAGTTTTGGTTGCTTTGGCAGGTAAACCGGCCGATAAACTTTCTGAAGATGAGTACTATCAAATGTTGGAGAGAATTGATTTCAAACCCAGAATAATTGACTTGTCAGTTGAACAAGCTGGTTAGGAGGACTCAAAGTGGATAGTTTTGCCTTCATAACCCATCCTAAGAATGAACGGGAGTTTGCAGAAAGTTTTTTTGTTGCCAGATTTATGCCTAAATTTTTTGTTTCGAAATTTATGAAGGTATGTCCTCCATATAGGTTAATTAATGTCGAAGGTGTCGCATCTAAGTATAATAGAGTCTCGGGGTGGGTCATTTCTAGTCCTTTATCAACAGATATGATTATCCGTGACGAGTCCTTTATGATGAAAAAAGTTCTAGCCGCTTGCAGGGTTGCAACCAAATTGGGGGCCAAAATCATAGGGCTGGGCAACGAATTTTGTCTTCTTGAGGGTCTGGCCGAAATTATTTCTAAAGAGACGGCTATTCCGGTAACTACCGGCAACAGTTATAGAATTAGCGCTCTTATGGAAGGGCTTAAAATGGCTGTCGCCGCTAGGGGAGTTGAATTTGATCAGGCAAATGTATTAATAACCGGGGCTGCAAGCTACATAGGAAAAATGTGTGCCTGTTTAGCTGCACATGAAGTTCAAAAACTAACACTAACAAATGATAATAAGAAACAAACAGAAAAAATTGCAAAACAAATTTTATATGATAGTGGACTGGTAGCCAGGATTACCGAAGATATTGAAGAAGCTGTTAAAGAAGCTGATGTTGTAATTGCAGCAAATGATGATTTACCTGAAATCGATAGTGGTTGGTTTAAATCAGGAGCAATTGTTTTTGATATATTTTCGGCCCAAAAAAAATTGGCAAACACTGCCGGAAAAAGAAAAGATGTAATGGCTATCGAAAAAGTTTATACCAAGGTTTCTGGGGGGGCGGATTTTAACAAGGATACTGGTCTGCCTAAGAACATTATTGATTCCGGTATGGCAGAAGTAATGATTCTCTCTTTGGAAAAACAGTATTCCTCTTTTGCCTCTAGTCAAACCACTAAAGGCTGGCAGGTCGATGATATAAGAAAACTGGCAAAAAAACACCGCTTTGAAGTCTCTGGATTTTTGACAAATAATAATGAAGAAGGAATTAAAAATACTGCATCAGGGAAAATTATAATGCCAGGAACGGCAATAGTGAAGAGTTAGTTTTTATGGTTATCCTTGACAACACAATACAATCTCTTTATAATATTTGCATAAGTAAAGGTGTTGTTTGTCGGTGTCAAGCAGGTACTTGACACTGTTTTAGTTAATAAAAAGTATCAAATTCTTTGTTTATTCATATACTGGACTACAGTATTAATCGGACTAAATAAAGGGGAGCGGGAGAATGGGAGAAAAAGAAGTTATATTAACTCTTGATGGCCTCAAGAAACTTGAACAAGAGCTTGAGCATTACAAGTCTGTTAAGAGAAGAGAAGTCGCGCAGAGAATTAAAGAAGCTATTGAATTCGGTGATATAAGTGAAAACTCCGAATACGAAGATGCAAAGAATGAGCAAGCAATGATTGAGGGTAGGATTCTAACTCTTGAGAAGATGCTTCGCAATGCTAGAGTAATAGATGAAGGTGAAATTCATACCGATGTCGTTTCTATAGGGTCTACTATACTGTTAAAAGATTTGGATTTCGGTGATGAAATTGATTACACAATTGTTGGTTCTGCCGAGGCAGATCCTGCGAAGAATAAAATATCCAATGAATCTCCTGTTGGTAAGGCTGTGCTGGGCCAAAAGACGGGTAGTATTGTAGAGGTTTCTGTACCGGCAGGTTTACTTCGTTATCAGGTATTAAACATAAGAAAATAATTCCAGAAGAAAATTACGAATATCCCAAGTCCGGAAGCCTAACAGGATTCCGGACATTTTTTGGAGGTAAGAGAAATGTCTGAAGAACTTGAATTGAATGAATTGCTACTGGTGCGTAGAAAGAAGCTGGACGAACTTCGGGAAAGCGGTATAGACCCCTTTGGCAGTAAGTTCAATAGAACACACTATACACAAAGGGTTATTGATGAGTTTGACAATTTGGAGAATACAGAAGTAACAGTAGCAGGTAGGATAATGGCTAAACGGAACATGGGAAAAGCTACCTTTGTTCATGTACAGGATATTAGCGGCAAGATTCAGGTTTATGTCAGGGTGAATGAAGTTGGTCAGGCTACATATGATAATTTTACGCACTTTGATATTGGCGATATAATTGGCGTAATAGGGAAAGTATTTAAGACTCAGAGAGGTGAAATTTCTGTTTGGGCTAGTCAAGTTACGCTTCTATCAAAGTCATTAAGACCTTTGCCTGAAAAGTGGCATGGACTTAAAGATGTTGAATTGAGATATCGGCAAAGATATGTTGATTTGATTGTTAATCCTGAGGTTAAAGACGTGTTCATTACTAGAAGCAGGATTGTTAAGTCTATTAGGAACTACCTGGACAAGCTGGGTTTTCTTGAGGTTGAGACACCAATGATGCATCCGATTCCGGGTGGTGCCGCTGCAAGGCCTTTTATTACTCATCATAACACTCTTGATATGGATCTTTATCTTAGAATTGCTCCGGAATTATATCTCAAGAGGTTATTGGTCGGAGGGCTTGAAAAAGTCTACGAGATTAACAGGAACTTTAGAAATGAAGGAATATCAACTAAACATAATCCCGAATTCACTATGCTTGAGTTATACGAGGCTTATGCTGACTATGAAGATATGATGAAATTAACAGAAGAGCTTGTTTCTTCTGTGGCATTGGAAGTGTTGGGTACAACAATTATAGAGTACGAAGGGCAAAAAATTGATCTGACCCCACCATGGAAACGGATTCCAATGCTGGATGCGATTAAAATGTACACTGAGGTTGATTTTGCTGATATAACATCAGATGTTGAAGCAAAACAAGCGGCTGCGAGACTCGGGCTAAAGGTTGAAGACGGTGTCACCAGAGGTACAGTCATTAATGAAGTCTTTGAGGAATTTGTTGAACCTAAATTAATTCAACCAACTTTTATAATTGACTATCCAATTGAAATTTCACCTCTTGCTAAAAGAAAAAGTGAAAATCCTGATTATACATATAGATTCGAGTTATTCATTTTTGCTAGGGAAATGGCCAATGCTTTTTCAGAGCTTAACGACCCCATTGACCAGGAGCAGAGGTTCCGTAATCAGGTCGAGCAAAGAATGGCTGGAGATGATGAAGCTCACCAGATGGATGAAGATTATATTAATGCCCTGGAGTATGGAATGCCTCCGGCAGGTGGCTTGGGAATAGGTATCGACAGGCTTGTAATGCTGCTTACTAATTCTTCATCTATACGCGATGTATTACTTTTCCCTCAAATGAAGCCTAGAGATTAATATTCAAAGATATTTTATATTTATTTAGCTGCGGTAACAGGGGTGATTACCCCTGTTTTATTTTTTAAAAAATTTCTGGATTACCAGGCTGTTTGCCTTGACACAAGATGCATGACCATGTTACAATAAAATTCCTAAAGCGCCTAGGCGCTTTTAAGTATTATCCAGCAACTACCGGTTGATTTGGATAATAAGAAATGGTAAGATAAGTTTCCGCGGTTGGGCAGCCGACCGAGGAGAAGAAAAACAAAAACTACCAATTGACTTTAAAAGAGTGAATGTGGTAGAATGTAATTCCGCGGTTGGGTGACCGACCGAGGGACAAGCAAAACAAAAAATTACCAGTTG
>JAENZX010000014.1 GCA_016841045.1 Thermincola carboxydiphila
GTATAGTAGCTGACCTATTCCAGGTAGTACCTGTACTGACTGAAGAGTTCAAAAAAGCTTTGGCCTAGAAAGAACGGTTGTAAAGCAGAAAAAAAGTTGAATACTAAGAGGGGGGTCCGATTGGTAACTTTTGAGGTTTTATCTATTCCGGCCCCCTTTTTGCTTGGGCCGGTTAATGTGTATCTGATAAAGAGTGACCCGGTTACGTTAATTGACTGTGGCCCGAATTATTCTGAGACTAAAGCTGCTTTAATTAAGCAGCTTTCTTCCCATGGACTTGGGCTTGAGAATATTAAGCAGATAATAATTACCCATGCACATTCTGACCACTATGGCATGGCAGCCGAAATACAGCGTGTTACCGGAGCCATAGTGTACATGCATAATAAAGAAATTTCCAAAACCCGGTTTCGTTTAGACTACCAAAAAAATCTTATTTCATACCTTGCTTATGCAGGGACTCCTGATGTATATTGTAAAAAGCAAGAAAGATTCTTTAATTCGGGAATTGTAGAGCCGCCGGAAGAAATAACCGCGGTTGAGGATGGCCATATTTTTACCTTTGACGGAGTACAACTCGAGGGGATTTTGACACCGGGCCACTCAGCAGGGCACCTTTCTCTGTTTGAAAGAAATGATGGTTTGCTTTTTGCCGGGGATACTGTCTTAGAAAAGTTAAGGCAGAAGCCTTTGTTGGAGCCTTTGCCTGAGCATCCATTACAAAGGGAGAAGAACTTATTGCAATATATAGATTCCCTGAACTGCTTAAAACAGCTAGATATCAAATGCATTTTGCCTGGTCACGGGGATCCAATTCTTAATGTTGCTGAGGTTTTGCATCGATTGGATGTTAATATCCAGGAACGTAAAGAAGAAATCAAAAGAGCTGCATACTATCTTAAGGTGTTTACACCCTATGAGTTAGTAACGCAAATTTTTGCAAAGCGGGAGAGTCCATTGGAATTAAGCATGGCCGTTTCGGAAGTACTTGGCTATCTTGATTTACTTGAGGCTGAGGGGAAGGTAGTGCAACAGCAAGGTACCGTTTGTTTAACGTATTCATGTATATAATCGTAATTTTTGAACACAGTAGTGTAACAAGTAAAGGGTGAATAATCTATGGCTGTATCTCATCGAAATGTTGCGCTAATGGGCTTGGCGGCAGGTGGCTTGATAGCTCTTGTAAGTTATATTGTTGGAAACTCAGGATTTGCTTTTGGTTTACTGTTCAGCTTACCACTGGCTCTTTTAAACTTTAAAGCCATAGACAAGATACTGCAGTTTGCTTTTGGTTTTTCAATGCCTGAGATTGTCAAGGTTGTTGCCTTTGTCTTATATCATTTAAGATTTGCTGTTTTAGTTATAATACTATTTTTAGTTATACCAAAGACAGGTTTTAGTTTTGGTATCGGCACTTTTTTTGGCTTTTTAATCGCCAAGATAGCTCTGGGAGGGGAAATCATAAGGAAGAAGGATGATGGTTCCGGGTTAGGCTGATTCTTGACCAAAATAAACAGAAGGGCACTTTATTGATTCAACAATAAAGTGCGCTTTTTATTTTCGGGCTTATTCAATGCTAATTTAATCGGCACCAGGGAAGTAGGTGTTTCAAATGTTGAAAATAGTCGGTAAAAGTTGGTAAAAGTGTTGACAAAAGAAACCAGGTTACGGGATAATTAATAATATACCAGAACGTACCAAACAAATGCAAACCAAAAACATACCAAATACACCAAAAAATGTTTTAGAAAAGTTCCAAAAGAAATACCGGGGAGAAATAAAAAATAAGGGGGTGAAAGATGTGAAAAAAATGATGGTTAAGATTTTCAGCACCGCTGCTCTCATTGCTGTAGCAAATTTTGTTATCAATGTTTTCGGAAGCATTCAACAGGCGGGAGCCTGCGGATGGCTTGGTGGTGAAATTGAAATGCCCAAGTCTCTTATTAAGTAATTTGACAACAGTGGAGGGAGCAAAGGAAAATGGAACATCCTATAGTGATAGTAAACTTAATTATTCAGAACTACCTAATGTCCTGGTTTATGGCGGGTTACATTTTCCGGCTCTCCCCAGGTATTAAACATCTACAATTTGGTCTATTTGGAGGTTTACTGGTTTATGCAACCAGAAGTTTGGTTCGCTTGGCAGGTCTTCCTATTGGAATAAATACATTAATTACTTTAATCTTATCTATTCCGATTTATAAAGCTATTTTTAAGATTAAGAACTGGAAGGAACCATCCTTAATAAGCGTGTTAGCATATATAATGGTTTTATTTATCGAGATTTTAACTTCTAAGTTTAGCCTTAACTTATTTCATACAACACCTGATCTAGTGCTAAGTAATCCCACTCTTCACTTTAAGCTGCTTGCTCTTCAAAACCTTTGGATTTTCCTTTTTGCAATATTAATCATTGGTATTAATATGCTTTTGGGGATAAGGAAGGAGAAATAATTGGACATAGATGAATTTGCCTTAATACTTGCTAATGGGGATACAGGACAAGCAGAGATAAAGTCCTATTATATAAAAAGTATGTTGCATACCGCCAGTACATTTACGGCAATTGCAACAGCAAGTTATTTTTTAGATGTTCTTCAATACGCATTAGTAATTATTCTAACATTAAGACTCTTTAGAACAAAAACCGGTGGATGTCATAGTAAATCAATTACCTTGTGTAAAGTTATGTCTTTTTTGATTTTAGTAGGACTATCCTTGTTGGTTCCTGTAATTAAAATATCAAACGCTGCCATTACAATATGGACCGGATGCATTGCCTTGTTTGGGTTATATATGATTTATAAAGTAGTTCCAATAGATACCCCACAAAGACCTATTATCAGCATGGAATTCCGCAGGAAACTCAAAATCGAAGCTTATATTTTTTTTCTGATTTTAATAGCAAGTGTTTATCTATTCTGTATTTATGATTATTTAAGATGGGGCTACGCAGTACTTTTAGCTTTATCTCTACAGCTGTTTTTAATGACAAAATTAGGCTTCTGGGTAGTTAATAGGGTTGACAATATCTTCAGTGTGCGGTAAACCAGCTTTCGTGAAATGAATAAATGAATTAAAGGTATAGTCAATTAATCAATAGAAGAAAAACTGTGTTGTTTTTATATTAAAGTAAGGCGGGGATTTTAATGAAAAAAGAAATGAAAGAATACTTAAATTCTAGTATGCTTATTATTTCAATTTGTTTTCTGTTGCTTTTTTGGCTAATTTTATTTAGTAGTGACTATTTTTATGGTCAAAGATTGGTAGTACATTTGACAGGAACGATACCATTGGCTATTGTCGCAGGTGTTATTTTTATGATTATAATAAAACATTTAGTTAGCAAGGCAAAAACAGAACAATATCTTGAAGATACTATCAGGTCAAATCGCATTCATGAAGCAGAAAAGAAAGAGTTTTTGGCAAAACTGCAGCAATTTGAAGGTTTAGCAGACTTATACTATGATATCAGAGCTAAATTAGATGCGTCACAAATCTACGAAGTCCCAATTCTGGGAGCCTATTTGCTGGAGAAAAAAGTCCTGCTCCAGTATGAGCAGGGAATAAAAGTAGAGTTTGAGTTAGGCGGGAACTTTACGATCTTAAAACAAATTGAATCGGAAGACTTAATCAAGATTATTAATGATTCGATATCAAGAATCATAAAGATGCAAGAGGAATTTGGTAATAAAACGGATCAGCTTCATTTTATAACATACGAAGAAGCAGACAGCTTTATAATTGATTTGTTTACCTTCATAGACTACAATTCTGCTCCCGGCAGAGATGCAGAAACAGTTTTCAACATTAACAATGAACAATTCATCTGGAATATGAAAAAAAGTTTTAATAAGTATAAAGCAGATATTGATGTCATTATTCCTGAAGAGGGAAAAGATGAACGTAACTTTACGTCTCTTATCCGAATTAAATTTCCCCAGAAGGTAAAGGGTGAGGCTGTCTACAAACAAATAGGCTGATTATTTGTGAATTACTAAGCCGTTGAAGACGGTATACGGCAAGGTCCATCCTTGCCCTTTTTTAAATTAATAGAAGATATATTACTAATGTTTTGTTTCACCGCTACTGTAGGAGAAGAGTTCATTTAAACTGTAACCCTTACATACTTTGAGCACACCCTCAATAAATTTTCTGCCCGGATTTTGTTTATCTTTAAGAACCCTGAATAGATGTGATCGGTCAATACCCATTTCAGAGGATACTGCCGACATGCAGATTTTTTCGCCTTTGTAATTTTCGCTTAATGCCTTAATAAATAATTCTTTATTTAGTACAAGTTTAGACATGTGACGCCCTCCTTACAACTTAATCTTTTCTTCCATTTTATAACATTTGGTGACAAAAGTAAACAGCTAATGTTTACAAATTAAAACAATGATTCAACTTTTTTTGTTGCCGAAAGTCAACACCCGCAACAATATTAAAACTACATCAATTGGGAGTTGTTGATTATGGGCTTTGGAATATATTTGAAGGGGTTAATAGATAAACGAGGATATTCTTATAGACAACTTGGAATGCTCTCGGGGATTAACCATACTTATATCTCAAAAATAGTCAGTGAAAAGATGGGACCGCCTTCGCCGGAGATACTCAAGAAACTTTCAAAGCCTTTGGAAGTTCCTTATGAGGAACTTATGGAAATGGCTGACTATATAGATATTAAGACGACCTATAAAACGGAGCCAGTTCAAATGGTTTCGGAAGAGAAAATAGCTAAAGTTCCAATTTACGGAGTTATACAATCTGGAGAACCGCATTATTCCGCCGCGGAGATTGAAGGCTATGAGTATATTGCAGAAAAAGAGGTAAGGTACGGAGAATATTTTTACCTTCGTATAACTGAAGATAGTATGCTCGGAAGCCGTATTTATCCTGGGGATCTGGTATACGTGCGGAAGCAAAAAAACATTGAAAACGGAGATATTGCCGTAGTATTGGTTGGCGAAAAGGCCACTCTCAGAAGAGTGTTTAAAGCTGATGGTAAAGTCATTCTACAACCGGATAATCCAAAATATGAACCCCAAATATACACTGAGGGAGATATCAAGATACTTGGTAAAGTGCTTCATGTTAAGTTTAAGCCGTAATTCTTCGATACTATGAAATAAGGGTTCAGCAATTTTGCTGAACCCTCGCCCATTATTCGCCTATTTTTACCGGCTCTTCATATTTTATTCCGAATGTTTCTACTGTAACTTTCTTCATTTTCTGTTCGTCACGCGGTCTATCATTATCATCTCTGGGTGTATTAACAATTTTATCAGCAACTTCTATTCCTTCAATTACCTTACCAAAAGCTGCATAATTTCCGTCTAAGTGAGGAGCTTCCTTGACCATGATAAAAAATTGGGAACCGGCAGAATCCGGCATGACTGACCTTGCCATGGAAATTACACCGCGTTCATGTATGAGGTTGTTGGGGAAGCCATTTGCAGCAAATTCCCCTTTAATACTATAACCAGGGCTTCCAATCCCGGTTCCCTGGGGGTCTCCCCCTTGAATCATAAAACCGGGAATTACTCTATGGAATATTAAACCGTTGTAGAAACCTTTTTGAACCAGTGATATAAAGTTGTTAACGGTATTGGGAGCAAATGTGGGATACAGTTCTAATTTGATTTTACCGCCATTTGCCATTTCAATGGTCACAACTGGGTTCTTGCCGGTTTTAGCAGTTTCGTTGGAGTTTTCGTCCTTTTTGTTTTCAGGGGCTTTTGGTGCAGCCGATTTATCTTGAGTCGCTTGGTTAGAATTGGATCCTGTTGGTTGGGAACTGTCTGAAGCTTTGGTTTCTGTTGATTCCGAATACGTGTTTTGTGTTGATTCAGACGATGTCGTCGTCGGAGTCGTCTTTTCAGTGCTGCTGCATGCTATCCCCGTAAGTAATAAAAGGGCACTCAGCAGTACAATAATCAATTTTTTCATCCAATGACCTCACTTTCATTTACATAATAATCCCTTTTTATTATAAGACGGTTGTCCCTATAGTTCAAGAAAAAAGGACTCGCCGCTTGGTCGAGTTCCTGTTTGTCTAATTATTAGTATTAAGCAATTTGTAATTAATAAAAGTATAATAAGTTCCGAACAAAAGCCCTGCAATTGAAAAGCCCAGAGGTATTTCAAAAGTGCTGCCTTCAGTTGGAGAAGCTATAGCTGTAGCAATTATCCACCCTGCTATGTTATAAATAATATATGATAGTGGGGACAAGATGCTGATTTTTTGCCGCTGAAATACTATAAGAGTTGAAATGCAGATAGGAACCCATAGGACCTCAAGCATTGCAACGCCCATATTAAAGTCTAGTGGTAGTCCTTTATCCATGACAAGAAGGATACCATCAACAGTTTGTAAAAAACCTAGAATAATGCCGCCAAATACGTAAAATTTTATAAAATTCATATTTAACCCCCTCAGTTTAGTATATATTGAAAAAGCAACAGCGTAAATCCCCGATTTAGTGTTATAAGCTCAGTTAATAAGTGATTCGGTCTAACAGTGTTATAGCATCAACTGGGCAGGTGTTTCGGCATACACCACACCCAAAGCATTTATTTATATTTATGTAACATTTTGAATTGTCCACTGAAAATTCTATTGCACCGAACTGGCATATTTTTCTACAGGCTCGACATCCTGTACATTGCATAGGGTCAATTACGGCTACATATTCTCCTTTGAACATGACATTCATTAAATCATTTGTTATCTGAATACGGTAGGCAAGACAGTCATGGTCACAGTTACATATAGCCCCGATATACGGGGTCTTAAAAGTCCAGATTGAATGAACGAGTCCTTTTTTATCAAATTCCCTGAGAAGCTCCCGAGCCTTAACAGGGGTAAGAGTTTCAAGAGAAGACTGCAGGTCTGGGTAGTCTCCAAAAAGACCGATTGGGTCTATCCCGAGAACTAAACAGTATCTTGCACTGTCTCGCCCGGTAGTTACCTTCCGGCAAACACAAGGTATGCGTGTAATCGATTGTACCATATCTACTATCTTTTCAGCATCTTCAAGAGGTACAACCTGACCAAAATGCAGCTTTTTCATCCTGTTGGTGCCCAACTTCCGGATAAATCGGTAAGCTATTGGTACTTTTCTTTTAGCCAGTTCCAGTCTGGCCAAAGTTGGTTTAGCCGTACGCTGTATATTTGGCAAAAAATTCTTTATATATTCCTCCCGGTTCTCCAGAGACAATAGCTCTCTTGAGTAATGTTCCATAACTTCATACCACTTTTTACCCTCACCATGTTTAACACAAAATTCGCACATATCAACTCTCCGTCTGCCTGTAACTGAATCTTTCGAAATGTTTTTCAAATATATTATACACCAAAATAAGCCATAAATAGATTCATTCATAAACATCATTTTGGCTCGAAAGAAAAAAACTGACTCACTTAAGTTATGAGCCAGTTTCTCCAGGTATCTTTTCACTACCCACTAACCACTATTCACTATTTCATCGATCTGCCAGTGGAATATAATTTTTGCTTGTCACAACACTCTTATATGCAGGTCTTATAATTGTCTTTACGCTTGCCAATTCTTCGATTCTATGGGCGCACCACCCTGCGATTCGAGAGACCGCAAAGAGGGGGGTACACAACTCAAGAGGTATTTCCAGCATTTTGTAAACAAAACCTGAAAAGAAATCTACATTGATGCAAAGAGGTTTGTCAGATTGTTTAACTCTTGCAAACACTTTTGGAGCTAGTTCTTCTATGGCACAGTAAAGGTCGAATTCTTTCTCGTGATTCTTTTCCTTGGCGAGCTCCCGGGCCTTATCTTTTAACAGGACTGCTCTGGGGTCTGACAAGGTATAGATTGCGTGGCCAAGACCATAAATGAGACCTGACCTGTCATAGGCTTCACAGCACAAGATTTTTTCTAGATAAAACTCTATTTCTTCATGATCTTTCCAATCTGAGATATTGGACTTGATTTCTTCCATCATTTCCAACACTTTAATGTTTGCTCCTCCGTGCTTAGGTCCTCTTAAGGACCCTATGGCTGCGGCAATAGCAGAGTAGGTATCAGTTCCTGAGGAGGAAACTACCCGGGCGGCAAAAGCTGAGTTATTTCCTCCACCGTGTTCGGCATGCAATACCAGTGATAGATCCAGAAGTTCAGCTTCAGTCCTGCTGTAGATTCCATCCGGCCTGGTCATTAGAAGAAAATTCTCTGCAGCTCCGAGTTCAGGTCTGGGCTTATGAATGAACATACTCTCATTTTTATGGTAATATGATAGCGCCTGGTAGCCATAGGCAACCATAGTGGGAAATTTGGCAATCAGTTCAATACACTGTCTCAGAACATTTTTTATACTGGTATCATCAGGATTTTCATCATAGCTGTAAGAGGCAAGCACACTTCTGGCCAGCTTGTTCATGATATCTTTGCTGGGCGCTTTCAAAATCATATCCCTCATAAAACCTTCAGGAAGTATTCTGTGTTGTCCAAGCATTTGGCTGAACTTTGCAAGTTGTTCCTGGTTGGGAAGTTCTCCAAACAAAAGAAGGTAGCAAGTTTCTTCAAAGCCAAATCGGTTTTCTTTCTTAAACCCGTTAACAAGGTTAGTCACATTAATTCCTCTGTATTTAAGTCTTCCATCAACAGGAATTTTTTCACCTTCATCAATAATGTAACCGTGAACTTCACCTATTTCCGTCAAACCGACTAAGACCCCAGTTCCATTACTGTTTCTAAGTCCACGCTTTACATCGTAGATTGAATAGAACTCAGGGTTTATTTTATTATTTTGATCTGCCAAAATTGCAAGCTCGTCTATAAATTCTGCTTGATCTTTGTCCGTCAATAAAAGTCACCTCCATAGAAACTATACGTAATATTTAAGTGTAATCTGGCAGCAATATTTAGAAAGAGTCAATTATAATAAATTCTGCCTAATTTCCGGTTGTCCTGCTTTAAATTGCTATATAATTAATGGAATTTTTTTTATATTAGTATTTATTTTTTTTAGTGTTTGGGTTAAAGTGAAATATGGATAAAATAACACCAATTCAAAAAAAGACCAGTCAGGGATGATTTGTATGAAAAATTATGGTTTTGTCAAATTTGCCGCAGCTTCACCTAAGCTCAGAGTAGCAGACCCGGAATACAACGCAGAGCAGATAGAAGCGTCGATAAAAAAAGCTCATATACAGAAAGCAGCCGTGGCAGTTTTTCCTGAACTTTGTATTACCGGTTATACCTGTGGAGACCTATTTGGTCAGCAAGTTTTGTTGGATAAGGCCGTTGACTGCCTGGACAGGCTTGTGCGAAATACAAATACTATTGATGTTGTGACAATCGTGGGTATGCCGCTTAGGATCCAACAAAAACTCTATAATTGTGCTGTTGTATTCCAGCGTGGGAACATCTTGGGTGTGGTGCCCAAAATGTATCCTGCAAATTACAAGGAATTCTATGAAAAAAGGTGGTTCACTTCTGGGCATAATATTAGTCAGAAGCTTTCCGAGATAACCTTGTTAGGTCAGATTGTTCCTTTTGGAAACCTTATTTTTGAAAGCGAAGATTCTGCATTCAGCCTTGGCATAGAGATTTGTGAAGATCTATGGGTTGTGGTTCCCCCCAGTTCATTTATGGCACTTCATGGAGCCACTGTTATTGCAAACCTCTCTGCCAGTAATGAACTTGTAAGCAAGTCCGATTATCGGAGGGAACTGGTAGTACAGCAGAGCGCGCGGTGCATGTGCGGATACATATACACCTCAGCAGGGGTCCACGAGTCTACCACTGATACAGTATTTAGCAGTGACTGCATAATAGCGGAAAATGGAAATGTTATCACCTCCTCACCAAGGTTTGACAGGGACGGCACCCTGACCTTTGGTGAAGTGGATATAGAACGATTAACTACAGAAAGATTAACTAACAAAACCTTTGCGGATAATTATGATTATGAAGGCTGCAACAGGAAATACCGAAGAGTACGGGTGCAGTACGAAAATCATTACAGCGTGGTGACTGACGAGTTTAAGAGAACCTTTTCTCCATTTCCCTTTGTACCTGATAACCCCGAAACTAAGAACAGAAGATGTGAGGAAATATTTCAGATTCAGGTTGCCGGTCTTGCCAAAAGAATGGAACATACCGGCTTAAAACGTGCTGTTATTGGTATTTCCGGAGGGCTTGATTCTACTCTTGCACTGCTGGTTACAGTCAGGGCATATGCGCTTCTCGGCCTGCCCCCCGAGAACATCCTCGGCATAACAATGCCCGGTTTTGGCACTACTAATGCAACATATAATAACGCTGTTCAGTTGATGAATTCATTTGGTGTAACCGTAAGGGATATAGATATCAAACCGGCTTGCTTTCAGCATTTTAATGATATAGGCCATGACCCAGCACAACACAATATCACCTACGAAAATGTCCAGGCACGTGAGCGGACTCAGATTTTGATGGATATAGCCAATAAAGAAGGTGGCCTCGTTATCGGTACAGGGGACTTATCTGAGCTGGCCCTGGGTTGGAGCACCTACAATGGGGATCATATGTCTATGTATGCTGTTAACTGCGGAGTACCCAAGACTCTGGTCAGGTTTCTTGTGCAGTGGGTTGCCGACAATATCGTAGACAGCAGTGCAAAGGAAGTTTTGGACAGGATAATAGAAACTCCTATTAGCCCGGAGCTTTTGCCACCGGGTGATGATGATAAGATAAAACAGAAGACGGAAGATGTAATTGGGCCCTATGAGCTTCATGATTTTTTCCTCTATTATGCAATAAGAGCTGCTATGCTGCCAGCCAAGGTGTTGTTCCTGGCTCAGAGAGCATTTGGAGACAAATACAGCAGGGATGAGATTAAAAAGTGGCTGGAAATGTTCTACCGACGGTTTTTTACACAACAGTTTAAGCGGTCCTGCTTGCCGGACGGGCCTAAGGTCGGCACCATTGGACTATCACCTAGAGGTGACTGGCGGATGCCCAGTGACGCGGAAGTAAGGCTGTGGCTGGATGAGTTGAAGGGATTATGACGAGTGGGTTAAGGTCTTAAAAACACGTTTCAGGAGGACAAAGGTTTGAAAGATATCGAAGAGTTTCCGGTGCAGGTCAGGTTCCCGGTGGCCTGGGGAGAGATGGATGGTTTCTATCATGTCAATAACGTACAATACTTCCGTTATTTTGAAAATGCCAGGGCTAAATATTTTGATGAAGTCGGATTTTGGGAAATGCACTTAAAGACCGGAATAGCCCCTGTGATGGCTGAAACTAAGTGCAAATATCTGCAGTCCATTTCATATCCGGACAATCTTGTTGTTGGCACCAGAGTGAGTCACGTGGGGAAGACCAGCTTTATAATGGAGTATATAATAGTCAGTGAAAAGTTAGGTGTTGCAGCTACAGGGGAAGGTGTCCTGGTTATGGTTGACTTTAATACATCACAGAAAGTAAGTGTGCCGGATGACATAAGAGCTGCCATCAAAAAGATTGAAAAACGGGACTGAAAACATAAGATTTTTCAGTGATAAGGTAACGAAGCTGGTTCTAAGTATAGAACCGGCTTTTTATTCATAAAAAACTTTACATGAGTAAAATATATGTATTGAATATCACTTTTTTTGTGATATAATAATTTACAGAGGTAAACTATTTACAGAGGTAAAATATTTACCAGGGTAAAATGTTGACAGAGGTAAAATATTTGCTTGCATTTAATGTTATTAGGTTGTGTGTGTATTACGCCGGGATAATTGTAAAAAACTAAAACAGGCGGGTGAACCATAATGCTACCTTACCAGGAATTTAGTGAACTCTTTCCGCAGATTATGGTATTTATGGGCCCTAAGATTTACGGAGAATCCGAGGTGACTGCCCAACAGTTCAGGGTACTGCGTATAATCGGACATGGCCCTGTTACCCTGGGTGAGCTCTCAGGTTCCATAAACAGTAAACTGTCTGCTGCTGCCAGGCTTTTGCGTAGGCTTGAAAATAAAGGCTGGATTGTAAAAAAACAGGATGAACATGACAGAAGGGTTTTTTGGGTTGAACTTACGCCTCAGGGCAGGGAACTGATGGAGACTATGGAAAGACGCCGGGAAAAGGTTATCAAGGAAATGTTTGATAAACTGTCTGAAGAGGAGCAGGCTACAATTATTAAAGGAGTGAACCTGATTCTCAAATCCTTAACCAAGGATTAATTTTACAAACAACTATGTGAGGGGGACCAAAAATGTTTAATGACCGTTTTCTGAAAGCATGTAGAAGAGAAGAAGTTGACTATACTCCCGTTTGGCTTATGCGGCAGGCTGGCCGCTATATGCCGGAGTACATGGAGATCAGGAACAAATCTGATTTCCTAACAATGTGTAAGACTCCTGAAATCGCATGTGAGGTTACTCTTCAGCCTGTGAACAGGCTTGGGGTAGATGCCGCAATTTTATTTGCCGATATTTTGCTGCCCCTTGACGGGATGGGGATTAACCTTGCCTTTGCCAAAAATGAAGGGCCGGTTATCTCTAACCCTGTAAGGACTGCAAAGGATGTTGAAAATATCCGCGTGATTGACGCTGAGGAAGCTACTCCTTATGTGATGGAAGCTATTAAGCTCCTAAGAAAAGAACTTGAAGGAAGAGTGCCTTTAATTGGTTTCTCCGGCGCCCCGTTTACAATCGCCAGTTATATCATAGAGGGCGGCGGATCAAAAGAATATAAAAACTGTAAGACAATGATGTTCAGGGCTCCTGAAGTATGGCATTCCTTAATGGAGAAGATATCTGAAGTTCTTCTGAGATATCTGAAGGCTCAAATCAAAGCAGGGGCTCAGGCGGTTCAGATGTTTGACTCTTGGGTTGGGGCTTTGGCACCGGTTGATTATGCCACTTATGTCCTGCCATACTCCAAATACGTTCTTGATGGACTAAAGGATGAGGGTGTACCGGTAATCCATTTTGCTAACAATGCTTCATCCATGCTGGAACTGGTGGCTGAGGCCGGCGGAGATGTTATAGGCCTGGACTGGAGAATAAACCTTGATGTGGCATGGAAACGAATCGGTTATGACAGGGCAGTTCAGGGAAACCTCGATCCTTTTACCCTATTTGGTACTCCTAAAGTTATCGAGGAAAAAGTAAAACGAATTCTTGCAATGGCAGAAAACCGTCCAGGTCATATTTTCAACCTGGGACATGGTATTAATAAAGAAACTCCTGTTGAAAATGTTATAGCCTTGGTTGAGGCAGTTCATAAGTACAGCCGTCGATAGGAGGCAGGGAAATATGGATTCCAATCTTATAGGAATACTATTACTTGCTTTTGGCGGAGCCGACTCTCCGGAAGCAATTGAACCTTTTATGAAAAACCTTATGGGGGGCAGGGTGCCGCCGCCCCCTCTGGTTGACAAAATTAAAGGACGTTATGCATTGATTGGAGGCAAGTCACCCCTGCCGGAAATTACTGCTAAACAAGCACAAAAGCTGCAGGAACTTCTCAATTCAGAAGGTGGCAATTTCGCAGCCGGTGTCGGGATGCGGTACTGGCATCCGTATATCAGCGAGGGTCTGGAACAGCTGCTCAATAAAGGTGTCACCACAGTTATTGGGGTAAGTCTTGCTCCTTTCTATTCAGAGGTAAGTTCAGGGGCATATCATGCGGAGCTTGAGCGGGCTGCTGCCGCGGTTGAAGGGAAAATTATCAATATCCGAATGACCGAATCACTGTATAATAACCCTCTTTATATTGATGCACTTGCAGAAAAGGTAAAAGAAGGGCTGGCTAAATTTCAAAATCCAGCTGATATACCTGTTATTTTTAGTGCTCATTCCATACCGGTTTCGTATATTGAGAACGGTGACCCATACGCTGAGCAATTCAAATTTACGGCAGCCCGGGTAGCGGAAAGCCTTGGTCTGAAGAACTGGTATGCTGCTTACCAGAGTAAAGGCGGTGGCGGGGGTCAGTGGTTAGAGCCCACAGTGGAAACTGTTATGGATGAGATAAAAAGTAAGGGCCATATAGGTGTATTGGTGGCTTCCATTGGTTTTGTATCTGACCATATTGAGACTCTTTACGATGTAGATATTGCCCAGAAAAGCTACGCTGCCGAAATCGGACTTAAGTTCAGCCGGGCAGGTTCACTTAATAACTCTGATTTATTTATCAAAGCACTGGCATCGGCGGTGAAAGAGAAATTATAAATTCGATGAGGTGATCGGAATGAAAAAGGTTGTAGTCATCGGGGGAGGTATCACCGGTTTATCAGCCGCTTACGCCCTTCACCAGGCGCGTCAGTCAGGGCAGGATGTTGATTATGTATTAATTGAAAAAGACGAGAGACTAGGCGGCAAAATTTTAACTGAAAAAATTGACGGCTACGTCGTTGAGGGGGGCCCCGACTGTTTTTTAGCTGAGAAACCCTGGGCTATACAGATGGCTGAAAAGATTGGCATTATAGATGAAATAATACCCAGTAATGAGGCAAGCAAAAGGACTTATGTATTTGCAGACCGTAAACTTCACCAACTTCCTGACGGGCTTATGGGTCTGGTGCCGACAAAAATTGTCCCCTTTGCTCTAAGTCCGCTTATTTCCTGGCCGGGAAAGATTCGGATGGCCATGGATTGGTTTATTCCAAAAAAAACCACAAATGAAGATGAGACTTTGGGTAGTTTTGTTAAAAGAAGGTTAGGGCAGGAAGCCCTTGACAAGATAGCTGAGCCGTTAATAGGTGGAATTCACGCAGGCGACCCGGATCAAATGAGTCTTGTCGCCAGCTTCCCAAGGTTCATTCAGATGGAACAGAAGCACGGCAGTCTGCTCAAGGCAATGCTGTCAGCACGCAAAAATGCACCCAAACCAAAGCCGCCGGAGCCGGGTAAATTAAAGAAAACCTTTTTCATGACTTTTAAGGAGGGTATGGGGCAGCTGACTGATGCTGTAGCAGCCAAGCTGGACAATTCAAAGATTTTGACAGGAAAAATTGTGACTTCGGTTAGTAAAAAGCAAGATGGTAGATATCAGGTGAGTATTAAAGACGGGGAACCCATTGAAGCTGATTCAGTTATTATCACTGCTCCCGCACATTTGGCAGCAGAAATCGTAGACGGGCTTGATAAAGTTATGGCTGAAAATCTGGCCGGTATTCCCCAGGCTACTTCGGCAACCGTTAACCTTGCCTTTAAACGCTCTGATGTTCATAAATCAATTGAAGCCTTCGGCTTTATTGTCCCTATATCTGAGAAGAGAAAGATTAAAGCTGGCACTTATAGTTCCACCAAATGGGACTTTAGGACCCCAAGTGACGATTATGTTCTGATACGGGCTTTTGTAGGCGGCGCTATGAACCAAGAATTGGTATTCCAGGATGATGAGTCCATGCTTAATATGGTTCTAAGCGAGCTTAAGGACATTATAGGAATTACTGCCAAGCCGGTTATGCATAAGATTTACCGCTGGGTTAAAGGGATGCCTCAATATACTATAGGGCACCTTGAGAGGATAAAAAACATTGAAGACAGGCAGGCAGCTAACCCTGGAATATACATTGTTGGAGGTTCCTATAGAGGTGTAGGTGTCCCGGATTGTATAAATGTTGGAACTCAGGCTGCGGAGCAGGCGCTGGCATATATGAAACTTAAATAAGAATGCTTTAAAAAGGAATCCGGCTGCGGATTCCTTTTTTGATAAATATTCTTAAAATGTGAGTAAAGTCACATACTAGCTGTTTGTTTTATGGAATAATAAGTTAAAGGGGTGGTTGACATGGCTTTTAATATTGCGATAAAAATAATGCTTTCATTAACTATCGGTTTTGTTTTTTGGTTCTGGGCTTTTCTTGTTTTTATGGTTTATGCCTTTATGCCTATAACTAAGACAGCAAACTCCATAATTTTTGCAGTTCTGGCTCCTTTAATTTACCTGACCGCTTCAAACTGGCTGATAAGCAAAATTTTTAAGGACACGGGGTTAAAGAGTAGGTTAATTAATTTAGGTATAACAATTGGAACAATGATAGTTGCTATTGTTGCAATTGATTTAATCAGCAAACTTGCCAGATAAATTAAAAGTCTCTTTATTTCTCCGCGGACGCCGCGGTTTTTTATTATTAAAATAAAAGATATAATTTTATAATATTTGATGACGTGCCGGTTTGGTGTTCAGGTATATTGTATTATGACCTTTTTTGGCAGGAATCAAAAACAGCTGCATTGAATGGCAAGGTAAGGGAGGAGGATTTTATGACACATCCACTGGAACTTATCCAACCCAGTTCACTTAAGAATCTTAATAAGTATTTACAGAGCCTGATAAAAGGCCGCTTATGGCTTAAAATTCTAATAGCAATGGTTTTTGGGCTGGGAACCGGTGTTTTATTGGGACCTTCCACGGGTTTTATCACAACAGATATGTCGGAAATCATAGGTAACTGGCTTGCTTTACCAGGTCATCTATTTTTGGGACTGATACAGATGATTGTCGTTCCCCTTGTTTTTGCATCAGTAATCAGGGGCTTGGCCGCCGGTGAGGATATGGAACAACTTCGTAAACTGGGCTCCCGTTTGGTGATATATTTTATCTTTACTACCGTTATAGCGATAACTATAGGAATCGTTATCGCTTTAGTAATCCAGCCGGGACAATTTATTGATCAATCCCTGTTTAATTCATCTGTCCAGTCGACTCCAGTCCCCGCCTTGAGCGAATCAGGGGAACCTGTTAACATTAATCACCTGCCAGAACTCATTACAAACATTCTGCCTGAGAACCCTCTTAGTTCGATGGTCAAGGAAGAAATGCTGCAGGTTGTTTTGTTTGCCGTTGTTTTGGGGATGGCTCTTGTAGCCATGCCTTCGGGCCAGTCAAAGCCCCTGCTGGACCTCATGGGTTCTATTCAGGAAGTATGTATGACCGTGGTTCGCTGGGCTATGCTTCTGGCTCCTGTCGCAGTATTTGGTCTGCTGGCTCAGATTGCTATGAAAGTCGGTTTAGATGCATTGTTTGGCATGGCAGTTTATGTAGGGACGGTTTTTCTTGGTTTAGTAATACTATTAATTTTTTACCTTATGATAGTGGTTTTCGTAGTCCGTAAATCACCCTGGTGGTTTCTACAGCAAGTATGGAATGTACAGTTACTGGCTTTTTCGACGTCAAGTTCCGCTGCCGTTATGCCCCTTTCAATTAAAACAGCAGAAGAAAATCTAAAGGTAAGGCCTTCTATATCTCAGTTCCTTATACCGCTTGGTGCGACTATCAACATGGATGGCACTGCTCTGTATCAGGGTGTAGCCACTGTATTTTTGGCCCAGGTATTTGGTGTGCAGCTGACAGCTGCTTCGTTACTGCTGGTTATTGTAACTGCTGTTGGTGCTTCAATTGGTTCACCGGCAACTCCGGGTGTGGGAATCGTAATACTTTCTATGGTATTGAGCAGTGTCGGAATTCCGTCAGGCGGCATAGCACTGATTATTGGTGTGGACAGGATTCTGGACATGAGCCGGACTGCAATTAATGTTACCGGTGATCTTACAGCTACCATGGTCTTGGACAATTTGGTCGGCGGCAAAAAGCCGGTCGAAAATTAATTATTACAGCTTTTTTGGAGATATGAAAAGGATAAGCAGGATTCTAATTGACTCTGAATCCTGCTTATAATTTTGCCATTATTTCATATAGTTCTTCTTCATTGTCAGTAAGGATATTTTCCAAATCGCCTATGCACTCTTTGAACAGACTTATTTTTTCTCCTAACACGGAGAAGATTTTCTCTTCAATGGTGTCTTTCATTACAAAATTATAGATATATACATCATTTGATTGTTGGCCTATCCGGTCAATTCGACCGATTCTTTGTTCCACCTTCATGGGGTTCCACGGAAGATCAAAGTTTACGATTACATCACAGTACTGAAAGTTAAGCCCCTGAGAACCTGAGTCAGTACAAATCATAACAGGAACATCACGTTTTTCAAAGAGGTCTTTTATCCATTCTTTCTGATTTCTACGAAGCATGCCGTTAAAAACTAAAAATTTGACGTTTTGTTCATGAAGGTATCTTGCTATATAGAATTGAGTTTGGATATATTCAGTGAAAATGAGTATTTTACCATTATGATTCTTGAGAATTGAGTCTAAATATTTGATTTTTGGCGATAGTTCGCATTCTTCCAGCATTGGAAGAAGCTCATTTTCTCCTTTCTTCTGCAGAGTGTCATATAATGCAGACAGGCTGCTGCAGAATTCTTTGCAGAGAGTAAATGCCAGGAAGGTTCCGGGATAATCTTTGATTTTCCTGTAAATCTCCCTTTCAAGGTCAGACATTTCTACCTCAACAAGCTTTATGTTCCTGTCAATGTTTTTAACCCCAAGCTCTTTGGTCATATTCCTGATCATTACATCATGAAGCTTATCCCTTAAATCACTGATTGCAGCCTTAGGATTTAGCTGGTGTTGACTAAGGAAATTATCATAATCTGAATACACATCAGGTTTTAAGAGGGATATCAGGTTAAATACTTCCTCAACTTTGTTTTGGAGCGGTGTGGCAGTTAAAAGAATCAGCCCGTTTGTTTTTATTTGGGAAACAAAAACCCAGTTTTCTGTTTTTCGGTTTTTCAGTTTGTGAGCCTCATCAATTACTACCAAATCATAAGCCCCGTCTAAAATCATAGCACGGTGTTCATCTCTTTTTGCTTTATCGATGGACCCGATGACAAGCTGTCCAGGCCAGGCGTAGGGGCCTTTTCTGCTGACCCAGAAATTGATACCAAACTTCTCATGAAGTTCTGACCACCATTGCTGGACAAGGGAAGCCGGAGTTAATACCAAGATTCGGGCCTGGGGATTGACAGATAAAAGCTCTTTGATAACTAATCCCGCTTCAATGGTCTTACCCAAACCAACTTCATCGGCTATAAGCGCCCGGCATTCCATTTCCTGAATGATTTTTTTTGCTGTATTAACTTGGTAATCGTGAGGAGTAAACGGCAATTCCGGAAGGCAGGCTAACAAAGAAAGCACCTCCTTATTGTCCGGTATTAGTATGCCTTATTCTTTCACGGACAATAGGAGGTAAGTTGTGGCTTGTTTGTACAAAAAATCCGCTGCTAAGTAAAATTAACTATTTTTATTGTTATTTAAAAGGGTTTTTTACGGTGTTTTTTGAAATAACTAAAATGGCTATACTAAGTTAATGGCTATACTGAATAAATGGCTATACTGAATAAGTTGATCAATTAGTGCCGGGGTGAAACAGTGAAAGAACAACGTCCCAGATATAAAGAGTATTCGACTTTCCTTAAAGAAAAATACGGCGAAAAAGTTTATAAACTTCCTGTCAACCTGCCCGGAAGTTGTCCGAACCGTGACGGAACCGTTGCCACGGGAGGTTGTATATTTTGTGATGAGGAAGGAGCCGGTTTTGAGTGTCTTCCCAGTACTATGGATGTGGCAGGACAGATTAAAACCAATAAGGAATTTTTTATCAGAAGATTTAACGGCAGAAAATTTTTTGCTTACTTTCAAGCATTTACAAATACATATCGTGATATATCCTTCTTTGAAGAAGCAGTTAAGGAAGCAGTCTCTGACCCTGATATTATAGGAGTTTCAATCTCCACCAGACCTGACTGTATAAATGAAAAATATCTTGATGTGCTGCAGAAGGTCAAATCAGAAAAAGGTGTTGATATAACTGTCGAGCTTGGACTCCAGACAGTGAATTATCATACCCTGAAAAAAATAAACCGGGGACATACTCTGGCTGAGTTTATTGATGCTGCCCTAAGAATCAAAAAGCGTGGTCTGGAACTTGTAGCACATCTTATTTTAAACCTGCCGTGGGACAATGAAGATGACGTCGTTGAGTGTTCTAAGATATGTTCGGCACTGGGTGTGGATTATGTTAAACTCCACTCCCTTTATGTGGTTAAAGGGACAGCACTGGGCGACATGTACGAGCGTGGCGAATTTGAGCTTATCTCCCTTGATGAGTACGTGGATAGGGTGGTAATGTTTCTCGAATACCTTGACCCTTCTATAGTTATTCAGCGGCTGGTTGGAAAAGGACCACAGGGAAACCTGCACTTCTGTAACTGGAGCACCAGTTGGTGGAAGATAAAGCGAAGAATTGTGGAGGTACTAGAAGAGCGGGATGCGTGGCAGGGGACAAGGTGTGATTATTTAAATGGAAAAGCAGTAATGAAGTTTATCTAATATAAAAAACACCAGTGTTGATGAACACTGGTGTTATTTTTATATTAAGTGATTTCTTTTTCAAAATGTTTTCCGTTTTCGTATTCAACTTTTAGAAACACCTTAGTAAAAGATTGGCCGCTATAATTCCATTCTGTACGGAACATCTGTACACTATCATCTGGCTTAGCATCTTCTAATGTCAGCTGCTTTTTAATCAATTGCTTTTTGCCATTGTATGCTACTAAAAAAGCCCGGGCCAATTTAGCCTGTTTGGGGTTTGAATTGCCTTGTGTCAGGAAAAGCAAATACGTCTCTCTTTCACGGTCAATCTGAACTTCTGTGGATAGAGGGGCATATATGCCTTCTGAAATTTGCGACAGTTCCAGAACCATAATTTCACTATTCTTGAGGCGTGTTCCGTCCTTGACTGTTATGTAATATTCCATTATATTTGGCCGCTCGGCCTTAATCGCTTCGGATGCAATACTGGCCTTTCTATCACCATTTTTACCATTGAAGTACGTAATTCCAATTTTCCATTTTGGCTCCGTATCAAGTTTTTCTGTAAGCTTGACTTCGAATCTCCCGTCTCCCATAGATGAAGCCGATTGGGAAACGAATTGTGTGTCACCCTGTTTGCGGTAGTGAAAATTAACCGGAGCGCCCTCGCGATAGTCTTTAATAACCCAGGATAGTCTTACCTCGGCATTACCATCCACTTGCTTAACATCGATAATAGTGACAGGGGTAATCCAGCGCTGTTCGGTTTCTATTGTGTTCACTGCAAGGCTTATTCGGTCAGCATTATGCTGTGTTAGTGACGAGATTCTCTGCCATTCACTGTTAAGCATGTTAAAACGATTGTTCATTTCATCTGTCAGGCTGCCTACCCTTGAGAAAAGGGCTATGTTCAGAATGAGACTTAACACCAGCAGTACAAATCCTATCCGAATTAGACGTTCCAAATATTCTTCCTCCCTATTATAGTATTTATAAACATTTTATCAAAGATGAACAATTTTGGGTACCCTGGTGTTAGTCCGAAGATATAAACAGAACGGAATCCTGATTTTTTTAAAAATTTTTTTCCAAAAAGAGGAAAAACAATATACATGTCAAATAAAATCCATAAAAGTAATAAAATGGATAAAATTTTCGATTGATGGTGATAACTGATGCAGAGAATGAAAATAATTTTGGCGGATCCGGACAATGTTTATGTGGACAGGGTTGCTGATTATATTAATACCGAGTATTCTTCACGGGTGAAGCTTGTTGTCTGCACACGGCTTAATCTTTTAGAGCATTATCTGGATAACTCATTTGATGAATTTGATTTTTTGCTTGTCCATCCTGATTTTTATACACCTGGCAGCCCGCTATATAAAAATATTAAATTTATTATACAGTTGACAGATGATTTAAATTGTACCTGTCCGGAGAAAAGCGGTAATTATTTATATAAGTACCAACCCGGCGATAAAATGGTAAATGAGTTATTAAGATTTTATTCAGAAAAGACGGAGAGGCTTCCCGGCAGCTCAGGAGGTATTAGAAATACAAAAATAATATCGGTTTTTTCACCTGCCGGCGGGGTGGGAAAAACTTCGATTGCCTTAGCTCTGGCTGCTAGTCTTAGCAAGAGACAGATGGAAGTTCTTTTTCTCGGTATGGAGTCTTTTAATTCTGTGCCTTCTATTTTGGAGCTTAATGGACGCGATGGTTTTACAAAAGTACTTCTGACCCTGCATGAAAACCCGCAGTTGATTTCAGTCAGGGTTGAGATGAATAAAACTAAAGAGAATAACTTTAGTTTTCATATATTAGAGCCTCCGGAGTGCTTTTTGGAGCTTACAGAACTGGAAGAGGAACAATTTGAACTTTTATTAGCTAAAATAAAACAAGCCTGCAAATACGATGTTGTGGTCATTGATACAGATTCGTCCTTTGGTAATAATCTAATTACACTCCTTGATAACAGTGACAAAGCAGTAATGGTTGGCACTTTTGAAGAACCATGCAGATATAAAATTGAAGCATTTACGAATCAGCTTAGAATGCTTGAGGCTGAGGAAACTAAAAGTATCTTAAACAAAACTGTTTTGCTGATCAATAAGGTGGAGGGAAATGCAAGTCTTGATATTCCTGGGCCAGAATTGGCCAATTCCTGTAAGGTTCCATATGTTGCTAACCTTTGGACCTCAGGGAGCCGGAGTAAACTCAAATTTGACCCAAATCAGGAACTGGCAGATAATCTAAAAAAATTAACCCAAATATTGGGATGTGGTGACTAACTGGAATAAGAATCATGTTAATGGGAGAAATAACATGGATTACGATGCTATTGAAAATATAGTCAAAGCGGTACGGGATGAGGCCGGTGCTCAGTTAAATCTTGGAAAGGATCCGGATGATGAAGAGATAAAAGAACTTATTACGCGGATAGTTATTGAAAAAGGGAAGCAATACTTTCTCAGCCTTGCAGTTAAAAAACATATAATTACTAAAGCTTTTAACTCTATGAGGAGGCTTGATGTTTTACAGCCTCTCCTGGAAGACGAAACAGTAACGGAAATTATGGTAAATGCCCCTGATGAAATATTTATTGAGAGGGACGGTAAGACTTCAAAACTTGATATAAAATTTGAGAGCAGTGACAGGCTGTTGAATGTTATTCAGTCAGTCGTATCAAAAGTAAACCGAGTAGTCAACGAAGCGGTACCTGTTGTTGACGCCAGGCTCCATGATGGTTCCAGAGTGAATGTGGTTCTCCCTCCTGTAGCTTTAAAAGGACCAACAATTACCATTAGAAAGTTCGCTAAGAGTACCCTTACCATGAATGATCTGATTAGATATGATTCATTAACTAAAGAAGCTGTAGATTTTTTAGATAAAGCAGTAAGGGCTAAATACAATATTTTTGTCTGCGGGGGGACGGGCTCAGGCAAAACCACATTTTTAAATGCCCTTTCCTTTTCCATTCCGGACAATGAGCGGGTCATTACAATAGAAGATTCTGCAGAATTACAGATAAAAAATATAAAGAATCTAGTCAGTTTAGAAACAAGAAACCCTAACACGGAGGGCAGAGGGGAAATAACGGTAAGAGATTTGATTAAAACTTCACTCCGGATGAGGCCGGACAGGATTATCGTAGGAGAAGTGCGCGGAGCTGAAGCCCTGGACATGCTGCAGGCCATGAACACTGGGCACGACGGCTCTCTTTCTACGGGTCATGCCAATACTACAAGAGATATGTTAAGCAGAATCGAGACGATGGTTTTAAGTGCTGCTAATCTTCCCGTAGAAGTAATTCGTAAAAACATTAGCGCTGCTTTGGATTTGATTATTCATGTGGCCAGGTTAAGGGACGGGTCCAGAAAAGTCTTGGAGATATCGGAGATAACAGGTATCCAAAACGGCGAGATCGTCTTGAACACACTGTTTAAGTTTGAGGAGTGCGGCGACGATAACGGAAAAGTACTGGGGAAACTAAAGAAAACCGGCAACAAAATAATAAATATTCTGAAGTCAGGAATGGCCGGGATTAAATTTGAAAATTGACAGAGGTGTCCTCTATGGTGACTGATTACCGCAGATATGAAATGAACTATTGGGAAAAGGGCTGGTATATTTTACTGGCAGCAGCTTTTTTATTTACGATAGGGATAATATTTTTCAGTAATATCCTTATTGCCCTCATAATTTCTCTAGGTTCGTTATGGTATCCGCGATACAAAAGTTTGGAACTGACAAAAAAGCAGCAGCAAGAGCTTAACCTGCAGTTTCGGGATGCATTATATTCCGTCGCTTCGGCCTTAAACGTCGGTCTTTCGCTGGAGAATGCTTTTAGAGCAGCATATAAAGACCTGCAGATAATATATAACGATGAAAATACCTATATCCTAAAAGAACTTATGTTGATAACCCGGAGGCTAGAAATTAATGAGCCCATTGAAGCATGTCTGACAGAGTTGGCCGTACGGTCAGGACTGGATGATATCTACAGCTTTGTGGATACCGTTATAATATGTAAACACTGCGGAGGTAATTTAGTTGAAGTAGCGAAAAACAGCTCGAACATTATAAGGGATAAGATAGACATTTGTAATGAGATTGAAGTATCTCTGGCAAGACAAAAGTACGAACAAAAAATATTAAATGCCATGCCGATAGTCTTCATTGGGTTAATGAAATTTGGCGGAGGAGGCTACATGGATCCTCTCTATACTTCATATAAGGGGTATCTGTTAATGGCAGCAGCCCTCACAATTCTTGCTGTTTCCTATATAATCTCCAGAAAAATATTTGACTTTAAGGTGTGAAACTGATGACAGTCATATTTGCAGTCTTTAAACCAATATTAGTTCTGTTATTTACAGCATTTTTAACAATAATCAGTTTTGTTGGGTGGAAAAAGGCAGAGTATTTAATGTCAGCTGTCCGGATATATGATTTCAAACTTTCTTTTCTGATGCCCGCCGGTCTTTTATTAACCGCCAAATTGGTGCTAAGATTTTACAATCCCAATACTAATCCCAGGCTTAGAAACTTAATTTCCAAGCTTTACGGCGCTTCATCGATGGATGATTTTCTGATGGTACATACGATACAGAAGACTGTTCTGGTGACAGCATTACTTTTTTTTGCTGCAGCATTGTCACTAGCCATAGAGGTAGATTATGTCTTTATAATTTTTGTCCTGACTCTCGCTATCCTGTCACTAATATGGGCTGACAGAAATCTTGATTTCAAACTTAAACTTAGAAACCAAAAAATACTTATTGAGCTTCCGGAGTTCATAAATAAAGTTGCGTTACTGGTTAATGCCGGTCTTACGTTTAATGCAGCAGTTAATAAGATTGTCACTGAAAAGGCTGATTCTGAGCCGCTATATAAGGAGTTAAACTTTGTCGTAAGGGAAATTAAAAACGGGAGTGGCATAAACAAGGCATACGAGGATTTTGCATTGAGGTGCAGAATTCCGGAAGTCACCAGATTTGTAGCAGCTGTTGTACAGAATATAAACAGGGGCAGCAGTGACTTTGTTTTGGCGCTTAAATTGATAGCCCAGGAGACATGGGAGAAGCGAAAAGATGTTGCAAAGACACAAGGGGAAGAAGCCTCTTCCAAGCTTGTATTTCCAATGGTGATGATATTTATTGCTGTTGCAATAATTGTTTTAGCCCCTGCTGTGATGACAATGAGTATGTAAGGAGGTGACAAATTTGAAAGATATTTTGGTTAACTTTTTAAAAGATGAAGAGGGCCTGGAAACAATTGAAATGGTGATTATTCTTGTGGTCCTAGTGGGTATTGCCTTTGCCTTCAGGAAAACCCTGCTAAACTGGTATACAAAATTTATTACCGAGTCTGTAAGCACACAGTCTGTTGGTGTTCCGGTCTCTCCAACGGCACCAGGCACAAGTCAATAAAATGCGTTATGGGAGTGATAGTTGACGAAAAGCAAGATTTTTAATTCCAGAGGAAGTTCTACTTTGGAATTAACTATAATCTTTCCACTTATCCTTTTTCTACTGCTGGCAGTTATTTTTTTTGCAAAGTCTATTTACCACAAAATGACGTTATTGGAAGCTGTTGTTTATACTGCCAAAGAGAGTGCAGCTACCTGGAGTAACAGCGGAAAAGACCTGGAAACGGGCGCTATAAGCGGTAATTATAGTGATAGTTTATACTGGCGGATATTTGATGATCATAAAGGTGCATTATTAGTTCAAAAGAAAGTTGGCAAAGCTGACAGTTTTGCTAATAAATCACTCTTGGAAAGTCAGCTGGGGGAAACAGAAATCGGTCGTATTGTAACCAGCTATAACCGGGGCTTGGCACAAAGGTCCGTTTCTGCAAAAATAGAAAGCATGATATTAAAAGCGACTGCAACAGCAGAAATCTCTGAACCCGCAGAATTTATCAGAAACTATTTGTTGGGAAAAGAGTACATGCAGGAACTGCTCAATCATCTTAATAATCTTGGGCAGGGGGAGGTTCCTAAGGTTAAAGGGCCGTTGGTTGCCAGCCGGAAGAGTAATGTTTACGGTCAGAAGATTTATCATTTCCCTGGATGTAAGCACATAAGCAAAATAAAACAGGAAAACATGATTGAATTTAGGTCAGAGGATGAGGCTGCCAAAGGCGGGTTTAACTTATGCATAGATTGCGCAAAATCACTACTTGGTGGACAAGGGAAGTGAATAGTGGTGAAAAAGGTTCCATAACAATTTTCATATCAATTGTTTTTTTTATCATGATAGTTCTGACAGGTCTTTTTATCGATTTGGCCAGGGTAAAGACAGCACAAAATCAACTGCGAAGAGCGGTTAATGCTTCTGCGCGTTCAGTAATGGCTGATTATAATGCTAAGTTACGTAGTACTTACGGGATTTTTGGCACCGGCGGGCGGGATTTTAACCGGGATTTCAATAAGTATATGTTGGCTAATCTATCTGTATCTCAGCAGCAGGATTTAAATTTGTTGGACATCCGTTATGTGGCAGGAAACATCATTGTTTTCCGTCCCATAAGTAGTAATGAAGTTGTAAAACAACAAATTCTTGAAACAATGAAATACAAAGCGCCCGTAGAAATAGGCAGGGAGCTTATCAACAAATTCATGCAGCTTAGAAATGCTGCTGCATTTTTTGACCAAAGCAACGAAAATAGGAAAAGCTTTAATAGAATCAATGAAAAAACAAAGACCCTGCATGAAAATAATCAGAACATTAAAGAGTATGGAGCTGATTTAGAAGATGCAAAGGCAGAATTGAAAACTGTCAAAGGTAAGTTGAAATCAGAACAGGAGCCAAAGCGGATTAAGAAGTTGGTAAAACAAAGGAAACAGTTAGAAAGCCGTATCAAGCGGCTGCGTCATGATATTGAGGGTGAGCTGCATAAAGCACAACGGACAGAACTGGAAATACAATTGGAACTAAAAACAATGAAAGACCGCCGCAGTCCGGACGTCTATAAAAGTAATGAACAGCAAACAAACCAGTCAAGTGTCAGTTCTCTGGGAACCGAAGTCAGCAATGAAACCCGCAATCAACTGGAAGCCCTTGAAAAGAGTTTGCAGGGTGTAAAGGCTGAAATTGCTACAACAAAAGAAGCATTAAAGAAAGAAATCAAAAGCAATGGAGTTGAACACTACATTTTTTCTGTAATGGGCATAGATTCAGCTTCTAAGGCTTATCAAGAAATTAAAGGCTATTGGAGCAAAACTGTTAAACCGACGCCTAACGAATCCCAAGTCAGTAAGAATTCTCTGGAGCTTCGCAGAAAATACCCCGAGGTAAGCCGACACTTTAACGTAATCCCGGTTTCCAGAAGTGTTGCAGCTTTTGAAAGCTCGGATGCTGGAAAAGCTGACAATATTGCGGAATTTTTTAGAAAGGTTTTTGGGGTCATAAATGTTAAAGAAAATCTTATCAGTGCCAGAGATGAAATGTATATCAACGAATACATTTTAACTTATTTTTCATATTTGACATCAGGTGCCAAGGGCGATGTCTCATACCCCTATACCAAAACAGAGGCTGAATATATTTGTTTTGGTAAAAATGCTATGTCCCGCGCTCTTGCCGAACTCTATGTTACCCGATTTACCCTGGACAGTATCGGTTATTTTGCTTTTTCAAAAGGCATTCCCGAATTAACGCTGCGGACAATATTTTCTCTTGTTACGGGAGCTATTCAGGCCTCCGTTGATACTGTCAAACTGGCTGCCCTTAATGAGCCTGTTCCTATTGTTTCAGTCCAGCCTGACAATCCCCTTGAAAATATTACCCTTACCTATAAAGATCATCTAAGGTTGTTTCTGCTTCTTAATTCCGACGAGAAAACGAAACTGGATAGAATCAAGGAATTGATTAAGTTAAGAATTTCCATTGAACCCCGTAAAATATATACCTATACAGCAGGTACTGCAACGATTTCCATCAGAATGTGGTTTCTGCCAATGATCGGTTTAAAGGACTTGGAGAAGGGCCCCTTTGGTACAAGGGTGAGTAATGGGCGCTGTTATATTACGAAAGAGGTAGAATTCGGATATTAAATTTTAACTCGAATATTAATTTTAGATTCGGTTAATAAATTCGGTTCTCAAGAAATCAGAGTAGTTAGACAGGGTGATTGTTGTGAGCAGCTTAGGCAGCAAACTAAACAGCAGTTTAAGAAATAATTTAAAAGGAAACCGGGGCAGTTTTACTTTGGAAGCCACAATTGCAGTCCCTTTTTTTCTGTTATTACTGGTTTTCCTGGTAAACTTTATTGCCGTAGCGGCAGTTTATGTAGCTATGGACCATGCAGTAAGTGAAACAGCAAAAGTAATTGCGGGTTCTGCTTTTCCTCTTCGAGACTTAAAGTTATCTATTCCCAGCTTAACTGCCAAACCTGCCAATGCCGGCAAAGGAGCTGCTTCTGCTCCGGTTTCACCCGGCACACTGGCAGTTGGCATGGGAATCGAAATAATCAATGATATTTTGAAGAAAGCTTCAGAAAAAGGTACCGGTATTATACTAGACTCTGTAGGGAAAGAAATTGTAAGCAAATTACTTAAAGAATACTACCCTCTAAAGACATTGGGCAATAAGGATTACGAGCTGGTTGAAGTGAGAGTGCTTACCGAAAGGAAAAATAATGTACCAGGCTTAACCAATATCGACCTTAAGCCTGAGGATATAACGATTGTGGTTGTATATAAAGTCAAAATGCCATTTCCCATTGTTAACTTAAAGGAATTTACCCTTTCAAATATTGCTGTGGAGCGGGCCTGGACCGATGGATAGTGAAAATATGGTTTTAACAGTAAGATATGTGCTTCTCCTTATTGTCTTGGCTATGTCTTTATATTTTGATATAAAGGAAAATAAAATTAAGAATTTCATTACAATGCCCGCAGCCTTAGCAGGCTTATTACTCAATTTTTATGAGTGTGGTTTAAGTGGTCTGATGTCATCCTTTCAAGGATTAATGATGCCTCTGACTGCTTTAATGATATTCTATCTTATTAATGTAATGGGAGCAGGGGATATAAAACTCTTTGCAGCTATGGGAGCAATTATGGGGCTGACTTTTGTAGGCTACAGTATTTTATTCTCCCTCTGTATTGGAGCAATGATTTCCGTTTTACTTTTGATTTGGCGCCGACAGTTTTCGCAGAAAATGAAAAGAGTCTATTATTACTTTTTGACCTGTTTTCTTTTACGCAGGTTTGTTCCATATTCTGACCGCGGCAATAATGATTCCAAGTTTCCCTTTTCTATAGCCATTGTGCCGGCTGTTTTGATATATCTGTTTTTACAAGGGTAAACACAAAAGCATATTAAGAAACGGGAGGTAACCGTGGAAAAGGACATTTTCGGATTTAGAATAGATTTTGAAGTTGATTCGGGTAAAAGTTTTCTGGTACTCACAGAAAATGGACTTAGCAGGCGTGACATTGTGGGATTCCAGGTTGAAATGATAGCAAAAAACAGAATTCCTGGAGTTGCTGGGTTGAATATAAGGGAGAGGGACCTGGAAGTCAGATTTTACTATGATATTAGTGGACTTATTAGTTTGTCTAATTTTTTTAAGCGACAAAAAGTAACCAAAGCTGATTTTGTTAAAATATTACAAAATATTATGGGTACTTTCACCGGTTGTAAAAATTTTTTGCTGAACGAAAAATGTTTTATTATTAGTGAAAATCTAATTTTTATAAATCCGGATTCCCTGGAAGTTTTTCTTATCTATATTCCCTGCAGCAGGAATGCAGAAATTGTTGATCTATTCAAAGCTTTTATTGTAAATCTGGTTGTTAATACCGCTAACATTGAAACTAATGACAACTTTGTGCAAAAACTTTTAGGATTAATAAAAGAAGAACATCTGTGTATTTCGGAATTAAATACTGCTATCAGAAAGGTAGAAGGAACCTCCCCGCCCAACAAAATAATACAGAAAAATCCTGAAAATGGCTGGCAGGAGTCAAATAGCGCTATAACACCGGAGTCTCTTCAAGCTCAAGAGGACCATCCCTTGGCAAATCATAAGAAGGTAGTTAATTTTGTTCCTGCAATTTTGGTCTTATTAGCTATTCTTGCTGCGGCTGGAATAAAAATCAATCAAATACTTGTAAAGGTTGATACAGCATCAATGGTTGTGGAGTATTTCCAGAGCATTGGTACTGCAGTGGCAGCAATTCTGCTGCTTGCAGGCACTATAATTTACTGGAGATTTAGGAAAAAAGGTAGTAGTCCAGATGAAATATATCCTACACCAGTCCAAATAAATATCAGTCAGCGGGAAACGGCTGTAACTACGGAGGATAGTGTAGAAAATAAAACTATTCCTGTGAACATAGATGAAACGGTAGTTTTAAGCAGCAAACAGCAGCCTGTATTAGTAGGAATCGGAGAAGAAGACAGTATAGTTATCAGCAAGCCTGATTTTGTAGTAGGACGCAACCTTGATACATGTGACTATGCAATCCACAATAAAAGTATAGGCCGTGCGCATGCCCGTATCCAAAGCACTGACGGTAAATTTTATATTTTTGATCTGGATTCTAAAAACGGTACTTTTATAAACGGGAACCGGCTTATTAGCAACAAACGGTATGAATTGAAGCCTAACGATAAGATATCTTTTGCCAATATACAGTTCTGTTTTAAGCTGGAGTATATCATCTAAAAAATAATCAGCAGCAACCCCGTAAATTTTTTCAGAGACCTCGTATGTTATTATCAGCGGACATGATTTGGTTCGATTAAGGAGGTCTTGTGATTATGAAAAAGTGGAGTAAGATTCTAGCAGTAGTACTGGTCTTGTTGTTATCAGTTGTATCCCCAATTGCTGTTTTTGCTGATGACCGGTCGGATGAATCTGTTGGGGACAACACAGTACAAGTCAGCATTGAAACAGATTCCGATGAAGATGGTAACATTGACGAAGAACAGGATGAAGAAAACGATGCAGATGAGGAAATAGACGAAGAACAGAATGAAGAAAACGATGTAGATGAGGAAATAGAAGAAGATGAGGATGAAGAAAACGATGCGGACGAAGAAGTAGACGAAGACAAGGACGAAGAAAAAGATTTGGATGAAGATAAGAACGAGGCTTTGGAAGAACAGGGAGAAGACCAGGAAGAGAAACTTTGGGAAACTGCCAAAAATGCTCTTGAACAGGAAAAGGATGCAATAGAAGACCTTAAAGATCAGGTTGAAGAACAAATTGAAGAATTGGAAAAGCAGTGTGAAGAAGCAGAAAGAAGTGAGAATCCAGCTCTAGTGGATAGCCTGAAAAAACAGATAGCTGAGCTTAAAGCTCAAAAAGATGCTTATAAAGCACAAATGAAGAGCAAGATTGAGCAAATGAAAGAAGTAATGAAAAAGAACTATTCTACGGAAGAATTAGAAGCACTTAAGGCTGTTTCAGCTAAACTGGATAGTATCCCCAACGTCACCGTGCTGCCAGTAGAAAATGTTTTGGTCTCAAACGCTGATGTTAAATTTGATACACCTCCTGTTATTAAAGAAGGCCGGACCCTTATCCCGGTAAGGGCAATTTCTGAGGCAACGGGGGCTTTGGTGGAGTGGAATGCGGAAGAAAAGAAGGTAACAATTACAAAAGGTGAACAGGAAATTATATTAATTCCTGGAGAAAACAAGGTATATGTTAACAACACCTCAGTTGTGATAGATGTTCCGGCCCAGGTGATGAACAGCCGTACTATGGTACCTCTTCGATTTATCTCAGAGAATCTGGGCTTAACCGTTGAATGGGATTCAGAAACACAAAGTATTGAGATTAAGTAATTATTTAATGGGCTGACTCTAATAGGCGAACAGTCACTATGTAATATATAGTGGCTGTTCGCTTTTATTTAAGCCTCTAAAAATAAAAAAAATGAAGTTTATTTGTCAGGTAGTTGACAATGTGAAAAAGATTATATAAGATAGTACAAATTGTCACGTTAAAAAATTAGGAGGTAGATCGAATTGGCGTATTACTACAATGATGTTTCCCGGACTTTTAGTGAATATTTATTGGTTCCTAATTTAACAAGGACTGATTGCTTACCGGGTAATATTGACCTAAAAACTCCGTTAGTTAAATATAAAAGAGGTGAAGAACCCTCTCTGGCATTAAACATACCTTTTGTATCTGCAATAATGCAATCTGTTTCCGATGATAAACTGGCGATAGCTTTAGCCAGGTGTGGTGGACTGTCCTTTATATATTGTTCGCAGCCTATTCACCAGCAGGCGGAAATGATAAAAAGAGTCAAAAGATTTAAAGCAGGCTTTGTGATTAGTGATTCAAGCCTTACTCCGGAACACACTTTAAAAGATGTCATCGAACTTAGAGAAAAAACCGGACATTCAACTATAGCTATTACTGAAGACGGCACCCCTGCAACGAGATTAATGGGGATTGTTACAAGCAGAGACTACAGAATCAGCAGAGATCCTGAAAGTAAAAAAGTAAAAGAATTTATGACCCCTTTCTCTAAGCTTATTGTGGGGAAAGAGGGAATTAGCTTAAGTGAAGCTAATGATATCATATGGGACCATAAACTAAACTGCCTGCCGATTATAGATAACAACCAAAATCTGTTATATCTGGTGTTTAGAAAAGATTATGATGAGCATAAGATGAATCCTAATGAATTATTGGATTTGGAAAAAAGATTTTTAGTTGGAGCAGGAATTAATACCAGGGATTACAAGGAAAGAGTACCTGAATTAGTGAAAGCCGGAGCAGATATATTGTGTATTGATTCGTCAGATGGCTACAGCGAATGGCAGAAAAATACCATTGAGTATATCAAGCAGGAATATAGCGGCGTTAAAGTTGGCGGTGGAAATGTTGTTGATAAAGAAGGGTTTATGTATCTAGTTGATGCCGGTGCTGATTTTGTGAAAGTGGGGATAGGCGGAGGGTCTATCTGTATAACCCGGGAACAAAAGGGAATCGGGCGGGGGCAGGCTTCGGCCGTTATTGAAGTTGCCAAAGCCAGAGACGAATATTATGAAAAAACCGGTATATATGTACCAATATGTTCTGACGGGGGAATTGTATATGATTACCATATGGTCTTAGCATTGGCCATGGGAGCAGACTTTATTATGATGGGCAGGTATTTTGCGCGGTTTGATGAAAGTCCTGGTAAAAAAATTAAACTAGGTAATAGTTATGTGAAAGAATATTGGGGCGAAGGTTCTGACCGGGCACGAAACTGGCAGCGATATGATCTGGGAGAAGGAGCAAAACTTCATTTCGAAGAAGGAGTAGACAGCTACGTCCCTTATGCGGGAAGATTGCAGGGTAATTTAGAAGTCACTCTAAATAAAATCAAATCTACCATGTGCAGCTGTGGAGCTATAACTATCGAAGAGCTGCAAAAAAATGCCAGGATTTCCCTAGTCTCTTCAACCAGTATAGTTGAAGGTGGAGCTCATGATGTTATTTTAAAGGAAAACAATTTTTAATTAGTGTTCTATAAATTTGTTTCTAATTAATGTTGTATATAAAAAACTTATATAAATATTTATATAAACCCTTTGGCGGTCAAAATGTCAAAGGGTTTGAATTTTAGCTCGAACCAAAATACACGAACCAAAATACAGCATTGTAAAAAAAAATCAACGTGATATAATAATTGCTATGACAATTATTGCTGTGTTAAGGAATGGGGTGAAATGATATGGAATTTTCTTTGGATGACTCCCTCGGGTTCATTATTTATCAAACCCACCTGAGGCTTAAAAATAATCTGAACCATTCTTTTAAGCCCTTTGATATGACCACTGAACAATGGGGTATCTTAAACAGGCTTTGGGAAAAAGATGGGGTATCCCAGAGAGATTTATCCGAAAAAACCCATAAAGACCAGCCTAATGTAACACGGATTTTAGATAAACTTGAACAGAAGGGTTTAATAAGACGTGAGCCCAATCCCGATGATCGGCGCGCCTTTTCTATCTATTTAACTGAGGAAGGCTGGAATTTGAAAAACCAATTGATACCTATTGCAGTTAACTGTCTTGAAAAAGCGCTGAAGGGATTTACCCCTAACGAAATTCAAGTCCTAAAGGCTTCCCTAAAACAGATTTACAATAATCTTGAACCGTAATATATTAATGCCTTAACAGGAGGACAGAATATGAACTCACAATCTGCCAACAAATCCGCAGCACTTCACGAACATCTCTCAAAGAAAAGAAGATCACAAATTCTTGCAGTGATAGCAATCGGTACTTTTATGGCCCCTCTTGACTCCAGTGTTGTAAACATTGCACTACCAAGCATAACAAAATCGCTTAACACCACATTTGGTGTGGTAGAATGGGTAGTAATGTCATACTTGTTGATTATAAGCAGTCTTCTGCTCACTTTTGGGCGGATGGGTGACATGTATGGACACAAGAGGATCTATATCACGGGGTTTGGGATATTTACTGTTGGTTCGGTGCTTTGTGGTCTGGCTCCTAATATTGCTGCTCTTATAGCTTTCAGGGTAACTCAGGCAGTAGGAGCAGGAATGATGATGTCCATGGGGCCTGCCATCGTTACTAATATTACACCACCACAGGAACGGGGGAGAGCTCTTGGGGTTACTGCTGTCGCAGTCTCTGTTGCCCTTGCCACCGGGCCCATACTGGGAGGGTTTTTGACTGCCAGATTTGGATGGCCCAGTATTTTTTTCATTAACATACCCGTAGGAATTCTGGCTATTTTCCTGTCTCAAAGGGTTATCCCGGAGACGAAAGGACACGAAACTCAACCCTTCGACATCAGGGGAGCAGTTCTGTTTTTTATTGCTCTGATAGGTATCCTGCTTCCTCTCAGCTACACAGAAAAATTGGGCTGGGGTAATCCCTATCTTATGGCAGGGCTTTTTGCCGGACTGGCATTACTTATACTGTTTGTATTAGTGGAAAACAGGATTAAGTACCCTATGGTTGATATGTCCCTGTTTAAAAACAAATTGTTTTCAATGGCTAATTTATCCGCGCTTTTCAATTATATAGCTCTTTTCTCAACAGTAATTATCATGCCTTTTTACCTTCAGCAGTTAAGAGGACTTCCGCCGGATCAGGCCGGTCTGCTCATGATTCCGATGCCTCTGGCGACTATGATTGTAGCGCCCATAAGTGGGGCAATTTCTGATCGGATCGATTCCCGCTATCTCAGCTCCTTTGGTATGGCTGTTGTTAGTTTGGCAATGTGGATGTTGAGTAATTTAAAGGTCGACTCACCCCAAATAAATATTATCCTTGCATTGTTGCTTTTAGGCTTGGGGTCGGGTTTGTTTCAAACACCAAATAACAGTGCAATAATGGGCGCTGTACCACCCAACAGAAGGGGAATAGCTTCCGGGCTGTTGGCAAGTATGAGGAATGTCGGTATGGTACTTGGTGTAGCCATATCCGGGGCAGTGTTCAGCAGTAGGTTGGCCAGTCTTACCAAGGGGTTAGCGGTTAAGGGGCTTACAGGTACCGAGCTGAAGGTTCAGGCCTTCACCGGAGCAATGGACCTGGTGTTTACGGTATCTGCTGCTATCGCGGCTGTTGCTATATTTACATCTCTGATTCGGGGACCAGTTACAAAGCCTAAGGTCTAACGTACACCAAAGCATCCCATAAGTGAAGTTAAGGGGCAACATACCTGAAACTTAGCACAAAAATAGGAAATGGCAGATATTTTCCGGAAGGACGAGTTCTGACATCCGCTTGTCGGCGACCCGCGTATGCGGGAGCCGGTAACAAGCTGAGTTGTTGCCGTCCTGAAGGAATTTATCTGCCATTTCCCTACTTCGTGGTCAAATTTAGGGCTGCCCCTTTTCACTTTATCTTTTATGGGCAAGTATTTCTACTCTATAGGTAGTCATAAACATGGAGCTGTACAGGTATAATCTTCGCAAGGTTGGTGTAAGAGAGTCAATGTAAGAGAATATCTCGTCCCGTTTTTCCTGAGGAGTTTCCATACAGTCAAACCATTGAGGCAGTTCATATTCCTCCCTGTAAAGTTCAGTATGTTCAAGTTCCAGAGGCAATTCCTTAAGAAGCTGTTCCCATTGGCGCAGCGAGTAGGAACACTTATGGGAAGGGTCCCTTAATAGTTCAATATGGTTGATCACTGTCTCAGTCAGATTTCCGTCTACTACTGAGCAGTCCAGAATATACATTTTGCCGCCTGGCTTTAAAACCCTGGTCATTTCTGATAACGCGGTTCTTATATCTGTGAAATGATGTGGGGCAAACCTTGTGGTCACTACGTCAAAAGATTCATCAGGGAAATCCATCTTGTGGACATCCATAAGAATAAATTCAATATCAGTTATTCCCCTGCTTTGAGCCAATTCCCGGGCCTCTTTAAGCATTTCCGGGTTAGTATCAATGGCAGTAACTCTTTCAGCATGTTCCGCTAATTTTACAGCAGTATGTCCACCATCTGTGGCAACGTCCAACGCTGTATTTACATCATTTCCAAGCATATCAATCATTCTCTGCAGCTCAACAGGATTATCATGAGTTGAGCTTTCCTTGTGCTTGTCCATTTCCTACCCCCTAAAAAACTATTACTGCTATTGTAACACAAACTAACTTACAACTGGAAATAAAAGTGCCCCATATTTTATGAAAATGGGGCACTTAACCATTGTCTAGCTATTTTTCACCATTTTCGCATATTTGAGGACTCTCGCCAGAATTTCCTCCTTTTTTGCGTTAATTGCGGCAAAGTCCATAGCTGGCACATAATATGTCTCTAATATGTCATGTTCCGCTTTGGCTCTGCTGATGCGACTGGCAGCCCTGTTGAGAGTGGCATCAAAACGTTCTTGGCATTCCTTGATTTCATCGGCAAATGGAGTAAGTAATTGTTTATCCAAATACGTAGTAAGATTGAATTCTTTTAAGGTCTTGAGCCCCTCTAGACACTGGGGATTGAAGTTTACTGGGGCTGAAATGTTAACAACTGCGGCTGAAATTTCGGGAATTACCACTCCATCAATGCTCTCGGGGGATAATGGGCGGTGGTATACTTCTGTATACAGGCCATACAACTGTGCCTTTTTGGCTATATTCTCCAAAAGTGTTGCTTTACCTGTGCCTGGTTCTCCTTTGACAGTATAAAGTGTTGTGACATCTTGCAGGATGGAATCAAGGTGTGTTTGTGGTCCGTTTGGTGTTATCGCCGTGGCAAATAAGTGGCGCGATTTAGGTGTCTCCGAGAAATTTGGGGTTAATGCACCAAACAGTTCTTGCGAGATGGTTGCGGTATCTTTGTTCACTTGACCGAAGTTCATGGCAGGGGTGATATAACTTTTCCATTCATTAATAATTAGCCCGGCTTCCTTCAGACTAAAATATGCCATGGCAAACAGTTTACCAACTTTACGATTGGTGGCTAAAATCGCCTCCTTGTTTTTTACCATCAGGTCCTCATTCCAAAATTCTCCGAGGTTGACGACTTCGTCCACTGCTCCCGGGTTTTTGGGGTCCACGATGTGGGGGGCAGTTCCGTCAAGAAGTACTACCCCTATTGATGGGATGCAGACCCCGTCCAGTGATCCATTATCAGATGAGCAGCAGTGATATTCTACATCATAACCTTTTGCCAGCATTGTTTCGCCAATGGAACGCATAAGCGTTGATTTGCCTACCCCTGGTCCCCCTTTGATGCAGAAAATACGGGTTGCGTCAGGAGCAATGATATTGTCATAGTAAGAGAAAAATCCTTGTGATGTATTCCCGCCCGGGAAAAATTTTCTCAGTTTGCCTTGTGTCAAGTTTGTCGCCCTCCTTACTATTTAACATCGGGGAAGCCCCGTGTTAATCAAACAAAAAGACCTCGTGAGTATATATTCCAACGGGTTGACCATGTTGAATCTGGTTACGAGGTACCGCCTCCTGGCGGTATATAATTGGCAAGCTTTAAGAGCGGCGGGAAACGTCAAGATGGTATATCATATGAAGTTTAATTAGATATTGATACAAGAGTTATAAAGATTGAACTATTAATAAAAATATACAAATATCTTTGTTAAATCAGCAAAAACCACGGCAGTCTAAGAAAAACATTTTTCTTTCGACAAATTTCGCGGGATTTCGACAAGCAAAATTTGGTATAATTGACAAGTCTATAATCTGCATAAAGTCCAATAAAAGGAGAATAGCCCATCAGATGGTTAAACAAAAACAATATAATAGTCAGCTATTGAATGTAAACCTGCGGGTATTTGTTGTAATAGGGTTAACATTTCTCTTATTTTACCCGCCATTTCTTAGAGGACTGTTCTTTGCTCCTGAGTTACTGATTACACATATGTTTACGGCGGTTCTTTTTGCCATTTGCTGGTATGATAAACTGCTTCATAGAGACGTGACGTTTCTCAAAGGTTCCCTTGATTATTCGGCCTTAGCCTTTGTTATCGTATACGTCCTTTCTTTATATGGGGCAGTAAATATGCGTGGGGCGATAGGGGAGTTACTGAAGGTTATAAATTATTTTATGGTTTATTGGATAACAGCACAGACGGTGAAGAGCGAGAGAGATATAAAGATTTTGTACAGAAGTATATTTTTTAGTGCTGTGGGAGTGGCTTGTGTTGGTATTGGAGCTGCAGCGGGTTTGGTGGATTATCCGGGTGCTGTTGTAGAAGGTAAGATTTATTCTACTCTACAATATCCCAACACTACTGCAACTTTATTGGCGCTAGGAACTTTTTTGGGATTTGGGCTGCTAAATGCTAGTCATTCAAGACTGGGGAAAGTATTGTACGCTAGTGGAAATATGTTAATGATGGCAGTTATTGTTGCTTCAGGTTCAAGAGGCAGTTGGATGCTTTATCCCTTGGTGTTAGCACTTTTTGTTATTGGGCTTCCCAGGAAAAGACGTTTTTCAACTTTCTATAGTTTAGCTATTACCTTAGGGATTGGCCTCCAGTTGGCAAGAGTTCTTCAACTGAGAAATCTGGGTGGAACTGATCATGGGGTATTCAAATATCTTGTCTTATGGGTAATTATCACTGCGGCGGCTCAATGGGTTTATGATGGTATTATCAGGTGGTTAGATGAACGGGAAGTTCGCGCAAATATCCGCAAATTACTTGCAGCAGGGGTAATTGCTTATGCGTTAATTTTAGGTATTGTTTATATAGAACATACAACGCAGGCAGTACCGTCGGTAGTTGCCCAATTTGTGCCCTCTGGTACATTAGAAAGGGCGGGCACCATTAATAATCAAGATACGAGTATTGTTGCCAGAATCGATTTCACTATGGCTGCTCTTAAAATGGCGTCGGATTATCCTGTTAATGGGTTAGGCGGAGAAGGATGGAATGCTCTTTATCATAGGTACATGCCTTATTTAAAGTATTCATCTGAAACGCATAACTATCCCGCAAAGGTTCTTGTAGAGACTGGGTTTATTGGTCTTTTGATTTTATTTGTTATTTGGTTCTTTTGGACTAAGGGGATATATAAATTGTGGAGAACTGAATTGGAGGATGACAGTTGGGTCTTGATATGGGCAGCGGCTATGGCTGGCACAGTCTTACTGGTTCATAGTATGTACGACTTTGATTTATCTCTGGGGGCTATGGGAATTATTCTGTGGACTTTATGTGGAGTTATAAGAGCTGCTGAAAATGTTTATATATCCACGAAGGAACCCACTAAATGTACCAGAAAACGTGTCATGACTGCTCTTGTGGGAGGAACCTTAGGAGCTTCTTTACTGTTTATGTCGGCTATCATTCTTTTTATGGCTGGCGAAAACGGAGCCGACGGAGCTAGGGCAATGATTAATCGGAACTGGGTTGAGGCAGAAAAGAGGCTGCTAAAAGCAGTGCAACTTGATCCTTTTAGTGCCAGTTATTCGGCTGATTTAGCCCAGGTATATGCTATAAAATGGATGGCCAGCAACGATAGCAATCAAATGGCTTTATCGGCTAGATATGCTGAAAAGGCAGTGCGAAATGAGCCATACAATTTTGGGGTGAGGCTGCGTTTATTGATGATAGCCTTGGTAACTGGAAATGTAGAGCGGGCTGTTAAAGATGCAGAAAGCTTGGTAGCACAAAATCCGTTGGATGTACACAACTTTGAAATACTAGGGAAAATTTATATCGCTTCAGGACGTTATTATAGCGATAAAGGACAAAAGGATAAAGCGGAATTGTACTGGCGACGTGCAGGAGATATTAAGCGTCAGCTTGATATTAAGATTAGAAACGTTAATAAAATAAGAGGATGGGATGGAGATTTGCTACAGATTACCCCAGTAGTTAATCTTTATATGGGGGAGGCAGCTTACCTATTGGGTGATTTTGCTAGGGCAGATGTTTTGTTGAACGGACTTACTGTCGGCGACAAAAAGGTACCAGACCAATTAGTTGGAGAGGCACTACTTTATCGGTATGCAACAAAAGCGAAACAAGGTGATATGGAATATGCCCAAGCGGAAATAAAAAAGTTAGCTGCAATACACCCAGGCATCGATTCCGAGTTTGATAAACTCTTATTGATAAGGAAATAAGGAAGTCAAAATTTTATATAAGTATGGGGGGCCATTAATAAGGTGAGTGACGGGATAGTTGGCGATGAGGACAGACTGGACTATGAAGGCTTTGATCTAAAAGTATATATTAATATGATCCAAAAGTGGAAGTGGCTAGTAATTGGGATAACAGCGTTGGCGGTTGTCACAAGTGTATTATTTAGCTTTTTTGTATTATCTCCTGTTTATCTTAGTAAGGCGGTAATCATGGTAAAAGAATACCAGGATCCCAAAACTATTCAAGGTGGAAACCAGAAGGACGATTTGGAATCAGTGGTTGGGTCACTTTCTCGTTTACCCCAAATGACTATTAAAACTTACGTGGGGCAATTGGAGAATGAAGCTCTGCTGAGAAGGGTAATAGATTTATTGAAGCTAGATAAGCTTATTTATAGTCCCAAAACTGTGGCAGATTTAATTGATGTTAATGCAATACCTGATACTAATCTAATTGAAGTATCGGTTAAAAACAATGATCCTCAATTAGCGGCGACGATAGCGAACACGTTAGCAGAACAATTTGTGGAGTTTGTCGGAACAGAAAATGAGAAGCAGTTGGTTAGTTCGTCAGCTTTTCTCACCAAACAATTAGCCAAAAAGGAAAATGAACTAAAAACTGCTGTAGATAAACTGAATAAACACCGCAGTCAGGAACGAAATTTAGTTTATTTGGAACAGGAAGTTGCAAACAAGAACCAAAATTTGTCAACTAATCAATTTCAATTACTTCAGGTAGAAGCAGACTACCGTCAGGCGGTAGCTGGAAAATCCACTGCTGAACAAAAATTATCTAGTATTCCGGAAAAGATTCGCTTGAAAAGAATGGACCCGGCATCAGGTCAATCAGTAGAGGTAGAAGAAATTAACCCTGCCTATTCTGAATTGTCCCAGTTGATTACTGTTAAAACTGTTGAGATAGCAGGCCTAGAAGCAAAGAAACAAGGTATTCAGGAGGCGGTGGACCGTCTTCAGACGGACTTAAAAAGTCTACAGGTTGAATTGCACCGCACCCGGCAAATTGATGATCAACTGCAGGAAGAAGTTAGTCAAATAAAGCAAACTAGGGATGTATTGGCTGATAAACTGACCCAGATACAAATAGCTAAGTCTATGGACCTTGGACGGAATAGCTTACAAATTGTAACACCGGCATTTGCTCAGGACAAACCTGTAAGCCCTAAGAAAACGCTTAATATGGCTATAGCATTTACCTTGGGGTTAATGTTTTCGGCAGTTATTGCCTTTGTCTTGGAGCTCATGAACAATACCATTAACAAATCTGAAGACATAGAACAGTATTTAGGCCTTCCTATACTAGGTATAATACCTCTGGCGAAGGCAGAAGACATGGAATGAAGGGATGAAGACTGTTGGGAACGAACGAAAAGCGACATTTGATAACTTCTAAAAAGCCAAAATCCCCTATCGCTGAGGCTTACAGAACCTTAAGAACTAATATACATTTTTCTGCCATGGACACTAAATATAAGACAATAATGGTTACCAGTGCTGGGCCAGGAGAAGGTAAATCTACCACCATGGCTAATCTAGGCGTAGCTATGGCACAAGCAGATGCTCGTGTTTTAATCATAGATTGTGATCTTAGAAAACCTGTTCAGCATAAAATCTTTGAAATTCCTAATCAAGCTGGTCTCACCAATGTATTAGTTGAACATGTTGCTGTTGAAGATGCCATATTGCCTACCAAAATACAAAACCTTTCTCTACTTACTAGTGGGCCAATTCCACCGAACCCCTCGGAGTTGTTGGGCTCTGAACAGATGAAACATGTTCTCGAATGCCTAAAGGATAGATTCGACACTGTATTAGTTGATTGCCCTCCTGTAGTGGCTGTAACTGATGCAGCAGTAATTGCATCCCGGGTAGACGGGGTAATTCTTGTACTTAGATCGGGAGTAGCCAAAATTGATATGGCCAAACAAGCCAAGGATTTGATAATAAGAGCCAATGGAAAGTTTATCGGGTCAGTTCTTTATGGAGTCAACTTCTCATTGGAAGATTATCATTATTACTATTATTACGGTAAAACTGAAAGCCGGAAAAGAAATGCTTGACTTTCATTCGCATATATTGCCTGGCTTAGATGACGGGGCGCCGGACATGGAAACCGCAATTGAAATGGCTAGGTTGGCTGTTGCGGACGGAATAACCATGATGATTGCTACTCCACATTATTTAGAGAAAAGTATGGAGAATCATAGATGTTTGATACTCAAATGTGTCAAAGATTTTCAGAAAGTGCTTAATAATGAGGGGATTCCTCTTGAAATTATCCCAGGTTGCGAAGTGTATTTAAGCCCGAATACCTCGTACCTATTAAAAAAGGGCGAGTTAATGACGATAAACGATGGTGGAAAGTATTTATTGGTTGAATTCCCTATGCAAAGCATTCCTAATTACTCAGAAGAAGTTCTCTTTAATTTAAAGGTACAGGGGGTAACACCTGTAATTGCCCATCCAGAAAGATATCTGCAGTTGGGAAGGGATTATAAACTGGTGTTGAATTTAATAGAGAAGGGTTGCTTGCTACAAATAAACAGCGGTAGCATTACAGGTTTATATGGTGAGAGGGTTAAAGAAAATGCTCGTATTTTAATCGAAAATAATTTGATACACTTAATAGGTTCTGATGCTCATTCCGCAAGAGGTAGAAGCCCTAAAATCAGGGAGGCTATTGACATAATCGAAAGAGTTAAAACGGGAAAGAAGAAAGAAATCTTACTGAATGGGATGAAGATTCACAATGGACAAGAGGTTGATCCGGAGATTCCTAGAGAAATTCAGGGGAGAAGGATAGGTGTCTGGGAAAAAATTAAAAAAATAATTAGACTACGGAGCAATAGTTACTTTGACTCTTAAGGTGTACGTTTCGATATGAAATGGAGAGATTTCGGTGAATTTTCGGAACATTATTATTTTCTTGGATACTTTTACGTATTAACACCTTTGCATCAATAGTTTTTAGACATTAGATGAGTTAATATTTACCCAACTTTAGACCCTGGCGCATAGAAATACTTCCCGATTGAGGTAGCATAGAATAATGATAGTTTAAATTTCAATTAAACTTCGTTTAGCTCAGAATTAATCCTCTCCTAAATCTCGTATTTTTTCCATTTGGTTGTTTTATACGATTAATAATCAGATAATCGTTTTCAACGGCTAATTCACATGAAGTATTTTAAATGTTTAAAGTAAAAAGGGGGAGGACCATTGTCCTGTTTAGTAGTTGTTGCACATCCTGATGATGAAGTTTTAGGTGCTGGTGGGACCATATTAAAACTCACAGAAGCAGGATATGAAGTAAATGTTTGCATGTTATCGGGTGAGGTTGCTGCTAGATACAAAAGATCAACTCTAGAGCAATTAAATCAGGATATTGGCGAGATTACAGACTTATTGGGAGTTAAAACAATAATCAAGGGTTCTTTTCCCAATATAGAACTTAATACAGTCAAACATTTGGACCTAGTGCAGTTTATTGAAAAAGCAATTGTGGAGACTAACGCGAATGTGATTATTACACATCATCCTGCCGATTTAAATAATGATCATTATCATACTTCAATTGCCTGTCAGGCTGCGTCTAGATTATTTCAAAGAAGATTGGATGTTGCTCCTTTGAAAGAATTACTGTTTATGGAAGTTCCTTCAGCCACGGAGTGGGGGCTTAATTCCAGCAATAGACAATTCACACCAAATATTTATGTTGAGTTGGGTGAAGAAAGAATTAATAAAAAAATTGAAGCTTTGCAAGTGTACAAAGGAGTAATGAGAGAATATCCCCATCCTCGGAGTGATGTAGCAGTAAAAGGATTGGCAGCATATCGCGGTGGGCAGGCTGGAATGGTTTACGCAGAAGCATTTGAATGTGTTTTTAGGAGAGACATTAGTTTTTAAAAAATTGATAACGGAGAGTCTCTGAATGTATAAAAAATATATAAAACGACTCTTAAGCGTCATAGTTTCATTCCTTGGTATCCTGGCTTTGCTCCCATTTATGATTATAATAGCCATTGCTATTCGACTAAATAGCAAAGGAAGTGCAATATTTAGACAGAAAAGACTTGGCATATATCAAAATGAATTTACAGTGTATAAGTTCCGTACAATGGTTGAAAATGCCTATGATATTGCGGGAGCAGCATCTTATGAAGGTGATCCAAGAATAACTACGGTGGGTGCATTCCTGAGAAAAACAAGTTTAGATGAGACGCCGCAATTGTTAAATGTTCTGAAGGGCGAGATGAGTATTATAGGCCCACGTCCAATACTTAAGGAAGAATTTGACCCATTTCAATCGAATCCGTTTTTTGCAAAACGGTTCGATGTTCGACCCGGTCTTTTTTGTACAGTAGATGTTGATTACAGGGCAACGGCGCCGCGGGAAGTTCAATTTCAAATGGATGCACGGTACGTTGAAGATATGTCTTTAAAATTGGATATTGTGGTATTCTTTAAAACACTTATAACGGTATTAAAACGAGAAAACGTTTATAAAGATGGAAAACCACTACCGATGAAAAACGAAAAAAAAAATTAACCGTGAAATGGTAATAATGCAATAATATGAGTTCAAGCAAAAGAAATTATAAGTAACAATATTAAACCATGGAGATAAGATATGATTGTATCTATACATCAACCGGACTATATACCGTACCTTGGATATTTCTATAAAATTTACCAGTCGGAAATATTTGTGTTTCTAGATGATGTACAGTTTTCTAACGACAATATGCATCATTGGAATAGAATAAAAACTTCACAAGGTGAGTGTAGATTAAAAATACCAGTGACTTATTCTTTCGGAGATAACATTAATATGGTTCGAACTAAAGACGAACTTAAGTGGAAGACCAAACATCTTAAGACAATTGAAATGAATTATAAAAAGTCAAAGTATTTCCCGGAAATATTTCCTTGCTATAAGAAATTAATATTAGAACAGTATCCGAGTCTAGCTGAGATGAACATTAATATCATCCAATTCATTTGTGAGGGCTATGGTTTCAAACCGCAATTTATCCGCGCATCAGACCTCAACATAACTTCAGCTAAAGAAAAAAGGGTAATTGATATATGCTTGGCTCTAGGAGGAACTACATATATTTCTGGTAATGGGGCAAGGGTTTATCAAGCAGATGAGCATTTTAAGACTAAAGGTATTCACTTACAATACACAGACTATCAGCCGTTTGAGTATAAACAGCTTTGGGGTGAGTTCATGCCAAATTTATCGGTGTTAGATTATATTTTCAACTGTGGTTTTAATAATCCTTTCGTACGTCTGAATCGTTTTTTATAATTTAAAAGAGGTATAAGAGCTATGAGTAAAATAAGTGTAATAATACCTACATTCAAGCGATCCGATTTTATTGATCGTGCTATCGACTCTGTGCTTTTACAGACTTATAAAGATATTGAAGTAATAGTAGTAGATGATAATGGCGATTCACCACAAAGACAATCTACAAAAAATAAATTAGCCAAATATGAGGGTGATATAAGGATCAGTTACATACAGAATGAAAGGAATCTCGGAGGCGCTTTAGCCCGCAACGTTGGAATTGAGGCTGCGGTTGGTGACTTTGTTACTTTTCTGGATGATGATGATGTTTATTTGCCTGATAAATTAAAAGTTCAGTATGAAGAGATGGTTAAGAACAATTGGGACATGTCTTTCATGGATTCTCAGACTTATGATAGCAAAAACAAATTAATAGATTATACAAAACATAAAATAAGGAAAAACCCAGATTATAATGAATTGATGGTAGCTCATTTAATGAATCATCTTACCCCGACTGACACTTATATGTACAAAACCGAAAAAATCAGAGAAATCGGTGGCTTTGATAATGTCTCATCAACACAAGAATTCCTGTTAATGCTGAAATCTATTAATGCCGGTCTGAAAATTGGTTATATCCCGCAGTCACATGTTATTTTATATGTTCACGAAGGTGAAAGAATTTCAACGAGCAAGAAAAAGGTTATTGATGAACGCACGTTGTTGATGATAAAAAAGAAATACTTCGGATTACTAAGTAAACAACAAAGAAACCAAGTTCTCTGCAGACATTACAGTGTGGTTTTTTATATAGAGTTCAGAAGAAAAAATTATGTATCAGCACTTTGGCAGGCAATTTTAGCTGTTTATTCGTCCCCGAGGGGCGCATGGCAATTATTTAATGAGAAGAAACGAATGATTATGTAAAAAAATAGTTCCGTGACAGGAGGAACAATATTGAAAATAATGATGATTGATCCGTGGGGCACTGGTAATCATGCCTATTACTTGACTGGGTTATGTAAATATATATCGAAATATGTAGAACTTACTTTAGTCACTAACTGTTATTTCCATAATAAAAATTATACAGATTATACGATAATACCCATTTTTTTCAAAAAGTCAGAGAATATGAAGCAAAGTAAACTCAGAAAGGTTATACGGGGCATTGAATATATTTGGGCATATGGAAGAGTAATCAAAGAATTAAAAAAAAATCGATATGATATCGTTCATATTCAGTGGCTTTTGCAATATAAGACGGATATTTACTTTCTAAAAAAGATAAAGAAATATTGCAAAAAGATTGTGTATACAGCGCATAACGTTTTACCGCACATAAATGGTACTGAATACATCAGTGATTTGAGAGTTATATACAATCTTGTTGATAAAATAGTATTACATGGTGAGGGCACCAAGAAAGAATTTGAAAGCTTATTTTGTCAGTTTGAGGATAAGGTTATAATTCAAAGACATGGCACTTATTTAAACCAAAAAACTGAATATGATACAGGGAGTATTAATATGAAAATTGTAGCCAAAGTAGATAAATGTCGTAAAATATTTATTTTCTTTGGAAATATCTTTTTCAACAAAGGCGTGGATAGAATTGCAGAGATATGGCTGCATCACTTCAAAAAAAATCACGACCAACTTCTTATAATTGCGGGAAAAAAGAATGGAGAATACAAAGAATTAGATTTGTTAGAAGAGGAAATTAAAAATTGTGAAAACATCATGTATATTGATAGATACGTAGAAGATAATTTGCTTAACTATTTGATTGATAAGTCAGACATAATCATACTGCCATACAGGCATGCAAGCATGAGCGGGGTTATTTTTACAGCAGCTGAATTTAAGAAGACGGTACTTTGTACAAATACAGGTGCCATATCAGAATATATAGTTGCTGGTGAGAATAGCTTCGTTGTTGAAAATGATGATGAGAAAATTTATGAGAAACTCAAGTTTATCTCTAATCAAATAAGTAAAGAGATACTTAAGGATATGGGAATTAAGCTTCATGATTACATTGAGCTTAATTACTCGTGGGCCAGTATTGGGGAGAAACTGGTTAAAGATGCCTATGTAAACGACTAATATAGTGTCAATAGTAAAGTCTAAGATTGTGAGGGCCTAATATTGGAAGTGAAAGTATCGATAATCATTCCTTCATATGACCGTCCTAATACATTGAGACAAGTTATAGATTCTTATTTATGCCAGGAAGGGGTTGAAGAATTAATTGTCATAGATGATGGCAGCCCTAAGGATTACTCAGAGACTAACCAGTACATAAAGAATCGACTAAGAGACACACATATTACTTACAATTACCATAAAAATGACAGGAATATGGGTGCAGGGTATTGTAGAAATTTAGGTATTTCATTGGCAAATGGGAACTACATTCTTTGGGGTGAAGACGATGCTTTTCTTTCAGAAGGATATCTTAGGACTCTCATTGCAAAAATATCGGATAAAGCCATTATGTGTGGTTGTATATACTACGGAATTGTACCGTGGATGCAGGATAATATATTGCAGAATTTAATAAAAGATCAGCAAAATTCCGATAAGCCGGTTTTTGATATGAAGTTGTTTGAAGGATACTATCGAAAAGTTGTAAATAAGGATATTGAAGTTCCATTTGCTCATGCTCTGATTCTAGTTCCTAAAGATGCTTATGCAGGGATCAAATATTTCGAGCATTACAGGATAAATGGTTATAGAGAAGAATCTGATGCACAAGTGCAGATGGTCAAGAACGGTTTTAGAATTATTTTTACATCTGATACTGAGTGTTACCACTTTCCAAGTTCCGAAACAGAAAGCGGTGGGCAACACAAAAGTGGCCTAATAAAGCAGGAACTATATAAGATTATCAATACTGCTATATTTTATGACCGTCATTATAATTTTTTAAAAGTTAAGTACAATTTGAAATCTACAAAATTCAAAATGAAGTTGGATTTTGCTATAAACAGTGCCGCTTGCATTTGGTCGAGAGCAGTTAAAAAGATTAAAAGGAACATGAGATTATGAAATTGCTGTATGTAACTTTTGAAGCGCCAAGTGAATTTTCTGGTGGTGGCCTAGTAGTCAAACAATCAATAATGTCTCTTTCGAGACATTATAAAATTGACTACTTGGGTCCTGATATTCCAGACAAAGAAGCAATCTTAAGCATCAATTCTATAGAAACTCTACAACCTAACTCTAACTTTATATTAAGGGGAATGAATTTACTTAAAGGAATTACGACTGGCTATTATGATAGCTGGATGCAGAAAAAAGAAAAGATTAACTGGTCAGAGTATAGTGTAGTATACTTAGAATTTTCAAGATACGATTTTGTTGCGAAATACGTCAAACAAAAGAATAAACGATTAATTGTTCGAGTTCACAATGTTGAGCACGACTATTATTACAATATTAAACGTTCTAAGAAGAATATTCAATCTAACCTCCGGTTTAATTTTATTCGAAAGCAAGAGCCTGATTGTCTACGCTACGCAGATGTTATAGTTTGCCTTACACAAAAAGATAGAGACAGACTTATGAAATTATATCCTGAAAGCTTATTAAACAGCCGGTTTGAAATTATTCCAGTTTGCGTAAAGCAATCCATAGAGTGTTTAGAAGATTTAGTTAAACCTGTTAGAGTGGTAAATCAAGAACCGTACTTCTTAGTTACTGGCTCATTTTGGTATGGGCCAAATGCAGATGGAGTTATATGGTTTATAAAAAATGTTTGGAGTAGACTCCAACAGAACAGTTTATTGATGCAAAATAATTACAACCTTGTAATAGCGGGTGCCAGGCCAAATGAGACGATTAAAAAGCTGGTTAATGAATATAAGAATGTTAAATTAGTGGATACACCACAGGATATAGTTCCATATTTTAAAGAAGCTGCGGTATATATAGCTCCAATATTTTCTGGGGCAGGGATGAAAGTCAAAGTTGCGGAAGCTATGTCTTATGGATTGCCAATTATAGGAACTTCTCATGCGTTCATGGGATACGACATTGAAAGTGAAACGACTGGATTTATAGCTGATAATGAAGAACAGTGTATTTCAGCAATAAATAAATACTTAGAAAAAAGCCCGAATGAAAAGGCCAAAATGAAAGAGAAGATATTTAACAAATACTTAGAAAATTACAGCATGATGAGTAGTTCTAATTCTTTCTCTGGAATAATTAATTCGCTATGGCAGGTATAAATTGATGATAAAGGAGTCAAAAATTAAACTTTATCTTTATTTGCTATGTGTTGCAGTACTAGCGTTAATGCCTGCATCAATATCAACAGCTTTCACGTTGACGTTTGGTTATAGAGTAATAAGATTAAACATAGTTTTGGTGTCTATTATATTATTTAGTATTGGTTTTATTGAAATCGGGTCAAGAACTAGATGGCTTCGATATGAAATATTTTACCTCATTTTTTGCTTTTTTGTGTTTATGATAGGTTTAATTAAAGTTATTGGTCATATAGAAATTGCTGCAATTTATTCCGTAATTGAAGCGATGGGCGTTTTATTGATTCCTTTTATCATTTATAAAAGGTTAAGTGGGTTAGAACAAAACAGGGCTCTTGTTTCTAAAGTTATTGTAGGTGTTGGCAATTTAGTAGCACTCCAATTCTGGATTTATGCAGTGTCATATTCTTTTCTTGCTAAGTTGATGAATTGGGAAGAGGTTGCTGCTGAAAGAGCTTCAACGACTGTAGGAGATACGACGACGAGCAGCCTGTTTTTATTTTGCGTAATGGTTATTAGTTTTTATAATATGAAGACTACCAAAAATTTATTTTACAAGACATCCACTGTGTTGATCTTAACAGCAATCCTCTTATCGCAAACAAGATCTGCTATTATCTTGACTATATTGTTTGCTTTATACGTTATTTTTACCTCAAGTATTAAGTCATTGAGGCGCTATATAATAATTTTTTGTTTAGCGCTTCTGGTTATGTATGTTAGTAGTCCTCAAACTTATCATGTAATATTTGAAAGATTCTTTACGGAAAAAAGTTCAGGAAGTGACTTTGAGAGAGCATTACTTTTGAAAAATGGGTTAAATGCATTTATTAAGTCACCAATTTTAGGCACTGGGATTGGGCTGGGAGTTAAACGCCTTATTGATTTAAATTACTTACCGACACAAATTCCGAATCCACATAATCAGCATGTTGCACTTTTAGTGGAAACCGGTATTTTCGGGTATTTTTTATACGGGATATTTATAGTGGCTATATTTGCTTTTTTTAGACAAAAGGTAAAAGAAAACAATTACTTACTTGTGGCGTTAATGATGTTATATGCTTTGGGATTTATGTTCGAGCCATTGGTCACGGTTGATATTAGAGCAGCTATGAGTTTTTGGCTGGTATTACTTGAACTTAATTTGATGTCAAAAAAAGCAACTGTAGCAATTAGCAATAGTAAATAGGAACAACAATGGTGATTTGAAGAAACTAACCGATGAAGGTGATAATATGCTCAACAAGATTTTATTGTACACACATGGCGGCAGCCAGAATCATGGATGTGAAGCAATAGTGAGGTCAACACTTCAAGTGTTAAAAAACTACAAGGAATTTAACATAACTTTAAGCACTAAAAGTAAAAAGGAAGATGAACAATATGGATTAGACAAAATAAATGGTTTAATAATTGTTGAAGAAGATAAACAAAAAAAATTTTCGTTCAGAAACATTATAAGAAAGTGTAATCAAATACTGGGAACCGGAAACGATGACGCTATATTTTTAAAGTTTCGTAGTAATGTGAATACGGTGCTTGCTAATAAGATTGCTATGTCAATTGGTGGTGACAATTATTGTTATAATGGCTATGAGAAATCACTATCAATGTATAATTGCTTCTTTAACAATAGGAATATAAAGACTGTGTTGTGGGGCTGCTCCATAGAGCCCTGTTTACTGGAACGAAAAGAAATTATTGAGGATATGAAACGATATAGTTTAATAACCACTAGAGAGAGTATTACATATGAAGCTTTAATGGCTGCCGGAATTTCCACAAATACTAAACTTTATCCAGACCCAGCCTTTACTTTACCCAAAGTAGAAATAAATTTACCAGAAGACTTTTTGGAAGGAAAAATAATCGGGATTAACGTTAGCCCGTTAGTACAGAGTTTAGATAAGGGAAATGACATTACCTATAAAAATTATAATTATCTTATTAAATACATTATTTCCAACACTGAAAATAATGTTGCTTTAATCCCGCATGTAGTTTGGAACGAAAATAACGATTTGGAACCGCTAACTCAATTGTTTAAGGAATTTAAGGATACAGGTCGGGTACTTTTAATACAAGATTACAATTGTATGGAGTTAAAAGGTTTTATATCACGTTGCCGCATGTTTATAGGGGCAAGGACTCATGCCACAATTGCTGCTTATTCGACTTGCGTGCCGACATTGGTTGTGGGCTATTCTGTTAAAGCAAAAGGGATTGCAAAGGATATATTTGGAAGCTATGAGAACTACGTGTTTCCAGTCCAATCGCTCAAGAACGAGGATGACCTAACTAAAGCCTTTATTTGGCTTTGTGAGCACGAACATAAAATCAGGAAGCATTTGAATAATTTGATGCCTGAGTATATTGAAAAAGCATGGCTAGCTGGAGCAGAAGTTATAAAATTATTATAAGAGTTGGGAGAATAAGTGTTAAAAGAAAAAGTATCACAACTTAACCAACAAAAAGCGGGTGTAATTTTATCGTATAGTTCAATGATATTAGGCTATGGGATTGCCATTGTATATACACCTCTTATGCTTCGTCTCTTGGGACAAAGTGAATACGGGCTTTATAATTTAGTAGCATCCGTAGTAAGTTATTTAGGTTTGCTGAACTTTGGTTTCGGTAGTGCCTATATAAGATATTATTCACGTTACAAAGTAAATAATGAACAAACAAATATTGACAAATTAAACGGTATGTTCTTAATTGTTTTTTCAATTATTGGACTTATAGCGCTTGGGGCTGGGACAATACTCGTTCTAAATACAGAAACTATTCTTGGTAATAAGTTATCCATGGGTGAGATTTCCACGGCTAAGATATTAATGGCTACTATGATATTTAACATCGTTATATCATTTCCAGTCACAGTTTTCACTTCCCATATTACTGCAAATGAAAGGTATGTTTTTCAAAAGGCTGTCCAGCTTTTTAAAGTCCTTGTTAACCCAATTATTGTAGTACCCGTGTTATTGTTTGGGTATAAATCTGTTGGAATGGTAATGGCTACCACAATAATTAGCATTTTTGCCGAAATATGTAATGTGGTCTATTGCTTCAAAAAGCTTAAAATAAGTTTTATGTTTAAGCAGTTTGATTTTATTTTAATGAAAGAAATTACAATTTTTTCATCATTTATATTTATTAATATCATTATTGACCAGATTAACTGGAATGTAGACAAATTCATCTTAGGTAGATTTCACGGTACAGTTGCTGTGGCAATATACGGATTGGCGGCACAACTTAATGGATACTATCTGTCTTTATCTACTGCAATATCTAGTGTTTTTATACCACAAGTAAATAGAATGGTGGCATTAAATAATGATAGTGATCAATTAACAGATTTGTTTACCAGAGTTGGGCGGATCCAGTTTATACTACTTTCTCTTATTTGTTCTGCGATTGTATTTTTCGGTCGGCCTTTTATACACCTTTGGGCCGGGAGCGATTATAGTGATTCCTATATTATTATGTTGATATTAGTGATTCCTGTAACGGTCCCCTTGATACAAAACTTGGGAATTGAAATTCAAAAGGCCAAGAATATGCATCAATTTCGTTCTTTGGTCTATTTTTTAATAGCACTGGGTAATGTGGGTTTAAGTATTCCTTTGGGAAAGTTATATGGCGGAGTCGGTTGTGCAATAGGAACAGCAATTTCTTTGTTATTTGGAAATGTTTTAATCATGAATTGGTTTTATCATAATAAAATTGGGCTAGATATGAAATATTTCTGGAAGCAGATCTTGGTGTTTGTTCCTTCGTTGTTACCACCGATTGTAGTCGGAATATTTTTATTATCAATGGATTTTCATAGCATCATTTTGTTACTATTAGGCGGCATAGCTTATACAATAGTATTTAGCTTTTCTCTATGGTTCTTAGGAATGAATCAGTATGAGAAAGATTTGATATGTAAACCTTTTGCAAAGATATTAAGAAAACTAGCCTAATCAACAGAAATGTTGGTCGACTTTGTGGTCTGTGGGGTGAATCCAATCATTACAAGGACTGAAAAAAAGTACTGCACTGGATGCCATGCTTGTTTATGTAGTTGCCCAGAAAATTGTATTTCAATGGTTAATGATACTGAAGGCTTTTGGTATCCGCATATTTGCGCAGAAAAATGTATAGACTGCGGTATTTGCGAGAGAGTCTGTCCTGTCCTGAATAAAGTAAAACCACATTCTCATGAACCAAAAGCCTATGCTTGTTATACAAAAGACGAGGCAGTCAGAGAGAACAGTTCATCTGGGGGAGTGTTTACTGTAATAGCAGAGTCGGTGATTGATTCCGGCGGTGTAGTATTCGGTGCAATCATTGATGAACATTTTAGCGTTATGCATAGTTGCGTAGAGAATAAAGAACAGTTAGCAAGATTTCGCGGTTCAAAATACGTGCAGAGTAGGATTCACATTACTTATAAGGAAGCACAAAGTTTTTTAAAACAGGGCCGACAAGTATTGTTTTCGGGAACACCTTGTCAGATCGAGGGTTTGAAATCTTATTTGAGAAAAGAATATGAAAATTTAATTTGCCTCGATATAATCTGTCATGGAGTTCCAAGTCCTCTGGTTTGGAAAAAGTATATCAAGTTCAAAGAAACTGCGATGGAATCCAAAGCTATTGCTGCTTCCTTCAGAGATAAAACGGAAGGTTGGAAGAAATTTTCTCTTGTTATAAAGTATGATAACGATAAAGAATACAGAGCAAATATGTTAAAAGATACCTATTTACAGGGCTTTCTGAAAAATGTCTACTTAAGACCTTCCTGTTATAATTGTTCTTTCAAAACTGAACACAGACGGTCCGACATCACTCTAGCGGATTTTTGGGGAATTGGGAAAATTGTTCCTGAGATGGATGATGACAAGGGAACCTCCTTGCTGATAATTCATTCAGACAAAGGACAACAGGCATTTGTTAGGACGAAGCATAATATGACTGCAATGGAAGTGGATTTTAAGAAAGCTATAAGCTTTAATTCGGCGATGATTAAATCGGTAAGATTGAATCCTTATAGACAATGCTTTTTTTCAGAGATGGATGATGCCAACATTGAGGTGCTTATAAAGAAATATTGTAGAGATACAACTTTGATGCTTGCTAAAAAGAGACTAAAAGCTGCTATAAATTATGTTGCAAATTATTTTATTAAATCACTGAGGTCTTTTTGAAAGCAAAATAACTGTTACTAGGAGGCATTTTATTATTATGAAAATAACCATAGCAGGTATGGGCTACGTTGGTTTATCAAACGCTGTTCTACTAGCCCAGCATAATGAAGTAACAGCTCTTGATATCATTCAAGAAAAAGTCGATATGGTCAATAGAAAAGAGTCTCCAATAATAGATAAAGAAATACAACAATTCTTAACAACCAAGAAATTAAATCTAACAGCAACCACAGACAATTATAAAGCGTATAAAGATGCTGAGTTTGTTATTATAGCAACACCTACCGATTATGATCCTGATAAAAACTATTTCAACACCAGGACTGTAGAGAGTGTTATTGCAACAGTACTTGCTATAAATCCTGATGCAGTGATGGTTATTAAATCAACTGTACCAGTAGGATATACCCAACAAGTAAAAGAGATGTTTGATACAGACAACGTTATTTTCTCACCGGAGTTTTTAAGGGAAGGACAAGCTCTTTATGATAATTTATATCCGTCAAGAATAATTGTAGGAGAAAAATCAGAAAGAGCAGAGAAGTTTGCAAACCTTTTGATCCATGGAGCACTAAAAAAAGATATTCCGGTACTTTACACAGACCCAACAGAAGCAGAGGCAATTAAATTATTTGCAAATACATATCTGGCCTTGCGGGTTGCTTTTTTCAATGAATTAGATACTTATGCGGAAGTCAGGGAATTAAACACCAAACAAATTATAGAAGGGGTTTGCTTAGATCCGCGAATAGGAAGTCACTACAATAATCCTTCCTTTGGGTATGGTGGATATTGCCTGCCAAAAGATACAAAGCAGCTAAGGGCAAATTATCATGATGTTCCCAATAACATAGTTGGGGCAATAGTAGATGCAAACAGAACAAGAAAAGATCATATAGCTGATATGATAATAAAAAACAATCCTAAGACTGTTGGGATATATAGGTTAACAATGAAGACAGATTCTGATAACTTTAGAGCTTCATCAATACAGGGTGTAATGAAGCGAATTAAGGGCAAAGGGGTAGAAGTTGTAGTATATGAACCTGCATTAAAAGAAGATAATTTTTATAACTCAAGGGTTATGAGAGATGTAGATGAATTTAAGAAAATTTCAGATGTAATAGTTGCAAACAGAATGTTTGAGGATCTAAATGATGTTGAGGAAAAAGTATACACAAGAGATTTATATAACAGAGACTAACAGATAGTATAGTCTGGGTTAATTGGGCTACCGTATCGGGGCGGAGGGGTTAAGAACATGAACTACCATTTAAGATTATTCTTATTAGAGCTAATAGACTCTATCATCATCACGATTGCAGTCTTATTAGCCTACCTACTCAGGTTTGATTTCCACATACAACCGCGTTATCTGACTGTAATTCCCTATGTTATCATTATGAATATTATTCTTACTCTTCCCGCTTTTGTTAGGTTTAAAATATACCGTAGGGTATGGCAGTATGCCAGTATTGGAGAACTTGTTTCCTTGTTTAAAGCCATAACCCTTTCACAAATACTTTTCTTCATAATTCATTCCATTGTTCAATCCAATTTTCCTCAACATATAGTTCCCCGGTCTATATTTCTATTGTCCTGGATGTTAATTATCCTTGGAGTTGGTAGTTCGCGCTTCGCCTGGAGAATGTTTCGGGATTCATATATGAAAATACAGCCTCACCATCGAAGAACCCTGATTGTTGGGGCTGGAAAAGCAGGTGTTTTGATTGCAAAAGAGCTAAAGCACTCAGCTGACTCAGAACTATATCCTGTTGCCTTCATTGATGATGACGAAACTAAATGGAAGTTGGAAGTTATGGGGCTTCCGGTGCTGGGAGGCAGGGAGCGAATTCCATTTGTTTTCCAAGAGTATGCAATTGAAAAAATTATCATTTCAATGCCTTCAGCATCAAGGGATGAAATAGCAAAAATTATAGATGTCTGTAAAACCACTAAGGCAAAAATTAAAATATTACCCCGTGTATCAGACCTTATAAACAAGAAAATATCAATAAGTACTATTCGGGAAGTTAGTGTGGAAGACTTACTGGGCAGGGAGCCTGTTGAGGTTGACCTGGAAGGAATAGCAAATTATGTTACTGACCAGGTGGTACTAGTTACAGGAGCGGGTGGTTCAATTGGGTCTGAACTCTGTCGCCAAATTGCCCCTTTTAATCCTAAAAAGTTATTGCTGCTGGGGCATGGTGAAAACAGTATTTATGAGATAGAAGTCGAGTTGAGGAAGACATTTCCCACCTTAAAACTTGATACAGTAATAGCAGACGTTCGAGACCAGCAGAGAATTAAGGGGGTTTTTAGTACATACCGCCCTGCGGTGGTGTTTCATGCTGCTGCTCATAAACATGTTCCGCTTATGGAGCATAATTCTATTGAAGCAGTAAAAAACAACATTTTTGGGACAAAAAATGTTGCAGAGTGTGCTCATGAATATGGTTCACTGCGTTTTGTAATGATTTCAACTGATAAAGCTGTAAACCCAACCAGCGTTATGGGGGCAACCAAACGAGTTGCGGAAATGATTATTCAGGACTTAAGCAGAATCAGTAAAACCAAATTTGTTTTTGTGAGGTTTGGAAACGTGCTGGGGAGCAGGGGAAGTGTCATACCCTTATTTCAGCAGCAAATTCGCGATGGCGGACCTGTTACGATAACCCATCCTGATATAGTCCGTTATTTTATGACCATTCCCGAAGCAGTTCAACTGGTAATTCAGGCTGGAGCGCTGGCCGAAGGCGGCGAAATTTTCGTTTTAGACATGGGTAAACCGGTAAAAATAGTAGATCTAGCAAAAGATTTGATTCAATTATCGGGGTTTGAGCCGTTTAAGGATATTAAAATAGTATTTACAGGTCTTCGGCCGGGAGAAAAACTATTTGAAGAAGTTTTAACCAATGAGGAGGGTATTTCGGCAACAAAGCATAACAGGATTTTTGTAGGTAAGCATATTGATTATTCGTGGGAAAGAGTTCAATTTATGATTCGTAAGCTGGAACAGGTGGTATATAGAAAAGGTGATAGTAATCCGAACGAAATAAGGGATTTATTGAGCCAGTTAGTACCTACATATAGTTATAAGAACCAATCAGAACAAATTAATCTAGCATTTAAAGAAATAAATTTATCAAAAACTGAAGCAGCTGCTGGCTTGCACGATGATGAGAACGACTGATTAGATCTGGTTCAGAACTAGGGTGAATTTCTTTGGCATTTTTTAAATTCTTGCCCAAACTTATTTCATATGTACTGTTAATTGCCCTTATAAGCATAATAGCTGTTATATCACTTGTTTATTATGGCTTTCGGATAGAGCCAGGTTTCATTGCCGTTAATAGAATAAGTGTACGAATAAAGAACCTTCCTAATGAACTTGAAGGGCTTAAAATTGTCCAAGTTTCCGATTTGCATGGTAAAGAATTCTCAGAAGATAAGTTGATTAAGAAACTAAATGATCTTAAACCTGATATTGTGGCAATTACAGGAGACACTCTGGATAACAGTATAATTGATTATGACTACATTGTTCGTACGCTCAGACCAGTACAGTCCAAGTTTGGTAAGTTTTTTGTTTATGGTAACAATGAATTTGGAAGAAAACTGTCAAGAACCGAAATGGACAGAGCCTATAGCAAAGCTGAGGTAACCGTCTTAAATAACAGCAATTACAGGATAAATTATAAGGGTCAACATCTTTGGTTGATAGGAGTTGATGATCCAAATACTAATCATGATAGCCTGGATAAAGCTTTAAAAGGAACGGATAAAGGGCCAAAGATACTTCTTTCTCATTCCCCAGAGATTATAAGTCAGGCAAGTAAAGCAGATATTGATTTGGTTTTAGCGGGTCATACCCACGGTGGACAAATTAAAATACCTGGGCTCAGTCAACATCAGGAACTACAAACTTGGTTGAATAGAATATTAAGTAAGGCAGCCCGGCTTTATAACAGAGGAATGGAATATGTGCATAAGCAGCCTTCAACAGTAAAGTTACCACAAGCTGAACTAATGTTTTCTTTTAATATGAAACCCGGTTATGAGGTTTATATTTCGGGTATGTTCAAGGTAGCAAACACCTTAATGTATGTAAATAGGGGCTTGGGAGAAACTTGGGTAGATATGCGGTTGTTTTCACCTCCTGAAATAACAGTTTTTGAGTTGACGGTAGAGTAGGAAACAACGATTGGACCCTGATTTAAGCATCATGTTTTCTACCAAAATATTCCTTGTCCCAACAGGAAAATCCTGCTAAAATATTATTATCTATATGTATCACCAAATACATATAACTATTCCACGAAAGGAGGTGAAACGAACATGTGGAACTTTACAAGAACGCGTCAAACCGCAGGGAACATTTGCCTGGTCCTGTTTACTGCATTCCTATTCACCATTTTGGTGAGCCCGTTTGCTATGGTTGGGAATGCTGAAGCGGCTGGGATGACCTTTGTGGAGAAAAACTCTGACGATCAGTGGGCTACCGCTGCAGAGAAAGATGTTTTCACCAGTGCCAGTGGGTATCAGCTGCTCGTTAACTTAGCCGTTCCTCTCAGTGATCCTAATTTTAACTCATTAAAGATCGACTTTGATTTTGACGGTGACAAGGTAATTAGCGTTTACGCTAAAGACATAGTTAATGGCAGTGTGTATGATACCACCTATGGCCAGGTCTATTCACTAGTCTATACCCTTCCGGCTGGCTTCGAGCATCCCGTTTATACCACAGTGTATGGGAAACTTTATGTCGAAGGCACATCTCTCTTGGATGTAATATTAACTATGAACCTTAAACCACCAACGATAGTAGAAACATCTGAGGGTGTTCAGCTGCAGCCTGTGTCAGAGGGAGCAGCCGAAATGCCGGCTGGAAATTCAACTGTTACTTTGGCTGAAGGTCAGAAACTTGACCTGTCTACAGCCGTTGCTGCCGCAGCAGAAGGGGGCAGTATTACGGTAGCAGGACAGTCTAAGAACCTTGCCAGCTTTACTAGCGGCCAGCTCAATAATGTTAACCTGACATCTGTTTCCATTGGTACCAAAACGATAGTTGTTGAGAAGGCGGTACAATTGAAGGCCGATGCTCCGGTGGTGTTAAAGAACTCCAGCTTAACAGGAACCCTTGCCGCGACAGAGATCAAAATTCCGGAGGATACTACAATCCTTGCACCTGCTGGATGGGATGGTAAGGTTCAACCGCCGGTACAGATCACTTCTCCTGATACGACAGGGGCCCCAGCAGATTATACTATTGGGGACACGGTAATCGAGGTTGGATCAAGTAACGTACCACTTATCTTTGATAAGCCGATTATCATAGTGCTTCCGGGTGTAAAAGGCAAGGTGGCTTACAAGGAGCCGAATTCTGACAGCTGGACGACAATTACTCAAGACGCCGGTGACTATGACAACCCGACTGTGCCTGCATTCCCTGGTGAAGCATACGTTACCAATGGTACCGACACCAAGATTATCACCTGGCACGCTACTCAATTTGCTGCGTTAGAAGCTACTATCAGCGGTGACGGCAACAGCCCTGGTGGCAACAGCTCCGGTGGCGGTGGCGCTATTGTACCTAACAGCCTGTACAGCTTTAACGATATTACCAGCCATTGGGCTAAGGATGATATTCAGTTCATGGTGGATAAAGGTATCGTTAAGGGTATGACTGCTGACAGCTTCGTGCCTAATGCCAATATCACAAGAGCACAATTTGCTACCTTATTGGTGAATACTTTAGGACTCACGGAAGTAAGACCTGAGAAAGCTACCTTTAAGGATGTAAACAATAGTGCCTGGTATTACGGTATGGTTGAGACCGCAGCAACCAACAGCTTAGTTTCAGGGTATAAGGATGGATCCTTCAAGCCTGAAGGAAAGATTACCCGTCAAGAAATGGCAGCTATGATTGCAAATGCACTCACTGCTAAGGGTAAGAGTGTTGCTTCCGGTGAAGCTGCACAACTGCTGAGCAAGTTCAACGATAAACAACAAATCGATGGATGGGCTCAGAATAGTGTAGCATTAGCTGTTAAGGAAGGCATTATTAGCGGACGTACTGCGAGTACTTTTGTACCGAAGGCTAACGCAACCAGGGCAGAAGGAACCGTAATGCTGAAGAAGGTTCTGGAAAATCTGGGATTATAATTATTAGCACATGGGAGGGAGTCTCTTTTGAGGCTCTCTCTTTTTATTTAGAGGGATTTCTTAGCCCACTGTGGAAAACACTAAAGAAAAATAATATCCAAAGGAAATTTAAAAGATGAAAAGGCGACTAATCGGTTATTTATTAATCATTGGAATACTGACTTTTGGCTTAATATCGTACCGGCAGACCACACGGATTAAATCACTGCTTCCTCACTTACCTGCTCCTATAGCCAAAGAAAAGGTATTGGTAACTCCGGCTGGACAGGGGACTGAAGGCCTGATTATCAGTGAATTGAGTGATGTATTAAATATCCGTAATCATTACATGTTTTGGGCCGAACCTCAGGATCTGAATGGTTACAACACCCTTGTTCTAGTGTTGGGCTTCAGTAAACAAGGTCTTTATTCAATTCATAAAACTCCCGAAGATGAAATCCAGAGGGTTAAATCGTTGGTTACTGCTGCACACAAAATAGGTATGCCTGTGGTAATGCTGCATATAGGCGGTCAGGACCGCAGACGTCAGGTTGATGACCGCACCGCTGAGTTGATAGCTCCAATGCTGAGTTACATTATTGTTACACAGGATGGTGAACGGGACCGGTTTTTCACCAGACTGGCAGCCAAAAACAAAATCCCCCTGACGGTAGTCAAAGATGTTAAAGAAATCAAAGTGCCCTTTAATTCGGTGTTCAGGTAGGAGGAGCCATGCGCACTATCAGTTCACGATTTATAATAAACAGTGTTTTTGCGCTGATACTGACTGGTATAAGTGCATATGAAGGCAGTTACCGCCTGGAATCCATGAAGTTTGTCGGTTCCTTGGTCGAGGATGCCATAATAAAAGGTGATACCGGTCTTCTCGTATTAGCTGCTTTTGAATTAGTAATAGCTGATACTTTGTGGATGATTCCCGGTATCTTAAGCGGATTTCTGCTGGTGGACGTATGGAGGGAATTTCTGCCGGGGTCGTGGTGGATTAAGTACTTTCTGGTCTTGCCATGGGTGCTGGGAGTTCATCTGATAACAGCACTTCAGGGTTCAGGCTATAATATTATTGGTGTTGTATTAATTACCCTGCTTGCCATTGTAGCCATACTGGAGATGGGAGAAGTAAGACAAAGTTTCTTTCCTGTGGTTCTGGTTATATTTTCATTAACTATGTCTGTCAACTGGCTCAACATCGTTCCCGCACTTTCCAATATACCGCTCAGTCACGGTGATCTGGATGTTGGCATAAGACTTGCTGTGGAATTTTTGACCCGGGCTGATGTTCTTAATGTTGTAGGCTTGTTCTTTTCCATCTTCTTTTTCTTTACCAGCATTATTTCTACATTATTGGTAGCTGTATACCTGCGGAGAATCTCCCTTATGGAGGAAAACAGGAGAAAAGAAATCAGGCTGCAGGAAATGGAGGTACAGACCAGACAGGCCAGGGTGCTGCATGAAATGCATACTCTGGTTCATGACCTGAAAACACCGTTAATGACAATAAGGGGACTAAATTCTCTGGTTGAAATGAACGCAGATAATGATCAGACACAGGAGTATTGTAGGAGAATAGATGCCTCGGTAGATAAAGTAAATGCCATGATTTCGGAAATCCTTTATGACGAGGTGCGCAAAAAGATCACTGTTGAGGAACTTATTAAATACGTTAGGGCACATGTACTGGTCAAAAAAATGGGCCAGCAGGTGGCATTCGATATAGAAGACAACCTCCCGCTCTTGGAAATTAATGTTATCCGAATGAGCCGTGTGTTAATAAATATTATCGAAAATGCCTTCACAGCAACGGCAGGCGTTAGTGATGCCAGGATTAAAATAAAGGTTTACAGTGATGCGGAATGGGTTGTATTTGAAATACTAGACAATGGGAAGGGGATTTCAAAAAAAGACTTGGAAAAAGTCTGGAATTGGGGCTATAGTACCTTAAGTTCTTCCGGTTTAGGCCTGGCTTTTGTTAAACAAATTGTTGAAAACCATAAAGGAACGGTGAATCTGGAAAGCTCCGAGAACCAGGGTACAAAAGTTACTATAAGGTTGGAAGGGGTCATGGAAAATGAAAATCCTGGTAATTGATGACAATGAAGATATCAGGTTTACTATTAATGAAATATGTAAATATGCAGGTTGGACAGCCGTGCTGGCTATAGATGGTTATGAGGGTGTTGAATTATTTAAATCGGAGAACCCGGACCTGGTTCTTGTTGATTATCATATGCCTAAGCTGGATGGAATGGAGACAGTGGAACAAATTAGAAATATCGATTCCGAGAATGTGCCTATAATTGTACTGACTGTGGATGAGCGTCAGGAAGTTGCTGACCAGTTTCTTATACTGGGGGCGACGGATTTTGCCCTTAAGCCCATTAAGGCTCCGGACTTAATTGCCAGGATTAAAGTAAACCTGCGAATTGCCCAGTTATTGAAGATGGAATCTGACCAGGGTGAAGACTATGTTAAAGGCATTAGGGGGGCGACCAGAAAAATTATTATCGAATATATGCAAAAGCAGGATGAACCCTTGACAATCGAAGAAATTACAGCCGGTGTGGAGCTGGCCTACCAGACTGTACACAGGTATTTGATGAATATGGTTAAATCGGGGACTGTAATTACAATAAATGATTACGGCAAAGTAGGAAGACCCAAAAACAAATATAAACTGGTTTAGCTCAAAGTTTCCTTAAAGAAGAGGCGTGACTGAAAAGTTACGCCTCTTTAATTAATTAAAGAGAAATATGAGATAAAATATTATTTTGGCAGGGCTTCCGTTAAAATTATTATTAGGAAATCTATTTAGGGAATCTATTATTACGGAATCTCAGTTTGGACTTTCATTATTTTAAAGACAATTAATTTAAATACATGGGGGATTTAGAGTGGCGGAGAATTTACTGGCAATAGAAGATTTAAAAACTTACTTCTATACTCCCTCCGGGGTTGTAAAGGCAGTGGATGGTGTCAGCTTCAGCCTCAAAAAGGGCGAAACCCTTGGTGTGGTAGGGGAATCGGGATCTGGGAAATCTATTACTGCTATGTCCATTTTACAGCTTATACCTTCACCACCTGGCAAGATTGCCGGTGGCAGGATTGTTTTCAACGGTGATAACCTCTTGGAAAAAAGCGAGGAAGAAATCAGGAGAATACGAGGAAACGACATATCTATGATTTTTCAGGACCCGATGACATCCCTAAATCCGGTCCTTACCATTGGAGAGCAGCTCACAGAGGTTATTGTCCTGCACCAAAAGCTTGATAAGACTGCGGCAGCTGCCAGAGCAGCCGAGATGCTGAGGCTGGTGGGCATTCCGGAGGCTGAAAAACGTCTGAAGTCTTACCCTCATGAATTCAGCGGCGGGATGAGGCAAAGAGCCATGATTGCCATAGCTTTATCCTGTCATCCAAAGCTGCTTATAGCAGATGAACCTACGACCGCCCTGGACGTTACAATTCAGGCTCAGATCCTGGAACTGATGAATGATTTAAAGGATAAGTTTGAAACTTCAATAATGTTAATCACTCACGACTTGGGTGTAGTTGCCGAAGTATGTGACCACGTAGTAGTCATGTATGCCGGGAGACCTGTTGAATATGCTGATGTGGAAACCCTGTTCGAGGCGCCCTTACATCCTTATACATGGGGCCTGCTGGCATCACTGCCAAAGATTGAGGAACGGGGTAAACAGAGGCTGGAGGCTATAGAGGGGACTCCCCCTGATCTTCGCCATATGCCAACCGGGTGTGCGTTTGCTCCCAGGTGTTCAAAGGCTCAAACCGTATGTCGTGAAAAGCAGCCTTTGTACCGGCAGGTCAGGGAAGGACATTATGTTGCATGTCATTATTAAGCAAAGGTGATGATTATGGGGCCTTTACTTGAAGTCAAAAATCTTAAAAAGCATTTTTCCGTAAACAAAGGAAGCATCTTTAATAAAAATGTTGGAACGCTCAAAGCTGTGGATGACGTAAGTTTTGAGGTCTATAAAGGGGAAACTCTTGGCTTGGTAGGGGAAAGTGGATGCGGTAAGAGTACTGCGGGAAGATGCATTCTTCGGCTAATTGAGCCCACCGAAGGTGAGATTTCCTTCGAAGGCAGAGATCTTAGGGCTCTCAATGCTAAAGATATAAGGCGCGCCCGAAAAGACCTGCAGATGGTATTTCAGGATCCCTATGCATCGTTAAATCCGCGGATGAAGGTTCGGGATATCATATCAGAACCCATTCTCCTTCATGGAATTACCAGAGGCAGGGAAGTCCAAAACAGGGTAGCCAAACTGTTGGATGTAGTCGGTCTTGCGCCATATCATGCTGACCGTTACGCCCACGAATTCAGTGGAGGACAGAGGCAGAGAATTGGTATTGCCAGGGCGCTTGCGGTGGAGCCCAAATTAGTGGTCTGTGATGAACCTGTTTCAGCTCTTGATGTTAGTATCCAGGCTCAGGTTATTAACTTGATGGAGGACTTGCAGAGAGAGTTTGACCTGACGTTTATTTTTATTGCTCATGACCTCAGTGTGGTACATCATATAAGTGACAGAGTAGCTGTTATGTACCTGGGCAGGGTTGTTGAGATTGCCGGTTATAGCGAACTATACAAGAATTCGCAGCACCCATATACTAAGGCGCTTCTTTCAGCGATACCTGTTGCTAATCCGAAGCTGAAGAAAGAGAGGATCGTCTTAAAAGGGGATGTAATGAGTCCTATCGACCTTCCGCCCGGCTGTAATTTTCACAACCGCTGTCCTCATGCCGCGGCGGTATGCAAGGAAACCGCCCCTGTACTAAAGGATATCGGCAACGGACATAAGGTGGCCTGCCACATGATTTAATCAGGTGTAAGCTTTTGTTATCCTGAGATAAGCCTGAGACAAGGGATAACAAAAAGTTTAACATAAATGCAAATTTGTTTAAGGAGGTAAAAAAAGTGAAAGCAAGAAAACTGGTTGTCGCTTTTCTTGTCATCGCGGCTCTTATGGTCAACATTGTTGGTTGTGGCGGCGGAAAAGAGACAGAAAACAAAGCTTCTGAGGGCAAAGGCAATGATAAGGTGTTTGTATTTGCCCGTAGTGGTGACGCATCAGGTCTTGACCCGATAAATGTTACTGATGGAGAAAGCCTATATGTTACCCAACAAATTTTTGATACTCTCCTGGACTATGAAGAGGACAGTACTGAGGTGAAGCCTGCCCTTGCCACCGAATGGGAAAACTCAAAGGACGGCAAGGAATGGACCTTAAAACTCAGGAAGGACGTAAAGTTTCATGATGGCACACCTTTTAATGCCGAAGCGGTAAAGTTTAATTTTGACCGCTGGCGTGACGAGAAGAACCCATATCATCAAGGAGATTTCGCTTACTATACTGCTATGTTTAGCGGATTTCCCGGTGTTATTAAGGATGTTGTGGTAGTAGACGAATACACTGTAAAATTTGTTCTGACGAAGCCAATGGCACCATTCTTGGCCAACCTGGCCATGGCAACTTTTGGGATGTCCAGTCCCGAAGCAATTAAAAAGTATGGTGAGGATTACTTTAAAAACCCTGTGGGCACAGGACCCTTTAAATTTGTAAAATGGGAAAAAGACCAGCAGGTAGTTGTAGAGAAAAACCCGGAATACTGGGGCCAAAAGGCAAAGGTTGACCGGATAGTTTTCCGGACAATTCCGGACAACTCAGCACGACTGCTGGAGCTTAAGGCTGGGACTATTGATGCCATGATTGGATTAAACCCGGATGATATACAGACAGTAAAAGACGACTCCAACCTGCAGCTGATGTTAAGGCCCAGTATGAATGTTGGTTATCTCGCCATGAATATGGAGAAAAAGCCTCTTGATAATGTCAAGGTTCGCCAGGCTATCAATTATGCTGTTAACAAACAGGCTATTATTGACGCCTTCTACGGCGGTTTGGCAAAGCCGGCCAAGAACCCGCTTCCCCCGTCTCTCTGGGGTTATAATGACAATGTCAAAGGGTATGAATATGACCCCGCCAAAGCTAAAGCCCTTCTTGCCGAAGCAGGTTTCCCTAATGGCTTTAAAACCACTCTATGGGCAATGCCTGTGGCAAGGGACTATATGCCCCAGCCTAAGGAAATTGGCCAGGCTATTCAGCAGGACCTGGCCAAGGTAGGTATTGACGCCAAAATTGTTACCTATGACTGGACTACTTATATTCAAAAAGGCGAAAAGGGTGAGCATGACTTATACCTGTTCGGTTGGACAGGTGATAATGGTGACCCCGATAACTTCCTGTTCTATCTGTTAGACAAAACCAATACCGTCAAAGGTTCAGCAGGGAACGTTTCATTCTACAGGGACGATAGGGTTTCAGCCTTACTGACCGAAGCTCAGCAGGAATCTGATCAGGCTAAACGGGCTAAGCTCTATGAACAGGCACAGGTACTGGTCAGCGAACATGCCCCTTGGGTACCACTGGTACACTCAACCCCGCCTATAGCAGCCAAGAAGTCAATCACCGGCTGGCTGCCTCATGCTACAGGTACAGAGTGCTTTGTTAGCCTGGACAAAGCAGAGTAGAGACTCCAACTTAATAAGTAGGGATTATTAAAGTTGGCTTAAATTTTTTTGAGTGACTCCAATTTCGGAGCCGGGTTAGGCCCGGCTCCATTTACACAATTTTTCTATTCCCGATTTAGGGAAGCCTTGTTCCGAGCTTAGGGTTAAGGAGGGTATACAGGTATAATGACAAGATATATTATTAAGCGGCTGCTAGGACTGATTCCGGTTATAATAGGAGTTTCTATATGTGCTTTTCTACTGATTCACCTTATACCCGGTGATCCTGCCAGGGCAATCCTCGGGGAGCGGGCGACTCCAGAGTCGCTTGCAGCGGTACGCGAACAGCTGGGGCTTAATGACCCTCTGCACATTCAGTATTTGAGGTTTATGGGCCAGCTCATCCAAGGGGATTTTGGCCGGTCTGTGATTACAAACTCTCTTGTTATTGAGGAATTTGCCGAAAGGTTTCCTGCAACAATGGAACTCTCAATTGCAGCGATGACTATTGCAATTCTGGTTGGGGTATTGGCGGGAGTAATCAGCGCAGTAAAACAGTATTCATGGTTCGATAATATCAGCATGATTGGAGCCCTCTTTGGTGTCTCAGTGCCGATTTTCTGGCTGGGCTTAATGATGCAGTGGCTTTTCGCTTTTAAACTGGGTTTACTCGATGCCTCAGCAAGGTTAAGCGTTGAACTCAGATTAGACAATATAACAAATTTCTATGTGCTTGATTCTATTTTGACCGGGAATTGGGAAGCGCTTTTTGATTCACTGAAGCACCTGATTTTGCCCAGTCTGGCCTTGGCTACAATTCCTATGGCTATTATAGCAAGGATGACCCGCTCCAGCATGTTGGAAGTCCTCCGTCAGGATTATATTAGGACTGCCAGAGCTAAGGGACTTAAGGAAAAAGTAGTGATTTTCAGGCATGCTTTAAAGAACGCATTTCTTCCCGTACTAACTGTTATGGGCCTTCAATTCGGCACTCTGCTGGGTGGTGCAGTTCTAACGGAAACGATTTTTTCATGGCCTGGAATTGGCCGTCTAATGTACGAAGCAATAATGCAAAGAGATTTTCCGGTAGTACAGAGTGGTATTTTGATTATTTCACTGATTTTTGTGTTTATAAATCTGGTTGTTGATATTTTATACAGTTTTGTTGATCCTCGCATCAGAGTTAACTAGGAGGGGCAATACATGAGTGAAACAGTTTTAAATCTAAACGATACACAACAGCCCCGGAATGAAACTAGAGAAAGTAAAGGGTTATGGGCAGATGCCTTTAATCGTATAGTCAGGAGTAAGAGTTCACTAATTGGCTTAATCATTGTGGCAATATTTTTACTGGTGGCCTTAGTTGCTCCTGTTATCGCGCCCTATGACCCTATCAATGATAGCGACCTTGTCAAACGGCTGGAGGAACCAAGCGGCCAGCATATAATGGGCCGTGACAGTCAGGGCAGGGATATTTTCAGTAGGTTAATATATGGCTCCAGGATATCTGTGCAGATAGGCGTAATCTCAGTAAGCTTTGCCCTTATTCTGGGGGTATCTCTCGGTGCTGCAGCCGGATATTACGGCAGATGGCTTGATGGTATCATTATGAGAGCTATGGATATTCTCCTGGCTTTTCCCAGTGTTCTTCTGGCCATAGCCATAACAGCTGTTTTGGGACCGGAGCTGAGAAATGCCATGATAGCGATAGGGGTGGTTTATACCCCTCATTTTGCCCGTATTGTTCGCTCCACGGTTTTAAGTGTCAAAGCAGCGGAGTATATCGAGGCGGCCCGGTCAATAGGCTGCAGTGACCTCCGAATTATAATGCGGCATGTACTCCCTAACTGCATTGCGCCTATTATTGTACAGACTACACTCAGTGTAGGTACCGCTATTCTGGATGCAGCTGCTCTAAGTTTTCTGGGACTTGGCGCACAGCCGCCAACACCAGAATGGGGGGCAATGCTGAGTGATGGCAGGAGTTATATCCAGAAGGCCCCACATGTCATGATTTTCCCGGGCATGGCCATCATGTTTGTGGTGCTTGGTTTCAATCTTCTCGGTGACGGTCTTCGAGATGCTCTGGACCCAAGGCTTAAACAGTAAAATGTACAATAAAAGTAAGAGGTGCAATAAAATTTAAAACGCTATATACTTGTTTAGAAAACCAACAAAGCAGCCTGCTTTGTTGGTTTTTTTGTATTGCCCTCCTCGATTATAGAGGAAAATTTATGAAACATGTCGAATAACCAAAATTTATTGTTAAAATTAGCAATAATTGTTATCGTTAAGTTTTTGGCTGAGATTTATAACAAACAGCAGAAGGGAGGATATAATTTTATAATTTTAATGGCAAGGTCAGATAGGAGGGGAATTTATTGAAGACAAAAAGATTAATGGCATTATTGTTAACTGTTTCAATCCTGCTAACTTCGTTTGCTCCAGCATTTGCATCATATTATGATCCATATTACGAACCATATCATGATATTTATATTGAAGGTTTTGATGATGAGGTGGATTATCCCACACTGGTTTCAGTGGGGCCGGGATCCTTAAGGGGATCTGTTTACACAGAGTCTGGTAACGAAATAAGTAATATTAACTGTAACATTTTCAGACTCAAACCAGGAGGCAGTATATTTAGTTCCAGTGGTGACACAACAGCCTGGGAACATGTTTATGCGGCTCCTGTTGTTTACTCGGCAGAAATGAATGCAAGTTACAGCTGGAGTGCCGACCTTTCGGGAGTTTCGTATACAACCGGAGAGGACTATAGAATTGAAGTAAGTGCTTCTGACGGTACCACCGCTTTCTCCAACTCTGCATACTTTAGTATTCGTGATGAAGTTCCTGGAGTTGAAGTCATCCGAATGACTTTGGTAAACAGTGATGGTACATTAGTTGGCGAAGCAGACAGCAGGTGGAACAACTCATATTCCACCGTCCCTATGAGCAGTATTGATTATGGCTCCACTGTTTCTGCTGTTGTCTACGCATATTCCGATTATAATGCCACAATCGTTAATACAGCAGTAAATGATTCGTTTGAACTAACTTTATTAGATGATGATTTCTTTACATCATTAGGAACAGTACAATTTGTAAACGGAGTAGCTACTGTTAACTTGCAGGCCGGGACTGATGTCCACAATGGTGACGAACTTATAGCTACCTTAGGTACTGTAAGAGCAGCAATGGAAGTTAGGGTTTGGACTGTTGAAGGCCTTGAAATGGTTCTTAGCAGCCCCAGCTATTCAACAATTATCTCGAGTAGTGATTATTGGGAAACTACGTTTAATGCAGTCTACGGAGAGACTGTTTCAGGTACTATTACCAGGTTTTCCGACATTGAAAACAGAATCATTGATACTTCATATAATGGCGCACAAAATTTAGAGATTACATATATGTCTAGCGAAGGGCCTGGTCATACTAAGCAATTAAACTTCGAAAATGGGGTTGCTCAGTTCACACTTCTGGCCGGCATAGATTTTAAAAATGACGACTTTATCTTTTTTGAAGATGGTTTGAACAGTATTGAAATTGAAACCTGGGTGAATATGCCACCAACAGGCGGTGGTGACACAAATGGTGGTTCAGGTGGTGGATACACTGGTGGCGGCGAATCACCTGACCCACTATATGCTGATTTAGAAGTTGGTTTCAAAGAAGTTGTTATTGAATGGCAGAATTATCAGCCGGATATGACCGAAAATACCAGTTATGTTGTTTATCGTTCTGCCGGCACCTACTTTGATCTCAACACCGCAACCCCTGTATTCCAGATGAATATTCCTTCCAGTACACAAACCACATACCTCAGATGGACAGACACAGGGGTAGATGACGGGGGAACTTACACCTACAAAGTTATGGCCACTGCAGCAAGTAACGGCCAGTTAATTTCAAAAGCAGAATCTGGGGTATTACTTGCTGAGATACCAGTTATATCAGTAACCGGAACCATTTTATTCCCCGATGGTATAACTCCTGCTCAAGACAGCGAAATTGAGTTTTTTGATGCGAATGATCAGTATGTCATGAGCTTATATACTGAAGACGGTACATTTGATGCCGCCCTTGCACCAGGCAACTATAATTTTGAAGTATTTAACAGCCAGTATGCACCCTATGAAGGTACAATTACCGTGACTGAAAATGGAGTAACAAATATCTCGGTTACACTAAAGCCTTATAATGTTACTGGTACTGTTTATGCTTCTGATGGTATTAGCCCTATGAGTGGGTCATGGGTGACTATTCTTCAAAACAATGACTTTCTCGATGATCAACCCACAGACTACGACGGCAGATTCAATTTTGCCCTTGAGCCGGGTGATTACACTATCGAAGTACAGCCCGATTCGTTCTCGGGACTGGCACCCGTATATGTACCCATTACTGTCTATGCGGGAGATTTAATTATTGATAAGGCCATTGTTCTTCAGACCGCAAATGCAAATACTGAGTCTACGGTTTCTGGTATGGTTTATAACTGGTTCGGTAACAGGGTTTCCGGTGGTGGGGAAGTATGGCTGAAAGCCACTGGAACATCTGAGCAATATCCTATTTATACATGGATGTACGACGGCCAATTTGATTTTGAGGGGGTTCAGCCAGGAACTTATAGTCTTGGAATAACTAAAGATAACCAGACCTTGGAAATCGGAACTGTTACCATTGAAATGCTGTCTGGGATGGATGTTGTTGTGACTGGTTTTTCTGGCGGTATAACTATTGAGAACGGCAAGCTTAAGGTAACATTGCCAGAGCCCAGGGTGAAAGGCCGCTTGCTTAAGGGTAATATTCCACAAGGCAGAGCCGGATTAGACATTAAGCAAATCGATACAGGGTCAACCAGTTCAACCAGTGCTACAGGTGACGCCTATTATTATTGGATAATGACTGATAGTGAAGGCTACTTTGGCATTGACCTGCAGGATGGTGATTACACCATTGAAAGGGCATACCTGCCTGAAGCCAATGATTATTTGACGCCTGTTTTCCTGGACAAGCAGTTTAACGTTCCCACTGATACTGCCAGTGTTATGAATGTGGTAATCCCTGAGTCCAATGTAAAAGGGGAAATTGGCGGTCTTGCAGCACCCCAAAGCACAGCTGCCACAAATGATGTTATAGTGACCTTTACCAGTGAAAAAACCGATTCAACCGGCACTTTTTACGCAGAAACAAGAGATGCTTTTGCCAAGTGGGACAGCGCAAAAGGGAAGTACGTTTTTGAAAACTATTTACCTGCCGGCAGGTATAGGGTCGGGCTTGTTAATGAAAATAAATGGGTAGATTTATCCGGCGAATTCCTGAACGTAAGCGGCAGTGAAAATAGCTGGACAATTTCTACAGATACCGGAAACAGTTTGATAACAGTGGACTCCAATAATTATGTTACCCTACGGATTCCGCAGCCAAACGTTACCGGAAGTATAAGGGATTCCAAGGGAATTGCCTTAGCTGAAGCAGGAATATCTATCCGAGACTCAAGTGCACCAGACTATGATTGGTCAGCCTATAGATGGGTTCAGTCTGATAGCTTGGGTAATTTCAGCCTTTTCCTTCCAGACGGAAATTATGAAGTAACTGAAATTGTTCTTCCAGATGGAACCTCAGAAAGAATAAGTTATGATTTTAGCGTATCGGGTGGGGTATTGACCCAACCGCTGGATATAATTTTGGCCGAATCAAATATAACAGGGACGGTCTTTGAGTCTGACGGCATAACTCCAGTCAGAGATATGCCATGGATAGAAATACGCAGTGCAGACACTGCACAAAATGAACCTTATAAGGAAAGATGGTTTCAGGTTGATAAAGACGGTAATTTCTCAATTTCCCTTAAACCAGGTATGTATGATATTTATGGAATATCCACTTCTATCGAATGGGTATCTTTAACAGGCAAGACCTTTTCGGTCAACGATTCGTACAATTTAGTTAACGACGGAAATCTGGCAGTTAACAATCAAATCAGGCTGGTTCTGCCAGGCAAGAATGTAAGGGGTGTTCTAACCAGAGGTGGTGTTCCGCTGGCGGACGCATGGCTTACTATAAGGGATCAGAACCCAAACACGACAGAAGGAACAGCCACCGGTATGAACGATCATTGGGTTAGAACTGATGCCTCCGGTAGATTTGGGCTTAACCTCAATCCTGGCACCTACTTTATAGACGGGATTTCAACCCAACAGGGTGAATGGATTCCCTGGCAGCAGGAATTTATGGCTCCGGCAGACAACCTGGCAGTGAACATTCCTGCAGAAAACCTCAAGGGCCGGGTTCTTGATGAAAACGGACTTCCTGTTCAGGATTCCTGGGTAACGGTTGCTCCTGCAGCCGTAATTGATACTAACGGCAGTATTAATGATTATTCAAATGTCAGATGGCTGCAAACTGACAGCCAGGGCAACTTCACCGGAACTCTGATGCCTGATACATATAAGGTTACATCAATATCCACATCCACCAGGTGGATTGAGTTACCAGGGCCCCAGTTTACAGTTACAAACAGCACAGTAGAAACTATAGAAGTACAGATTCCCGGACCGAATGTAAATGGAGTACTCAGGGATGAAAACGGCAATTTAATAGCTAATGCCTGGATCGAAATTATGCCTGAGGCGATTTCTGAAGGCAGCTATGAAGTATCCAAGTGGACATCGACTGATGCCGACGGTAAGTTCAGTCTGATATTGGATGATGGTGGAACCAATAAGAATTATGTAGTGACAGGGATTTCCTATAATTCGCCCTCTGGTAATAAGTGGGTGCAGATGCACCAGGCCTTTACAGTTTTGGCAGGTAAGTTAACAACCCTTGCTGTGAAGATTCCCGGTATGAATGTCAGAGGTCGGGTTTATACCAATACTAATAAGGATCAAGTTATTCCATATGCATGGGTTGCAGTAACCAGGGCAGGAGCTGCTTCTGATGACTGGAGTGCTACTCAGTGGACAGGCGCTGATGAAAACGGTAGTTTCAGTTTAAGCCTGAGCCCGGGTGCGTACAATGTGACAGGAGTTTCTTCCAACAAAGGCTGGGTGCAGTTTACCGGCGAGCAATTTAGTGTCACTGATACCGATGTTGCAAATATCGATGTAATAATTCCTTCACCTAATATAACAGGGACTGTATTTAAAGCTTCCGGAGAGGTTTTGCCCAATGCTTATCTGGAAATTAAACCTGCAGGAGCGGCTGATGACGATTACAATAAGTTAAGATGGGTTAATGCAGACGAACTGGGCAGGTTTGAGATGATTCTTGATCCAGGTAACTACATAATCAAAAATATCGGTTACAATGAGGGACAAGTTGAGGTAAATCAGGAATTTACAGCGACCTCCACAGTTAGCAATTTAGAGGTACGGATTCCTACTCCCAATGTTGTGGGGAGTCTGACCGGTGCAGGATTTGGTAATGAAGCCTGGCTGTCAGTTCAGCCCGCCAATGTACCAGCTGATGACTGGTCAAAGACAAAGTGGACGACTACCAAAGATGGTGCTTTTGGCTTTGTTCTTAGCCCCGGGGAATACAGGTTTGTTGGTTACTACAATAATCAGGGATGGGTTGACCTCAATTACACCTTTACAGTTACTGAGGGATCAACAATTGACGTTGGTACTATCAATCAATCTGACCTCAAAATCTCAGGAACGGTTACCATTAACGGAAGTGCTGCAGCAAACGCAACAGTAGGTATAAAACCTGAAGGCAAGAATACCCGTTGGATTACAACTGACGCAAACGGTAATTACGAGTTAGCTGCTTTTGATGGGGTATACACAATTACCTATGTTGTTACCGAGACCGAATGGCTGGCTGTGAACAGTTCTTTAACAGTAAGCGGACAATCCCTAACCCAAAATATAGATTTAACACTGTAAGTATAGCAGTATTAACAAGCAAAAATGATTGGGGCGGTAACAACCGCCCCTAATAAAAAACACACTGGGAAGAGGTGTTATTATGGGGCAAAGGGCCCTGAGGCTGATAGCAGGAGTACTGGCATTTGTTTGGTTAATGGTTACAGGAAATGTTTTTGTTGAAGCAGCTGCAACAGTGCCGGTAAATCCTGCAAGGCCAAATTATCAGTTACCACCCTATTACCAGCAGCAAAAACCGGGATATATACCTCCTACAGAAAACATACCTCCATCCGGTCAGGTACCTCCGGTAAAAAATCTCCCACCAACTACAGGTGGAGACCCGGAAACCGATACTCCTTCTGGACCCGACTCGGGACAAGATGACTCCGGAACTACTACGGATCAACCGTCTAGTCCAGGCAGCGGGGGTGGAGGAGGGGGAGGGGCTCCCTCAGTTCCAGATACACCAACAATCGAATCGGGTCAGATAGCGACCGGTGCAGGTGTTGTAACTGTAGAGCCTGCTTCAGGAGGCGTGAAGCTGACTGCTGATGAAAAGAAAGTTGCAGATTTATCCAATTTGGCAAAGCAGGCTAACCAGGGACAGGTAATACTACCCGTTCTGAATCCTGGTGGGACCCCGGTAAAACAGTATCAGGCAGTTGTGCCACTAAAAGCCTTAACTAATTTGACTCGTGCACAACAGAAGCTAGTCATTTTCACAGAAGAAGTTTCCGTTACTCTGCCACCTGCTGTATTAAAGGAAATAACCGGATTGCTGCCGGGAGGCGAACTTGAGTTTAATGCCCAGCGTGTTTCAGGGACCGACAGCAGGGGGATTTCACAGGAGGCAGGGGAAACAGTAGATGTACAGTTTAGTATTAAGGGCACTAACGGCCAGAAAAAGGCAGCCAAAGTTTTTTCTAAGCCCCTTACTTTAAGCCTTAAGTTCGATTCGGGAACTGCTCAGAATATGATTTCCAGGTTGGGCATTTACCGTCTTAATGAGAAAAATGGAGCCTGGGAATATATGGGCGGGAAAGCAGACCCCGACAAAGGCGTTATAAGTGTTGAACGGAACAGCTTTAGCACATATAGTGTACGGCTGTATGAAAAAGGATTTTATGACCTGGTGGGACACTGGGCCAAAGAAGATGTTGAGCTGTTATCAGACCGGGGAGTAGTGAAGGGCTTTAATGAACTTATTTTTGGTCCTGAACGAAATATAACCAGGGCAGAATTTGCAGTTTTGATGCAGAAGGCCTTAAATCTTCCGGCTGCCAAAGGCACCAGCTTTAAGGATGTCAGAGACAATGACTGGTTTTCTGGTGGTGTAGGTGCGGTGAGTGAAGCAGGTCTTGTTGTTGGGAATCCGGACGGAACCTTCCAGCCTAACCGTACAATCACCCGGCAGGAGATAGCAGTAATTTTGGCCAGAGCCCTTTCAGAATACGGCCATTCAGTAAATATAGCCGGTGACAATCTGAACGGTTTCTCCGACAGGCATGCAGTTTCACTGTGGGCAAAGCCGCACATGGCAGTGGCTGTAGAGGCAGAACTTATCAAAGGCAAGGGAGAAGGAAAGCTTGCACCGCTAAGCAATGCCACCAGAGCCGAAGCTGCAGTTATGCTGAAACGGCTGATGTTAAATCTTAATAAGCTCTAGATAGATTATTCAACATGCGGAGGTATGAATTTTGAGAGAAAGACTAAGATTAAATTCGTTACTTTTACTGATTATCTTCAGTCTTACCCTGATTATGCCTGCTTTTCCGGTTTATGCCGTAACACACAGCCTTACTCTTGACCCAACCAGTGTTAATGAGGGTTATAGCAGTCCTTTGAGTGTTACTGCTACAAGTAGTGAGCCGATTTTTGAGCAGGATGCTACATTGGTAAGATTATACAAAGACGGAATAGAACAGACCAATAAGATTATAAGCATTGTGGTCAACAGTAATTACTCAACAACTTTTCAGATTGCCATAGGCTTACCGACTGGTACCTATGAGATAAGAACATCGTCACCGGCGGGCACTGGGACCGCAGTTTTTAATATTACTGCACCTAGTGTAAGCATTTCACCTAGCAGTGCGCCAGAAGGGTATAGTTCGGCTGTCAGTGTTACTGCAGTCGGATCAAATACCGGTTTTGTGAATGGTAATACCACTGTTAAACTGCTTGATTCGGGCAATAATGAAATTTCAGGTGGAATTACTGGATTGACTGTTAGCGATTCCACCAACCTTAGCTTCTCGATTGGTACCGGTCGATCTGCTGGAACTTATAAGGTGCAGATTACTACGGGAACGGAAACAGTGGAAGCTCCTTTTACTGTTTATCCGGTAAGCATTACTCTAAGTCCGTCCAGTATCCGGGCGGGTAATACAGACCCGGTCACAGTCACTGTTACAGGGACAAACACAAAGTTTGTTCAGGGGTCCAGTATTGTAACTATTTTGGACGGTAGTTCGGAAGTTCCGGGTGCTGTGATAGCTAATACCGTGAACGTAACGGGAAATACTGGTTTGTCATTCCAATTGGCAACCGGGTTGGCTGCCAAAAGCTACAATGTAAGAATTCAAACAGGTACTGAACAGGTTACAGGTCAACTGACAATCTACAGTGCAAATATCACTGCCAGTCCTTCTTCGATACCAAAGGATTACAGTACACCTATAACTCTTACAGTAACAGGGACGAATACCGCTTTTGATTCCAACACTGTCGTTACCCTTCGCGATTCCTCGGACAATCCTGTCAATATCTTGGCACAGAAGGTTGTTAATAGTTCTACCGAGTTGACTGTTCAGGTAAATACGGGACTTGCCGCAGGAAATTATACTCTTAGTGTATCCAAGTCGGGTCAAAGTCCCTTGGAAACATTTTTAAATGTTTATCAGCCACAGGCGGCCATCACTCCTAATCAGGTTGCCGAGGGTTATTTCTCCCCAGTTGATGTGACCGCCACCGGGACAAATACTAATTTTCAATCTGGGACAACAACCATCACCCTGCAAAAGTCAACAGGGCAGTATTTTAATGACAAGATCTCAGATATTATTGTCAGCGGGCAGTCAGTCTCCTTTAAGATAGCGACCGGGCTGACTGACGGAGATTATACACTTAAATTTATCACCGGGCAGGAAGCAGCAGCGGCAGCTTTTCGGGTTAAGGCCACTTCCAGCCCCGCCAAGGTTAAATTTGTTACTGCCCCACAGAGCATTATTGCAGGAAATATAAGCGGTGCCATCGGAGTTCAGCTGCAAAACGCCAGTGGTGTTCCTACAAATGCAGCAGCTGACACAATTTTAAATTTATCTGCAGATTCAGAGGCGGGGGTATTTTTTGACAGTCTCGGTAATCCCATTTCCAGTGTGACTATCCCCACCGATTCAAATTACGCGGAAGTTTATTATAGAGATAATGTGGCAGGATTAAATCCCATAAGTATATCTTCAAGCGGTCTTGAGGGACATGTCCAAAATGTAGAGGTTACAGCAGGAGCAGCTGCCGGGTTTACTCTAAATCTTGATGCTGATGTATCTTCCGTGGACACTAGGTTAATGGGATGGGTAACTTTAGCAGATGAATATGAAAACGAAACCGTAGGTTCAAGTGTCTATACCATTGATTTGTCAACCAATTCAGCCACCGGTAGATATTATGATTCTTCTACAGGCGGTTCAGAAATAACAACGGTGCAAATTGGCGCAGGTCAAAGCACAGCTGCTTTTTATTACGACGAACAGATTGCAGGGACATATAATTTAACAGCGTTGTCACCTGAATTTGGGACAGCAATCCTTGACCAGACCTTCACCTATGGAGCGCTGTCAAGTTTTGATGTCATACCGGACAAGGCGAGTGCAGAACCCGGCCAAACCGTTAACATGACTGTTTATGCCCTTGATAAATATACTAATGTTATCGGTAATTACAATGGTACTATAACATGGAATTCTTCAGACATTTTTGCTAACCTGCCCGGGTCCTATAAGTTCCAGACAACGGATCAGGGTCAAAAAACATTCCCAGTCAAATTCCTTACAGCCGGTAACCAGACAGTAACAATAGCTGATAATACGGCTAATAAATCAGGTGCTTCAGGCGGAGTAAGTGTTGGACTAAAGGTTAATTCTTACAGCCCAGCCTCCGGAGCTGTAAATGTACCAAAAGGATTGACAGCCTCTGTTTCGTTTAATGGCACAATTATTCCGGTTGGTGAATCGGTGCAAACAGAGTTTTATGAAGACGATG
>JAENZX010000015.1 GCA_016841045.1 Thermincola carboxydiphila
AGGAAAAGTTGGGTCGGAGCGTAGCGGAGCCGTTTCCAGTGTTGTTAGGTGATGTGACCACAGACCCGAGATTACTCATACAGAATAAATTCAGGATCGCTAAGGTACTCTATAGGATAAATATCATTTCTTGAGGAAAGTATCCCTAAAACAAATCCCGTCTTATAGCTAAATTCTTCGTCTTCGTAAAAACCCTTTTGTATTCTGATATCGACAACCGCAAATACGTCTTCCCTATTCGATAATGGATAAATGACATTGGTACCGCTTAAAACTTTAAGAGGGTCGTCAAGTGTTAGAAATACAAAGTTTCTATTGCCATACATTACTTTGTAAATACAATAAGCTTGCTGAACAATGAGATTAATAAATTTTTCCTTAGAAATAGTACGCTCTATCCCAACAAAATAGCCTTCATCATCGGCATCGTTATGATATTCCTCCTCAAAGTCTCCATCTTCTATTGCTTGCTGGTAAATCTTGTTCATTACTTTGAGATGTTTTAAATCCTCAGAAACTTTATCATCCTGCATAATTGGGATATGAAGCTTATCTTGATGAACGTACTTGCTGATGATATCCATACTTTTTTCAAATCTAAACGAATCAGTTGGTTTTAAATATATATAACCCATATGGCATGTTGAATCGCAAGTTACTCTCATTCATTGCACCTACCTGTATTAAAATAAAAGACCCCAAAGACCATCTCCGATATGGTCATTTCACCTAACACTTTTATATGTGAACTTAGTTCGAAAAAATAAATAAAATTAAATTATATACGAAGTAAGTTCATTTTACTCTGAATAGAAAAAAACATTGACATATGTCTAATTTTACCATATTATAAAATAAAAGATAAGGAACATATGTTCGGGGGTGCTTTTGGATGGAGGAATATAGCAATAAACAGGAAGAAAACTATGCTAACAATCTAATTGAAGTTTATCAACGGGAAATGAAGCTCCGAAATTATAGTCAACGAACTATCAAAACTTATACCTCCCTGCTAAAGAATTTTTTGGATACCTTTTATCCTCAAGACCCTAGAAGTATTACAACTGATCAGATCAAAAAATACCTTTACGCAATAATAAATAACAAAGGTCTAGGTTCTGCCTCAGTTGACCAGACCATTAACTCTCTAGTAATGTTATATAAACATCTATACAAACAACCATTTATTCTTGAAGAAATTGCCCGACCCAGGTCAGAACGTCGCATTCCAATTGTCTTATCCAGGGAAGAAGTCATTAAAATATTTGATGTAACTGATAACCCCACTCACAAACTATTACTTCAATTAATGTATTCCTCAGGACTGAGAGTATCCGAAGTAGTTAACCTAAGAGTACAGGATATTCAATTAGATAACCTGACACTGTTTGTTAGGGGTGGAAAAGGTCACAAGGACAGAATTACCGTATTTTCCCAAACTTTAAAACCTTCATTACTTAGATACATGTCAGGCAAAGAAGCTAAAGAACATCTTTTTATGACTCAGAGAGGAGGAAAATATACAACCCGTACTCTACAGAAGGTTTTTGAGCAAGCAATTAAGAAAGCACATCTGCAAAAGTCAGCCTCCTGCCACACTCTGCGTCACTGTTTCGCTACACATCTACTAGAATCAGGCACAGATATCCGATATATTCAAAATCTTTTAGGCCATGCCAGCATAACAACAACCAACATTTATACCAAGGTTCGCAATCCTCATCTCTTCAAAATAAAAAGCCCCCTCTAGATAGTTATCGGTCTCATTTAACATGTATTTGTAACAGCATATTGTAGGGTTTGGCGCCAATTCTATCATGCATCTTTGGATTGATATATATATCAATCCAAGCTATAATAAAAATAACCTAAGGAGGAAATCGTCATGGAAGCAGTTTTAAATCAAATCCTTGAAGAACTAAAAACCTTAAATACCAGAGTTGGCCGCCTTGAAGAAGGTCAGAATTCTCTGCAAAAAGGCCAAGCCTCTATGCAAAAAGGCCAAGCCTCTCTGGAAAAAGGTCTAATCTCTCTGGAAAATCGTCAAGCCTCTCTAGAGCAAGGGCTGACCTCTCTAGAAAAACGTCAAGCCTCTTTAGAAAATGGTCTAACCTCTCTGGAAAATCGTCAAGCCTCTTTAGAAAATGGCCTGACCTCTCTGGAAAAACGTCAAGGATCTTTAGAAAATGGTCTGATCTCTTTGGAAAAGCGTCAAGAATCTCTGGAAGAAGGTCAAACCTCTCTGGCTGCAGAGATGCGGGCTGGATTTGAAGGTGTCAATAAAAAACTGGATACTATTTATGCTCAAGTTGCACATAATACCGAGCAAGAAGTTAAATTGAATGAGGTAATCTCTAGGGTTAATGACCTTGAAACCGATAACAAACTAATTAAGAAGGTTATTACTAACCAATAAAGAAAAACAGTGTAGTTGCTTTATCTACACTGTTTTTTATGTGTTTCAGAAAGATTTATTACTTCTTCAGTTTAATCCCGCAATATAATCAGCGGCCACGGAAACCTCTCCAAAATTGCCATTACATCATCATAAGTGTCAGGAGTTACATGCAGGGTCACTTCACCTGTTCCGGCTTTACCCGTGCTAACTATTGCCAGGCTGTCAAAACCTTCAATGATATTATCGAGATAAACGATATCACGCGGTTCCATCTTCACTTTTATGCTGCATTTATCCAAAGAATTCACTCCTCCTCTTAAGCTTTTCCCTTTAAGCTTTTTCCCTGCGAAGCATATCAAGAGGATGAACCGGCTTTTCAACAGACAGAATCACCGTCTGCTGAGCATGAGGTGCTGCCTCAATTGGCTTTCCGTTACTATCACTCATGTATTTTATCTCTTGAACAAAGGTAGGGGTATCCGGACCTGTAATTTCTATTTCATCACCCAAGCAGAATTTATTCCTTTGTTCAACCACCGCAGTTTTTGTATCGGGATTATATTCCCTTACTACACCTACGAAGTCATATTCTCTTCTATAGCCGGATGTCTCAACATTCTCGCCTTTAAAATTTTCCCGCCCAAAAAAGAATCCAGTAGTATATTCCCTGTGACTCACTTTGCGTATTTCATCGAGCCATAGCGGATTAAAACTCCATCCTTGAGGATTTTCAAAGAAACTATCAATGGCCTTTCTGTACACACCTACTACAGTGGCCACATAATGAATGCTCTTCATTCTTCCCTCAATCTTAAAACTATTTATACCTGCTTTCACTAATTCAGGTATATGTTCTATCATGCAGAGGTCCATGGAGTTAAACACATAAGAACCGTTTTCGTCTTCCTCTATGGGGAAATACTGACCTGGTCTCTTTTCTTCTACCAGAGCATATTTCCACCGGCACGGCTGGGCACATTCCCCCAGGTTTGCAGAACGACCTGTCATGAAGCTGCTCATTAGGCATCTTCCGGAATAGGACATACACATGGCACCATGCACGAAGGCCTCTAGTTCAATATCAACCTTATCTCTTATTTCCCTTATTTCTGACAGAGATAATTCCCTGGCCAGAACTATTCTTTCAGCTCCGTGCTGGGCCCAAAACTTTACTGATGCCCAATTGGTGGTATTGGCCTGAGTACTTATATGTAAAGGCAAGCCTGGGACCGTCTCCCTGGCAATAGTGAAAACCCCTGGGTCGGAAACAAGTATTGCATCTACGCCCAGCTCGTAGAGTTCACGTAGATAACCGGGTAATTCTTCTATATGACGGTTGTGAGCAAAAACATTCACTGTAACATATACTTTTGCCCCGTGAGCATGGGCAAATTCAATGCCCTGTGCCATTTGTTCAGTATCAAAATTACCCGCAGACGCTCTAAGTCCAAACTGCCTGCCGCCCAGATAAACAGCATCAGCACCAAATCGAACGGCCATTTTCAGCTTTTCCAAATCCCCTGCGGGAGCAAGTAATTCTGGTTTATTCATACGGTTCAACTCCTACCTTTTTAGGCTGACAGCAATACCATCACCCAGTGGAATAACAGTCGTCTCAAGGCCCGGGTGAGTAGTTATCATTTTTAGGTAATCCCTTAATCTCCTGACAGATGTTTTCTGCCTATGTCTTAATTGTTCGTCAGCCAGGACAACTAATCCTTCAGCCAATACATTATCCGATACCAGTAAACCTCCAGGAACCAGCCTTGGATAAAGTTCTTCAAAAAACCAACCATACTGCCCTTTTGCGGCATCGATAAAAATAAAATCATAACTATCCTTTAGCTCAGGGATGATATCCACTGCATGTCCTTTCAAGAGAGTTATACGGTTATCCAACCCGGCAGTTTTTATATTTTGGATCGCTGTTTCAGCTCTCCGGTCATTTATTTCAATAGTAGTGATATGGCCATCACGAGGCTCTACAGCCCAGGCCAGCCATATTGTTGAATATGCAATGGCGGTTCCTATTTCCAATACATTACAAGAACGGTTTGTATGGATTAAGAAGGTAAGGAATTGGGCTACTTCCGGTGGAATAATAGAAACATAATTTTCTTCCGCATATTTCTCCATTTCCAGCATAAAATCAGGTCTTCCCGGGGCAAAACTCCTAAGGTACTTTTCAATAGCTGAATCCACAATTGATACCATATATTCCTCCACTTACACGATGATTCTACTTACACGAAAATGTGTGGCCTGGCGCCACACACTCCCTTTATTTATTATAACATTATTCAGACTTTTTTAATTACTATATTATTGAGACTACTTTAATTTCAATATTCAACTATAACATTTATTGAGAATTTTTTAGCTTGCTGAGGTAAACTGCCTTTGCCCGATTGTGTTCCTTCAGGGTGCGGCTGAATATATGATTACCATCTTCATATACCACAAAAAACATATAATCATCCTTTGCGGGATTGGCTACAGCCAGCAGCGAAGACTTACCAGGAGAGGATATGGGTCCTATTGGCAATCCTTTTTTTAAATAAGTGTTATATGGGGATTTTGTCTGCAGGTCTTTTGTCAACAGTCTGGTTTTATTTGTACCCAGAGCATACTGAACTGTAGCACAGGATTCAAGTTTCCAGCCCTTTTTCATCCTATTTAAAAATACAGCTGCCACCTTGGGTCTCTCGTCATCCTTCTTGGCCTCTCGTTCCACTATTGAAGCCAAAATAACAGCCTGATTCAATGTTAACCCCTGCTTAGCGATTTTTTCTCTGAATTCAGGAGTAATTTCCCGTTCAAATCTACTGAGCATCATCTCTATAATTTGCTTTTCATTTGTCTTTGTATTTATTCTGTAGGTATCAGGGAATAAATACCCTTCCAGCCTAACAGGACCTTTAGGCAGTTTTTTTACGAAATCATAATCAAAATCTTCATTTGCTGCGAGATTCATAAACTTGGCTCTATCAATAATCCCGCTCTTTTCAAGCTTGTCCGCAATTTGTTTGAGAGTGTACCCTTCGGGAATTGTAAAACTCAAATCAAGAGTTTCACCTCTGGCTATTCTCCTGGCAATCTCCTGAGTCGATAATCCTGTATTAAAAACATATTCCCCCGCCTGAAGCTTGTCCTCAAGCCCTTTTGCCTTCACATAGATACGGAAGGCAAGGCTGCTCTGAATCAAACCCTGGTTGGCCATTATTTTTCCAATTTGCTGTGAACTTGCTCCCTTCGGAATAGTCAGCCTTTTCTCAACAGGCTTTTCTGCTCCGGCTGCAGGCTTAAGAAGCTGAGTTAAGTTATAATAACCAAAAGTTAAACCAATGATTCCAACCATAAGAAAAAGGACAATCATTGATATAATTTTTCGTAATATGCTTTTTTCCGAACGCTTCCTACGCCATTTAGCACACATCTGCATTCTCTCTTTCTACGAATCTGGTCATAGTTTCTACATCATTATACATCTTTCGGGTAAACGTAACAACATCTATAAAAAACCAACATCTATAAAAACCAAAAGCGTACGTTTAGAAACATACGCTTTACTAACTGCATCCCATATAATTTACTTGGCAGAGCTTTCTTCCTGGTCAAGATCCAAAAGACGGATAGGATCGGCCAGGCGTTTAACTACCTCCTCAATCACTAGTTCTATATGCACACCCTTGGTGGCAACAACAGGAATAATAGGTTTATACCTGTAAATTCTCTGTAAAAGTTTTATGGTTGTAGTGGCAACATCCCGTGGAGTCTCATCTACTTTTGTAACTATAATAATATCTGACTCGTCAAGAAGTATACTACCCTGTTCCATAATAATTTCATTTTTTATACCGGCGGGGACAATAGTTAAAAGCATATCCCCTAATTTTCGGGTTTCTTCTGACTTGTACCCGTCATTTATTCCCACAGCTTCTATAAGTACCACATCAGGCAGTGAAGCTACCGGGGGAATGTCCTTCTGCTGAAGGTTGCCCAGCTCGAGCACTGATCTAACTTTGTTAAGTTCTTCCAACGCTTTGCGTGCATGTTGAATAAGAGAATTCTTTTCTTTGATAAGGTTAACGGCGTTTCTAATCACCCGATCTATATCAGATACCACATCAAAACCCGGCTCCGGGATAGCAACAGTGAGATAAGTTGCTTCAATGCCCTTAAGGAGATATGGCTTTTCATCCTGCACTCCCGAACCTACTGCCAGCGGCTGGTAATCCCGCATTTTTAGACCTTTATATATTTCCCCCAGGATAGTTGACTTGCCAGAATCGTTACGACCGGCAATAACTATTTTTTTCAATATTTTCTCCCCTTTCGTAATATGCTCCTACGAATCCCAATCTTCAATAATATATATGCAAAATTAACAAAATCTTGACTGCACCGGCAAATTTCAAACGCAAAAAAATGACGCGATTTCCATCGCGTCATTAATTTACTGCATCAGGGCTAAGCTCCGGATAGTCTTCTACCTCTGACGGTTCAGTCTGTGGAGTCTGTGGCTTGATGACCGGTGACTCTATTGGCGGTTTCGCCGGTTTAGTCGGGTTAGTTGTTGTATTCGGTGTTGTCGGGTTAGTCGGTGTTGTCGGTGTTGTCGGGTTAGTCGTTGTAGTCGGTGTTGTCGGGTTAGTCGTTGTAGTCGGAGTAGTCGGAGTAGTCGGAGTAGTCGGTTCAGCCGGTTTAGTCGGAACAGTACCTGCCTGCCCCTGCTCAGCAGGCCGCGAAACAGATGGTTTGGTAATATTGGTTCCGGAACTAGGTTTACTCCGTACTGGTTTAGTACCTACCAGAATAATTTTATCCAGTGGTTTGTAATAACTTGAGGTAAGTTGTTTCTGTTCGATCAATTTACCGTTTTGATACACAAACATCTTAGAAACTACCCTGTACCCATTTTCTCCATTTTGACTAACTACCTGTTTTCCTTTAGGAATAGTGGGATCATCTTTGTAAACAATCTTAAACGGATAAGTTTTTACAACGTTATTTTTAATCTCAACATTCTTTTTAAGAGAAACATCTCCAAACAAATTGATAACAAGATTATTTCCACGTACCACCGATTGAATGATAATGGCACTCGAAAGATTGTTCTGAAATTGAAAATCCTTAAGGCCGAAAGCTACCGCAGCATCCTGACCTAATGGTACATACTTGACAACAAGTGAATGAGACGACCTCTCCAATATTTTAACATTAGCACGAAGCAGTGCGTTATATAAAGTTGTCGATACCTGACAAATTCCTCCACCTAAGGATTCTACGAATTCATTGTTAATAATAACTTTTGCTTCTTTATAACCTGCCTCCTGGCTTCGCGGCCCAACAATCTTATTAAATGAGAAGGACTCCCCCGGCTTTATTACCTGACCATCCAGAGCTGCAGCAGCAACTTTTACATTAAGAGTACGGTTGGCTTTTTTAGGGTCAAACCAGGTCTCATAACTGGCCAGTAAACCGTTTACTTTCATATTCTTAACATCCTCAGTAGTCAGTGACGGTTTCACATCAACGAAGAATAAATCTATTTCAGGCTCTTGACCTTCTTTGATAATTCCATTTATCTGATCAAAGGCATCATTTATATCAATGCCCTTACCGTACGAGCTTTCTATAATTTGGATCGTATTTTCAGGTGTAATTACGATTTTAGCATCTCTGGGCGGTGTTCTGACATCTTTGGTCATATTTTCGAGTACTGACTTTAGTTTATCTTTCGACACAGATAATTCGAACGGTATATCCAGTCCGTTTTTTGCTATATTTTTACGCTGCTGCCACTGATAGAGAAATCCCCCTTGCCTTCCGGCTGCCCATGCTTTATTAATAACAGATGCAGTGTTAGCCTGCAGGTCTATACTGGCAAGTTTAAATTTGCCTCTCTTATTATCATAATTAACAACAATTACCTTATCTCTTAACTCTTTAGAATACTCATTTAATGCCTGGGCTGCTTCCTCTTTCGTCTTATTTCCTAAATTAACACCACTAACGGAAATACCAGGAAAAACTTTTTCACTCCGTCCGGCCAAGGCGACCACCGAGACAAAAGAAACGATAGCAGAAACAACAACTACTGCAATAACTATGACGGCTAATTTTACCTGGCCTCTCATGAAACGCACCTCTACTATGTAGCATCATGTCAAACTTCTACGTAATATTTGACATTAGAAGAAATAATTCCTCTTTATTTCTAATCAGTGAGTAAATATTTTTTCTAGTTTTCTCATAACGATATCATTTTCAATTAATATTATTCTCCAATTCTGATATAATTTCCAGCTTTTTACCTAGTTACAAATTAAAGAGGAAGCTCTAAGCTTCCTCATCTTCAATCATTGATGCATAGGTATCGGCAACCTTTTCCCATTCCTCGTCGTCTTCAATATCTACCAAGACTTCATTTCCGTCGTCATCAGTTACAATCTTTAAAATAATTGCCTCATCCTCATCGCCTTCCTGATCCTCTATAGGCACCAAAATGGCGTATTCTGAACCTTCCATTTCAATCATATCAATAACTGAAAAATCGTGTTCGTTACCTTCCTCATCTGTCAGTGTGAGAATTTCATCTTCTTGAGTCATGGAAATCACCTCTTAAGTTTAATATATGTATTGTATATTAGAAAAAATTGGTTGTCAACCAGAACCAATCTTTTAATATTTTAACCAACATTTACTTCTCTTATACAAATGTCATGATAGACCGTTTCATTTATTTTAGCGCTCCTGACATTTTGTCAAGGTAGCCCTGTAAAATCAGAACCGCTGCCATTTTATCAATAACCTTCTTACGCTTGGCTCTCTTTACATCGGCTCCAATCAACATTTTTTCCGCTGCCACAGTGGTTAACCGTTCATCCCATGTTTCAACAGGAAGTCCTGCGGTTTCTTTTAGTACAGGAATAAACTCCATAACCAGTTCAGCCTGCGGCCCCAATGACCCATTCATATTTTTCGGCATCCCGACAACTATCTTTTCAACATTGTACTGATCAATTATTTCCCTAAGCCTGGCTAGGTCATTGTTAAGCCCTGTTCTCCTTATGACTTCAAGTCCCTGAGCCGTCCACCCCAAAGGGTCACTAAGAGCAACTCCTATAGTCTTATTGCCAACATCTAAACCCATTAAACGCAATGTAATTTCCACCTTCTAAATTATTTTAATACAAAATTCTTTACATACTAAATTATTTTGATACAAAATTCTTTACATACAGGTCCACAGTAACCACATAACCTGCAAATGAGCTGGTCGACCTCAGCTTTTCCGTCAATTATTCTTATAGCACCTGCCGAACACCTGTCGGCGCAGCTGCCACAGCCTATACACCATGAATCAATCAACAGCCTGCGGGGAACAGATTTAACTTTGGCTCTAGTAACATCATCTACCTGGTTCCCGCTAAACAGAGCAATATTCATATCTACTTCTTCTATTGTCTTCATTCCTACTGCAATAGAATGCAGGTCTTTATTATCCAATACAAAAGTAAAGGCGTCTTCTGTTTTGCCAAGAAGATTCCCCCCACCCAATGGCTTCATACCATATATACCTTTACCTGCTGCCGCGGCATTGGAGAGGGCAAACCGCATATCCTCAATAGTACCGTCATTTATCCCGATGCCATCCTTATTATAAATAGCATGTATAACGTCTATTTCCGGAACCAAGGCCGCATCCCTAACGCCCGCAACATTATGGGTAGAAATGCCAGCTGCTTTTATAATGCCTCTTTGTTTACATTCCAAAAGGTATTCATAGGCTTCCCAGTGTCCCTTTATGGTTAACATAGACTCCTGTTCATGCATAAGGAAAATATCAATGACATCTCTGCCAGTTTCAGCTCTGGCTTCCTCCACACTGGCGGCCATTGCTTCACGGGTATAATCATATGACTTAGAAGCAATAACAACATCCCCCTGGTAGCCTTTTAAAGCTTGTCTGATATACGGGTAGGTCTTGTAATACTGTGCCGTATCCATGAAATTAACTCCGTTTTCCAGTGCATACCTGATGACGGCAGATCCTTCCTTAACAGGTAGATTGGCCTGCAGAGGTCCAACAGTAAGAACTCCGAAGCACATCCTGGATACTTTTATTTTCGTCAAACCCAAATAATTATAGTCCATCAAATCACCGTTGCATAGATTTTTTTGAATAAAAATCAAAGGGCAGCATTGGCCGCCCTTTATTTATCGAGATACTGTTTAACAAGTTCTTCCACTAACTCGTCTCTTTCAATTTTGCGGATCATACTTCTGGCATTATTGTGACTGGTTATGTAAGCGGGGTCTCCTGATAACAGGTATCCTACAATTTGATTAATAGGGTTATAACCTTTTTCTTTTAAGGCATCATAAACCTTTAACAGGACATCTCTTGCTTCATTGTAATCCTCAGCTTTTACCTGAAACATCATAGTTTCTTCAAAGTTCCTGTCCATCCGGTTCCCTCCCTTACAGTTTTTGTTATAACTAGTATTCTCCGTTGTTTTGATTTTTTCCTCTATACTGGTAAAAAATTTAAAATTGTATTGTGTTTAATAAAATATGCTCATTCGGGATAAATAATACATTCACCTTTCCCTAGACAGCAAGTTCTAAAATACTTTTGGCTGCCGCAATCCCCGAATCGGGTTTACCTGCTGCTTTTGCATTTACAGATAATCGCTTTCCAGTTTCAGGAGTCAACAAAATATCCCTTACCACCACAAAAATATCATCAAAAGAATTACATTTAACAGCGGCATTCTGCTCCGTAAGGAACCTGGCATTCCAGACCTCCTGACCGTATATAACATCAAATAACACCATTGGCAGGCCAGTTGCCAGAGCTTCTGAAGTTGTAAGTCCCCCAGGCTTTGTAACCATCACATCTGATGCTTGCATATATTCATGAATATTACTAATAAGCCCTTTGACAATAATGTTGGGCTCCCTTTTAAAAGTACGGCATAGTGACCTCTGTAGTTGATAATTAGTTCCGGTAATAATTATAACCTGAGGCTTCTCAGGAATATCAACAATTTTTTGTGCAATTTTGCCTAGATCGCCAAGTCCCCAACCACCCCCTGCAACTGTTACGACTGGATGTTCAGCCTGTATACCCATCAGTTCTCTGGCCTGCTCCTTTGTCTTCCGTTCCGTAAACAGCGGATCAATGGGGATACCGGAAGATGATATCAACTTTGGTTCGAATTTATATCGGTCAAAGTCAGCTTCCAACTTCTTGTCCCCAATAATGTACATATCTACAAAGCTGTCCAGCCAGTAACCATGTACGTCATAATCTGTTATTATTCCAACCAGCGGAATATTTAGTCCCTGATGCTTCAGTTTACAAATTACCGCTGCTGGAAACGGATGTGTACACACAATTATATCAGGTCTAAATTCCTCAATAGTTCTTTTTATACTTCCTACAAGTAAACGGTATACGGCTTTTTTAGAGGAATCATTGATTGAGCTTTTTCTGCCATTTTCATAAATACGATGCCATAGGTGTGGTAGGTTGGTAATAACCTGAAGATAAATATTTAGGAAGGCCTTTGTTAGTTTAGGAAAGGTTCTCTTTATACTGTTGGTATGCATAACCTGAACGTTCGGTTCGATAATCTGCATACTCCTTATAAGAGCCGATGCAGCTCGCTCATGCCCTAACCCGAAAGACTCAGAAAATATTAGCACCTTTTTTGACATTTTTCTCCCTCCATCGGCATACTACATCTGTATTATGACATGATTAGGCCTGACCTTTCAATGGTTTTAAATGGCATGAAAAAGAGGGCAGTTAGTCCCACTCAAGTAGGTTCTACTGTCCTCTTTCCAAAATACTTTACGTTATTTTATTTGCGTCTCGAGTACTTCAACACCTTTTTCAAGAGCTTCCGTAATTTTTTCTGGGTTTTTGCCTCCGGCCTGCGCCATATCCGGCCTGCCACCACCGCCGCCACCGGCAGCTTTAGCAACTTCTTTAACTATGTTCCCTGCATGAACACCTTTTTCCAAAGTATCTTTAGTCGCCATGACAATGAAATTAACTTTACCTTCGTTGACAGCGCCAAGGATAACTACTCCAGAGCTTAGTTTTTCTTTCAGCGTATCGCCCATGTTCCGTAACGCTTCCATATCAGGCACACTTACCTTTGCAGCTAGTACCCTGATACCCTTGATTTCCCTGACCTGGTCCATGATTCCGGCAGACTCGTAATTTGCCAGTTTAGCCTGCAGGGCCTCAACTTCCCTTTCTCTTTCCCTCAACTCGCGCATAATGCCTTCAGCCCGCCGCACTAATTCATGTGAGGAAGTTTTAAGAGTTGCACTTGCATCCTCTAAGAGAATTTCTTTTTCTGCAATGTACTGCAGTACGCCATCGCCTGTAACTGCTTCAATCCGGCGCAAGCCTGCACCTATACCACTCTCAGAAAGAATTTTCATTATTCCAGCCTCAGCAGTACTTCTTATGTGAGTTCCACCGCACAGTTCGCTGCTGTAGTCTCCCATAGTAACCACTCTGACCTGGTCACCGTACTTCTCACCGAAAAGGGCTGTTGCACCTGATTTTTTGGCTTCCTCCAGAGTTGTAACCTTGACATCTACCGGAAGATTAGCAAGAATAACTTTATTTACCTTTAGTTCTATTGTCTTTATATCCTCATGCGAAACCGGTTGGAAATGTGTAAAATCGAATCTCAGCCTGTCCGGTTCTACCAGTGAACCTGCCTGATTAACATGTTCCCCCACGATTTCTTTCAGAGCCTTATGAAGAAGATGAGTCGAAGAATGGTTCCGTGCTATGCGTTTTCTGCGTTCTCCGTCAATTTTGGCATCAACAAAATCCCCAAAAGAAATAGTCCCCTGCAGAACTTCTCCAAGGTGGATATATAAGCCATTAAAGGACTTTTTGGTATCTGTTATTTTTATTACTGTACCGGCCTTGGAAATATAACCGGTGTCACCCGTCTGACCGCCGCTCTCTGCGTAAAAAGGAGTCTTATCAAGTATAATTTCTACCTTTTGGCCTTCATGGGCCTCATACACAACTTCCTGGTCAACAATTAATGCCACAACATTGGCTTTTACAGATTCCTTGTCATAGCCAACAAACTCTGTGACTCCCATTTTCTGACCTATCTCAGCATAAATCTCCTGTCCAGACAGCATTCCGGTCTCCTGGCGAGCCGCCCGTGCCCTGTCCCTCTGTTCCTGCATAGCTGCCTCAAAACCAGCCCGATCCACTGTCATATCATTTTCTTCAGCTATATCCTCAGTAAGGTCCAAAGGGAATCCATAGGTATCGTATAACACGAATGCATCCTGGCCGCTTAACTGGCTCCCTCCTGACTGCCTGACCCTCTTAATCATTTCTCCAGCTATTCTCATGCCATCATGAAGTGTTTCATGGAAACGCTCTTCTTCACTTTTAATAACCTGACTTACATAATCCTGTTTTTCTGCAATCTCCGGATAAGCCTGGCCCATTATCTGAACAACCACAGAAACCATTTCATATAAGAATGGTCGTTCTATGCCGAGTGCTTTGCCAAGTCTTACAGCTCTCCTCAAAATCCTCCGGAGAACATATCCCCTTCCTTCATTACTTGGCAGAACCCCATCTGCAATAAGGAAAGTACATGCCCGAGAGTGGTCGGCAACTACTCTGAATGGAAAGCCTCTCTCATCCCTGTGATATTCCTTGCCTGAAAGCTTCTCCACAGCAGATATTATATCTTTTAATAAGTCTGTATCATAGTTCGAGGGGACTCTCTGAATAACCGAAGTAATACGCTCCAATCCCATCCCTGTATCGATACTAGGTTTTGGCAGAGGTGTCATTGTGCCATTTTCATCACGATTATACTGCATGAACACCAGATTCCATATTTCCAGCCAGCGGTCGCAGTCACACTTGCCTAAGAAGCACTCTGGTTCATTGCACTTAAATTCCTCACCCCGGTCATATATAATTTCACTGCAGGGTCCGCATGGACCGGTTTCTCCCATTGACCAGAAGTTGTCTTTTTCACCAAGCCGGGTAATCCGGGAAGCGGGAACACCTACTACCTGCTGCCACAGTTCAAACGCTTCTTCATCATCCTTGTAGATAGTAGGATAAAGCCTCTCCTCCGGCAAGCCCAGTTCACCAGTCAAAAATTCCCAGGCGTAACTAATTGCATCTTTTTTAAAGTAATCACCGAAGGAAAAGTTGCCCAGCATTTCAAAGAAAGTGTGGTGTCTTGCAGTCCTGCCGACTGTTTCCAGATCGTTATGCTTACCGCCTGCCCTAACACACTTCTGTGACGTGGTAGCCCTGGTATAAGGGCGCTTGTCCATGCCAAGGAAAACCTCTTTAAACTGATTCATACCCGCATTTGTAAAAAGCAGTGTAGGGTCCCCGTGAGGAACCAGTGCTGAACTTTCTACAACAGTATGACCTTTACTCTCAAAAAACTTAAGGAACTTTTCGCGAATTTCGTTTCCGGTCAAAAACCTTCCCTCCCAAATGGTTTTTAATATAAAAAATACCTTTCGTCTGAAGTGAAAATCCACTCCAGGGACGAAAGGTTACTTTCGCGGTACCACCCTGGTTACCGATAGTTACTACCGGTCACTCTAAAAGCTTAACGCGCTCGCAAACGGTCATACCTACTAAATTTTCAGCATGACAACTCAGGAATTGCTTTCCACCAGGCACATACAGGGTTTCTCAGCCAGTGAACCCACTCTCTGAAATACGTTTAAGGTGTACTCTTTCCTTCATAGTCGGTAAGTAGTTTTCTTTTGGAGCCCTATTACAAATTTCGTTTAAAATTATACCCAAAAGGCCGGCATCTGTCAACGCTATGGCTTTAGTTCTGGGCTTTCACTCAATTCTTTATGAAAAATTCTCATCAACAAGTTTTAAATATATATATCTTAAGGATACCTTTAAAACAGCAGCCAAAGGTACACCCAGGAGCAGTCCGGCAAAGCCTAATAATTTCCCTCCTGAAAGCAGAGCAAAAATAATTATCAATGGATGAAGGCCCAGATTATGCCCGAGTATTTTGGGAGAAATAACAGAATTCTCAAGCTGTTGAACTATAACTATCACTGCTACGGCATATAGTGCTGTTTTTTTTGAAACCAGCAGTGATAGAGAAATGGCCGGTACAGCAGCTATGAAGGGTCCCAGGTATGGAATTAACTCAGCTACTGCTGCTATAAACCCTATAATTACAGCAAAGTCGGCACCTATGAGATACATACCGATCCCTGTCAAAGTGCCGACAACAGCGCTAATAGTCAGATGTCCCCGAATGAATCCGCTGATTATATCGTCAACGTCCCTGACAACAGCCATAACATCACTGCGGTATTTCCTTGGTATAGTCATCTCAAAAGAATTCTTAATCCGCCTAAAATCCTTGAGAATGTAAAAAGCAAACACCGGGGCCACAATAAAACTAACAATATACGAAAACAGCTGGAAAACAGCATCTGTCCCGGATCGGACAATATCTACCAGACCTGATTCCATGTCATGTATACTCTCGCTAACCGCTATTTTCACTGCCTGTGGGAGAGCAAAATTGCTGTACTCTGTTTCAAAGCTGCTGATTATTTTATGAATTTCAGCAGAAAGAATTGGAATTGCCTGGATAAGTTTATTTAGCTCCTCCAGTAAAACAGGAACACCAAAAACAACTATTCCTGTGAACAAGGTAAATACAATTGTATAAACTACGAAAATAGCAAAAACTCTTGGAACTTTCTTTTTTTCAACAAACTCCACTAAAGGATTTAACAAATAAGCTAGAAAAAAAGCAAAAATAAAGGGAAGTAATATAGTTTTAACTTTGTATAAAAAGTATAAGCCGGCAATCGAAACCCCAAGGAGGAACAATCGCCGGTAGAAAGCATTGGTCTGTAACTTATCCATATTTATTTCATCCAGTCTTCTGCTAAGTTTTTAACTCCTTTAACCACCCGCCGGGCTTTGTTCCTCGCCTGCTTTGTTTCCCGTGCAATATGTTTCCTATCTCTTTTAAATTGGGGCGCCGTAAAGAGCATCAAAATACCTGCAATGAGGCCACCTGTCAGCAATCCGTTAAAAAAACCCTTCCGCATCAATGTCACCCCCTTTTCTATTACTATATTTGTTCGCTTGTGCCGTAGGCGATGAGTGACCCGTCTTCGTCAACTTCGTAAATGCTTACATCATCTTTAATCTTCTTATATTCAACACAACAATCCCAACAATAATACTGGTCTACTCCGACCTTACCGGTGGCTTTGCCGCCGCAAACCGGACAGTTCATTTACAATTCTCCCTTCTTCAACTGATACTTGTATCCATATCAGATTTTATATCCACATCAGATTTTGTAACCAAATTAGATACAGTTACAACCCTGTCAGCAAGAATATTTAATCCCTCGTTAGATATAGTTGACCTGCCATCAAGAAGGTCCTGAATGACACCGTCTGATATCTCATACCCCGTTATTTCTCCCGTCTTGTCATCAACCAGCACATCTTGAATTACACCTATACAGCGTCCATCTTCCAGTTCAACCTTCAGTCCCCTGATATCTTTATCAATTGCTTCCCTGACATGGTCCATCTTGCTGATCTTTTTTATTACAGATTCATCTTTTATAACAAGGCAATCTTCCTCCCGCTTTAACAAATCTACGTGTAAGAAGCCTTTTCCTTCTCTTAGCCAGCCTCCGATATCGACCAGGTAGCCAACAATCTGATTTTTTTCAGGGTCGTATATTATGTCCTTAATTTCACCGATTGGCTTATTATCTTCCTGGGTAACGACAGGTAAACTTAATATCTTCCTACCTTTTAACATCATTACCTCCAGTTATTACCTTGCCTTAATGTCCTGGCCCTATTATCATTCCCGAATCTATCTTGTTCCCTTATTTTCTTAAATAATGCAAATATAACAACTCCCCAAATTACAAATGATATCCAGGGTATCAGCAAAATCAGCACAGTAGCGGCCACAGCTGTGGCTTCTTCTATTCCTGCTGCCATTTCACCACTATTCCTGCCGCTAGAAAGGTTTTTGTACCCATCCCGCAGTCGCACCATGATAAGAAACGACAGCATCGCCAAAATCCCACCAACAATCAGGCCCACTAAAATACCAAAACCTTGGAATATAGCTGCAAATATTACAGCTCCTCCAATTATCCTAAACCCAATATTAAATAATACTGGTGTTTCTGCAGGGTTATATACGCGTACTGACATCAATTCATAGATGGCAAGCCCCACCAATATTAGAATGACCGGTACAGACGCAAATACTTTAAAAGGTGGTCTATAAACAAGGGTTTCAGAAAACCTTGTAATTAATCCCATTAAAATCAACGGGAAGTAGGCTCTGACTCCAACGACACCGGCCAAACCGATACCAAGTCCAAAGAACATTACGGTACCCACAGCAGCCACCACCTTTCAATGTCTTCTGTATTATGTCCAAAAAAAAGAAAAAAAATGCGACAGTCTCATTAGACCATCGCAAATCCTAATAATTATTTTAAACCGTAAATTCAATTCATTTTAACCGTAAAACAGATGTATAATCATTCCAAAAGTTACACTTATACTAAATAGCAGGCCTATAATTTTTATTGTTTGCTTTGTGTCAGGATTTTCTTTAAAAAGTATCAGCAGGCCAAGCCCGGAACCCGCAGATAACCCTGCAACAGTAGAACCGAAACTTAAACCGCCTCGCAGGAATACTTCAGTCACAGCAACTGACGAGGCACAGTTTGGTATTAGGCCGATGAGTGCTACGATAAATGGTTGAATAATACTTTGTCCTAAAAAGACATTTTGCAAATTATCTTCTCCCACTTTAAAAATTATCATGTTAATAATAAGAGTTGCTGAAAAAATATATACAAATACCTTCACTGTATGGATAAGTGGATGTATTAAAATTTGTTTCAAATCCGGTTGTTTAGGATTACAGCAGTCGTGACCACAGCACCCCTTGCCAAGTGTATCAACATCAATTAACAGTTCGCTATTTTGTTCTTCCTGTATTTCGGTTTTTTCAGAAGCAGCACACACTTCGCTTTTTACTGCAGATTGGCCGGTCTTGTTTAAGGCAAAATCTAGTGCATAGCCGGATACAATGGCAATTATCGCCTTAACCCCCAATAACGGTAATATCAGGCCAACTTTGTCCGGGTGAGCCAGAATTATCGGTACTGCTTCATCAGATGTGGAAAGGTAAACTGCCAGTAAGGTTCCAACTGTAATACACCTTTTTGTATAAAGAGCAGTCGATATAACCGAAAATCCACATTGAGGAATTATCCCAAATGCTGCTCCCAATGCCGGACCGGCTTTTCCCGCGGTTTTTACTTTTGCTGCAATCTGATTTCCATACCGCGTCTCTGTAATGCTTATGCCAATATAAACAAGAATTAAAAAAGGTATCATCTTACCTGAATCTATTAAAGCATCCATAAATATATCAATCATCATTTACACTCTCCTATCAGTGCTCATTCCTGACAGCGCCTGCAATAACCATATATTTCAAAACGATGGCTGAAGAATTATTCTTTTCATAATTATATTATTTCCTTCCAATCCTTGTAAATAGACAGCTCAGTCCTGCCACTTGAAGAAGTGGCAGTTTTAGCGGCGTTTATCTATCGGATAAATTGTTTTCTACTATATAAATGATAGCCCGAATAAGAGATGTTCAAACAAAAACCCTTCAAATCCCGGAAATTTTTTCTCTTTCAAAATATAAGCTCTTATACTAATAGATAATACAAAATTTTTAATATATGTTTTAAATCTGACAAAAACCATCAATAAAACTTCGTTGTGACACGAAAATATGTCTAGATAAGAAAACCAGCCGTTTTTTAACGACTGGTTTTGGTCTAACTATCGAATTATTCTACCACCGCCGACTACATAGTCTCCTTCATAATAAACTACTGCCTGGCCCGGAGTAATCGCCCTCTGAGGTTCCATAAAGGTTACCCGTATTTTCCCGTCTTCCAGAGGATATATCGTTGCATCAGCCGGCTTTGCACTGTAACGTATTTTTGCCTTAACGGGCAACTCCCTATCAAGCTTTTCGTATAACACAAGGTTGTTATCATCAGCAATGAGTTCACTGCCAAAAACCTCATTGTCACGTCCCAAAATCACAGCATTCCGTTCTGGGTCCAGACCAACCACGTACATGGGTTCCCCAAAAGCAATGCCAAGTCCTTTGCGCTGTCCAACTGTATAAAATGCCAGACCTGAATGCTGGCCCAATACTTTCCCTGCAGTATCCAGAAAAGGCCCCGGCTCTATCTGGTTTGCTGCTTTTTCCCGCAAAAACCTGTGATAATCATTATCGGTAACAAAGCATATTTCCTGGCTTTCAGGTTTGTTGGCGACTTTGAGGTTATATGAAGCTGCCATCTTCCGAACCTCATCCTTAGTATAATCACCCAAAGGCATCAAAGTCCGGGATAGCTGCTCCTGAGTCATATTGTATAAAGCATAGGTCTGGTCTTTACGATTGTCCTCAGCCCTTTTTATTACAAACCGCCCGAACTTTTGCTCAAAAAAAATCCTTGCATAGTGACCGGTAGCAATATACTCCGCTCCAAGAGCAACAGCTTTTTTTAAGAAAGCGTCAAATTTAATGAACCTGTTACAGGCAATACACGGATTCGGTGTGTAGCCCGCAAGGTATTCCTGCACAAAAAGGTCTATAACCTTTTGTTCGAAGAGTTCCCTGAAATTCATAACATAAAAAGGAATGTCAAGGGTATCAGCAACACGACGTGCATCATTGACTGCCGATAGTGAACAGCACCCCCCGTTATCCTCTTCTTTCTCAGGGTCATCAGAGGGCCAAATCTGCATTGTAACACCGATTACTTCATATCCTTGTTCTTTTAAAAGAGCCGCGGTCAGTGAACTATCCACCCCGCCGCTCATTGCTACTACTACTTTCTTTTTCATGGTATCACCCTTCTTAGTGGTGGGTTAGGAGTGGTGAGTGTAAAATCGGAAGTTTTGCGTAGCAAACCAACCATTAACCCCCCGAGCGCAAGCGAGTGGGGGAACCCAGGCACTGCTGCCCAGGTCACTCCCCACTCTCCACTCCATACTACTTCGCTTCCAGCTTGTTCTTGTAATCCTCAATTGCTTTATGCAGTGCATCTGCTGCAAGGTTTGAACAGTGCATTTTGGCCGGGGGAAGTCCGCCTAGCTCTTCTGCAACTTGCCGGTTGGTTATCTTGAGCGCTTCCTCAAGGGTTTTTCCTTTAACCATCTCTGTTACCATACTGCTTGTTGCAACCGCAGCTCCGCAGCCGAATGTTTTGAATTTAACCTCTTCGATTATTCCTGCATCACTAACTTTGATAGAAATCCTCATGATATCTCCGCAGGTGGTATTTCCAACCTCTCCGACACCGGATGCATCAGCAACCTCTCCGACATTTCGCGGATTATTGAAGTGGTCCATTACTTTCTCATTATACATTTGAACAACACCCCTTTTCTTGGTGAAGGCCATTCTTAACCGCATTTGCATACAACGGTGACATAGCCCTTAATCTCTCCACAATTTCAGGCAGCACTTCCAAAACATAATCAATCTGCTCTTCTGTATTATCTTTACCGAGTGTCAGTCTTAATGAACCGTGTGCTGTTTCATGATTGAGACCCATAGCCAGAAGTACATGTGAAGGGTCAAGTGATCCCGATGTGCAGGCTGACCCGCTGGATGCAGCAATACCCTTCATATCAAGACTAAGTAATAGTGATTCACCTTCAATAAATTGAAAACTCATATTTACATTATTGGGAAGCCTTTCAGTAGGGTGCCCATTCAACTTGATAAAGTCAATCCGGTCAAATATCCCATTGATAAGCTTGTCACGCAGCTTAGATTGGTAAGCCGCCTGTTCATTAATTGAATTAACCGCCTTCTCCATAGCCGCTGCAAACCCAATTATTCCGGGTACATTCTCAGTTCCCGGTCTTCTCTTCCGCTCCTGGGAACCGCCATATGATATGGGCAGTACCCTGGCTCCTTTTCTCATGTAAAGACAACCTATTCCCTTTGGTCCATAAAACTTATGTGCTGATATAGAAAGAAGGTCAATGTTAAGTTCATTAACGTTCACAGGTATTTTACCTACAGATTGAACAGTGTCACTATGGAATGTAATTCCTCTTTCCTTGGCTAATGCACCTATTTCCTTAATAGGCTGAATAGTACCGACTTCGTTATTTGCATGCATTATCGTAATGAGGATTGTCTGATCCGTTATTGCCTTCTTTACATCCTCAACATTGACCATGCCATACTCATCTACCGGCAGGAAAGTAACCTCAAACCCTTCACGGGACAATGCTTTACAGGTATCAAGAACTGCATGATGTTCAACTGTGGAAGTTATGATATGGTTACCTCTCTTTTTGTTGGCCAGTGCAGCTCCACGAATAGCAATATTATCAGATTCTGTTCCTCCGCTGGTAAAAATGATCTCATTTGGCTCTGCACCAATGCACCGGGCAATCTTTTCCCTGGCCTCTTCAACTCCTTTTCGGACAGTTCTGCCGAAAGAGTGAATACTGGAGGGATTACCATAGTGATCAGTCATGTATTCCACCATTATTCTAGCAATATCATCATCTGTCCTGGTGGTCGCGCTATGGTCCATATAGACCTTGTTCACAGTGTGTCATCTCCTTTGTTATATGTAGTACATATAATAATTCTTATTCATTTTCGCTTTCTCTGCGTCTTTGCACATATCAGCCAGCGAAATGGAATCCAATACATCTTCAATACTGTTACGAACCTTTTCCCAAACGCTTCTGGTAATACAAGATTCTGCTTTGTGACATTGTTCGGCGTCCTCTTCATTGACACATTCTACAGGAGCAATAGGCCCTTCAAGTACGCGTATTATGTCCCCTACTTTGATATCATCCGGTTGGCGGGCGAGAATGTAGCCTCCCTGGGCTCCCCTAACACTTCTCACAAGCCCGGCTTTTCTCAATACCGCTATCAGTTGTTCCAGGTAATGTTCTGATAGGCCCTGTCGTTCAGCAACGCTCTTCAACGAAATAGGTCCCTCACCATAATGCTGAGCTAAGTCAAACATAGCCTGAACCCCGTAGTGACCTTTAGTCGATATTTTCAAAAGGTCCCTCCCCCTTGTTTTAATTCCTAGTAGTTTACTTGGTATTCTAAAAATTATGTTAGCATATAAGCAAATTAATGTCAAACCTAATTCCAACTATTTTAGTATGTTTTTTTTATCACATTTTAATTCCTTTGAAAATAAAGATCCAAATAAAAAAGGGGGTATATCCCCCATTTCAATCTATTCTTTTACCATATTCATAAATCTTCTTAAAAATAATCCCATAACAGCTCCGGTAATTGTCAACGTTACCAAAGCCATGATATTTGTCAGCGGCTGATTTTGAACTTGCGGAGCAATTCTCAGCAGAGGCATAAAAAGTCCCATTGAAATAAACGAGAAACCATTTAGGGCTAAAACCCCTTTTAAAGTAGCATAATCATAGCCTGTAAATTTAAATATCATATACACGAGTATAGCACCGGCTATATTTAATGCCAAGGTACCAATCAACCCCAGAATTGTTCCTAATATAGAAGTAATATATTGTGTTGCCAAGAATATATCCGCAGCAATCTGCCAGGGAAAGGTAATATTAACACCCAAGAGCACCACCAGATATACAAACAAGTTCATAATTACGGCACCAATAAATCCTGCCACAGTAATCTTAACAACTGAATCATTCATTTACATCACCCCTTGAGGATAGTGATGTTCAGTTTTTCTCAGAATATACAACAATATTTAAATAAACGTTTTACCCGATTCCTTTTCTGATTAGTTCGGCAAATTCTGATGGTAATAACGAGCTTTCAATTGCCCTTGCAGTAAATTCGAAATTGTATTCAACCAATTTTATTTGTACACTTACCGTCTCTTCAATATTTACTATAACATAAGTGGACCTGGGGTCCCCATGCTTTGGCTTACCTACGCTGCCGGCATTTATTATATGCTTATCTCCAAAAACCAAATGATATGGCAAGTGAACATGACCGCAGATCAGAATTTCTGCTTGGCCTTGTTCCAGGTATTCCAGCATTTTCTCAGCAGGTGTATCTTTATAAATGTATTCGTTTAGCTTCCCCGGACTCCCATGAACTAAAAGGACTCTTTTGCCGTTTACATCAAGCCTGATTTCATGAGGTAAAGAACGAAGGAACTCTTTATTTTCCTCAGAAGTATTTTCCTTTGTCCATAGAATAGATGACTCCCCCAGGGCCTGCGCTTTTTCGTCCTTATAGTCACACCCGCAGGTAAAACGAAGGTTACCTACTGCATCATCATAGTTGCCCATTACGGTAGGAATTTGTTTTTCTCGAATCAACTCAATTACTTCGTTTGGAAAAGGTGCATAACCGACCAAATCGCCGGTACAGTATACTCTTTCAACACTATTCCTCTCAATATCAGCCAATACAGCTTTCATGGCCTCAATATTTGCATGTATATCTGAAATTACGGCTATTCTCACTTTAATGTCCCTGCCTCTATGCCAGTTTATTTTCCATATCAAAATACTTTCGTCCCCAGCCAAGAGCTACATTAACCAATGCAATCATTACCGGCACCTCGATAAGAGGACCAATTACGGCTGCAAAAGCCTGGCCGGACTCGATTCCAAAAACCGCAACCGCTACGGCTATCGCCAACTCGAAGTTGTTACTGGCCGCAGTGAAAGAAAGGCTGGTCGTCTGCGCGTAATTGACTCCTGCCTTTAGACTGAGGAAAAAGGAAACACCGAACATTATTACAAAGTAAATTAACAGCGGAATAGCTATACGGACAACATCCATCGGCAATTTGACAATATAGCTGCCCTTGTAGGAGAACATAACAACAATAGTAAACAGAAGTGCAATTAAAGCAAGAGGACTGATTTTGGGTACAAAAGTCTTTTCATACCATTCTTTGCCCTTTGCTGGTTCCAGGAATAGTCGGGTTAACATACCGGCAGCAAAAGGTATACCAAGGTAGATACCTACGCTCTTGGCTACTTCACCCATTGAAATATCAACTACAGCACCTGTAAGGCCAAATATTCCGGGAAGAACAGTAATAAAGACGTAGGCATATATCGAATAGAAGATAACCTGAAATATCGAATTAAAGGCCACCAGAGCTGCAGCATATTCAGAATCACCCTTGGCAAGACTGTTCCAGACTATTACCATGGCAATACACCGGGCAAGCCCGATTAAGATAAGGCCAACCATGTATTCGGGTCTATCCCCGAGTAATGCAATAGCTAAAATAAACATAAGAACAGGTCCGATAACCCAGTTTTGAACCAGTGACAAACCCAGAACTTTCGTATTCTTAAATACTTTTCCCAGTTCCCGGTAATTAACCTTCGCCAAGGGCGGGTACATCATTACGATAAGCCCCACAGCAATGGGTATAGAGGTAGTCCCAACAGACAACCTGTCTAAAAGATCGGCCACTCCCGGGAAAATATACCCAACACCAACTCCGATGGCCATTGCAAGGAAAATCCATAACGTTAACAGTCTGTCCAACATAGATAGTTTAGCTTCTTTTTGCTGCACTTTATTTTACCTCCTTTTGATTTAGTTTCTTGTTTTATTTAGCTTTCTGCTGCCTTTTTGTAAATGCCTCACATTTAGCTTTCTTTTGCTTATTTGCAAGTGTCTCACAAATGGACGGATCAGTTCTTACCATAGATTTTTGGAGACTTTCCACTTTCCTTCGAATAGGCGCTGCATAACTGCTTATTACTTCCATATCTTCTGTTTCAAAAACATCCTTAAAAACACTGTCATTTAACGAATAATAAATCCATTTTCCCTCCCGGCTGTCTTTAACAAGCCCAGCCAGTCTGAGAATTTTAAGGTGATGAGAGATAGCGGGTTGAGACATATCTAATTTATCTATTATTTCACAAACACACATTTCATGTCCAGCAAGCATCTGTATGATTTTCAACCTGGTCTCATCCCCAAGGGCTTTATAAAATTCCGCAATCTTTTTCATCTACTAGATTAACTCCACCTCCCACATTAACATATTTAAGTTTGTTTATATATATTATATTCCTTCTTTCCCTTCGTTACAACTTTTGTATGTTAAAAAACACTTAATTCATTGTTAAGCTTATTTCTACAAAATAAAAAAACCCGCAACTGCGGGTAATTTGTTAACTTCAACAGGAAGAACTGTCTGAACTGGTCTGGCAGCATCCTCCAGCTTGAGTATCTGTATTTTCTTTTCTACGCTTACCTGCAAAGAATTTTTGAAGATTTTCAGGTACTTCTGTCCTTACTTCAGAATCTGCGTTTCCCCTGGTTCCCCCATATACTTCCCGCAAGATAGCATCAATGATCATACCTTTTGGCGGAGCGGTATATTCTTTGCCCTGATATGTCCAAATCCGGCAGTCAACACTGTCACCGCACAGGTCACCACAAGAATCACATAGAGCTTCTTTGACCTCCAACTGAATATCCTGCCCATTTATTCTAATAGTTGGCGAACTTACAAAGCCTAAATTACGGGCTTGTTCTTCGGATTGAATATGTATCTTTATAACATTCACTTCAACGCCGGTCGTCTTTAAAACCTGTGCCACTTCCGTTATGGCTTCATCCAGATTGGATTCTGTTGACTGACACCACTTACAAACGCTCAGGTCAAGGTACATAAATTCTATGTCCAGATTTCTTCGTATCGATTGAGATTGTTCAATTTCTTTTTCCTTGGAAAGCGGTTGCATATATTTTTGGATTTCCTGAAGTATATCTTCTTCCTTAGGTCGTTGGCTGCATGTGCCTTGATTTGAGTAAATCACACTACCATTTACGATCACCTGATAAATACCGTTATGCCCTTCTTTTAGTTCCGCATTTATTCCAAACTTGTTTTTGATTGATGCCGCCAAACCGGAGGCTAAAGAAAGGAAGCCTCACTCAACACAATAGGTAATTTCAACATTTACATCTCTCGTTACATTACTTGAATCGCTCATAACTATCCCCCTGTTCATATAATTGCACCGGCATTTCAATGCCCTTCATTGAGCCCACAAAAATTTGATGTGCAGAAAAAGCGGGCACTCTGTTGAACCCACCAACTTTTTCTTTGTTACTGTGATCAAATTGGTGTTAGCAGCAACCACTACTATTACAACAGCCGGAATTTACCGTCGGCGCTTTTTTGGTTTCTTCTATACCTAATACCTTGAATGCCGCCTGCCGGATGGCCTTGGCAGGTATGTCTTCATACTCGTAGCCTTCATATTTTATAGTTCGGCAGTAAGTTTCGTTTCCCAGTAAAGCAGTACAGGAATCACAGTAGTTCTCAGATACCTCGATATCTAAAATCTCTTCAATGGGAACTCCGTTAAAGAGGATAGTATTTGATTGAGGAATTTGGGTATCGTCAAGTTTGGTCTCAAACCATTCTACCTCAATCCCCAGTGGTTGTAAGGCTCTGTTTAATCTTTTTACTTCCTGATTAAGATTTTCACCCGTATCATAACAACGGTTGCAGGTCTCCCCTGCCACATCAAGGTGCTTCCATTCAATTTTTAGTTTTTTCATTGTTATACCTCCTCATATAGTGTTTCAATAAATAATGACGGAGGTTTTAACAAAAGGACGCACTTTTTTAACACTTCATGCATGAAAATTTATTTTTGACCTTATCTTTATAACATAGATCTATTATGTTACCTGCATTATCTGATTTAACTTCACACCGCTTGAAGAGTTATAATAAACTATACTGCATGCCAGGTTCGTACAAATATGATAATTCCCGCTTTCCATCAAGATACATGAATTCGATGTCCAAACGTTCTGTCATACTCATAATCAACCTCCATTTAAAAAATTTAGTATTGTTTGTTGTCAATTATGTAGACGAATATTCACCGATAGGACGCAGTATTTTATATTTTACTCTCGCTCCTTATGACAGTATCCGCAGCTGTCACCTTTATGCTGGTATTCAAGAATATTTCCCAGACTGTCGAATTCAAAATGACAACACTCGAGAAACATCTCTCTAAGCTTTGCCCTCGCCCTTTGAACTCTTGATTTAACCCCTGAATAAGATATCCCGAGTTTTTCTGCCATTTCCTTCTGGGATAACCCGCGAAAATGTGACAATATTATTACCTCTTTATACTTATCGGGCAGATTATTAATCATCGGTTCGAGACATGCGGTCATATCATCATTAAAATCATCACCTTCATCAAACTCATCGGACTGTTTATCTGGCATTTCTTCATTTAGCCCTGATAACTCTCCTACGGCTTTCCTTCTGCGATAATAATCGGTAATAGCATTTCGGGTAATCTGGTATATCCAGGCCTGGAGTCTATCTTCATTCTTAAGCTTATAAATTTTATCGTGAATCTTGCAGAAGACGTCCTGAAGAATATCTTCCACATCGTATTCGTTACTCACCCTTTTACGGATGAATCCCTTAAGACTGTTGCTAAATTGATTCCAAATCTGGTCTATCGATTCCCTCAATTCATCATTCCCCATTTCAAGGATACCAACGAATGTATGGAAAAAGCTAAGCATATGGTAATGTGGTAACCCACCTGTAGACAAAAGGTTTTGCCGCAGTCACCTGCTGCAAAACCTTTTTCGTCTACAGTATCGAATTGAATAGATAACCGGTTGCAAAAGTTCTTCTGTGATCTACTCCTTGTTTAATGTGATATCGGTGCGATATAATGTTCCTCAGCTTTCCCACCTCTGATTATTTGACCTGTTTATCCTAAACAGGTTCTTTAATATTCCCCTCAGGTTTTACACTCACCAACCGGTGCTTCAATGTTTTGTTTTTCCGAATAGGGCTGCGGGGAATGTATTTTGTCAGCCAGGGCCTTCACCTTTGACGCCCCAACGGTCATGGCAATGGCAACGGCTTCGTTTAATTCGGCTTCAGGGATGTTAAGTTCCTTTGCAACTGCAAAGCAATATTGAGTTCATGGTTCACAACCGGCAGCCAATGAAGCAGCCAGGGCAATCAAATGCTTTGTCTTTCGGCCCAATATACCTTCCTGCCCATAGATGGATGAATGAAACTGGTCATATGCATTGAACATATTGTTTTCACCTCCTGCCGGAACAGATTCCTCTCTTTGTTTATAATAAGGACACTTATCCATTCTGCACCCATGAGGATGACGCTCAACATGCATACAAACAGTTATTTTTCCAGGTAACGGCAGGGATACATTTAAGTAATCTTTGACCAACTTAACCGACTCGTAGAGAGCAGTTCTGACAAAGTTTTTGCAGCAGCACGGACCTGTTTGATCTGCAATAGCATTTACTATTTTACCTACAACTCTCATCGTAGCTGCTGTTTCCTGATTCTTGGGACATGCGGCACCTAAAATAACACTAAAGCAGGCTCCAATTGCCGGAGCCACTCCACAAACTCCTGTTAGTCCGCAGTAACCCCCAATCGCCTGTTTCCTTGTCCGATTAAACACTTCATCGATTTGTTCGTTTGATATTTTGATAGTTCCTTCATTTTTTATTGCAGCCATCAAAGCACCCGCAGCGATCCATGCATTTTCGCAGCCTAGCATGGGTACTTTGTCAATATAGCCCATAAGAGTTTCCGCAATCTCAAAAGGATTGCGTGACTCTGAATTTAAAACAAATCCCTTTATTGTATCGAAAACACCCTTACCATGACACTCATCACAAATATAATGACCATTGGGGCAACTAATATTAGCAAAGTCTGCTTTCCCACAGCGAAAACAAATAAGTTTTTTGCCGCTATCAAAATACTCCAGTTTAGTGCCACAGATTTGGCAGTCTTCTGTATTAATTTCTGTCTGATGTTGACCAGCATCGTTACCAGGGCCTCAACAACCTGTCGGTTCAGCATCATCAAGGTTCTTTAACTCCTCAACCACTTATTTCACCTTCTTTTATATACCCAACATAGGTATATGTTTTATCTAATTATATTAGACATACATGAAGTTTTCAATGGTGATTAACGTCCGCTAAGCCGCCAATTCTTTAGCCCCTTCATATACTGCTGCAAAACCTTTTTAGTCTACCATTCGCAAATACGCACTTGAAATCAGGGGAGTCAAAATTGGTGTCTTAGTTTTAACCTACTTCCTACCCAATAATCTATCGATCACTTCCTGCACTAAGTATACCTCTTCATCTATATTTAATAACTCTTCATACTTTTCATTATTCTTTGGATCAAAATCCTTGGTAATAATGATTTCTTCATGTTGTTTAATTCTAGAAGACTCAAATTCCTTGGAAGCACATTTTGCTGGGCAGCCATTTAATGCAATATACTTTTCGTTAACACCACTTTCGTTGTCAAGAGGTAAACTACTTAAATGGGGTAGTACACGTATTAATTCGTCATCAACGAAAAATTCAGCTACCGTTTTTGTCATCATACTGACGTTACAACGGCCTTGGCAAGGGAAAATTCCAATATTCATAATTGCTCCACCTCAATTCTACTGTGCCTCTTGGACAATCGTTCATAGCATAACATCGAACATAATCACAGCCATAAAAATAAATTGTCATAAATATCCGTAAACTACGGATTATCTTGTCAGTTTCAACATGAGCCAGAATTGCCTTGGGAAGTGGAGGTGCTAAAGCGACTATTAACTTCTTTCAAATGTACATTTTCGTTGCGTTCTTTTGCTGCAAAAAACCTTTTAAGATTTTCTGGCACACCTTTCGTTTTAGAAGGAGTATCGGCATTATCCTTAGAACCCACATATACTTCCCGTAAGATAGCATCAATGATCATACCCTTTGGCGGAGCATTATATTCCTTACCCTGATATGTCCAAAGCCGGCAGTCAACGTCCTCACCACAAAGATTACTGCATGACTCACAGGAGCTTCCTTTTACATCTAACTGAATGTCATTTTCGTTTATACGAATTGTAGGTGAAATTTCAAACCCGAGTTCGTAGGCCTGTTGCTCAGACTGAACTTGGATTTTCTTTACTGCTACATCGACCCCAGTTAACTTAAGAATATTGGCTGTTTCCGAAACTGCTTCATCCAAATTGGTTTCCGTGTCCTGACACCATTTGCAAATGCTTAGATCAAGGTATAGAAACTCAATTACCAGACTTCTTTTAGCTTCATTTGAGCAGCTCACTTTTTCTTTTATTTCCTCATCTTTCCCAATATCAAAATGTCTTTCATATGCCGCAAGCAGTCCTACCTTATATTCTTGTTCGGCACCTTCTGGAATATAATTTTTTCGTTCCACTATTTCGAACAATTTGTCTGCAGCTTTTCCACCCACTAAGTCAAGGCTCCTTACATACTGAAATGCCTCATCTACTCTGGTCAACCCAATCACTTGGCCACCGACGTTTAGTTTATATATTTGGGGACTCATATCTACCCTCCTAGTTTAAGAGCTCTAACAGTGTGTACTATTTTTAACTGATAATTAACAGGTTTCTAGGTTCAGATGGAGTTTAAGCTCCACCTGAACTTAGAAACCGTTATCCAGGAGCTTAGCATCGCTTATCTGCCACTTGAAAAGTAGCAGTCTTAGCGGCGTTTTGCTATCTGAGCCGGTGACATTAAGACCACTCCTTTTACTATATACTGCAGGTAACATACAAATTTCAAAAAAGGTTTTGCCTCAGTCACCTGCTGCAAAACCTTTCTTGTCTAAAGTATCCAAACTATCTCAAAACAAATGACCAGGCATTAAACAAATAACCGATAATAATGATACCTACCGAAACTATAGCAGTAAAAATTGCTAGGAGTTTAGGCTTTACTACTTTACTAAGCAAAATTAGTGAAGGAAGCGATAACGCAGTAACTGACATCATAAATTCTAATACAGTACCAATTCCCACATTCTTAGCAAATAATGCTTCTGCTATTGGTAAAGTTCCAAAGATATCTGCATACATTGGAATACCCACGACAGTAGCAAGTATTATCGCAAACGGATTATTATCTCCAACCACATTTTCTATGATTGATTGAGGAATCCAATTGTGTATTACAGCTCCTATTCCAACACCAATTAGAACATATAACCATACTCTTTTAATAATATCAATAACCTGGGTCTTTGAGTATGATATCCTTTCCTCACGTGTCATTTTAATAATTTCAGAATCAACATTTTCTATCTCTTTAACATAACCTTCCACATACTTTTCGAGGCCCAACTTATCAATAAGAGTTCCACCAATAACTGCTAAAACCAAACCAACAACGACGTAAGCTATGGCTATTTTGGCTCCAAAGAAAGACATTAATAATAGTATTGATGCTAAATCTACAAGGGGGGAGGATATCAAAAACGAAAAAGTCACCCCTATCGGCAAGCCTGCCGATGTGAAACCGATAAATATCGGTATACTGGAGCAGCTTCAGAAAGGAGTAATAGTTCCTAATAAAGCTCCATAAATATTTCCTTTGATACCCTTCATTCCACCAAGAATCTTCTTGGTTCTTTCAGGCGGGAAGTAACTTTGAATGTATGATATTAAAAAGATGAGCACCGATAATAATATGAAAATCTTTATTGTATCATAGATAAAGAAATGAATACTTCCCCCCAGCTTCTCCTGGACGGATAAACCAAATACTCGCTCCACAACAAGTCTGACAGATTCTGAGAGCCATGTCATTCTTAAAATTTGATCATTCAGCCAACTGAAGATTTGAGTTACTATATTCATAAGAATTCACCACACTTTATTCTTGACTCAGGTGGATTGGTTTTACCCCAACCTGCGCATCGAATACTAGCTACCTGCCTTATTAACATCAGGATTTAGCTATAAAATTTTTATATGCCGCAAGCAGTGCTAATTTGTATTCTAGCTCTGCACCTGGTGGGATAAAATTTTTTTGCTTCACAATTTCTAATAGTTTTTCAGCAGCTTTTTCATCCCCTAAACCAAGGCCTTTAACAGCCTGAAAAGCCTCATCTACTCTGGTTAGCCCCACCTGTATGCCACCAGCCGTCAGCATATAAACCGGGTTTTTGGGGTCACAACATTGACTCATAACCGAACCCTCACTATCTGCATTAAAACATTAAAAAATCTCCGGCAGCGATAATCCCCAGGGGTTACCCCTCAGATGCTTTAAAGCTACCTCTATTTCACTGCTTCAGTAATAATTTCAGTTAATTTTGCCTTGGAAGGCACGGATCCTGATAATTTTACCTGACCGTCAATCACAAGTGCAGGTGTAGACATTACTCCCATGGCAACTATATCCTTGAATTCCCTTACATGGCTTACAGCTGCGTCAATGTTTTGCTCAGCCAAGACGTCAAAAACCATCTGCTCAAGCTTATTGCAGTTTGCACACCCAGCTCCAAGAACTTTAATTTCCAAAACTATTCACCCCTTTCTTTGCTTTGCCTTTTGCTTAACAGTCCCAAAGTTTTGTTGACCTGTGATACCAGTATGTCCTCAACAAGTTCAAGTATTTGATATACCTGAGGATATTCAACTTTATATATTACCTTCAGGCCTTCCTTACGGAAACTTACAATACCCTGCTTCCTCAAAATTGCAAGGTGTTGGGACATATTCGACTGCTCAATATCAAGATCTTCGGTAAACTCACAGACACATCTTTCACTTTCTCTTAAATGTTTTAATATTCGAACCCTTGTCGGATGCGCCAGAGCTTTAAAAAATTCTGCTTCCATTGAAAACAGCCTTTCATCCATATGTTATGCCTCCTTCTATACCTATCAAGCTGTCCAGGCGAAATAAAATCCAATCCCAATTAATATTATCCCGGCTGCTTTCTCAAAAACACCTGCCCATTTGGACAGACCGGGTAGTCCTTTAGCGAACCCAGTAAATGTCCCTGCAATTATCACCGGCACACCCCTACCCAAACCGTAAAGAAACAACAATACGCCTCCGTAGGCAATTTTACCTTTGCTCATGACAAGTGATAATATGGCGAAAAGTACCGGCGTACCACACTGCGAACCAGCGAGGCCAATCATTAACCCCATTAGGAATGCCGGTATAATACCTTGGCGGCTGGGTCTGCGTAGTATCTTTGAACCTATGTCTGGAAGATTAAACTTTATAACTCCCAGCATTTTAAGACCAACTATTATACTCACCGCAGCAGCAATATAAATCATCAATGATTTTGATGTACCGAAAATACCACCTATAATTGAAACAGTGACACCCAATAACGCAAAAGTTGTTGATGTACCGAGAGTGAACGCCAAAGACAACCAAAAGCTCCTGGCTTTGCACACATCAGAAGTTCCGCCTACATAAGCCATAAGAACTGGAATCATTGATATATTACATGGCCCTATACTGGTAACAATCCCGCCAAAAAATACAAGTAATACAGCAAGGATTGAATATCCCTGTAACAGTTGGGACAAATAGTGAGTAACAACTTCCTCCATCCTATTTGCCCTCCAACAATGCCTTTAATTTCGTGTTCATTTCTTCCTGGTTAATCACACCAACATAATTAAAGGTTGATTCACCTTTTGAGTTCAAAAAATACGTAGTGGGAATATACTGAATCTGGTATTGAGCACATAACGCCTGATCAGCCGGGTCATTCACGTTTATATTAATAAATGCTACTTTCCCCTCAAATTTAGGTTTTAGCCACTGGAACACCCGTTCCATTTCTACACAGGACTGTCAGGTCGTGGAATGGAATAAGAGCCAAGCTGGCTGCCCCTTTTGTTTAGCCTGTTCGATTAAACCTGCAGCCTGGGAAACAGAACTGTTTGAAGAAAAATCTTGCTGGACATTTTCTGTTTTAACTCCTTTGGCGGCAATTAACGCAACCACCGCTGCAAGTAAAACCATCAACACTATTGCCTTTAACTTCAAAACTTTCCCTCCCCTGTTTTTAATTATTTAAGTGTTAAAATTACAAACGTAGGACAGGAATGTATTTTCGATGTTATTTATCCGTTATAATCTATTAATGAACATGCTCGCAGGATGCCCTTTTGACTATCATCTCTATGGTAACCAAAAGTTTTTTCCATTGACGATTCTTTTTTCGCCTGATGATAGGCAAGCCAGACCAAGCCTAAAGCCGCCGCATCCGGTTAACAACAATTTCTTTATTACTATATGATTATCTTCTAATATTAGTTTATTACTTCTTATTATGACAGTCAATTATTTATTTTCTTTATTTATTTTCTTTATTTATTTTCTTTATTAATTGCTTCTCTATAGTATAGCCAGGCTTTTTAAGCCTGGCTATTCAAATATTCCAGAGCGTATTTGGGCGGATCTTTAACAATTGTTCAATACTCATATTATTTTGCATTTTTATACACTCTTTATCTAATTTCCAGTCTCTGTGCTGCTGGTTCTACTACCTGGCTTTCACATTTTACGAGAACCCCTGCTAAAAAGATTAATATCAGTAAAGCAATTCCGTAATAAGAGAAGAAAGTTTCAAAACCAACGCTTTTAATTATATTACCACCAATAGCGGTCCCAATGCCCCCGCCTCCCATAAAGCAAAATGCTACAAGGGACATGGCTGCGCCCCTGGCTTTGGCAGCAAACTCAGTGGCAATAGTCAGCAAGGTTGAATGAGCCAGCATAAAACCTAACCCCAGTAAAGCCACTCCAGTTACTAAGACCCAGAGCATATTTCCACCGAAGTAAAACAATGCATCTGCAATTGTCGCAGAAGTCAGGCCAAACACAAGAACCTTTCTGCGCCCTAACTTGCCAGCCAGCTTACCGCTCAAACGCCCCCCAATGACCGCAGTTACGCCAAAAGCCGTCATAATAAAACCAATATTTAGATAATTGAATTTATATAGATTTTCAATAAACGCCCCGAGGTATGAGAACGAACCTAATATAAACATTCCCTCCAGCAGCACTATCAGATAAAGTATTAAGCTGGGAGCATTGCCAAGGAGTCTCCCATAGGGAGCCAGAAATTCACTGTTGGGATTTTTTTCTGAAGGTATTTTCCGACCGGCTGTAAAAAACAGAACGGTTACCAGTGCAGCTAACACAGAATAAGCCGCAAAAACACCTCTCCAACTCAGGAAAAATGCAATGGATCCTCCGATTGCCATACTTAAACCCTGCCCTAGAAAAGATATCCCCATAAATGTACCTATGGCTGACTGTCGTTCCCCCATTGGAACCAGGTCCCCTATCAAAGCCAAAGAAACAGGCATAACCGAGGCTGCGAAAATACCGGTCACTGCACGGTAGATAGTCAAATCGCCGATACCCTTGCCAATAGCAGTCAAGGCTGTAGCAAAGGTAAAGAAAAACATGGCGAAATTTAAAATCTGCCGTTTACCGAAACGGTCCGCCAAAGGTCCGAATACTAATTGAAATAACCCAAAGGGCAGCATATATGAAGTAATCAACAATCCTGCTGATGTTGCGGGAACACCGATATCTTTGGCTATAGCGGGCAGAATCGGAGATACCACCCAGTTATCGGCCATAACGGTAAAACCGGCTAAACCTAAAATAAGTAAAATAGTACTGCGCTTCATGATTTCACTCTCCTTATCTGTCTCATTTAAAAAAGTCAAACCTTACGATAATTGAATTCCACCCCCTTTAGTTACAATTTATTTATATTATAATATTCTAATATTGTTAAGCACATTATACCCCCTATAGGTATTTGTAGTCAATAATTATATTTGTCTAATATTTGCTGTATTCTTTTTTATAAACTGCTCAATCAGCACATTTTCTTTTATTTATAGGGTATTTCTGACAAAAACGAATGGTTATATATTCAATCATTCTAACGAAACAAAAAATCAGCCACGGATACACACCGATGCACACGGATATTTTAAAGTTTTATCCATGTTAATCAGTGTTCATCCGTGGCTTATGCTTTTGATTAAAAATAATAACGTTTTTGTTTTTTATTTTTTATCTTCCAATATCCGCAGGACTGCACTGTAAATCTCGTCATTAATGTCCTGAATGCTTCGTAATCTATCTTCCTTCACACATTCTATCCTGGTCCAGTTATATCTTCTCACAATATCTGTGGCACTTAGATAAGACTCTCTAAGGTGATTGATATCCCGTTCATGAATGTCTTTCTCCTGTGCGCCGGTAAACTTATTATTGCGGTCAGCCATTAATTTTTCATTATATTCCGGCGGGACATCCAGAAAAAATACTGCATCGGGAATAGGCAGCTTATATAAATTATATTCAAAATCCCAAAGCCAATTCAGGAACCTTTCACGCTCCTGAACGTCCCCTATCTTCCCGGCCTGATGGACAAAATTTGATGTGGTATACCTGTCGGCAATTACTATGCCGCCTTCGAGGTAAAACTGCTGCCAGTCCTGCTTATAGGAAGCATACCTGTCCACAGCATAAAAAGTAGATGCTACATAAGGACTTATGTCAGCTGCCTTATCTCCAAAATCACCCCTCAGGTACATCTTTATCAGAGCAGAGGATTCACTGTCATACCTGGGAAACTCAATTTTTTTAACCTGCACTCCGTCAGTTGTCAGTCGTTCAAAAAGCCTTTTAGTTTGAGTTTCCTTTCCGCTGCCATCCAGGCCTTCAACAACTATCAGGCTGCCTTTAATTTCATTTATCATCGTAATTCTCCTTTATTTAGTTGACACTGGTAAATATTTAGATTCTTCTTCTCCAAAATCCTCCAAATTCATAACTTTTTTTTAGTTTGCCATAACTTAGAAACCTCAAACAAAAATAAGACATATTTTGGAAAAATTTGTGTTGACAACGAACATTTGTTCGTGGTAATATTTGGTTAAGGAGGTGGATGCCTGGTAATAAAGCAGGGAAATCGCTGGTTTGCCCGGGCCCGGCTAATAAGCTGAATTTCTCAACTACACAAATATCTGAACATGACCAGGCAGCATAAAATGAAAATTACAGAGGTAAGAATTAAAAAAATCCACGGGGACACCAGCATTAGAGCATTTGCATCAATAACGATTGATAATGAATTTGTTGTAAAAGACATTAAGGTTGTTGAAGGCAAAAACGGCTTGTTTGTAGCAATGCCCAGCAAGAAAGTCGGAGACAAATATGTTGATATCTCGCATCCTATTACAACCCAAAGCCGCTCTGTATTGTTTGATGCGGTGTTGAATGAATACAGCCAAATGGCATAGTTTAAGGCCGCACTCGCGGCCTTTTTTATTGATTATTGACTAAATACGCCTCACGATGTTGTCTATACTTGCTATTCCTGAACAGCTTCTTCAGGTTTTACTTCTGGGCTGACCAGGAAATAAAAAGCACCTACTATGCCTGAAATTAAAGAACCAATTATTATGGAGAGCTTAGCAATAGATAAATCAGTTCCTGATTCTAAAGACAGGTCAGCAATAAATATTGACATGGTAAAACCAATACTGCCCATAATTGCAGCTCCATAAATTTGCCGCCAGGTAGCCCCTTCCGACAGCTCTGCCACCCTTAATTTTACTGCAAGAAATGCTGTCAAAGCTATGCCTAACTGTTTACCTAAAAACAACCCCAGAACTATTCCAACAGCCAGAGGGTGAGACAGTGTTTCTCTCAACATCCCAAGATCAACACTAATACCTGAGTTGGCCAGTCCAAATACAGGTATTACTAAAAAAGTTGACCACGGCAGGAAATTATTCTCTGCTTTATGCAGCGGTGAGTCAAACCCAGGCTGCTTGTGCTTACCAGGTGTGAATAAGCCTAAAATCACACCGGCAATTGTTGGATGAACTCCCGCCTCAAAAAACGCCAGCCATAAAAGCACTCCAATAAAAAGATATGGATATAAACTAGAAACTCTTCTATGATTTAAGATAAATAAGGTAATCATTAATACTAAACCTATGGCCAGTGCGTATAAGTTAATTCCTTTTGAATAGAACAAAGCAATTACAATAACTGCTCCCAAGTCATCAACAATAGCCAAAGCAGTCAAAAATACAACAACCGACTTAGAAACCCTGGACCTAAAAAGCCTGATAATTGCCATTGCAAATGCAATATCCGTCGCCATTGGAATAGCCCATCCACTTACGTAATCTGTACTCAGATTAAATACCAGGAAGATAAGCACAGGAATAACCATGCCACCCAATGCCCCCGCCACAGGAAGAGCGGCTTTCTTAAGTGAATCTAATTCACCACTTGAAAGCTCTCTCTTTATTTCCAGCCCCACAACGTAGAAAAAAATAGCCATCAGGCCTTCATTAATCCAGAGTCTCAGGGGCTCCACCAGATGAAGTGGACCAAGATTAAAACCGATATGGTAATCAAATATTTTATCATAGAGTCCAGCCGCCGGTGAATTAGCCCAAATCATTGCCAAAGTTGCTGTAATAAACAGCAAAATACCTCCCGCCGACTCATGTTTGAAAAATTCTTCAAAAGTCCTTAATAATCTGTTCACACAAAACACCTCATTATATATATTTCCCCAAAATAAAAGAAGCAGTCCATAAAATGGACTACTCCGCCCTGAGAAGTCATAATTTCCTTGCAGCCCGGCTATCCTTAGTGGCAAGTTAGTAGAGGTTAGCGGCTAGTTATTTGGCTGCATTCTTTGCCTTTAAACTAATCACTAGTCACTACACACTAGTCACTACTAGAACCCTTAGACTTTAGCGCCCTCAGCTTTTGCTGAGTTTACTTCAACCTTTAAATCATTATAGAAGCTTTATATTTAAGATACATTTTATACTTTCCCATAATATATTTCAATCTCTTTTTTGATTTTTTTAACTTTTTTTAATTTTCTTTTTTTACTTTTCTTTTTTAACTTTTGCTTCAAACCCGTTGTCACTAGGTTGATAATATTTTACTCCCTGAAGCTCATCAGGCAAATACTGCTGTTTCACATAGTTTCCCTCAAAATCATGTGGGTATTTATATCCCTTGCCGTGCCCCAGTTTAGCTGCTCCTTTATAATGGGAGTCTCTTAAATGAATCGGTACAGGCCCCAGTTTCTTTTGTTCTATATCGTCCAAAGCCCTGTCAATGGCTTTTATGACTGCATTGCTTTTAGGTGCATTAGCTATATAGATGACTGCTTCTGCCAATGGAATTCTTGCCTCAGGCATTCCTATATATTCCAGCGCATATGCAGCAGATGTTGCCACAACTAGCGCATTGGGGTCCGCAATTCCCACGTCCTCAGCAGCATGCACAATCAAACGCCTGGCAATAAAACGAGGGTCTTCTCCTGCATAAATCATACGAGCAAGCCAGTGAAGGGCAGCATCAGGATCAGAACCCCTGAGACTTTTTATAAAAGCCGAAACCACATCATAATGCTGATCACCTGACTTGTCATAACGGACTGATCTTTTTTGTATCGACTCTTCCGCTACTTCGAGAGTAATCTCCCTAATGCCATCTGTTCCCGGAAAAGTTGTTAGTACTGCCAGTTCTACAGCATTTAAAGCAGACCTGGCATCACCATTGGCTATATTCACAATATGATGTAGAGCATCGTCATGCAGGTTAACCCGAAACCTTCCCAGTCCTCTATCCGAGTCATCTAAGGCATTATTAATCAACCTGATAAGATCCTCATCCTTTAAGTGCCTGAAGCCGAAAATCCTTGATCTTGACAATAGTGGAGCATTTACCTCAAAATAGGGGTTTTCCGTAGTGGCTCCAATTAAAACCACTGTGCCATCTTCGACAAAGGGTAAAAGGGCATCCTGCTGTGATTTGTTAAACCTATGTATTTCATCGATAAAAAGTATTGTTCTTTGATTATACATTCCCAGCCTGTCCCTGGCGGTTTTTACAACCTGTTTAATATCAGCCACACCCGAAGTTACTGCATTCAACTGTTCAAAATAAGCCTTGGTTGTATTGGCGATAATTCTGGCCAGAGTTGTTTTGCCGGTTCCTGGAGGCCCGTAAAAAATAACCGAAGAAAGCTGGTCAGCCTCAATTGCCCGGCGAAGGAGCTTACCTTTACCAACAATCTCTTCCTGCCCTACAAACTCATCAAGAGTGCGGGCCCGCATACGCACCGCAAGAGGGGCTTCTTTCTTCAACTGCTGCTGCCTGCTGGCTTCAAAAAGGTCCATAAACTGCCTCCAATATTAGCTAATTCCTTATTATAGTAAACCGCGTGTAGTCCTTATGTCAACTGTCATGTTCGGACAATGATGTTACAAGATTAACCGCAAAGGTGAATTGATTCATTTGAGGCATAAGAAGAGGACGCAAAGTGCGCAAAGAGTCACAGTTCTCCAAACGTATGGTCTTCTTCAAAAGTAACACTGCTATCGGATAGAAAAAATTAAGTTGACGTTGGCAGTGTCTCTCTGCGTCCTTTGCGTCCTCAGACCACTGAGCAGTGCCCATGAGTAACTTTGCGGTTAAACGTTCTTTTTTTAATGTTTTTATATCTGCAAAATAAAAGAATTAAATAAAAAAGGACTGCAAAATTACAGTCCTCAGAGATTATATCATTGTCAATCAGATTAAAGCAGTTTTTCCAGCAGGCTGGCCAGTTCGTTTTTGGCCTTGTAACCAACTACTCTTTCAACAGCCTTGCCGTCCTTAAAGATAATTAAAGTTGGTATACTCATAACACCGTATTCTATAGCTACCTCACGATTATCATCAACATTGACTTTACCAACTTTGACCTTCCCGTCAAAGTCTGAAGCCAGTTCGTCCACAATAGGAGCTATCATTCTACACGGTGAACACCACGGAGCCCAAAAATCAACCAGTACAGGCATGCCTGCATCAAGAACTTCTTCCTTAAAATTATTATTGGTAAACGTAAGTACTTTGTCACTTGCCATGGTCATCATCCTCCCCTTATAAATATTAATGAAAAATCTTTGCTAATCAGCAAATCTGGCAATAGTTTGAATTAGTTTCTGCAATTCTTCCATTTTTATTTTTTTATCTTTTGCTGACATCGTAGAAACGATGCATTCACCAGCGTAATGGTTAAGAACCAGATTACCTACCATCTTCATAGCAGACCTGGCGGCAGAAACCTGTGTAAGGATATCCTGACAATCTTTACCCTCATCGATCATCCTTCTTATGCCCTTGACCTGACCCTCTATCCTCTTGAGTCTTTTATCCAAATTATCTTTAATGTCCTGAACCTTTTCCAATAAGTATCCCTCCCATATTACCCTCCGGGGGTATTATGTATTTTTATTATAATATTCCCAAGTTAAAATGTCAATTTTTTGCACAAATTTGCACATAAATGATAAAACACTTAATTTTTACTATCTTTAATACCAATTATATCTTTCACCACTACTCCCGCCAATATCAATCCCATAACTGACGGAACAAATGAAATGCTTCCCGGAATTTGCCTTCTGAGAGCACAATTTGAAACTGCCTCTTTATTAGTACAAACACAGTGATTCCTGCAGTTTACCTCAACCTCTCTTGGTATCAAAGGCTGTTCCTTAGAATAGACAACCTTAACACCACGAAGTATCCCATATTTTTTTAACTCTCTTCTGACTACACGGGCCAAAGGGTCAACCGATGTTTCAGATATATCTGCAACCTCAAAAGCTGTGGGATCCAATTTGTTCCCTGCCCCCATGGCAGAAACAATCATAATTTCTTTGCTATAGGCCTTTTTAATAAGGTCCAGTTTCCCTGTGACATTATCGATGGCGTCTATTATGTAATCAATATCCTCGGGTATTAGCTTATCACTTTTATCTGGCGCATAAAACTCCCTAAAAACTTCCACGTTAGCAGCAGGGTTTATCTGATGTATCCTTTCTTTCATCAAATCTACCTTTGGCTGCCCTACCGTAGAGTCAAGTGCGTGAAGCTGCCTATTAATATTTGTCAGGCATATATCATCGTAATCTACCAGGATAAAGTTCCCTATCCCTGCACGGGCTAAACCTTCAACGGCAAAAGATCCAACTCCTCCAATCCCGTATACTGCGACCCTGCTTTTATATAATTTTTCCAGCCCTTCAGAACCAATTAGAAGCTCACTTCTAGAAAATCTATGCAGCATACAACTACTCCCTGTATATAAAAATAAAACCCCACCTATGCCGTGAGGCCGCCTTGTTTGAACCTGTTCTCACAGGTGGGTGTTCACCCAAAAGTTTTTTGTGTCCTCAACTAATGGAGGCATACAAGCCACTATCGGAGATGAACTCCCTTAGTATTGGTGTTGGCTCAATACTAAACGGCCGCGCACGCGCATCGTAGGGTTGTTTTTTATTGCTGAATTGTAACTTTACTATACCATATAACTTTTCAACCTTTCAAGTGCCAATAATTACAGCATTTTCTTGTTACATCTAGTATCACAAATAACCGTTGTTTTTATTCAGGTTATATTTAGCACTTCGTCTAGTTCCGTTCTTGACAACCCACGTATTTGTATTTAATTATTTTTTTGCCTTGGCTATATTTAATTTTACATGAAGCTCATTCAACTGTTTAGGAGCTACTTCTGACGGAGCTTGAGTCATCAGATCGGTTGCACTCTGAGTTTTTGGGAAAGCAATAACATCTCTTATTGATTCCTTACCTGCCATAAGCATTACCATCCTGTCAAGTCCAAAGGCTATTCCGCCGTGGGGAGGAGTTCCGTATTCAAAAGCTTCCAGCAAGTAACCAAACTTATCTTTGGCTTCTTCCTCAGATAACCCCAAAAGGCTAAACATTTTCTCCTGTACGTCACGTCTATGAATCCTGATACTTCCCCCGCCAAGCTCGATTCCGTTTAAGACCATATCATAAGCTCTCGCCCTTACTTTACCAGGTTCTGTTTCCATTAATTCTATATCTTCTTCAAATGGTGATGTAAACGGATGATGGATAGCAACAAAACGGCGTTCTTCCTCATCATATTCTACCAGAGGGAATTCAACAACCCATGCAAACTTAAATACATTTGGGTCAATAAGCTCTTTTTTCTTTGCCAGTTCCACCCTAAGAGCGCCCAAGGCTGCAGCCACTACAGAAGGCTTATCTGCTACGAAGAACAGGAGGTCTCCCGGTTCAGCATTAAACTTTTCAAGCATTGCATCTATTTCTTCCTGTTGGAAGAACTTAAGAATTGGTGACTTAAGGCCTTCTTCTGTAACTACAATATAGGCCAGTCCCTTAGCTCCATAGATAGCAACAAACTGTGTCAGGTCATCAATTTCTTTCCTGCTGAAATTGGCACAGCCCTTAGCGTTTATACCCTTTACCTGCCCCCCGGAATTAGCAACATCCGCAAAAACTTTAAACCCGGAATTTGCCACCAGAGCAGTAAAGTCTTTCAGTTCCAGTCCGAAGCGAAGGTCAGGCTTATCTGAACCATACCTACCGATAGCTTCGTTATAAGTGAGCCTTGGGAAGGGAGTTTCGATTTCAACTCCGGTAGCTTCCTCGAATATGTATGCAATCATTTGCTCCATAAGTGTTAATACATCTTCCACATCCACAAAGGACATTTCCAGGTCTATCTGTGTAAACTCAGGTTGTCTGTCAGCCCTTAAATCCTCATCCCTGAAACAGCGAACTACCTGGAAATACTTATCCATTCCGGCTACCATAAGTATCTGTTTGAAAATCTGCGGAGACTGGGGCAGGGCGTAAAATTTGCCCGGGTTAACCCTGCTGGGTACAAGATAGTCCCTTGCTCCTTCGGGTGAACTCTTGGTCAGCATTGGAGTCTCAATTTCGAGAAATCCTTTCTTATCCAGGAAATCCCTGGCAGCCTTTGTTACTTTATGCCTTAATATAATATTATTTTGCATGTCGGGACGTCTCAGGTCAAGATAGCGGTAGCGTAGCCTGATGTTCTCGTCTACTTCCACATTTTCCTCGATATAAAACGGAGGGGTCTTGGCCCTGTTTAAAACACGTAAATCATCTATATAGACTTCAATTTCTCCCGTTTTTAGTTTTGGGTTAATAGTTAGTTCACTGCGGTTACGTACTGTTCCAGCCACTGCCAGTACATACTCACTACGAATTTTCTCAGCTTTCTCAAAAGCTTCCATACCTGTCTCAGGACTAAAGACCAATTGAATAAGGCCTGTCCTATCTCTTAAATCAACAAATATCAGACCACCGTGATCCCGGCGGGTATTTACCCATCCTGTTAAAATAACCTTCTCCCCTACATTGGCAGTGGATAATTCAGTGGCCATGTGAGTTCTGTTCAGTCCTTGCATGGAATCAATCATGTTTAAATCCTCCCCTGGCTAAAATGTTTTATAATTTTTCTGCAATATATTGAACAACTTCCTGAAGAGGTACCTCAGCCTGTTCTCCGTTTGCCATGTCTCTTACCACAGCAATACCCTTCTCAAGTTCTTCCTCACCTAGAATCAGTGTAAACTTACATTCGAACCTGTTGGCTTGTTTCATCTGTGCTTTAAGACTTTTCCCCACGAGATCCATTTCAGCAGCCAATCCGCTTCCACGTAAGTTATAAACCAGTTGAAAAGCCTTCGTTTTAGCCTTCTCTCCAAGTGTTGCTATAAATACATCAACCTGTGCTCCCTTAGGGAAACTTATACCCTGGCGCTCCATTGTGGTGATAATACGTTCCATCCCTAAAGCATAGCCTATTCCTGGTGTAGGCGGCCCGCCAACCTGTTCAATAAGTCCGTCATATCTACCGCCTCCTCCTATGGAACTCTGAGCACCTATGTCCCTGGCCATAATTTCAAAAGCGGTGTTTGTATAATAATCCAGTCCTCTGACTAGTCTCTTATCAACTATGTAAGAAATTCCTATGCTGTCAAGCAGCTTTTTTACACCTTCAAAGTGAACCGCACACTCTTCACAGAGGCAGTCGGTTGTTGTTGGTGCGTCCTTGCTAAACTTTTGACACTGCTCTTCTTTACAGTCAAGTATCCGCATTGGATTTCTTGTAAATCTTGACTGACAAAGCTTACAGAGGCCGTCAAAATTGGGTTTAAGATAATTATGCAGTTCTTCTCTGTGGGCAGAACGACATTGGGGACATCCCACGCTATTGATATGTAATTCGATTTCTTTAAGCCCCAGCCTGTTATAAAAGTCCATAGCCATCGCGATAACCTCTGCATCAACAGCAGGATCACGGCTCCCAAAGACTTCTACCCCAAACTGGTGAAACTGCCGATATCTGCCGGCCTGCACATTTGCGTACCTGAACATTTGACCTATGTAGTAAACCTTAACCGGTTGAGGACTAGCATACAGTTTGTGTTCGACATATGCTCTTACCGCGCTGGCGGTATTTTCCGGCCGCAGGCTAATGCTTCGCTTTCCCTTATCTTCAAAAGTGTACATTTCTTTTTCTACCACATCAGTTGTATCACCTACGCCCCGGTGAAACAATTCGGTATGCTCAAAAATTGGTGTCCGAATCTCACTGTAGCCATATTCGTGACATATTTTACGGATTATGTCCTCTATATAGTGCCATTTTTCGATTTCTCCAGGCATGATATCGTTTGTACCCTTCGGTCCTAACGTTAACATCAGAGAACCCCTCCTCAACATTTCTACTTAGCTTCTTTATAATTGCCGTTTTTGGGCAAAAATAAAAACTCCCGTCTCTAACAATGTGTTACATTGCCAGGGACGAGAGAAAATCCCGCGGTGCCACCCTGCTTGGATGATTGTATTACAATATCATCCCACTCAAACTTGTAACGGCAGTGTCCCGGGCTTCAAATCCTGTTCCGCCTCAAGATGGACGTTCCATTTCTCAAAAAGCCTGGCTCCAAGGTGTCTTCACCAATTCAATCCCTGGGGATGCTTTCAGTCTAGGACATCCCCTCCCTGATAGGTCTGATATTGTTACTACTCCTTTTCAAAGCCAATATCAAAATATGTTTTTTAGTTTAAACGTACAATATAAATTTTATCTAAACCGACACTGCTTGTCAATTGTTGTTTAATTTAGTTAGTAAGTTTAATCCATTAAACAGCATAAAACTTACTTTAATCTGTAATGCCTGGACTTTGTCTGCAATTCATTAAATAACTTGTTAAGTTCCTCAACCTGCTCTCTTATCTGATATGTAGTTGCTGTCACTTCCTCTGCTGAAGCATTAACTTCCTCTGTAGCGGCAGCATTTTCTTCAGATATTGAAGAAACATTCATTACTGATTCCATCGCTTTTCGGCTTTCTTTCATCAATTCATCAGTTATTACAGAGTTATTTTCTGTGGTCCTGGCAATAACATTCACAGCTTCAACAACTTCCCTGCTTTTACCCTTCATGTTTTCCATTTCAGCATTTATTTCATTGACTTCGGTCAGAAGCTTATTAACTGCGGCAATAATGTTTCTCAGAGCCGTCCCTGCTTTGTAAGCTACTTTTTCCCCTCTCTCAACATCTTCAGTAGCTCTACCCATTTCACCGATAACATTAGAAGTTTCACTCTGGATACCCATTATAAGGCTCCTTATTTCTTCAGTTGATTTCCTGCTGTTTTCGGCCAGCTTCCTGACTTCATCAGCCACAACAGCAAACCCTTTGCCGTGTTCACCCGCTCTTGCTGCTTCAATTGCCGCATTAAGTGCCAACAAATTGGTTTGTTCGGCGATGTCCTGAATAACCTGTATAATTTCACCAATCTGCTGGGAACGCTCGCCTAACTGAGTAATTTGTAAAGCCAGCCTATCAACCATGTCTTTGATACTTTTCATCCCGTCAATGGTTTCGTCAACGAGTTCCTTACCCTCAGAAGCCGCATCAAATGTGTTTTGAGTGTCATCAGTAATAAGTTTTGTGTTATCAACTACCTTATCCATAACTTTTGACATTTCGTCAATAAAGTCTGTTGTCTTGTCTACATTTTGTTTTTGCTGTACAGAACTGTCCTTAATAGTATCTATTACCTGGTCAAGGGTGGTTATCATTGCAGAGGTGTTTTGTAAATCTCTGGCCTGCTCGTGGCTTCCCATAGCAACCTGTTGTATTGCTGTAGTTACTTGCTCAATTGACCTTAGGTTAGTTTCCGCATTGTTATTTACATTGTTGCTTGCTGCCACCATCTGATCAGTGGCAGAAAAAATGTTATAAAGAAAAGTTCTGATATTTTGATACATTTCCTTTAATGAAATTCCCAGTTCCTCAAGTTCGTCCCTCGTTTTTAATATTTCCAGTTCATTTGCTTTAGCCGTCATATTACCCTCAGCAATTTGCTGCATCAGTTCCTTATATTTATTCACAGGTTTAATTACATTTCTTATCAGATAAACTGCAAAAAACAATGAAACAGCTAAAACCACCAAAATAACTATGCCTGTTTGCGCAACCAGGCCGCTCGCACTGCTTTCAACCATCTCTTTAAGCCGACCAGCGTCAAGGTTGCTGCTATTAACAATTTCATTACCAAGACTGTTAAGCTTCATGTAGCCCAAAACAGCTACCAATACCATTGACCAAAAAATAAATGTAAAAGCACCACAAATTTTGTAAGCAATCTTAATTTTCATCAATCCTCATCTCCCCAAATCGATATCTAAAACTTATATCTAAATCTGTCTCAGCTAATTAATTAACCAAATAGTTCGACATCTAGCTGCTTTTACCTTTTTATTCCGAGAATTTTTTGGTTAATTTTACCGAATTTTTTTGGTTAATTTTACTCCTACTTACTAATAAGGGCAAAATGCTTTTGCAATAATTCTTTTTTTCGCTCTATTAATTCGTCTATACGATTGATGTAAGTCTGGGGATCTTTGGGGTTATATTGGCTTGTAAGATACCAAGTACCCGGTTCTACAAACTTTGAGCCAGCACCGCCTCCGATTCCAACCAAAGTCTGCCTTTCTTCAATTATTTGGATGTTGTATAAGCATTCCCTGCCAGGTATAGCGTACCCAATATTTTCATAAGGTCCAACCATTTTCTTTTGCCGGTAAAGGTAGTACGGTCTCATTCCCATCTTTGCTGCAGCGCCCGACGTAATTTCAAGCATTTGGCTGACCTCTTCTCCACTGGGTAGACGATAATTTTCTTTTGCCTCTTTTATGTGTGAAGCCCTTTTTACGGCCAGAGTATGTACCGTAAGGTTTTCAGGACCAAGTCGTGCTAACTGCGCCAGCGTATTTTCAACATGCCAAGAATTCTCTCCAGGCAGCCCCAGGATTATATCCATATTTATATTGTCAAAACCGGCACTTCGGGCCAGGTTAAATGCCCAAACGACTTCTTCAGCATCATGACAGCGTCCGATAGCTTTTAAGGTCTCTTGGTTCATTGTCTGGGGATTTATGCTTACCCTTGTAACCCCAAATTCACGGGCAAGCTGTAACTTTTCTGCCGTTATTGTATCAGGCCTTCCTGCTTCAAGGGTAAACTCAGTCGTATCCGGCGAAACAAGTGACTCACTGCAGGCAATCAATATAGTCTTTAAATCCGAACAGTCAAGGACTGTAGGAGTACCTCCGCCTATATATATTGTCTGTACTGTTTTACCAACCCTATTTAAATAATTTCCGACCTCGCGTATCTCCTTCTCCAGCGCTGTCAAAAAAGGCCTCATCAGAGCTCCTGAACTCCCGGCAGAAAAAGCAGGAAATGAACAGTACGCACATCTAGTTGGACAGAACGGTATCCCAAGATATACACTGACTTTATTTTCGGCCTCTTTATCACTCAGCAAAAAGGGTCTTTGCCTCAGGGCAATATCAGTGAGCAGGGCTGCCTTAGACGTGGCCATATCATAGCCGCCGGTCAGAAATAGTTCTATCCGGTTCCTGTTCCATCCTAAGTCCAATAGCCTGTGCACTATTTTAGTGGGTCTTATGCCGGTCAGTATTCCCCAAGGGCCTGGTGAAACTTCCGTAAACCTGCATAAAAGCCTGAAAATGGCCAATTTAACCAGTCTCTTTTGGTGGTTTCTTTCATCCCCTAGTTCAGAGGCATAATAATCCCCCGCATCTTCTGACAGTACTAAACCGCCTTTATACAATGCAGCATATCCTGTCAGATTCTCATTCTTTCGGGAAGCCCATAATTTTATCTCGAAGTCATATTCATTGGCGGACTCAAAATAAATTCTGGCCTCCGGGTAAAAAAGTCTTAAAACATCCTGCCCAGTGACCAAAAGTTCTTTATCTCCTGTTAATAATAAGTGCAGCATTTCAAATAACCCTTCTGTTCTACCTGATATTTAGATTCAATTATACCAAAGTTTACAACAAAAATCCTACTTATCAAAAATTTGTATCACATTATAAATCAAAATAATCAAAAAATTAAGTAAAAAAAAGAGGTTCCAGGTATTCTTTCCGGAAACCTCCTAAGCAGCATAGAGCTAAATCTCATTTATGGGAACAAGTTTATAGCCCTTTTCTCTTATCTGAATAATAATTTGTTCCAGTCCGTTTGCCACATCTTCAGAATTACCATGTAGTAAAACAACTGCCCCGTTATGAAGCTGACTGATAATACCCTGAACAGCTTTGTCAGCCCCGCCCATGGGGAGCCAGTCTTTTATTGCTACGCTCCAAAAGGCTGTTCTGTACCCCAAGTCCTTTGTAATCTTAAGAGTCCGTTCACTATATTCCCCCATGGGAGGACGCATATATTTATACCCTATTTTATAACCAGCTTCAGCTTTAGCTACCTGCTCCCATCCAAGAATCTCTTGTTTTAGCTCTTCATCTGATATTGTAGGCAGACTCTTATGCTTGACAGTATGATTACCCAATACATGCCCTTCCTTTATGAGCCGCTTTGCTAATTCCGGGTTTTTTTCAATCCAGTAGGTCGTTACAAAAAAAGATGCTTTAACATTATGCTTTTTTAGCGTATCAAGTATTTTAGGTGTTAAGCCTTCCTTTTCGTAACCCATATCAAAAGTTAAGGTAATTTGAGGTAACTTATCATTTCCTATAAACAGTGCATTGTACTTCTTGACCAGGTTCTTCTGGTGTCCAGTAACCTCAGGCATCTTGCCGTTCCTGGACTTGACAAACCCCCAACCTTCTTTACGGTTTAAGGTTTCGGCTGTATTTAATGATGACTTTTTTTCATAAGTTATAGGTTTTTGTTGTTCCATCAATAGATTGTCCTGCCAAAATATATTAAGTCCGGCTAATCCCGAAATCATAAACATTATAGCTCCCAGAAAAATAATTTTGTTTTTCATATCAAAACCTCCGTCTTAAAAATTTACTAAAAACTATCACCGAAAAACTACTAGGTAGTTTCTGCAGAATGACGGAGGTATATGTAAAAGGTAAAAAGGTAATTTAAAGAACTTTGAAGAACTAAACATTATCCAAAAACTAATCCTGACAATATAAACAAACTAATCGTGGCTTGATTAAGCAAAGAATTACTCAAAAAGAGAAAGGAGATTACAAGTTGCAGGTAAGACCAAGTGTGATAATTCTTGATGGAGATAAAATTTTATTAATGAAATATAATTACAGCGGGAACGAAGTTTTTGCGCTTCCCGGAGGTAACCCTGAAGGTACCGAAACGCTGGAAAAGACTCTTGTAAGAGAATTACAGGAAGAGTTAAACCTGAGTATCACTGTTACTTCACTGGTTCTTGTCGGAGAAGTCATCTTCCATGAAAACAGTAAATCTACACTACACTGCATTTTCCTTGGACGCATACTGTCAGGAAAGCCTGAACTAAACCCGGAGCATACATCTGCTCTGGGTTTGGAATGGGTACCTATATCGAAAGCCATTGATTTAAATATGTATCCTAATGTGGGTAAATATATCATCAGCGTAAGAGACCAACAATCACAAACTAAGCATCTCTATATTGGTCAGATTCAGCAAAAATGGTTCTAAGCTCCCTTTTTACTACTTGCCATCCATTTGATTTAACTGACTATCGTGAATTTTTCTTAAAGTCAAAAGGGACAAAACTGCACCGCATAATGCAAGAAACATATCCCATTGGCTGTCCCATTTATCACCCTGTGTAGCTAAAAAGTCCCTCGCCTGGCGGCCTGCTATTTCAGCTGCGGCCCACTCAATCAGTTCATAAGCTGCACTCAACGCCAGGCTAACGCTGACCGCTATAAGGAATACGTAGAGATTCCGCCGAATCTGGGTTTTACGTAACAGAACTTCCCTTGTAAGAATTGCAGGAAGCACACCCTGGGCAAAATGTCCAAACCGGTCATAATGATTTCTAGCCAAGTCAAAGTGGTTCTGAAGCCATTCAAACAAAGGCATCTCCGAATACGTATAATGTCCCCCTATTAGGACTATTACTACATCTATCCATATAATTACATAAGAAAGATTGGTCAATCTGAATCTGTTGTATGTTGCAAGTATTAATAGAACACCTACTATTACGGGAAAAACTTCAGCAATCCAAACCCCGTAATTACGCGGATTTATCACCGACCATAGAAAAACAGCTAAAAAGCTAATCAATAAAAACCTGTGATATTTTTCTTCTGTTGATGTTATCCTCATAATGACGCTCCACATATGCTGTTAATTGTTATTTCTTTACACTAGTGTAACCCCTGTCTTAAAACAATATTAGAAAAAGCGGGCAACCGTTTGAGCCGGTCACCCGCTTTATTTCCAATACTTCAGCTACCGTAAAAAAGAATTGTGATTACGTTCATACCCTATAGTTGAGCTTCCCATGTGACCGGGATATACAGCTGTATCATCGGGCAATGAGAGTAATTTTGTCTTAATTGAATTAATTATGGTGTCGTAGTCTCCACCAGGGAAATCAGTACGACCTATAGAAAGATTGAACAGAGTATCTCCGCTAAAGACAACTCCTTCACCTACCAGGCATATTCCACCCCTCGTATGACCGGGGGTATGTAATACTTGTAACTTAATGTTTCCGATTTCAATTGTGTCACCATCCTTCAAAAGACGGTCTGCCGGCTTAAATTGGAAGGGCATACCTACCATATTGGATAGATTATGTCTTGCTTGGGTCAACATTTCCCCATCCAGTTCATGGATGAGTACCTGAGCGCCAGTTGCCTCTTTCAAAGCGTCATTTCCTGCAATATGGTCAATATGACCGTGAGTGTTTATAATATACTTTAGTTTAAGCCCCTTTTTATTGATCACTCCGACTATTTTTTCCGCATCTCCACCCGGGTCTATTACCGCCGCTTCTCCTGTTTTCTCACATCCTACAACATAACAGTTGGCCCCCAGTTCTCCTACTACCAAACACTCTGTTATCAACTTCATTCCTCCTTTTGAAATTTTTCGTCTTTACCACTAAAATAGCCTTTTGCTATCTAAAAGCATTGTAACCGGACCGTCATTATGAATTTCTACCATCATCATTGTCTGAAAGCAGCCGGTATTAACAGTTATGTCATCATATTCGCGCAGTATTTCTACAAAACTATTGTATAGAGACTCTGCCTGCCCGGCAGCTGCTGCCTGGGAAAAACTTGGTCTTCTGCCTTTTCTGCAGTCCCCGTACAGAGTAAATTGGGACACAGCCAGAATTCCTCCTTTTATATCGCAAACTGATAAGTTCAGTTTTCCTTCCTCATCCTCAAAAATACGGAGGTTGACGATTTTCTCTGCAAGATACCGGGCATCCTCGATATTATCTTCTTTACTCACTCCAAGTAGAACTACCAATCCCTGTTGGATATTTCCTACTATTTCACCTTCTACTGTCACTTTCCCCCGGCTCACCCTTTGTACTACTGCCCGCATCACTGCCTCCATTATTTTATCTTTAATTTACGTAATAATTATACCCTAGGAGTAACGCGCCATATATCATAAACATCCGGGATACGGCGAATTTTACTCATTATATGATCCAATTGCTGAAGACTACTTACCTCAAGAACTAAATCAATAGTTGCCATTCTGTTTTTGATACCCCTTGCACTGACGTAATCAGCACTGATTTTGAGATCGGAGAGTACGGTCATAACATCATTGAGGAGACCGGCCCTGTCCATTGCCGATATTTCAAGATGAACGTGATAAGACCCTTTATCGGCAACATCCCAGGATACTTCTATCATCCTTTCGTCATCTCCAAGACCATGCTGGACAACATTCCGGCAATCCTTCCGATGTACCGAAACACCCCTGCCTCTGGTAATATAACCTACTATCGGGTCACCCGGAACAGGATTACAGCAACGGGCAAGTCGTATCAATACATCCTGTTCGCCCTTTACAATTACCCCCGTATTTGACCTGGGTTTCTTTTTCCTCTGGTCTTTTCCTACAAAATCATCGATATTGATAACTTTATCTTTTTTAGTTTCGTCCCTTACCTTAGCAATAATCTGTTGAGGGGTAACAACACCCATACCAACAGCACAGTAGAGGTCCTCAGCAGAGACAAAGTTCATTTTCCTGGCTATTTTACCAAGCTGCTCTGTCTTTATTAGCTCTGCAGGTTCATCATACCCCATTTTTTTGATTTCTTTTTCCAGCGAATCCTTGCCTTTTATAATATTCTCATCCCGGTTCTGGTTTTTAAACCACGACCTTATTTTGTTTCTGGCTTCGTTAGTCTGGACTATATTGAGCCAATCCCTGCTTGGCCCGTTAGCCTGTTTTGTGGTGACAATCTCTACTATGTCCCCATTTTTAAGTTTATAGTCTAAAGTGACAAGCTTACTATTAACCTTTGCTCCCACGCAGCGATGACCTACCTGTGTATGAATCCGGTACGCAAAATCTATGGGCACTGAATCCTTGGGAAGCTCCACCACATCACCTTTGGGTGTAAAAACAAATACAGTATCGGAAAATAGGTCTATTTTGAGGGTTTCCATAAATTCCCTAGCATCCCTCATATCGTTCTGCCATTCAAGCAGCTGTCTTAACCACGACAATTTTTGCTCAAAATCCCTGTCACCGGTGCCGCCGTCTTTATACCGCCAGTGCGCTGCAATACCGTATTCTGATGTACGGTGCATATCCCATGTTCTAAGCTGAATTTCCAGCGGTTCACCCTCAGGGCCAATTACTGTAGTATGCAGCGACTGATACATGTTGGACTTAGGCATTGCAATATAATCCTTAAACCTTCCGGGAATAGGCTTCCAAAGAGAGTGAATCATTCCAAGGGTACCATAGCAGTCCTTGACATTATCAACTAGTACTCTAACAGCCATAAGGTCATAAATTTGATTTAGCTCCTTGTTCTGTTCTTTCATCTTGACATAAATACTATAGAAATTTTTCGGTCTCCCTTGAATGTCTGCAACGATACCAACCGAAGTCAACTTTTCTCTTAGTAATTCCGCCACATTCCTAATGTATTCTTCCCTTTTTGCCCGCTTGGTTGCAACACTGGCAACCATTTGTCTATATTGTTCGGGTTCTAAGTAACGAAAAGCCAAATCTTCCAGTTCCCATTTTAGTTTATAAATTCCCAGCCGATGAGCAAGAGGAGCAAATATATCCAGAGTTTCCCTGGAAATTTCTCTTCGTTTCTCATCGTTCATACATTTTAATGTACGCATATTGTGGAGCCTATCTGCCAGTTTAATCAGAATAACCCGGATGTCTTTGGCCATGGCAAGAAACATCTTTCGAAGGTTATCCACCTTTTGTTCCATCTTACTTTTATATTCAATCCTGCTTAGTTTGGTAACCCCATCCACAAGCAGGGCAACCTCTGACCCAAAGGTTTCTTCAATCTTCTCCAGAGGAATATCTGTATCTTCAACGACATCATGTAATAACCCTGCGGCTATGGTCACCACGTCCAACTCTAGGCCGGCCAAGATGAAGGCCACATTCTGGGGGTGAATGATAAAGGGTTCTCCGGAAACCCTGTTCTGACCCTCGTGAGCTTTAGCAGCAAAGTCGTAAGCCTTGCTGAGTAACTGGATATCTACATTAGGTGTGTATTTTTTTATTTCGCCGACCAGTTGCTCCAAGTTCACCAGAACACCTTCCCTTGAAAAGTACTTTCGAATATCTTAATTAAATATTATAACATATATTGCTTATCAGAAACAGCATTAACAACCTCATCCAAGCTTTTGATCAACCCCTGTTTCTTCCTGATAGTATTTGTTAGGATAAATAGGCCTATTGATAAGACTAAGGAGTTCGTCTGAAGAGGCTTCAAAAAAATACTGTTCGAAATTTTTAAACTGCGTGATTTCCTCCTGTCCTTCCAAAAACCTTAAAGATTGCTCCAGATTAATTTTACCTTCGATAGATGCCAGGTAAATCTGTCTGTTTCTGCCCATAACTTCCCTATGAAGCAGTCCCAATTCCTCAAAAATACCCACTCCAACAGAAACAAGATTTGGCCTGGCAAAACGCATTCCCGCTGCTTTAAGGAGTTTTGCAATTTCATCATTTGTTAAAGTTATAGGAGTTGATTTAAAGGACTGTTCTTTTAAAGTGAGATAGAGTTGAGCTAAAGTATCCCTGTCAGGAGATGATGTCTCAAGAATAAATTGATTTATTCCGGCATCACGTTTAGTGCAGATGAGGTGAATTTCTGCCTCTCTGCCATCCCTTCCGCATCTGCCGCACTGTTGGTTAAATTCTGTAAAACTAAAATTCAGGTGATATATAACCACATGCTTTATATCAGGAATATCAATACCTTCGCCAAAGGCAGAGGTGGAAACAACAGTACAAACTTCACCGTTTCTGAACATCTTCTCAATAGTATTCCTTTGTTCCGTACTAAGGCCGGCATGATAAAAGACAATATTATCAGCCAAATGAGCCAGTTCCTCACGAAGCATAGCAGCCAGTTCAACCGTTTGGAGCCTGCTGTTTACATAGATTATTGTCTTAGCCCCACTGTTTACCACCTGTTTGAGATATCTGTTTTTATCGGGATAATCCCTCCGGTCTATTAACCGAAGATTTTGCCTGATATGCGGGTCTATAACCACTTTATCAATGTTAAGGGTATCAATTATCTCGTTGGCCACTTCATCATTGGCAGTGGCAGTCACAGCAAGAGTAACAGGATTTCCAAGGGAAGCAGCGATTTCACCTAGTCTTTTATATATAGGCCGGTGAGACTGTGTAGAGATACCAATATGGTGGCTTTCGTCCACAACAAATAACCCGGTCTCTATTTTCATGTTCGTTATTTTCTTTATATGATGGGTGACAAACTCAGGTGTGGTGAGAAGAATGTCAATTTCATTTTTTTCAATAGCTTCAAAAAGGTTAGCCCGTTCCATGTCAGAAATGGAACCATTTCCCTTAAACACCCTTAATCCAAGCCTTTCCAGACGAACCGACATGTTCTCGAACTGATCGTTAACAAGGGCTCTTAAAGGATATATGATTACAGTTAATTGGTTATACCGAAGCGCCTTAAAAGCAGCCATGGTTTGAAATACAGCAGATTTTCCCCGTCCGGTCCCAAATATCGCTAAAGTATTAAATCCGCCCGCCAGATGCTGAAGAGACTCCTGCTGTTTGGGCCGGTAGGGGTTACCCCCTAAAAAGACCTCTCTTATTCTTTCCATTAGAATTTCATCAGGAAGAACTGATAACTCATCTCTCAGGGCACTAAGAGCCTGACGCTGTGCTTTGGAGTTACCTATTAATAATTTTTGAATAACAATGTTAACTCCGTAATTCCTGTCTTTTCCACCGGTAATCTGTGATACCAAGGCCTGATACTCTTCACCACGTTCAAGCAAAGGAGAAAAATGTTTGGCCAGTTTTGCATTCAGATACCCAACCTGAAGACCGGAGCCAGTGATGACTTTCACGGCATTGGGGTCATATTCATTATTAGGCTCACGCAGCAATTTCAATGGTTGACCTTCATACATACTTGATATGATTTCCTGCCGGTTTTCAAATGTAACCCCAACAACCTTGGTGTAAAACTCATCCTTATCTGCAATATTCCTATAAAAATCATCAGCAAGATATGTAATAGCATTCCTAAACAGATTTTCAATGAAATGGTCACGCTCCGGTTCATTTAAAACCGGTACTGAGCACGCGGAGGGTTTGATATCCTGGACGTTTAGCTGTAAAGTAGACCTGCCCTTCCACTCATTTTTCTCTACCGAAAAAACTATATCAAAATCATAGGACTCACTACTTTTAAACAATTCCTGCATGCAGGCAAGGTTAAAACCAATGGCATCAAATATGCATCTTTTTTCACTCACCCTCATTTTTAAATGAGTTCTGTCAGCTCCTACAGCACGGTGTTCAACAATCGAGGCATTCTGGCAAGCAAGCGCGGGGTACGGATTTTCACTTCCAAAAGGGGCCAACATCTGAAGTTGCCTAAAAAAAGAATCATTAATTAGATTAAAATCTACAATCGTGTCCACAGACAATTCCGGCAGTAAATCTTCATCTTTAAGATTCGCTTCTGCGTAACTGTTTAATTTGTTCTTTAATTCTTCTATTTTGTCAGAAAACAGCGTCAAACCAGCGGCCTGACTGTGTCCTCCATATTTCTGAAGACATGTATCGGCACTTTTTAGCGCTTCATAAATATTAAACGAGGGTATACTTCGAGCTGATCCTTTTGCAGTATCTCCATCAATGCTGAGAAGGACGACAGGCCTGAAATAATCCTTGACCAATTTTGAAGCAACAATGCCAATGACCCCCAAGTGCCAGTCCGTGCCAGCCAAAACAATAACCCTTTCCTTAGGGGTAACTCCGCCTTGTTCAATAAGCTTGACAGCTTCAAGATAGATTGAAGCCTCTATTGCCTGTCTTTCATCATTTAAACGATGAAGCTCTGAAGCAAGAGAGGATGCTTGTTGATAGTTTTCACTCAGAAGAAGTTTAACACCCAGAGCAGCATCCGCAATCCGTCCTGCAGCATTTATTTTCGGAGCTACCTGAAATGCGACCTGTCTGGCATCTGGTTCACACCCGCTAAGTCCACACTCATCTATTAATGCCTTAAGTCCTATGGAATTAGTGTGCGAAATTGACTTAAGTCCATTTTTGACCAGTATACGGTTCTCACCTTTTAAGGGGACTATGTCAGCAATGGTACCCAAACAAGCCAGCTCAAGCATATCTTCAGGCCATGTAATACATTTAGTATCCAGCAGAGCCTGTCCAAGCTTAAATGCCACTCCAGCACCGGCCAGATCTTTAAAAGGGTACTGGCAATCTTTTTGCTTCGGATTTATTACTGCTGCCGCGTCAGGAATTTCGTCCGGAGGTTCATGGTGATCAGTGATAATTATATTAATACCAAGTTCCCCGGCATAGGCAACCTCATCCCGGGCAGAAATCCCGCTATCAACTGTAATTATCAGGGAAACACCATCAGAATAGGCCCGTTTGATAGCGCCCATGTTTAATCCATAGCCCTCAGTCAATCTTCCTGGAATATAGTAATCAACATTACCTCCCATGGCCTTAAGTACGCGCATCATTATTGTGGTGCTGGTTATCCCGTCAACATCGTAATCGCCGAAAACCCGGATTTTCTCTCCTGAATTCACAGCCTGTATTATTCTATTAACTGCATCACTCATATCCTTCATTAATAATGGATTGTGAAGTAATTGCATATCAGGGTTCAGGAATGCCTTTGCCTGCTCAATGGTTGTAATACCCCGATTAATTAAAACCTGGGCAACCACTTTCGATATGCCCAGTTTCAGAGAAAATATCTCCTGCAAAGCAGTGTTTGGTTTAGCCAGACTCCATCTTCTTGTATGTCGGGTCATTTTGCCTCCATTTATAACCAGTGTTTAATCATCTTTAATTATAAACATTATCGCTGAATGTATCAACTTGAATATATCATTCAACAAAAAGTCCTGGAGGAGGTAACCCGTCATTTTACAAAAAACATTTAAAATATCATATAAGACACAATACCCGAAAATATTAACCCATACATTACCTTTAATACACCTGCAGCAAAGCTCTTGACTATTGGCATTACACCGATAGAAACAGGCTCCGTTATAAGTCTGCCTATAAGCCCCCACCAGGTAAAAAAACCCAGCAGAGCACCCGTAAACAAGCTGGCCAGAAGTACCGTGGCAAAACCCGTAATACCGGCTCCCGTAAAAGCAAGGTTAGCCTGGCGGTATTTGTTGCTGTACCAAAAGAAAATGTTTTGAAAAAGCAGGTGTATAACAGTCAGTATTATTAGACCTGTGACAGATAAAAATACAAACCCTTCATAATATCCGTATATCCACAGACAAGCAAGGGGCAGGAAAATTCCTACAGAGTTTTTCCATGTGGAAATGAGTGTTGATGAAATAAGTATTAAGACGACAACCACTTTTAACATCAAGAAAGCATCACCTCGTGCCAATATATACCTATAATCTCCGCCGGTTTAACTTCCTATACTTTTCTAACAAGCAAAGTCTTCTCCCAACTATCTGTGCATAAAGAAACCCCGCACTACAAAATGCGGGGATTCACACCTAAAACTTGCTATATTTTGGACTATGCATGCAGTCTTCCCTTTTCCATATTTTTTAACACAAACCACATAGGGCTAGCATTAAATATTGAGGAATAAGCACCACTAACTACACCTATAAGCATTGCCAGGGTGAACAGCTTGATTGTTGATCCACCCAGGACCAGCAAAGCAACAAGTATAATTACCACTGTTAAAACTGTGTTTATGGACCGTGTCATAGTCTGCATAATGCTGTTATTAACCAGTTCTTCAAGATCTTGTCCTTTTTTGCGTCTGTTGAGATTCTCCCTAATACGGTCAAAAATAACAATTGTATCATTGATGGAGTAACCGATGATTGTCAATATAGCTGCCACAAAGGCACTGTCAATTTCCCACCAGAATAACGAAAACAAACCAAGTACCACAAATACATCATGCAACAGTGCAACAATAGCCGCAATTCCAAACTTAAATTCAAATCTGAAGGTTATGTAAATAACCATCAGGACTGAAGCGATTAGCAGGGCCAGAAGGGCATTAGTAGTTAGTTCCTTTCCAATTACAGGACCTACTTTATTAACGTTCAGCTTGTCCTTATTAATAGGAGCAGCCTTTTCAGATAATGCAGCAAAAAGGTCAGCCTGTTCCTTATCATTTAGTACCGGCGTCCTTATAATCGCACCACGGTTTCCGGACATCTGAATAACACTCTTTTCAAGTTTAACCGCTTTCAGCGCTTCACGAATCTGATTGACTGAGACATCACTTTTAAATTCAATATTAAACAGGTTTCCCCCTGTAAAATCTATACCCAGATTTAACGGACTTCCAGTAGTTGTCCACCGGTACATCATTGTTATAAGACCCGGGATAATTATCAGCAGTGAAATAGCGAACCATATTTTACGTCTTCCGATAATATTCAATTCCGGTACCTCCTATGCCCCGTATAAGGCTTTGTTTTTTGCTCCGCTGTCAATAAGTAATTTAAGCAGCCACCTGGAGAGGGTAATTGCCGTAAACATACTTGTCAGGATACCGATACTTAATGTAAGAGCAAATCCTCTTATTGCACCGGTCCCAAAATAGTAAAGGATAGCAGCCGCAATCAGTGTAGTAACATTGGAGTCAAATATCGTCCAGAAAGCCCTTGAGAATCCAGCTTCCAAAGCCTTACGCATGGAATTACCCTCTCTTATTTCCTCCTTTAGCCGTTCAAAAATAATTATGTTTGCATCAACTGCCATACCTATTGATAGGAGAAATCCTGCTATACCTGGAAGGGTAAGAGTAGCATGAAGGGCTGCCATGATGCCAAGAACTATAAGCATATAAGCCGCCAGGGCAATGTTTGCCATCAGTCCCGGAAGTCTATAATAAGCTATCATAAATACTAAAATTGCTGCAATACCGGCAATACCGGCCTTTTGGGATTTTGCCAGTGAATCGGCACCCAGTGTAGGACCAACTGTCTGAACAGCTGCCTTTTCCAGTTTTACAGGAAGTGCACCTGAACGAAGCAGTATTGCAGTATTGTTGGCATCAACCAGATCCTTATAACCGCCGCTGATTTGGGCATCCCCAGTTGTAATAGCACTGCGAACTGTAGGATTGGTTAATAAATCTTCGTCGAGGTAAATAGCTATTCGCCTCTTAGGGTCATTTGGGTCAGGGTACTTGTTAACAAGCTCAGTAGTAATAGCCCCAAATTTTCTGGCACCTTCGGCGTTAAATTTCAGTGAAACATAAGGTTCGTTAGAATTAGGATCTACCGCAGCCTGCGCATCCTTGAGGTCTTCACCCTTAACGACAACTCTGCCATCAGCAGTAACAAACTTTAGCATTGCTGTTTTATCAATGGTCGCAATAGCTGATTCAGCGTCTTTTACGCCTGCAAGTTCAACAATTAATCTGCGGTTGCCTTCCTTCTGAATGATAGGCTCCTTTACTCCGAGACCATTAACACGATTCTCGATAACAGCTTTTACCCGATCGATAGAGTCAGGCTTTACCGGTGCCTCAGGGGTATCTACAGCTTCTAATACAACATGAACTCCACCCTGTAGATCTAGTCCAAGGTTGATATTATTCTGAATTAGCTTATTCTTAACTATTAAAAAACCACCAACTCCAAGCACCAAAATTATTGTCAAAAGAATGGCGAGACTTTTGCCCCTCATTATGTACTATTCCCCCCCTAAATTTTGATCCGAGGCGTAAAATCGGTACCTGCCCTCCCAATTTCACACGATTCAATTATATAACCTGCCAATACCGTTGTCAATCGACATAAATGGTTTAACGAATGAATGGCTAAATGCTTGAAAGGCTTAGATAAGTTTAGCTCCATTTATCTCCAGTGCAAAGTGACTCTTCAGAGCATCGGCAGCTCTTCGGCAAAGTACCATCCGGCTCAAAAATATTTCAAAATACTCCATAACGGGACAAATCTCAATGTCAATGGTAAGTTCCATACTTATTGTACGAGTCTCTCCATCTACCCTTAAATATGAGTGTTCAACAGCATAATTGACACGATCATGAATATCAAAGGTGGCAAAATCCTGGTTTCTCACTCTTGAACGGTGTACATCAGACTTATCTGCCAAAATCAGTGCCGCAGCGACGCTGTTAACAGGCTGTCCATATTCTTCCTCGTGGTTTCCTATAGCGGCGATTACAGTGGCAATATCTTCTGCAGGCATACCCATCTTAGACAGGAAGTGAAAAGCAAGAGTTGCTCCTGACTGCCCGTGGTCATAACGCGATATAACGTTTCCAATATCGTGCATATATCCCGCTATTGAAGCCAACTCAATATCACGTTGAGGGTAATTCAGTCGTTCAAGAATATTTCGAGCAATCCTGGAAATAAGATTAATATGTCTGTACCCGTGTTCTGTAAATCCCATAACGCCCAGGTATTCATTGCCCTTTCTGATACATGTGTCAATAAACGGGTCTTTTTTTATATCTTCTAATGTAATCATTTTAATACCCCCATGTAAGCCAAAATCACCACTGTTATCAAATATCTCTTTTTAATATGTATTTGCGTGATGACCTCTCTACACCTATTTTTTCTCTTCTTTATTGATGTAGGCCACAGCAGATTTTAGAACCTCTAAATCTACATTATCGGCAACATTGAGAATAATTGTGTTATCTTTAACTTTAACTACCTTTCCAAGCATCCCGCCAATGGTGGTTACACTAACATTTGGCTTAAGTTCATTAATAGTATCTTGATGCTGCTTCTGTCTTTGCTTCTGAGGACGTAAAATTATGAAGTAAAAGATGGCTATCATTGCGACGATGTAAAGTATGCCTCCGTATTTTTCCATATGTTATCCTCCTCTACTATAAAATTATTTGTTCCTTATCAATACTTCAAATATTAACAGGCGTTTAGCTATCGTATAAAACGTCAGCTTTTATTCATAACCGTATTTTACAAAAAACTCATTACGGTATTCAGGCAGATTATCTTCAATTATTGCCTGACGGACATTTTTCATAAGTGTGATCAGGAAATGCAGATTATGTATCGTCATCAGCCTCAGTCCTAATATTTCTTCAGCTTTAAATAAGTGCCTTAGATACGCTCTCGAATAATTGCGGCAGGTATAACAGGTGCATTCCTCATCAAGGGGCCTAAAGTCCCTTGTGTTGTCTGCATTTTTAATAACTACCTTACCGTGAGATGTCATTGCTGTTCCATTGCGTGCAATACGGGTAGGCAATACGCAGTCAAACATATCCACTCCTCTTATTACACCTTCAATAAGGCAGTCAGGTGAACCCACTCCCATCAAGTACCGGGGTTTATCTGTGGGCAGAAGCGGTACTGTATATTCCAACATTTCGTACATTATATCTTTAGGTTCCCCTACGCTTAAGCCACCAATGGCATACCCCGGAAAACCTATTTCAACCAGTTCCCTGGCGCTCCTCTCACGTAAATCTTTATACATTCCACCCTGAACAATGCCAAAGAGAGCCTGATCCTCTCGCTTATGTGCCTCCTTACATCTGGCTGCCCAACGTGTGGTCCTTGCCAGAGCCGCTTCGGTATATTCCCATGTACTTGGGTAAGGAGCACATTCATCAAAAGCCATTATAATATCGGAGCCTAAAGCCATCTGTATCTCTATTGCCCTTTCAGGAGGCATAAAATGTGTTGATCCATCCAGATGTGACTTAAACGTTACTCCGTCTTCACCTACTTTACGCAGCGGTCCTAGACTGAATACCTGAAAACCACCGCTATCCGTGAGAATAGGCCGTTCCCAGTTCATGAACCGATGGAGTCCTCCTGCCTGCTTTACCAAGTCTTCCCCCGGCCGCAGAAAAAGATGATAGGTATTACTGAGGATGATTTCGGCTCCAATATCCTTGAGTTCTTCGGGAGTCATTGCCTTAACTGTAGCCTGTGTCCCTACAGGCATAAAAACCGGGGTCTCGATAATTCCATGGGGAGTGTGAAGCCGGCCAAGCCGGGCCTTTGTTCGCTTGCATTCTTTTATTAGTTCGTACTTTATTGTCATTATAAAATCTCCGATTATTGTCTTGTTGTTATTAAATACCAATAATAAATTATATCAAAACTTAAGTTTAAAGGCAAATCCTATGACAGTTAAATGATAAACATGGCGTCCCCGAAACTAAAGAACCGGTAACGTTCGGAAACTGCCTCCTTGTAAGCCTCGAGAATGGTGACCCTGCCTGCAAAAGCCGAAATTAACATAAGCAGCGTAGATTTAGGAAGGTGGAAATTTGTGATTAGTCTGTCAACTGCCTTAAATTTATACCCGGGATAGATAAAAATATCGGTCCAGCCACTGCCAGGTCTGATAATCCCATTGTCATCAGCCGCTGTTTCAATAGTTCTGGAAGAAGTAGTGCCAACTGCAATCAACCTTCCTCCGTTCCCCCTGGCCCTGTTAATTACGCCAGCAGCTTCTTCAGTTATTTCATAATACTCGGAATGCATTTTATGTTCTGTGATATTTTGTGTTTTGACTGGCCGAAAGGTTCCCAGGCCAACATGCAGGGTTACTTCTACAATTTCTACTCCCTTGGTTCTGATATCAGAAATAAGTCCGGGAGTAAAATGCAGTCCTGCCGTGGGAGCAGCCGCCGAACCTGGAGTTTTGGCGTAAACGGTCTGATATCGCTCCCTGTCTGTAAGTTCTTTTTTTATATAATGCGGTAAAGGCATTTGACCCAGTTTATCGAGAATTTCTTCAAAAACACCCGTGTATTCAAATCTTAGAATTCTGCCTCCGACTTCTGTAGAATCTATAGATTGGGCTGTCAAAATGCCATCTCCAAAAATAATCCTTGTTCCTGGATGAACCCTCTTCCCAGGCTTGACCAGAGCTTCCCATGTGTTAATATCTATTCGTCTTAGAAGGACCACTTCTATTTTAGCCCCAGTCTTCTCCTTTATCCCAATCAATCTGGCCGGGATAACCCTGGTGCTGTTGACGACCAACACATCACCTTCACACAGGTATTCGATGCAATCTGAAAAAACCCGGTGCTCAATCACACCTGATTTTCTATGCAAAACAAGAAGCCTGGACTTGTCCCTAGACTCCGCAGGCTCCTGAGCAATCAACTCTTCCGGCAAATAGTAATCAAAATCATCCAGATTCATTTCAAAAACCCCTTCGACAACTGTAACTAGTCACTTATTTCTACTCCTGAATAGTAAAATTTAAGTATATCAACATAATTATTTCCCTGAATGGCCATTTCATAAGCTCCCCATTGTGACATCCCTACTCCGTGACCCCAACCGTGACCTTCAAACCTTACACTACCGCTAGGGGCTTTACTTGCAGATATCGTCTCAGATGCTCCCAAAATATCAAAAGTATCTGAGTTCTGGGTTAAGACATCAACTGTTCCATCAGCGGATAAACCGTAAAAGCCTTCACCGGAAACTGATTTCATTTCTCCCGATCCATCCATTATAATAAATTCTGATGTCTGATCAAAATCAGTTTTGATTTCAAAGAAATTACTCATAAAACTGTCAGCATTGACATATGTATAAAAGTTGGGATTAAATAATTTGCCAAAATACTTTCCTGATTTTATTATAGTATTTCCATTAATATCACGGATAATAACGTTTTTTACTCTTCCAGTAGTGTATTTTTCCAACTCTATTGAACTTATAGGGCCTATTTCAGTTCCTGAGTTGAGGAGCTTGCTTCTGATTTCATCAGTTGTGCTGGTATATGACCAATTTGCCAAACCGTGTTTAGTACTGTAAGGATCTGGCTTCCCCCTTAAATAAGTCAGGGGCATCCCTTCCCATGTATTTTCGTTATTTTCGGTGTGTCCGCCGCTTGTAGAATGATAAACTGCACTAATAGGTAAACCGTTGTATGTTACAACTTGTCCTGCCGTACTTTGTACCGCGTTTGTTGCGTTTGTTCCCTCAGAGCTGGCTCCGCCATATGCCTGATCAGTTGGAGTGTCCAACACATTAAACCCTTCAACAATGCGTTTATTGTAATTTGCAGCTATAAAAGTACGTGCTGCAACAGCCTGGGCTTTTAGTGCCTCCAGTGGCCAATTGCTGCTCATTTCCCTCGGTACTACACCATATAAATATTCTTCCAGAGGAAGTTCATTTACAACAACCAGGCTGTCGTTTGAACTTCTGAACTCCATATTTCCCCTGTACCACCTGCTTATAATTTTGAGAGTTCCATTCACACTGCATTCCTTAAGGAACACCTTATTACCGGCACTGTGGTTTATTTCACGTAAAACTATGGGGCCGGTGGTTAATTTAACAGGCTGCCCGTCCTTGTAAATCTGTATTCCGTTAGGAAGGTAATAGACCTGCCAGGTTTCGGTTTCCGTCGGCGAACCAATAATATCTGTACCAGGAAGGGCCGATAAATCTACAAGATTATACTCACCTTTTATTTTAAATGTTACCGTACCGGCATTACGAAACTGCGAACCAGCATTATTAGTAACAATTCCTACTCGAACCTGATCAGGAACTTCAGCCGAAACATTTGTATTGTTCAAGAAGATTAGCGAAGCAGCTACAAAAAATACAAGCAGTATTCTACTATACAAGTGCTGGAGCATAGTAATGTGATTCCTCCCTATATGTACTATAATGCTAGCTTCGACAAATACTCCGTTTATTCCTCCAATTTCCAAATAAAAAGGGCAAAAGCCGCAGCTTGCGCTGCGGCTTTGTGCTTAGAAGTTAGGTTTTAAAATATACATATCTGTGTTGTTTTCGGGTGCCTTGTTCCAGTCTATAGGATTACCCATATAATTTTCTTCAGTGTTATCATCAATGGTATCCTCAACATCATCCGTGTTGTTAATATCACCTGTTAAGTCAGGCTCTTTTTCATTACCTGTATTTAGGGGTGGTTCTGGCTTCTGCCCCGATGTTGTTTCGTCAGGAACCTCGGAACCGATGGCTTTCGGAGGCTCAACAACAGAAGCGGTGGCATTGGGAGGATCAACAACAGAACCGCTGCTTCCTTTATTTTCACTTATTTCATCTTTAGGTCCTTCCGGGTCACCTTCTTTTCTGACAGTTTCAATAAGAGGTTTCTTATCTTTATTTTGCTTTTCGTCATCAGATACCTTTTCCCCGGGGTTACCGTTATCATCTTCACTCTTAGAAACATCCGCAGCAGATTCATCCCCGCCTGCCTGTTCCATTGCAATTGCACTGCTTTTATTCAAAAGTGCAATGTAAACCTTTTCTTTATCTTCAAATTGTTCTTCTTCCTGAGCCTGATTAATTATCTGCTCAGGTTCTCCTCCTGCATTGGCAATGGCAACCTCAATACTCTTTTCCTGCATATCCTTCTCGGTCACAGACAACCCAGCATTAACAGCTTCTAATAAAACAGCATATTTCCCGGGTGAAATTCCTTTCTTGTTAGCTCTTTCCCGCAAGGCAACCGGAACCTTAATGGATTTGAATTCTCCTTTTACCTTACTTTCGGATAGAACTTCATTTGCTGATGCTAACAGAGTAGTTTCCATTGCAGCTTTATCAAATTTTGCATTTGGTATAGGTGAAAGGCTTATGACAAAAGTGTTCCCAGCATCTTTTGATATATAGCCAAGTTCAATTGCTTTCTTTCCAATCTGTGTAACAGCCTTCTTATAATTAGTACCTTTGATATTTAAACCGGCCAGAACTTTAGTCCCATCTAAATTATACGCATTAGCCTCAAGAACATTATCACGATTACTTACAGTTAGTTCGATACTGGGGTTAATATCAATGGCAACATAAGCAACAGCAACCTCGGGTGATTGAGTCATTATTGTAAGCAGGGGACTTGCCATAATAAACAGGATGACCGCAGCAGCAACAGCTAACCATCGTGTATTGGAAACCCTGGCCAACATGCCGGTTTTAATAGGTACTCGTATTTCCTCACCGATATCAGGAATTCTGCCATTCATTCTGATGCGTTTAAATTCCCCTTGGTGAGTCATTACGACAACCTGCCGTCCTATTCTTTCCATAACAATTCCTGTTTGCCACCTCATGATATCCCCTCCTTTCTACATGACCTTGCCTAAATACTGCTTTAGGTATTCAAAATCACTGATAAATACCAAGGTTAGTGCTATTATGTATTTTCTTTGCCTTTCCAGAGTCTTTCTGCTTATACCCACATTTGACTCAAGCTTTTTAAGAGGAAGTTCCTTTTTGGTTATCAGGTGGTTTAACATTTCCGGGTCAGAAGCAATTATTTTTGCCGCTTCCATGGCTCTGATGCGTGCATCTTCGTGCTTTGGCGAAACACTGACAAGCTCCTGAAAGGATATACCAAATTCGGAGAGCCTTTTAGAAAACTGCAGTATTTCTTCTTTGCGTTCTGAAGCAGCATTTTTCTCCTGATAGACCTCAATAGCTTGTTTTGATTCTATATAATAGTAAGATCCATCATTATCCTCATCGTTCTGCTCAAAGCTGGATAGAGGCACTACTTTTTTGGTTAAAGCAGATTCTTTTCGGAAATGATCTATAAGCCTTCGTTTAATAACAGTCTCAGCAAAACTCAGGAAAGAGTGATTTTTAGCTGTGTCAAAGCAATCTATTGCTTCATTAAAAGCCATGAGACTCACACTGACTTCGTCATCTTCTCCCAGGCGAACATAACGACCGCTTACCTTTGATGCTGTCTTTAGAATAAAAGGGGTGTAACTTTTAATCAGGCGTTCACGCGCCGTGCTGCTTCCCTTCTGAGACTCGACAACAAGCTGTCCACATTCGGCTGTTTCACTCTCTGTTGAGTTTTTCTGGAAGAGAAACCTCAAGGCGGTTACACCTCCTCCATTAATAATATGATTCGAAAATTATAATTGTTTTTTAAGGGTTAAAAATCATCTTTTTGCAAAAAAGTTTAAAATAATAGTTAATATTATACTTAAAATTATACTGGTAACAAAAGGAAAATAGAAAGAAAAATTTCCTTTTCGGATAAAAATATCACCAGGCAGCCTGCCAAAAGGAAGTATCTTTCCCCCGAAAGTAATAATAATCCCCACTACCAGTAACAAAATCCCTGAAAATATCATCAGTTTTCCCAACGAGTTAAAATCCCCCATAATGCCTCCTGACTTATCATTCCCATCTGATTTCTTATTCCCATAATAACCGCTGTCCAGAATCTTCATTATTTATTGCAATACCCATATGTTTATATGCAAGAGGAGTTGCTACGCGTCCTCTAGGTGTTCTGTTAATAAAACCTAACTGCATAAGATATGGTTCGTAAACATCTTCAACTGTGTCCGGTTCTTCACCGGTTGCCGCACTGATAGTGTCAAGCCCAACCGGTCCACCTCCGAATTTTTGTATAATCGCTAACAATAGCTTCCGGTCAGTGTGGTCCAAGCCTAACAAGTCGACCTCCAGCATCGATAAAGCCTGATTTGCGACCTCAAGAGTTATCTTCCCTTCCGCCTTAACCTGTGCATAATCCCTGACTCTTTTGAGCAGCCGGTTAGCTACTCTCGGAGTCCCTCTTGACCTCCTGGCAATCTCCATGGCTCCCTGGTCATCAATCTCAACATTAAGAATTTTTGCAGCCCGTCTGACAATCTCCTGAAGCTCAGATATCTCATAATACTCCAACCTGAAGATGACTCCGAATCTATCTCTAAGAGGTGAAGTTAACATCCCAGCCCGGGTAGTTGCCCCTATTAGAGTAAAACTGGGCAAATCAATTCTGAGGGAGCGGGCGCTCGGCCCTTTTCCTATAATAATATCAAGAGCATAGTCCTCCATGGCAGGATACAAAACTTCCTCCACACTCCTATTTATCCTGTGAATTTCATCAATAAAAAGAACATCGCCAGGAGATAAATTTGTTAGCAATGCAGCAAGATCACCAGGTCGTTCAATAGCAGGTCCGGAAGTAACCCTGACATTTACATTCATCTCGTTGGCAATTATGTGAGCCAATGTCGTTTTCCCAAGTCCGGGAGGACCAAATAATAAAACATGGTCAAGGCTGTCACCTCGTACCTTTGCGGCTTCCACAAAGATAGAAAGGTTTTCCTTAACCTTAGACTGACCAATGTATTCTGTTAATTTTCGAGGCCTTAGACTGAATTCGACCTCCACGTCTTCCTGCTTTATATTAGATGAAACAATTCGTTCTTCCATGATAACCTCCGAATGTTGGCCTTATAAGCGGCCTAATTCCTTAAGGGCAAGCTTAATTAGTTCTTCTGTTCTTAGACCGCGGTTTTCTTCTGAAACTACCTTACGCAAAGCCCTCTTGGCTTCTACAGGGTTATAACCCAAAGCAGTTAAAGCCTGCATCGCCTCATTGGCGGTATCTGGTAAAGCCTGCGGTGAATCAGGCTGAGCTTCTCCACCTTTAATGGCCATTTTACTGATCTTATCCTTTAATTCAATAATCAACCTTTGAGCAGTCTTTTTTCCAACACCAGGAATATTGTTAAGAGTATTTACCTGTTCATGTAATATCGCCTGAATAAAAGCTGACCCTGACATAGATGATAACACTGCCAGCGCAACTTTCGGACCTATCCCGGTGACCTGAATCAGAAGTTCGAAGATTTCTAAATCGCCGGTGTTTAGAAAACCATATAACTGAATAGCATCTTCTCTTACATTCATATGGGTAAAAACCGTTATCTGGTCACTATTCCCTGAAACCGATCCAACAACAGGAACAGGAACATATATTTTATAACCAACGCCGTTTACATCTAAGATTATGTAGTCAGACCCGGTACTTACGACCCTGCCTTTCAAGAATGCAATCATAATTTACCTCCAAGAAGTCCAGCTGATTTATAAAAATGGGTATGACAAATAGCAACGGCCAATGCATCAGCAACATCATCAGGTTTCGGAGCTTGCGGCAGAGACAAAATGGTTTTAACCATAAACTGAATCTGCGACTTATCAGCTCTGCCGTAGCCTACTACTGCCTGTTTTACCTGCAGAGGCGTGTACTCATGTACTGCCAGACCGCACTCTGCGGCTGCCACTAGAATCGCACCCCTTGCATGTCCGACGGTTAAAGCCGTCCGTACATTCTTATTAAAGAAAAGTTCCTCCACAGCAAAGAAATCCGGCCTATGCTCTTTAATAAGTTTCTTAACATCCTGATAAATTTTATGAATTCTTATTTCCAACGGTTCAGACGATGAAGTCCGTATACACCCATAGTCAACTGCTGTCAATTTATTTCCGGTTTCTTTAATAATTCCAAATCCGGTTAATGCCGAACCCGGGTCTATACCAATTACAAGCACAGGATTCCCCCTTTACAACTCTTATGATTCGACACAGTTTAATGGTTATCCTCCCTAACCAGTTTTTATATAAGCTTTGTAGTCTGCCTTATTCTTACAACATAACCCTTCCAAGTCAAATGCCCCGGTTCCTTTAACCGGGGCATTTGACTTGTAGTCCTTATTCTTCTAAGGTTGTTCCCTAAATTCGTCAAAATTCTCAAGTACAGTGTTAAGTTGAGCCTCAGACGGGAATTCATAAGCCGTCTTAAGTCTGGCCTTAATATCAGAAGGCTGTTGGTAATAATTCATTACCAGGTTGAGATCTGCCTGCATTTCCGGTGGAAGGGTGCTAAAAGCGATTTCTTCTCTCTGCAGTATTTTCTGATTATACCCTAACGGACCTTCAAAAACCGCAAGATAACCCTCAGAAACACCCAAATGCCGGAACTGCTGGTGTAAAGGGCATACCCTTTGATCGTTACGTTTGATAATTAGAGTATCTTTTTTTGAGTCATCAATACTCCATCCTTCTTCCTGCGGAAACTTCTTACTTAGTCCAGCAAAATCCAAACCTACAAGGTCCGAGGTAGGTATTGCTGTACTTACTGTGTCACCACAAGCATAACTTATCTCTTTCTTTATAACGGTATTTGTGTTAATGGTTGGTTTTAAACTGGCCATTTCATTTCTGTTAAAATTCAGAGACTTAAATATGGGCCCTTTGTTTCCCACTACACCATTGACGATAGAAAAAGTTAGAAAAAAAACTATAGCAACAGTTAAATAGAGTAACTGGCTTGGATTACGTTTGAACAATGTTCAACCCTCCTCTAAACATTTCTTACTAATTAGTATTTATTACCATTTCAGAAGGTTTATAAACATTTTTCGATACAAATACATCTTTTTGAATAAAAAAATACAGGCAGTCTAGTGATTGCCTGTATTAGTCAGCTAAATTATTGATTATTTAGTATTTCATCATCAATGTCAAAATTAGAGTAAACATCCTGTACATCGTCATGCTCTTCTAAGACGTCCATAAGTTTCAACATCTTAACAGCCTCTTCACCCTCCAGCCGGACTGTGTTTTCAGGTATCATCGTTACTTCTGAGGCAGAAGGTATTACTCCGGCTTCCCGAACAGATTGTTCGACACCTTCGAAGTCTTCCCACGAACAAGTAATTATAAAACTGTCATCTTCCTCACTCATATCTTCAGCCCCTGCTTCCAGGGCAATTTCCATAAGGTCGTCATAAGTCTTGGTGAGGTCCTCTTTATTAATAGTAATGACCCCTTTTTTCTTAAACATCCAGTTAACACAGCCTGACTCACCTAAGTTACCGCCATATTTGGAAAAAAGGTGTCTGATATCTCCGGCGGTACGGTTACGGTTATCAGTCATAATATCTAACATCACCGCTGCACCACCCGGTCCATATCCCTCATATGTCATTTCTTCATAATTAACTCCCGCAAGTTCCCCTGTAGCTTTTTGAATGACCCTTGTAATGTTATCCATGGGCATATTAGCGGCTCTGGCTTTTTGAATTACCACTTTAAGGCGGGCATTTGTATCTGGATTGCCTCCTCCAGCCTTGGCGGCAACGATAATTTCCTTGCCAAGTTTGGTAAAAATCTTGGCTCTTTGAGCGTCTTGTTTACCTTTTCTATGTTTTATGTTAGCCCATTTAGAATGACCGGACATAGTTTGACCTCCCCTCAAAAATAGACGTAAATATTTTAGCATCGGCATACATAGTTGTCAATTAACAGTATTCTTAGCAGCGTTTAACTATCGGATAAATGATAATTTTATTAGGTTTTAATCTTCAATTGCGGGGAAACTTATTAACAGGATTCTTAGTTCAGATGGAGTTTAAGACTCTACCTGAACTAAAAAACCGTTGTCCAGGAGCTTAGCAACGCTTATCTGGCACTTGAAGAAGTGGCAGTCTTAGCGGCGTTTAGCTATCGGATAAATGAACAATAACGCAGGGGGGTGGTTTAAATTGAACGAAAACAACAATTCTAACAACGATTCCAAAAATAATCCTAACGATAATAAGAATAAAAATAACCGGGATGTAACGTATGAAGTTGAAGGGTTAAAGTATTTTTATTTCGATTTGAGCGAAAAAAATCATCAGATTATCTTGCCCAGTGAAAAAGAGTCTGCATGGGAAAAACTTCATGACATTACGTGGGACCCTGGTCGTGGGGATTGATATTGAAATGGAACTTTATATCATACATCAAATGACCTCTGAAGTTTTTCAGAGGTCATTTATTTTTAGCTGCCTGAAGATACCGGAACAATCTTGAACTCTCCCCATGCAGCCATTTGATCATCCTTTATTACTAAAGCACCCAATATATCTGGCAGAGCTCGAGCAACTTCGATTCCTTTCTTCACATCTTTTGATGTCTGAACAACATTGCCTGCCGCTGAGGCCGCTGCGTCAGCCAATGCCGCCGAAGCTGCAATAATTACAGCAGCGTCGACCTTCCCAAAGCTCTTTGAAGGTCCAACGGTACCAGAAGAAGTACAAATTCCTACCGGGGTTTGTTCAGGCGAAACTTCTAAAGCCAACTTGTTTGAAAACTTAGACTTACCGGCAAAAATCGATATTAGACGTTTTCTTTCTGTTGCCAGAAAAATATCTCCGCCATTTTCAACGATAACTTCAGGAGATATCTTTAATAGTTCTCTCCCGATGTACTCTGCGAATGTTCCCGCAACAGCAGCCATAGGCCCCACACCGGCCAAATTAGCTGCAAAAGCCATTGTCCTGACAATTGGTGGGGCTCCAGGTAATACTACATGCGGAGTAAATGTAGTTTTAAATTCCGGATCAGTCTCTATGTAAGCTTCCACGTCGTATCGGAACTTAAGCACTAGTTTCTCAACAAATGCTATAATTTCTTCAGTAAAAGACTGGCAATTTAGACTTATATACAAGTCAGTTTCCTTAACCGATACATGAAAGCTTTTTAAGTCTTTGTTTTTCAGAGAATTTCTGTAAGTTCTGTTTACATACATATTTATCTCCGGTTTATTTGCTATTAGTTTTTACCATTTAAGTTGTTATTAGTTTTTACCATTAAAGTTGACTTCTATTGCTTTGACCGGACATGTTTTCAGGCAAACACCGCAAACCACACATTTTTCATCATCAAGAATAACTTCCATTGAAGGACGGGAAATAAATAATGCTCCGGTAGGGCAGCTGCTGGTACAAGCACCACAGTGGGTACACCGATCCATAATTCGTACAATATCTTCACTCAAATCCTCAACTCTAACACCCTGGTCACGAAGGAAATCCAGTCCTTGATTATAGTTGTCCGGATCACCTGTTAACTCAACAACCATTGACCCTTCCTTGTATGGATTTATATTTGCTTTGACAATACTTATCATAAGGTCATAATCTTTTACGAGGGTAGAAATTAAAGGTCTGTCGACAATCTGAGGTGGAAAACGGAGGACAATTTTTTTGGGAGACATCCTACCAACCCCTTTCTTTTATTAATTAACAGGCTTCTGCCGATTTTTAGAAATTTTGCTTTTCCTGCAGCCCTTTTATTTTTATTTCAGAATCAGATGAGGGTAATGTCTGAACGGGTTCTCCCAGTAAGAACTGTCCCTTCTGAATCCATTGTTTTAGGGTTCCGGCAATTTCTCTGGCTTTTACATAACTGGATAATGGTGCTGTGGGTATTTCCTTCCCACCTACCTCAATGACGCCGGCTTTTAGTTGGGCATATGAGACCATACCAAGGCTTTTTCCGTTAGCATTCGGATAATCATAACTATAATCTACAACAGGAGCAAAGATATCTTCATCTTTGACCGCAGTGAATCTGACCATTTCTTCATTAAGTATAGGAATTGGAATTCCTATACCCACCGTAAGTGTTGAACCATAGCCGAGGAAGCTGGTACCCCTTAACCACTGGTGTTTCATTTGTTTAAGGTCACCAATTACAGATAGGGTTCCGGCTCCACCCAAAGGCACCCCGTTTTCACCACGCGGCCCACAAGGACTGTGCTGAGTACCGTGCCAAGCTACGTACCCAACACCACCGCCAAGGAAAATCCTTGTCCCGATGCCAATAGTCCTATAATATGGGTCGTTTAACAACGGGCTTAACTGACCTGCGCTGCAATAATGAGCATTACCCATTTTGGGCTTAAGCGTACCCATATATGTATATATCTTTTTATCAGATACATTTACCGCCACATTGTAGTTTTGATAGGCATTTCTTGGGTTAAACAAGGTAGCCTCGTTAATATCATCAAGGTTGATATATGTTTCAATCTTTTTTCTGGGGTAGCAGTCAGTACCATAACCGGTGGCTTCGAATTTAATTGATTTTCCGGCTACAAGATCTTCAATAACATGTCCTCCCCCATATCGAAACTCACCTGGATAATTGGAGTTTAAAGGATCATATTCAGGAAGTTCATTTACGCCAAGATAAGCATCTACAGCCGCGATGCCAGTATATGCCGGAACACCATTCATCCATACCTTATGCATTTTAATCCTCGGACTGGGATGTCCAAAATTGAAGAATGCTCCAGATGAACACATCGGACCAAATGTCCCTGTCGTTACTATATCTACTTCACTGGCAACTTGCTCCACACCTTTTTGTTCGACCATTTCTATAATTTCTTCAGCTGTAACTACTACTACTTTACCTGATTTAATTTTGTCATTGATTTCAGCATACGTTCTATGTACCCCCATTATCTCTGTCCCCCTGTCATAAGCCCATACGGCTACTATTGTAGAGTAAAAAACAAAAAACCCCTTCTGGAAAAGAGGTTTTAAATGCGCAGCATTTTCTTCCTCTCTTATCTGCCAGAACAGTGTCTGCAGGAATTGGCACCTGTTTCATACAAAAAGCACAAAATGGTTGCCGGGTTTCATCGGGCCAGTCCCTCCACCTCTCTGGATAAGAGTTTGCTATATATGTTTTTTGTCAAAATTAATGTTAGCAATTTTTTTAAAGATTGTCAATCACTTTTGTTTCAATGTAAGCTCCTCATTTTTTTGTTAATATTCAATCAAACCAGGTTATAATAATAATATAGTAAGATAAGGAGGAACAGCCATGTTCCAGTTCACTGCACAGCATATACTTGTAATGCGTTTGATAACTCAGTTCGAATTAAAATCTCAGAATATAATTCATGGTTTTCTATTTTTAGCCTCTGCAAATTCTCTTGATTATCATGATATAGGGTTTTATGATTTCATCCGCACAAAAAACGGAGTATTTAGCCCTACTTTGCAAAGCATTCTGGAGGAACTCATAATTGGTCAGATGTTAAACAAAGAACACTTCATCTTAACAACTAAGGGATTGGATACATACTGCGCTCTGGCAAGTGCCTTAAGACCCTTCGAGGATTATACCGACCGTTGTTTTTCTGTCTATATGACTCATAAAGACAATTTAGAAAAAGTCAATGATACACTACACAACCATATCACATTCCGGAAGGTCAAACAGGGAGAAAAAATATTTGCTGCCAGTTATTAAGAGGCCCTAAGTCTTGGGGGCCTCTTTACTAATTTCATTATGTTAGTTTAATCGTGTCATTTTCTTGAACGCTTGACAGTTCATGCAGCGTTTTCGTTTGGATTTGGCATCTCCCTGCATTGTGCCACCGCACCAGGTCCCTTCAATCAGCCAGCAGCGCTTTTCTTTTGATTCGAAGGCAGGACACTTTTGACGATACTCAAGTTTACAGTTAACAACGTCCCAGCAGTTATCGGTAATCTCATATAGCTTAAACTTACCAATAATCATATTCAAATTATCAGCCATATCTGCAAGATTCTTTGAAGCAGCTGACATTTCTTCGATTGAAGCAGTCATTTCCTCCGATGAAGCTGAGACTTCCTCTGCTGATGCAGTGGTTTCTTCGGTGATTGAAGCTACACTTTCCATTGCAGTTGCTACCTGACTGCTGGCGGAATTCAACTGCTGGGAAGCGGTAGAATTTTCTTCAGTTATTGCACTTACGTTATCTATGGCTTTAACCACTTCCTGGCTTGATGCAGAAATTTCCTCAGCTGCGGCCGAAATGTTCTGAACTTGTTGATATGTCTGTTCAACGGTACTCAATATCTCTTTCAATGCATTTCCAGCATCAAATGCTAGACTTGACCCTTGTTCAACCTCACTCGTTCCCTGTTCCATCGCCTGCACAGCACCTGCTGTCAAATTCTGAATATTGATAATAAGGTTTTCAATCTCTTTAGTTGCTTTGCCGCTTCGCTCAGCAAGTTTCCTTACCTCATCAGCAACAACAGCAAAGCCCTTACCATGCTCACCGGCCCTGGCTGCCTCAATAGCAGCATTTAATGCCAAAAGATTTGTCTGTTCTGCAATATCATCAATTACCTGAATTATTTCACCAATATGCTGCGAATGTTCTCCCAATTCTTTTATTTTATTTGCTGATTCGAACACTTTATCTTTGATGCTTTCCATACCTTTCATGGTCAATGCAACAGCATTTTCGCCTTTGTCAGCAGCTTCTTTGGTCTTTTCTGCAGTATTAGAAACAGTCTGAGCACTTACAGCTACTTCCTGAATAGAGTTGGCCATTTGTGAAACCATTTGAGCTGTAACTCCGATGCTGTTAGCCTGCTCTTTTGCACCGGCAGAAATTTGTTGGATGGTGGTGTTGACATGACCCACTGTTTCAAAAGTATTATTCACATACGAGGATTGATCTGCAGCACCTTTTGCGACTTCCTGGATAGCAACAGTCACCTGCTGCACAACCTTGCTCACCTGTTCAGAGTTGGCTGACAATTGCTGACTAGTTGAAGCTACTTCATCTGTGCTGACCGAAATCTGTTGGATTAATGCTTTAACATTTCTGACCATAGTGTTAAATGACTCCGCCAAGTCACTACACTCATCTTTTGTATTAACAGCAATTTCATCAATGGAGAAATCTCCCTCGGCCACCATTTTGCTATTCTCAACGATAGATTTTATTGGGGTGACGATCTTGCGTGCAAGGTAGAAACCAAGACCCAAGGATACTAAAACTGATCCTAGCACGACACCTATTGTAAGATAGAGGTTTGTGACTAATACATCATCTAATCTTTTTTGTGCCTCTTTCACATCATTATTTATATCTTCAGTCAATTGAAGATAAATTGGATCAAGTTGTTTTCTTTTTTCTCGGCCCACTTCAAATGAAAGCCTTCTTGCCTCAGCAATATTTCCGCTGTTATAGGCAGCAATGACCTGTTTATTGATTTCGGTAAATTGGTCAAAAATAACATCAATTTTATTTAACATTTCTTTGTCTTCATCATCCAAAATTAGCACGCTTTCATCTAAAATCTGTTTAGTCTTTTCAGCTTTGTCTAAAGTTCCTTTAGCGAATTCATCATCACCAGTTACTAAGAATCCCCTTTCATCATTAGCCTGTCCGGCAATTCCTGCCTTAATTTCATTTACTAACCCCAGCTTCGGAATTACCTCCGTATGAATTAGTTCAAACTCTTTTTTGGCGTCTTGTGAAGCATTAAACCCCATATAACCAACAATAGTCAGTAATAAAATGATAGCAAAATAACCGGACAAAATCTTCATTCGTAAATCCATTTTCATAAGCTTCACCCTTCCCGTGTTCTGATGAAATTCAACCGTCCTCCCTCAACTCTCCTCAGCTATAAATTAACAATGTCTACTATTACTACAATATCCTACATATTTCGATATATATCTAAATTTTTCCTGCCTATTTGCCAATAAATTGTTATATTTTTCACTTAAAATGATTCAACTAGGTTCAGCGCCTCAGGCACTTGGACCGAAGGGAAGCTCAAGTATGTAGGTCGTACTGAAAGCAGCAAAAACACCTGGTTTTCACCAGGTGTTTTTGATATAAATCCGGCAACGACCTACTCTTCTACCTGTCCAGGTATCTCTAACCGGCTAAGCCGATAATTTAAGCTCAGTCTCCGCCGCTAAGAGCTTCCTGGAGTGGCACTTGCTCGCTAGCGCTCGCGTCGCAGGATACCCTTCAACTAATGGTGTCCTTTCAAACAAAGAGGTCAGCCAACTATCTCAGCGCCTCAGGCACTTGGACCGAAGGGAAACTCAAGTATGTAGGTCGTACTGAAAGCAGCAAAAACACCTGGTTTTCACCAGGTGTTTTTGATATAAATCCGGCAACGACCTACTCTTCTACCTGTCCAGGTATCTCTAACCGGCTAAGCCGATAAT
>JAENZX010000057.1 GCA_016841045.1 Thermincola carboxydiphila
ACCGATTGAAATCAAGCTGGATGATGCAATGGCAGAACAAGTTCAGAAACGTTGGGAAGAATATGGATTCTAAAAAACAAAAGGAGTGATAAAAAATGAGTAGAGATTTAGCTCTGGCTGTAGAAAAGGCTAAAAAAATCAAATTATTGATACTGGATGTTCACGGAGTACTTACCACAAATGATGTAATTTATAACCAGGAAGGCGGTCGTTACCGTGTTTTCAGTCATGAGGACGGCTTCGGCTGTAATGCATTAATGCTTTGCGGAATTGAAATTGCTGTTATCACACGGAAATCTAAGGGAACTGAAGCGCGGATGAATGATATTGGTGTTAAGCGCTTTTATCAGACCAAGGAAAAAGTCGGAAAATATCTGGAACTTCTTGAGGAGTTAAAGCTCACTGAAGAAGAAGTATGTTTTGTCGGTGACGAGATAATCGATATGGGGGTTATGAAAAGGGTAGGTTTGGCGGTATCCCCTTCTGATGGCAAACCTGATGTACTGGATATTTCTCATTATGTTACTGAGAAAGCCGGTGGTAGAGGAGTCATCAGGGAATTGGCAGAGTTCATTTTACAAGCCCAGGGCAAATGGGATGGCTTCTGTGAAAAGGTAATGAGTAAGGGCTGGTAGATTTACACAACAAAATTTATGAAAAGAGAGGGGTATTGCTATGAAAAACGTTTTACTCGTAGCGGCTTTAGACAGTAAAGGTCATGAAGTTCGATTCCTGAAAGAGAGAATCGAGTCCCACGGGGCCAGACCGATCATCATTGACGCCGGGATTCTGGGCGGGCCACTGTTCCCCCCTGATTACACCCGGGAGGAAGTAGCAAGAAGGGCTGGTACTACCCTGGAAGGAGTTAGGAGTATCTCTTCCGAGGGAGAGGCTATGGAGATGCAGATTAAAGGAGCTACTGACATCGCTCAGGAACTTCACAGCAAAGGGGAGGTAGACGGTATTCTGGGTATCGGCGGAACCATGGGTACTGCCCTGGGAACAGCTGTAATGAGGTCTCTTCCGATAGGAATTCCCAAGGTAATGATTTCTACTGTGGCTGCACTGCCTGTTGTAGGAGAATATGTGGGAACTAAGGATATCATGATGTTCCACTCGGTTGCCGATGTAGCAGGTTTAAACCGTTTAACCAGGACTATTTTCGCTAATGCTGCAGCCGCTGTTTGTGGCATGGTAAATATGGACCTTGATAAGCTTGAGAACAAAAAACTGATTGCTCTTTCAACTCTGGGTACAACAGAAGCGGCTGTCCGGAGGGTAAGAGAACTGCTGGGAGAAGCCGGTTATGAAACCGTAACCTTCCATACAACAGGCGTAGGAGGCCGGTCTTTTGAGCAGATAGTGAGTGATGGTGTTGCTGACGGAGGAGTTATTGAGTTTTCCCTTCATGAGTGGGTTGACCGGATAGCAGGAGGGTTATTCCAGCCGCCGGATGATCGTTATGAAAACGCAGGACTTAAGAATCTGCCGCAGGTTTACGTTCCTGGTTCAACTGATTTCATTGTGCAGACCGCCGGTGTTGAAAAATTGGCAGGTCGTGTAACTCACATGCATAACCGGGTAATTACACTATACCGGACCAACAGGGAAGAATTGAAGCAGATGGGTCAGGAAGTAGGTAAGAAGCTGAGCAAGAGCCCATCGCCAGTTACGGTTGTAATTCCGATGCGTGGTTTCTGTATACATGACCGCGAGGGCGGCCCCCTCTGGGATCCGGATGCTAATATGGGCTTTGTTGAGGGCATCGAGAGCCAAGTAGGTGGCAACCTCAAGGTTAAGAGAGTAGATGCATATGTTCTGGAAGATAAATTCGTGAAGGAAGTTATAGACGCGTTCCTCGAAAATGCCAAGATTGTTGAGGAGAAGGGTGAATCTAAAGTAGGATAATGAAACAGGGGAGCGTCCATAAGGACGCTCCTTTTCATAAATATAACGTACGTCAACAGTATTGTAGAAGAATAACGGGCTGACTTCAAAGGGAGAGCATTAGAACTATACAGTTCGCTATTTGACCACTCACCTTGGTTTTCTTCACTTGAACCCCTCGTTCTATATTTCGCTAGTCCATGAATTTACTTCCCCAAACAGTCTGCTCGTCATTACCACGCAATCTCGTATTTTACCGGCTAACCTCATTTTCTTTCAATTCAACTCTATATTTGGCTTTGCGGGGAAGCATAAAAATCAAGCTGTATGAAGCATTTTAGCTGGATTTACCCATACAGCTATGTACTTAACCAGCCGACCCTTTTTTTTCTCATTTAAACTCGTTAATGTTTCCTTCAGCAGAACTGATATATATACTTAGACTAACACAAAGCTTAAACCCCGTTTTCTATGAGAAACAGTCGTAAAGATTTAATCCAGATGCCGGGCTGTTCTTTAAGGACATCCAGGCGAATGGAAACTGTAACCAGCCGGGGTGAGGCAGTAATCGTTATCTCCGGAAACAAAATTTCTAAAAGAGAGGGGTATTGCTATGAAAAACGTTTTACTCGTAGCGGCTTTAGACAGTAAAGGTCATGAAGTTCGATTTCTAAAAGAGAGAATTGAGTCCCATGGAGCTAAACCAATCATCATTGATGCCGGAATTCTGGGCGGGCCACTGTTCCCCCCTGATTATACCCGGGAGGAAGTAGCAAGAAGGGCCGGTACTACCCTGGAAGGAGTTAGAAGTATTTCTTCCGAGGGAGAGGCAATGGAGATGCAGATAAAAGGTGCTACTGCCATTGCACAGGAACTTCACAGTAAAGGCGAGGTAGACGGTATTCTGGGTATTGGTGGAACTATGGGTACTGCTCTGGGAACAGCTGTAATGAGATCTCTTCCGATAGGAATTCCCAAGGTAATGATTTCTACTGTGGCTGCACTGCCAGTTGTAGGAGAATATGTGGGAACTAAGGATATTATGATGTTCCACTCGGTTGCTGATGTAGCAGGATTAAACCGGTTAACCAGGACTATTTTCGCTAATGCTGCAGCCGCTGTTTGTGGCATGGTAAATATGGACCTTGATAAGCTTGAGAACAAAAAACTGATTGCTCTTTCAACTCTGGGTACAACAGAAGCGGCTGTCCGGAGGGTAAGAGAACTGCTGGGAGAAGCCGGTTATGAAACCGTAACCTTCCATACAACAGGCGTAGGAGGCCGGTCTTTTGAGCAGATAGTGAGTGATGGTGTTGCTGACGGAGGAGTTATTGAGTTTTCCCTTCATGAGTGGGTTGACCGGATAGCAGGAGGGTTATTCCAGCCGCCGGATGATCGTTATGAAAACGCAGGACTTAAGAATCTGCCGCAGGTTTACGTTCCTGGTTCAACTGATTTCATTGTGCAGACCGCCGGTGTTGAAAAATTGGCAGGTCGTGTAACTCACATGCATAACCGGGTAATTACACTATACCGGACCAACAGGGAAGAATTGAAGCAGATGGGTCAGGAAGTAGGTAAGAAGCTGAGCAAGAGCCCATCGCCAGTTACGGTTGTAATTCCGATGCGTGGTTTCTGTATACATGACCGCGAGGGCGGCCCCCTTTGGGATCCGGAAGCCAATATGGGCTTTGTTGAGGGAATTGAGAGCTGCGTAGGCGGCAACCTCAAGGTTAAGAAAGTAGATGCACATGTTCTGGAAGAGAAATTCGTGAAGGAAGTTATAGACGCGTTCCTCGAAAACGCTAAGATTGTTGAGGAGAAGGGTGAATCTAAAGTAGGATAATGAAACTTCTTGTTTCACAAGCAAAAACCTGGGAGAAAAATCCCGGGTTTTTTGCATAGAATTAATAAAAATATTGTTATGAACTACTTAATAACCGGACCCGCATTTTTAACCTTAAAAGGGAGGATTACGACCATACAGTCCACTATTTAACCATTGACGTCATTTTCAATCCTATGTTATTCCGTGAATTCGCCGTCAGTTCAGCTTGACATTTGGCACGGCGTGTAACCTTGTATTTTACCAGTCAGTCATATATTTCACCAATCGCCTCCGTATGTTGCCGTTTACCCCCTGAGTTTTAGAGGAAAAATTCTCTACTTTCTACCTTTTAGCGGCCTAAAAATCAAGCCGAATGCAGCTTTTTTGTTATATATGCCCACACAGCTTTATATTTAACCAGCTGACCCCATTTTTTCTCAATTAAAGTCATTAGTGTTTCCTTCAGGAAAACTGATAGATATACTTAAACTAACACAAATAATAAACTCTGTTTACTATCATGAACATTAGTCAAAAATTGTTAATATGTCCAAGGGGGAGTTATATGGAGAAATCCTTGTATTAACAGCCTCCTAAATAGCTCTATTAAAATTGAGCAAGTACTATATGATTTGAAGCCTGGTAAGGTGGTTCGGGCAAAATGGCGGAGTGACATTTGCCCCGGACAAGGATGTTGCTCCGTCGCTTAATGTGTAAAGGCAGCGGGGGAATACCCCGTTCAATGTTACAAAATTAAAATCAAAAACTTAGGAGTGATGAAAATGAGTTTAGCTAAGGAACCGCTTAATGAAGAGATAGTTTATTTTGATCAGGCAGTCGAGACCATGGATCGCGAGCAGTTGAAAGAACTGCAGCTCAAGAAATTTAAGGCGATGATGAATGATGTTTATGGTAAAAACAAGTTCTACACAGAAAAGTGGAAAGCTGCTGGTATTAATAGCCCGGATGATATAAATACCTGGGAGGATTTTTATAAGTTACCTTTTACCAAAAAGTCCGAACTGGTTAAAAATCAAGAAGAGAATGGCCCCTATGGGAACTTTGTAACATATGATATTAGTAAATATGTACGTGTGCACCAGACCTCAGGAACAACCGGTAAGCCTTTGAAGTGGGTTGATACTGAAGATGCCTGGGACTGGGCTGCCAAGTGTTGGGCTTATGTATTTAAAGCAGCCGGGGTAACAGAAAAGGACAAAATTTTCTTCCCCTTCACCTTTGGATTGTTCTATGGTTTTTGGGGAGCCTTCGAAGCTGCCCGTAAGATTGGTGCCATGTCTATTCCCGCCGGTGGTCAGGATACACTTACTCGCCTAAACACTATCTTAGAGCATAACCCGACCGTAATTGCCTGTACACCGTCATACGCCTTGCGTTTGGCTGAAGTTGCTGCTGAACAAGGTATCGATTTATCAAAATCCAGTGTTAGGATAACAGTACACGCTGGTGAACCTGGAGCTAGTATTCCTAGCACAAAGCAAAAAATTGAGGAGGTTTGGGGAGCCAAATGTTATGACCATCATGGCATGACAGAAATGGGGCCTGCCAGTATGGAGTGCCAGTACCAACCGGGAGCAACACATATTATAGAAAGCGAATATATTGCTGAAGTTATTAATCCTGAGACAGGAGAGCACTGTGCTGACGGTGAGTCCGGAGAGCTTATCCTGACTAACTTGGGACGTTGGGGCTCGCCAAATATCCGCTACCGTACCGGTGACCGGGTTATATTCAACACTAATCGCTGTCAGTGTGGCAGAAGCTTTGCACGGATTGAAGGCGGAGTTATTGGCAGGGTAGATGACATGCTGATTGTTAGGGGAGTTAATGTGTTCCCTTCTGCCATTGAGAACATTGTTCGCAACTTCCCTGCAGTTGCTGAATTCATGATGGAAGTACGTAAAGTTAAGAATTTGGATGATCTGACTTTAAAGCTGGAAATTGACGAAGCCCAGTATACGGCAGAACAAATTAAAGAGACCATTAGAGCTATTGTTGAAGATGTCAGAAATAAACTGCAAATTCGTGTTGAAACCGCACATGTACCTGCTGGGACTCTGCCTCGTTTTGAAATGAAAGCTAAAAGACTTGTGAGGATTCCCTAGTAAAAGTTATATTTCGGGTGAAATAGGCTTGTTTACAAATTAATTAGTCAGAAGCTGGATTAGCGAATGGATTATCAGGACCTGTGTAGATTTATAATCTACACGGGTTCTTTTTTTGTTTCTTCGAGCAGCTTGCCCCAGGTTTCTTTTACCCCTTCCATGTGTTCCTTTAGGCAAGAGGTATCCGCAGCGTATGGATGAATAATAAAAATTACTACAAACTGGTTTTTTGTGCCCGTTTGAAGCCCAAACCTTCTGACTATAACTTTATGTTGCACCAGAAGCATGCTCTCCTCCTGAACTATTACTAATACTTTAATAATTCTCCAGAGAGGCATAAATCCTTCGCCCAGCATAGATTTTGAGAGCGCTGATAAAACCGTATAACCGGTACAAGAGGTAAGCTGCGAAGCTGTTGCCGCTTCAGCGGCTTACAGATTCGGCGTCCCCCCTGCGGGGAGACGCCGAATTGGGCGGTTTAGTCTGTGACTTCGCCAGGAGCAAGGTTAGATTCCTCCGACGCAGGTGCGGAAAATTGGCGCAATGCCTCGCCGGATTCGGGTATCCTGCAAATATTTCAGGCGGGACTCTAACTCCAGATCATGACAGATAAACAATTTGTGGGTTGAATCCGGGTTAAAAAGCGTTGATGCACGGCCCTCGGAATTGTTATACAGGTGGAGGTTTCAAACCAGCTTAAGCTGCTTAAAACGCCTAGGTCTCTGGTTATTAACCTAAGCAGCGATACTACCATACAGTTAAATATATGACCACTAACCCCAATTTTCTTCAATTCAGCACTTTATTTTAGCCTATGGTGATTGGTCATTCATTGCCCTATTCGTTTTATGTATGTATTTACCACACAACTTCGTATTTTACCAGCTAACCCCGTTTTCCTTCAGCTTAACTCCATATATCGGCCCTTTGAACAGTCCACAAATCAGTAGGCAAGGGCATATTTTTGCTTTATCTACCCACACGGATGTCTATTTTACCAGCTGACCCTATTTTTTCTCAATTAAAGTCATTAATGTATCCACGGGGAAAATTGCTTTATATACTAAGACTAACAAAACAATAAACCCTGTTTCCTATGAAAAACCAACACTATGGTTTTACAATTCGTTAATAACGGATGGGGGAGTGATTATGGAGATTACAGTACAGGGTACAATTTCCAGCGGGTTTGGTGAAGCCAAGTATTTCACCCAACTTGACTGGGTTGTAGAAGAGTTCTCGAATAAGCTGGGGTTTCTGCCCTACCCCGGCACCCTAAATGTAGATATAACTGAAAATGAATGGAAAGGCCTGGTAAGATGGTTCGGGCGAAACTGCGGAGTGACAATTGCCCCCATGGATAAGGCTTGTTGCTCCGCAGTTTGTTTTAGGGCACAAATAAACGATTCGATCGGAGGAGCTGTAATAATGCCAGAGATTACTAGGCATCCGGCCGGAAAGTTGGAAACTGTTGCTCCGGTAAATATCAAGGATACTTTAAAACTTGCAGATGGTGATGTTGTTACCTTAACCCTAAAAATATGAATTGAGGTGGGGAATATGAAATTAGTTGTAGGGATCTCCGGTGCTACTGGTGCTATTTATGGAATTCGAATGCTGCAAACTCTTCAAGCTTGTCGTATTGAGACACATCTTGTGATGTCCGATAGTGCAAAAAGGACTATTGAGGAGGAAACCAATTTTACTGTCAAGGAAGTTGAGAAGTTAGCTGACCATGTCCACGATAACAGGGACATTGGAGCCTCTATCGCTAGTGGTTCATTTAAGACTGACGGCATGCTTATTGCCCCCTGCGCTATAAAAAGTCTTTCGGCTTTGGCCAATTCTTACAATGATTCACTCTTAGTAAGGGCTGCAGATGTTATGTTGAAAGAAAAAAGAAAACTTGTTGTTATCCCCAGAGAGACTCCACTTCACACCGGACATCTCAGATTACTTTTAGCAGTAGCAGAAATGGGAGCAGTTTTACTCCCTCCTATGCCTGCCTATTACCATATGCCCAAAACGATTGATGATATTATTAATCAGACAGTGGGCAAGGCCCTGGATCAGTTTGATATCGAACATCAATTATTTAGACGATGGGAAGGAGGAGAAGCCCGGCAAGTTTTGCGTACCGTACAAGGATGATTCCAAAGAAGATGATTCTTAAGAAATCTTAGAAAAAGAAAAAGGAAAGTGAGGTTGAACAGTATGGATATGCGTGAATTTATTAAGAAGTGTGAAGAATTAGGCGAGCTAAAAAGAATTACTGCAGAAGTAGATTGGGATTTGGAAATATCGCATATTTCCAAGATTAACGAAGAAAAAAGCGGACCCGCCCTGTTGTTTGAGAATGTAAAAGGGCATAATTCTCCGGTACTTACCGGCGCTTTTGGATCAGGAAAAAGGCTGGCTACTATTCTGGGTATGCCTACTGACTTATCCATGTGTGATCTAGCCCAGCGTTGGACGAAGACAATGTTGTCAGAAGTTATTCCACCTGAGGAAGTTGCAACCGGCCCTGTAATGGAGAATGTACAAGAGGGTGACGATGTTGACATGGAAAAATTCCCGGTGCCTAAGTTCTATCCGTTAGATGGCGGCCGCTACATCGGTACAGCAACCTTCCTCATTGTTCGTGATCCGGAAA
>JAENZX010000058.1 GCA_016841045.1 Thermincola carboxydiphila
GCCTATCAGGACTCGATATGGGTGGCTGAATATCTTTCATGGTGTGCGTTCAACCATGGCTGGCAATCCTTATACCCTGGGTGTGGCATTCCATGACCTTGAAGACCCAACCAATCCAAGTAAAATTCGTATTAGTGCCAAGCCGATATTAATGCCCAGTGCAGGAGATTGCTTAGTGAGAGAGGCAGATTATGTCCATGTTCCCAATGTAGTATTCAGCTGCGGTGCATTAACTGGCAAGGGTGATACGGTAGCTATATATTATGGCGGCAATGATACAGTTATGAATGTCGGCCTGGCAAATATACAAATATTAAATGAGATGTGTAATGTTTTCCGCCTGAACCCCTTGACAGGCAAACATTTGTATTCTCTGAAAAAGCACTTCCCCCTTAATCTCAATTTCCTTTGATAATATTTAATTATCTAAAGTGAGCACAGTTGTTGTTCTTTGTATTTTATTTAATTATTTCTTTTTTCCTGTAGGGCAGGTTCTATAGTCATCATTTCTATAGTTACATACAACTCTATAAGGCCTCATCATTTCGTTATCTTCATGATCAAGAATGTGACAATGCCATACATATCCCGGGTACTGTGTGGCATCAAAGGGGTATGGTCTCCCGTCTTGTGCTGCAAAACGCACTTTAATAGTTGTAACTTCTCCTGGATTCATTTGAACAGTATCCTTCCATCCCTGTTCATTTAATTTAGGCGGCATCGGAGTTCCGATAAGATACGAATCCACCGGCCATGGTTTAGTCGGCTGTGTAAAAGGCGGCATCATACCACCATTGGCAGCAATCCAGTCAGCCATATACATATCGGTATCTAACTGTTGTCTAGTGAAGAGCTGGAATTGGACAAGATGCAAATGTATCGGATGGCTATCGGCAGTAAGATTAACAATTTCCCATTCTTCAGTAGTGCCTAGTACCGGGAATTCTGAAATAGGCGCACTCCATTTCTGCCCGTCTAGTAATACCTCAACCGGTCCTTCAGGACCCATGACTTCCACAAGAGTTAATGTTCTTTTGGGAGCATTGGGGGTCAATGTTGGTATTATATTGAGCGTTTCAGGTAAAGGCGGGCGTACAGGTAATGGGACAAGCGGATATACAACAGTGAACTGCAAGATTTGACCTGTTGTAAGCGGATCGGCAGGGTCTCCATCGGGGAAGGGAGCAGGGGCTGTATTCGCAAGGATTATTTTAGTACCAGGACTAAGGGCAGAAAAGTCAATTAAAATATCGGCCCGTTCACCTGGGGCAATAGTAAGTTCGCTGAGTATTACAGGCATAGGAAGATAGCCGCCATCTGTCCCTATTTGGGTAAATGTCTGGGCATTAGAAAGACTAAGCGTATAGAATCGGGCATTTGACCCGTTTAATAACCTGAAGCGATATTTTGTCGGTTCAACGTTTAAATTAGGCCAGACCAGGCCGTTTACCATAATAGTATCACCGAAAAATTCCGGAACCCAGTATGGATGGATATCTGGGTTAACTCCTACATTGGGGAAGAAGAAGGCGCCATTGCTATTAAAGGTTCTATCCTGAATTACTAATGGAATCTCGTACTTTTTGCTGGGCAGTGATCTAGCTACAGGGTCACTTGTATCCCTTAATAGATAAAAGCCGGCAAGCCCCATGACTACGTTTAAGCGGGTTATACCCAAAGTGTGATCATGGTACCATAGAGTGGCAGGCTGCTGTTTATTAGGATAAGTGTATTTGTCAGTGATGTAAGCAGGACCTGTTCTTGGTTTCCCCCTTGATGAAGAATAATTATGAAGGTAGGTGAACCATGCATCAGGGTGTCCATCGAAAGCGGATGGAACTTCCCCGCCATGTAAATGTGTCACAATTGGAACAGGATACTGTGCCTTTTTATATCCCGGTGGAAAAGGGAGGCACGGACACATAACCATGCCCAAATTATTTGGGTCAGCCCAGTGCAATGTCGGATCTACTGGCAGTGTGTGTGGGTATGAAAGGTTGTTTTTCCATTTGACAGTTAAGGGACAATTGCGTCTAGCTTCGAAGGTGGCACCAGGAGAGTGTTTGATGAAACCTAATTTCTTACCGGTAACGGCATCTTCTGCCTGCCCGCCATAACCCCATACTTTAGTAGCCGGGAAACCAGGAGGAAGAATCTGTTGGAGGAATTCCAGTATATCTACCATATATTCACCTGTGCAGCGGGATGGAACATGCACTGGCGGTGGTCCTGTTATTTGATTGACATACTTGGGAATGTCTAGCGGATTAATAGTCGGCACCAACAACCACCTCTTTCCAAGAATAGTAAATAATATACTTTATACATAATAGTTAACTAGTCTGATAAATGTTACAAAACGGATTGGAAGTGGCTGGAAAGAATCAAGCGTCAACCTAACTTTTGGTGCGATTGTTTATGATCTTAAGCTAGCAGTTCCGGTCGATTTGCTATATCTATCTTCGTTAAAATCTACCTAGGAAATATCAGCCACAATATTGTATAATGTATACAAGAGCAAACTCCTGCTCATTATAAATCGAACTTATGGAAGGAAAAATCGTATCCAGGACGCGATAGGCATGGGTGTAACCAAGGTCATTTGTCGAACTTAAGTCGTCTTTTATATGCAATAATAAGGAGGTGGCGTATATGACCGCTATCATTACTATGGACAAAATGTCCACCTATGAGAAGCAGATAATGAAAGAAAAAAGTCAAAAACTAACCTGTACCCAATGTAAAATTTGTCACAAAATTATTGGCGGCAAAAAACACGTGGTATTTGAGGAAAGGTATTTTCACGTTGATTGTCTTAAGCAGGCTACGCCAGCTACCCATTAATGCGAAGTGTACCATAACTCGGCCACAAAATACTATGCTTATCGCAGATCTGGATCGTCATCGATATATAGAATACTAAAGTTCATCAGCCGGGGCACTCCGGCTTGTTTTTACTCACACCACCAAAGTATGCAGAAGCTTGAATCGTTTTAAACTCACCATAGATTCTATAACCCTAAAGATTCTCCAACCAGTATTGCTTTTATCCAGCCTTTGGTCTCTTAAGCTCCAAATTTATATTTGGACCACATTACTTGTCTTTTATAAGGTAGGCTTTAAAAGAACTTAATTAATAATCGGATGTTTTTCGATTATGGTAAAATTAGACACAGATGGCAAATTAAAGAGGGGTATTCAGTAAATGATCATACCGATAGACTAAATAACATTGGCCTTACTATGTGAAATACAAAAAAATGAAATACAACCTGGCGAGGAACATCAACGGGTTTTCATAATACCAAACTGGAAAGGAAGGGGGGAACATTTGGTACAATTTCGTCTTAGACTAGCTGATAAGAATTATTGGGCTCAAACGCAGACGAACACTACATAATTGGAGAGAGGGGATAAATTAATGAATTTCAATTATACCGATGAACAGCTAATGTTGAAGGACTCGGTGAAGAAGTTTTCAGAGAAAGAGATTGCTCCTCTGGTCAAATGGATGGAAACCGAAAAGAGAACACCCCGGGATTTGATCAAAAAGATTAAAGATTTGGGCTGGTGCGCCATCCAATACCCGGAGAAATACAGCGGTACGGGAAATAGCTATGTTGAATATGCTATTATGCAGATTGAGATGGCAAAGGTATATTGTTCAACCGCATGTACCATCTCGGTCAACGGCATGCTGGGGGCGAATATCTCTAAATTTGCAAGCGAAGAGCAGAAGCTGAAATTCCTTCCTGAGCTGCTTCATGGCGAAGGGATTGGCAGTTTCGCCTTTACCGAGGCATCAACCGGATCCGACCCAACTGCTCTTAGAACGACATGTATCCGCGACGGGGATGAATGGGTCATCAATGGAGAAAAGATGTTTATCACCAACGCAACCATGCCGGGGTTAATGGGTATATTCTGCAAGGATGTCGAAATGGACGGCAAGTGCACGAACATCATCATACCCAAGGGCATCGAGGGTTACTCCACCCCGAGGATTTATGATAAGATGGGCATGCACGGACTGGAAGTTTCTGATGTCGTATTAGATAATGTAAGGGTGCCTTATGAAAATACGACCGGCGGTGAGGCCATGCGGGGCAAGGGCTTTCAGGTACTGCTCGGTTCAACCCAGATTGGCAAACTGTCGGTCTGTGCTCAGGCTGTGGGTATGGCTCATGCGGCCCTGGAGGCGGCGGTTAAGTACTCCAAGGAGCGGGTGCAGCGCGGCAAGCCCATCTCTAATTTCCAGACCATCCAGTCCTTGATTGGCGATATGGCCACCGACGTAATGGTAGCGCAACAGATTGTTCTGGCTACAGCATTTAAGGCATCAGAAGGGAAAGAACTGGCCGCCGATGCCGCAAGAACCAGACTGTTTACTTCCGAGGCTGTTCACCGCGTAGCAAGCAAAGCCATGCAGGTCATGGGAGCTTACAGCTATACAACCGAATTCCCCATTGAGCGCATCTTCCGCGATGCCAAGCTAACTGAGATTTATGAAGGTGTAAATGAGATTCAGCGTCTCATAGCTTCTACCGATCTGCTTAGATAGCCAAGCAGTTGACTATAACCATAGATGCCTGCAGCGGAGAATCTTACCGTACAAATCCCGGTAAATGTCTACTCCACCGGTGAGGCACAGGCGGTATTCAAGCACTATGCTGGTGAGCAGGAGATATGATTAAAAAATTGACTGACGGTCGGTCATGTGATAATATTATTATTATCTACTGATCCGTCAGTTATAGGAGGTAGCAATGAAAAAGAGAATTGTTAAAGATCCGGAGATACGACAGACAGAGATACTGAAAGCTGCTGAAGAACTATTCAAAAATCAGGGATATGTAAATACAACCGTGGAAGCTATCATTCAGAAGGTGGGGATAGCCAAAGGCACATTCTATTACTATTTCAAATCGAAGGAAGATATTTTGGATGCACTTGTTCACGAGATGGTCAATAAACTCTGTGAAGATTACCAAAAGATAGCAGTTGACCCCGAAATGAGTGCTATGGATAAGATGCGCGAAATGCTGAGGGGTGAAAACAAGATTTCGGAACAAGAAAATGAGTTGACAGAAAACCTGCATCGACCTGAGAATAGAGAACTCCATGAGCGGATTAACATTGAAATTATCTTAAGAGTTTCACCCATAATTGCTCAAGTCATCGAACAAGGTAATAAGGAATCTGTATTTAATGTTGAAAATCCCCTGCAAACCCTTCAATTTCTTTTGGCAGGATCTCAATTTTTAATGGAATCAGGCCTCTTTAATTGGAATGAGGAAGAGCGAATTAAACACGTACTGGCTATGCAGTCCATTATTGAGAGGTCTTTAGGTGCTGCTCCGGGATCTTTTTATTTTATTTAAATATTTGACTTATATCTTTAGAATTTGCGAGCGGTAATTTAATTGGAAGCCTTAAAAGACTGCAAGCATAAATGATGTGTTCAATGTGTTCCCTAATCAAATTGATGTTCTGCGTCAATTTCTGAGGATGCGGCAAAAAATTCCGATTATTTGTGAGGAGAATAGATATGAGAAAGAGGAGTAAGAGAATAATGCTAATCATTGGATTTCTGCTCAGTGCAACATTAATTATGTTGATATTCTTTAATTCACCCTGTTCAAAAACCAAAACAGAGTTTGAGCAAATTACAAAGAATTTAATAGCAAACACAGATCATGAGGAAGGCGTGTTCGAGGAAGGGGATATTGCCGGTTTGCCAGTGCCTGTTCAGAATTATTTCAGATATTGCGGCTATATCGGTACACCGAAAATGTCCTATGCAACAGTGGTTTATAAAGATGTTGATTTCTCCTTTGGCAGGAATAAACCCATGACAAAAATTGACTATACCCAATACAACTTTGTTAATAAACCGAACCGGATTGCTTATATTGACAGTTCAATGTATTCGATTCCCTTTGAAGGATTGGATTCCTATATCGATGGGGCAGGTTCCATGAAGGGCTTGATAGCCAAGCTTTTCACCTTGTTTTATGAAACTGGAGAAGTCATGGATAAATCAAGCCTGGTTACTTTCTTGTCAGAGAGCCTTATTATTCCTAATGCAGCTTTACAGGACTATATTGTTTGGGAAGCAATGGATGATTTGCACGCCAGAGCAAACATAACTTGTTATGGTATTTCTGCCAGTGGTATCTTTACATTTAATAAAAATGGTGAAATGCTGTCCTTTACTACAGACGACAGGGAAGTTGTCTCAACAGACGGTACAAGTGAGAAAGTAAGATGGTCAATACTCTGTAATGAATATAAAGAAATGAACGGTATCAAAAAACCTACGGTTTTTCAGGCGATTTGGAATTATAATGATGGGGACCTGGTTTATTTTAATGGAAAAGGCACTATTACTGCCTATCAGCAGTATAACCAAAGCGTTACACCAAAAACTGCTATAACTGACAAACTAGCTGTTACTGACGAACCCGACAAATTTGAAGTGTCAGAATCCGATAAAATACCGGGGTGGAAAAGATTACAGGCAAGGGTATCATTGAGTGAACTAACTGAATATGGATCAAACCCTATTAATGATAACAATAAATATAGTTTTTCTATTCACTTTCCGGGGAGCTGGACCATAGGGTCAAGTGTTTTATATGATGCAAATAACAAAAAGGTCGCAGAGATTCCACCCGTCATCCTCCTGAATTCCGGACAAGAATCCGTGTTCTTAGACTATAAGCCTGCAATAGATTTTGGTGAGGAGCTTATTTCTAAAGAAGAAAGTCAGATAAATTCTTACCCGGTATCAAAAACAATTACAAGAATGCCGACAGAGTCTTATAGTTGGTACCCGCATATCTACCGGTTAATTGATGGAAGTTTTGGTTTTTCAATTTATTTTTACTCAGAAGAAATAAACGAGGAAGACCAATCGTTATTTGACCAAATTGTAAATACATTTAACTCCGAACAGTAATTTGAGCTTCAAACTGGCTTCATAATTAGGGCAATATCAGAAATGAAAACTCGGTAATGTTATAACCTGCTACTTAATTGCTGCTATGTTCTGAGGGAAGGGAAAAATTTTGATTAACAATGACTGACGGTCAGTCATATATTGGTTTAGAAGGGGGTGATGAAATAAAGACTTCATAGGCCATGCAAAAACAGACGTTCGGGAGATCCCAAAGATTGAAGTAACGAATATATGGGATAATTACTTTCTGATGTTTAAAGTCCAGTACTTAACTCCTCACTGTTAAATCTCGGTGGGGAAATTAATTTAACTTAGAATGACTGACGGTCGGTCATGAGGAAGGAGGTGCAGTATACCTATTTGAGGACTGGATATTTCAACGGAAAGGTTCATTTAAGCTTTTCGAAACCAATAAAAATTAAGGAGTGGGAAAATGATTTCAACATATAAGTATAACCCCAAAGCCTATTTCGTTTTGACTTTTATAGCAACCTATGCTCTCTGGTTTGCTGGAGCCTGGGTAAGTTTTCAGGATGGTATAAGCGGACTGTATATGCTGTTTATGCTCCCTGGAATGATGGCGCCTTTCATTATCTCGGCAGTGATGACCATCGTATCCAAGAATCACGAATTGATGAAGGATTATGTTAATCGGCTCATAAATCCCAGGTTAATACAGTTAAAGATGCTGCCGGCATTTTTCTTAATAATGCCTTTATCTGTGCTGGCATCCATGGTACTCTCGTTACCTTTTGGGGAATCGATTTACCAGTTCCAGTTTGCCAAAGACTTCTCTTTTTCATCGGGTTTTGTCCCGGTATTGCTCCTGCTGGTACTTGCCGCCACTTTTGAAGAACTGGGCTGGAGACAATATGGGTTTGACAGCCTGCAGAGCAGGTATAACTTATTTACGGCATCAATTATATTCGGCATACTCTGGTCGCTCTGGCATTTGCCCCTTATTTTTGTCAATAACTCCTACCAATATGAGATTTTTCACAAAAGTATCTGGTTTGGCCTGAACTTTTTTATAAGTATCATTCCTATGGGAGTGATCATCAGCTGGATCTGTATAAAAAACAGAAAAAGCGTTATAGCAGCGATTCTCTTCCACTTTATGATTAATATGTCACAAGAAATGTGGGCTATTTCTCAAATGACAAAGTGCATTGAAACTGTGGTTTTAACAGTCGTTGCCGCTGTAATTGTGATATTGGACAAAGACATCTTTTTTTCGCCGCCAGGCACCCGGAGACAGGGGAACGGTTCTCAAAATACAGGGGGACGGTTCTTGCGTCTCTCCTGCTTAATGAAAAGCATGCAAAGTTAAATTGGCTAGACAGAAGAGCCGTCCGAGACCACTGAAAAAGTCCCAAAACTGACGCCAGGGTATGTATAAATATACTGGCGGCCGTT
>JAENZX010000059.1 GCA_016841045.1 Thermincola carboxydiphila
TCGGCATATCCAAAATGTTCATCTACCATCAGGCCGTGTTAGGAGGCCACAGCTATCCTATACTTCCTTTGTGACTCTCCAACATTTTCTATGGCTTCCGTGTTTTGCTTCGCTTCTGTCAAGTTTGTCACTTCTGGCACCGCTGTCATTTCTGTCGTTTGAATGGTTTCTAATGCAGCAACTGCTAAACTGAACTCACGTGATCTGTCGTTTCCCAGCAGACCTATAGCATCAGCCCTGCACTGCTGGCAGTGACGCATTTGATTGAGATCCATTTGGCAGATATCGCGCATTTTATTTAACTCCTTAGCACTTGTTTGCGGATAATTCTCAAAAACACTGCCCTCTGCAGGGATAAGAGGCATAATGTTTGAGATGAAAGCGCCCAGTTCTTTTGCCTTTCTTACCACCCGGGGGATTTGGCTGTCATTAAGGTCTTTTATCATTACAATATTAACCTTAACTGCCACCCCCCGTTCGGTCAGAAATTTAATACCACCGAGCTGATTTTTCAGCAGTATTTTAGCGCCGTTAACCCCATGATACTTTACACCGCGATAATTAACGTATTTATAGATTTTGGCTCCTATCAAGGGATCAATAGTATTCATAGTAACTGTTACATGGTTAACTCCAAGGTCAACAATCTCCTGGGCATAATAGGGCAGCATCAGGCCATTTGTCGACAGACAGAATACCACTTGCGGATCTCTTTGTTTAATTAATTCAATACTCTTTTTGGTTTCTTCCCAGTTAGCCAGCGCATCTCCAGGACCGGCGATGCCTATAACGCTCAGGTTCTCTACCTTTTCCCTGACCATCAAATACTTTTTCTCAGCCTGGGCCGGGGAAAGAATTTCACTGGTTACACCTGGTCTGCTTTCGTTTACACAATCAAATTTCCGATTGCAGTAATTGCAGCTGATATTACATACAGGTGCTACCGGCAAATGCATTCTGGCGTACTTTTGATGGGCTCCTGCAGAATAGCAGGGATGCCTTTTAGTTTTAGCTGCTGTCTTAGATGACAGTCTGCTGTAGTCAATCTCCTGATTACAGGAACCACCGCACTTCATTTAACCTCACCTCAACCTTCCGTGCCGCTTAATAAGATTTTTCCAGATATATTGTTTTCATGACCGTTATGGTAAAACTGTTCATACATAGAGCTTCGGTAGTTCTTATATTTGTTTTCGAGAAGGGTATTGGTCACTCTGTCCAAAAGCATCGTAGTTCCAAGGTATCCCACAGATAAAACCCTTTGTCCTCCCACGCGGTCATGAATAGGAAAGCCCAGTCTGACCAGGGGTATCCCCTCCCTTTCTGTCAAATACCTGCCGTCAGAGTGTCCGATAGCTATGTTTGCTCCTGCTGATGTACTATTTTGACGGATTTGGTCAAAGTCCGAGTCCATCAGAAGGACGACTTGCCTTTCATATTTATCAATCTCTGCTGTAAGCAGTTCAGCCAGTTTGGCATTTTTGCTGCCTGTTGCAGCGACCACCGGAAAAATACCGTTCTCCATACATGTTTTGGCAACGGCATATACTAATTCCGGTTCCCCGAATATTACACTTCTGCCCTCAAAATTATATTTATGAGAATCAATCATGCAATCCAGAAGCCTGCCTCTTTCCTGTTCAAGACTTAAAGGCATGCAGCTGCCCGTTATCTCAGTCAGTACATTCATAAATAAATCCATATTCTCAAGTCCGGTTGGAATAGGCACGTTGTACAAAGGTACCCCAAATTCCCTTTCCAGGAACCTGCCGGGAGATAAATCATCATCAATAGTAATGCCTATCTGGACAGTAGCTGCGGCTCCCGGCATTGCCGCTATATCGGCAATCCTCGTACCACCGTTGGGAATCTTTTTATAGGTTTTGGAGAAAGGCCGGTCCAGGGTATCAGAAAAATCGGGAAACAGGGTAAAGTCAATATCCATACGGTCTAAAATCCGTTTGATCTCCCTGATATCAGCGGGACTTATATGAGGGACAATAATATTGATCTTAGAGTGCCTAGGAGTTTGCCGGGCCAACCCGGAAACGATTTGTTTTGCTGCCAGCCAATACCCTTCCGTATGGCTTCCCCCATACCCCGGAGTTGGTACTGTAATAATGGGTAACCGGTGCAGCTCATGCTCATTCCGGTAATCAGACGTAATGCGCCCGATATCTTCACCAATGGTTTCTGCCAGGCAGGTAGTGAGAATACCTATTATCCCAGGGCTATATAATTTAATTAGATTATCCAGGCCCTGTTTGCGATTTTTCTCTCCCCCATAAACAGTGCCTTTCTCATTTAAGGCGGAAGATGCCACATCTATGGGTTCGTTAAAGTGCTCTGCAATATGCCGTCTCATGTAAGTAGCACACCCCTGAGAACCATGCAGAATTACCATGGACTGCTCCACACCTTTAAAGGGCAGAATCCCTCCCATAGGCATACACATGTTACATGGATTTTCATTTACATTCCGGTAATTTGCTTTATCTCTTTTCATAGACTCTGCCTCCCCTGCTGAACAAACTTCCATACAGGAGAACAGACGGTAGAGTAAACTTCCCGAGCGAAATTGACTGCCCCGGTAAATCCGCTCAAGGGATGCTTACGGTCGTGATTATGATCGACAAAAGCTACACCCAACTTGTAAGCCAGCGGTCTTTCCTTTACTCCGCCCACCAATAGATTGGCTCCTTTTTGCACCATGAACCGCTCCAATTCAGTAGGATTCGCGTCATCTAAAACCACAGTCCCGTCATCCACCAGAGTGTTAATAGTGTCATATTCGTCCTGTCTGCCTGTTTGAGTACCTATCATAACCACTTCTATACCAATTTCGCGAAACTGCTTAATCAGTGATATGGCCTTAAAGCCGCCGCCAACATACACTGCAGCTTTGCTTCCCGAAAGTTTTTCCCGGTAACCCTCAATAGTGGGCCTGACTTTTTCTATTTCATTCTTTATAAGCTTTTCTGTTCTTCTGGTAATCTCTTTATCATTAAAAGCTTCTGCAATTCTCCGCAGCGATTCCGAGGTATCCTCGATACCAAGAAATGAAACCCGGATATAAGGAATTTCATATTGTTCCTGCATTTTCTGGGCTAAATAACTCATCGACCCAGCGCACTGAATAATATTCAGTGATGCCTGCGGAGCCTTTTTTAAAGCTTCATAATTCGAATCCCCGGTAAAAGTAACGTTTATATCGATACCCATCTGTTTTATATAATTCTTTATTATCCAGGCCTCTCCGGCCAAGTTAAAATCACCCAAATAGTTAATACTCCGATTTCTAAACATTTTCACAGATTTTTGAGGTGCTATAAGCCGCGTTAAAGCATCACATGCCGCTCTATAACCCGCAGCCTTATTCCCGATAAATCCACTGGATTGAACAGGAATAACTTCTATATCATGCTTTTTTGCGGCAGCCTTACATACTGCCTCCAAATCGTCACCAATTACTCCGACAATACAGGTGGAGTAAACAAAAACAAGTTTAGGATTACATTTTTCTACCAAATCATTGATGGCCCGGGCTAGTTTTTTCTCACCACCAAAAATTACATCTTCTTCCTGCAGGTCTGTAGAAAAACTGTTACGGTATAATTCCGAACCGCTGCTGAGACTACCGCGGATATCCCAGGTATAACTGGCACAGCCAATAGGGCCGTGTACCAGATGAACAGCATCGGTGATGGGATTCAGAACAACCCGGGCTCCACAGTAGACACAGGCCCTCTGACTAACACAGCCCGCCACACTGTCTGTATCGCACTTTAGCTGTTTTTTGTGTTTTCCTTTTACAGTAATGGAATCTTTTCGTTCCTCTAAGGCCCACAAACCGGCGTCCATTTCCATCACAACCTTTCTGCTACAATAAGCTATATACTGTTAGTTTGGAAGTAAGGAGTTTACCTTGCGGCAGCCTCCTTACACCGAAGCTAACAGGCGTATACTTACATTACTAACTCGAAATCTTCGTCGGCAGCATCCCTGTCCTGCTTGTCAAGCAGGGCTCCGCTGATCATCTCGATCAGCCGCATTGCTCCTTTGTAACCTACAATAGGCATATAGGAATGAACACTTCTGTCTAAGATAGGGAATCCAACCCGCACAAGAGGTATATCCTCGGCCCGGGCAATATACTTACCGTAGGTGTTTCCGATAATAAGATCAACGGTCTCGTTCTTTATCCACTGGTGGAATTCAAAAAGGTCACCACTGGCTTTAACATTACCCTTTATTCCTGCCTCCAGCAGCATAGCCCTGAGTTCTTTTTCAAAGGCGTTACCGGGGGTGCCGGTTAACACATGTACAGGGATCATGCCTAAACTCAAAACAAATTCTGTTAAACCAATCACAATGTCGGGATCGCCGAAAACAGCCACTTTTTTGCCATGGAAATGGTAATGAGTATCAGTCATTATATCCACCAACTGGCCCCGCTCTTCTTCCAACTCATAGGGAATCTCTTTAACAAAGCCATTCCTGAGGGCCATCAGGAACTCGTCTGTCGCCTTGACTCCGATGGGTGTCTTCATTATCTTAGCGGGAACCTTGCATTTCCGCTCCAGGGCTAAGCTTGCATCTGTAGAAGCAAAGGAACCCAGCGCAAGAGTCAGCCTGGAATTACCGGTATCCTTAAGCTCCCCGATAGTTGTGCCACCTTTGGGATACATTTCGAACTTGCCTGTCATGGGAGAATCAACTACGCCGGAGGTATCAGGAAACATAATAAAATTAATCCCCATAACCTTAACCAGTCTTTTAATTTCCCTCATATCCCCGGGGTTGACAAAACCGGGTATAAGGTTTACCTGTTCCTTTTTGGTTTCGGTGGATGCTTCAGATAAATAGGTGACCATCCCTTTAGTCATGTTGGAAAAACCGGTAATGTGAGAACCAACGTAGCTTGGGGTATTACAGTGGATAACAATCTTCCCCTCAGGAATTTCAGCTGTACCTAGGTAGGCCGGGATATCATCACCAATTGTCTCGGTGAGACAGGTAGTGTGAATGGCCATAATGTCCGGGTCATAAATAGCAAAAACATTTTTAATAGAGGTTTTTAGATTTGCTCCGCCGCCAAAAACAGAAGCGCCTTCAGTAAAGGAACTGGTGGAGGCCATGACCGGGTCACGGAAATGCCTGGTCAAATGCATCCGGTGATACGAGCAGCAGCCCTGGGACCCGTGGCTGTGCGGCAGGCATCTGTGAATGCCAAGTGCCGCATACATTGCGCCAATAGGCTGACACGTTTTAGCCGGGTTAATCATGCCGCCGGATTTACGTTCCTGCAGTTCTTTAGGTGTAAAGTTTAACATCTTAGTTTCCCTCCTCTTCCACAGTTCCCTCAAGCATGGGCTTATATTTCCAGGGTGGGGTCATAAAGTTCCAGGTCGGTGTTGTGAACATAGCAGTTACATCCTCGGCGAACTTCACAGCGCCATTAAAACCGGCATAAGGACCGCTGTAGTCATAGGAATGAATCTGCTTGGAGGGGATACCCATTTTTTGCGGGATAAACTTATCTTTAATTCCGGAAGCAAAAATGTCAGGTTTTAGAAGCTCGACAAACCTCTCAGTTTCAAAATGGTTGAGGTCATCGACAATTAAATAGCCGTCTTTCATCTCCGCATTCATACCCTCATAATTGCTGAGAGGAATCTTTTTCTTAAGTTCCTCCGCTTTTTCCGGGGAAATTTTTAGTTTAAAGAGCTTCTTATCAGATTCAACATGCAGTTCAGGAATATTTTTGCTGTCTGCATCGGGCTTAATATCGGGAATTACCTGACGACCTTCATAATCGTCGCGATGGGCGAACTCATAACCGGCCAATACAGTATCAATTCCCAGATCCGCAAATAGTTTCTGATAATGGTGCCCTCTGGAACCACCAACGAAGCAAAAAGCAGTCTTTCCCTCACAGATCTTTTTGTACTGGTTAAGGATTGGTTCGACCCTGGCAACTTCCCTGGCAATTACATCTTCCGTCTTTTGGATTAACTCCGGATCGCCAAAGTAAATAGCCATGTCACGGAGTGACTTAACAGTGGCTTCAACACCAATGAAGTTTACTTTTAGCCACGGAGTCCCATACTTAATTTCCAGCATTTCCGCTATGTAGTTAATTGAGCGGTGGCACTGAACCAGGTTCAGGTCTGCCACATGCGTGTTTTTTAAATTCTCATAGGAACCATCCCCTGTGGCCACTGCTATAATGTGATAGCCAATTTCTTTAAGGAATCTTTCAATTTCCCAACTGTCCCCGCCAATGTTGTATTCACCCAGCATATTGATAGAATATTTGGCAGGAGCCTCAGTCATTTCACCCTTTCCAACCATCCATTCGAGGACACCGTTATTGGCGATATGGTGGCCGGCACTTTGGCTGACACCCTTGTAACCCTCGCAACTAAAGGCCATAACAGGAATCCCGTGTTTTTCCTGGGCGGCTTTGGCAATTGCGTTTATGTCATCACCGATTAAGCCTATAGGGCATGTTGCCGAAACAGTAACACCATTTGGTTTGAAAATTTCCACAACCTCGTCGATTACCTTGGCCAGCTTTTTCTCGCCGCCAAAAACGATATCTGTTTCCTGCATATCCGTAGTGACACAATAAGCAAGGTAGTTCTTGCCGTCTTCCAGTGTTTTGGCCTTGTTCCGCCTGGTCAGCCAGGAATAATATCCACAGCCCACAGGCCCGTGAGTAATATGCACTATATCCTTGATTGGGCCTAATACCACACCCTTACAGCCGGCATATGCACAACCCCGGTTGGTGATAATACCGGGAATAGTCCGGGTGTTTGCTTCGATTTCTTGGTGGGCAAGGCTGGAATCTTTGATTACAATGTGCTTTTTCCGATTCCTTTTGACTTTCGCTGGATACGCTTCAAGTATGGAATCTATATCCTTTTCATTTACAGCCATAAAATCCCCCTCCTCTACTTTTCTAAATGTCAACTTACTAACTATCAACTGCCATCTATAATCTTTTATCTTTTATCTTTTATCTGTTATCGCTATCTCCAAAACTGTCAACTGTTAACTGTTAACTGTCAACTATCAACTAAATAGCCTCTTCCCCTGTTTCGCCGGTACGAACCCTTACTACGTCCGAAACAGGCAGGACAAATATTTTACCGTCCCCGATATGTCCCTCTTTATTTGAGGAAATGATGGTTTCAACAACTTTCTGAACATCGGTATCATTAACCAAAATTATCAGCATACGCTTCGGGATCAGCCGTCCTCCCTTCAACATACTTTCCAGCATCATATCCCGCTGTTCCTCATTTACGCTGCCAATCATGTTTAATTCTTTAAGCAGCTTGCCGCGCCCCATAACCTTTAAGGCGGTCATCCTGCAGAACCCGGCATCGGCAAGGGCTTTTCTGGTCTGGCTTACCTTATTCATTCGGATGATTGCAATAATTTCTTTCATGGCCAACTCCTCCCTAAAGTCCTTTGTTGCCGCTGCTTAAGGTGTATACTTCTTCTACCGGGGTCACAAAGATTTTACCGTCACCAAAGGCTCCCTTTTCTCCTGTTTTAGCTATTCTTGATATTACACTGATTACATCATCCTTATCTTCGTCTTTTACCACTATCATCAACATCTCCTTGGGAATTTCATCATACACTACATCTCCAATGATGACCCCCTTCTGCTTACCGCGGCCGACGACATCGACTTTGGTTATGGCAGGAAACCCGGCATCATTTAGTTCAGCCATAATTGCATTTGTTTTTTCGGGTCTCACAATGGCTTTAATCATTAACATTTGTATCATTCCTCTCTTTATTTATTGGTTAGAATTAGTCCATGATTCCATATTCCATCAGAAGTTCTTCCAATCTATCCTGGGTCATAGGCTTAGGTACAACAAACATATCGTTGCCGTCTATGTTTTTGGCAAGAGTTCTATATTCTTCAGCCTGGGGCTGAGCCGGATCATAATCTATAACTGTCTTCTTATTAGTCTCAGCTCTCTGAACCATGTTGTCGCTTGGAACAAACTGAAGAAGCTGTGAACCAAGTTCCTTGTCAAAGGCAGTAAGAAGTTCAAATTCGTTATCAACCTTACGCATGTTGCAGATTATGCCTCCCAAGAGCACGCCCCCGGTCAA
>JAENZX010000060.1 GCA_016841045.1 Thermincola carboxydiphila
ATACAATATTACAGATAATGCAACAGTCTTAGGAAACACAGGAACCCTGGTAAAGGCAGGGTATACCTTCAGCGGTTGGAATACAGCAGCAGACGGAAGCGGAACAAGCTATGCAGAAGGAGACACATTTGTCATCGGAAGCAGCAATGTAACCCTATATGCGCAGTGGAAATCCAATAATTCCAATTTAAGTGGATTTACAGTATCAAATGGAACTATTAGTCCGGAATTTGATATAGACACATTAAGTTATGTTATAGACGTTGCAAATTCAATAAGTAGTATAACGGTTACACCGACCAAAGAGGATGCAAATGCAACAATAAAAGTAAATGAAGATGCAGTGACAAACGGCCAGGCAAGTGGGGAAATTAGTCTTAATGTAGGAGCAAATATAATTACAATACTGGTAACTGCACAGGATGGCATGTCAACGAAAACCTATACTCTAACAGTCATAAAGCATTCATCCGGGAGTTCATCACGGACGACTGCAGAACAACCTCAAAACGACTTGTCTGATATTAAAATAACTGGAGACCCCTTAAAAGAAACTAGAGCTGCAGATGATACAAATGTAGGAATATTAATAGATGGTAAGAAAAAAGATGATGCAGCAAAAGCTAATATACAAATTGTTGATGACAAAAAGGTTATAACTGTAATTGTAGACAACGAATCCTCGCTAGAAACACTGAAAAAGGTAGAAAATTCTATAATAATTCCTGTCTCTGGAAACATCGATACCTTTATTGGTCAGTTGGATGGTGATATGGTTAAGACAGTGGCAGAGAAGTCTGCGGCTATCATAATTAAGACTGATACGGCTTCATATAGTCTGCCGGTCTCCGAGATCAATATTGAAAAAGTGGCGAAAGAATTAGGCGAAAATGTTGAACTTAAAGATATTGCACTAAAAATTGTGATTAACAAACCAGATGAAGAAATTATAAGAGTAGTTGATGACTTAGAAAAAAATAAAGGCTTGGAAGTAATAGCGCCACCTGTGGACTTTAAAGTCACAGTGAGCAGCAAGGACAAAACGGTAGATATCTATAAATTTGAAAAATATATAGAAAGAACGATCTATATTCCTGGTGAAATTGATGCAGCTAAAATTTCAACGGGCGTAGCTATTGAAGCTGATGGAACAGTGAGACATGTTCCAACAAAAGTAAAATTTATCGATGGCAGATATTATGCTGTAATCAATAGCCTAACCAATAGCACATACTCAGTAGTGTGGAATCCGGTAGAGTTCAATGATGTTGAAAGCCACTGGGCAAAGGAAGCTGTTAATGACATGGGGTCACGGATGATAATTAATGGTGTGGGCAATGATATCTTTGAACCGAATCGGGATATCACAAGGGGAGAATTTGCAGCTATTGTGGTAAGAGCATTGGGACTAAAGCATGGCACAGGTAAAAATCCATTTGCAGATGTATATTCGACAGACTGGTATAATGATTTTATTGAAACTGCCTATGAGTATGACATTATCTCCGGATATAAAAACAATCAATTTGGACCCAATGATAAAATCACCCGTGAACAGGCAATGACCATTATTGGCAGAGTTGCTAACATTACCGGTCTAAAGAATGAGGATGATAATAAAGAATTAGAAAAGTTTCTTATTAAGTACAGCGATTATTACAAGTCTGCGGAATGGGCAAAAGCAAGCATTGCCAAATGTATAAAAGCAGGAATAATCTTAGGAAGGGACGATAAAATGCTTGCACCAAAAGAAAATATTACAAGAGCTGAGGTTGCAGTCATTATTAAAAGGTTACTACAGAAATCGGATTTGATATAAGTCAAGGAGTAAATAAACATTTTCATGACCCCCTGGAAAAACCAGGGGGTCATACTTTGAACGTAAAATATATTGGCTTCGCAATCAATTTCGGAATGACAGTTTACTCGATATATACTTCCTGGGTACAAATCTTTGCTTCGTCACGGGAAAAGCTTGTACAGCAGTAAAACCTGTTTACCGGAATAACTGAGTTGCATACTAACTGATTAAAATAAGGAATCTCTGCATTTTCTTCGATAATCTTAATTTTGCCCTGAGCCATCTGGTAGGTAAACATATAATTTACGGATATTTCGGGGTCACGGGACATAGTTATTATTTCTCCCTGTTTTTGCAGGTTAAAAGTATATTCCAGCGGGTGCTTTTCACCACGGGGGAATATAAAAAACCTTGCTTCGTATTCCTGACTAGTTAAATTTTCCTCAGAAACATACCCTAAGGGTATGTTCACGTTTTTTGCCACGGGAATAGGTTTGCCAGTAATGAGCTCATTGACGAAAGTGATTTTTAACTCGCCATATGCTGCGAAAACAGTTTTTTTATCCGATGAGATTATTAAATAATAAAGATAATCATCAAAGGATAATTCCTCTTTTAAAATAACCGCTGTTCTGCCATCCTGCAGTGTCTTGATTAGAAGACGAAGCCTTGCCTGGCATAAAAGAGATTTAACAGAGACATTTACGTAACGCGACAGAAATGATACGCTTCTCAGCTGCACCGGCGGTGGTATGAGAGGACTCATAAGATTGTTACCAGATGGATAAATGACGTTTTTCAAGAGATGCCGGTAAAATATTAGAATAAAAATCCCTAACAACGTTGGTACAAGGTAAAAAAGGCCTGTTATACTCCACTGCAGTTGGAATTCCTGTACCATCATTATTAGCCAGGATATGATAACTGTAATAATCGTTAAATTAATGTACTGCAGAATTATTCGTCCAGGGGTATCGGGAAACATATAATGCATTTGGTATTTTTCAATTAACTTGTACATTTTACCCGTTATATTGATATCACTATGGTATGAAAAGTCCAAAAATTCCTCCAGTATATCCTGAAGTCTTTCAACCCTGCGCTGAACGGTTAGCGACACAAATATTCCGACTGAACCCAGCAGTGTGACAACCACAGCAACAACTGATGAAATTATGCGGAGATATGCCTGGTATTCGTCCATAAAGCACCTCGGTCAATTATAATGCTCGTCAGTTAGATTGAGCGTTTTATTAAGTCTCAAGGTTGAAACGTGCGTTTTTTGCAACAGAAGCAAGTTGTTTCTGATTTTTTGCCAAAGCTCTATTCTCAATAATCCTGAGGGATGACTGGGTATTAGCAGTAGGCATTCCTTTAAGGGCTGCGATTCGTCCCATCTGGGCCAGGGAATCAATCATTTCCCGGGCAGCAAGGTAATATTCATTCTCGACAAGATAGGCACCCGCACTCCTCAGGCAGTCACATATATAGTTCCATATTTCTTCTGGAAAAGGAAAGTCGGGCATCAGACATCGTTTGAAAATCATTCTTAGCCTGTAGAGATACCGTTCTGATAAATGGTGTTCTGTATCCTTATCGATTGTAAGCAAAAGGTGCTTTAGCAGTTCATTGATTCCGATTTTTACTTTGTCTGAATTACACCGTGAAATTTCTGCCATGATTACTTCCTGAAACATCATCAGATTATCATGAGGGAGCTTTGAATCTTTCAGCTCTTCGGTGGTCGCCAGATTCTGGATTTTTGCCAGGTCAATGTATTTCCCCTTGCTTGAATTGCTCATAATATCTGAATCAAAGTCGGATAAATACTTTCGTACCTTGGAAATAAAGTTTTCCATGTCCTCCACACCTGGTCCTCCGTTCTTAGTGTATCCGGTTTAGTATTTGAAGGGATATTTAAACGTATACACTAAAGGTTTTTGGAAGGTGAAGGATTTTATATTGCTTTGAAGGAAAAATAATAAAAACAAGTTAAAATAAAAATAATAACCATTTAACACAGGAGTGATTATGTTTGGGGACTCGTGAAAGGATAATAAATCCAGGTGATGAGGTTGAACTTACTATTGAATCGATTAACCACCAGGGTGATGGTGTGGGCAGATACCGGGGAATGGCGATATTTATCCCGTTTACAGTCCCGGGGGAAGAGGTCGTAGTAAGGATACAGGAAGTTAAAAAAAATTATGCTTCAGGCAGTTTAGTAAAAATGCTGGCAGCCAGTGAAGAACGTGTTACACCCAGATGTCATGCGTTTGAATCCTGCGGTGGCTCCCGGTTCCAACATATAAGCTACCCTCTTCAGTTAAAACTTAAGGGACAGATTGTTACAGATGCACTTAAAAGGATTGGGAAAATACCCAACCCTGTAGTTCATGATGTTTACGGAATGGAAAACCCGTGGAGTTACCGAAATAAAGTGCAGTTCCAGGTAAATACGGTAGATGGCAAGATTAAACTTGGCTTTTTTGAAGAAGGGACTCATTCCCTGGTTCCGACCACTGAGTGCCACCTGGTAGACAGGCAGATTCAGGATATTGCTGGAGCGGTAGAGGATGCCCTTAACAAGCATAAAATAACTGCTTACGATTGGGAAACAGGTGCGGGGCTCTTACGTCACGTAATTATCCGCCGCGGGCTTAACACTTCAAAGATAATGGTTGTCTTTGTTACGTCGGGAGAAAATTCACCCGCCCTTTTGACCATTTCCAAAGAGCTTAGAAGTACGATTCCCGCTATTGTTTCAGTGATGCGGAATATAAATTCAGGTAGGACCAGGCACGTTTTTGGGCAGGAATCAGTCCTGTTAAGTGGTCAGAGTACCATTACAGAGACCCTGGGCGGTCTGCAGTTTAAGATTTCTCCTACATCTTTTTTTCAGGTGAACTCCCTTCAGACAGAGATACTCTACGAGAAAGCCCTGGAATACGCCGGCCTTACTGGAAGGGAAACAGTGCTTGATGTGTACTGCGGCACAGGGACTATCTCTCTGTTTCTGGCCAGAAGAGCGGCAAGGGTGTTTGGTTTCGAGGTATCAAAGGAAGCTGTACAGGATGCTGCAGCAAATGCCCTCCTTAATAAAATAGTTAATGTGGAGTTCATCGCGGGGAAAGCTGAAGAACGACTGCCAAGGCTTGTGGCACAGGGAGTCAGGCCAGATGTTGTAGTTGTTGACCCGCCGAGACAGGGCATAGAAAAAAGGGCCATGCAGGCTATAGCCGACATGGAACCTCTGAGAATAGTCTATATTTCGTGTGACCCGGCTACCATGGCGCGGGATGTTAACTTTTTATATCACCGGGGGTATGAGTTAAAGGAAGTACAGCCGGTGGATATGTTTCCACAGACCAGTCATGTTGAGTGTGTTGTCTTGATGTCAAATGTAAAAAACGGATGAGTGCTGAAAAATGGCTTGATTACAGGGTTTTCCGGTATCCACCCACCTGCTACGATTATGTCGGCAGGCGGTTAGAATGCCGGGTAACCATGTTTTTTTGTTTGCGAAGTATTCCGAGGAAACATACCTACTGTCTTTCGGGGCGGTTTTGGTGGTTAAGGTTGGGTTGACTAAAATGATGTGTTTTGAAAAAAGGAGGGTCGTGCAGGGGAACATATCTACAGTTATTGAAGGAAAGACTGATATTTCTCATGAAGTTAATAGAGCACTGGTCTCGCTTCCAGGGATAACCAGTGCTTCGCCGTTGACGTTTTCTTTAAAAGTATCATTTTCTGCAACATGATAACCTTGCTTTTGCTTGGGAATTTCAATCTTTTCTATTCTTTGTAGTTTTTCTGGCATTTCTTGACCGTTTAGAATCCCCAATCGGAATTTATTATCGTCTTATCAAGGTGTAATCATATTCTGCAGGTGGCAGTGGGTAATCAAAGAGCATAGGCATTTTGTTCAGTTCTTTCTTTTTTAATACCCGCGTATCTTTTTCATCTATGTACCATCCTTCTAGGCCCTGAACCCAGGTGGTACGACCGGAACTTTCATCCCTTTCGACAATTGCTTCCCCCTTTGGTCTGATAATGAACTCGGTATCTTCATACCAGTGGCGATTAAAACTTAGTTCTTCACTATTACCAGCAATGCCTCCTTCAGGAAGTTCTTGTTCGTACAGCCTGATAACATGAGAAGGGTGCCCTTCTTTAACTTGTGGTTCGCTATAATAAAGGCGGGCTACAATTTTATAGGCAGTCCTTTCACTGTACCACATACCGCCATCGGTTCGACCTGCATTAAGCAGTTCATAACGTACTAGTACCGGTTGCGGAATGTTATCTGTTGGCGGGTAAAGAGAGGCTTTTTGTTTCTCAGCAAGGTAATCGTTGAGAGTAATGACTGCAGGGATGATAAACTTTACTTCTCGTCCTAGATAGCCCAAGGACAGTTCTCCACCTCTCGGCAATGGGTACTGCCACTCTTTTTGAAGTTCATGCGGCAGAGAAAACTCAATTCCAACAACCCTTTCTTTCTCATTCCAATAAACCGTGGCCCCTAACATCTCAGCAACCCATTTAATCGGAACCATTGTCCTTCCGTTAATTAGTTGCGGTGGGACATCTGGTTTGATTTCTTGGCCGTTAACAAAAAGCTTGATGGGGCTAGAAGCGAAAGCTACAGTGGCAAAGATACCGACCATTACAACAACGCCCACAAAAGTTATCCATTTTTTCTTCACCGGTAAAACCTCCCTTGAAATTAAAAGTTTTAGCGAAGCAATAACGGAGTTATTGCAAGTGTAGCGATTATATATGAAACAACGATACATACCAGAATGCTTGCTACCCAAAACAGTGACGAACGATTTTGTTTAGAACGAGCATAATACAAAAGGCCAACCAGCGATAATCCTAACAAAGTCAGAAAAGCTATTATTCCCGGCCAGAAAACAGATGTGGTAACTGCCATGGAACGAAAAGATACATCTTCATTTGTTTGATTTTCTCCATCAATCGTTTTTTCTGTTTGAATACTAATCAGGTCAGCAGTGTTGAGAAGTTCATTGTATGTTTCAATGTAATCCTCAATTTCCCAACGCTCGTCATTGCTACCAATATTGCTGCCATCTAATAAACTTGTTACCCGCTCTCCTTCAACGACTGCAATACAGTTAAGGTCAAATGTGAAATATGGATTGTCGTTATCATCATTTCGTAAAAATAGAAGTAGTTCTGTGTTAGTTTTCGGTAGGGTGTGGACACTACCCATCCAACCGTAAACGGGATTTTTCTTTCCAGTAAATACTATTTCTGGATCGAAATATTCACCTTTTAGAACACGGTCTACCGAGACGGTAAATGTTCTTTGTTCTACCGCCTCGCTACTACTAATGACTTCTCCAGTCAAAATAAGTGTGGAGCTAGAAATTACATTTTCTGGACTACCTACTACTAAACGTGCCTGGGCTATAGGTACAAGGATAGTCATAACCAATACTGTAATTATAGTAATTCTTAACAGCTTTGATTTAAGCATTTAGACACCCCCTAACTTAGGGACGAAAGGAACCACTATTCGGTTCCCTTGTCGATAAGAATTGGTATCTTTAAGGTGTCTCCCGCTCGGATATAATGAGGGTCGGTAATGTTGTTAAGCTCTAAAACCTGCTTGGCATACCACTCATAATTCATTCTGAAATGCTCATTCATAAAGTATGGATTGATAATACCGACCAAGGTATCTCCCGGTTGTATTGTTATTTCACGTATCTCGCTTAACTCCCACACATCGACAGGTCGCCCTGAAATGTTAATACCGTCAGGTACGCCTACCTCTTTAGGGTCAAAGTATTGTTCGGGTGGTATTAATTTATACCCGTTGTCAACTACATACCAAATTCCGGTAGTCTCGATAATATACCGTCCTGACTGTTCATCATAGGTGTATCTTTCAAGCACTTGAGATTTATCCTCAGATACGATTTCCCCGGCGGCGTCAACTACAGCTTTACTGCCGTCCGGTAATATTTTTTCCCGCGTCTCTACTTCTCCACAGCCAGCAAGCATACTGAAAAGTAATCCTGCCATAACAAGGAGAGTTATTTTTCTCATGGTCAATCTTCACCTCTTTTAACCTCAACCGTTTTTCGCAGTGCGTCCCACATTTCATCTGTCAGCAAACCTAGCCTCCAGAGGGCAATGCCGTTAAGTTGGTACCGCTTGGCGATCCCTACCTTTGTAAGGATACTATCTGGATTTTCACTCGGTATGGAAATCCCTAATATTAGTTTCTCTTTAGGTACAACTTTGAGGGATTGCTCAACGGCTTGAATGACAAGTGAATCAG
>JAENZX010000016.1 GCA_016841045.1 Thermincola carboxydiphila
ACCGAATCCCAGGATGATAATTTCATAGCACCGGGATTTTTGGACTGCATCACTTACTTCCTTAAATAACTTCTGTGGATGGGGATGAAGCCCCATTGAAATGAATTCAATGTCTGTATCCGGTATCGGACCCATGGAATTGATTTCCTCTTTAAAAACATCACAGCTGATAAGTTTTCTTTTCACAGCATCAACCTCACTTAAGGCAGGAGTTGTCAGAATATAATTATTACAATTATAGCATCTTTGGTTCTTCAGGTCAGCACCTTTTTACCGGATAGTCAAAAAAAATCAAAAACAAATACATTCACTTAAAGATACAACTCTGTTATTACAGGCAGGTGATCTGAGGCATCACATTGGCCCACAGAAAGGGCTGTGCACTTAAACTCTTTTGAAAAAAGAATGTAATCAATCCTGTCAACAGGATTGGCAATAGAAAAGGTGGGTGGTGACCCAAAGAGACTTCCGGCATCTGACATTAACCGGTAAAGCGGAGTCAGCTGGTCGGTCCCGCAGTTGAAGTCCCCCATCAGAATAACCGGGTTCTTTTCATCCTCTACCAGCCTCGTAAGTTCGGCTATCTGCTGAAACCGTTCCTGCCTGTTAAGGCCCAGGTGTGTTGTAAACACTGTAATATACCCCCCTGGGACCCGCAGCCGTGCCCGGAGGCAGCACCTGGGTTCACGTCTGCCGGGAAGCCGGAAATTTGTTGATTCATATATTGGATATCTTGACAGGATGGCATTTCCGAAAAAACCGACAGGCCCAAGTCTGATAGCAGGTCCGTAGCGATAAAGCATGTTCCGGGAAGCAGCAAGGCGTTTGGGCTGGTTGACAAAACCGACCCTGGGACTGAAGCTTTCCACTTCATTCAGGCCAACTATCGATGGCCGTTCCGTACTGATAAAATCACATATCCGTTTCAGGCTGTTCCGTTTTTCAACATCTCTGCAGGAATGAACATTATAAGTCATTACCCTCATTCCAGGCCCCCGCTTCTATTTTACAAATTTGATATAGTAAGTTTGGTATAGTATAAGTTTGGTATAGTATTATATTAAACTAAGCCGGCGGAATGTGTACCGATCTGTTGTACCAGTTAAAATACTAACAGGACTGCTTCTTTTGAAAACAGTCCTGTTAACTGACGTTTTGAGATATCATAATGTACTATTAAGCATTAAGTTTCTGTTTGGCAACTTCAACCAGCCTGCCAAAAGCCTTTTCATCTTTTACAGCCATATCAGCCAGAATCTTGCGGTTGATATCCACTCCGGCCTGTTTTAACCCGTTGATAAGTTTGCTGTATGAGATTCCGTTAGTCCTTGCTGCCGCATTAATCCTGGCAATCCAAAGCTTGCGGAAATCCCTCTTCTTGGCTTTACGGTCGCGATAAGCATATGCAAGGGACTTCAGTACCTGCTCATTGGCCGGCCTGAAAAGCTTGCTCTTGGCGCCAAAATATCCCTTGGCCAGTTTTAAAATCTTCTTATGTCTTTTACGGGCAGTAACCCCTCTTTTTACCCTGGGCATATCCTAAACCTCCTTAGATACTTGAATTTAATTAGTTGTCAGCCAATTATCAGGAATAAGGCATTAAAAGCTTGAGTCTCTTGGTATCAGCTTTGGAAACAATATCAGACTTGCGGAGGTTTCTCTTCCTCTTGGCAGTTTTCTTCTCTAAGATATGGCTTTTATATGCTTTAGCCTTTTTTACCTTTCCACTTCCGGTAACTTTGAACCTTTTGGCAGCACCCCTGTGGGTTTTCATTTTGGGCATGTTTTACTCCTCCTCTCTAGTCCTGTTTTGGTGCCAAAATCATTATCATATTTCTTCCTTCAACCTTTGGCTGTCTTTCAACTGTGGCTACTTCCGCCGTGGCATCAGCAACCCTCTTCAAAAGCTGTTTGCCTAACTCGGCATGTGCCATTTCACGGCCCCTGAACATAAGGGTTACCTTGACCTTATCCCCGTCTTTCAAAAATTTGAGGGCATTCTTGGTCTTTACCTCAAGGTCATGGTCCTCGATATTGGGCCTTACTTTTACCTCTTTGACATTAATGATTTTTTGTTTCTTGCGTGCTTCCTTTTCACGCTTACTCTGTTCATACTTATACTTGCCAAAATCCATAATGCGGCATACCGGGGGCTTGGCATTGGGTGCAATCTCAACCAGGTCAAGTTCCATCTCCTGTGCCATTTTCAGGGCCTCCCTGACCGGCACAATCCCCAACTGTTCCTGATCCGGACTTATTAACCTGACTTCCTTACCCCTGATTTCCTCATTAATTCGCATATCTTTGCTTATTGGGGTCACCTCCAAATTTTAATTTCCTGAAAAAACTAAGCGGGTGGATAACCACCCGCAGAAAATCAAATATAAAATACCTGATTTAAAAAATTCGATAACCTTATCAACAGCCTGAGCGTCATAAGGTGAGAAGCGGATGGCTTCTTCTTTGGATAAAATATCAAATTCTTTATTATTATAGCACCCGTAAAACCGGTTGTCAAATATATTTCCGCTATTGACGGCACTGAAAACTGCCGGTTTGCATCCTTACCTTTTTAGATCAATATCCTTCCTGACTATTCTCACAAACTCATCAAGGGCAACGGTACCTTGATCTCCTGCGCCGCGTTTGCGCACAGCCACAGCACCGCTGTCAACTTCACGGTCTCCGATTACCAGCATATAGGGGACCTTTTCCAGCTGGGCCTCCCTTATCTTATATCCGATTTTTTCGTTTCTGCCGTCAACCTCTGCCCTGATGCCGTTTTCACCAAGGGTCTTCAGAATTTCTCCCGCAAAGTCCAGCCCCCTGTCGGTAACAGTGAGCACCTTAACCTGCACAGGAGCCAGCCATACCGGGAATGCCCCGGCATAGTGTTCAATCAGAATGCCGATAAAACGCTCTATACTCCCGAACACTACCCGGTGAATCATTACCGGCCGGTGTTTCTGTCCATCTTCGCCGACATATGTGAGGTCAAATTTTTCGGGCATCTGGAAGTCAAGCTGAATGGTCCCGCACTGCCACGTCCTCCCCAGGCAGTCCCTGAGGTGGAAGTCAATTTTGGGTCCATAGAATGCCCCGTCACCTTCATTGATTTTGTATTCAAGGCCTTTCTCATCAAGGGCCTGCTTCAGGGCATCTGTCGCCATATCCCATATCTCATCAGAACCCATGGCCTTTTCCGGTTTAGTACTCAGTTCCACATGATATTCAAAGCCAAACACACTGTAAAACTTGTCAATCAGGTCAATGACACCGATAATCTCCCTGGTCACCTGTGATGGCAGCATAAATATGTGGGCATCATCCTGGGTAAAACATCGTACTCTCATTAATCCATGTAAGGCACCCGACAGCTCGTGCCTGTGGACCAGGCCCAGTTCCCCCAGCCTGATGGGCAGGTCCCGGTAACTGTGCAGTTTGGACCTGTAGACCAGGATACCGCCGGGGCAGTTCATCGGTTTTACCGCAAAATCAGTTTCATCGATACTGGTGAAATACATGTTTTCTTTATAGTTGTCCCAGTGGCCCGACTGCTCCCAGAGACCCCTGTTAAGGATTACCGGAGTGCGGATTTCCTGATATCCGGCCTTTTTATGCTCTTCCCTCCAGAAGTTTTCCAGTTCATTTCTAAGGACCATTCCCTTGGGGTGAAAGAATGGGAACCCCGGCCCCTCATCCTGCATGGAAAACAGTTCAAGTTCTGCGCCCAGCTTGCGGTGGTCGCGTCTTTTGGCTTCTTCTATCCGGAAAATGTGTTCTTCCAGCAGGGACTTTTTGGGGAATGAAGTCCCATAAATCCTCTGGAGCATTTTGTTTTTCTCGCTTCCCCGCCAGTAAGCCCCGGCCAGGTTCATGAGCTTCACCGACTTTATTTTCCCCGTTGAAGGCACATGAGGCCCGGCACACAGGTCGATAAAGTCTCCCTGGCGGTAGCAGCTGATGACCGCATCCTCAGGAAGGTCATTTATCAGCTCAACCTTATACTTTTCCCCCGCTTCCTCAAACATCCTCAGGGCGTCATCCCTGGATACCTCTATACGCTCAAAGGGGTAATCCTCCCTGATGATCCTCTGCATCTCCTTTTCTATCCGGGGCAGGTCTTCAGGGGAAAAATTCTCGGGGACGTCAAAATCATAATAAAACCCTTCCGCAATAGCAGGACCAATCCCAAATTTTACTCCAGGGAAGAGGTTTTTCACAGCCTGGGCCATGATATGTGCCGTACTGTGGCGGTAAACCTCCTGCCCCTCTTCGCTGTCCCAGGTAATAATCTCAAGGGCGCTGTCTTCATCAACAGGAGTACTCAGGTCTACTTTCCTGCCATTTAGTTTTGCTGCCAGGGCATTCCTGGCCAAACCCTGACTAATATCGGCAGCAACATCGATGACCCGTGTCCCTTTTGGAAATTCCTTAACTGAACCGTCTTTTAAAGAAATCCTGACCATAGACATGAAAATGTACCTCCTTAATCTTCTGCTCTTGTACCGGTGCCGCTTATTAGAGCCCATCCATGCACTAAAAAACCCCTCATCCCTGGTAATTCACCAGAGACGAGAGGCTGTTCTCCCGCGGTTCCACTCTGTTTCCGGAAAACCGGCTCTTTACCGTCTGTAACGGGACGTACCCGGTCAGGGCTTACTCTGTTCAGCCCGACAACTCCAAGGTGGTTTTTCAGCTGCCCGTTCCCCGATAAGGCTTCCAGCCCAGGGCCTCATCTCTCTGGCAGGTGAGACAGCCTACTTTTCCTCTTCACAGTTGTTACCTGTAAAATTCACCTGTAAAACATGAATTCACATGCTTATTTCAATATTATACGAACGGTTATATTATATGACTCCCGGAACCCGCTTGTCAAGTCCTTGCAACAACCGCCACCAGCAGCTGCAGGAAGCCGGAAATAATCCCGATCAAAGCTGCTCCGCCCTTAAGATAATAAATCTGCCGGGTCTTTTTAATCTTTTGTTCCAGTTCCGCCAGGTCATAATTGCGGATTTTTTCTTCAATAAACCGGCAGAGTTCTGCACCGGCTCCCCTGTCCCTGCGGACACTGTATACCAGCTCATCCAGGAACCCGGCAATCTCTTTCCTGACAATGTCTGTAACAGTGTCAATTATCTTCTGCCTCACTCCCCTTGGCACCAGAAACGGAATCTTGTTCTGAATGTGTTCCTTTATAGAAGCAATAACAGTATTACTCAGGTTTGTCCTGACCTCATAAGCAGGGCCTGAATCTTCTGTAGCGGCTAACTGTAACTGGGTTTGGATTATTTCCCTGATACCTGCCGCAAAGTGTTCCTGTTTTCCGGGCAGTAAGCCCCTGATATACCTGTCAGTAAGAGGGATTCTCACGGGGTGTACAGGGCGGAACAGGACCTTCAGGGCCAAACCGGCGCTAAACCATCCTGAAAAACCTCCGATAACAGGGATTAAAATTAATATTGGTTCCATTGCAGTCATTCCTTTAACATAGTCTTTTAACAAAGTCTTTGCTTCCTAAAAATATACCAGAACCTGTTTCAGACTGCAATGGGAAATAAAGGTAAATTTTGCGGCCGGGATAAATGCCTATTTGCGCCAAAAGCTTGGTAAAAACAGTACCAGTACTGTAAAAATCTCCAGCCTGCCCACCAGCATAAAAAAACTCAATAAATACTTGGCAGCATCAGGTAAAAATGCATAGTTCTCCATTGGCCCTACCGCTCCAAAACCGGGTCCGATATTGCCCAGGGTAGCCAGGACGGCAGTCAGGGCAGATTTCAGGTCAAGACCGAAACCAGTCATCAGCATGGTACCTGTAATTACCATAAATATATACAGGAAAAAAAACTGGAAAATCGAAATAATTATATCCTCCGGATAACCTTTGCCCCCCACCTTAAGAGAGAAAACAGCCCTGGGATGGAAAAATTTCTTCAGCTGTAGTCCGGAATGTTTCAGCAGCACCAGGTAACGGCTCACCTTCATGCCGCCCCCTGTAGAACCTGCCGAGCCCCCGACAAACATAAGGAGGAACAAAACCCCCTTAGCCAGGCCCGGCCATAAAATATAGTCATCTGTAGCAAACCCGGTAGTTGTGGTAATTGACACCACCTGAAAAGATGCCAGCCTGACAGCCCTGAAAAAACTGTGTTCCCCGGCCAGGGTCAGCCATATGATCAGGGTTGCCCCCAGGATTACAGAAGTATATAACTTGAATTCTTCATTGTTCCAGAATGACTTAAGTGATTTATTCTTCAGTGCTGCATAATAAAGCGAAAAATTGGCCCCTGCTGCATACATAAAAATAATTATGATCCACTCAACTGCAGGACTGTCAAATGCACCCACACTCAGGTTGCGGGTAGAAAATCCGCCGGTGGCCATAGTCCCAAAGGTATGGGTAAGGGAATCAAACCAGTCCAGTCCGGCTGCCCGCAGCAACAGTGTCTCCAGTACAGTCAGGATAACATAAGTCAGCCACAGTATTTTTGCCGTTTCACTAATTCTGGGTTTAATCTTTTCGGTAATCGGACCCGGCGCTTCAGCCCGGAACACCTGCATACCCCCGGCGCCAAGCTGGGAGAGCAAGGCCACAAACAGGACCATAATTCCCATCCCGCCCAGCCAATGGGTAAGGCTGCGCCAGAACAAAAGGCTCCGGGGCAGGCTTTCTATATCACTGAGAATACTGGATCCTGTAGTGGAAAACCCGGACATGCTCTCAAAAAAAGCATCTGCGAAGCCGGGAATAGCACCGGTCATCCAAAAGGGCAGAGCCCCAAACAGGGTGGCGGCCACCCAGCCAAAAGTAACCATGGCAAAACCTTCCCGGTAACCGATGGTTTCCCGGACCCTTACAGCCAGGAACAAAACAGTCCCCAGGGCTGCTGTCATCAAAGCAATACCTGTCAGTACCGGTACATATGGCTCTCTGTTAATGACACTTATCATAACAGGTGCTGCCATGGCCAGTCCCACTATAGCGATTATTAATCCCAGATGTCTTATGACCACAGAAAACTTCATTTTATATGATTACCTGCCTCATCAAATTACCTGCCTACCTCAAAGAATTCATTGACCCTGGAAACGGCCTCAGGCAGGGTAAATACCATCACCTTATCTCCGGGCATAAGCACATCATCACCGACCGGGACTATAGCAGTATTGTCCCTCATTATGGACCCCAGGATGGCTCCCTTGGGAAACCTGAGTTCCTTAAGCTTCTTATAATTTGCCCGGCAGCGTTCCGGGACAATCAATTCCATGGTTTCGGCATCAGCTCCGCCCAGGAAGCTCACTGATACCACCTCCTGAGGCAGGATAAGTTTCAGGATAGTACTGGTAGTCAGGGAACGCGGGCTGACGACCGTATCTATACCCACTTTCTCCACCAAAGGGATATAGTCTGAACGTCTTATTACAGTAATGGTGTTTTCAACTCCCAGATGTTTGGCAATCAGGGAGACCAACAGGTTCAGTTTGTCATCACCGGTAACGGCAACAAAAAGGTCGACTTCTCCGGCCCCTTCTTCCTGTAACAGGTCAATATCTGTCCCATCCCCGTTGAGTACCAGGCTGTGGTTCAGCTTGCCGGAAATAACCCGGCACTTTTCCCTGTCCTTTTCGATGATTTTAACATCTTTTTTTTTCTCTTCCAAAAGCCTGGCCAGGTAGTAACCAATGCGCCCACCGCCGAGAATCATTACCTTTTCTATAGCAGCCCGGCTTTTACCAAGCAGTCTTTCCACATCTATCATTTCCTCGGTTCGGGCCACAATAAAGACGGTATCATTGACCTCCAGATGGTCATCCCCGCGAGGAATAATCATTTTTCCGTTACGGGAAACCGCAACTATGAGAGCATTGCCGGCCAGATCAAGGTCTTTGAGCTGTTTGCCGACCACCACAGCCGATTCCGTGAGCCTGAGCTCCAGGAGCTGTATCTGCCCATCGGCAAAATACTCCACATTTAAAGCTTCCGGGACTTCCATAAGTTTAATTATTTCTTTTGCCGTTACCTGCTCAGGATTTATCATCAGGTCAATCCCCAGAGAGAATTTCGGAGACTTGTGGCTTGTTTCCACATAGTCCGGGTCCCGTACCCGGGCCACCGTCTGAAGAACTCCATATTGTTTGGCCATGAGACACGCCACAATATTTAGCTCATCTGTTTCCGTAACCGCCACTACGAGGTCTGAATTTGTCACCCCGGCTTCTTCCAAAATTACCGGCGAAGACCCGCTGCCCAGAATTGTCTGCACATCGAGGGTTTCCTGAATATAGGACTGCCTTTCCTCATCTTTTTCGATGACAACCACATCATGACCTTCATATGATAACATCTGTGCTATACTAAAGCCCACCTTGCCGGCACCGATTATTATGGCATGCACCCGGAAATTCCCCTTTCCACCGAATCATTCATATAGTAACCTAATTCTTCCCTGTTCTGCAAACAAGCATACTTGATATTTCATTCGATTAAATACCGCAAAAACCTTTTATATCATACCAAAAATTAAAACTTCCCGGAACCCTATCCCGGGAAGTTTTTGATTCCCCTTTGTTACTGTTTTCTTTCCCTGCTGCTCCTGGCCTTTCTTGTCTTCTCACAGATCTTGCAACCATCACAGAACTTTACCCTGTCCCCAAACACGCTTTTGATGGTTTCTGTAGCCCTGGCGGAACAGGCATCACTTTCCTTATAGTGCAAAATTACCGTACTTGGCGCTATTGTAATCAATGCACTAATGAGCAGGTCTTCGTAATTTATCTCGGTATCTCCGGTCTCAATCAGAAACCCGTCAAGGTACTCACTGCTGATATTTTTGTTGTCTCCGTCAAGCAGCTTAAAATATCCTGAAGGCTGAGCCAGGACCTGAACGGTTTCCAAACGCGGCTCCTGGATTTCCACGAAATACTTCAGGAGTTTGATAAACTCCTTGTATTCCTTTTCCAGCATAAAATCATCCACAGCCTTATCAGCTGCACTGTATATTTCCTGGAGATAATCCTTGAGCCGGAAGCGGATGAAACCCTCAATTATCAGTCGGTCACTGGTATGCAGGTATTCAATAAGTTTTTGCAGCACCAGCGCCTTCCTGCTCAGGTAATGCACAAATGTGTCGTCATCAGGCTCAGCCCCGTGATTAAGATGATTTAAAGCGATATCATAAATTACCTGCTGTTCCTCAGGCAGAAAATAATAGTAGTTGTGCTTGATTATATCCCTGAGCAGGCCCTTTTCCCAATAATTGATAATAATTTCTGAAACAACATTGGCAATATAGTGTTTGAATATTGACCGGGTTTCTTCCTCTGAATAGCTTGAGTTTCCATAATCAGCAATATTATACCCTAAAAATGTTAAACCCCCGGTTGGGGGAGACTCTTCCAGAGATACTTTGATACCGTCGTTCTGCAGCATTGCAAATTCTGTGTCCAGCTTGCTTTTAAGCAGCTCTATGTTCTCCCTGGCACCAATAGAAAAGGATGCTTGCATTGTTTCACCCCCGTTTGCTAATAGTATATGAGAAATTTTTTTTTTGTATACAATACATTAAAAGGTCTTTAATGCGTAAACAAAAAAGGCTGACCGTGTTTTGGTCAACCTCGTAATTTATATTTGGTGGGCGAGAGAAGAATTGAACTTCCGGCCTCTTCCGTGTCAAGGAAGCGTTCTCCCACTGAACTACTCGCCCAAAAAACTATTTAATTAATGCCATGTAATATTATTATATATATTTTATCTCTGTTGTCAAGGCCTCTGCTATCCAGGCATCATTCGTACCTTAAGGCCTGAATGGGGTCCAGCCGTGCTGCCTTTCGTGCAGGATAAATACCGAAAAAGAGTCCGACCAGCAGGGCAAATATAAAGGCAGCAGGGACAGACCAGGGAGAGATTACCGTGGGCAGGTTGGGGACTACCCGGTCAAGTAAACGGGAGCCGAAAAATCCGGCTGCAATACCCAGAATCCCGCCCAGTGCGCTGATAAAAACCGATTCCAGTAAAAACTGAAACATTATATCTCTCTTCTTGGCTCCCACAGCCTTCCTGATTCCGATTTCGCGGGTCCTTTCCGTAACTGTCACCAGCATTATATTCATTATTCCTATTCCGCCAACAATAAGGGACACTCCGGCAATCCCTCCCAGCATCCCTGTGAGTGTTCCCATAATTCCCTGGAAGGTATTCAGGATATCTTCTTGTTCACTGACCACAAAATCATTTTTTTCATGCCTGCTGCCGATAATCCTTCTGGTTTCTGCAACGGCTGTGCTGACCATATCCGGCCCGGCAGCCTGGATAAACATCATATTAACCTGATTGGTATCAAGCATTTCTTCGGCTACAGTTATCGGTATAAACACCCTGTCATCATTATCAATCGTCAGTGTGGGACCCTTTTTGTCCATTACCCCGACTACTTTAAATTCCGTCTTATTTAACATGATGGTCTTACCCACAGGATTTTCCCCGGCAAATATCTTCCGGCGCACAGTATCCCCGATGACAGCAACATGCCTGTATCCCCGGATATCTCCTATACTGAAAAAACTGCCGGCAGCCAGCGGCGAATTACGGACATCACTGTAACTTTCTGTAGTCCCGCTTAAAAGAGTAGCTTTTGTTTCTCCCTGATATGAAACATTGGCTCCACTCTCAATCAGGGGGGCCACACTCTTTACCGCTGCTGAGTTACGTTCCACAGCAAGGGCATCCTCATACGAAAGTTCACTTACCGCTGCCCCCAAAGAACTGGCATTCATGCCCACAGCACCTTTGCCCGGTGTTACCAGAACCAGATTGGACCCCAGTCCCTGAATCTGGCTGGAAATAGATGATTTCACACCTTCACCTATAGAAACCAGGGTGATTACTGAGCCGACCCCGATAATTACACCAAGCATGGTCAGAAGTGACCTCATCTTATTTGATATTAGACCGCGTAAGGCGATCCTTAATGTTTCAAATATTTTCAAAAACTATCCCTGCCATTCCTTTCATGGGGCCTGCCAAATTCCACTACCCCTTGTTTTGTATCATAAACAAATGTCCTGTTTTCCTTTTTGTTGAGGTTATTACCGGAAACATCAGAGACAATCTCTCCATCCCTGAGATAAACTATTCTCCGTGTCTGAATAGCCACATCACTGTCATGGGTAACCACAACAACTGTAACCCCAATACTGTTCAGGGTATCAAAAAGTTTGATGATTTCAGTCCCGGCCCTGGTATCCAGATTGCCTGTAGGCTCATCTGCCAGCAGTACTGCAGGGTGGTTGACCAGAGCCCTGGCAATTGCCACCCTTTGTTTCTGCCCTCCTGACAGTTCATTGGGATAGTGGTGCATCCTGTCCTTAAGGCCGACAACCTCAAGGAGTTCCATGGCTATATTACGCCTCTTGGCAGCAGGCACTCCGGCATAAACCATAGGCAGCTCAACATTGGCAAGGGCTGTGGACCTCGAAAGCAGATTGAAGTTTTGGAACACAAACCCAATATACTGATTACGCAGGACTGCCAGCTGGTTATCATTAAGACGGCTGATGTCCCTCCCTTTAAATTTATAAACCCCCGACGTGGGCCGGTCCAGACACCCCAGGATATTCATCAGGGTAGACTTGCCTGACCCTGATGGCCCCATGATTGACAATATTTCACCTGCACCTATATCCAGATTAATATTCTGCAGGGCTGCAACCCGGTTACTTTTCAGACCATAAAATTTATACATATTTGATATTTGAATTACCATCTTTTACCCCGGTCAACAGTGATTTTTTATTTAGTGTTACCCAATAAAAAAACCTTCATCCCTGTTTGGGGATAAAGGTAAAGGAAAAACAAAAGGCTAGCTTACTACTCTCCGGTCTTCAATTATTGGAGTGGGGCATAGTTTAATATCAAAGCTTCCTGTCTGTCCCTGGCATCCGTTCTTGTACTCCTCACACTGTTCACAGTTAATGCAAGCTTCTTCACACACATTTAACCCCTCCCTTTATTAAAAAAGAACCCCACAAAAAAGGGCTCTCTGGCCTGACAAATATGCGCTTATGAATGTTACCCCTTTCACATTTCATTTTAGTATTTTTTATTATAAAAGTCAAAACTCCTGACATAAAAAAACCACCCGCCAGGGTGGAATTCAGGGATTTTAGGAGAACGAGATTTCTCCCGCTTATATTATCACCATTTTGAGTTAAAATAGTTAGGGACCGTATGAATTTTATAAACAGTCCCGGTTTATTAGTCTTTTTTATTATGTTTTATAAGGGTTTTGGTCACTTCAATCACAGTTTTTATTTCTTCTTCTGATTTCTCCCGCACCAGAAACGCAAGTTCATCAACAAGGGATTTAGGGGCGATTTTATAACTATCCGACAATAACTGGTCCACAGTAACCCCCAGTGAATTAGCAATGTTTACGACTGTTTCCAGGCTTGGTTTTCTCTCGCCCCTCTCTATCTGGCCCAGAAATGAGACAGAAATGTTGGCATGTTCAGCCAATTTTTCCTGGGTCATTTTGTTAAAAATCCTCTGCCTCCGGATCCGTTCACCCATCATTTTATAATTCATGATGTTCAACTCCTTATCAATCAGCAAAAAAGTGGGGGCCTGCCAGTGACCGGGCTATCGGATAAATACTACCATATCAGGTATTAATATCTTATAATCCCTAAGCGTTTTTTATTGTTGCCATTAGCATTATTTTGGTGTATTATAGTGTATATAGATAATTTTGGTATTTTATAATAATTAATCTAAGGAGTTGATGTTAATTTATGCCAAAAAAGTATACCACCTGGAGAAAACTAAACCTTACAGTTTCCGGTTCTCAGGCAGGGGACTTGCTGGCAGCATATTTTGGCAGCGAAACATACAGAAAATATAACAGGCAACCATGGAATTTTACCTATTATAACGGTGACCGGACTCTGCTTAATTTGGACGAGTTTAAGGAATTCTCCCTCAGATTCGATGCTGAAATTAATTTCAATATAACATGATGACTCTGTGTTATTCTTTTTTTACCAGTATTGTGTACAACTTTTAAGGAAAAGATAATACCGTCTCAAAATAATATTTTATCAGGAGGTTATTTTTTGACAGTAGGAGATAAAATGCATCAGACCCTGGCCAGCCTGGAAGGCGCAGCTGCCAACCTGAAAACATTTGCCCTGGAAACCAATGACCAGAACGCCAAGCAAATGTTCAATGACCTGAGCGGCCAGGTTGAGACAATCTCCAATTCCCTTAAGGGGCGTGTCAACTATGTTGAGCACCAGGAGCCACAGTACAAGATCCAGCAGCAGAAGCAACAATAACCGGTAACCTCCCAAAGAAGCCTTTGCCTTGTGTGAGGCTTCTTTGTTCTTTCAGTCAAATTAAAAGGACGCGCATCTTTCAGTTCCCGGTGCGCGCGCCTTTTTTAGCCTTTTCCACACTGCGGAGCCGTTACCGCTTCAGCTGTTTTACGACTCCGGCGTATCCCTTACTGGTAAATGGGGAAATGATATACTTTCTTGAAGTAAAATAAAAGGAATCATCATTTTACCGGCGTATATGTTTAAAAAGGCTGAAAAATTAAGTTTCGGAGGGATGGCATTGCTGGATAAAACTGAATTCCTGAACATTTTATATAATATGCCGGCACCCGGGTCACTGACTGACCTCCTGGGAGCTGCTGCCATTTTAATATTTTCCCTGATACTGAGAAATACCCTGACCAGTATTTTGACCGGAATTTTGACCCGGCTTTCAGGTAAAACCAGGACCGGTTTTGATGACCATATAGTTATTTCTTTTGAAAAGCCTCTGCGATGGTTTTGGGTTTTGCTGGGGGTTTACCTGGCCCTAGTCTTTCTTCCTCTAAATCCGGGATACAACCTGATTGCGGCAAAAATTTTTCGCTCAGGGCTGATACTCCTGGGTGCCGCCGGCTTTTACAACCTTTCCGGAAGCTATGACCTGCTGCGCGATGACCTGGAAAAGGTATTTGGACTCCAAATTGATAAAATACTGATGCCCTTTATGTCAAAAGTATTCAGGGTGGTTATCATAGCCCTGGCGCTGACTATGGTGGCCCATGAATGGGACTATGATGTCAGCAGTTTTATTGCGGGGCTGGGACTTGGTGGCCTGGCCTTTGCCCTGGCTGCCAAAGATACGGTATCTAACATATTTGGAGGAATAGTAATTATCACCGACAAACCCTTCTCTATCGGTGACTGGATCCATACCCCAAGTGTTGAAGGAGTAGTTGAAGACATTAATTTCCGCAGTACCAAGATCAGGACATTCGCCCAGGCCCTGGTCACCGTCCCCAATGCAACCCTGGTTAACGAACCCGTGACCAACTGGACGAGAATGGGCATCAGGAGGATCACTTTCAAACTGGGAGTTACCTACTCAACACCACGTGCCAAACTGGAAGCATGTGTGCAAAAAATCCGTTCCATGCTGGAATCCCACCCCGAAATATATAAGGATTTTATCCTGGTTAATTTTGATTCTTTTAATGAAAGCAGCCTGGACATCTTCCTGTACTTCTTTACCAATACAACAAACTGGGCCGAATACCTGAAAATCAAAGAGGATGTTAACTTTAAGATAATGGAAATCCTGGAGGCAGAAGGGGTCACTGTGGCCTTTCCCAGTACCAGTATCTATTTTGAAACACCTCTGGAAACCGTAAAGTAATGTTAACAGGCAGTGAAGACCTGATTCCGTTTGGTAAAAGTAAAGAGTCCCATAATATCTTATCTTATGGGACATTTCCTTTAATTATCTCTATCTTTGTTTTTGACATTTCCTTTCAGTCTTCCGGCTTTTTTGGCTGATTCACGCAGCAAGAATTCGATATGGGCATTTACGCTGCGCAGCTCATCAGCAGCCCAGTGTTCCAGTGTTTCATAAAGCGCCGGGTCAATGCGGAGCGGAAAACTCTTTTTTTTGCCAGCCATAAATACGTCCTTTAATAAAGGCTTCCCGTATTGATAACAGGCTGGGCTGCCCTGTCAGAGACGATGGCTACCAGCAGGTTATTGATCATGGCAACTTTCCGCTCTTCATCCAGTTCCACAATATCATCCCGGAGCAGTTGTTCTATGGCCATCTGGGCCATCCCAACGGCTCCCTCCACAATTTTTTTCCGGGCTGAAACAACTGCTGAGGCCTGCTGTCTCTGCAGCATGGCATGAGCAATTTCAGTTGCATAGGCCAGGTGTGTCAGCCGGGCCTCAATAACCTCAACCCCGGCTACCGAAAGACGTGCCTGTAGTTCGGTCCCCAGTTCGGCAGCGACTTCTTCGGCATTCCCCCGCAGTGAATACCCTCCGTCATCTTCAAATGTGTCATACGGATACCGTGTCGCCACGTGACGCAGTGCTGTTTCACTCTGAATCTCCACAAATTCCTCATAATCATCAACATCGAACAGGGCTTTTGCCGAATCCACCACTCTGAATACAACAACAGCAGCAATTTCAATGGGATTACCTTCAACATCATTCACCTTCAATTTGGCACTGTTGAAATTGCGCACCCTGAGGGATACCTTTTTCCTGAAACAGAGGGGTACTGTCAGCCACATACCGGCATCCCTGACAGAACCAAGATACCTCCCGAAAAAGGTCAGGGCCATTGCCTGGTTTGGCTGGACAACAATTATTCCCGAAGCCAGAATGGAAGCAACTATCACAAACAAGACACCTGTCACCGGTTTGAAAGCCGTAAATGCCGCAATTCCCCCTGCCATCAGAGCCAAAAAAACCACTGCCCCCAAAAACCCGTTAATCCGCCATGCCCTGGTCTCATTCATTAAACCTGCCCCCTGTCACTTCAAATATTTATAATATAATTATGATATCACTTTGATATAGCTTTTGTCAACAGGCAGGATTATAAAACCAGTCTGAGACCCAGTTCCCTGGCGTAATTTAACGACTCCCGGTATTCCTCCGGAGTCAGTTTCCGGGATAGTTCCCTGTATTCAAATGCCCGGTGGGCCGGATAGTATTGCTCCATAAGGTTCACCATACAGTCAGGTGACAGTTCCTCACTAATAAATTTAAGTACTTCCCTGGTATCACCGGTTCCCCCGGGCATCATCAGGTGCCTGATGATAAGACCGCGCCAGGCAATGCCTGCTGAATCTGTCTGCACCCCTCCAACCTGGCGGTCCATTTCCCTAAGGGTCTCCCTGACCTTTTCCGGATAGTCCCTGACACCGGAATACTTCTCAGCCCTCTCCTGCATGGTGTACTTAAAATCCGGCATATAAATGTCAACTACCCTGTCAAGGAGCAGGAGGGTCTCTTTCTTCTCATAACCTCCGCAGTTATATACCAGTGGCAGTTTCAGGCCCTTTTCCCTTGCCAGGGCCAATGCCGCCAGAATACTGGGCACAAAGTGTGTGGGGGTTACCAGGTTTATATTATGACACCTGTAATCTTCCTGGAGGGTAAGCATGATATCGGCCAGTTCACCCTCAGGGACAACCTCTCCCTCACCCCCGAAACTGAGCTCACAGTTTTGACAGAAAACACACCTCATATTGCAGTACGCAAAAAAAATGGTCCCTGACCCGTTTCTACCTACAAGTACCGGTTCTTCTCCAAAATGGGGGCCATAACTGGAAACAACTGCCTGGTCAGGAGCCCGGCAGAACCCGGCTTCTTTTTTCCGGTTAACCCCGCACTCATGGGGACAAAGGCGGCAGTCCGTCAGGTGGGTACGGGCCTTTCTTATTCTTTCTTCCAGCTCACTATCCGGTAAGTTGAGATAACCTGGTGCCATTTTGCTACTCATGAATGCTTTTTCCTCCATCCTGTTTACCTGGTTGTTTACCTGGTTGTCTGCCTGAATTCTCTGCAGCTGACTTCACCGTATCGGTTTCTGTCATGCCCGCTCCCCAGGCAGCGACTTGTCCTGGAACTGCCTGAAAACGAACCCGGAAGGTTGTTCCACCCGGACCTGTGTCAAAATCAATCCTGGCATTTTCCGGCATCTGCAGTACGTCTGGTTATCTGCAGTGGAAAAAGCCTCGCAAGGAATCCGGTTAATCTCATGGACACACCCCACCCCTGATAATAGTAATTACAAAAAACGACCTTTTTTATTATAAGGTCGTTTAGTGATAAAAGTCCTGAAAACAGTGTCGATTGGGAGTGTGGATTAATGTCGACAATGAGAGAAACATCTGAATTAATGTTATTTAATGCCCAGCAGGGCCCGTATATTCCCGCCAAGGATCTTTTCCCGGTCACTGTCAGGCAGTTTAAGAAGTAAAATCTTCTCCAGCTCGGCTTTGGGGTGGCTTAACGGAAATTCTGAACCAAACACGATTTTTCCTGCCCCGGCCCGCCTTACCGATTCCGTAAGGTGCAGAAAATTTCCTGTTGAGGTTTCCAGGTAAAAATTATCAAGGGCTGCAGCAGCATCCAGACCTTCGGTATCAGCCGGTCCAAAGCCCATATGGCCCAGGATGAAGTTGGTCCGGGGAAACTGCCTGGCCAGGGTGACAAACCTTGATGTGGAAGCCCCCGGGCTGTATACCACATGGGTATATACCGGGAAACCGTACTCCCCGCAGCAGGCTGCCAGCTCGGCTGCCACCCTGCCGGCAAAGGAAAACTGGTGACTCATGGGTGACAATTTAAGTCCCCTGTATCCCGATTTGAAACCATTCTCGAGTTTGATCAGGGCATCGTCATCATGGGGGTCCACACAAATCATGGGCCAGAGCACCTCCGGGCGGGCCTTACAGGACTCCTCCACATACAAATTGTCCGGGACCGGGTTTTCAGGCAGTGCCCGGCCGGTAATATAGTCAGTCATCTTCCGTACATCAAGCATTCCCCCGGGGACAACTACACCTTGCGCAATCCCGGCTTCTTTCATCTGTTCAAGGTAAAGGTCCACATTTCCGTATATGGTATTCGAAATATGGGCATGAGCGTCAGTAATTTTCATTTTAATCATCCTTCCCGGCTTTCCCGTCAAGTGACCCCCACACCTTCCGGGCCCGTTTAGTATCACCAATTCTCTGGTAGGCCGCTCCCAGGTCATAAACAACCTGGCGGTAGAATTCTTCGGAAAAAATATTCTTATCTTTTTTGTATGCCTCAATTAAAAACCTGAAGTCCTTGATGGCCAATTCTGTCATATGGAAGAAGTTTTCCGGCAGATTATAAGCCAGGTAGCCGCGCAAAATCCGCAGCTGAGGGTTGTTGGGGTCACGTTCAGCTGCCTCCTTGACCAGCTTAAAACCCTTGATGCCGTTACCGAACATGTCCCCGGGATTTGGTGAATGCCATCCCGTTAAGGCCAGGCTGCTGCCATAGTAAGCCTTGGCCAGGGAGTTCCCCGGTTTGGCTTTGTATACCCCTTCCAGCAGGGCTTTGGCTATCCTGGCAGCTTTTTTATTACCTGCCACCCCAAGGTTGTGAAACCTAATCCCTTCCTGCAGGACCTGTTTCCAGTTCATGCCTTTTACTTTTTCGGCATCAAAATCAACTTCCTCCGGGCGCTGTTTAAGCAGGTATTTTTCTTCACCGGTAAGGTCATAGAGTTTTTTCCAGGCCGATTTGGCTTCTTCCTTCATCTCCAGCCGCTCATAGACTTCACCCAGGTTTTCCTGAATTTTGAGCCAGGTTTTTTGGTCAAAGAGAGTATTATCCTCCTGGTAACGCTGCAGCAGATATTCATAGTCACCCATGGCTGTGGCCGACCGCCTGAAAAACTGTTCAGGGAGCCGGTAACTGTGGCTGGCCCGCAACAGTCTGATTTCTATGTTATCCGGGTCCCCGTTTACAGCTTTGTCAAGGTCTATCAGGGCTTTAATGGCATTACCGAACAACAGGGCATGGTCCCCGGATTCACGCCCCACCATTGACAGGCAGTCTGCATGGTAAGCCTGCAACAGGTTATTGTGAGGATCTTCCCTGAGGGCTTTTTCAAAATATGCAAAAGCCTCTGTTACTTCTTCTTTACCCCCGGTCACCGCGCGCCGGTGAATTTTCCGGGCTTCTTCCAACTGTTCTGTGTTTTCTGCCGGCTCCGGGTTTCCCGGCCTTTGTCCCGGCCTTGCTCCCAATCCCGGTCTCTGTCTTGAATACGGTCCCGGCCTTGGCCCCGGCCATGGCCTGAAACCTGTCATCCATTGGGGAACATGAATACCTTCCTGTCTAAGCCTGTTCAGGTATTTAGGGTCCCTGGTCTGGAAGAGGATTTTTTGCCACACTGTTTCAGCTTCCTGACTGCGCCCCAGCTGCTTATATGCCGATCCCAGGTTAAATAGGGTTTCAATATAAAACTCTTTGGAAAAAGCCCTTTTGTTGCGCCGGTAGCCGGAGATGATAAACTCAAAGTCTTCAACCGCAGTGGACAGCCGGTGGAAGTACATCTCAGGAAGGTTGAAGCATACATGCCCCCGCAGAATACGGATTTCAATATTTTTTTCATCCTTGGCTGCTGCGGAATCCAGTAATTTCAACCCTTCAACAGCCAGGCGGAACTTTTCATCAAGGTTTGGGTGGTCTCTGCCCAGCAGCGCCGTGGCGCTCCCCAGATAAGCTTCTGCCAGGTGATTATCCGGATTCTCAGACCATATTTCCGTAAACATCCGGTGAGCCTTTTGCACCGCTTCCTGGTCCCCCTTAACCCCGAGGTCATGAAGGTTTACAGCTGCCGTAAAAAGCTCACCCGGAGCTTTGCCAGTATCGGTCATTGTATCTGCCTCCCTCTCAAAATTATCAGTCCCATTGTCCTGCTATCTCCGTCGAAAGCCCATAAATCCTGGCCTGCTCCGGGTTTCAGTGCCGACATCAAACCCCTCCTGCTGCAGCAGCTCAAAATACCTGGAGTCATCTGTAACAGATAAGAGTTTTTTCCAGGCTGCATGTGCTTCCTCAATGCGGTCCAGTCCCTTATAATCAAGGCCCAGCTCAAAGAGAAGTTTACAGTAGAAATCACGGGTCAATAGTCTTCTGTTTCTTTCATACCTGGAGATGACATAAGTAAAGTCTTCCACAGCAGTGCTCAAACGGTGGAAATACATTTCCGGCAGCCTGTGACAGACAAAGCCCCTTAAGATACGAATTTCTATGTTGTCCGGCTCTCTGGCAACAGCCCGGTCCAGTATTTTCAGGCCGTCAAGGGCCAGTTTGAATCTTTTGTTTGGCTCTATCTCATCACGCCCCAGTAAGGCCGTAGTACTTCCCAAGTATGCTTCGGCCAAACAGTCTCCGGGATTTTCAGCACATATTTTCTTAAACAGCTTATGGGCTTTTTTTACCGCGTCCTTATCCCCGTCAACACCACTGTTATGCAGGTTTACCGCTTCGGCAAAAATATCTGCCTGAGGTCGTTGGTCGTGTTTTTTACCCACTGTTCTGCCTCCTCCGTCAGATTTACAATACTTTCATCCTAATATAATAACTATTCCTTAACATAAGAAATGGTGAAAGCCCATGGTCACAGGAGGACTTTCACCGGGCCGAACGAAGCCTGGGGCTTAACAGCAAGGACAGAGATAATTTTTGAATCACGAAAAATAATAAAATGAATAAAATATTATGGAAAGTTACCATAAACATTTTGGCAGGCTTTCACCAAACAACATTTTACGGAGATGATACCATTGACAGATAAAAACGAGGAGACAGGTTTACGGCAGATATGGTTTGATGGCCGCACAGTTCCCCCGGAACGACAGGACATTTGGAGCCTGATAAATAACTCCCCCATCCAAAAGATAGTTGTCAACAGTGAACAACGCCGTTCCCAAAGATATCCCCTGAAGACAGAACTGATAACAGAAATCACGACCCAGGAAGATTTAAGTGCAGTCAACAGCGGGGAAACAGTGTTTTCTGCTGACCAGAGCCTGTTGGACCTGGCCAGGGCCCGGGGCTGCCGAACCTGTATTTTTATCTCTGTTTCCGGCAGGGAAGCCCTGGAACAGTCATGGCAGGATGCCCTGAAATATGATTATCTTGTGGTGGATTTTGACCTTCCCACCAATATCCCCCTGGAACTCATAATAGCCCGGCTTCAAGACAGCAATACTGTTCTCCTGAAACAGGTAACCACCTTTAGTGAAGCCGAAGTAGTTTTCGGTGTTCTGGAAAAAGGCAGTGACGGGGTCCTCTTTACCAATACCGACATTGCCGAAATCATGAAGGTAAGTACATTCCTGGCCGGTCAGGATACCGGCATGGTTGACCTCCACCCACTGACAGTCAGTGAAATCCGCAATATCGGCATGGGCTTAAGGGCCTGTATCGATACTACCGGAATAATGGGCCGGGATGAAGGTATGCTGGTAGGCTCAACCTCCCAGGGAGGGATCTTTGTCTGTTCTGAAACCCATTACCTGCCATACATGAACCTGCGCCCTTTCAGGGTTAACGCCGGAGCCATCCACTCCTATATCTGGATGCCCGGAAATACCGCCGAATACCTCAGTGACCTGGCCGCCGGAAGCAAGGTCCTGTGTGTGGATACAGAGGGAAGGTGCCGCACCCTGACTGTGGGCAGGGTCAAAATGGAGGTCAGGCCGCTCCTGTTGATTAAAGGGACTGCTGCTGATAAAGAACTCAATGTAATCGTTCAGGACGACTGGCACATCAGGGTCATGGGCGCTGACGGCACCCCGGTAAATGCCAGCCTAATCCGGCCGGGTGACAGGCTTCTGGCCTATGTATGTGAACCGGGCCGTCATGTAGGGATCAAGGTGAGTGAAACTATTATTGAAAAGTAACTCCTAGGAGGTAGTTTTATTATGACCGGAAAACAAATCCGCCTGAAACGCCTGTTCAGGCATTCGGACCGCCTGTTTATTGCACCCATGGACCATGGTGTCACCGTGGGTCCGGTGCCCGGTTTAACCGATATGCCCTTGATTACCGGTCTTATCCGAGCCGGGAGGGCCGATGCCGTCATAGTCCATAAGGGCCTGGTGGGCCAGATAACCGAATGCCTGGGAGCAGACGGATGTGAATTAATTGTACACCTTTCAGCCTCAACGTCCCTGGCCCCGGACCCCAACCGCAAAGAACTGGTATCCTCGGTAGAGCATGCCATCCGCCTAGGGGCGACAGCAGTTTCGGTCCATGTTAACCTGGGGAGCGCCGGTGAACCGGCAATGCTCAAAGACCTTGGCATGATAGCTGACAGCTGTGCCTCGTGGGGTATGCCGCTGTTGGCCATGATGTATGTACGGGACGGCACTACGGAAAGCGAATACGATCCCGGCAAAATCAAGCATGCTGCCCGGTTAGCCGAAGAAGTCGGAGCCGATATTGTGAAGGTTAATTATACCGGGTCGGTGGAAACTTTTGCCGAAGTTACCGGTGCAGTGAAAATCCCTGTGGTGGTAGCCGGAGGACCCAAAATGTCATCAGTTAATGAACTCCTGGATATGATCGAAGAATCAGTTGCCGCCGGAGCCAGGGGTGTGGCTATCGGCCGCAACCTGTTCCAGCATCCCGAACCGGCCCGTTTAGCCCGGATAATCCGGCAAATCCTGGATCAAAGACCCCTAAAACAGGGTAACGGAAAAATTGCGATTATCAATTTCTGATTACAGTGAAAGGAAGTGTATCAGGCAGATGTTACCTTATTTCCGAGAAGGCCGGTTCCTGAAAGCCGGCGCATTAGCTGCCACTGTTCTCCTGGCAGTTACACTATTCGCCGGATGCGGCAGTAATTATCAGTCCAATACCGGCACTGCCAAACCGGTTAAGGTAGGCCTGCTGGTTCCCTATACCGGAGTTTTCGCCAGCTGTGGCGAAAATATAACCCGCGGGGCAGAACTGTATCTGGACCAGGTCGGATGGCAGGCTGCCGGCCGGGAGATCAGGCTCCTTAAAAAAGATACTGAAATGAACGGCCAGGTGGGACTGCAAAAAGCCCGCAGGCTCGTGGAAAGTGACCGGGCCGACATCCTGACAGGGATTGTCAGCAGCACTGTAGCCTATGCCCTCAGGGATTATGTGGTCAGCAAAGAAATCCCTCTTATCCTGGCAAATGCCGGGGCTGCAGATCTAACCCGCGAGAAGGGCAGCCCGTATATCTTCAGGGTTTCCTTTGCCAATGGACAGTATGAATACCCCGAGGGAATATACGCCTATGATAAGCTGAACTTCAGAAAAATCGTGGTCATGGCTCCTGACTATGCTGCAGGACACGAAAAAGCCAATGGGTTCATGGCCGGTTTTAAAGCCGCCGGAGGGGAAATTGTCCAGGAAATCTATCCCGGACTCGGGACTTCTGATTATGGCCCGTTCCTGACCCGGATCAAAGATGCAGATGCTGTTTGGGCTCACTTTTCCGGAAATGATTCCATAGCATTTGTCAAGCAGTATGATGAGTACGGCCTGAAAGGAACAATACCCTTACTGACTTCAGGGGACTGTGTTGACGAATCTTCACTTCCGGCCCAGGGTGATGCCGCAGTCGGGATTATCTCTGCCCTGCACTACAGTGCAGCCCTGGATACCCGGGAAAACAGAGAATTTGTCAGCGCTTACACTGACAAATATGGTGAAGAACCCAACATGTTTGCTGAACAGGGCTATGTTGCCGCAAAATTAATAGTTACCGCTCTGGAGGCTGTTAATGGAGATTTGACAGATACAGACAGACTGATGTCAGAAATAAAGAGAGTAGAATTTACCGCTCCCCGGGGGCCTTTTAAATTCGATCCCCGGACACAAAACGTAATCTTTAACACCTATATCCGCCGGGTTGAAAAAAAGGACGGCAAAATTATCAATTCAGTCATCGAAACAATACCCGATACCAGCGACCAGTGGACACCGGCCAGGTAGTTAGCCAAGCGGGGAGGTTAAGGGGATGGAAGGCTCACAACTATTCATTCTCGCCTTAAACGGGTTATCATACGGACTCTTACTGTTCCTGTCAGCCGTCGGCCTCTCCCTTATCTTCGGTCTGATGGGTGTTGTCAACATGGCCCATGGTTCTTACTACATGCTCGGAGCCTATATCGGGACAACTTTATTCCAATTTACGGGGAGTTTTTGCTTAAGCATTTTGGGAGCCTCCCTGACAGTTGCCTTAATTGGTGTGTTGACGGAATATGTCTTTTTCCGCAGATTTTATCAGCAGGAACTGGAACAGGTCCTCCTGAGTTTTGGTTTTGCCTACATTTTTATGGACCTGTCCAAATGGCTCTGGGGAGGCTTCCCCCTTTCCCTCCCCAAGCCAGCCTTATTCCAGGATTCGATAACTATCCTGGGCCAGGCTTTTCCCTCCTACCGCCTTCTGGTAATCCTGATGGGATTGGTAACAGCCCTGTCCCTTTGGCTGTTCCTGGAACGGACCCGTACCGGGACCATCATCAGGGCCGGTGTGGATGACAAAGAAATGGTTACCGGCATGGGAATAAACATTAAGCTGTATTTCACCCTGACTTTTGCCCTTGGAGCTTTTCTGGCCGCTTTTGGCGGTGTTGCCGGAGGGCCGATCATTGGCGCTTATCAGGGCCTGGACTTTGATATCCTGGCATTGGCCCTGGCAATTGTGGTTGTGGGTGGACTGGGGACCCTTAAGGGGGCTTTCTGGGGCAGCATCCTGATCGGCTTTATGGAGACCTTTGGCAAGGCTTTATTCCCCAATTATGCCATTTTTGTCATCTATGTTGTCATGGTCCTGATATTAATTTTCAAACCTGCGGGATTGATGGGAAGGGGAAAACCATCATGAAATTAACTGAAAAAATTGACTTTTATCAAAAACCCCGGGATTTTTGGCGGGGTTTAATAACCCTCATCTTAATACTGACACCCCTGGGCATAAATTCTTATGGTCTCAGTCTCCTGACCCAGGTACTCATTTTCGGAATACTGGCCATGAGCCTTGATATTTTAATAGGCTATACCGGTTTGGTCTCCTTTAATCACGCCACCTTTTTTGGGGTCAGTGCATACACGACCGGAATCCTGTTCTACTGCGGCTGGAAAAATTTTTGGCTGACCCTGGGGGCCGGTATCGCTGTTTCCACAGCCCTGGCCATATTACTTGGATTGGTGGTCCTAAGGAGCAGCGGTCCGTATTTCCTGATGATTACCCTGGCATTCGGGCAGATGATTTTTGCCCTGGCCTGGCGCTGGCGCAGCCTGACAGGCGGCGATGACGGTTTACCGGGCATCTCCAGGCCGGACCTGGGGCTGCCGGTTTCCATGGAGAACAATATCTCTTTTTATTACCTGGTACTAGTTTTTTTCCTGGCAACTCTCTTTGCCCTGTGGAAGTTTGTCCACTCTCCGCTGGGCATGTCTGTCGTGGGAGTCAGGGAAAGTGAGTCCAGAATGCAGGCCCTTGGTTATAATACCTTTGGCCTGAAACTGGCGGCCTATGCACTGGCAGCGGCGGTCTCAGGCCTGGCAGGAGTCCTCTATGTTTATTTTACAGGCTTTATCAGCCCCCAGGAACTTAATTGGACCATGTCGGGCCTGATAATCCTGATGGTCATCATCGGGGGCGCCGGGACGCTGGTGGGTCCGGTAATTGGCGCTGCAGTTATCCTGGTACTCCAGAACCTGATCAGCTCATATACTGACCGATGGCCCCTTTTTATGGGGATATTGTTTATCCTCTGTGTGATGTATGCCAGGAACGGTATCCTGGGGTATTTTCTGAAACTCTTTAAAGGTGGCAAAAACCATGAAGGCATTGGAAGTTAAGGATATTACCAAAAAGTATGGCGGCCTGAAGGTTCTGCGCCATTTATCCCTTTCCGTAGCCCCCGGGGAAAGGAGAGCAATTATCGGACCTAACGGCGCCGGTAAAACAACTCTTTTCAACACCATTACCGGACTATCAAAACCGGATTCCGGAAAAATTTATATCTTTGGCAAAAACGTAACCCGGCTGTCAGCTTATCACAGGGCCAGACTGGGCCTGTCCAGGACCTTTCAGAGAAATAACCTTTTTTTTAACCTGACCCTGCTGGATAATATCAACCTCGCCCTGCATGTTAACCGTTCCCCGCAAAAGGCAAGGGATTTTTTGCAGCATTGGGGCCTGTACCACAGGAAGAATGTTAAAGTTAAAGAGCTTTCGTACGGAGAGCAAAGGCAGGTTGAATTACTGCTGGCCCTGGTCCAGTCTCCCAGGTTGATGCTGCTGGATGAACCAACTGCCGGAATTTCTCAGGGAGAATCCCGCGTTATTACCCGGATGATTCAAGGGCTTCCCCGGGAAGTTACAGTAATCATAATTGAACATGATATGGAAGTTGTCTTTAACCTCGCTGACAGGATTACCGTCCTCAACCGCGGCCAGATCCTGTATGAAGGAACCGCAGCAGAAGTAAGGACTCATCCTGCAGTAAAGGAAATCTACCTGGGCTCAGCCGGTGAGGAGGGTCCCTGATGCTGCAGTTATGTGATGTCCATACCTACTATGGCGAAAGCCATGTCCTCCAGGGTGTTTCAATGGAAGTAAAAAAAGGCGGTATTGTGGCTTTACTGGGACGGAACGGGATGGGAAAAACCACCACGATTAATACAATTATCGGTTTTAAGCAGCCTGCTTCCGGCAGCATAATCTTTAAAGGCCGGCATATAGAAACCCTGCCGGCTTATGAAATTGCCCGGATGGGTATGGCCCTTGTGCCGCAGGGCAGGAGGGTCTTTCCTTCCCTGACAGTTAAAGAAAACCTAACCATTGGATGGCGTCATGTATCCGGGTCTGCAGACAGCTACAACTTAGACAAAATTTTTGACCTCTTCCCCTTATTGAAGAATCGCAGCAAACACCTCGGAAACCAGTTAAGCGGCGGTGAGCAGCAAATGCTTGCCATTGGCCGCTGCCTGATGACCAACCCCGATTTTCTTCTTCTGGATGAACCATTTGAAGGGCTGGCCCCTGCAGTTGTTAAAGAAATCAGCTTTAAGATAAACGAACTTAAGAACTCAGGACTTTCCATTCTGTTGGTGGAACAGAATGTACGTATCGCCTGCCGGCTGGCTGATTTTATTTATGTCATGAACAAGGGAAAAATCATCTTCGGGGGCAATGCTGCGGAGCCTCAGGTTGAGGAAAATATAAAAGAATTGATTGCACTTTAAAATCACAATTTTTAAGGTTCGTTAATATTATGTAACATAATTATGTAATGCGAATATTTCATTATGTGTACATGAAATTCGGCATACACCATGGCAGAAATTGTTTGAAAGGAGAAATTCAGAATGCCGAAAAAGAAAAAGCCGGACTTCCCCATACCTAACCCAGGTGAATGGCAAACCATGTTTACCGGAATGAATATGCCGAAAAACGGCAGGAAGTATTTCAAACCTACCAAGGATGGCTGGAGTAAAATTTTCGGTGACATTGACCTTGCTTCCTCAGATAACGATACAGATAAAGTTGAGACAGAAGGTGTCAGGAAAAACTATTTAGCCCGCTTCCTGTCTCCTATGTCAGGAGTGATGCAGACAGTTGAAACAGACATTCAGCCGGGCCAAAGGTATGAAGTCAGCTATAAAGCGTCCACCAATTCCGCAGCAGGGTTCCTGGCGACAACAGTAACCTTCCTGAACAACAATAATGTGCCCCTGGGAATCCCCTCATCAGGAGGGGTAAAATTAAGCACCCTGGAACAGGGTTCATATGTTCCGGTGTCCTTTGCAACAGGCCCGGCGCCCGAGGCGGCTGTCAAAGCCCAGCTTGCTTTTGTAGTCTTTGGTGCAGAACAGGATAAGTTTGTGGACTTGGATCAAGTCTCATTTAAGAGTATCTAAAGAATTTTAAATTTCCGGGAAATTTCTTAGAACGAAAGGAGGTATTTCAAAATGAGGGCAATGTTTTACATTAATTCAAATGAAGCCGACGCCTTGGAAGCAGAAAAACTGAAAGACAGGATTATAGGCCTTTTCAATGAATTTGAGCTGGAAGGAACTGTTCAGGGGGATAAATATCCTTCAGGCGCTTCTTACAGCTGCAATTTCAAAAAACGTAAAAAGAAGAAGTCTGGTAAACCTAAATATGATCCTAATTACGATCCCGGTCAATATTATAAAGGACCATGGGACGGAAAAAAAGATGACAGAAAAGATGACAAAAAAGATGACAGAAAAGACGGCAGAAAAGACGGCAGAAAAGATGATAAAAAAGATGATAAAAAAGAAAACCATAATGCCGATTAGCTGTAATACCAAAGCCCCTGCCTCTGGTTAGGGGCTTTTTACAAGTATTTAACCTTTGGAACATACCGGTATAACCTAAGGGGTGAATATAAATTGACTTCTGATTTTGAAAAAAGGCTCAGTGAAGAGTCCTTATCACCTGTGATAAGGCATTACTTTTCCAAAACCTTATATCCGGACCATATGCCGCCACAAAGGCTGGGCAAATTCCAGAAAGAAGCGTTACGGGAAGCAGTGACCAGGGCCTATGAAAAATCGCCTTTTTACCGGCAAAAAATGTCTGATGCCGGAGTTAAACCCCAGGACTTCAACAACCTGAGTGATTTAGCGAAAATGCCTTTTACCACCAGGGACGAATTGCGTAAAGACCCTTGGGCGCTGCTGGCCTGTGATAAAAAAGATATCAGTGTGATCCATGTTTCCACAGGTACCACCGGAGGTCAGCCCATCTACACAATTCAGTCCTGGAAGGAATATTACCTTACCACATCTGTTAATTATCCCCGGCTGCAGCCAATCGAACAGGAAGATTTATGTTTCGTGGCCCTGCCCTACGAAATGAGTGCAGCCGGACTGGACTTCCATACCAGGTTCCTGGCCGGCCACCAGGCGGCTGTTGTCGCAGCCGGTAAAGGCGGAGCTTATTCGACACCCGAAAAGACCATTAAACTGATACGGGATCTGAGACCCACTATTGTAGTCACCTCTCCTTCTCATGCCATTACCCTGGCCGAGGCGGCTGATGCGGCATCTTTCGACCTCACCGGTCTGGGCCTGAAAAAGATGTGGCTGGCAGGTGAAGGTTGTTCCCCCGCATTCCGGAACAGGATCCAAAAAACATGGGGAGCGCCGGTAAACTTTAATTACGGAGCCACTGAATGCGGCATTATCGGTATCGAATGTGATACCCATCATGGTTACCACATTGCCCAGGGGCATGTCCTGGTGGAAATAGTTGACCCCAAAACCGGGCAGGTACTGAAACCGGGAGAGGTTGGTGAACTCGTGATTACCTGTTTACTGCGGTTTGACACACCTTTAATCCGCTACCGAACTCAGGATTTGGGTTGTCTCGAACCCCGGCCCTGCCCCTGTGGAGTACCTCTGGAACGCTTCCACTTAAAGGGAAGGCTGACTGACCAAATAGTCCTGCAGGGGACATCATATTCGCCGGTGTACCTGGAAAATTTCCTCATGCAGCTTCCGGAAGTGGGCAACTGGTATGAATTTGTCGTCAGGCCTGATGATAACCAACAGTTAAAAATTCGCACCGAACCCGCTCCCGGAATCAAGGCCACTCCGGAACTGGCAAAAAAACTTGCTGCTAAAATGGGAGCTGCTGTCAAAGTCCCCTGTGAGTTTGAATTGGTCAGTAAACTGCCCCGGCCGACCAGAAAAGCCGTCCGGGTTGTTTATGAGTGAATGGAGGGAAAGGTATGGAAATTCTATTTCAAAAACAGCTGCAACATTCCAGTCAGGAGCCCGTCCTGAAACGCTTTGCCTCACTTACCGAAGAAAACCTGTCCCTGGCAGCCATGACTGAATTTCAGACAGAGGCTTTACGGGCAATCACAGCCAGGGCTTACAAGCACAATGCCTTTTATCGTGATAAGATGCTTCAGGCCGGGGTTAAACCAGATGACATTAAGAGCCTGGCTGACCTGACCAGACTGCCTTTTACCACTAAAGATGAATTGCGCGGCAAACCCTGGGCGCTTCTGGCGGCAGATAAAAAGGATGTCAGCCTGATTAATGTTTCTACCGGGACTACCGGAGGCGAGGAAATCTATATCATGCAAACCTGGCGCGACCACTTCCTCAACGAATTCTCGGCCGGGTACCGGAAACTGGTTGATGTTGAGGATGGTGATATTGTTATTAATGCCCTGCCTTATGAGATGAGTTCAGCCGGTCTTGCCTTTCACAAGGTATTTATGGACTCCTCCCACGCAACGGTAGTCAATGTCGGTAAAGGCGGCGCTTATTCAACACCGGAAAAAACCGCCGTAGTCATCCGCGATTTACAGCCAACCGTGGTTATAACTACCCCTTCCTATGCAATCACTATTGCCGAAGCTGCTGCCCAAATGAACTTGGACCTGACCGGCCTTCCCCTGAAAAAGATGTTTCTCACCGGTGAAGGCTGCTCTCCTGCCTTCCGCCAGCGGGTAGAGAAAATCTGGGGAACCAGAGCCAATTTTTACTACGGTTCCTTGGAGTGCGGCCCACTTGGCATCGAGTGTAATGCCCACAATGGTTACCATATCCCCATGGGGCATGTGGCCTTTGAAATAGTCGACCCCAGGACGGGAGAAGCCCTGGAGCCGGGAGAAATTGGCGAAGTAGTCGCTACTACCCTGACACGTTTTGACAGTCCCCTGTTCCGCTACCGTACCCAGGATTTGGGCTATATTGACCCTGATCCCTGCAAATGCGGCAATATCTTCCCCCGGTTTTTTATGCGGGGACGACTGGTAGACCATATTACCATTATGGGAGTCGATTTTTCTCCCTTCTATCTTGAGGAATTCCTGATGCGGTTGCCGGAAGTGGGCAACTGGTATCAATTCGTGGCCGCCCCTGACAACAATGAGAGTTTGAAAATCCGCACTGAACTGGCGCCAGGCGTTAAACCCACTGCAGAACTGGCCGAAAAGCTGGCCAGCAAGATGGAATTTGCCATCGGGATTCCCTGTGCATTTGAATTCGTAACCGGACTGCCGCGGCCCGGCTCCAAAACCGTCCGGGTTGTCCGTGAATAGGCTGAAAATAGAATCTGAATAATACTTAATATTTAAATAAGAGGGAATTACAATGGTGAATCTGCAAAACATGTATCTCAGTACCGGGCAGTTAAAGGAATTACAGCTCGGGCGCCTGAACAGGACATTACAGAAATGCCGGGAGTCAATACTTTACCGGGAGAAACACGCCGGGTACCCTTTAAAAATAGAGGATCTCAGGGATATAAGCCAATTTCCTGTAACAACCAAAGAAGAACTCAGGGAATGTGCTCCCCTGGGCACTCTGGCTGTTCCAAGGGAACAGGTTGTGGAATATCACGAGTCATTCGGGACAACGGGAGAACCGATTTCCGTTTGGCTGACAGCTGCCGACTTTGCCCGGTGGACCCAGCAGATCGAACACTGTGCCATAGATTTCAACCCCGGGGATACTGTGCTGGTCCGCTTCCCTTATGCCATTTCGGACCCGGCACATATTGTCCAGTCTGCTGCCAAAAAAAGCGGGGCCTGTGTGGTCCCCGTCAGCAGCCGTACTGTAGTCAGCCCGCATTCCAGGGTAATCAGGCTCCTGCGTAAACTCAGAGCTACGGTGATAGGCTGCCTGCCCCTGGAAGCGATCCTGCTGGCAGAAACCGCCAAACTCATGGGATATGACCCAGCCACAGATTTCCCTCACCTGCGGGGTTTTTGTGTCGCCGGAGAAATGCTGACAGGCTCCCGCAAAAAACTGATTGAGGAGATGTGGCATGCCAGGGTTTATAATATGTATGGAACAACCGAAAACGGCAATATTGCTGCCGACTGTTCCGCAGGCCGTCTTCACGCCGCCGAAGACCATTTTCTGCTGGAGGTTTTGCATCCGAAGTCATTCGAACCTGTGCCCCCGGGAGAAAGAGGAATCCTGGCGGTAACCACCCTGACCCTGGAGGCCTGTCCCCTGGTACGTTACGTGACCGGAGATATTGTCACTCTCAATCCCGCAGCCTCCTGTTCCTGCGGCCGTAACGGTCAGGTACTGGAACACCTGGGGCGTTACAGTGACCGGTTGGATATTAACGGCACCACTATAATTCCGGGAGACCTGCATGAAGCTGTCCTGCAAACTCCGGGGAACCTTATTTCAGCCCTGTGGATGACAGGGGTCAGTGAAAACGGCCTGATTGTCAGGGCGGAAAGTGAATTCCCGGAGGCCGGTACTTCCTCTGTCCGGGCCTTTTTGTCCAAGAGGCTTGGAGTCCCGGTAAAACTTGAACTGGTCCCCATCGGGGGGATGTTTGACCGGAATAAATTATTGGAGGTATCACCGGTCATCAAACCGAGGTATGTGGCCAACTGGGCTGCAGATAACCGGTATCCCAGGACACTGGACCGTCTGCTCAGCGGATACCACACCTTTTAGCCGCCGGGGTTTTGTCTTCGTGATTTGAGCCATGCCCGGACAAGGATCAGGATAATAAAAACAGACAGGTATATGAAGCGAATCCCGGGATACATTATTGTTGACACTTCCCCGGACTGGATGAGTACATTATATGATGCCCCAACCCCCCAAAAAAACGGATAGATCAACAAAAAACTGCTGCCGGCCCGGTAAACCAGAGCATACATTATGCCCACAAAAAAGAGCAGCAAAAATTCGGGCTGAAAACCAACATGGTGAAAGGAATAAAACATCGCAGTCAATAATATTGCGGGAATGACGCCAAATGCCCTTTCCAGCAGGGTTCGCAAAAAACCGTAAAAGAAGATAACCTCAAAAACACCGGTACACAAAATCACCATCATGGTCAGCGCCCTGTTACTGTCAAACCGGAAGCCCTCCGGAGGGACCCAATAGACAAATATGCACAGCAGAAACACTCCCAGGATGAGGTTAATGGGAAGAAATATACGCCAACGCCGCAAAGTCAGGCCAAATTGGGTAAAACCAAGGCCTGACCTTTGTATGTACAACACGGGAAACAGGATACCGGCCAGACAAACCATGACGATATCGTGAATGATGATACGGATCCAGCTGTCTGTACTGAAAGGAAGCATCAACAGAGACAAAAAAATAACCGCCAGTCCTGCCGTAACCGCGACAAGGGTTTCCTTTGCAGGCTGCCATTGAAATAGCTGCATATACTCACCTCCCTGAAAAAGCCCAACTTAAGGTTATATATGAATATATGCAGCACAAGCGGCAAAAGTCACTTATTTAAGCCGGTTTTGGCAATTAACATTTTTTCTGACCGGCAATGTCATCCACCGTTGCGTAAGGGTGAGAATACCGTCCATTTGTATCAGTGTAAAATTTAATAAAACGGCCTGATTTCATCTGCACCGATTGTGATGGACAGAAATTAAGACAGGCTTCACAGGAAAAACACCTGACCGTCTTCTGCCACACCGGTTTCTTATCAATCATTTTGATCTTTTGAGATAAGCAAACCCTCTCACAGACTCCACAGCCGGAACAATTCTCATCAGCATAAAACGCCTTTCCACCATCACCCGAGAATTCTATAAGAAAAGCTCCCAAAAGTTCAACCGCACCATTGACCGGGTGTGTGACAGAGGTTATTTCGGTACTCACAGGAACAACCTCCCCTTACCCCTCTACAGCCTTCAGGTCAGCATAAAAATGTGCCAATTCTGCATTCTCATTCAATCCACTATCCCCTTTCAGTCAGGATACCTTGTTCTTTTACGGCTTTTTCGCCTTGTTTGACAGCCTGCCTGTCGGCCCACCATCCGATGGCCTTCTTTACCAAGCCAAGTCTGGTTTCATAGAAATAGTCCGATTCCAGCCAGCCATTTGCTTTAAAATACTCATAATCCCGGGGCAGACCGGCACCGCTTTTGTATGAAGAACGTACAAACCTGAAAATCATAAGGCCCTTTAGGCCCGGCACCGGACTGTTGGGATTCATAAGCGCTTCATAAAAACGTTTCACCGCTTTGGAGGTTTCCAGGTCAATTTTTTGCTGCTGGGCGGCAGTGGGCTCACCTCTTAATGGTGTAGTCAGCCCTACTCCCCGGCACAACCTGAAACCCCAAAAAAACGCTACAGATTCCAGGTATTTGAGGACGTCTTTGGCGCCATATACTCCCTGGGTCACAATCGGGATAAAGGTTTTATGGAAAAAGCAGGGGCGGTGGAACACATAAGCCATCCGATCCAGCAGGATTTTCATCTGTGCAGGTACCTGCAGGGAGTAAACCGGTGCAGCGAAGATTACCCCATCTGATTCCAGCAGTATTTTTGCGACTCCTTTAAAATCATCATCCAGAGGGCAGTACTCCTCCCCTCTCTCAAGGCATACTCCGCACCCCCGGCACAGCTTCAGGTTTAGCTCATTTAAAAATAAATATTTAAAATCTGCTTCCTGATACTCTTTCAATTTTTCTTCAAAGGCCTTAACTACCCGGTATGTCTGGCCTTTATGAGGGCTCCCCATTACAGCTGTAATCTTCATTATGTTGATCACCTTTCTTATAAGACGTAGGAAAAAGCGGCCCAACCGTTATGGTTCGACGTTTTACCCGGGAACCCTTCATATTAACCTTATTCCAAAAAATATTTAAAGATGCCGGCTGTTTCACTGTAATCCGCATCCTTCCAGCCTTTGTCTGATAAATGTGCAAATATCACTCATAGCTTTCTTGGCCTCAGGAAAAAGAGGTGACAAAATTGGGAATGCGTGGACCATGCCTTCCCAGACCGATAACGTTATTGCAGTGCCCTGTTTTTCAGCTTTTTGGGCAAAGTTAACTGTATCATCCAGGTGTATTTCATGGGTCCCAACACATAATAAAATTGGAGGCAAATTATCAAGACTGGCTTTTTGCGGCGATAACCACGGTAAATGCGGGTCATTATCAGCTATGTAGTATTGAGTCCAAACGGACCATGAGTTTAATGGGGCAATATCATTCTTATAATTTGTTGTAAATGACTGGGCACTGCAAGTAAGGTCCGTAACCGGCGAAATGGACACCCCGCCGCTTGGTAAGCAAATATCCTGGTCTTTCAATGCTATAAGTGTTGCCAAAGTCAATGTGCCTCCCGCAGATTCGCCGCATATAACTATGTTGGATGGCAAATATCCTTGTTCCAACAGCCAGAGATATGCAGCCACACAGTCATTTACTGCTGCCGGGTAAGGGTGCTCGGGTGCGAGCCGGTAATCAAACAACAATGCTTTTATCCTGCTGCCCAGTGCAAATTTGGAAACATGTGCCCGATGTGTTAAACATGACCCCGAAATAAATCCACCACCATGAATGTACAGAATGACCTTTTCCTCAGGTGCATCTTTGGGTATGATCCATTCTGCATACATGGTGCTGACCTCAGTGGGTTCAATTCTGATATCTTTAGGTAGTTTAATCCTGCCAGATGCCTTATCAACACTCCTGCGGAATTCCTCAACTGAGAAATTTTCGTCAACCACTTCAGGTTTCATTTTCATCTTAAATAAGTGACGATTTTTTATAAGGCCGATAATCAAGCGGCTTCTTAAACTCTGCATGATTTTTCTCCTGTCCTTTCCATAAACATATTTATCAATATCCGGGCATCAGGAATTGCCGTACTGTCCTGGCGGGTAGCTTTGTAAATGGCCAGACCGTTGATAGATGTCCAAAATACTATTGCCAACTCATTTGGATCAGCCTCAATAATAGTACCTTCTTCCTGGCCCTGGGCCATGATTTTGGCAACTTCCTGATATGGTAAGTCCCGCTTTTCCTGAATCAGTTTTTTAGCTTCCTCAGGTATTGCTGTTGAACTTGTCGCATGAGCAATCAAACGGCATGTCTGTATGAAATCATCACTGGTATCAATTGTCTTAAGTAACTGTTCTATGGCCAGCCTGATTTTTTCATGAGGCGGCAGTGACATTTCTTTTAGGGAAATCACAGCTTCATTCATTTTATTCAGGGCATTTTTTATCAGTTCCACATAAATTTCATCCTTGGATTTGTAGTAGTGGTATACTAATCCCTGTGCCATACCTACGGCGTCTGCAATGTCCTTTATTTTTGTTGCAAAAAGACCCTTGGTTGCAAATTGACGGAGTGCACCCGACCTAATCTGCTGTTTTCGCTCTTCCCGCATCTTTTCGTTTTGTTCTTTGTTTCGTGCCATATATCATCCACCTTTAGCATTTTTTGATTGAATGTTCATTCAGTATATTATTATATTATTGCCTTTTTGTCAATTATATTACAGGAATAAGTTCCTCACTGATTCTTTTTTCAGGAAGGATTATTGAGTATAATGACGAAAACTGTGATTCTAAGTGGGAATGACCTCTGCACTTAGGAGGGAAGTTTATGGATAAGGTGACACTATCCTATTTATATAAACCGGTATGGAGATGTAGTTGTTATCATAATTAGTTTCCGGAATAATCCGGTCAGGGTTTACGGAAGCAGCTATTTTAATTTCACCCTTTGCCGCTAGTCCATGAATATTTCCTTCAATGCTTTAAGCCTGTCCCTGCTTCTTCCCTTGTGGTCTTTGGTCATTGTGGCTGCCTTCTGTAAAAGCTCAACCTTAGCTGTCAGCCTGGCAACTGCAACGGCCTTGCCTGAAACATTATCCGCCAGTCAAGGACTTCGGTTATCATGACATCAGCCGTTGTCTTGGCAATATTACTTAGGTCTGCATAAGAACAGTCTTTCATTTCTTCCAGGTTGCTTTTCAGTTCCTGAAGTCTTTTTGCCATAGCTGTAGAGCGCTGCTCCAGCCGGTGGAACTCCCCCTGAAAAAGGATACCGGCAATCCCCGCGCCTAAGGCAGGAAGTACTGCAGATAGCAGGGTCAGCCAGGTATTGTAAGAACCATGATAAAAAATATGTATGAAACAGGAAACAAATGTCCCTCCAAAAAAGAATAACCCCAGCCTGTGAAGCCGATGTGTAATTCTCCGGTAATGCTGCATATTGCCTTGATGAAACTTAATCTGTCCCTCAATTTCCTGTTTCATCAGATATTGTTTGTATGATTCCAGATAATCCACATCACATTTTACACTAAGCAGCCCAAGTTCTCTGACCAGTGCCCTAAACTGCCAGTTTACCCACGAATTTCTGATATCATTATGCATCTGATGGGCGGGTATTCTAAAGGAATTATTAACCCGGCCCAATGGCGCAAGAAATTTCATGTGCCTGAGGAGTTCTGCCAACAGGCGGTAATCAATCCATTTCCCATGCCATCTTGATTTATTCCCGTACACCGTTATGATAATAATGTACAAAATAATTATCAGTTCAATAAACGTTGGAACCCATTGGTAATGGTAAAACCTGCTGCTTTCATCGCCCCATCCCAAAGCAAAAGAAAATAATGCAAAAAAAACAGCTAACCCACCCAGGATGTAGTTTGTAATAAAAGAATTCCTGTATAATGCGGCGTAGTAATTTGCCAGGTCGTCTGCCCATTTGAAGTGGCAATTCAGGACAGTATCAATCCTTTTGCTTATGTTATCAGGCAGTGTAATTTCCTGGATTTGTTCATTCATTTCCTTGTCCCGGATACAGCCAGATAAAGTGGTACCCAATATCTTTCGGAACAATTTGTACGCTACCCCCCTGTAGCTATGTTCTGTTTCCCTATGGTATTCAGAGAGATAATTGGTGCTGTCTTCAGTCCTGGTGTCTTCCTTTGGGACCGGCAACAGGAAAAGATATGTCATCTGTTCGCTGAGATATTCGTCCCATCCTTTTGTGTCATCAGCAGAGATTCCAAGAATTGTGATATCATGAGGCTGCCGGGAATTTATCCATATCACCGGGATCATATGTTCAACTGCTTCAGCAACAATCTGGCCTGTACCTCCGCTGCCCCGGGGCTGGAATCCGTCCCATACAGCTACCAGGACATCTGACTGTTCAAGTACCAGTCGCCCTACTGATAAATACGGGCTGTCCCCTGCCAAGCGGCTGCCGTCCATTTCAAAAACAGAAGTAGCCTGTTCCAGTAAGGAATCAAAATCCTCACAGGATGCCCCTGCAGAGAAGTCCTTTTTATACTCATTGCGTTCATAGGGAAGCGGACACTGGAGTTCATAGCCCAAGTCAATGGCCTCATGTGCCACTATCCTGTCACTGCCCTCAGCAAGGGGGGATACAAGCCGTAAAACAGGTCCCGAACCACTGTAAGGGCTATTGGGCTCACAAGACATTTCCTCTGCCTTTACTTTGATTTCCTGAAGAACCTGTCTGACTCTTTCCTTAAGAATCCCTGAATCGGCTTCCCCGAGACCTCCCGGGCGGTGACCGGTCACCCCTACCCTTACAGTAAGTTTCGCCCGTGGGGGATGGTTACCACAGTTTGTATTGTTCATAAGACCTCCCGGTTTTGGGCATTACACCCAACACCCCCGTAAAAATCAGATTTGCATTCAATTGTTGCCGCACTTGACCCGGTATATGCGAAAACCCACTTCTTCAAGGAGTTCAGGTAATCTGTTGATCATGTCAATATTATACTCTTTGCTCTCATCCGGCAGGTCCGCCCAGGGTAAAAGCATATTATTCATCTTACGCGCTTCATCCCGTTCCTCACCATATTTCCATCCTTCATCAATGCGGTGATTATACCACCGTTCATGTTCAAGTTCAGCCATTTTTTCCGCCTCTTCCGGAGTAAACTGAAAATGTTTTTCCTTCAGTTCCGTCAGGAGTATGAGTTCACAGGATACCTCTTTGAGTAACTTCCCCACATAATTGGCTTCACGCCTGCTTTGTTCCTTATGACTTTCATCCAGTTGCACCCAGGGGACCAGGGCAGCCTTTTTCTTTGGGTCATTTTTATTTTGTTCAACATACAAATTATGCATTGCCATAGCAAGGGTTTCATGGGTCCCGTGTAACAGTTCCTCAACCCGGCATGTCATGTCCAGCAGTCCAAAGGCATGCAGTCTGTTATACTTGTCGTCATCAGCCAGGGACCCGTCATTGGGGTCTGCGCTCCGAAGGAGTCCGGGAATCCCTCCGGTATTCATCATGCAAAGGATAATCAGGGTATTACGGTTTTTATTCAATAAAGACAAAGCAGTCTTCAACCCGGTTAATTCATCACTACTCTGAATAAATACTGCATCACAGTCACCCTGCCCCAAATCCCCGACACGGAAGTGTATTTCACAGTAATCTTCTGTCAGGGGATATCTTTTAATGAAATCATTAATTTTGGCCTGCACATTTTCATCTATTACCGTGAACCTGAGTTTTTTCCCATATAAGTTAAATACTTTCCTCCAGCTTTTGACCGCATATAACATGAGACATTCTCCCAGACTGTCAAACCCTACTAATGCAACATCCGTCAGAGGAGGATTCTTATCGTCTTTATTACTTTGAATGTCAGGACAACCCTCGTAAAAGTTAAAGTATTTATTTGCCAAAATCCGGGCACTGCTGTTATAAATATTAAAAAACTCCAGCAAAAAAGAGTCGTCTTGCCCTCCCGTTATTTCCCGTTCTTTAAGTAAGTTACACAATTGGACATCACTGACATGTACATAACATGTCAGTGTTTTTCCTTTTCTTTGTCGAACCATTTTTCTAACGTTCACGGCAATTTCTGCATTAACACCGTCCTGCCCGCAGGTGGCCACAATGCACATGGCTTTCGTTACTTTGGCCTTGTACAGCATGTCCGTGTCAGCCGCATTTCCTGTGAGGACGATTGCCCCATGCTCCCTGCACTGATCGATCATGTCATTTTCTTTATCAAGCTCAATTACAACAACCCGGTAGCCATTCCGGCAAAAATCAGCCGCCAGGAACAATCCTTTTGTTCCAAGTCCGCAAATAACAACATGTTCTTTGTAAAACAGCCTTAAATAGATCAGGGAAAATTGTTTGTGTAAGATTTCTGCCAGCGCTTTGCCGGCAGTATATAAAAACAGAAGAGGCGCCAAAAATCTGCCCAGTTCCAGTTCGATTGGTACAGGTCCGTTGCCGGGATTAAAATTTGTAAAAAATAACTGGAATGCCTGGTAAACAATGGACGGCGCATATAAAGGTTTCCCCTGGGCAGCGTAATTTTTTGCATAACCGATACAGCCGAGGGCTAAAAAGAAGAAAAAGAGCAGGACTATTATAAGCCATTCATAATCCCTAAAAAATTGAACAGCAGGACTTCGTTTTCCAGCCCTGACTGAGGAAGTAAATTTCATAACAGGCCCCTTTTCCATGCAGTGACCCGGGGATTATAGCCGAACTTTTCGAGTTCTCTCGCTACTGCCTTTACAATCGTGTAATTGCCTCCCCAGGCAATAAATAGGATACTTCGATAATTTAAAGATTAAATCCTTTATTCTTTCGATCTAATTTGACAAAAACAAACCTCACGAGGTTCACAAATCCGGATTGTATTAAGGCTTCAGTTGAGGAATGATCAGCAGCTCCGACTCGTTATTGTGTGATAGATAAAGCAGCGATGGGAGTTTTCCTGAATAATTCAAATTAAGTACGATTTCGATCTCAGCCTTCTCTGCAGCAGCAGCTAAAAGATAATCGATAATTGTGATATCAAAACCCTTAGTTTGGCGGATTTCATATGCAGTTAATAAATATCTTCCGGCTGCCTCTCTTAAGTTACTGTTTATGCAGCGTATCCCAAGACAAACATAGATAAAATAGGAATCTATGGAATTTTTGTGATAGGAGTTGTTCAATAATTGAATTCCCTTTTCATATAGTGCAATTGCTGTGTTTGTATCCTGAGTCAAAGTTGCCATATTAACGATAGTGTTTACAGTATAAGGATGGTTATCACCATGGTGTTTCAGTTTGTAATTATAAGTGATTTCAAGTTGCTGCCTGGCCTTTTCTGTATCACCCTTAAGGAAGTATACATTGGCCAGGTTATTATAGGTTGTTAGGGAATAAACATGCGGCCGTTTACCCGGCTCCAGGACAGCGTCGTTCATTTCTATAGAATCATTGTAATATTTGACAGCCTCATCATAATTCCCATAAACCGTTAACATATTGGCATAATTAGTTAACGCCCATGCCAATTCCAAACCTGTGCCATTAAAATAATGGCTGTAAATCTTTTTAGCTTCTGTCACAGTCGACATTGCTTCTTCTATTTTAAAATCAGCATACAGGTTTGGCCAATAATAGCAGTATTCCCACGCCACTTCCGGTGAAAATTCCCCAAAAATACGGACACGTGTATTAATTGCATCTATAAAAAGAGGTTCTCCCTTACTTTGGAATCCAATAGCGTAATAGCAGTTGGCCAGGTTACCCATTGCCCAGGAAGAAAGCATATCACTTACACCATTATCTTTATATGTTTTAACAACCTGTTCATAGATTCCAATGGCCTTATCTATTTCACCCCTTGATGAACAGACGATTGCATACTTAAATAAATGTTCACATAAACCGGTTTCGTCTTCAGGATATGTCACCGAGTATTTATTAATCAGTGACTCGTAGCACTTTGCTGCCGTATAATAACCATCAAGATTTAATTTATACTCTGACCTGGCAATATCCGAGAGAATCGATATCTCCTTTACCGGTGAATCAATATGTTCAAGAAGGAGATTGCCGATTTTAATGCATGCCTGAAAACATCCGGATTGGCAAAGAATTGAGGAAAATCGTACTGAAAGAGAATTTTTTTCTATATCTTTGATATTCGAAATAATCAGTTCAATCAGGTGTTCCTGATGTGCTTGTACACTATTGAAATATGTTATTAAGGTGTAGAATTCATTTTCGTACAAATACTTGAATACTGGTGGCCTTAATATAAACGTGATCAATCGTTCATAGTCTTTGTTAAAATAGTATTGGTGTGTTAATTCGACTGCTTCACGGCTTATATCATCAACACTCTCAAAATAGGAAATAATTGCATTCCTTGCCCACTTGATATAACTCGGACCGTTTTCTCCTGAAACCAGGATCTTATCCATTTCATCCCTGACAAGATCATGATTTAAGCTTAAAATTCCATTGGTTTCAAACAGGAAACGTTCAAGGGAAGAAAAAATAACAACCCATATTATTGGCGGCATTTTTGTGATAGAAAATATTTCACTTTCACTAATGCCATTTTTTGTGCAGAGTAATAGGGCAAATACCTGATAGACATACTTAGTATCGTAATTATTTGTATCCAAAAAATCATATAGTCTGTTAAATATTATGTTAAATAATTTTCCCAAAGAGTCTATTGTCACAACAGCATCAAAAAAATCATTAAATTTCTCGTATGCCCCATATACGCGAAGCTCGTTAATTAGAATGGACAGGAATAACGGGTTATGACACAGTGGATTGTCAAACATCACCTGAATTTTATGGTGTTCTATTATCTTCCCGTACTGGCGAAATTGTGTTTCCACAATAGCCTGAATCTGGTCATTTGTAAGATCAGGCATTTCCACTATTTTTTCAAAACCAAATTTCCTATCATCTGTACACGAACAAATGACTCTGACATCAGGGTTTATATCACTGAGATTGCCTATCTGCACCAAATAATTTCGGTTACCTGCCAATTTATCAATAGCATCAACAAAAATATACAATGTCCGCGGGAGTTTAATATTAGACAGAATCTCCAGAATCTGTGTTTCAGAAATATTCTCTGAATGATTTAACTTCAACTCATACTGGTAATTAAGAAAAAGGAATAACCGGTAGTATAATTTTTGGATAGTATTGTTGTCTCCACCCAGTGAAGTGTAATGAAAGAATACATCCTCGTCTTCATCAACCCCAAAACTTTTAATAAGAAATGACATTGTTGATGTCTTCCCAATGCCCTTTCTACCATATAACACAACCTGAGAATAATCATTGACTGCATCAATTAGTTCATAGGTAAAAGCAGGTTCGGGCATGTATTTGGCATAGTGGTCTTTTAAAAGATTAAGATGTGAATAATAGTCAGTATCATTGAATGGACTTTCGTATTCCTCAGGAAAAATACTATTGATATATATCAACACAGATTGGTAAACCTGTTGCTCCAGTTCATCCAACGTGTCATACTGAAACTGTTTGCACCTGCGGAATTTTTTTATCCTGTCAAGTAAATCCTGCATTTTTTCAGGATTATCAGTTGTTGCCGGGTCTATGCCATTTCTTAAATGCAGAGACGCATATACTTTTGACGCCGGAACAAAAACACCGGCTCTGATTTCCAATTCAGTTATGCTTATCCCGGTTAACCTGCCGGCACCCAACGACTTTCGCAGTTCTAGTGAAAGCTTCTCAATATCTGATTCTTCAGGAATATAGCCATAACGGTTTCCAAGCATTCCGACAAAAAACGGATTACATTTGATAACCTCGCCAAGACAGATTTCTAAAATTCTTCCATCATCACTGATAGAATCAGGGATTCCCCATCTCAAATCAATGTCGCATATCTCAATCATGCGTTCCTTTAGTTCCTTCCGCAAGCGGGGAAAAACCTTATTGACAATTACCTCCCTTTCGAGGTGCATATCATGAAAAGTCGATGAAATAAAAACTCTGATCTTCCTGTTAGTAATTTCGTCATACTTCTCTATCATATTGTTTTCTCCCAAAAAATTCCCTGATGCCAATTGTTTTCATCGAGAATTTTATCTATGGTTTGTATGATCCGACTCTTTTGCTTGTTCCACTCAGGAGCGACCAAAAGACCCGGAGGACAGTCACCTGTTACCCTGTGGATGACGAATTCCGGAGAAAGATGCGTAATAGCATAAACTGCCCAGTCAACATACTCTTTTTCTGTAATAGGTGTAAACTCACCATTCCGATACATGACCGCAAGCTGGGTCCCTTCCATCACATAAAGAGAATGAATTTTTACCCCCGCAAGTTTATGCCGGTTTAAAAAAGCAACCGTTTGTTTTATGTCATCCAATGTTTCGTTAGGCAGTCCTATAATCATATGTGCAATAACATCTATTCCGTAAAGGTTTAGCAATTCAACAGCCCTGGTAAAATAGTCTCCGGTGTATCCGCGATTAATTAATGACGCAGTATTATCATTCGCTGTCTGAAGCCCAAGTTCAACCCAGACGTCACACCTGTCTTTATAAGATGCCAATAACTCAACAATTTCCTTGTCGATGCAATCAGGACGTGTTCCTACGGAAAGAACCACGATACGGTCATCAATTAAAGCAGCATCGTATTTTTTCTTTAATGATGTTACTGAGTCATAAGTATTAGTGAAGTTTTGGAAGTAAACTATGAATTTGTTTGCTGTTGGTCTTATCTTCTGAGCCTCCAGATACGACCTGACCTGCTCGTAAATGGATTGTGATGCATCGATATGCTCACCGGCACCACGCTCACCACAGAAAATACAGCCACCGTATCCAGAGCGGCCATCCCTGTTTGGACACGTAAATCCACCATCAATGCATATTTTCACAACGCTTTCTCCATATTTTTGTTTCAGATATTCCTTTAGAGTGTTATATTTCCTCATATAATGACCTCCATCTGCACTGCACCTCTTAGATAAAATTCTAAGCTTAATTTTAACTTTTTCATTATACTAATGCAAGGAAACTTATCTAAATTAATACAACCTCAAAAAAGGACAAAATAAAAAGGCCTTCATGCGGCCTTATGAGTTGCAGAAACCCTTGATTTTAAGTGGTGCCGATACCGGGATTGGTCAGAAATGTGATGTTGCTTATAAGAGATGTACCCACCTTTCGAGGTGGGTATTGTTTTTCTTTGTTTTAGACTGTATAAATGATAACATGCAATTATAAGATAACCGCAAAAGAAACCTTACCACTCTTCCATGAAAAACTCTTTTATCTCTCTGAATACCTTAATTCTATTTCTACGCAACTCCTTTATTGACCAATCTCTTATGTCGCCTGGCTTCTTAGCAATTAAATAGTCACCAGCAAACTTGATGCTGGTTCTGGGGCGAATAAAAATGTCCTTTAGCTGAGCTTTATCCATTACTATATCATTCGCATTAACGTTAATTTCGGGCAGAATTCTCCGGAGCTCCTTCCATAGCCTCAGCTCTTCCTCAGTCTGTAAACTAAGCTCTGGTAACTCTTTGGCCATTAACAAGAGTGGCAGGGTAGTAAATAACCGGTCATAGACTCCATATTGTAAAGGAATAATTCTCCTGGGTAATTCCAGCCATTTTTCAATTTCAAAGCGTACATACAGCCCTTTTCTATCACTTTTTATTTCCGTTATCTTCTCTCTTGGTAGTACCCTAAAACTTTTTATTTTACCATAATGTATAATGCCATTATCATTTTTAAATAGTTCTTTGCGCCTGTAAACAGCAACATATTCTAACTTGCCTAATTCCCTTAGGACATTTTTCAATGGTGTATGGTAGAAATTCAATTTATAGTTTGTATTCCACTGTTCCTTGTTTCTAAGAGACCCTATAAAGACATTCTTCTTTAAAAACTTGTTATAATAATATTCCTCGGTGCCTTCGTGAACAAGGGCCTTTTCTGCCGCTGTTTCCGGGGTATCTAAAATAAGTTCGTCCAATAATTCCTCGACCAATCTTGTATGCCCTGGTAGAAAGGGGAGCCCCCCGATATTCACATGTTTAATGCTTTCATAAAAAGTATGGGGTGAACCATCAGTCCTACCAGAGTAATAGTCTTCTTGACTGTAAGGAAATAAGACAAAAGCACCAAATACAGACCTCTCGAACCCATCATTTCTACTTCCGTATACTATGGCATCCCGGTACCGATGCATAATATTAATATCATCTTCCTCAGGGCCAGGTTTCTTGTGCTTTTTGAAATAGTTTTCATCTACTGCTGGATTTACTCGGTACTTGGCATCAAAAACATACTTATACGAAATGTTGGATCCTTCTTTACTCAAAGACAGAACATTGTCAGGAATCTGCGCCAAAGTAGGTCCCTTCATCATGTCTTGATAAGAAAGCGAGAATTTTTCTCCACATTTATTTTCATAGTGAATAACAGCTCTTTTATCCTTTCGCAGGGTTATTGCTAATCCTCTATTATTAACCTTAATTAAATCATTCTTTTTAAGTTGATATTTTTTCTTAAGAACTTTATTCAGGCTTAAGAAACACCAATATTCATAAAGTGTTGCCAAATCCTTAATAGATAAGTGGAAAACATCAGATTGAATTGATAGTCCTTTTAAAATCATTAAATAGTATTTATAAACATCTCTGTAGCCTGAAGCCATTTGCAATACTAGAGACATGTTGTTTAACTGGTGAATTTCGGCAGCTTTGGATAAAAATTGCATCCTGGAAAAATTCCGCAGTCGTTCTGCCATACCGCGCAGTTTTTTATCCAATTGAGGGTCAAAACGTGCTTTGTCGTTAGAATACATTCTCAAGTATTCCTGATGAAAATGACTCAACTTTTGAATAATATTCTTCAATACTAGCTTTAAAAACCGGTTTTCAAAAGTATCATATGTAATTTCCTTTTTACTCTCCCGCATTTTTAAAGGAATATAGGTTTGGGGAACAAGAGTTTGAGTTCCGATTCCTATACCACGACCATTGCCAGTTGGTTTTAAAACCTCCGGATGCTTACAAAGCCACTTTGTACTCTGATAATCAAATCTCTTTATTTTTTCGATGCGATTTATGTGGTTAACTCTTACAATCTTATGATGAGGATTATCCTTTATAAGTTCTAAGGACTTTAAAAGCTTCTCAGAAATAAGGCTGATAATACTAAAAAATTCTGTCAGACTAGGCTTAATATTTGAATTTACCTTTGCTCCAAAATAAGTCCTTTTTATAAAATCATATGCTAAGTTATAGAGCTCTTCATTAACATCTTTAAGTAGTTCCTGAAAATCCCTCCGATAATCAATCTTTGAAGGAAATACTTCTAACTTGATTTTTAAAACTGGTTCACCTGATGATAGAATTTGCATTTCCGAAAACCCAATATCGCTTTTGAAGTTGATATTCCCTGAATAGATGTCTTCAGTAAAAGGTGTAATAGCATCCCGAATATTTTTATTTTCATGGTAGAACTGTAGTTCCTTGCCCTCTAGTGATTTAATCTGAATATTGTAGCTTTGCTGTTCATAGAAGAATGGGAAAACCATTGAACCGGGTTTATATTCAGTTAAACCATCTTTATCACTATCCTCAAAAGGGTTGAAGACCCAAGCTGAATAATTGCCCTTAAAAGACACGATCTCCAAAGTAGCCTTTTCCCATCCTCCCCTATCATTACGGTGTAAATATAAATGGTCTACAGTTGGGTGGATTGGCCTCCCTTTAATGACGATAAAAAGATTATCAGTTTTAATTTTTACTAAGTCTCTCTCCTTAAAGCCAGAAAGAGGTAAAACCATCTTCAAACCTCCCTAACATGGTGGCGATTTTACGTGCACTTCTAGGGTACGGTTTAACCTCAGTATTATTTTGAACATATTTTAATGCTAAATCTGCTACATTACCATCCTCATTGGCATAGTTCTGACCTGTAGCAATTCTGAAAAGGTCGATAAGAACGGTAAATATCTGATTACTGCTGCCTTGTATCCTGGGAAGAATCTTTTGCATAATTTCAAAATCAAAGGCATCATTTTCATCCAGTAAGTTGAACTTCTTGTTATAGGTCATATAAAAACATATCTCATCCCGAACCCTGTATCCAATTTGCAAGTTAGCCTTAGTCAAAATCTTATTCATCTGGTTTAAGCTTTTGTTAATGCTATTTATATACTCAACGTCTTCTAAGCAGTCTTTTAAATAAAGGTACTCTGTCTCAAAAAACCGGGTATCTAAGTTTAATGATTCTATTGGCTGTAAATCTTTTAACGGCATTAAAGTAAAATCTACTTCAGAGAACTCTAAAGTGTTTGCTCTGTCTAAAACCTTTTTGCTAAAAGGAAAGGTGGTTTCATCCATATTGACGGTTCCGATAACATAAAGGTTGGGAGGAATTCTTAATTGCCCGAATCTATCAAGGTCCTCTTGTCTAACAAAAAACTCATCATAAAAGAGGCGCTCAGAATACGACTCATTTCCAGGCTTCTTCTTGGTTTCCATTAAACTTAGAAAATCACTGAAATAGTATTCAACTCTGGATAGGTTCATTTCATCAAGACAAATAAAGTATGGTTTGTCTAAGTTGTTATTTGCCTTTTCGATAATCCTAGTCAGGGGACCAGGTTGGAATTGCCCATGAATGTCCTTAAAGCCTAATAGGTCTGAGCTGTCGTTCCAATCCGGGCGGACAGGTATTATAGTATACTGCCCATTTTCACAAGTAGCTCCAACTGCATCAGCAAAAAGTTCAACTAGTTTACTCTTACCGGTTCCTGAAATACCTGCAAGTATTACAAATGGTTTAGTCTTAAGACAGAGGAAAAAGTTCTTTATCAATCTGGGGTCATAAATAAAACCCTTGCTAAGAATATATCCACATATATTGTCTATAAGTTCACCATGATCAATGGATTCGGGAGTGCTTTCTGTATGTATTTCTATGATATTAAACCCACGTTTCTGCAAATATGATTTAGACTGTTCACCGCCACTAAACTGACTTACAGGAATTCCTGTTGCCATACTTATTATTTGTTTGGGAGGATAGAGGCCATTTTCATATGAAATGGCATATTTTTGGCTCGTTTTATCTTCCCAATCAAACCACTCAGATGTCTGTCGCAAATCATCATCAAATTGTTTAATAGCTTGAAGCAACTCATCTCTACTTACATTCGGCAAACCCACTGAAGGCACCTCACCATCCGTGAAACTATCTTTGAGTACAAATTCTGGCCATATAACTTCCGGTTTTGCTTGCTTAATTATATTGAAGGCATCTGAATTGAACCTAAATAAATACCCTTGTTTAACACTTCCGTTAACATCAATGGGACCTTGTTGTATATTTAAGTCTAATAAACCTTTTGAAAAGGTGTTTAATTCAATATTCGGCTCTAAGGGATAATACTTTGTACGAATCAAGCGGCCCATATCTTGCCAATTGTTATTTGCTAAAGACGTGGGTTTTGGAGCCTCTATAGCTGAGGAAATGACTTCACTTATAAACCTTAAAGCACCATTTGCATAGTGTAATATAGCATCCCCCGGTCTTACTTCTGCCAAGGTATCCCAGTGGTATAGTTTTTGCCCGCTTTTTGATTTTAATGGCGCCCAGAGAATTCCTTCTTTTCGTTCAAAACCTATGGTTGTTCCCTGGTTAACCCACCAAATGTTCTTGTTTTTACTCTTGTTATTTACATTTACCAATTTTACAGCATATTGAAAAGGAATATCAGTTTTATAAAATTCAATATATTCTGCTTCAGTTTCCGGAACAACAGTATAACTTCTATCACCTTTTAGTACTTTTTTCTCTCTTTCCCTTTGAATGTATTCAAAGCTGCTTTTAAACTCATGTCTTAGCAAACTTCGCAATTCTTTATTTGCTTCATATCTAATTTGCAGAGTGTCGACAGATACGCCCTTACGATCAACGTTAGTTAGAATGGCACTATAACTAATATCATTAATTATGAGTTCGATTTCATGCTTCTCTCCGCGCTTTAGATGAACTCCCCCATTAGCGTTCTTAAAACTCTCATGAAAATCAAGAGGCACATGAGTGCCATTCTCAAATATAGACCAATCCACTTTTTTCCGACCTATCAAATCTTGTTTTCCCTCCAGATGGGACCAGCTATATTTTTCGTTGCCCATATGAACCTCCTGTTAATATTTTCTTCAAGGATTGTCCCTGTTTCATCTAATATCTTCTTGAAAATATTATTAAGACATTTTTCGGCATAATAGTAATATTTTCCTGCAAAATTAGATACAAAAAGACCGTTTGGATTAAACAAGAAAAAGGCTTATGTCGGTTTTTTAAAAAACCACATAAACCTTACTCTCTATAAGTGGTGCCCGAGACCGGAATCGAACCGGTACGGGGGGTGAGCCCCGCAGGATTTTAAGTCCTGTGCGTCTGCCAGTTCCGCCACTTCCTTGATATGATGCGGTTTAGCCTTAATGATGTGCTTTTAGATTAGCAGGATTATCAACAATAAATTCCCTTTTTAAGATTAATCCTGTTATTTAAATTATACAGTCTTTTATCCATAATTTAAAACATAATAATATCGGGTATTTTTTTCACCCTAAGTAATAAGAAATTGTTTTAGCTTCCTGACGTTACTCTTAGATATGTTTTGTTCGTAAATCCTTCCATAATTAAATTAAATACTTCATGCATTAATTCTATAACTGTAAAACTCATTTCGGAAATCAAATGTTTATCTACGGGAACGCTAGATTCCCCATGGGCAATCTTATTTCTAAATAGTAAGAGCTTATCAAGTCTTTTCTTATGAGGCTTTTCGGGTAGAATACTTAAATTAAATCTTTGAAGTATGGTGTTTATTACTTTATAGTTAACATTGGAATTAGTTGGAATTTGGGGTAGAATCCGCACATCTTTAAAATAATATTTATAAATTTCATTTACTAGTCGTTGTTTTTTACCGAAATCACTTCTTCCGTTTGTCAAATTAACCTCTATATCTATTGCATGTGTTAGTATGCAATCACTCATTCGTTCATAATTTAATTTTAAGCTGTTTAGCTCTCTGGTATAAATTGTAAAGGCTGCAACAATAAATCCTTCCCATAAAGAATAGAGTGCTGGAATACTATATCTTTCTATTGTATTTCTCTGCTTATCACTTAGAGAAAACAAATATGGAACAGTTTTTAAAATTGAAATTTCATTGATTCTCCAATCAATTTCATAAACCAATTCTTCTTCTATATTAAACATATTAATCCACCTTAAATATTTCCTTAGCAATATTTATTCTACTTTTAACCCTCGATTTACTATTAGCTGCTGACCCAGTGTATTTTCTAAATTCATCACTTTGTTTTAGTTCGTCTATTTTTTCAAGTAAGGTCTTACTTCCTAGTTTTTCATAAGCCTCTATGTTATTCGCAACTCCTATCGTTATGGCATCATATAAACTAGTAGAAAAAACTCCATTACCAAACCTAAAAATATCCTTTCCAAGAGGCAATAATACACTAATTGTTCTAGTAATCAAATCTTCAATGTTATAGTCGAAGGAGTCATTTACTATAACCTCCTTCATATATCTAGTCATGTGTGCTGATACGATTTCTTTTATGTCACCATCACAGTTAAATAACGAAACAAAACGCAGAATTAACTCTTCAGGATATAATTCTGAAATTTGCTTTTCGGTTGGCTCAATAAGTTTTATAAATTCAGAATTTGCCGCAATTCTCTTAAGAAAGTTGTTGAAGTCAGATGAAACACCCCGAAATATGCAATTTCTAACCTCTTGCTCAGTTAAAGGAGTCCCTCCAGTATTTAATCTATTAAACAATTCATATCTCATATCTATTTTACTATTCCACTTGATTATTTCTATACGACAAACCGCTCTCTTAATGTTTAGTTGAAATTTCATTGGTAAACTTTTAATGTCATATCCTTCTAAGGAGGAAATTAAATCTCCTTTGCACAATACCCAGTTATTTTTTTCAGTGTTATTCTTAAGTAGTCCGAAAAATGCTAAAACCGTTGATACCCGCTGTAATCCATCTACAAGCTCCCATTTACCATTACAGTCTTCGGCAACAAATATTGGTGGAATAGGAATACCAAGTAACAATGATTCAATAAACCTGGTTTGCTGATAAATTGACCACCTAAAAAGCCGCTGAAACTCAGGGTCAATGATAATTTCATCTCGTTCATACATACTCATTATTTCTCCAAAAGACATATCCAATCTATCCGTGGTTAAGCTGTTTTTGGTTTCTAATATTTGTTTTTCTAAAACTTCAGTATCCATTTTTTATAACTCCTTTAACTAATCTTCTTGTTTTGTTAATTATCGGTTAATAAAAATGCAACAAGTCTAAATTATACCATTCCCCATAAATCTTTGGTTCCCTTCTTTTCCTTTATCCATTAACTGACAGTCTCCAAACAATAATAAGGGTTTTGTCTCAACCTTAAAGGATTTCATTGAATCTAGCATCCTTAGAGCCTTAGGTAATATACCCAAATTTTTCTTTATTTCGAAAACCTTTTTAAAATACTCTTTTAACTTCAACCATCACAATTTTACCACTCTTAATATTCCTTACCTCAACGTTAATTTCATGATACCATGTTGGTGGATTAGATGCTAATTCCTTAAATAAATCGTTATTTACATCAAGTCTATTGAATGGCATCCTTGTCCTCCTAGAGTGGTTTACTCCTTCTAAATGTTTCAAAGATTGGAGTATATAAGCTTGTTAGCATTCTTTCCATTACTATTCTTCCGTCTTCATCATTTACTTCCTTCCAACATACACATAATCTACCTGTATAGCTAGAAAAGAACCTATGCCAAAGTTTATCTTTTGTATCCCCTGAGACTTCTTCAAATGATTCTCTGTAATGGCTTTGAAGTCTATATTTTAATGGTTTTCCTTTACCAATGTATAAAATTTCTCCATCAAGCTTCTGATATATGTAAATGCCACTTGCCGATTTTACGCTCTTAGAAATATAATCGTTAATTCTTTTCCGTTCTTCTATGCCGTTAGGCTTGATATGAATTATCTCAAACTTATTCCAGTTCTCACTATTTAACGGAAGAAAGCCGAGGCTAGATAAAAACTCATTAAAAATCTCTTTCACTATTTAACCCCCTCAGCAAAGGTAAATAATGCCGTGTAATTAAAGCCCCTGTAACTCAGTTAGCACCAAGCATATTAAAATCATCTATAAATTCTAGCTTTTTAATGAGGCTACATTCATTGTTGTTATCCCAGAAAGCTCTACTTAAGTTAAAAGAGTATGCATCACTATCTGGTTGACCAACAACAAAATCGCGAGCGTTATCTACGGTTTTCATCTTATTCCTTGTTAAAAATTGAGAAATAGTCTGTTTGAAAATTTGCTTAATTAGCTCGTTATCGTATTCGTAAAAATCAATATCAATCTTAGAAACTTTCATTTCATTCAGTATAACATCTCTATTATCGTAATCCCCCATAAGTATTCTACTGTATAACTGAGGGTCTTTAATTTTTAGGGTTATTAGTAACGAATATAAGACACCAATTGCCATTAGATATACCTCTTTATAACTTTGTTGTTTTTCAAAAAACTGAGTTGTTGGCAACAATAAACTTAAGTAATAGAAAAGTTTGTCTAAATCACGCAAACTAAAATCGTAAATTTCTATAAACTCATTAAGAAATAGCCAAAACCACTTCGCTGCTCTCGATTCGAATCCATAATTATCTTTTAACATTGTCACGTATTTGTTCTTGTCAGGCAAGGGCAAAGAATAAACTAAGTCTATAAATCGTCTTAGATAACCTAAAGAATCCATATCTGTACCATACATTGTAGAAACTGAACAAGATAACTGTTTTTTATCTAATGCTAAAACGAAAATATAGTCATTGATGTCAAAAAGATGCTTAATTTTTTCCAAAGTTTCAATTGCAAATACGGGTCTACATCTGTCTAATTCATCAATAAAGAATATAATTTTTGTATCGTTTTTCTTTTGAAACTCCTCTAGGGCGTTCTTAAAATTTTCCTTAGCTTGTTTACACTCAATAAATTGTTGATACTCTAGTTCGCCCAATTTTCCTACAAAATTAGTAATTTCTACTTCATTAAATTTTCCTAAATCAACTTTGTCCAAATCAATAATGCCATTCGTTGCCAACCTTAATGCAGTAGGCAGGACTTTTTTAAATAACGGTTTGCCAAATTTCTTTATCTTGTCAATTGCTTTTCCGTCATTCTCATTTAAAATTCCTTCCATACCCCCAATGATTGCTAATAAAGGGTCATCAAAATCATCGTTTTCCCAAGCATTAAAGTATATTGTTTTATACTTATCACTTTTATCAAGTTTTGCTTTCCACATTTTAATGAAAGTCGTTTTACCTGTCCCCCAAGAAGAATCTATTGCTAATACAAAATTCCCTTGAATATTGTCAATAATTTTTGTTAGATTATCTGCAATTGATTCCCTCCCAAGTATATCGTTCTTGAATGGCTCTTCAGATGGTATTTCTACATACTCGCTTCTTACAATCACTAATTACCCTCCTTTTTCGGAACACACACGAGCTGCTCATATAAATTCATTAGTTCGACATTAGTTTATTTACTTCCTCTTATTTCTTGCCAAATAGTGGGAGTTGAACTACTACCCCAGTCTTGCGGTCTTAATTCATTTCTTTGGTTTAAACTATCCCCCTCGCAATAAAAAGAACTGGCTCATCACCAGTTCTTTTTATTGACATAATGCAATCAGTCTAAATCATAGCCGAAACCTTCGTCACTAATTCCAATAATATTCAGTGCTGACTTAACATTCATAAAACTCTGCGAATCATCTTTATAAAAATCATCAAGTTTAGTAATGAACCAATCAGTATCCTTGATGTTAATTTTACCCTCATTTTTCCAAACCTCTTTCATCTCATTGACCAAAACTTCCTTTTGTTCAGTTGTAAGAATAACCCAGTCATAGCCTGTTGTTTCACTTGCACTTTTTATCCAATCTGTATCCCGAATCTCATCTTGTGTTTTTTCATTACTATCTATAACTGACCCTATTGAATCATTCTCTCTGACAAAATCATAATCATCATTGCTACCATACCAATGAAAACCTGTTATTTTTGAATCTTCGTAATCACCATAATAAGGTTCATAATTAGTCCACGTAAGAAAGCGTATTGACTCATACCCTACCTTTAAATGGGGATATTTATAAAAACCACTGTAAAATGCTCCTTCTATTTTTTTATCAGGTAATGCCTGAAACGCAACACTGGCTATCTCCTTTTGCAATTGAGTTAGTATTTCCATTGTCTTAATTCTATCCTCATCACTAATTTTAATAGAATATTTTAATTCATATGGGTCTAAGCCCTGTACAGGATTCCAATCAATATACAAGTAGTAATCAGTTGTAAATATACTACTATCATTTTCTGTTATGTTGAAAGTGAGTAACCACGTTCCAGCGGGAGTTTCAATTCTTGAATAATTCTCCTGCAAATAACTAAGTAATTCACTTACTCCTGAAACACCATTAATCTTTTCAAACACACCTTTATCGGAATCTATTGTAGAAGGTTCTTTTGGAGTGTTTGACATAGCTTCCTCTATAAGTTGTATAATTCTTTCATTCTTTATCCTGTATTCAGGAGAAAGCTGAGCCAAAGAATCTTCCTCAGCTTGCTGTAAAGCAGTTTTACCATTTTTATCTTTTATTGTTAGGTCTGCTCCTGCATTAATTAACAATTCTGCTACATCATCCCTACCATATGTTATTGCTATCATAAGAGGAGTAGCACCATTTCGGTTCTTACTATTTATGTCTGCTCCACCATTAATCAACGCACTAATCGTTTGAATTTCGTGAATCGGAACAGCCCACTCCAAAGCTGACCTGTTGTTTTTAACATAATTAGGATTCGCTCCCTTTGCCAATAAGTCCTTGATTTTATTTACATCGTCATCAAATACTGCACTTATTAATTGATTATCCAGACTGTACCTTATATGAATTGTTCTCGTTTTCTCGTACCAATCTACTCTTGCACCACTCGCTTCTCCAACGAATCTTAATGGAACAAGGGTACGACTATTTAATATCCTCGGGGCAAGCAATAATTCCTTCTGCACACCATTAACATACGCTACTGTGCTTCCAATTTGCAATTGAATCTTTAAATCCTCTTTCTCTCCTGTAACTGTCTGACTAGTCGCATCCCACCCCACTTTTAAACCTAACTTTTCAAATATAAGCCGGAATTCTACTAGAGTAGTACCGTTCTCAATTATTGGGTCATTAGTAAAGTTTAGTTGAACATCATCTATGTATACTGGAATCGGTTGGGCAAAAGCCTGCGAAAAAAAAATACATATAAACACAGTGGTTAAAATAAATATTCCTGCTAACCGTTTCAACATTACATTCTCTCCTCTCAATTAAAAGAATTAAAATTTTCTACTACATAGGTGTTTTCACTCGTTTTCCTAATGGTGACCGAAAAATAAGTTCTAATTTTGGCTCCAAAACTGTTTTCAGCATCAACATAAGAATTTACAACAAACCGGTTGTATCCTATTTCTTTTATATCCTGACCATTATAACTGAATGGGAAATCCGCTGTAGAAGGTGCTTTAAGCCTTTCCTCCACTGTATCAATTGCAGCAGCCCAGACAAATCCTTTGTCCTCACTACTAGGTTCCCTAGGTGAAACGTATTCGTTATTAGGCTCCTCAGATAAAACATGCCCGCTTGTAGAATAGGTTTCGTTGTTTTGACTCATTGTAAAATAATATTTGGAACCGTTTTTTTCTAAAATGTTCTCATTTGACCCTATTTCGTATTTATCCTTGTTTGAAACCACGCTTGAATATATTAAATAATCAGTCCCATAGACCCAAATATCGTCTAATGCTTTTATGAAATCGTATTTTTTATGGTCAACTAAATTTTGAAACTCTGGACTGTTAACAACCAAGCTATATTGTCTATGACCATAAGACTTGCCCTTGTATTTAATGTGGATATTAGCATCCTTCAAATTATATGTTAACGCTAACGCCTTAGCTCTGGAAATATACTCATCTTCATATGATTTTTGCTGTAAATACATTGAAATTAAAATGGGTAATATAATTGCTATTGTTCCGATAATTATCAAAAACCACTTTTTCCTCGTATTATTCTTTTGTTTATTCTCTTCAGTGGAAGAAAACAAATTACTATGCATTTACTAACCCCCTCAAAATGTTTTTTTTACACATAAACTTGTAGCAAATGATTGAATCAATTTCTTGTGATAATAATTATTTACTCTATTCTTTTTTATTCTATATTTGTATTTATTGTCCTTTATAAAATACATTTTTTCCCTCGTTTGTGTTTTTACAATTTTCTAGTTCGGAAATTGGAGTACCCTACCTAGCCAATCAGAAATCTGCCCCTTGAAGGTGTAAACTATCCCCCTACAAAAAAGAACTGGCTCGTCACCAGTTCAGATTCTCTAAATCCTCATCCATTCTCTTCTGAGTAGTCTTTGTATAAATAGCAGTAGTTTCTAACCTCTCGTGTCCTAAAATCCCTTGTACAGTTGTTATATCACTTCCTGATTCAAGTAAATATCTAGCCAGACTATGCCTCAAACAATGTGGTGAAACCTCAATCCCTACCCTGTCAGCATATTTCTTTAAGGTCTTAAAGACTCCATTCCTAGTCAATTGCCCACGCTGCCCTATTAATAAAAACTCACTATCTGTTTTAGGTCTGACCTTCATAAAATCCTCAAAGGCATCTCTGACATTCTTATTTAAAGCCACAACCCTTTGCTTCATCCCTTTACCAACAATAGATAATTGACCTTTACGTTCCGAAACCTCAATATCCCTGAGTTTGATATTGCAGAGTTCGCTTACCCTGATTCCTGTGTTAATCAATATCTCAAAAATTAGAATATCTCTTTTATTGCCATTCCTGTGAATTTCTTTTCGCAGGGATTTAAGGTCTTTAGGTTCTAACCCTTTAAATTGTTGTTGAGAGGTTTGCTTTATTTGTTTGAGTTTGAATTGCTTCTCCAGATACCCTTCAACATTAAGCCATTCAACAAACTTATTGATACTAGCAATCTTCCTGTTTACTGTTGCCACTTTTGCCCCATTGGTGACTAAGAAACTTCGGTAATCTTTCAAATCAAGTGCAATTAACTTTTCAATACCTTCATTAGTTGATTCCTGATACCACTTTATAAAGGCTTTAATATCCAACAAGTAAGATGAAATAGTATTATCCGATTTGTCCTGCCTAATTAGTTCATCTTGATACTCTTTGATTAATTCTTCTATAGATTTCATTATGCTGACCTCCTTGGAAACTATTGGTACAAGTTAATTGTACAACTCTCAAAAGAAACTGTCAACATAATGTTTACTCATAACTATCATTATGGATAGAGTTTCAATTGATTTGAAACAAAAAAGGAGCATAAACTGCCCCTTTATCTCAAAAAATCTATATCCATAATAATTTCAAGTTATATTATTATGATTTTTGACTTAAACAAGTATCGCAAACTTACCGTGCAACAGTTGATAAGTTCCTATATAAATCTCTTAAATATTATAGAACCTGCCAACTATCATTCAAATAGGCAACTCCTCTTACCTTCGGAAAACCCTTTCAAGCTTCGTAATAACCACTTTGCACCTGAAATTCGGCTCCTTATTACCTATAATGGTTATTTAACTAGGTTTATTCGAGTATAAGTCGAATAATGCTTCTGATTTCATGTTCTTACTGTCAAAGACATGTTATTATAAGATTTCATGTTTTCGGTCGGTATAATTAACAATAAATTATCTTCTGATTTGATATTTATAAAATTTCTACTGCAATTCCTTCCCCGTAATTATTAAGTGTTAATTCAATGTTATCTCCTTCGCTAACTGCATTAAATACATCATTATTAACTTTGTAAACCACAATAGCATCATTGGTATCGATTTTAATATAATAATCAAACCCTGAAACAAATTTATCTAATACCAATCCAGTAATCGTTGATTGATTGTCGGAATGTTCTAGAACCTCAACATTAACAACATAATCCCTATCGTCAAGACTTAATTTTACAGTATCTCCTATGCTCAAATCCTGAATAAAGTCGCCACTCAGTAAATCGTAATAATACTTAATGACTCCATTCTGATTTTCTATAGATATAGTACCTCTGGCTGAGGAATAATCTACTGCTGCTCCCTTAAAAATCCCAATATCTGTGGCATTATCTATTTCCTCTCCTAACACTCTCAGTGAAACTACTTCATTGCTGCTATTAATACTTATATTTACCAACTGACCTCTCATAATTTCAGAGGAGCTACTATCCCATGGATAATAAAACCTTGCAATATCATTCAATCTAATACAGGGTTTTCCATCAAGGTAATATAAATCCGTAATTTCTCCAGTAACATCTAATAAATCATTTGGTTCTTTCAATTCAGAAATTTGTTCCTGCTGATTTTGAACCACATCTTGCAGTTCTTCAATTTTATATATTTGATTTGCAACCGTAGATTCTAACTCTGAGACCCCACTTGAAATAAGTCCCATTTCTTGAAATAGTGAAGTAATTTGTTGTTGTATGTTTTTAATCTTTCCGACAACTCCATTGTCATCTTTTGCTTGTACACTCGTTACATTAGCAAAAATACTCATGACTAATAATGTGATAGCAATAATAACCCAAGTTCTTTTCACTTTAGCCTTCCTCCCTATAGTAATTTCTTTATTTAAACCTTCTTTATTTTTTAATAATTTCCTTGCCAAAAATTACTACAAACTTCGACACAATTGCAAACTATGCTTTATCAAGAGGTAGTTTAATGTAATCGTCAAATAAGACAGTGTATGGAAACTTCCCTAAGTCTGTGAGACAATTCTCTAAATTAGACTTTGTAGAGTTTTTCGACTAGGTCGAAAAACTCCAAAAGGAGGTTTAGAGTTGAATACCAGGGAAGTCACCCACCAGTATCGACTAAAGCAGTGGATGGAGATCATCCGGGAATGCCGCAGCAGTGGCCAGACCGTCTTGGCATGGTGTGCTGAACATGACATCAATCCAAAAAGCTATTACTATTGGTTAAAACGTGTTCGCATGGCAGCCTGCGAGGCATTGCCATCACTTACCGGTAATAACCCGATTGTGCCGGTAAATATGCCGTTGCCCTCAGCCGGTGGTCCTAAGCTTCAAGAATCATCGTCAGATATTGTTTTGCGTTTTGGTGCTGTCACACTGGAGATTCACAACAGTGCATCCGCAGGGTTGATCGAGAGTATCCTGAGGGCTATGCAAAATGTTAGGTGATATCTCAAAAGCAGAAAAAATATATATCGCTTGTGGGTATACTGACATGCGTAAGTCCATTGATGGCCTGGCCGCTATCGTCCAGCAGAACTTTCAGTTGAACCCATTCCAAAACAGCCTGTTTCTGTTCTGTGGCCGGCGGCGTAACCGGATGAAAGCACTGTATTGGGAAGGAGATGGTTTTGTCCTTCTATACAAGCGTCTCGAATCCGGAAGTTTTCAATGGCCAAGGACTGCCGAAGCTGTTCGCTCTATCACCAACCAGGAATTTCGTTGGCTTCTGGAAGGCCTATCTATAGATCAACCCAAGGCTGTAAAAAAGCTAAAAATCAAGGCTTGTATTTGACTGCAAAAATTGCCGAAAACCCGCATAATTACTGGCTTTTTGGGCATTTTTATGTTATAATGGATACAGTTAGAAAAACACAAAAGGAACTGTATTCATGACCGCAGTTGAGAAGGTAAAATCCCTTGAAAAACGCATATCCGATTTGGAGCAGGAGAACAAACGGCTGCACGATACCGTTGAGTATTTGACACGTAAACTGTTCGGTAGAAGTACTGAGAAGACATCGTCCCTTGCTTTGGGGCAGATGTCTCTTTTTGATGAAGCAGAAATCATGGCAGACCCCAAGGCTCCGGAGCCTGACCTTAAGCAGGCTGAGAACTTTCATCGTAAGAAATTCAAAGGCCAACGGAAGGATCTATTAAAGAATATCCCCCGCATCAAGCGTCTATGTACGCTTCCCGAAGACGACCGCTTTTGCGAAGCTTGTAATACCACGCTCGTACCGGTCGGTGAGGAGTTTATTCGTACGGAAATTGAATACATTCCTGCTAAAGTCACAGTCATCGATATTTACCGTGAAACCTTTGAGTGCCGCACTTGTCGTAAGAGCGGGGAACCCTATATGGAGAAAGCCCCGGTGCCATACCCGGTAATTCAGCACTCTATGGCGTCTCCCTCAACAGTGGCATGGGTCATGCATCAGAAGTTCGTCAATGCCCTTCCCCTTTACCGGCAGGAAAAAGAGTGGAAGACACTGGGTGTGAACCTAAGCCGAGCAACCATGGCTAATTGGATTATGGCTGCATCCCGGGACTGGCTAATGCCATTGGTGAATCTAATGCACCAGAAGCTCCTAGAGGAAAAATATCTGCATGCAGATGAAACCACCGTCCAGGTTATGAATGAAGAAGGCCGGAAGAATACAACCGATTCTTACATGTGGGTATACAGCTCAGGCCAGCACTGTAGACATCCCATCCGGATCTTCGAATATCAACCCGGAAGGAGTGGTACATACCCTCAGAAATTCCTCAAAGGATTCAAAGGCTACCTCCACACGGATGCATATGCGGGATACAACAAGGTTCCGGAAATCACCAGATGTATGTGCTGGACACATCTTCGGAGAAACTTTGTGGATGCTCTTCCCAAGGATATCAATAGTCCGGAAGCCACCCTTCCAAGCCAGGGCATTGCATACTGTAACAAACTTTTTGAAATTGAAAAAACTCTTGAAAACCTTTCTGATAATCAGCGTAAATCGGAGCGTCTGAAACAGGAAAAACCTGTTTTAGAGGCCTTTTGGGCGTGGGTCGATTCCGTTAGGGACAAGGTTCTACCAAAATCTAAATTGGGTGAAGCCTTGACCTACTCCACGAACCACAAGAAAGAGCTCATGAATTACCTTAAAGACGGAAACTGCTCTATATCCAACAACCTGGCTGAAAACAGCATCCGCCCGTTCACCATCGGGCGCAAGAACTGGCTCTTCAGTGGTAGCCCTAAAGGAGCTGCAGCGAGTGCTGCTATTTACACCATAATTGAAACTGCTAAGGCCAGGCCTGAACCCGTATAAATATCTTAATTTCGTCTTCAACGATATGCCAGGTGTACAGTTTGGACAATACCCGGAATTCCTGGAAGATTACCTTCCATGGAGTCCGGATGCACAAACAAGATGCAGATAGGGCAGAAACTTTAGTTTACACGAGTTTTTGCCTTTTTTCTATCCACCGGGTTATTTGACGCTTACAAAACAACTAAATTATTCTCGGTTATTATGCAAAAAAAATAACCCTATGTGGGGTTTTATATCAATTCTATAAAAAATGAAGGAGTTTGGATTATTATTTAATTCCTTAGCTGTCATTGCAAAGGTCATACATCGCTTCTAATCTATCATTTAAATCACTTCCAAAGCTTTCTATCATATTCTTTGCCCAGAAATCATAGTCTTTTGATTCGCTTAATAGAGCTTCTCCAGCGACTACCCACTTTAATGTCTTTCCTTCCATCAAATAAACCAATAGCCAACATTTATCATACTCATCAGAATCCAAAGACTCAATTTTATCTATAAGATTCAACTCTGCCTTTGCGATATCATGTAAATCCCACTGACTAATTTCAAAAATATAATCATCGCAAATGTTCATAAACTTAAGCAATTCCTTATGGTCAACCTTGACTCCTTGAAGAAAAAACCTATCAGTTAACGCCTTTCTAGGATACTGAGCCACTGAGGACAAAAAGACTAACGGTTGCCCCCATTGAGAGTTCCATTTGCTTTCCGACTGCATTGAAAAACTAATTTTGCTATAATTTAAATTTGGCATAAAACTTCCCTTTGTGGCTTCGCTTAGTCTGTTCTTTAAATCATTTAATATTTCATCTATTATTTCAGAAGGCAAAGTCTGCCCTGGATTAAACTCCTCATATTGAGCATTTGCATCCTTTGTAACTCTTACACGGTGACTCTTTACATAGGCATCTACATTTCCTCGTAAAAGTTCAGTTAATCTGTGCTGTGCCTGCTGATTAATCCGTTCTAATTCTGCCTCAAATAAGGGCATAACCCTTTCAGGCATCCATCGCTGTCCATCCCCTAAAGAATAACTCATTTGATTTAAAATTCTTCGTCCAGCAGACTTCTTATTTTCCAAATCCTTTAGAACCGTTTCATCAATAACAGATATACGGTATCCGACTTTACGGGAAATAGAACCTACTTTTCTTAAACTTTCCACGCCAAACCACGCCGGCTTCATTGGAGCATCTAAAGGTCTAATACGGCTTAATTTATTAAACTGTACTTGAACACCAATTTCGTATAACTGACTGAGTCTTTCAATCATTGGTTCTGCCGCTTTAATAGATAATTCTTCACTAGGCTTCTTGTTTTGTATACTGTCAGACACTACCACGATTTGTCCTTTATTCAAATCCGGGGTCACTTTAGTACCAGTTTCTTGACTCCTTACTAATACGGAAGGTTGATCATAACATTTCTCAATATACTGACACCATATATTAGATGCCTCCTTTGATCCTCCCGCTGGTACTAAATGTGGGATATCAACCGTAAATTCATTTAAGGGGAAAGCTTTAGGCCATAAGTAATCGAACCAATCAACCCACTTATTAATTAACAAAGAGTTATCCCTAAAAATAAAACTGCACTCGCTTGGCTCAGAACTTGCCTGGTCAAAGACCGATTGAGACCCTATAAGAAAGTGTGGTTTATCATCAATCGTAAAACAAAGACAATTTGACGCGCCCGTTGTTGAATGACTTAATTTAAATTTAACCCTTGGAGCAAGGGCATCCTGAAGCCTCATTATTTCAGTGAGAACCCTTTTGTTGCTCCTACAAGCAGGATAGACGAATACAATTAAACGCGAATTAAGCTGAGGATTTTGCTCAAAAAGCCCCTCTAGTGTTTGAACACTCTCGTAAGTAATGTCATTGACTATTCCCATCAAAGCAGACGATTCTTTCAATAGTTGCCACAGGCAATTATCAAGACCTTCATCAATAATTTCCTCCTCAACACTTAGTGATGGCCAAACTGAAGGCACACAACATATTTTCCCCTTTTTCATAAAGCACTCCACCTTAAACAATTCATAATTCGTAAACTCTAATAAAAGAATTCTCCGGAAATAAAAATTAGTATAATTCGTCTATCCTCTTCTTTCGACTAAAGTTGGGGCAGTAATTAGTTTGGCGGTCATAACTGCCCAAACCGGTATTAGGTCCAGTACATTCATCTGTTCCAAATTTTCTACAGTCCAAGCACTTAGCTATGGGTTTAAAAGGCACCTTTGGCTTTGCGGGAGGTGCTCTTTTAACCACCCTTCTTGGTATTTCATTTGTCTTCATTATCGGCTTCTTTATGGAAAAACCTTTGCTTAAAGCTTCGTTCCAAAGAAATACTGCAGCTTTCTTTTCTTCATTAACTAAAGGTTTGCCGCTCCCTAATACCTTAGCTACCTGATTGCAAAACATGTATTCTTTGATAGTCAGACGGCCAAAATCACGCCCCCAAGAATATAAGGCTAGCCAGGCTTCCTTTTTCCAAATAGGTTCAGTTAAAGGAGGCTCAGCCAAATCAATCGATGTTGGCTGGACAGGCTGGTTATTGGTGGCTTTATTAAAAACTTCTTTTGGGCTACCGGTATTACCTGGTTTTTGTTCTATTGGTTTTACAAAGTCGACTTTTTTCAACGATGAAGGCCTTTGGTCAACCGCCTCAAGATCAAAACATTCAGGCTTTTTAATTATTTCGACTTCAATTTGCTCATCAGTTGGCTGAAGCTTTAAGACATCTATGACTTGATCAATTGCTAAATAAGGGTTCATATAGTATTTTCGTACGGGAATCCTATGAACGTACCATCCACTACGTTCAATGATGTCTTGTCGCTGGTAATCTTCCTCGCGCAGGTCACCATCATCATCATAATGAAATTCGCCATCACATTCTATTGCAATCCGGCGCCCCTCATTATCTATAGCGACCATATCAATCTTAAAGGATGCACATGGAACCTGAGTATAGACAGTTATGTTTCTTTGGCGTAATGCAAAACAAACATCTTCCTCAAATTTACTGTCAAACTTATCATCACTCACTAGACCCAAACGATCGCTAGGATTGTTATATTCAGCATCAGCATGTCTCAGGAAGTCCCTTATAATTCCCTTAGGAAATTCCTCTACCGGTCTCGAGATAAACATGATCATTTTCCTTCGGGCCCTGCTAAAAGCAACATTTATCCGCTCAGGTTCCAATTGAATTGCATTAATTGTCCCAGGAGAACTACTCGGCCCATAACGCATCGAATATAGAATAATATCTCTTTCGTCTCCTTGGAAGCCGTCAGCTGTTGATACTATTAAATCATGTTTCTTAAGCCACTCCGGGTTCCGCTCAATTCTCTCAAATAGTAGTTTTTGAAGCAAAGTAGCCTGCTCTCTATAAAGTGACATTACCCCTATGGTTAGCCCTTCGGCCTCACCACTCTCAATCAACCTAGCTGTCTCTCGAATAACAGCTTGAGCTTCAAGAATGTTTTGTTTAATATCGGGGTCATCGTCAGCACCGTGCACTAAATTTACTTCCAAACTCGGTTTAAATCTTCTAGGTCTAATTGGAGTCAACACTTTGAGCTTATTATTATAAAATTCTTTATTACTCCAAGCAATAATTGGCGGCTCACACCTAAAATGCTCATTTAAAAACTCTCTCGAGTTCGCAGAATACTCAACTAAAGCCAATAATGACTCGCGCCCATGGAAAAAATCAACTTTAGGATGAGTTGCCAATTCATGCTTTACTAATAGCATCCTTACGAGATCGTCGGATAGAAACCTGACATTGGGGTTCTTCATCTGTTTTTGGTCTCCAACTACAATCATTCGCTTGGCTCTATAAGCCAAGTGCAATGCCGTAGCCTGGTTACATTGGGATGCTTCATCAACTATTAGGTAATCAAAAAGTCCTTCCTGCAATGGAAAGATACGTGCTACATCTTCGATACTCATTACCCAGCAAGGGAATACATTCAGTAACTTTCGATAATCAACTTTTTCTTTTAACTGCACAAAGGAAACGGTCTTCCTCTTCCTACTTAATATTTTCTTCAACTTTATAATCTGTTGGGAAGTCGCATTATCCGTTGCAGCTTTTTTCAAAGCAATTTTTATTTTCTGATATAATGCCTTAGTAGCTAGCTCTCTTTTATTAGCCTCCATTTTTCTAATTTCAGAAGAAATTTCTCCAATATCATCTGGATTTTCAACTATATCATTGTCAATAAACTTACTTAATCTGTATGCTTCGATAGCTTTGTCAAAATTTCGAACCCACTCGGGTTCATTCTCAAAATCCAAATTTTTAATCTTCTCTAGAGTTTTCTGAAGACAGCCCAAGGCGCTTTTCTCCAAAAGAAAGATTTTAGTGTAATCTGCGTATAACTTTAACTTATTTAAGAAACCGGCTTGTTTTTTTGTAGTGACTTTAGTCTTCTTATATATTTGATACCACTGAGTATAACTTTTTAACAGAGTCGAACCCTCTGGCAGGACATCCTCTTTTGAAATATGATCATATTCTTTTATCTCATAGAATCTGTAGTATTTAGAATGGGAGTCACGTTCTAAGCATTTTAATTCCGAAAACCGGGCTTTTAATCGCCGAATATCTGCATCTGTTTCCTGGATGCTGGCTATTGTTCTTTCGTAAGCTCTATTTAAGTTGTCAGAAGAGATATCAGCAACATATGTATCAAAATTCGCCAGTTGATTTGCTAGCTGCTCGGCAGATGCTTTTTCCCCCTTCAATAAGGACAATGCTAAATAATCCACCTCTGGGAGTTTATCAGTTATGACTTCCAGAGCTTTGTTTTGATGGCTGGTAACCAAGATAGTTTTGCCTTGGGCTACTAAATCACAAACCAAGTTAGCAATTGTCTGAGATTTCCCAGTACCTGGAGGCCCCTGAATAGAAATCAATTTTGCCTTTTCTGCTTTTCTAGCTGCCCGTCTTTGAGCCTGATTACTCTTAAGGGGAAATAACAGGGGCCGATTATGAGACTCATGATCCGGATCATCTACTTGTTCACCTACGTTTTCGGGTATTCCTCCCAAAATGGAACTAATGACCGTTTCTCCATGGAACTCGTTTAATTCAGCAAGTTGGAGAAGTTCATCAATTAAAAACGCGTTACCTCTGGCAGCGTTCACTAAAACAATAGCGTTAAATACCCGCAAACCTTTAGTCTCTCTGGCATCAATAGCTGACTTTAAAGAGCCAACCATTTTGCCATCCACCTTCAGTCCACGTAAAGCTTCAACAAGTTCACCCAAAATTTTAATGCTTTTTTCTATAACTTCAAGAGAAAATTCTTCTTCATATAAGACCGGTAACAGTTTCTGCCTTACCAGTTCCACCTCACCATCTTGACTGACCAATTTGGCAATTAGAGAGGAATTGAACACTGGTTCAGCTACATTTTTACTTAAAATAACAGTGCTCTTTAACGGGTTGTATTCAACGTTTACCGGAATGTAAAACAAAGGAGCGCAGATTTTCTTATTTCCGAACTTACCTGCTACAACCGGAAAACCAATTATAGTTTCTCGGTTGTACCTATCTTGTTCCTGTTTTCTGTAAATAGCCATAACCTTGGCAGAGACCATTTTCTTTTCATCATTTGTTTCAATAATTTGACCAGATTGACTATTATCTTCATTATTCTCAACCTCATCTTCTACGGGCTCTGAATTTAATAAGATTGAGGTAACGAGTTCCGGAGACATTCTATCCAAAGCTAACTGAAGGATATCATTTTCAATAACTGTCCTAATACTTTTCACAAAATGTCCTATATCAACAGTTAAACCATATCGTAAGGTTGAACCCATATCCACAAGGTGCTTTCCGCTCTGTTGAGAAATTGCACCCAAAAGATCACGATAATAACCTGCAAGCCTTCTTATTTCAATCAATTTATTATCCATTCTTATACTACCTCCCGATAGTTAAAGAAAACTTAACGGAAAATATAGTTTATTTCTACTTTATGCCTATTTTTCCCTTTAATTATCTTAAACCTAATTATAACATTACAATGTAATAAAGAGAGGGGTTACCCCTCCCTTAGGTTCAGATATTGGCTTTAGCACTCCCTATTCTACCCGTGCTCTACCGAAAAATCGTGACAGTCGTGGGCGGAAACCAACATATCATGCCGAATGGTCGGCGCGTTTTTTACCTCCCTACCTTTCCACCTCAATTGATCCTGTATTAATTTAAAAATTGTTCTTCCCTCATTTTCTAAGTCTTCAATAGTGTTTTTTATTCTGCTGTGTATAAATTCTTTTCTAATCATGTTTCTCAAAGATTGTCCATGCTTAAATCCATGTATCACCATTATTGAGTGAACTTTTTCAGGTAATTTATTCAGCAATCCAGTAAGAACGTGCTTAGCTTTCTTTACTGTTAAACCATGTAAATCTACTTCTATGTCTAATTCGTCACTACTATCGAATATATCGACTACTGTACAAAACTCCATGTAGTCTAACTCTATTAACTCTTCCGGAATTATACTTAATCTTTTTTTTCTTACAAATTGAAATTGTTCAGGGGGTTTAAATTAGAATCCTTTGATTCTAAGGTCGGCCGTAAGGTCAAATATTTAACAGGCAAAAAACATTGACTAGGAAGCAATACGTCTTTTTTGGGGGGCTTATTTTGTTTTCCTCATACAGGCAGCCCACGGGCAAATCTTATTAATTCCGCTTTTTGCGGATTAATTTGCCTGCTTTTCTTTGTTACGTTACTTCTTAATAAATATGAAAAGAGAGGTGAACCGGATGAAACACGAAAAGCAAGTGTATACAGTAAAGGAAGCTGCTAAAATCCTTAACATCGGAAATAACCTGGCATATAAGCTGGTCAAACAGAATGTAATTCCGGCATTACGACTGGGCCGTAGATTGGTAGTACCTGCCGTTGCTATCGATGAACTGCTGAACCGGCCACTGTCCAGACAGGTTTAAAATCTGGCAGAATGTGGAACAGTAAGCCCGTCTCTGGGCGAAGAAGGGAGGAAAGCAGTTGCGGGGACACATTAGAAAAGCCAAGGATAGAAATGGTACTGAGCTTAAAAATGTTTGGGATGTCGTCCTGGATGCCCCAAAGATCCTGAAACCGGCAAACGCCGTCAGAAGTGGCACAGGTTTAAAGGTTCTAAGCCCGAAGTAGAGCAGTATCTGACAGAACTTATATACGAGGCCCAACACCAAAATACCTTAATTGATAAGCGCCTTCTGATGAGTACACACCTGGAGAATTGGCTTTTGTCAAAGGAAAATACAGTGGTATATACAGCTATGCCGACTACTGCATCATAGTGTATAAGCATCTGATGCCGGAATTTAAGGACATGAAGGTCGGAGAGGTTGAGCCGGAGCATATTGCCCGATATTACGCAAAAAAAATCCGGGATGGTTTGTCTGCAACCACGGTCCAAAAGCACCACCGGGTTTTACAAAACATCTTTAAACTGCTCGCAATTCGTGGGAAAATCCCCTATACCCTGTTGACCTTGCTTCGCCACCGGTAGCAGAAGAGGAATTTGAAGCAAATATTCTTACACGAGACCAAATAATTGACGTTTTAGCAAAAGCAAAGGCCCTCTTCACCGAGCTGTATCTTGTCATATTACTGGCACTGTGAACCGGAATGCGGCGAAGCGAGATTGCAGGGTTAATGTGGGACTGCCTGAATCTTGACACAGGGCAGCTATGGGTTCGCCGGCAATATAAGCGAACCAGGGACGGCCTGGCGTTCGTCAACAAGCCAAAAACGCAAGGCAGCAAGCGTTCTATGGTTCTTCCGGCGTTCGTAGTTCGCGAGCTCAAAAAAGTCAAAGCAGAGCAAGAAAAAAATAAATCAATCTTTGGCAGCGAATATAAGGATTTTAATCTGGTCTGCTGCTGGCCTGACGGAAGCCCTCTTGATCCTGACTGGATCAGCTGTAACTTTAAAAAGTTCATAAAGTCCCTGGGCCTGAAGGTAAGGCTCCATGATACCAGGCACTCTCATGTCACTCTTCTGACAGAGATGCGCATTTCGGACAAGGAGGTCCAGGACAGGGTCGGCCACGTTACAATGGTCATGAAAAACCGTTACACACACGTAACAAGTGCTATGAATGACCATGTTGCAAACATGCTGGACCAGGAAATTTTTCAGCATATTGAAGAAATGGCTGAACAACAAAAAAACCAAGATCCTGCGTCCTTCAAACATGATGTTTGAACACTTCCGGATGAGAGCAACAATCGATACGGATTGTTAAATGCTTCCATCCGCGCAAGTCCTTGATTCTGTAGGCTTAAGTGGTGCCCGAGACCGGAATCGAACCGGTACGGGGGGTGAGCCCCGCAGGATTTTAAGTCCTGTGCGTCTGCCAGTTCCGCCACTCGGGCATATTTAGTTGGCAGTTGGCAGTTAGCAGTACTTACTGTTAATGCTATTATACCTACTGACTATTCTTGCTTAAATATAAATTGGAGGCGGCACCCGGATTCGAACCGGGGATAAAGGATTTGCAGTCCTCTGCCTTAGCCACTTGGCCATGCCGCCTCGTAAAAATATCACCTTTTGTTTAGTGTTATCTGTCCCGGTGACAACTAATATATTAACACAAACAAAATACCAAGTCAACTAGGTTATAACTGAAATTGAATGGCACCAGTGGTAAATAAGCACATGTTATTCCGGACAGGTAGAACACCCTGGCGGGAATGTATCATTTTCCCCGTTTGTTGTATCCTTATCCCTGTCTTTGGATGCAAATTTCAGTACCTGATTTGACCGGGAACCGTCCCGGTATATGGTCAGCCCTTTAAGTCCCGATTTCCAGGCCAAAATGTAAGCTGACCTGACTTCCTCTACAGTTGCGCCGGCAGGGAAGTTAATTGTCTTGGAAACCGCATTGTCCACATGCTTCTGGAATGCAGCCTGGACCTTTATATGCCATTCCGGAGGTATCTCAAATGCAGTGGCAAACACCCGGCGCACATCCTCAGGAATGCCTCCAATAGCTGTAAGGCTGCCTCTGTGTGCCAGCTCCTGAACCAGGTCCTCAGACCAGAAACCTCTCTTCCTGGCCGCCTCTTCAAAGCTTCGGCTGGTAACATGAAACCTCCTGCCCTCAAGGACTTCCTTAATAAAGCTGAGACCAAACAGGGGCTCTATGCCACTGGACGTACCGGCCAGCATTGACAGCGTCCCTGTGGGCGCTATGGTGGTCACAGTGGCATTTCGCATCTTCTTACCCTTGTAAATGCTTTTGTCAATATTGGGGAACGAGCCCTTTTCATTACCAAGTGCTGCACTCGTCTCTAACGCTTTTGCCCTGATAAATCCCATCAGGCTTTCTGCCAGTTCAAGGGCTTCATCGGATGCATACGGTATCCCGAGTTCAATCAGCATGTCGGCAAACCCCATCACCCCAAGGCCGGTCTTCCGGTTACCCTTTGTCACACTCTCTATTTCGGGAAAAATGTAGCTGTTTATATCAATAATATTATCCAGAAAACGTACCGCAGTGGCTGTATCCTGAGCCAGCAGTTCCCAGTCTATCCTTTCCCGGTATCCCTCTCCGGCCTCCCTGATATAGGAAGTCAGATTAAGGCTTCCCAGGTTGCAGCTTTCATAATCCAGCAGGGGCTGCTCACCACAGGGATTGGTAGCCTTCATAGGACCACACCCGGGAACTGTGTTGACCTTGTTGATATGGTCAAAAAACAGTATTCCCGGTTCCCCATTGGCCCAGGCAGCACGGGTCATGGCGTCAAATACTGCAGCAGCAGGTATTGTCCTGCCGTTAGTTTTTCCGGTACGCGGGTTTATCAGTTCAATGTCTCCACCGTTAATAATCCGGTCCATAAACTTTTTGTCAACACCTACAGAAATGTTGAAGTTTGCCAGGACACCCTCTTCTTCTTTCATATTAATAAATTCCAGAATATCAGGGTGCCAGTAATCCAGTACGGCCATGTTCGCCCCCCGGCGCATGCCGCCCTGTCTGACTGCATCTGTGGCACAGTTAAAAGCCTTAATAAAAGAAACCGGACCCGAAGCCTCTCCCCCTGTGGATGAGACCCTGTCTCCCCTGGGGCGGACAGTGGAAAACGAAAAACCTGTCCCTCCTCCGGTCTTATGGACCAGAGCAGCCCTTTTCATTGTTTCAAAAATGTCTTCCAGGCTGTCCGAAACAGGGAGCACAAAACAGGCGCTAAGCTGTCCCCTTGATAGTCCGGCATTTGCCAGGGCAGGGCTATTGGGAAGGAAACGCCTGCCTGCCATTACATTATAAAAAGCCTCTTCCCAGTATCCTTTGTCCTTATCTGCTGAAGCCGCCGCCTCAGAAACCCTGCGCAGCATGTCCTCAGGGGTTTCTACAGCCTTGCCGGCAGCATCTTTTAAAAGATATCTCTGTTCAAGTATCCTGACCGCGTCTTCATGAAAAGTGCCCATATATGCCCACTCTTTCTGTTTTTGCTGTGACTGTCTATTTCTTCACTCAATATCACTATTCCTTTATTTAGTGCAGTTTATGCCACGGGATCACCGCTCCTGCGCCATCCATGGCGCCCGCGGTGCCTTGCCCTCCGTGGCAAATGTCGAACCCTGCGACCCAAGGGTCGCGGGTTCTTCATCCCTGTTTCTGCTGCAATCAAAAAACACCTCTGTTTTAACAAAGGTGTAATCATCTTTTTATGGAGCGGAAGACGGGATCACCGCTCCTGCGCCATCCATGGCGCCCGCGGTGCCTTGCCCTCCGTGGCAAATGTCGAACCCTGCGACCCAAGGGTCGCGGGTTCTTCATCCCTGTTTCTGCTGCAATCAAAAAACACCTCTGTTTTAACAAAGGTGTAATCATCTTTTTATGGAGCGGAAGACGGGATCACCGCTCCTGCGCCATCCATGGCGCCCGCGGTGCCTTGCCCTCCGTG
>JAENZX010000017.1 GCA_016841045.1 Thermincola carboxydiphila
CAGCTCCGGCTCCAGCTCCGGCTCCAGCTCCGGCTCCAGCTCCGGCTCCAGCTCCAGCTCCAGCTCCAGCTCCAGCTCCAGCTCCAGCTCCAGCTCCGGCTCCAGCTCCGGCTCCAGCTCCGGCTCCAGCTCCGGCTCCGGCACCTACATATACCATCAGTCAATTTGAACAAAGGGTTATAGACCTTGTAAATATAGAAAGGAAAAAAGCAGGTTTGAAGCCTCTTGTGGCAGATACTCTTCTAAGCAAAGGTGCAAGAGCAAAATCACAAGATATGGTTAAAAACAATTATTTTGGTCATACTTCACCTAAATACGGTTCACCTTTTGCCATGATGAAATCCTTTGGAATCAGATACCGCTACGCGGGCGAAAACATCGCCTCAGGCCAGAGAACACCTGAATCCGTTGTTAGAGCCTGGATGAACAGTCCGGGACACCGCAAAAATATCATGAGCACAAGATTTGGCAAGATTGGTGTAGGCTATGCTTACAAGAGCAGTGGTAACTACCACCACTACTGGACACAGTGGTTTACAAATTAAGCTTATATAACTTGCAAATAACGGGGATAAGCTCCCCGTTATTTTTTATAATTTAAAGTTAAACTATTTTAATAGCCTTACCTCTGCAAAACCTTTCACACTTCCCGCAACCCAGGCATCTCTTCTGATCAATTTCCACCGGACCGTTACGTACCAGGTCTGATGACCAGTTATGTTTTATTGCATCAATGGGACAAGCAAGCATAGCGTTACACACTGCACATTTTTCACATAAGCCTGGTTCCAGCTTAGCTATAGCCATGAAAATCCCTCCATTCTGATAATTAAACCCAGTCTTTAAAGCAGCGTAAAAATAACTCGACATTTAGGACATTCTTTTCACTGCATATACCCCTACCGGGTATATTCTATTTTAGCATTAACCCTTTCTCCTGTCAATACAACTTGTTAAATTTAGAACTTACCTTATTTATTTACAATTGAGGCCAAGTGTTATAAAATTATAATATACCTATACCCCCTATAGGTTGCCCCGCGTTTTTTCCGCACTGTAATTGCCGTTTGATTAAGGCAGTATTCGACAAATCTCATGTTATTGGAGGTCAAAAGTGATGCAAGCAGCAAGAAGAATTTCACAAATTATTTTTTTAGGGATTTTCATTTTATTAATGGTTTCAGGAAAAGCTCAATTCTGGATGGGTTTTATTTTCACTTCAATTGTACTAGCTGCATTCCTTGGACGTTTTTACTGCGGTTGGGCCTGCCCCATCAATACACTTATGGGACCAGTGAATATATTGGGTAAAAAACTGGGTACTCAAAAGGCAACTCCATCTTCTTTACGAAAAGAAAATTACAGAATAGCAGTATTTCTTCTGTTTCTTGTGGGACTAGGATACACAATCTACTCTATAACGCAGGGAAATAAGTTCCCGCTGCCACTTATAATTATCCCATTCGGACTACTGGTAACCCTTTTCATCAATCCCACCGCCTGGCATAGATACCTTTGTCCTTGGGGAACATTCTTCAGCCTGACAGCACGTTTTAGCGGTGATACCATAAAAAATGCGGGGCCATGTAATGGATGCAAATCCTGTGAAAAGGTTTGTCCCACCGGATCGATTTCATTTGTGAATAAAACTGCGAAAATTAACCCTACCAACTGTCTGCTGTGCTTTAGCTGCAGTTCAAACTGCCCCAAAGACTCCTTAAAACCTGGTTTTATCCTGGAAAGAGAGAAAAAAGCAGCCCAGTGTCATACCTGAGGGTAGTTTAGCTCAAGGGAGTTTCCCTTGTTTAAACACTTGTCTCCTTGAATAGCTAATGTTAAAATAAGGGCAGAATTTCTGTTAAAATCAAAACTGGAGGTAATCTAATATATGTGCCCTTATAAATACACGGACAAGAATACCTTTGAAGAATACTGTGAGCTTCTTGACAGACCCTGTGATGATGAAGCAATACTGATTTGCCCGCTCCTTTCAGAATAATCTGGGCTAAAAAACGAAATAATAATAAATGAAAAGCCGCCTTTAAGGGCGGTTTTTTAGTGGAGCATTATACTAAAATTTTTACCTATTTTTTAAACAGGGGTGATTAAGATTGCTTTTAGACCAGATGATGAGTGTGATGGAAAAGCTAGTTAAAGAAATCAGAGAAACGGAGCCTGAGAAAAGGGATCATTTCCTCAAGATAACTTCTGAATTATTTACAATATCAGCAGAGGCGATAAGAATCAGCCCTGAGTTCAGGCAAGGGTTCGCATTGGTCCATACTGAATTTCTAAAATACCCTGAGTGTCGGGAAACAGTTGAACAGAGCCTGGCGGCTTATAAACAATTCGTACAATAAAAGGTCGGCACAATTGCCGCCCTTTTTAGCGTTTCTCACATAATCCAATTATCAGCAATTCCAGTGCCAGGGTAGGTTCCTGACGACCGTTCTTTATATCCGAATCTGTTTTTAGAATTTTCTCCAAAGCGAGTTTTAGCTCATCCATTGAAAAGTTCCTGGCTTGTTTGATACACTTCTGTGCTACAAAGGGATGAACCTGAAGCTGCCCGGCAACCTGTTTATCTGCGTAGCCTTGTTGGTGCAGGTCCTTGGACCGTAAAATCAGACGAAACTGTCTTGCTACCATAAACAGCAGCTTGATAACAGACTCACCCAGAAATACCATCTCACGAGCCATCTTAATAGCTTTGTTATAGTTTCTTTCACCAACCGAATCTACAAGTTCAAAGACGCTTAATTCAGCAGTTTTACTGACCATTTCTTCAACGTCTGCCGCAGTAATTTTGTCCGTTCGGGAATAGCAAGCCAGTTTTTCCAGTTCAGTGTTAAGATGCTGAAGATCGCTGCCTACTGCAGTAATAAGTCCTGCCATGGCCTGTGTCTCAATGATTTTCCCAAGATTTCTGGCCCTGCTGTCAATCCAGGCATTGAGATCCTTACCTTTTAGGGGTGAAAATTCCACTACCTGCCCATGCTTTTCAATGGTCTTGTATAATTTTCGTTTTTTATCAATTGAATCTGTACAAAAAATCAGGCATGTTGAGTTGACCGGTTCTTCAAGGTAACTTAAAAGAGCCTTCTCAGCGCTATTTGCTTTTTCATCCTTCTCGTTTTGCTCTTTACCGCTGTCACTCTGATTCTTACGCTTAGATTTAAAAAAAGCGGCATTTTTGACAATAACCAGTCTTTTTTCAGACATAAAAGGCATTGTCATGGCCATGCCTACTATAGCTTCTAAACCAACATCTTTGCTGTCTACAATATCCATATTAAAATCCCGAACATCTGCGGGTATAAGAGACTTGAACTTTGAAAGAAATCCATCCCTCAAATAAGTCTCTTCCCCGTAAAACAGGTAAACCGGTGATATAACCTGTCTTTGCAGGCTTTTGTCCAGTGCAGTATAGTCCATTTTGTTCATTCCTTTTTATTCGGTCGGTGATTCCGGCGTCTCATCAATAGTACTCCAGCCTATAATTTATTGTTTATTCTTTAACGACTGTCAATTTTCCTCCTACTTCTAACCACTCTAATTTTTCCCCTTTCCCCGTCTCCACCTCAAAACCACTGCCATCAGAACTTACTATCACTGCCCCATCCCTATCTGTTCTCAGCACAGAAATTCCTAATGCAGTAAGCCCCTCTGTCACTTCCTTTGATGGATGGCCGAATTTATTACGTTCACCCACACTTATAACTGCCAAATCAGGGGCTGCCTGACGGTAAAATTTTTTAACCCAACTGCCGCGGCTCCCATGGTGCGGCACTTTGACCAGATTCGACTTAAATTTGCTAGAATCAGATAATTCATCCAAGGCAGGTTGTTCTGCATCTCCGGTAAATAAAATACTGAAGTCACTAAAACTAAGTCTTAATATCATAGAGTCATTGTTTTCTTCCGGCGCAGCACTCTCTGAAGGGTACAACACTTCAAGCTTAAGATTGTCAAAAAGAATTGTATCTCCGGCACTGACTTCTTTTATTTCACTGTCTGCCTGACGAAATTTTTGTAAGAGTGCTGCCCCATCGGGATATTGGGAAAACTGTGGATTAACTGCAACCGCATCCACCTTTAAATACTTTAAAACAGATTCCGCTCCCTGTATATGATCTGCGTGTGGATGACTTAGCAGCATCAAATCAATTGAGCGTATTCCCTGCCTCCTAAGTAAAGGTATCAGTATTCTTTCCCCGGGGTCAAATGTACTGTTGGCGTCATCATTCCCTCCTGTATCAATCATTATATATTTACCGTTAGGGGACCTGATCAAAGCTGCATCACCCTGTCCTATGTCCACAAAGTTTATTTCCAGTCTTCCACTCACTGGTAAAAAGATACCGGCCCAGAGAAAAACAGCGGCAGCGGTAAGAGCAGCCAAACATATCTTATGTCGGTTAAGCTGCCATAACCTCATGGTCTTTATATACTTATCCCTATTTCTCAGTATTTCGATAACGCTGACTGCTATCGCGTACATTAAGACTACAACTGGAATGGAAGGCTGCCCGGTGGTAATAATCGAAAACGGGAGGTCGGCCAATATATGGGCCAGGTTAAGTACAAGTTCTAGTATAAATGCAGTGCTAACATTTATTATCTCTGCAATAGGAATCCAAACCATACCTCCAAAGATGGCCGCACTTCCTGTCAGCATGGCCAGGCTTACGAGAGGAACGATAACGAGGTTGGAGATAACAGAGATGACGGAAAAATAGCTAAAGTAGTATGAAGTTACAGGAAGAACAGCCAGCTGAGCAGCTAATGTCACGGAAACAGCCTTTCCTATATACGGAATGAATGCAAGTCTGGGCTTGATAATGGGGGTAAGATAAAATATCCCCCAGGTCGCAATAAAAGAAAGCTGAAAGCCAGCGGTAAAAAAAGACTGGGGATCAAGAAGGAGAATTATAAATGCCGCCAGACTCATTGAACTCTGCCAGTCATAATGTCGTCTCAGAACACGAGCCATCAGCAGTGTCCATATCATGACAGCTGACCTGGCTACAGGTGGCGTAAAACCGGTCATTATGGCATAAAACAGGGTTACAGCTATAGTTACAAAAGTTTGTGCACTCCGAGTTAACCCAAAAAGATTCCCCAGTACAAGACATGCTCCTGCCAGAAGGGCCATATGATAACCTGAAACCGAAAGAATGTGTATAACACCTGATAGAGCAAAATCATTTTGTGTTTGGTAATCTATTCGTCCGGCAGAACCAAAAAGAATACCTTCCATTATCGGGGCATAATTTTCAGCCAGAGAACTATTTAATATGGAAATCAATAACCCTCTGAATTTAAAACAGGTATCCAAAACGTAGTTCAGGCTGCCAATCCCAGTTCTCTGTACTCCGGAGCCTTTCCAACTGTTAATTACAAGCTGTATACCTTTAGACTGCAGATACTTTCTATAACTAAAATCTCCTGGGTTACCTGCTTCTGCCGGAGATTCGGGAATACCGATGATTTCCAGCCTATCTCCATAAGAAAAAGTTGGCGCAGCACCTTTGACAGTTAATAGTACATATCCCTTAGCCGAGTCTCCAACCAGGTTACCGGAAAGTTCCTGTTCAACTTTTACCGTATAATTGGTCTTGTTAATTCTGATATCCGGTTCGGTGCTGACTGTGCCAATTAAAACTGACTTTTTCCCTGCTAAAGTTTCCAAGTTCCCTTTGTTTCTTTCTGACTGCCATTGAAACATTATTAATCCAAGTATGGTTAACGCCAACAAAAAATACACCCGGTTTTTCCGCCAGGCTGTGGCTTCATTAATCAAACCTGCTAGAAGAAAAATCAAGCCGATTAAAATCAGTGTTAACATCGATAAACTGATGCAGCAGCCCAAAACAATCCCTGCTGCATAAAAAAACAGGGCCGCGACTATTGGCCTGTCCATAAGATAATCAACCCTTCACATATATTGTCACGACATTAGATAGTAACCTTGTCTTTAAATTTGGCCAGCGTCTTTTCGCCAATTCCGGAAATATTCAAGAGGTCTGAAATACTCTTAAATTTGCCGTGACTTTGGCGATATTCAACGATTTTTTCCGCAGTAGAAGGTCCAACTCCAGGAAGTTGATCTAGGGTTTCTTCTGTAGCGGTATTAATATTAATCTTTCCCGTTCGTCCAAAAGTACCGGTAATCCCAAGGCCGTTTCCGGACCCCTGAAGCTGCTGGCTCTCTTCAACTTGACCTTTATGTGGAATATAAATATGTTGGCTGTCAGTCATGGGTTCTGCCAGGTTAACATACTCCAGGGCTGCGTCAGCAGCCGGTTCCGCTTTTTTAATACCTTCGATTATACGTGCCCCTTCCGGAAATGTATACACTCCGGGTTTTTTTACAGCGCCTGTGAGGTAAACAGTCACCTGCCGAACAATGTCTTTCTTCTCCTTATCACTCTGGGTAACTGTTACCATCGGTTTGAATTCAGCTTTTACTTTAACCTGAGCCAATTTATAACCAGTCCCAAACAGTATCGCACAGATTAAAGCAGCGGCTATTAAAAGCTGCTTGCGATCCATTCCCAACACATGAGCCCCTCCTCTCTCTATCACCCTTATTATAACTTACATTTACTGATTTTTTTGTCATTTTTTGTCGTTTCAGTAATTTTTTTGCTATGTCCTGCTGTTACAACTCATAATAGCAAAAAACACAGGTTTAACATAATATATTACGGGTTCTATATTAGAGATTAAGGGAGGATATTTTAAATGAGCGATTACTATTCACAACAATTTGGACCTGGGTTTGGCATTGGTGGAGGTTTCGGGCCTGGTTTAGGTTTTGGTGGAGGTTTCGGGCCTGGTTTTGGTGGAGGTTTCGGCCCTGGTTTAGGTGCAGGCATGGGTGGAGGATTTGCATTTGGGTTCTTTGCCAACCGGGCTGCTTTATCCGCCCGTCAGGCAGCAGCTGCTTCCGCTGCTGCAATAGCCGCCTCTAACAGAGGAGACCGGAGAGGCTCAGCCGCTGCTGCTGCTGCCTCCGCTGCAGCTGCTAATAATGCCGCTGCCGCTGCTGCTGCCGCCGCCGCTTCAGGCAGTGGTGATGCTGCTGCTGCCGCTGCTGCCGCTGCTGCTGCTGCTGGTTCTGCCGCCGCTGCTGCATCTGCCGCTGCCGCCGCAGGTTAACCATGTTTAAAAATATCTCTCCGCGGCAATAATAGTAATGAAAATCATTAGCGGAGGGATATCATTGAACAAATCGGCTTTACTAAAACAGGTTGAGACCAATATCAAAAACTTTGAAAACTATATTAAGTCTCTTAAAAAGAAGAAAGCCTCAGATAAAAAGAAAAGTGGGTAATTGACTTTAAAAATCCTTTACCCCTAGAGTTTCTCCGGATATGTGAAAGTGTTCCAAACATGGGGCGCTTTTTCTTTTTAGTTTGTAGTATCCCGAAACTGAGGCCGGGGAATCGGCAAGGGATGGCGGCGAGAAAAGAATCAAAAAAAATACGGGGTGCCCATCAGTTTTTATGATGAAACACACCCCTTTTTTAATACTCCATTTACGACCCTATTTGGATATTTTACTAACTACTACGCCATTACTTCCGCACCCATAACTTCCTGCTTAAATTTATCGAGACCTATCCGGTCAATCAACTCGCCAATTCGTTCGTTACGCTTACCATTTTCTTTATACCAATTTATAATTTTCTCAACCAGACTCATTACCTGGTCAGGCTCAAGCTGGGTGGCAATTTTATCACCTAATCTGGGCTTCATACCGGCGTTGCCGCCTACCATGACCACGTAGCCCTTTGGAGTACCCATTATCCCTATATCTCTGACCGCTGGTTCGGAGCAAGAGTTCTGACAGCCACTCACAGCCATTTTAAACTTACTGGGGAGCTCCATACCGTGATAGAGCTTATCGAGTTCGAGTCCCATACCTACAGCATCCTGCTGGCCGCGTTTACAAAAAGTTGTTCCTGGACAAATCTTTACACTTCTCATACATAACCCAACTGCATGGGCCGGGTCCATCTGAAGGTCTCCCCATGCCTTATCAACATCTTCGTGTTGTAATCCAACTATGGCAATCCGTTGGGCCGAGGTACATTTTATGGCCGCAGCATTATATTTTTCTGCCACATCAGCTATTTTTCTCAATGTCTCGGCATTTGTAATCCCACCCGGCATATGAGGAACGATAGCATAAGTAGCCTTATCCCTTTGTAATACTGCTCCCTTAGGTTGTGCCAAGGCCTTTGTTGCTTCAGACATTTCACCCTGTTCAACTGAATTCAGCTTTGCTAAAAGTTCATTTTCTGATAACCCATGTGTTTTTGCTGCTCCGGCTAGTGATTCACTGGTTGCTGACGGGCATCCCAGGCAGTGCATATTCATTGAACGGAATACATCTGCTGTTTTGGGGTTAGCTTTTAAAACATCCCCTACTGTCATGTCTCTGGTAAATTCCATTTTGGTATCCTCCTTTTATAAGCCACTTTTTATTTAAATAAAATCAATTTTGCATTATGCTAACTAAAAATATTTTTACCCTGGCCAGAAAAATTATGTAAAAGGAACCCCAGATTGCTCTGAGGTTTATTAGCAAGCTTTTTAAAATTTATTCAAGGCTTATACAATTCTCCGGACAGCCGTCAACACAGGCTCCACATTCAATACAGTCATCCGGACGTAGCATAACAGCTTTTCCGTCTTCCATTTCCCATACTTCGACGGGGCATACCTCAGCACAATTTCCACATCCGATACAGCAATCTTCTTTAAACTTAAGAGCCATATTCAAATCCCTCCCCTATTTTTTACTAATGGTTAGTGATGAGTACCTTCCAGAACTTTAACACCTTTACCCTCTATGGCCTTTTTTATTTGTGTCTTGAACGGGCATTTGGGGTAGTCATCTTCGTCCATACACATACACGAACTCAGGTGAACAACATCCAACCCGTGATCAAGGAGTTTTTCAACCAGCCTTGATACCCTTCTTCCTGAACAGCCTCCACATGTGAAAAAGCCAATTAATTCAGTGTCAGGGCCGTAATTCTGAAAATTAAGCTTGCGATGAGTAAAAGCCTTGAGACATCCTACACCTGGGCATACTTCAGCTACAGTGTGGCAGCGAACTACAGCAACCTTGGTAGTCTTCCTTTCATCATTTTCTTTGCCAATCATAGAAAAATACTTTTCTTTAACCTCTAAAACGATTTCACGTGTGACAGAAGTATTTTCTTTTTCCCTGGCAGCTTTTTCAACAGCTTTTTTAGCCATACCTCGGACAAATTTAGGAACCTTTTCAAGTTCCTCCAAGGCTTCTTGAGTCCAATCCATAGTAAAACCTCCCATCAAAGGCCTGTTTTCTGAGCTATAATTACTAAATCTGTGGACTCTAGCGGAACAAAGCTGCTAAAACTTAGATCCCCATAGACTCCTGTTGTTACAAAGCCCGATTCTATCAAAATAGTTAGAATATCTTTATCCAACCACGGCTTAAGTCTCTCAGAATTTACGTCAAATGACCATTTACCATATTCGTCTTTCTGAAAAACCAAAATACTAAAGGTTACCATATCCTCGCCAGGTTCTGTTATTCGAAGGTAGATGTATTCTTTTCCCTTGTCTGCAAAACTATTTAGGGGCATATATTTTTCATTTTTTTCAAGTACCCGCCGATAATTACGTATCTGCAGCGTAAAAATCCCCCCCGGCTTAAGCACATTAGCAACGGCTGTAAAGACCTTTCGCAGTTCTCCCGACGTCCTGATATGGGGAAGTGAATTACCCATACAGGTAACCACGTCAAACCCGGCAGAGAACTCTTTATCCAGCTCCTCGATACTTACCTTTCTAAAACTTACGTTTACTCCTGCATTCTTTGCATTCTCTTTTGCCTTAGAAATCATTTCCCCACTCGAATCTACGGCATGAACCTCCATTCCCCAGGAGGAAAATAATATTCCATGACGACCGGTGCCGCAGGCAGTATCAAGAATCTTTCCCGCCCCTGCATCAGTGAAAATTTTTTTATAAAAGGGTATTTCCCGCTGTAAGCGGCTTTCCCAATTTATCATGCGGTCATAATGTTCAGCAAAAGCCGAAAATAGATTTGCATCTCCTGTATTACCGTAATTACTCATAGAACCACCTCATAAAATTTTGCTCGCCTCATTTATTATACTACCAGGAAGATGTGACGCCCTGTGTTAAACGATGATTTAAGCATCCTGTAGGTCATTTAATTGTTTGAGTAGTGAATTTAAATCCACCTGATGTTTTTCTGCCATATCTGCAACCTTTTTATGATAAACATTATTGCAGGTGAGGCAATGGCTGCCATAGCTCATAAAAATCTCGGCCGCGCCTTTTTTCCCTTCCAAAACTTCAGCGATAATGTTTTGAGCAGTTACAATCATGTTTACCCCTCCTTCAAACCCAAAATTCTTTAAAATAAAACCATCTGTAGAAATCATACTCTAAAAAGCTGTTCTCCTCTGCGAATCAGATTCCACCGGGATGTGATATTAGTCACATGATTAATTGTTATACAAGCTCTTCTTCATTCTCGTTATTAAAAATAATAATTATTATAGAAGATATTACGACTGACAGTGTTGTCAAAAATATTACAACTTTACTTTGTAAGGATTTCAGTTGGTCATAGATTTGAGTCACTTCATGCAAAACATATACTGCACCAATTTTTTTGTTGTTAACATCATAAACAGGAAAAGCTCCCCTTATGAAAGTCCTGCCCTTTTCTCTTAGATTTTCAAATACTATTCCTTCGTTGGGAATGTCAGATATGCTGCCTTCAAATTTAATCAATCCGGCACTGTCAGCGGCTTTATCAACCACAACCGCGTCCCTTATGTCATTCCAGTTATTGGCGAGCCCCTTTTTAGCCCTCATGGAAGCCCACTTTCTTTCGTCAATATAGCTTTTGTCGATTAAAAGGCCGTATTCATTTCCTGGCTGCTTTCTCAGCACCTCAAGGAAATGTCCTATTTCTTCCCCCAGTTCCATAAAGCCTATTAGCTGCCCTTTATTGAAAAGGGGATAAACTATCCAGAAAACAAGACGCTCCCTAAATTCCTTGCCGTATGATAACTTATTTGATAATACTGCTTTATCATAAGTGGAACTCCTGATGACATCATCAAACTTTTCAGGTTCATGTACCCTCAGAAAATACTTACCCTGTGCCCCAGGCTTTATAAAGGACCAGTAGTTAATTCCGTAACGGTTTTCAAATTTATTGAATAACGGTAATATGGATTCATAAAGCTTCTCCCTGTCATCTTTCATAAAGGGCTTCTTAACACTATCATTTTCTAAAAGTAACTGCAATTCAGCAGTAAGCAAGTTTATTTTATTAAATTCAAGGTTGTAAAAAATTTCTTTAGACATTCTGACATCCTCTTTGAAATCAAGCTGCATACTATTATCATAAGTAATACTCAATAAACGATTTATGGCCATTGACCCTACCGTCAGGCATACGAAAATTATTAGGATTATTTTAAACTTCACAGAACCAAAATTCATTTCCTGTTCCTCCATTTATATAATTTGTATGATTGCCTAATTCGACTAAACCAAGTCTATTCCTGCAATATACGAATTTATCCCATAACCCGTCTGGATTTTGGCTATACTTGTAAAGAGAAAAACTACGGAGGTTACATATGTGGGTTTCGCCCAATTATCAGGAGACTGATTTTTCATGGCCACTGACAACAGACGATAAAATAGAGATCTTCCTTGACAGAACTTATGGATGGCAGTTGGATATAGCCGATCAGTGCATTAACGGCAAACGCAGCCCGGAAGGGGATATTATTGTCCAGCCAATTGATCATTCCGGCTTTGCAGTTCTCAACATTGTTTTAAGCTATTTTGAAATGATAGCCAAATATCAGGACGGTTTTACCCAGCATACAAAATCTGAGTATTATTTTAAGCAAGGACTCTACTCAGTTTTTCCAGACCTAAAAAAACAGTCCTCGACGATAGCCGATAACCTTTTAGACATACTTTATTACGGCTGCCGCTGCGGTCTTTATCATGGCGGAATGACAGATACAAGTATTGTCGTTACCGGTGAAACCGAATTTCCGCTGGTGTTTGACTCACATGAACTGCGCCTAAAAATAAACCCACATCTGCTTGTCCCCGCCCTTAAACTTCACCTGGCGGAATATGGGGCAATGTTGAAAGATAAAACCAACACTGTTTTAAGACAAAACCACGAGAAAAGGTTTGATTTTGATGCATTAACCAGAATGGGTTCGGAAAGAGAAGCACGGAATGGCTACTACTCAACTTATAGGGACAAGGAGAACAGAAGAGTTTTTGCTCTGCCGGATGTCCTTGGAGAAAAACCCTCTGTTGTTTTCTGCAATATAGGGGGCAGATCATCACAGTCCAGCGGGTATTACACAGATTCACGGAATCGTTTCTGGATTGTTTTGTTTCGTATTGGATTGATACCTAATACCTTATCTCCTAAAGAATACCGTACTCTGCCCAAATACGGGATAGGCTTGACAGAGCTAAACAAGACCAGCAGGTTTAATAATAAATCAGATTCTGAATACGATTTGGAAGGATTCAGAGCGAAAATTGAACAATATTCCCCCGCGGTGGTCGCTTTTAACGGTAAACGGGCAGCTCAGGAATTATACGGTTATTCAGTTCATTATGGGCTTCAGCCCGAACCCATAGGTAATTCAACTGTTTTTGTCCTGCCTTCAACTTCAGGGATTGCCCGCAAGTACTGGAACGAGTGGTACTGGCGGGAACTGGCTGACTATGTGAAGAGCCGTAGAACCAGTGGGGAGTGGGAAGTGGGGAGTGGGGAGTGAAAAAAGGCCCCGGGAGAAGACGCGGGCAATACCCCACTCACCACTCCCCACTACAAAAAACTTAATTAGATAAAATTTTGGTCACAAATTAGTCACAATTTCGATTTATCATATTATCAGATGTAATACTAACCCATGTAAGAGGGAGGTGTCAACGAAATGAAAATTATTGCTAAATTATTCTTAACCGCCGCAATGGTACTGTCTTTTTCCGCTACAGCCTTCGCTTCTACTGCAGTATCAGATATGGCTTTAACTAAAGGAGGCCAGCATGTGGCTGAATGTGCACAAACTATGACCGGTGTGGCAGAATGTGCACAAATGTCTGCCTGCCAAATGCAAATGTAATTACATGCAGCAAAAATAAGAACAAAGTGAAACACAGTTCTAGAACGAAGCCTTCAGGCTTCGTTTTTCATTTTTTAGTATATTTGCATATAATGTAAGATAAAGCTTTTTAAACGGAGGTATTCGTTTGAAAACCGAAAGTAACACCCTCCAAAACCTAGTCCGTTATTCCCTGTTGGCGTCGATTGCCACTCTTCTACAGATCTCAGTGATCTTTCTACCAGGTTTAGGCAGAATTCTGGGGGCATTCAACACTCTTCCTATAGCACTGGCTGCACGCATAAGTCCACGGGGAGGCATACTATGCTATATTATCTCCACCTGGCTGACATTGGTGATGATTCCTTCAGAAGCACCTCTGTTGGTTCTTTGTACCGGACCTCTCGGGGTTGCTCTGGGATGGGGGTTACACTTGTCTGCAGGGAAAAGAAAGACGGCCTTGTCAGGGGCATTGATATTTATGTGCGGTTTACTGCTTATTACTCTACTACTTGGTCTTCCGGTTTTTGGACCAATACTGCAGGGTAAAGGTTTAATCATAATGCTGGGGTTTTATGCAGGATTTGCGTGGGTATATAGTTATGCTTGGCTGAGGATGGTGAAGAAGATGGTTGGCCAGTTAGAGCGGATGGGGGTGCGGCTGTGAAGAGGGGTATGGGGTCAGACTCGGGCCAAGGGGTTGGGTGTTAGTGACTTGCCTTACCTAGAGCGAAGAGGTTAGACATTTGCACGATTTTTCAAGGGTCCCCATCTAGTCAACTAAACCGCCTCAATTTTCAAATCCTTGGGTACCCGCCCCAAGCGCCATCCGTGGCGCTGGGCGGCTCCGGCGTCCTGCCTCCGCCCTGCGGATTTGAAAATTAATTCGGTAAGTTGACTCACGATGGTGACCCAATGAAAAATCGCCGCAAATGTCTAACCTCTAATCTCTAGTGACTAATACTGTAACACCCAACCCCAAGGCGGGAGTGGACAAGCATACTCTCTTAGCACCCCGTATCCCTCTTAACGGGAGCCCGGGGAGATGAAAAGAAAAAAGTTTCCCCCTACAAAACCTTGGGTCCCCCCGTAACTGGGTGTCTTATAATCGATATATGCACAAAATATGGAGATGTTTTCACATCTCCATTACAGGGCTTTCATAAAATAGTATTTTAGCCTTATCGATTGATAGGTTCACTGTTTGACCTATTTTAAATTCACTTAATTACCAAAAGACTTATTGACATCCTTAAATTCAATATATGCCATCTAGTTCACCTATTTATTTTTTGTTTGCCTTTTCAACAAAAGTCATATCAACGATATTTTCATATCCAATTGGCTGCTTTATGATTCCTGTACCAATAGCAAACTTTTCAACCGCTTCATAGCCTTCCTTAGAGATTGTTCCATCTGGTGAATATGCTTGTCTTAAAATACTAATTTTATTAGTTAAATCCTCAACAGGTGTTCCCTCAAACAGTGGCGCTACCAGCTCTGCTGCTTCTTTATCACTATGCTCCTGAGTCCACTTGTTGCCCCTTACAACAGCATTAACAAACTTCTGCACTGTTTCCGGATTTTTCTCTGCAAATTCTTTAGTACATGTGATTATTTCTCCTTCAAAAAGCTCTGAACCGAATATTTCTTTCCGAGTTTCAATTTTTGCTGTATCAGCAAGTATGTTCCCATCTATTTTTTCAAATTCAATACGATTATCAACATTCATGTAGCTTGCTGCTATGGTCCCCTTAGCTAAAGCTGCCATAGATGCACCATATTGCATATTAATAAAGGTAACATCTGTTTTGGGGTTAAGCCCTGCTTTTTCAAGTATGCTACTTACAAATGAATAGGGTGCCGAACCTGGTGCACCTGCAAAGATGCTTTTTCCCTTTAATTGTTTAACATCTGTTATTTCTTTATTTCCAACCAAAGCATATAATCTTGTGTTTTGTACAGCGGCAATATATGTTGATTTTAGACCTTCTTCATATGCCCTTAAAACAGGTTCTTGGGATAACAAAGTAAATTGTGAATCTCCTGCATGCATTCCTTGGAAAGCAACTGGTCCATCACCGTAGACTGAGAATTCCAGTTCAAGTCCTTCCTCAGTAAAAAAACCCTTCTGATATGCAACATGGACTGGCAACCAGCCAAGTGCACGGAATTCAGAAACTACAACCTTCGTTTTCTCAGCTGTTGTACTTGTTGTTTGATCCATTTTAGTGCTTGAACAACCTGCTAATAAAATCATCATCAAAGTAAGCACACATAATTTTTTTAATGTTTTTTTAATATTTTTTTCATAATTTCCTCCCCAAAATTTCCGTTTATTTATTATTTTTGTTTCATCGATAAAGTTGTTTCAGTTCTCCATATCAGCATTTTTGATTCTGCAAAATCCAAGATTTTGTTAAGAACAATTCCTACCAACAATAAAATTAAAATACATGCCATAACTCTTTTGATATTAAAATACGAGTTGGAATAAACAATCATCCATCCGAAACCACCGGAAGCTCCTATGTACTCACCAATAATTGCTCCAACTAATGCTGAACCTACCCCAGCTCTTATACCAGATAAAATCCATGGCATACATGCTGGAACAACTACAGTTCTAAGGATTCTTACATTACTTGCCCCAAGAAGATTAGCTGACTCTATTAGTTTCTTGTCAAAATTTTTTATTGCATTGTATGAAGAAAAGAACACATTAAAAAACACCATTAATCCTGCCAGAAATATTTTTGATGTCAAACCTAAACCAAACCAAAGAACATAAACCGGCGCCAGGGTAAGCTGCGGAATTCCACTTATAGCAAAAATAATAGGAGTGAATAGTTTACCTAACGCAGAGAAATACCCAAATATAATAGCAGTTACTACACCAAGTACAGTTCCATAAAACAAGCCTAAAAGGGCTTCAGTAAGTGTAATTGCTGTATGCTTTCCTAAATCACCACTCCTATAAAATTCAACTAAATCATTTAAAATTTCACTTGGGTAGCTTGTAAAAAAAGGATTATATATTTTGCTTCTTGCGCAAAACTCCCATACCAGCAAAAATATAAGGATAATAATAGTTCGTGTTATCATTATATAGACTTTTTCATTTTTACTCCTACGCCCCATTTTTTCTCTGTTCCCTTTTAATTTTTTCTAATTCAGTATAGTAAGTCCTTCCATAATCAATCGTTAAAGTATTGATGTTTACCTCATATAAATTGCTTTGAATCTCTTTTTTTCTTTCATCAATTTCAACGGGGTTGATTGTATTGAGTATTCCTTCAACAACCTTTGAAAACATATAAAATGGTATTCCTATACCTATCTCATCCTTCTCCCAACCAGCCAAATATCTTGTGCCCGAACATAAAAATGATACATTAACCGTGTTGTTTATCAGTGGATAAGCAGTCAGTTCCGAACAAACTCCCTGGTTTCCGGACATACTGATGTTTTTTGTAACTCCATAATGAAAAGCATAACCCTGCATAATTCTCATACCTTCTCTAGGATTACATATTACCAGCACCAAATCAGGAACATTAACCTCACTAAAATACTCGAGAGGCTGTACAATTACTCCATAGACTTCCTTGTCTAAAGAAATAATTTGTCTTGCACATTCCTTTGCTACTTCCCTGTCTTTATAAAGACCCAGATTAAAGCCTTCAGTACCATCATAGTAGGTTGCGCCTGGCTTAGTTAAGCCTAAAACTCTTGAGCTGCCACCACAGCTTGAGGTTTTAGCATTAATTTTAACCCTGTGCCCTAAAGATGCTGATTTTACTGCAACACAATAGGCTAGCGGTTTTTTTAGAGACTTTACGTCATAGGAGTTAAATTGTTCCTCAGTAGGTAAAAGTTTTACCCCGACAAGCCTCCTATTGGTGTCTATTATGGCATATGCTTTTCTAATATCTCCTTTAAAACTAACTCCACTCACCTCCTTTACAATGGAAAATTCACCAGTCCACCCCCCATGACTAAAATAATTCCACTCATAAATAATGAGTGGAGATTAATAGGGATGGTGGGCCATGACCCGCCTACGATGCAATTACATTATATTATAAATTTTATTAATAAGACAAATAAATTGTTTTTATTAACTTCTCATATCCTATAACGGTTTCTATTGGACATTTTCCTCTGGAACACATCAGGTGACCGGTTTTAACATATACCCCAAACAAAAAAAAGAAACCCCAAGCTTGCGCCCGGAGTTTTAATTTCTGGTTTGCACAGAACCTTCCTACCATTGTCAATTATCAATTCTCAATTGTCAATTTTGTCTTCTTTACTTCACAACTATATTCACCAATTTCCCTGGCACTCCTACTATCTTCACAACCTGTTTGCCCTCCATCTGGGCTTTTACTTCCTCATTCTCCAGGGCTGTTTTTTCCATGTCTTCTTTGCTCATGTCTGCCGCGATCATCATGCGGGCGCGGACTTTGCCGTTTATCTGGACTACTATCTCGACTTCGTCCTGGACCAGGGCTGCCGGGTCGTAGTTAGGCCAGGGTTGTTTGTGGATACTTTCGGTATAGCCCAGGTCGTGCCAGAGTTCTTCTGCTATATGGGGCGCGAAGGGGGCCAGCAGTATGACCAGGCTGTTTATGGCTTCGGCCTCTACGGTGCTGTTACGAACGGGGTTTTTGTCACGGTATTGGTAGAGTCCATTTACCAGCTCCATGATGGCACTTATGGCTGTATTGAAGTTAAACCTGAGGTTGATGTCCTCAGTTACTTTTTTAATAGTATAGTGAGTGAGTCTTCTTGCCTCTTTATCGGCGGCAGTCATTTCTTCAACTTTTGCGGCTTCATTAAGGCCGTCAACGTAGTTGTAGCACAATCTCCATACCCGGTTGAGGAACCTGAAGGCACCCTCAACACCCGCGTCGCTCCATTCTAGATCACGCTCGGGGGGAGCAGCAAAAAGGATGAACAGACGGGCTGTATCTGCACCGTATTTGCTTACTGTTTCTTCAGGGCTGACGGTATTGCCTTTGGACTTTGACATCTTAGCCCCGTCTTTAAGCACCATGCCCTGGGTAAGCAGGTTGGTAAAAGGCTCGTCGAAGTTGACAAGGCCCTGGTCTTTGAGCACCTTGGTAAAGAAGCGGGAATAGAGCAGGTGCAGGATAGCATGCTCAACACCGCCTATATACTGCTCAACAGGCATCCAGTAGTCAGCTTTTTCTTTAGTAAATGCACTTTGGTCATCATGTGGACTGCAGTACCTTAGGAAGTACCATGATGAACAGATAAATGTATCCATTGTGTCAGTTTCCCGTTTGGCCGCTCCCCCACACTTGGGACAGTTGGTGTTGACGAAGGCTTCAGACTCTGCCAGGGGTGACTTACCGGTGGGTTTAAACTCCACATCTGTCGGGAGGTAAACAGGCAGCTGCTCATCAGGAACAGCAACCTCGCCGCACTTGTCACAATAAACTACGGGAATAGGCGCTCCCCAGTAACGCTGGCGGGAAATCAGCCAGTCCCTGAGGCGGAAATTGGTCATAGATTTACCAATACCCTTTTCTTCCATGTATTTTATTATATTTTTAAGAGCAGCCTCATTATTCTGCCCGTTAAAAGGCCCTGAGTTAACCATTATACCTTCGGCATCATAGGCCTGGGTTAACTGAATATCCTTTTCTGATACACCTTCCGGAAGAATAACTATAGGGATAGCTAAATCATACTTTTTGGCAAAATCAAAGTCACGCTGGTCGTGGGCCGGTACTCCCATTACGGCACCGGTACCATACTCCATCAAAACATAATTGGCAATAAATAAGGGTATCTTTTCACCGTTCATAGGGTTAATCACATGAGCGCCTATGAAAAGGCCTTCCTTCTCAGTATCAGTTGAAGTCCTGTCAATTTCGCTCATGGTACGCATCTTTTTAATAAATTCCTGAACGCTGGCTTCGTGCGGAGTTCCGGCTGCAAGCTTCTCAACTAACGGATGTTCCGGAGCCAGGACCATGAAGGTAACCCCGTAAATAGTATCAGGCCTGGTGGTGAAAACAGTAATTTTATCGTCAGTACCGTCAATCTGGAAGTTTACTTCTGCACCCTCGCTGCGCCCAATCCAGTTCTCCTGCATTATCTTTACCTTGTCCGGCCAGCCCTTCAGTTTGCTAATGTCTTCAAGGAGCCTGTCGGCATAATCGGTAATCTTCAAGAACCACTGGGATAGGTCCTTTCTGGTTACTTCAGCCCCACAGCGCTCACAAGCTCCGTTTACAACCTGTTCGTTGGCAAGAACTGTTACACAGTCGGGACACCAATTTACCGCAGCTCTTTTCTTATAGGCCAGCCCATTTTTATAAAAGAGCAGGAACAGCCACTGGGTCCATTTATAGTAATCAGGGAGACAGGTGGTAACTTCCCTGTCCCAGTCATAGCTGAATCCTAATCGAGACAACTGTTTTCTCATGTTCTCAATGTTGCTGATAGTCCACTTATGGGGATGTATGCCGTTTTTTATGGCAGCATTCTCCGCCGGCAGACCAAAGGAGTCCCACCCCATAGGGTGAAGTACATTGTAGCCCTGCATTGCTTTAATCCTTGCAATTACGTCACCTATGGAGTAATTCCTAACATGCCCCATATGAAGATTCCCTGACGGGTACGGAAACATCTCTAGGCAGTAATATTTCTCTTTGGACTCATCATTATCCACCACTTTGTGGAGGCCGGTGTCTTCCCAAATCGTCTGCCATTTGGGTTCAATCTCCGCAAAATCATAACGTTCCTTCATCAAAATCCTCCTAAAATTAGTTTAAATATAATTTCTATCGAATAAATACCGGAAGGTTTATGCTCTAGCACACCAACCTATTTTGTATAGAATAGCTGTCCAACCTGTCCAATTGGAGCACATAAAATAAAAAACCTTCCTCCCTAAAAAGGGACGAAAGGCTGCTTCCGTGGTACCACCCATTTTGACAGTCCGGCCAATCTAACTCCGCGAGGCCAATCTGCCCACTCAAAATAATAACGGTATAACCGGCGTGGGTTACTGTTATTTTCACCCTCGCATCTCAGGGATGAGTTCAATGGTTATCCCCACTGCCTTGCACCATCCGGCAGCTCTCTAAAGGTTAAGACCATCTACTGCTTCCCATCATAGAATTAATGTTATTTAGATTTAAAACCCCTATTACATGCCTGGATAATTTTACGCAATTGTAATTATACGAAAAACCTTCTAAAAAGTCAACCGTCAGGGAGCTACGCTGTAAGCAAACTGCACATCATGCTAAATCTACTTAGCTTTAGCTACAAAGTAAATCCGTTCAGTGTTTTTTTTCGGCAGGTCAAAAGTATCTTCGGCATAAACTCCTTCAACAGAAAACCCGGCGCGACACAGTAAATCCTTCACAGTTTCTTCTTTATATCCTGTTTCTGAATGATGTTCCTGAAACCTCCGGTATCGACCGTCAGCTTCCCTTACAAAAAAAGTCAGGTCCATTTCACAGGTTTGGCTTACAGCATCATAGTCATTCTCCCAAATGTATGTAATATCCTCTTCAACTAAAGTAAAAGTGTTGTTCCCAAAGACCTCACTTATCTTATAATAGGTGTTCAAATCAAATATAAACCATCCCCTAGGCTTCAACAAATCCCTGACTCGGCCAAAGACCTGAACCAAGTCTTCAGCATGATTCAGGTAATTTAAGCTGTCTGTCATAGAAATTACGAGTTCGTATTGCAAGCCTCCTAAATCCATATCCCTCATGTCCTGCTTTATCCATTTTACCTGAAGGCCTTTTTCTCTTGCCTTTTGTTCTGATACTGCCAGCATTTCCGCCGACATATCGAGCCCCGTCAGTTGATAGCCCAACTCAGCCAGAGGCAAGGTAACATTCCCCGTGCCACACCCGATATCCAGAATTTCCCTGGCCCTAATATCGTGTCGTTCAAAAAGCCTGTCCAGGTAATTTATCCATTGAGTGTAAGGAACATCCTGCATTAGCCGGTCGTAAACCCAGGCAAAATTTGCATAAATCATATCTTATCCTCTTTTCGAAGAGTGATCCACCCATCGTTCTCATATATGGTCCCATCCTTCAAGAGTTTGCCAAGAGCCCTCTTAAAAGCGGACTTGCTGATGCCGAACTTCTCTTTTATAATCTCGGGAGGGGAATCATCGTTAAAGGGCATGGAACCGTTCCTTTTCTTCAGGTATTCCAGAATTCTTTCCGCATCAGCCACCCGTGCATACTCTTTCTGCGGTCTTAACGAAAGATTGACTCTGCCATCAGGTCTGACATAGGTAACCCTTGCTTCAACACTCATCCCCGCTTTTAAAGGATGAGACTGCTCATCATTATGAATAAAGCCGATATAGTTTTCCTCAGTCTGTACAAAAGCACCGTCTTCAGTGACATTATATATTTTACCTTTTAGTGTGTCACCCCTTTTTACATCCTGAGCAGGTTTTGCGTTTTTAAATACTTCCCTTCTTTTGGCCCGTTCAGCCATGCTTAGTTTTACTCTTTTATCTGCGTACCTTGTTTCAGTTCCGTTCACGTGCTCCATCTCCTTAAGTAGTGGGTAATGGTTAGTGGTTAGTGGGTAGTGTTACTATAGTGTTAGTGTAGTGTTAGTGTAGTGTTACTATAGTGTTAGTATAGTGTTCCAGTCTCTAGCACTACTCACTACTCACTATTTTAACTAAAAAGGTGGTTACAAATGTACCACCTTTGCATCGCCCCATAAATGTTCCAGATTATAAAATTCTCGGTCTCTCTCCTGAAAAACATGAACCACTACAGAACCGTAATCAAGAAGAACCCACTGTCCGTCTTTAAGCCCTTCTATTCTTAATTTACGAATGCCCTGTTCCTCCAGCTTTTCCTCAATATTTTCAGCTATTGCCTTAACCTGAGTCGATGAGAAACCACTGCAAATAACAAAATAGTCACACACGGAAGAGATATCACTAATGTCAAGGGTAACTACATTATTAGCCTTTTTGTCATCAGCTGCCTTTGCAACCAGTGATGCTAATTTTTCAGGTGATAGGGTCAATAAAATTCCCTCCTAATTTAATATTAACAGGATTCTTAGTTCAGATGGAGTTTAAAACTCCACCTTAACTTAGAAACCGTTATCCAGGAGCTTAGCGCCGCTTATCTGCCACTTGAAGAAGTGGCAGTTTTAGCGGCGTTTAGCTATCGGATAAATTCGAGGTCATATTAATAATAAATTTAATTTCTTAATTATTATATATTCGCCTGAGATTGGGAAGTTCCTTCAAAAACACCTCTTAAGGGTACAGAATGAGGTAGTTTCTTGCTTCAATACTAAGGGGATGAATAACCCCATTCCTTTCTAACACAAACCTGATTGTCGTGTTTAGCCCTTCAAGTATAGATTTGTTCAGATTGTTAAATGCTGTTTCCCGCAATGAATCGACTCCCCGAAATTCTCTTCCAGGCTCAATCATATCCGCTATAAAAACTATCTTTTCCACCAGTGACATTTCTTTGCGACCGGTTGTATGAAACCTGATAGCATCGAGCACAATAGAATTTTCGATTCCATAAGCTTCCTCAGCAATTGAGGCACCTATTTTACCGTGTAATAGACCAGGGGCATGCCGCTCAATTTCATCCGGAATTATGTTGTACTTTTGGCACAAATTCAACATTGAACTATTATCTACTTCCTTTGCAATGTCATGCAGAAGAGCGGACGTTTCAACAACTACACGGTCACCTCCGTAAATTTGGGAAAGCTTCACCGCAGTTTCAACTACTCCGATAGTATGAGTATAACGCTTAGGGCTTAAAGTATTCTTGATTTGCTCTTTCATTTGTTGATTCATCACAGAGTTTTCCCCGCTAAACAGTTATTTTATACTATGTAATTGGTTCGACAAGTGCAAAATAAAACCTCCCTGTCTAAGAGGAGGCTTTAAGTTTACCGCCATATTTATTGTTCTGCTTTTGGTTTTGCTTCATTTACTGTTAGAGCCCGACCTTGAAAATCGGCCCCGTTCATAGCTTCAATCATTTTATCTGCCGCTGCATCTTCAACCTCGACAAACCCAAACCCTCTGGAACGGCCCGTCTCGCGGTCAGTTATAATTCTGCTTCCTACAACCTCACCATGAGTTCTAAAGGCGTCTGCTAATTCCTCAGGTTTTGTACCCCACGGCAAATTACCGACATAAAGTGTCCTTACCACCTTCCGATCACCTCTCTTTCACACGTGGAAGCTCTTTAATACAGTTACTGCTCTCTTTGAAATTATAAGGCACCCGAGGTTCCATTAAGAAAATCCCGGGTGCCCTTAAACAGACAGCTGTCTGGATAATTAGCTGATAACGGAACCTTGAACCCTTGTAGCTATTTCGTTAACTCGAGTCTATTAGTATTATGTTCAAAAGGAGTGTTTATATGCGATGTCTGACTTGGGAATAATTATCATTAAATCAAAAAAGGAGTTCTTACTACTTGTACAGCCCGTTAGCAGATATATATTTTTCGACATTATCAGGAACCAAATATCGAATAGGTTCGTTCATTGAAACTCTCTCACGTATTTCAGTAGAAGATACGAGTATGCCTACTGTTTCATAGATATGAAACCTTGACCTCTGAACCTCCAAAAGACTATCCAGCACTTTGTTAATTCCGTCCAGTGAATGGCCAGGTCTAGTGACAGCAATAAACTGGCATAGTTCCAAGACTTTATCGACATCTTTCCATGTCAATATTTCCATAATAGCATCTGCACCTGTAATAAAAAAATACTCCTGGGTAAAGGCATTAAGGTTGTGTAAAATTTCCAAAGTATCAACAGTGTAAGTTGGCCCTGGTCGATCTATTTCAATAGTTGACAATTCAAAGTTTGGGTTAGCCTCAACTGCCAGACGAGTCATCTCCAACCGTCGCTCAGGCGGCTGTATATCTAAGCGTTTTTTGTGAACCGGCCTTCCGGAAGGAATAAACAAAACCTTACTGAGATTAAATTTATGCCTTGAACATTCCGCAATAAAAAGGTGTCCATAGTGAATTGGGTCAAATGTCCCCCCCATAATACCGATCCTCGTTTTTTGAGCATCCATTATTTTCACCCCGTATGTTTATTGCAACCCGCAGATACTTAAATAAGCACGTCTATTTATAGTAACGTGCTTTACAGGCCAAACATCTGAACTGATTGCAGCATTCTTAAAAAGAAAGCTAAACCGCAAAGTTCGCGAAGTACGCTGGCCTTTGCGGTTTTCTTTTTTTAAAACATTACAGTACAGCATGAAAGTCCATGGTTATTTTCTGATTTGACCTTCTCCATTAATTATATATTTTATGGTTGTTAGTTCTTCAAGCCCCATGGGTCCCCTGGCATGGAGCTTTTGGGTGCTGATACCGATTTCTGCACCAAATCCGAATTGAAACCCGTCAGTAAAACGTGTTGATGCATTAACATAAACCGCTGCAGCATCGATGTCCTGCTGGAAACGACGGGCTTTATTATAATCTGTGGTTATTATTGCCTCAGAGTGTTTTGTCCCATACTTATAAATATGATTCATGGCTTCATCCATGTCTTCAACCACTCTTACAGCCATTATCAGATCAAGGAATTCAGTATAATAGTCCTCGTCGTCAGCTTCTTTTACCCACTCCACCAATTCTTTGGTTGCCTGACAACCCCTGATCTCCACCCCGTATTCGTCTTTTAAAGTATTTAGCACATCGGGAAGAAAAACACCGGCTGCCTTTTTGTTGACCAGTAGGGTTTCCATAGCATTACAAACACCAGGACGTTGAGTTTTTGCATTGATAACAATCTCTTTAGCCATTTTGAGGTCAGCTTCATCATCAACATATACATGGCAGTTGCCAACACCAGTCTCAATAACCGGAACTGTGGCATTTTTTACAACAGTCTGAATTAACCCCGCTCCACCACGTGGAATTAGTATATCTATGTATTCATTAAGTTTAAGCATGATATTTACTGCTTCCCGGTCTGTAGTCTCAATAAGCTGAATTGCCCCTTCTGGTATTCCAGCTTTAACAGCAGCTTCGGAAATAATTTTGGCAATTGCCTGATTAGAATGTATTGCTTCTGAGCCGCCCCTTAATAATACGGCATTGCCAGTCTTGAGACACAACCCTGCTGCATCAACCGTAACATTAGGTCTTGCCTCATATATTATTCCAATAACACCTATAGGAACCCGCATTTTACCTATTTGTATCCCATTAGGCCTCTTCCACATAGATGTAATTTCACCAACAGGGTCCGGAAGATCTGCAATTGCCTTAAGACCATCAGCCATTTCTCCGATTCTCGCCTCAGTGAGCAGAAGCCGGTCAAGTAAAGAACCTTTTAGCCCCCGTTCACGGCCTTTTGCCATATCTATCTTATTTGCTTCAATTATGTATTCAGCCCTGTTTACCAATTCTTCAGCCATATACCTTAATGCCTGGTCTTTTGCAAAAGAGGACAATGACCCCATTAACCTTGATGCTTCTTTTGCCCTACCAGCCTTATTAACTACTTCTTCCCTTACCATTTAAAATTCCCCCTAAACACTTAACACAAAATTATTTCTATGAATAACTTCATCAAAATCCTTGTGCCCAAGAAATTTCTCAATTTCTTTGCTTTTCTTACCCATTATTCTGCCGGTTTCTGTGGAAGAGTAATTTACAATTCCCCTGCCTATTTCACGATCATTAAACCACACGCAGACAGTATTGCCCATTTCAAAATCGCCTTCAATGCCTGTAACTCCCGATGGCAGCAAGCTCTTGCCCTCTTCAATAAGAGCTTTTTTTGCTCCTTCATCGACAAAAATTTTGCCCTGGATACAAGATCCGAAGGCTATCCACCTCTTTTTTGAATGCAGTCTGTTTTCCCTGGGCAGAAACAATGTCCCTAGTTGTTCGCCTTCAACAAGTCGTGATATAACCTTATCTTCCCTCCCATGGGCAATTACCATGGGAAATCCTGATGACATAGCTATTTTTGCTGCCTGGATTTTTGTAACCATTCCACCGGTTCCCAGATTAGAGCCACTGCCCCCGGCCAGCTTTTCCACATCTTCAGTTATGTCAGCTACAAGAGGGATAAAGGCAGCGTCTTTGTCGGTGTTGGGATTACCTGTATATAATCCGTCGATATCTGAAAGGAGAATAAGAAGCTCTGCATCGGCAATTGATGCAACCATAGCAGACAAAGTATCATTATCACCAAATTTTATTTCATCAACAGCAATTGTATCATTTTCGTTAATTATAGGCACTGCGTCCATGTGAATGAGAGCATCCAGCGCATTCCTGGCATTAAGAAACCTTTTTCGGTCCATAATATCTTCCCGGGTTAGCAAAACCTGAGCCACTACTATGCCGTATTCAGAAAACAGTTTTTCGTACATGTGCATCAGCAAGCCCTGTCCTACTGCGGCAACAGCCTGTTTTTCCGGAATGGTCTTAGGCTTAGATGAAAGTCCCAGTCTTCCGATACCAGCCCCCTGTGCACCAGAAGTAACGAGAATTACTTCTTTGCCTGCATTCTTTAAGTTGGCAAGCTCCCTTACAAGGTGTTCCATCTGATTTATATCCAGTTTACCTGTGGAGTAACTCAGGGTACTTGAACCTACTTTTACAACAATCCTTTTGAGGTGTGCAAAACTCCGCAATTCGTCATTATTCATAACCTTCGAGAAGCTCCCTTCGGAAACTTTGTTTTAAGGAAGCTGGATTTGAGGATCCTGAGACGATGGACGGTACAGCAGAAAAGTTTTGCCAATAACCTGGACAAGCGCCGAGCCAGACCTCTCCGCCAAAAGCCTTGCCACTTCTTTTCGGTCTTCTAGGCAGTTACTCAAGATTCTAACTTTGATAAGTTCCCGTGCTTCCAATGCATCCCTTGCTTGTGCCACCACACCGGGCAGCACTCCGCCCTTTCCTATCTGCAAAATAGGCTCCATAGTACTGCCAAGCCCACGCAGGTATCTTTTCTGTTTACCGGTCAATTGAACTTCCTCTGTCAAATAAATCAAATCCTCCTCAAAACCAGATATTAACTATAGAGAATATTATATCATACTCAGTGATTAGTGAGTAGTGGGTAGTTACTAGCCACAAGCACTAGCACGAGTAAATAACAACTAGCACTAATCTAATCTACAAAATCAAACTCCAGGTTGCCTATCCGGATTGTATCACCGTTTTGGGCACCCTGTTGTCTTAATTCGTCATCCACACCCATAACCTTCAGAATTCGTAAGAAACGCTTGACAGCATCTTCGTTATTAAAATCAGTCATGGCATAATGCCTTTCTATTTCTTTTCCCTTAATATCGAAAACACCGTCCTCCTTTGTCACAGTAAATCTTTCGGCAGGTACTACACGGGTAACCTTCTCATCTTCTGTAACAATAGGTTCTGCCGGACCAACAGTCTTTAAGAGTTCGGCAACTTTAAACATAAGTGGTTCCAACCCGTCGCCTGTGACTGCGGAAATAGCAAACAGGTCAGTTTCATCACCTATATGCTGTTTGAGACTTTTAAGGTTTTCCTCAGCTTCTGGAACATCCATCTTGTTAGCCGCTACAACCTGAGGTCGCTTTGCAAGGACTGGGTTATATGCTGCAAGTTCTTTATTTATTGTCACATAATCCTCTACCGGGTCCCTTCCCTCAGAGCCTGCAGTGTCAACCACATGGATGATAACCCTCGTCCGTTCAATATGCCTTAAGAACTCATGACCAAGCCCGGCTCCCTGGTGTGCGCCCTCAATAAGTCCGGGTATATCGGCTATAACAAAGCTCTCACCATCTGCCAAACTAACCACACCAAGATTAGGGACCAGGGTGGTAAATGGGTAGTCGGCTATTTTAGGTTTAGCTGCTGAAACCCTTGATATCAGGGTTGATTTACCTGCATTGGGGAAACCCACCAGACCAACATCTGCAAGAAGTTTCAGTTCCAGAGAAACCCATCGTTCTTCCCCCGGTTCACCTTTTTCCGAAACCCTTGGCGCTTTATTGGCAGCCGTTGCAAACCTGGCATTGCCCCTGCCGCCTCGACCGCCGGCAGCTACAACAACCTGCTGGCCATTCTCAACCATATCGAAAATAAACTCACCTGTCTCAGCATCTTTAATTACAGTCCCGACAGGAATCCTTATAATCAGATCCTCAGCGCCTCTGCCATGCATTCCTTTTCCCTGACCATGTTCTCCCCGGTCTGCCTTATAATGTCTTTGATACCGGAAATCAACGAGAGTCCGCAGTCCTTCATCTGCGATGAATATAACACTGCCTCCGCTGCCTCCGTCACCTCCACTGGGACCACCCAGTGGTACATATTTTTCACGCCTGAAGGCTACAGCTCCATTCCCGCCGTCTCCCCCTTTTACAAAAACCTTTGCTCTATCATAAAACATATTGATCACCCATCTGTTTATTTATCTGTATTATTGTCATAAACCGGTATTTTTAACGTTAATACCTGCAGACCTTTCTCATATTCCACTTCTATATCCTTGTCTAAAATCAGAACCTTTGTCTTTAAAGCTTCAAATTCATTTCGAAACTCCTCCTCGATGACTGAACATGGAAGCTTTAACCGGAAAGCATATTTTGCCGCCTCTTCTTTAATATCCAGTTCAATTTCCTGCTTTTCTGAATCTGCATTCCACACCACACTAATTACAAGCTTCAGCAATTGCTTTAATATATCGGCAGCTTCTTCAGCTTTAGCAATTCCCTTCTCAAGGCCGGTGGTAATTCTTTTATTTATTTTTATTCCCTGTTTCCCTGCCGCAAGATCAGAACTAAGAATTGCCACAACGATTTCCGGCACCTCCAGCCTGCCCACAAGGCTGTCCTGATTATACTCGTCTCCTATCTGAATTATGTAATCCATTATCCTGTCATGTTTTTTTAATTGAAGCAGTCCGGAAATCACCTGGAGGTGGTTCAGGAAATTATGCCTCTGGACCCTCAATACTTCCAATAAGTCTTCCAATTTTGTAACCTCCGCTTGGAATAAATTTCATCGACAGTATTTCTATCATTTCATATTACCATTTTTTGTTTTCAAAAGCTACTCAAAAAAAGAAGTTAGCAGTTTAGTTGGTGGAGCAAAAATCATTTCTATTAATGCTGTTGGATTTGGCACATCAATATTTAAGACAGCGGCAGAACTGATGACCATACCAAACAGTAAAAGGCCAGAAAAAGCCATCAGCTCTCCCCACATCTTTTCCTTTATCAGTTTTGGAGCTTCAAACAGAATAATTCCGCAAAATGCTATTACCAAACCAATTATATACATCTTCCCTCTCCTTTACTCGTTTGCTTTTAGACCGCTATGGGGTTTACCGACCTTTTTCAGCCCCTCTTTTTTTTCTTAAGACAGCAATAAGCAGCAGCAATGCAGGGACAATAAATTCAAAGGTAAGCGAGAATCCTATCCATGCTATATCAAAATGTTCAACTAACTGCGTTATATTGTCAAAAATAGTAATGGACCATGTAAGGCATATTACACCCAGGGGCAAAACAACAGGTTTGTAATCCTGCAGGTTAAAGGTACGTGCCGCCACGATCACAGCACAGTAGTACCAAATACTCACCTTCATAGTAATCCCGGCAACCCACAGGGCCAGGATAAAGGCTTCTACACGCTCCAAAAACCCGGCAATACTTATATAGGTTGCCAATGTGTGAACCGGAAAGACGTAGTCTGCTGCCTGTTGGCCAAATACAGCTAATGCTATTACAATATCAATTGACATTATAACACCCAGCATTAGTGCCGCTTTATAACCCGCATACTTGGCCTCTCTGTAGTTATTCAAATAAGGCATTAAAATAAAAATGAGAAACAGTTCACCTGCCCATCCCATTGGAGTAAAAAAACCCCTGAATATAGGGAGGATACCTCCCTCAAAGATGGGATACAGGTTTTTAAAATCAGCCTCACTAAAGACCAGGGTAAAAATAAAAATCAGGGCAAAAAACATCAGGGATACTACAAAGTGATTCATCCGCGCGATGACTTCTATACCGTTTCTAACCGCTGATGCGGCCAGGGCGATGAGTAGAAAGTTAAAAACAAAAATTGGTGTCTGCTGCATAAAAGATGAGACCAGGAATTCACCAAACTCCCTGACGACAATAGCGACAGTAAGAACTAGAACAAATATATAGAAAGCACCAACAAGTTTCCCTGGAAATTTTCCCAGAATAAGGCTGGAATAATCAACAAGGGTCATTCCCGGAAACCTTTCTCCCAGAGTGGAGGCAACCCAAACTATTATAAATGCCCAAATCGTAGTAAATACTCCACCGCTTATCCATGCAGATGTACCCGAATACTTTATTGTCAGGGCAGGTATGAAAAGAACAGCAGTTGGAAGTACAATAGTTACCAACAACCACATAAACTGGCTGCCGGAAATCTTCCCTTCTTCTATCAGTTTCATTTAGAATTCCGCCCTTCATTAAAAATAAAATTTCTTCCTATTTCTCCTCTACCTTATTCGGGCTTGAAAGGCTCAGCAGTCATCCCCGTGCGCCTGACATAAGCAGTAACTTTTACTGTGACTTTTATTCGAGGCAGCACTTCGTACCAGTGTTTTTCAAATCTTTTCCATTCTGCTGGGTTGTCTCGGTGCAGTGCCGCTCCAAAGCCAAAGATATCTGATTTAAGCTCTTTGGATTTTTTGACTGCCTTCATAACTTCGGTTTTTATAGCGTCACTAAATTTTTGACCAAGGATTTTCATTCCTTCATCTGTTGCAATTTCTTCAGTAGTATGAAACTCCGAAAGGTCTCCTTCCGCTGATATCTCAATTACGGCAGTTACTTCATCTCCATCGGTATCGACTTTAATTTTACCGGTAGCCCTAGTCATCATAATATTAACATCCTTATGTGAATGCGGCTTCAGCGTTATAGAAAAGGGCCCTGACTGAGCCTTACCTATGCCCAGCAAATAACCGCGGACTTCGTCAGAATCCAGCCAGCCGACAAACTTGTCTACCCGAAATGCTCCACCACGGTTTATGCGAATTACTTTAACAGGTTTGCCTTCCGGTTCAGTAGGCGGCGACTCTATTGGTGTAATACCTGCTACCAAAGGGTCAATTCCCGAAGCTGTCAGTTGGCCAGTCGTATGCGCCAGGTCATCAATAAAGGCTTTGGAGGATCTGGAAAGAGCCATCCTATCCATTTCATCAATCATTCTTGCAAGGTCAGGCTCAAGTTCGGCTTGCCTGATTAACGTGTCAAATGCTTTTTCAGGAGTCAATAAAAGTAATACTCTGGGCCGTATTCTCATATTTCGGTGCAGGTAGTCAATAATATCTGCCAGGCCTTTGCGTGCCACTTTTTCGTTGATGACAACAAATCTCAGATGACCGTAAAATATTCGTCTTGGAATCCGTAAATTGAGATTCCTTTCAGCATCTGACAGAGTATCTCCAAGGGAAGCAACTCTCCAGTAAACAGGCTTACCAGCGCCGCTGCCACCACCCTGAGTGCCGCCGCCGGCTAGTGGTGGTCTTATTATATTTGCAGTCAGTAAGAACTTTACATGTCCATCCTGTTCAACAGTATCTATACCTATGTTGGTCACTATGGCCAGAGTCTCAACTTCCGTCCGGCTCCAGCAGCCAGGCAGAAAAAAAACAAGTATAAGAGCAATAATAATTACAACTCTTTTACTTACCACTCTTGACCCCTCCTTTTTTCCGCAAAACTGCCATAATCAGCAGTAGTACCGGAAGAACCACCTCCCATGACATAAAGAAGGCTGGCCCAGATTCATTAAACCACTCTACCAGCTGTCTGATATTATCAAAAAGAGTCATTGACCAGGTTAGCATAATTACACCCAGCGGGAGGACAAGCGGTTTGTAGTCCTGCAGGTTTAATGTTCTAGCCATTAATACAGTTGCGGAATAGTACCAAATACTTACCTTCATTGTTATCCCTGCCACCCATAGAGCCAGGATAAAGGCTTCCACACGCTCAATAAATCCCCCGACACTTATGTAGCTTGCCAGAGCGTGGGCTGGAAATACGTAATTGGCCGCCAGTTGGCCAAAGACCGCCAAACATATAATAATTTCAGCTGCTAGTATAATTCCAAGCATCACTACAGCCTTGTAAGCGGCAGGCCTGGCTTCTCTGTAATTATTCAAATAAGGCATAAAAATTAAAAGCAAAACCGTTTGACCCCTCCAACTCATAGGTATAAAGGCCCCCTTAATTACTGGGCCGATTCCTTCCTCCAGAATGGGAAGCAGATTATTGAAATTCCATTCTCCAAAAACAAGTGAAAAGATAAATAGCACAGAAAAAAACATAAGAGATACTACGAAGTGATTCATCCTTGCTATGACTTCCACTCCATTTCTTACAGCCGATGCAGCCAGTGCAATTAAAAAAATATGGAAAACAATAATAGGTGTTTCAGGCATAAAGGCCGTAACCAGGAACTCACCAAACTGTCGGGTGATGACAGCTATTCCATGAACAAGTACAAATATATAATAGGCCCCGATCATCTTTCCACCAAACTTGCCGATTATCTGTCCGGAGTAATCAACCAAGGTCATTCCGGGGAATCTTTCCCCAAGAGTTGAAGCTATCCATACTACTAAGATACCCCAAAAAGTAGCAACAACACCCCCACTGATCCAGGCTGATGCACCCGCCTCTTTGATTGTCAGAGCAGGAATGAAGAGCACGGCCGTTGGAAGAACAACAGTTACCAGCAGCCACATAAACTGGCTGCCGGAAATCTTACCTTCTTCAATAAGTTTCACTTATTATCGCGCTCCTTCCCTCCGCTTGGTCTCTTCGGATTTGCAGGAGGTTTGGGAATCTGCAGGTATTCCTGTCTCTGGGGTTCCTTGTAGCCTATCAGACGAGGCCTGGTAAACATAGCCCACAGAGGAAACCTGATTACAGAGTCCTTCATATCACTCCTGATGAAGGGAGCAATAGGCGAAATATACGGAACTCCAAAGGAGCGAAGTGAGCATAAGTGTAGAAGAAGCGCCATTAGGCCTACCATGATTCCAAAAAGCCCCAGACTCGCAGCTAAAACCATTAGAGGAAACCGCAGAATACGCAGGGATAGAGCTCCGGAATAGTTGGGTATTGAAAAAGATGAAATGGCTGTAAGAGATACTATGATTACCATAGCAGGTGAAACCAGCCCTGCTGTTACCGCGGCCTGGCCTATAACCAGTGCGCCCACTATACTGACCGCCTGACCTACCGGGCGGGGAAGACGAATACCAGCCTCCCTCAAAAGTTCAAAGGTGCCCTCCATAATAAATGCTTCTATAAAGGCCGGAAAAGGAACACCCTCCCTGGCAGATGCAATATTAATAAGCAGGGCTGTCGGAAGCATCTCCTGATGAAAAGTCACGATAGCAATATAAAAAGATGGCAGCAGCAGGGATATGTTAACAGCAATTATTCTAAGAAGCCTAATCATCGCAGTACCGACCCAATGAGTGTAATAGTCCTCGGAAGCCTGAAGAAAGTGAAAGAAAGTAACCGGGACTATTAAAGCAAAGGGGGTGGTATCAGTTAAAATAATAACATTTCCTTCCAACAGATGAGCAGCAGCCCGATCAGGCCTTTCTGTACTCAAAACGAGTGGGAAAGGGGTCTTCCAGTCATCCTGAATATATTCTTCAATATATCCACTCTCAAGAATCCCGTCTATTTTTATTCTGTCAATCCTCTTTCTGACTTCCTCAACCACCTTGTTGTTAGCTATTCCATCAATATACATGATGCCTATATCTGTTTTGCTGACAATACCTACTTTTTTTATCTCAAGCTTAAGCCTTGAAGACTTTATACGTCTTCTTAGCAGCATCGTGTTAGTAAGCATTCTTTCGGTAAAGCCTTCCCTTGGCCCCCGAACTACAGGCTCAGACTGGGGTTCTTCTATACCTCGAGACTCCCATTCCTTGATTCCTAATATAAGAGCAGTTTTTTCCCCATCAATTAACAGAGCTGCATTCCCCATTAGAATATTGTCAGTGATTTTTATAAAGTCACCATTCTCTGATAATTCGCCTATAGGCAAAAGTTTTTCTCTAATCAATTCCAGTGTATGTTCCGGGCTGATTTCCTCCATCAAGCCTTCAAGAAGCATCAATTGGTTCATGATGCTTTCATGTATATCTGATGTTGAGACCATCCCGTCTATGTAAACCAGCAGAAGCTTAACTGCCGGAGCAGTACCTAACTCAAATTCTCTAAATTTTACATCACTGCAATTGTTAAAAATCTCTTTTAAAATTATTTTATTTTGCTCCAATGAATTGGAAATCGGATGCTTTTCTTTATCACCATTACCTTCCCCGTGTTCAAACTTATCATGGGGAACTTTTAAGTCCTTGTTTCTTCCCAGGGTTTGTTTTAGTTTTCTTCTCAAAACATTAAACATTTATTTCATCCCCGTTACTCTTTGACTTCTGTTAGAAAATATCGATTCACTCAAACCGGCTATTAAAACAGCTATTAAAAACGGCTATCCAAACCGGTGAATAACACCCTGCCCTCCGGCAGGATACCGGAATCTTATATTGTCACATACAAGTCGGCAAGCCCCGCATTCCAGACATATTCCCGAAGAGTTAAAGACAACTTCTCCGTTCTGTACGTCAAACAAACCGGCAGGACAAACATATAGGCATACATAGTCCCTGCAGCTATCACACTCTTTTTCGGCGACTATTTCCACACAGGGTTCTGAAAAATGATAACAGTCAACAACAACCTGTTTTTGTAAATTCATTGGCCTAAACCTACCTAATCACTTTAATAACCTTATATAAATCCAAAAGCATTTTTCCAGCTGATTTAGCATTGAAAGCCCTGCTCTCAATTAGCTTTCTCTTTTCCCGGCGAGAGACAGGGAATACGGCAGCAACCTCAAAAGCGACCTGGTTAACCAGCTTTATGTAGTCTTCATAAAGCTTCGGATTCTCGGAATACAAAGCAGGCACTTTTCGGTTATCCCGCAGGTCCTTAAGGACAAAACTGTTCTCTAACCTGTCACGGTAAGCCTTTAGTACTTTCCGCGAATATTTACCTTTCTCAAGAGCTTCGACAGCAGTATCTGCGGCATACTTTCCTGAATACATGGCCAGGCTTAACCCGTGAGTTCCGTTAACCAGACCGGCGGCATCACCGATAATCACAGCCCCGTTAAAGACCATTGAAGGTATAGCATTAAATCCTCCCTCAGGAATCATGTGGGCTAGATATTCAACCAGCGTACCTTCCCGAAGCAGTGGATCTATTGCCGGGTGGTGATTTACCCTGTCAATAATGTCAGAAAGGTTAACCTTTTTTTCTGCCAGTGTCTTGACACTAATCCCCGTATTTATACCGATATGTTCCCTAAAGGTATAAATGGAACCGGTTCCTATTAAACCTGCCGTATTGTCTCCCAACAGTCCTATTACAGAGCCCTGTCTTCCTTTTAGATGAAACCTTTCATTTATCAAATTTTCAGGCAGATGAAATAACTGTTTAACATATAAGCTGTAATTCTTTGCCTCAGCTTTTTTTATCAATCCCGCTTGTTCTGCCAAAAGTGGATTTGCCCCTTCAGCCAGAATAGTAATATCGGCTAATATGTCATCATTAACAGTCCCGCTAACCCGCGCCCCAATAACTTGCCGACCGTCAAACAGTAATGATTCTGCTTTACAGCCAGACCATAACTTTGCACCTGCTTCAACAGCTTTTGAAGCGTACCAGCGGTCAAAGGCTGCCCGCAGGACGGAAAATTTATTGTAAGGAGGATTATCAAAATCTACACTGCTAAATCCAAGTTTAACTGCTGAAGTCTCAGTCATTAACCAGTACTGCTGGTCAACCAACACTCTCTCCACCGGCGCTTCCAACCAAAAATCAGGCACAAGTTCCCGGGTAGGCAGGGAATAGACCGCCCCCCCGCTCATATTTTTTGAACCTGGGTATGGTCCGCGTTCCAGCAGTAATACATCTACCCCAGCTTTGGCCAGAAAATATGCAGCAGTGGTCCCTGCAGCACCTGCTCCGATAACAAGGACCTGAAACTTAGTTTTTTCTGGTTTGCCGCCTTTTTTCTCCAAACACCGGCAACCTCACTTTCAGTATGTTCTGTTATTTGTTACAGATATTGCAGGTTTAAAATATAAAGTTATTATTTCCCTGTATATGTTCTTTATCCCAAAATCAATTTAAAACAAAAAAGCCCGAATCAAATCCGGGCTCATTCAACAGAAAGAAAAATGCCGGTTCGTACCCGACAAGACAAGTATAATTTCGTTTTGAAGGCACAAGAATATAAGTAAATTTTATCTGAGGAGATCTATGCCTAAAATAAGAGATAAATCTGCTTTTATAGCCGCACCGGCGAAAAAAACCTTTTCAAGAGAGCCTTATGCGGTTTAGTAAACGTTTTCGGTTTTTGTAATCATCAAACTAAAAGCCCCCTTGATAAACACTCTGTATGAATAATCATACAGAGTGCCTGCCAAGGGGGTTCCCATTTAATCCTTTTAAAAAAAATCTACAATTAAGGTACTACTTTATTCGGCAGCTGCAGCTGTCTGGCTGTATACGCTGACCTGCTTTTTGTCTCTGCCTTTTCTTTCAAATTTCACAACACCGTCGATCAATGCAAACAATGTATCATCTCTGCCGATGCCTACATTATTGCCGGGGTGAATTTTGCTGCCACGCTGGCGAACCAGGATATTGCCTGCTGTTACAACCATACCGTCTGATCTCTTAACTCCAAGATATTTGGGGTTTGAATCACGACCGTTCCTTGAACTACCTACACCTTTTTTATGTGCAAACAATTGAAGATTAATATTTAACATGAGGTCCACCTCCTTCTAAAGACTTTCACGTATCCGGAATAGTTTTTCTGTAAATTTTTCAGCCCTGCAACCATAGTCTCCAGTATTGCCTGACATTGAACCTCTTGCAGCTCAGTGAGGTTATCAGGAAGACTGCATTCCAAAAATACAGGATCCTCAACAATTCTGTAATCCAGACCTTCACCAACAAAACGGTTTAACCCAAGGAGAATAGTCTGGGTCAGCATTGAGACAGCAGCGCATATAATATCTTCACCTGGGGGCCGGTATCCGGCATGACCTTTGACAGAAAAACCTTTAATCCTTGAATCTGCTCTGTGAACATTTACTATAATCATAGGAAAGCTTAAGCCTGAATCTTTTCTACGGCAACCTTTGTATAAGGCTGGCGGTGACCGGTCTTACGACGGTAGCCTTTCTTGGGCTTATACTTGAAGACAATAATCTTTTTGCCCTTGCCCTGACCCAAAACCTTGAGAACGGCTTTAGCACCTGCAACCACCGGAGTTCCCAGTTTAAGGTCTCCCTCGTTGCCTACAGCCAGAACCTCGGTGATTTCAACAGTGTCACCTTCGTTGGCATCAAGTTTCTCAACAAGAATAACATCGCCTTCCTTAACATAATACTGCTTACCGCCTGTAGCAATAATCGCGTACATGAATACACCTCCCTGCGTTGAACTCGCCAGACCAGGCACTTTCGTTTATGGACGTTTTTCCGTCCGCCCTTGCTGTGCGGTTTTCAGCAAAGCCTTAGACTTTGCCTACAGTACAATATTTTATAGTAAGAGGGGTGTGTTGTCAAGTTGATTTATACTCACACAATACCTCAACCCAACGTATTATGTATACTACATCGAAAGGAGTTTTACCTGTGAGTACATATATTGATCAAGCTAAACTAGAGCATGGTTTCTGGCTGCAGATACTTGGAACCTCATGTATCTTGTTGAAAGACAGGAAATCCCGCCAAAATCTCCGGTCCATCATCACCTCCTGTGGGTGCTTGATGCAGAAGGTCATGCCGAGTCGGTATACTGTGGACTTGATGCTTCACAAACAAATCTACGTAAGACCGCTAAATCTTATATGGAGCTATGGGATAAGAAATATAATGAAGCGGTGGAGTTCGCCGGTTTCCTGCGCACCGGTCTGCCAACGTTCCCCAGTTTAGGAGAATTCGATAATGACGTGGCCTCTGAGATGTTCGCCTTCAAAGATTACCTTGAGGTCTTGAAGAAAAAAATTATTGAAGCAAAGTCTATCGGAATCTTGAGCCCCCTGGTACCGGACCACATGGCCCGAGAGGAATGCTATTACTTATATCAACTTTACAGAAGTGACCCCGATAACGTTTCAAATCCCAAGTGTGACCCCACAAGGCCAAGGGTGAACTAGTTCGGTAGTGCTGGCAGCTAGTGACTAGTTGGCTAGTGTCCCATCTAATAACGTTGACCAGACTAGTAACTAGCACTATTTTTTTTATTAGCAGGAAACATCTCTTATACATAGAAAAGTTTAAAATGGAAAACATTGTTTAACCAGGACTAAAAATCTCTACCGGATGTGATTCAGTTGATTGGTGCAATTGCCGGAGATATTATTGGCTCCGTCTATGAATGGGACAATATTAAAACTACTGAATTCCCTCTCTTTGGTAAAGACTGCCGCTTTACAGATGATACTGTTCTTACGGTAGCTATCGCTGACAGTATTTTAACCGGAACAGAATATGCGGTCAAATTGAAGCAGTATTATAGACGTTATCCCAATGCCGGTTATGGCGGGAGTTTTCGAAACTGGGGAGAATCTGAGGAATTTAAACCATACAATAGCTGGGGCAATGGCTCTGCCATGCGGGTCAGCCCTGTTGGTTTTGCTTTTGATACTATCGATAAAGTATTGGAAGAGGCCAAAAAAAGTGCCCAAGTAACACATAACCACCCGGAAGGCATTAAAGGTGCTCAGGCTGTTGCATCTGCTGTCTTTCTAGCTAAAAACGGCACTGATAAAGCAGGAATAAGAAACTATGTTACCAGGAAATTCGGTTATAATCTTACCGAACCTCTCGAACAGATCAGGACTTATTATAAATTTGATGTTTCCTGCCAGGGTTCCGTTCCCCAGGCGATTACAGCTTTTTTGGAATCCACCAACTATGAAGATGCTGTAAGAAAAGCAGTCTCCCTCGGAGGCGACAGTGACACCATTGCCTGCATCACCGGAGGTATAGCCCAAGCGTATTACAAGGAAATCCCGAATTTTATTACCGCAAAAGTAACCGAACTGCTTGATGACGATCTTAACAGGGTGGTGTCGGAATTCAGTAAAAAATATATAGGCTGGCGCCTTCTGGCTTCTTAAAAATGAATATATTTACCTCTTTTGATTAAAACTAGTCAGGAGGGGGTAAGGCAATGAAAGACAGGTTTTTACTGGGTACCGCCGCCGGGGCTGTTGGCGGGATTGTAATGGGAATATTACACCTCTTGTTAAGCCAGATACCTGGAGTCAGTTTAAAGATGATTTATGGGGTTTCCAAATTATTTGTACCTGCAAGTATGCTTGGAACCCTTGAAGCAAATATCATCGGAGGACTAGCCAATATTGTCTGTGCTTCTTTGATAGGGCTCCTGGTAATGGCCTTATTGGAAGTAACAGGATTTGACTCTTATCTGTTTAAAGGTGCCTTATTGGGCATCATGATATGGTTTGTCACATGCGGTCTTATTGGCAAGGCACTTAAACTTAATATGCAGGAAACCTTCTGGGATAATATTATAATAATTGCTATCCACGCTGTTTACGGTATAGTAACAGTTTCATTTATAAGGAAGTATAGGGTTACGGCTAATTCTTAAAAAAGTTCGCAGCAATGCGAACTTTTTTTAAGTCTTCAGTTTAACCGACTTCCATACAATGTCATTCTGAAGGTTTATAATTTCCTTTTTATGTAAAAACTGTAAATAGTTATAGTTTGGAGAGTTGCACAAATTGGAGGTGACGTCGTGAAAGATAAGTTTATTATTGGTTCCCTGGCAGGCTTGGCAGGTTCAGCAGTGATGGCGCTTATAAATTTTATTATAAATCTGATACCTGGTATAAATATGGAATTAATATTTGGCGTATCAGCACTGTTTATACCGGAATCTCTTCAGGGAACATTACCTGGCGCTGCCATGGGCCTGTTTGCACACCTGATATGTGGAACGTTGGTAGGAATGGTAATATTAGGATTACTCGAAATATCCGGCTATGAGCATACCCTGGCTAAAGGTGCAATTCTGGGGCTTTTTTCCTGGTTTTTATTGTGTGGTATGCTGGGGAGAGTACTAGAACTTGGCATGCAGGATAAGTTTATAGACCAGGTACTATTTATTATTAATCATGTCTTCTTTGGTATCATAACCGTCTGGTTAATAAAAAGATACAGATTGGAACAGCCAATCAGGTAAAAAGGTTCGCCTTCAGGCGAACCTTTTATAGTCTCTATTTATGCACTTCTACCAGTTTAGCCTTACAATACGTGCGATAAACCTTTGTAATCTCAACAGGCACTATTTCACCAATTAGAGAATGAGCAGCTTCAATATCAACTATAAAGCCGTTAACCCTGCCAATACCATCGTAAATATTAGTGGCATGGGGTTCCTCCACTTTTACCTCAAGAATCTGACCGGGCCGCACAGGCACTCCGATAGCCTCAATTTCAGACTGGGAGTGAAGTGCCCTGATATTGATAACTTCCTGATGGTAGTGTTCGCATCCTCTGATCAGGATATGTTTTCGTGTTTTGGCCTCAATATCCCGTAAATTGGCTCCGCCACTGCCTATTAAGAGAGAAGCAACAGAGGGGTGCACTTCAGCAAGTATAGCCTCAGCGCTAGTATGCTGCGCAAGTTTAAGAATTTCATTTTTTGCCCTGATTCCAATAGTTTCCTCAGAGAGAACCTTACCTTTACCTTCACAGTAAGGGCAGTTCTTTAAAAGCACATATTCAAGACCCTGCCTTACCTTTTTTCGGGTCATTTCAACAAGACCAAGCTGGGTCAAACCCAGAATATTGGTCTTGGTCTTATCCTTTTTGATTTCTTCTTCCAACTGATCCAGTACTGCAGTCTGATGTTCCTCCTCGTGCATGTCAATAAAATCTATAATGATTATGCCACCGATATTACGCAGCCTTAGCTGTCTCGCAATTTCCACTGCGGCCTCAATATTAGTTTTAAAGACGGTATCAGAAAGATTTGTACTGCCGACATATTTCCCGGTATTTACATCGATAGCTGTAAGAGCTTCTGTCTGGTCAATAACTATGTACCCGCCACACTTTAGCCATACTTTCGGTTTAAGAACCTTTTCAATCTCTTCTTCAACGCCATGTTTTTCAAATAGGTTTTCTTTCTCGTAAAGGAGAACTCTGCCTTTAAGTTCAGGTGATGTGAGTTCCATAAGATCCATTACCTTTTCATACTCGTAACGGGAATCGATAATAAGACGGTCAACATCTTCTGTGAAAATATCTCTAAGGGTCCTCTGTACAAGTTCAAGATCTTTATGAATCAGGTTCGGAACGGGACCGTGATAAGCCCTGTTTTGTATTTTTCTCCAGAGTTTTGTCAGGAGTGAAACATCCTGCTGGAAATCTTCCTCAGTCAGACCTTCGGCTATAGTTCTCACAATAAGTCCCATTTTAGCCGGTTTAACCTTTTCTACTGCTTCCCTTAAACGTTCGCGTTCTTTTTCATCTTCAATTCTTCTGGAAATTCCTATGTAGTCAACAGTAGGCATCAGAACAAGATAACGTCCCGGTAAAGTAATATGTGTAGTAACACGGGCCCCTTTAGTGCCAATAGGCTCTTTAGCAATCTGAACCAGGATTTCCTGCCCTTCTTTAAGGACATCCGTTATGCCCGGCTGTGAATCAGATGTACCTGCTTCTTCACCGGAACTGCGCGGTGGAAGGGCATCCTCTACAAAAAGAAAAGCATTTTTTTCAAGCCCTATATCAACAAAGGCAGCCTGCATACCAGGGAGGACATTTTCCACCTTACCTTTGTAGATGTTACCAACAAGCCTTTGATTAAGTGATCGCTCTATATATATCTCTACAACCACTTTATCTTCCATTACAGCAACCCTGGTCTCTTCTTCTCTTACATTTACAAGTATTTCTTTTAGCAAATTTCCACCTCCCTCAAACCCAAGTATTGATAACTCAACCATCTATGGGACTATAACGTTTACTGCCTTTATCAACAAATAATCTTGTTCGTCTTATCATGATTGTTTCATAGTCAATAGGCAGTCCTGATTTTGTTACAAAAGCTCTTATAACTTCCTCTGGCCTCACATTACCTTCATTACTCACAACTGTGGTAACATTAAATTCAATATCTTTCCCCACCGGGCGCCCATCAAAATGAATTATTCCGGGGCGAATATTCTTTTCTCGGGGACCTTTTTTGGTTCTCTTTATTATTAAAACTTCCGTATTCTCCATAAACCGGCCAACATTATCATTCAAGGTCTCTGAATCGATAGACTGTTGTGTTTCCGCTAAAACAATATAACTGGCACGGTTTACCTCTGCCATAAGCGCCGGTGTATTATCAGCCACAAACCGCCCTCTTTTTATTTCAATTCCGGGCGGTACTGCCCTGGTCAGCCGTCTTATGATATCAGCTAACTCTATATTCTCCCTGAGTTCCATATCCATATACTCACTATCACTGGTAACCCCTACGGCCAAAGCTGATGCGAAATTCATTTTTGGGTGAGGGTTAAATCCTTCCGAAAATGCAATAGGTATTTCTGCCCTGCGAATGACTCGTTCAAAAGTCTTCATAAGATCAAGATGAGATAAGAACCTGACCTGATCCCCTTTAGCAAATTCCACTCTAACTCGGGGCATGGAGCTTACCCCCTTTTATGTCAGTTTGTACATTGAGGTTCTGGCATACCCCGCAAACTGTGCACTTTTCAAATCTGCAGTCAGCAGTTGTCTGTTCTTTGGCTGCCTCACTGTACTCAGAGATAAGGAATTCTCTGGTTACACCGGCATCGAGATGGTCCCATGGAAGAACCTCCTCTATTGAGAAAGGTCTGTTGGCATAAAAAGAGGGGTCCAGCCCAACATCAGCAAATGCCTCCATCCAATTGTCAAACTTGAATTGATCCGACCAGCTGTCAAACTTACATCCCAGCTGCCATGCCCTTAGAAGAGCATCAGCTACTTTTCTTCCACCTCGGGCAAAAACTGCTTCAATAAAACTCAGCTTGGCATCATGCCAGTTGAAAACAATTCTTCTATGCTTTAATCTGCGGGCCAAATACTGTTGTTTTTCCTTCAGTGCTTCTATTGTGTCCTGAGGAAACCATTGAAAAGGCGTATGGGCTTTTGGTACAAAAGATGAAGCACTAACAGTTACCTTCATCCTACCCACACGATCCCCCATTATTTCACGGCCTACATCAACCACCTTGTAGGCCAAATCAGCAATACCATCCAGGTCCTCCTGGGTCTCTCCAGGCAGTCCAATCATAAAATACAATTTGACTGATGACCATCCGGCTTTGAAGGCAGCTGTAACAGCCTCCATAAGATTCTCCTCTGTAACACCCTTATTGATTATATCCCTTAAACGCTGGGTACCGGCCTCCGGTGCAAACGTCAGGGAAGTTTTACGTACTCTTTGAACCTGTTTGGCAAGCTCTACCGAAAAATTATCTGCTCTTAGGGATGGAAGGGAAACCCCTACTCCTGATGATCCATGCTTATCCATCAGCGACTCCAGGACACCCTGAACACACGAATAATCACTGGTACTCAGGGAAGTAAGGGATATTTCATCATAACCGGTATTTTTTATTAGTTCTTCCGCTTGTTTCAAAAGAGATTCAGGACTTTTTTCCCTTACAGGCCTATAAATCATCCCAGCCTGACAGAAACGACATCCCCTGCTGCAGCCCCTCAAAACCTCAAGCATTATCCGGTCGTGGACAACCTCAGTATATGGGACAATAGGTTTATCAGGAAAATCAACATTATCAAAATCTTTGATAACCCTTCTTACTACCTTCTTGGGAGCGAAAGACACATTAGAGATCACCTCTTTGATGATCCCGTCAGAATGATATTCTACATCATAAAATTTAGGGACATAGACCCCTGTGACTTTACAGAGCCTTTTTAGCAGTTCATCTTTACTTTTCACACCTTCGGTTAGCTTCCATTGCTTAATAACATCAATGATTTCATGAATAGCTTCTTCTCCTTCACCTATTAAAAAAGCATCAATGAAGGGAGCCAGCGGCTCAGGATTATAAGCGGTAGGCCCTCCCGCAATTACCAAAGGCCACTTGTCATCTCGTTCCGATGACTTAATAGGGATACCGCTTAAATCAAGCATATTAAGTAAGTTGGTAAAACTCATTTCATATTGAAGAGTAAAAGCAAAGACATCAAATTCTGCAATAGGTTTATATGATTCAAGAGAAAATAACGGAACCTTGTATTCTCGCATTTTCTCTTCAAAATCAACCCAGGGGGCAAAAACCCGCTCCATTAATGCGTCTTCCCTTTTGTTTACCGTATGGTACAAAATCCGTAAACCCAAATGGGACATTCCAACTTCGTAAACGTCAGGAAAACCAAAAGCAACACGTACGGGTATTTGATCCCAGTTTTTATGTACAGAGTTAAATTCATTTCCCTGATAACGAATAGGCTTGATCACTTTGGGCAAAATTTTATTTTCAATAACCTGTCTCATCAATTAGTTCCCTCCGGAAGTGTGTGTCCTCTATCCATATATGTTATTATACCCAAAGACTGGTATTATTCAATTCTACAGACAAAAATAAAATCCTTTATTTTTCCCTCGGGATTAAAGTCCCAACTACAGTGTCCGGCCCCTGCCCGAGCATCGCGTCTATTATTTCCCCCTCCGTAACAGTCCCCCTGACCGAATGATCACGGGTAACTACAACTACCAAATGATACTTTTGAGGCACAAAGAACTTTACAACGTCCTTCAAAAAAGTTGATTCGAGAGCAACTACCTGACGGGTGAGGAGTACCCCCTCCCTAAGCAGATCTTCTTTTTTTCTGGCCAAAAACTTCATGAAAATATACATTGTTGTACCCTTCTCTTTCGCCGCAAAATATAAAAGAAAAACCGCTATAACCAGGAAATCAAAATTCCTGGCCTGATTAACAATAACCGACCATATCCCTAAACAGGCTAAGACAAAGCCTATTAGAGTTGATAGGTTTATAGCCCTTTCAGTCGCCCTTTTAATTCCCATATGCAATGATAGGACAGCACGTAAAATGCGGCCACCATCTAAAGGAAATGCAGGCAGCAGGTTAAAAACCCCTAATAAAATATTGCACTGAACAAAAAATGGGAGCCATTGCTGGTTTCCCATCCCGAACTTCTCCATTGTAAATCCCATTAGAGCAAGAAACCCGTTTGTTAACGGTCCTGCCACAGCAATATATGTGTCAATGGCGGGATGCAGTTCAACACTGCCTTCCAGCCTCGCCACACCGCCAAAGGGCAGGAGTTCGACATCTGTTACCTTTATACCGTAACCCAGAGCAACAACTACATGTCCGATTTCGTGCAGGAACACTGCTGTGAACACAACCAGTGCCTGACCGAGTACGCCCATCTGCCAGTACAAGAAGAACAACAACAAAAAGAATATATTTATTCTTAAATTTATACCGAACAGTGTGAGGAGTCTCATTGTTGGACAATGCCTGCAGCACCCTCGGAACCAGATATGTTAAGTCCCAGCTTGCCCAGCGGATCTACCGGCTTGCCATTGACAATTACCTCCAGATGAAGGTGTGGGCTGCCGTCTTCATAGTCTCCTGTTTTAGCGATTACTTCCCCGGCTTTGACCGGCTGATCAGACTTCACAAAGATTTCTGAAAGGTTTGCATAGCGAACCATATCACCATTGCTGTTCTCAACTAAGACGTACTTACCAATCTCTTTGTCCTCTCCACACTTAAGAACCCAGCCTTTAGCAGCAGCTTTTACCTCAGTGCCCTTAGGGACCTCAATATCGAGGCCATGGTGAAAAACCTGGACTTTTTCCTCCGGACCCAAAGACCAGCCATATAACCGTGAGACTTTACCTGATACAGGAAGTGTCATGGTAGCATCAGTAGGAACCTGTTTACTGACAGCAGCAGTCTGCTGCGGGATATCATCTACAAGAGGCCACTGCATATTAGTCTGCTGGGAAGCAAGTTGAACTATCTTAGAAAAAATAGGCTGTACATCTGTTTCTGTATTCATCAAATACCTGACTCCGTTTTTAATCGGTCCAGTGAAAGGAACGTTGAACTTAAAAATTCCTCCTATAACCAAAAGTATTGCACAGGAAATAAGCATCTGAAAAATCCACTTGTTATCCTGTTTCCTTTTATTATAAAGCGTGCTGTAGTTACCGCTGCTCTTGCTCTTGGCAGGACGGTAGTTCTGATAAATATAGTCTATATCGTTAGTTTCGTCTGCCTGTTTTTGGCCGATGTTAACTTTCATCGGTATATAGCCCCCTTTTCAAAGCTTTAGTTAATGTATATTGGGTTGGCTCATAAAGTATGACAAGCTTTACTGGAAAAAAAGCAGGCTACAACTCAGTCCGTTACCGGATCCCGCATACGCGGATCTCCGACGGACGGATGTCAGACTCGCCGCTTAGGAAATATATCATCCCCTCTTATCTCTGGAAGGGTTTGTCATCAAGCGGGGAAACTCTTTGTGAGAGTCTGCTTTTTAGCTTGGGAATGCTTGGGGGGACTTAATGAGCCAAGCCCAAGTATAGATTGTGGCCTGGGGGCGGCGGCTAAAATGCGAATGGGAGAGACTAAAACTTGACCATACAAGGCTTAAGATGCTGCGACTGGGGCAAACCATACATTTAGGCTAATATAACAATTAAACATGGCGGTAAATATGCGTTTAAAAAATAACCTCGTGAACTTCCTGCAAATAAGAATAGTTTAGCAGTAATTGTTACAAAATTAACTTAAATATAAAGAAAGGGATGTCTATTATGAGCGACTGGCTAGTACCTTATTTAACGTTTAACGGCAATTGTGAAGAAGCAGTCAAATTTTATCAAAAGGCTTTGGGCGGCGAAAGTCAAATTATGCATTTTGATGATGCACCGCCTAATCCGGCCTTTCAGGTGCCTGAGAGCGCTAAAAACCTGGTGCTTCATGCAGAATTAAGAAAAGATGGGCACGTTATTCGTTTTTCGGACGCTTTCCCCGGCTCCACGTATAATACAGGAAATAATATTTCTTTTTCATTAGAGTTTGATACTAAAGATGAAACCAAAGCAATCTTTGAAGCTTTATCCGAGGGTGGTACAGTTGAGATGGAATTGCAGGAGACTTTCTTTAGCCCAATGTACGGTAAATTAACAGATAAATTTGGGTTGATGTGGCAGCTTTCATGCAAACACAAAAAGTAGAGGCTGACCTACTTTAGTCAGCCCCTCAGATTTATTCTAAAATTTCATTGAATCTTAAACAAAAATATCCAGTATCCTTCCTGCTTCTTCCTTTTGCTTAGGCTTTTCTTTCATCATAGTCCTGGTCTCACCGCCTGATACATAGACTCGACCACATTCGGGGCAGGTATCGGTATAGATTCGGACAGACTGGTATACAATTTCTTTTTCTTCTACCCTGGCATCTGCCTGAGCGTTTAAGACATGTTCCTGTTCGTGACCAGCAACTGCATATGCTGCTCGCTCCGGCGAAAGCCGGGTAGGAGTTTTAAAGGATACCCCTGGGTCATTTGATTCGTCCTGGTATGTTCTCTGCTCACATGTTTCACAGCTCTTAATACCTAACTTTTTAAGAGCCTTTTCGGATAAATCGAGCTTAATTGCACCATTATTAGACAAGCTGACATCACCGGTAAGACCGCTTCCATAATCGCCAGCCTTCTTAAAGCCTTCACTACTGTTGGTATCCTGTCTGTATAGTGATTGTATAGGATGTTGAGACACATTGTTAATCATATTTGTCAACCACCTTGTCCACACCAGCGCTGTTCTGCCGATACCATTTTATCCAACTGCTGTGCGTAAGCCAGGCGCCAATGGTGGACAGGGCACCACCCCATGCAAAATAAGACTTGGTATAAAAAGCTATTATACTTAGGGGAATAAACAAAGATAGTACCCGGTATTGCGACCTCTTGACAGACATTTCGTAGTTAATAAATACTTTTCCTTTAAGCAAGCTAGGATGTGTATTAGTGTACTTAAAAATAAAAATGTTTTCTAAATGCCCAGCATTTATAAGAGAATATAACACTATATAATAGCCCAATAATACCTGCAGTATTTTTTCATTAATAATGTTGTAATAATCAAAACTCATAAACACAATTGTAAACACTATGGACATAAAAAGATGCCGGAAATCGAATTTTTCACTCTTACCAACACTGGACTGCCACATAGGATTTAGCTCATAATTATCCAGAACAAAATAATTCCCATATGATTGTTTATACAGGCTCGCTCCTATCAAGGTAAGATAATAGTCTGCTATCATCAGTAAGGGCAATAAAAATATCTCATAATGAGCCATAATATACTCCTTTACAAAAAGATATTACGTATCGTAATTCGTCAAAAAGTTGTATTTTTCCTGCATTTGTAAATTTATATAAGGAATTACTTAAAACCCCAGCTCCATTTAACCCTGCCTAAGACATAATTCAGGACGATATATAAAAAAAGGGGCCCCATGTAATGGGACAACCCTTTCGCTTTAAAGCCGCTTTTGTTAGGAAGTTAATACCTGTATTATATTTAGAAGGTTAATACCTGTCTCCTTTGGTTTACATTCAGCAATATTCCTACTCCCAATAAATTAGCCAACATGGAACTTCCCCCATAACTGAAGAAAGGCAGAGGAATTCCTGTGATAGGCATGATCCCTGCAGCCATGCCAATATTAATAAGAAGATGGAATGTAATCATCGATACTATTCCTGTGGCCAGTAGTGAACCCAGCATATCTTTAGACTTCATTGCAATTTTAATGCCGCGCATGATAAAGATATAAAAAAGGATAAGTAATCCCACTGAACCAACAAAGCCAAACTCCTCGCCGACTACCGAAAAAATAAAGTCATTCTTCTGTTCAGGCAGGAAGTTTAGCTGAGTTTGGGTGCCCTTAAACAGGCCTTTGCCCCAGATTCCACCCGAGCCAAGGGAAACCAGTGACTGTATTACGTGATATCCAGCTCCCTTGGGGTCTTTGTACGGATCGACAAATATTGTAAGACGGTCTAACTGATAGGGTTTGAGTGGTTTATCCAGCCCAAAACCCAACTGGGCAACTAGTACCCCACCCACCAGAATTGCTCCGATTAGAATTAAAGCCAGAAGGTTTTTGGGATTGGCCCCGGCTACAAATAACATTCCAAAATAAATAGCCACAAATACAAGCGCAGTTCCCAGGTCAGGCTGGAGTAGTATCAGAAACATCGGCATCCCAAAAAATATAAAAGTAGGAATCAAATCACTGAAATTTCTTAGCTTCCCTTCACGAGCAGTGAGATATACCGCAAAGGTGATAATCATGGCAATTTTTGCAAACTCAGAAGGCTGTAAAGAGAACGAGCCTATCGAAATCCATGACTGGGCACCTTTATGCTCCTCTCCTATAACCATTACGCTAATTAGCAGAAGTAAATTTGCGACATAAATAAACTTTGCATATTTGACGAGTCTGGTGTAATCCATCTTTAGAATAAATCCTATTGCGGCTAAACCAATAACTACCGAAATGGTCTGTTTCTTAACATGGGCATAAGGGTCATCCCCTCTTGCCATGGTAGCATGGGTAGCGCTGGTTAAGATGATAAGGCCAAAGACAATAATAAGCATTATTGTAACAAAAAGGGTAAAGTCAAAATTTCTTATTGCCCTGCGGTCAATCACTTTTTTCGCCTCTTTCTAAAACAAAATCTCCTTTAAATTATATATTACCCCAACTATATAAGTCCACCTTTAACATACCACCAAAAATTTGTCAAATAATATGAATTTTTTTACAAAGTATAATAACCGTATAATAACAGGCTCTATTTTGAGCCATATTTGAACATATCAAGACCCATAAGTGGGAAAATGCCGTTCTGGCTAGGCGCACGGGGCGGCGCAACAACGCCAGGTTGGCATTTTCCCTCGCATGCATCTAAGGATACATGCATTCGCAATAGAAAAAAGATTGGGGGTTACCCAATCTTCTCTTCCCTTTTGGCATTACGTTTCATCTTAATTACAGGTATATTAGCTACTAAGGCAACTGTATTGTCTGAGTTATCAAAGTTAACCTCCAGAGCTCTCTCGTCTATATCCATATAATTAGTTATTACTTTTATGAGATCTTCTTTTAAGTCTTCAAGCAGCTGAGGAGATACATCGGCCCGGTCATGTACAAGTACCAGGCGTAGTCTATCCTTGGCTACATTTTTACTGGAGCTAGCATCTTTTCCAAAAACTCTTAACAAAAAATCCAGCAAGTCCCGTTCCCCCTCCCAACAAAACTTCGATTACTTAAAACCGATAAATTTCTTCAGTCTATTGACCAATCCGAGATCTGCATACAGATCCATCAGTGGTACATCTTCTCCCGTAATTCTTCTCGCCATATTTCGATAGGCTTGTCCGGCCCTGGATTTATTATCAAGAACTGCCGGCTCACCCTTATTTGTGGTAATAACAATCATTTCATCTTCTGGAATAACCCCTAAGAGGTCAATGGCTAGTATCTCGATAATATCGTCAATACTCATCATATCTCCGCTTTTTACCATCCGGGGTCTTAGCCTATTGACTATCAGTTTCGGACTACGCAACTCAGCAGCTTCCAACAGTCCAATTATCCTGTCAGCATCACGGACTGCTGAAACTTCGGGAGTAGTAACTACCAGTGCTCTGTCAGCACCTGCAATAGCGTTTTTAAATCCCTGTTCTATACCAGCCGGACAGTCAATTATTACATAATCAAAATCCTTTTTAAGTTCTGTACACAGTTCACGCATCTGGTCGGGAGATACAGCCGTTTTATCCTTTGTCTGTGCCGCCGGAAGCAGGTGCAGCCCTTCAAATCTCTTATCCTTGATTAAGGCCTGCTTCAGCCGGCAATGACCGTGAGTAACATCAACAATATCATATACAATTCTATTTTCTAGTCCTAAGACCACATCTAGGTTACGCAGACCTATATCTGTATCTACAAGAACCACTTTGTAACCCATAGCCGCCAATCCTGTTCCGATATTGGCTGACGTTGTGGTCTTACCTACCCCTCCTTTTCCAGAGGTGATTACTATGACTTCGCCCATCTTTTGTCCTCCTTTAAAATCTTAACCTATCTTTATTTGCCTATCCTGGCCCATCTGGTATAATTCAATTACCACAACACCGTCTTTTATCCTTGCAATTTCAGGGTGTTCGGGAGCAACATAGTCACCATCCGGTGCACGGGTGATATGGTTTGCAATCCTTAACTGGGTAGGCTGAAGTTTAAAGGCAGCCACAGTAGCATCCTCATTTCCTGTTGCCCCGGCATGGACTACACCTCTAAGAGCGCCCATAACTACAATGTTACCTGACGCGATAATCTCCGAACCGGGATTAACATCCCCAAGTACTACGACATTACCGTCAAATTGGATGCTTTGACCTGACCTGACAGTCCTCTTAATTAAAATAGTATTCTCGTCGGCAATAGCCTGCTGTAATGGTTCATTACCCACCGATACCGGTTTGCTGATAGGTTTAGCAGCAGCAGCTTTAGTTTCTACTTCTTTGGTGACAGCAGCCGGAATCTCACTCTCTTCGAATTCAAAACGGTTGTCGACTTCAAAGCTATTTTCCCTTTTCATAAATAACTTCTTGCCTTTCTTTGAACCTTTATTCTTCTTCAAAACCATCGCTCCCCGGATGTTGGTCACATTTTCGAGAAATCCTTGGTTTTAAATTCTACAAAAGGAATTTAAATCCTGCCAAGAAGCAAAAAAAACCCAGGGCTTTTTTGCCCCCGGTTTTTTTATTTTATGACATCATTCTGTTGTTTTCTATTCCTCTGATCGTGCCGCCACGCCAATTTGCGATGGTTTAACATTAAAATAAGCCGCCAGAGTATCCTTTACTACAAGACCAGCCGTTGAACCGCCATGACCGGCGTTTTCCATAATTGCTGCTACAGCAACCTGAGGGTTGTCATAGGGAGCATAGGCAACAAACCAGCCGTGTGTAGGTTTTTCTTTACCGAACTTGTCCTTTCCCGTCTGTGCAGTTCCTGTTTTACCTGCTATTTTAACAGGGAAGTTGGCATAAATGCCGTAAGCTGTACCCCCTGGTTCAACTACGGCCCTCATACCGCGTCGTACAGCATTAAGAGTTTTGTCGCTGATATTAATTCGCTCAACCATTTTCTTATCAATCTTTGTAACTGTATTGCCTTTATAATCCACAACCCGGTCAACCAGATAAGGTTGGTATCTAGTACCACCATTGGCAATTGTGGCAATATAATTGGCCAATTGAATAGGAGTATAAGAGTTATAGCCCTGTCCTATTGACATTATAATTGTTTCAAATTCACGCCACTCGATATTCCAATATTTCTTTATCTTGTAATCGGCATTCAGCGCATTAATCCTCTGAGTTTTTTCTCGATTAATTCTCTTGCGCTCCCGTTCACCTTCGGCTTTTTCCAATTTCTCTGCAAACTCTTTTTCTATTGTATCTAATTGTTCGTTGTATTTCTTTTGCAAAGAAGGCTCATTCAAATTTCTTTTCCATTCGGGATTCGGAGCCAGCCCCGCCATTTCAGTCGGGAGATCAATACCGGTCTTCTGACCCAGTCCGAACAGGTGAGCATATTTATACAGAATGTCTACACCGGCCCTTAAGCCCATTTGATAAAAGTAAACGTTACAGGAGGTCTGTATTGCCTTCACCAAGTCCACAGTCCCATGTCCGCTAGGTTTCCAGCAGCCATATGACCTACCGTATAGATAGACCGAACCTGGATCAAAATAGGTTTCACTGGCAGTTGCTTTTTTTTCTTCCAGAATAGCTGCTGCAACAACCATTTTAAAAGTTGATCCGGGCGGATAAGCCATTAGAGCCCTGTTGTTAAAAGCAGGAAACGGGTTCTTTTCTTTATCAGCTCCAAATAACGCTTCACTTTGAGCTGGCGTTATTTTGCCGTTAAAAATATTGGGATCAAACCCAGGCTTGCTGGCCATGGCAATAACCTTACCTGAATTAACATCCAGCATAACTATTGCCCCGGCTTTAGCCATGGGAAACCCATTCTCCTGTAGATTAGCCATTGTCCGCTCTAGAGACTCCTCTGCAGCTTTCTGGACCTTATAATCTATATTCAAAATCAGGTTATTGCCCGGAACTGAACCCTTGATGTCTAAAGGCGGTCGGTTTACAGGCCGCTGAGACTTATCAACCTCAACCAACATATGACCATCCTGGCCCCTAAGGTATTTTTCATAAGTGTTTTCCAGTCCCGCCTGGCCAAACCTATCACCCAGACTATATCCATCATCCTTGTGCTTCTCCAACTGACCGGGAGTTATCTCTCTTACATAACCAAGTATATGTGGCATAAAGTCATTATACACATACTGTCGCATGGGTTCAACATTAATCACAACACCTGGAAGCCTATTTTCTTCAATCTTTGTAACTACATCCAGAGGAACATCTTTTGCTATTTTTATAGGTTCATACTTCCGCACCTTTTTATCATTCATAGCTGCCAATATTTCATCAGGACTCATCTTAAGCATTGACGCAAGACGGTTTACCACCTGCTCCTGATCCTTTTCAGCTATGCCCAGATAGCTTATAGACACACTGTAGACCGGCCGGTCCTTAACAATTATGGTCTTACCGGTGCGATCCAGTACTTCTCCTCTTTTTGCAGGAATCGGTATTAATCTGATGCGGTTTTGCTCAGATGCAGTTTGGTACTCCTCAGTTTGCACTAATTGTAAATAAGCCAGTCGAGATGCCAGGATAATGAAAATAAGTGTGATAATTGCTGTAAAGATTTTAAGTTTTTTATCTATGTTTTTATCTGCCATTATGAGCCCCCCGTCTGTATTACATGTCTGTAACTCTTAGCAGGCCTTTCTGTGACGAGGCATAGATTCTTTTGTATATAAAAATTGTAAGGAAACTGTTGTAAGCTGCCGTAATCAAAATAACACCTCTGATATAGCTGAAAGAGCCGGTTGAAATGTCAACCGTCAGTCTGAACAGATATAGCATAAACTCATTCGCTGAAGTTCCAATGAAGACGACAAACATAGGAATTAACAAATTTTCTTTATAAATCCTTCTTTCCAAAAGACCACATAGATGTCCAGTAATTAATTTTGCTAGTATATTCATCCCCATGTTCTGGCCAAAAGCAAGGTCCTGTAATAGTCCTCCAATTAATCCAGCCAACGCTCCCTCTTTAGGGCCGTGTAGAATGGCATAAAAGATAATAATAACCAATACCAAATCTGGTTTAACACCGAAAACGGTTAGGTGGGAAAAGACTGTAGACTGTAGTATAAGGCTGGATAAAAAAAGTACTGTTAGTGTTAAATACCTCATTTACTCCACTCCATACGAAAGGGTATTTCCGGTTTGATCAAAGACATTCTTTATTATAAAAACTTCTTCAATACGATTAAAATCAACAAAAGGCTGAAGAATTGCGTATTTCTCCAATCCATTTGATTCAGTTTCAACTTTTACAACTCTGCCTATGGGAAGTCCTTTGGGGAAAATCTCTCCAAATCCGGAAGTAACTACGACCTGTTTTTCTCGTATAGGAGCATCTTTAGCGATATATCTCATTTTCAGCTGACCTGTATTATCACCTAGTCCTTCAACAACACCGGGAATCCTTGTAACTTGTATCAACGCTCCCGCTGCACTGCTGCTTTCGATAACAAGCAAAACCTCAGCAGAATATTTGGATACATTGATGACGTGTCCTACCAAACCCTGATTTGTGACGACCACCATATTTTTTTTTACTCCGTCAGATTCACCTCGATTTAAGGTGATGGTTTTATACCAGTTAGAAGGATTGCGCCCAGCTACAGAGGCCGAGATCAGCTCATACTGTCCACTGACAGTATCTTTAAACTTCATCATATCCCGAAGCCTGAGGTTCTGGTAACCGTATTCCTTAAGCAGAAGATTTTCCGATTTCAAAGCCGCTAACTGATCCCTGAGCTTCTGATTTTCTTCTTTAATCTCCCCTATCCTAAACACCGAACCAACAGTACTTAGGCTTCTGATTACCCTGGAAAGTCCGTTTTCCACTGGTGTCACAATGTTTTTGGTAATCTTTTCAAACGGGGTAAGACGTAATCTTTCTTCACCGGTGACATTGACAAGCAAAACAGCAAGCACAGCCAACACTAAAAAGCCTGCCATATACCTGTTTATAATTAACCGGAGCATTTAACCCCCGCCTTTCTAGCTGATTCTCTTCGGGGTAATTAAGACTCTTTTGAGGACATCCAAATTCTCGAGGACTTTGCCTGTGCCAAACACAACACAGAACAGCGGTTCCTCAGCCATATGGACCGGCATGCCGGTTTCCTCACTGACAAGGGTATCAAGCCCCCTAAGCAGTGAACCTCCACCCGCCATAACGATTCCTTTGTCCATTATATCAGAAGCTAATTCGGGAGGAGTTTTTTCCAATGTTACTTTTATAGCCTCAAGAATACTGCTTACGGGCTCAGAAAGAGCTTTATAAACTTCCTCGGAAGTAATTTCAACAGTCTTTGGTAGCCCTGTTAGCAAATCACGTCCACGGACTTCGTATTTTTCAATCTGGCTGAGAGGATAGGCGGTACCAATTTTTATTTTGATTTCCTCAGCTGTTCTCTCACCTATCATAAGATTATAGGTGCGTTTTATGTGCTGGATTATTGCTTCATCCATTTCATCTCCAGCAACACGAATAGACCTGCTGGTTACAATACCGCCAAGGGATATCACTGCAACCTCGCTGGTGCCGCCACCGATGTCAACAATCATATTTCCGGTAGGCTCATGGACCGGCAAGCCTGCTCCAATAGCAGCAGCCATTGGTTCTTCTATAAGATATGCTTCTCTGGCGCCGGCCTGAATTGTAGCTTCCCTTACTGCCCGTTCCTCTACAGCGGTAACGCCCGACGGAACACAAACAACAACTCTTGGTTTGATAATATGAGGCTTCTTACGAAGAGCTTTTGTTATAAAATATTTCAACATACTCTGCGTAGTATCGAAATCGGCTATTACACCGTCTTTCATTGGCCTGATGGCTACGATATTGCCAGGAGTCCGTCCAATCATTTGTTTTGCCTCTTCACCAACTGCCAAAACGTGCCCGTTTTCCCTCTGAATAGCTACAACAGAGGGTTCATTGGCAACAATCCCCTTACCCTTAATATATACTGATGAATTTGCTGTACCAAGGTCTATGCCTAAATCCTTGGAGAAAATGCTAAACATGCCTAACATTCTGTGTACTCCTTTCAAAACTCGTTTCATGTAATGAGTTTATCTTCATGTAATGATTTTAACTTCTATATAATCCCCTGTTCTTTAAGACTGACAAAATCCTTCTCACCTATAATTATATGGTCAAGAACCTGTATTCCTATTATCTTCCCTACCTCTGCCAATCTTCGTGTAATTTCGATATCCTCCACACTTGGTGTCGGGTCGCCGCTGGGATGATTATGAGCCAATATCAATGCAGCAGCGCTCCTCTTTATGGAATTTTTGAAAAGCTCCCTTGGATGAACGAGGGAAGAGTTAAGACTTCCTACAGAAATAATCTCAACAGCAATTACGTGATGTTTAGTATTAAGATACACCGCTTTAAAATACTCACGATCATAATATCGCATTCGTTCCTTGAGCAAGTTAAATACATCTGCCGGGCCGCTTATTATACTTTTGGGTGCAGCGACCTCACAGGCCAGCCTGCGGCCAAGTTCGACAGCCGCCTTAAGCTGAGCTGCCTTGGCCGGGCCAATACCGTTAATATTGCAAAGCTCCCCAACTTCTTTTTCGGCAAGCCCCATAAGCCCCTCTGATTTAACAAGTAAAAAAGTAGCCAAATCAACTGCACTCATGGACTTATTCCCTGTTCTTAAGAGCACAGCCAGAAGCTCCGCAATCGTCAATGCCTCGGGTCCGTTTTTGAGCATCTTTTCTCTGGGACGCATATCTTCAGGAAGCTCTTTTATTCTAATTCGGTAACCAACTGAATCCATTAATTAACTCCTAAACTAAAATCCAAACCTAGTCCAAACAACAATTCAAAAAATCAGACTAAAACCTCTACACCAAAATCCTTTAATGCCAAAGCAACTTTAGTAAGAGGAAGACCTACTACATTAAAATAACAACCGTTAATTCTCTCCACGAGGATTGACCCAAGCCCTTGTATCCCGTAAGAACCGGCTTTATCCATAGGCTCACCTGAATCCACATATGCCAACAATTCTTTATCCGTAAGTTCACGGAAAACAACCTCTGTTGTACTACTGTCTTTAACAAATTTACTTGTAGCAGTATCGATTATACAAAAACCGGTTATAACCAAATGAGTGGAACCATTCAAGGTTCTAAGGGTATTAAGGGCATCTTCCCGGTCCAACGGTTTACCCAAAATTATGTCGTTGTAAACCACTACCGTATCAGCACCTATGACAATACCTTCATTAACAACGTCGGCTGCCTCCCTGGCTTTACGGTAAGCTAATTCACATACAGCATCCTGCGGGCGTAAATGTTTGTCCAGTGTCTCATCCACAGGTTTGAAAAGCACTTCAAACCGAAGTCCTATTTGTTTAAGTAGTTCCTGCCTTCTGGGTGATGCAGACGCTAAAATCAGTTTTTTCATAACATCCATCCGAAACATTTGATAATATTACTAACACTTACTTTAACTAGCTTTCCCACGGTATGACAAAAAATGCGTCTATAAAATATACGAAAACATCTTCATTTTTTAGACAGTTTTCGTTTTTTTCCTCATTTCAGTGTATCATTTTTGACATTTGATGACAAGCAGTATTAACCTAATGAAAAATGTTACAGGTATAAACCGCCAAAAACCCAGTTCAATACACATACTGAACTGGGTTAAGGTTTCATAATTTGCCAATATATTTCTTAATATTTTTCAAGTCTAGTCGTTCCTGGTAGATAATACCCATTTATCTACCGGATTACCGCCTAAGACATGTTCTTTAATGACTTCTCTGACTCTGTCGGGAGTCATCTCTCCGTACATAATTACAGGTTGTCCCGGCATAGATACCTCTACAACAGGTTCATATGAACAGAGTCCGATACAACCAACATGAGTAACAATAACATTTCTGTCCGTACCCAGGGTCGAATCAATCTCATCCAACACCTCCTGTGCACCTGCCTTTATCCCGCAAGTTCCCATGCCGATGGTTATTCTGGGTGATTTCCTATCCTGTTCCATTGCTTTTTCTGATATAATGCGATTTTTAATTTGTTCCAACTCCTGTAAGTTCAAAAGAATCACCTCCTGCAATATTCTATATAAATTGTTCGACAAGTCCGACAATTTTCCTGTCTGCAGGCGGCTGCCTTATGTTGGGAAGAAGGAATCCCATAAGTACATGGGGCCCTCTTTCTTTTTAATTAGTAGTCTCCCGCATCTGAGGGCGGGGGAATCCGGCGAGGCATTGCACCGATTTTCCGCACCTGGAATTGTTAAAGCAGTACTTTTTGGGGAAAATGAAAATTTAGAATCAACAGAGGAATTTGATGACCTCGGTAGACAATTGAAGATAGTCGAGACTTAAATAAAAAAAAAACCCATTAAAAAAATGGGGTTATTTAATAGAGTTTTTAAATCGCCTAACTAAACATATGTTTTCAAAATAAAATTTATTTTTTTATCGCCTTGAAATGGCACTTCTTGATACACTCTTCACATTTAATACATTTATCAGGATCAATCTCGTGGAGTTCCTTTGGTTTTCCCTTTATGGCTCCAACGGGGCATACTTTAGTACATGCCCCACATTTTTTACATTCTTCAGGAATAATTCTTATTTTGCTCAACTTTTTACATACTCCGGCGGGACATACTTTATCCCTGATATGGGCCATGTACTCTTCCTCAAAGTATCTTAATGTACTAAGAACAGGGTTTGGCGCACTTTGTCCAAGACCGCAGAGTGACGTTTCTTTTATACCGTGACCTAGCTCCTTTAGCAGGTCTATATCTTCCTCCCGGCCCCGGCCTTCAGTTATTCTTTCCAAAATCTCCAGCATCCTTTTGGTACCGACGCGGCAGGGAGTACATTTGCCACAGGATTCATCACAGGTAAACTCAAGATAAAATTTGGCAATATCAACCATACAGTCACTATCATCCATAACGATGAGGCCACCCGAACCCATCATTGACCCTGCTTCTAAAAGGCTATCATACTCAATGGGAATATCAATAAGGGTTGCCGGGATACAGCCTCCTGACGGTCCCCCGGTTTGGGCTGCTTTAAATTCCCTCCCGTCGGGAATACCTCCGCCAATATCATAAATTACCTCTCTTAGTGAGATTCCCATGGGTACTTCAATCAATCCTGTATTGCCAATTTTTCCGGCAATGGCAAATACTTTTGTACCTTTGCTCTTTTCCGTTCCAAAGGAGGCATACCACTCAGGCCCCTTAAGGATTACAGCTGGTATGTTGGCAAGAGTCTCGACATTGTTAATCAGGGTCGGCTTGCCCCATAACCCTTTCTGGGCAGGAAACGGCGGTCTTGGGCGGGGTTCCCCCCGGTTCCCTTCTATTGATGTAATTAGGGCAGTTTCTTCACCACAGACAAACGCCCCAGCTCCAAGCCGGAGTTCAATGTCAAAATCAAACTCCGTTTCAAAAAGCTTTTTACCCAATAGACCCTTTTGTCTGGCCTGTTTTATAGCATTGTTCAAACGTTCTACAGCAATAGCATACTCAGCCCTTACGTACACAAAGCCCTGCCTGGCACCTATTGCGTAACCTGCTATTGCCATTGCTTCGAGCACAGAATGAGGGTCACCCTCAAGGATACTCCTATCCATAAAAGCCCCGGGGTCACCTTCGTCTGCATTGCAAATAACGTATTTAATATCATCCACTGATTTACGGGTCAGCTCCCACTTAAGACCTGTTGGAAAGCCTCCTCCTCCCCTGCCCCTGAGTTCAGATTTTTTAATTATATTAACAACTTCTTCAGGGGTCGATTCAGTCAGCACCTTACCCAAGGCCTTATAGCCATCCCTGGCAATGTATTCTTCAATATCATCAGGATTTATATGTCCACAATTGCGTAAGGCAATTCTCACTTGTTTCCGAAAAAAGTCAACCTCGTCAATCTTTTCCGTGGGCTCATAAGTCTGGGGGTCCTTAAAAAGGAGCCGTTCGATAATTTCTCCACCCAGAATATGTCGTTCAATAATTTCGCCGACATCTTCAACCCTAACTTCACAATACATGGTTCCCCGAGGCAGAATAACCATCACAGGGCCTCTGGCACAAAAACCAAAGCATCCGGTGTGAACAACCCTGACCTGTTCTGACAAACCTCTTTCCCTAACCTGTTTTTCCAGTTCGTTTTGCACTTCCTGGCTTTCTGTAGAGACACATGCCGTCCCGCGGCATATTAGAATATGAGAACTATGGGTCACTTGAATAACATCCTCCTTAATGGACTAAGCATGAGTGGTACTCTGTTCCCCCGTTTTATATTTTTGCAAAATTTCCTCCAATTGATCTGCATCCAGGCGGCCATGTACTTCCTCATTTATAGTGAGTACTGGGGCCATTCCGCATGCCCCAATACATCTGGTCGCTTCAAGACCGTACTTTCGGTCTTCACTTATTTCACCTATTTTGATCCCAAACTCGTCACGTATCTTTTGGACAAGTTCGCCTGCACCTTTTACATAACAAGCAGTTCCCATACATACTGCGAGGTTATAATCAGCTCTTGGGGTCATAGTAAACAGGGAATAAAATGTTACTACACCATAAACATCAGCTAAAGGGACTCCCAGACCTTGAGATATATGATATTGAACCTCCTCAGGAAGATACCCGTATACCTGCTGAGCCTGATGAAGAACCGGAATTAAGGCACCTGGCTGTCCTTTGAATTCTTCCAAAATAGAGTTAAGTTTTTCAAGTTTTTCATCATGACCCTTTTTGCAGCAATTGTCTTCCCCGTTAGTACATTTACATTGTTCTGTCAATTAACTCCCTCCTACATACATCCAAACTTAATTAGGAGCCTACAATGTATTGTACCTATTATACATTCCTTCTATGCAATTCAATTCAACCCAGATGTATGTTTTCACCCACGTGTATATTTTCCAAAACTTTTACTCGCCTTGCTTAGAACACTTAAATGATGATGTTTTCAACGACCCAGAGGTGGGAAAATGGCAGCTGGCTAGGCGCACGGACGGACGCAACCGGAGGTGTACTTTATTCGTACATCGAGGATTGCGTCCGCCCGCGCAACGACGTCCAGATGCCATTTTCCCCTGCATGCACTTCTTTTAGCAAAAATAAAAGCTGTTCGGTCTTATTAACGACCAAACAGCTTTTTATACGAAGAATCTATTTTGTATTTTGCTTTGATAAAAGTTTTAAGAATCTTTAATGCCCAGTTGGAATGTCAGTATCTCCAACCTTGTTGCAAGATCCATATCCCTTACTTCAACATTATCCGGAACGCTAATCACAGTAGGTGCAAAATTAAGAATCGCTCTAATACCTGCTTTGACCAGTAGGTTAACTACGTCCTGAGCAACAGAAGTAGGAACTGTAACTATACCAATTTTAGCATCATGCTCTTTCACAACCTGCTGAATCTTCTCAGTGCCCATAACTTCTAAATTTACAATTCTTTTTCCGATTTTCGTCAGGTCATTATCAAACACACCAACGATATCAAAACCCCGCTCGCGAAAACCCCGATATGAAACCAGTGCCGAGCCAAGATTACCGGCACCTACCACTACTACTGACCATTTACCGTTGAGGCCTAATATCTTCAAGGTATGCCTAAGGAGGTCTTTTACATTATAACCAACACCACGGGTACCGAATTCACCGAAATAAGCAAGATCCTTCCTTACCTGGGCAGGGCTAACACCTACTCCTTCAGCTATTTCACCAGAAGATATAGTCACTATCCCCCGTTTATCAGCTTGTTCCAGAAAACGCGAGTATACAGACAATCTAACAATTGTCGCTTCAGGGATTTTTAGCGCTTTCAAACTTTCTCCTCCCCCCTTACCCTCTCAGATATTTATTATATCACGTAGTAAGAAGTAGAACAATCTCAAGTTTGTGACAAGTTATCAATTTCTTGCCGTAGAATAAGGTAATTATCGATAAAGCTGAGCAGTTGAAACTGCAGCATAGAATAGCGTTCGGAGGTGACTTTGTTTTTAAAAGCATCTAGCTCTTGCTTATATTCCATAATCACATCTTCAATATTTCCAAAACGCCTGTTAATAACCTCGCTTTTAGTTCGGAGATGGTTGTTTCCTATAGTTTTATATACATTATCTACTACAGTCGCTTGTCTTTGAACTAAATCAACATTAAGCCGGTCAGCGCTGCCGGCATGACAGATTTCAAGATTTTCCTTCAACCACAAGGTATATGCTTCCAGTAGAGGTGTAATTTCCTTTATTAATGCCTCACTACCTTTTTTATATCTAAGATTTTCGCCATTAACAACAACAGCCCCAGTAAAAGTGCTTAAACTCTTCTCGATTAGCTGTTTCTTAACTTTTTCCGTATCTTCACGGTTTTTATATACTCCAATCCATATTTTATGTGGCACCGTTTGAGTAATATACGGTCTGTAGCCTAAATCTATCAGTGGTTGGGCCGCAGCCTTCGCACCCTGCATATCGGAATAAACGCCGACCTGGAGGAAGTACACCGGTACAGGGTTGAGCGTAAGAAGTTCACCTTCATCCTGAGCAGCTACAGACTTTGACTGGTTTGAAATAACACGCGTGCTTCCTGAGTAAGTTCCCTGCCGCATAATATCAATGTAAAGCCCACCAAGATAAAAAGCTCCTAAAACCGCAAATGCGGTGAGAGAAATCACCATCAGACCGATACCCATTCTCTGTCTGAAAAAACTGCCCATAGACAGCACCTCCCGCTACCTCGTCCAAATACTCTTCTAATAATATATGGGACGTGCCCGAATCTTAGAACAGATAAAAAACCATGTTATAGAACAGCTCTAGGGCTTTTAAAGTGTGGAGGCAGCTCATAGTCTTTGACATGATTAAATTTTCGCAGCCAGGCTCCCCCGGCGTTTATGCTAATAGTAAGGTTGTCTACTCCAATGGTATGGTATGCTCCTATGAACGGGCAAACCTGGACCTTAACAATAAAATCGAAGGTTCTATAGCCCTTGGTTCTGACTATGTCGAGAAACTTTACATCATATAGATTATAGTCTACGACCCTTCCATAGTAAGCTTTCAATGACTTATGAATTACAGGGTGTATTGATGTAATTATTAGGTCCCTGTATAATTCCATAGATATCTCATAGCGTTCCTTGGAGTTTTCGTTAAAATCAGGCTGCTGCCGGTTTTCCTGAGCCGGTTTATGAGCAGCCGCCATATGAGCTTTTGCACCTTCTGACCCTGGGACTATAAATGGGAGATAAAGTAAGCCGACAACTACCAGGGCGCTTGCTAATAGTTTCAAAAAATTCCACCTGCCAGAAATAGTTTTCTCCTTATTATTCCCATAGATGGCTTATTATTCATAATAGCATTTTCAAATAACAAGAAATTGCATAAACATCGAATATATCTTTATAATAAAAAGGATAAATATCACATTAACGGGAGGTTCACAATGAAAAAATTTATTGCCGCTGTAATTGTTGGTTTACTTATGCTTTCCAGTCTTGCATGCACAAAAAAAGAAGCCCCCCAAGATAATTCTGGGCAGTCGAGGCAAAATGAGCCTAATACTGCAGTAGAACCCTTTGAACCAGACCCCAACAAAAAGTATCCCCAGGTAACTATTGAAATGGCTAATGGAAAAACAATTAAAATGGCGCTGTATCCAGAGGTTGCCCCAAATACCGTAAACAACTTTATTTCTCTTATTAAAAAAGGCTTTTATGATGGAATTATTTTTCATCGTGTAATTCCGGGTTTCATGATCCAGGGTGGTGACCCCCAGGGAACCGGCGGAGGCGGCCCGGGATATGCAATCAAAGGGGAATTCAGGGAGAACGGCTTCGAAAATAATCTGCTCCACGAACGCGGTACTGTCTCTATGGCCCGCACAAATGATCCCAATTCAGCTGGTTCACAGTTCTTCATTATGGTTGACAGGGCAGATTACCTAGACGGGCAGTACGCTGCATTCGGCAAAGTAATACAGGGAATGGACGTAGTAGATGAAATTGTAAGCGCAGACAGGAACGCCGAAGATAAGCCTTTAAAGGAGCAAAAGATGAAAAAGGTAACTGCGGAAACCTTCGGGAAAGATTATCCTGAGCCAGAGAAAGTCCAGTAGGGAGAAGCACTAAAACCTAGACTGAGTCTAGGTTTTTACTCTGTCTAACAATTGTAGTGTATGTGCCAAAACCCAACCAAATATAGAAGCACCAATAAAATTTGACGCTGCAGTTTTAAAAGATACAATCTTAAGTTCAGGTACGTTAAATAAAATGGTAACTGCATATGACCCGAACCAAACCATTACACCATAAAACCACCCTTTAAGCAGATAGTGTCTTGTTTTAATTACTGGTGACAGATAAGCATATACTATTCCCAATAACGCTTGAAACATAAGCATTCCAAACCAGGCAAATATACTTTCAAGAGTACCTGTGGGTTTTCTGCCATAGATTAGTACCCCACTAAAATCCAAATAACGTAAAGTTGAGAAGTTGAAGTAATATGTTGCGAGATTCCAAACAGCAGCAACCACTCCGGCGGTTACTCCAGAACCAATTCCCTTAATGAATTTATCATTCAATAATGACACCACCTTTTCAATTACATTTTTAATTCATTTTCTTATGGTGGGCTTTATACATAAAAAGGTACTATTGATAATCTTCACATTTCTGGTGATATTTATTGCAGGAAAATTGAGAGAATACAGCAAACAAAGTAAAAAAAGATTCAGCTTAAGCTGAATCTATCTTAAACTTTACCTTTTTCTTTTGTTTTGCTTTGGTATTAACTAATCTCATATATCCAACGACTAGTCCCATTGGCGTTTTTAAATCACTCTTAGATAGAAATATTCCTCCGGCCTTTTTGGCACCTGTTTCGTCACTAAAACCGCTTTTTACAAAGAAACTCTCAACTGCCATCTCGGCAAGGTTGCCAAATAAACCAGCAACCACACCCTGCCAGAACCTGTGCTAATCTTCTTCATATCATCAACATCCCTTTAATCAAAACTATTTTTTAGTTTTGCCCCCAGAATGCCGATAATATATCTGGGATATGTTATATGCTAATCGTTGAGCATCGAGCAAAAGAAAATTCTCAACATATCTTTTCTTCTAAAACAGTTAAGTCTCCGTGAGCATTTTAGTATATATACTAATTAATGTTGAATTCGTGCATTTTTATGGTTCAGCCTGTTGCACGGGAGCAGGCTTAAGTGCGTCCTCTTAGGCCCCGAAGTGTATTCCAGGTGACAAACCCTGCCAAAAGAAAAAGGGTATGGAATTTTTCCTAAGCGGCGAGTCTGCCATCCGCTCGTCGGAGATCCGCGAATGCGGGATCCGGTAACGAGCTAAGGTGTTGCCGCCGTGTGGAAATGTCCCATCACCTCTGCCCTATGTGGGTTTGTCACCAACCTAAAGGTACGCTTAACAAGGCACAAACAATGCCCGTGCCTCAGCCACCATATACAACGACCCAGTCACACAAACCAAATCCTCCGATCCTGCAAGAGCCATACCTTTTTTTACAGCCTCATGGATGTTTTCTATCAGGTAAACCTCGTCCACATATTTCTTTACTTCATCAGCTATCTTTTCCCAATCCCGAGCTCTCGGCGAATTAGGTTTAGTTACTACAATCGCCTGTGCTAATGGTGCAAGCTGGGCCACTACTTTTTCCCGCTCTTTGTCCCCCAGCATACCAAATACAAGGATTAACCTCTGATATGAATACACTTCTGTCAGGGCCTTTCTCAGGCTCTGAGCACCATGCAGATTATGTGCGCCGTCAAGAAGCACGGCAGGTGCACTGCTCACCATTTCCAACCGTGCAGGCCATACGGCTCCAGCCAGACCGGCACGTATGGTATGTTCATCCAAGGAGAATCCGTACCGTTCCAAGAACTCTATTACCGCAACAGCAGTTGCAGCATTTACCACCTGGTGTCCTCCCACAAGCTTTAGATGCAGGTTATCATAGAATTTCCCAGGCGTACGCAAGGAAAAGACCTGTCCTTCTATAGTACTTTTGGTAACTTCCCACTTCAGATCACTTCTAACCTCGACCAAATCACTTTTGTTTTCCCTGCTGACTCTTCTTATCACCTCAAGAGCTTTCGGTTCGTCTGCAGCGGTCACCACCGGTCTGCCTTCTTTTATTATCCCTGATTTAATGCTGGCAATTTCCTCTATCGTATCACCAAGGTAGTCCATGTGATCCATTGCTACATTTGTTATCACTGAGACAAGAGGAGTTACAACATTGGTTGAATCTATTCCTCCTCCCAGTCCTACCTCTAGCACCAGGAAATCCACCTTTTCCTCAAAAAAGTATTGGAAACCCACAGCTGTACTGACTTCAAATTCAGTTGGATGCTCAAATCCCTCTTCTACCATCTGCTCAAGGTGAGGCCTGAACCTGGTCAGCAGTTCTGCAATACGTTCTTTACTTATTTCCACCCCGTTTATTCTGTACCGTTCACAGTAGGAATGGAGGTGCGGGGATGTGAAAATCCCCGTTTTATACCCGCCTGCCTGCAAAATGCCAGCTATCATAGTACCTGTTGAACCCTTTCCATTAGTACCGCCTACATGAATTACCTTTATTTTTCGGTGAGGGTCACCAAGACGCTTTAGGAGTTCCTCAATGCGTCCCAGCCCAAAGTTAAAACCGAATGTAGTGAGATTGCGGAGAAATTCTAGTGCTTCTTCGTAATTCATATCCTCAGCCTTTCTCTCTTAATCGTATATTAGGATTATCGAAAATTAAAAATTTAAAGAACTGCCACTGATGAACACTATGGTTTTGTACTAAGCGTTTAGAGCCGCGTCCCTAGCGAGAGCAGCTAGCCTCTCGTCAATGGCGTTTTTCTTCTCCTGGAATTCCTTCTGCTTAGCCTTTTCTTTTTCAATTACATCTGCTGGAGCTTTATCGATAAAGCCTGAATTAGAGAGCTTACCATTAACCCTTGCCAACTCTTTTTCTAGAGTACCGGACTCTTTCTTCAGCCTGGCAATTTCTTTCTCATAATCAATCAATCCCTTTAACGGAATAAATATCTCAATACCTTTGGTAATAGCACTCATAGCATTATCCGGTTTGGTATCAAGATCCTTCTTAAGGGTTACTGATGATGCCCCTGCCAGGTACTCAATATAGTCTGCACCTTCCTCCACCGCAGCATAATTGGAATCGGTGTTAGCCGCGATTAAAAGATCAGCTTTACGTGAAGGAGGAACATTCATCTCACCCCTAATATTTCTTACTGACTTAATAACCTCCATGGTTATAGTCATCTTTTCAACTGCCTCATTATCAGTCAGTGATGTGTCATACTCCGGCCATTTCTGCAGCATAATGGTTTCTCCCTCATGGGGCAGGTGCTGCCAAATTTCCTCGGTTATGAAGGGCATCATTGGGTGAAGCAGTTTCATCGTATTTGACAGTACATACCAAAGCACATACTGAGCTGTCTTCTTACTTGCCTCGTCTTTCTTCCCATAGAGGGCAGGTTTGACAAGTTCAATATACCAGTCACAGAACTCGTTCCAGATGAATTCATACATGACCCTTGCCGCTTCCCCAAGATCATATTTTTCGAGGCTCTTGGTAACTTCACTGATAGTTTCATTGTAACGGCTCAAAATCCATCTGTCCGCCAAAGTGTATTGCTGACCTACTTCTTCCGGATTAAAGTCCACCAGATTCAGCATAACAAACCGGGAAGCATTCCAAATCTTATTGGCAAAGTTCCTGGTATTGTCCAACCTGTCAAAGTGAAACCTCAGATCATTTCCAGGTGTGTTGCCTGTAATAAGCATAAACCGCAGGGTATCTGCGCCGTACTTTTCAATTACCTCCATGGGGTCAACACCGTTACCCAGCGACTTGCTCATCTTTCTTCCCTGGGAATCCAGAATCAGACCATGGATAAACACTTCGCGGAAGGGTACCTCCTTCATAAATTCCATACCCATAAATATCATCCGCGCAACCCAGAAGAAAATAATATCTCTGCCTGTGACAAGGACTGATGTCGGATAAAACTGCTCCAGTTCGGATGTCTGTTCAGGCCAACCTAATGTGGAAAAAGGCCATAACCCGGAACTGAACCAGGTATCAAGTACGTCTGGATCCTGTTCAAGCTTACTGCTGCCGCATTTGGTACACTTTTCTGGAGTTTCGGTGTCACAGATTATTTCATCACAATCCTGACAGTACCACACCGGTATCCTGTGTCCCCACCATAATTGGCGGGATATACACCAGTCACGGATATTTTCCATCCACCCCAGATATACCTTTGTAAACCTTTCAGGAACAAACCTGATCCTGCCGTCCTTGACAGCTTCGATGGCAGGTTCGGCCAGAGGCTTCATTCTGACAAACCACTGCTTGGAAATCATAGGCTCAACTATAGTTGAACACCTATAGCACTGTCCAACCGAATGTGCGTGGTCGTCAACTTTGAGCAGAAATCCACCTTCCTCAAGATCTTTAAGAATCTGCTGCCTGCACTCATACCTGTCCATTCCCTGATATTTTCCTGCGTCCTCGTTCATGGTCCCATCCAGGTTCATTACATTAAGCTGGGGCAGGTCGTGCCTTTTGCCCACTTCAAAGTCGTTGGGGTCGTGAGCAGGAGTAATTTTAACCACACCGGTTCCAAACTCAGGGTCAACATACTCATCTGCTATGATGGGGATTTCCCTGCCTACAAGAGGTAGAATAACCGACTTACCGATGAGGTCCTTATATCTTTCATCCTCTGGATGTACAGCAACGGCAGTATCACCCAGCATTGTCTCAGGCCTGGTTGTAGCAAGGTATATAAACTCATCACTATGCTTTACAGGATACCTAAGGTGGTAAAAATGCCCGTCCTTCTCTTCGTGTTCCACTTCTATATCTGAAATGGTGGTGTGACACTTGGGACACCAATTAATTATGTAATTATCCTGATATATAAGGCCTTTACGGTATAAGTCTACAAAAACCTTCTGGACTGCCTTGGAGCATCCCTCATCCATTGTAAAGCGCTCACGCTGCCAGTCACACGAAGAGCCAAGTACTCTAAGCTGGCTGGCAATACGGGAGTGGTAAAGCTCCTTCCATTCCCATACACGGTCAAGGAATTTTTCCCTGCCCAAATCATATTTAGATAATCCTTCTTTGGCAATCTGTTCCTCCACCTTTGCCTGTGTGGCGATTCCGGCGTGGTCTGTTCCGGGCACCCATAAGGTGTTATATCCCTGCATCCGTCTCCATCTGGTAAGGATATCCTGTAGGGTGTTATCCATAGCATGTCCCATGTGCAGGGCTCCGGTTACATTGGGCGGAGGCATAACAATGCAAAAAGGTTTTTTGTCCTTTTCGACCTCTGAATGGTAAAATCCACTTTCCTCCCAAAACTTGTTCAGCTTAGACTCGACCTGCTGTGGTTCGTACGTTGTGGATATGTTTTTCTCTTCCATTTTCATCCTACCTTCCTTTGTTTCCTGTCATTTTAGGCACAGACGCTTTATAAACCGTTCTTTATTCAACATCAGAACATTTCTCGGGGGAATTCTATTTGGGGTTTATTGTTAATGGGCCTTGGATTCTGCTACCTGCTCACAAGTTTTACCCCCACCAGCAGTAAAACAGCCCCAATAGCTCTTGTCCTGCCAAATTCAATCTTCTGCATCCCCAACCAGCCAAACTGGTCTATCAGCATTGCCAACAGAAGCTGTCCGGCTACAACACCAGCTAAAACAGAAGCCGTGCCAACCACTGGTATAAGTTTAATCATACCATAGACAAACATAGCACCCAAAATACCCCCTATCCAGAGGTAAGGCGGGGCTTTGGCAGCATCCTTAAACCCGCCGTCAGATGAGACAAGATAAAAAATCCCCAGAGTGGCAGTCCCTACACCGAAGCTGACCAATGCAGCACTCACTCCGCCAATATATTTCCCCAGTTCAGTATTTAGTGCCGCCTGTATCGTGGTAAGAGCGCCAACTATAAATGCTAATGCTATTGCCAGATAACTTTTCATATAATTCCCCCTCACTTTAAGCCAAAAGAATCCCTTTAAGCATGCAGTCCAGTCCAATTTACCCTGTAAACAAATAAAACTTCCTTCCGTCCATTAAAGGACGAAAAGAAGTTTCCGCGGTACCACCTTAATTCCAGCCGTTAGGGCCGACACTTGCTGCTGTAACGGGCATTCCCGGTACGGCTTACCTATTTTCAGCCGCACGGCTCCGGAGCGACCTTCGGCACCCCTTCCATCAGGGAACCTTCCAGCCTTGGGTTCCCCTCTCTATGAGGTAAGAATACCTACTCCTCTCCATCTTCGCCAACCTGTAAAATTGCGTATCTGAACCTATATTATACCAAAATTCGGCCCATTGTCAACTTTACAAAGGAAGACTTTACAAGGAAGAGCAGAAGCTTTTCTTTGCAATTAAAACCCTTGTTTCATCTTTACTTACTCTCTCAATATGTCCGGAAAAGTTTCCTACTGCCAGTTCTGACTCCAGCCATGGTGGAACATGGCTGCAGACTACTTCAAGATTAAAAAATTTACATGATCGCAAAAAGGGAAGCAGTACCTGTTTCGAAGTAACCCCAGTGTTATTGGCCTGGATTTGTTTTAGTGAAATTTTATAACACCCATCGCCTGTTTCAACCGGACCGAGCTGCTCAGGGCTTTTTACATCAGGTTTCTGTTCAGAGGCTTCCTCTTCCTTTTTCAAAATATATTCCAGGAACTCTTCGGGTTTACCATCAAATTCCCATACGCTGAAGCCTGCCTTTTCCAGTTCATAGTATGGTAATCCAATTACAGAGAGTCCCACAAAAATCCTACATTCATTCAGAAAGGTAATGACTTCGCCCACCTTTCTCCGCAGTTCTGCCAATCCTTGAGCTTTATCAATGCAAAGCTGTCGTTCTCTTAGAGGAGTCCAATTCCCCGTTGTTCTTCTATATATAACAATCTTCCCATGTTCATATATCGAAGCAGTTTTTCCGTCTTCTCTCTGGAAGACAGCAATTTCTTTAGCCATGACCATTTCCCCTTTCGTGACAAATTTTAGCCGGGAAATCTTTAAAGTTCCAAGCTTTCCACGGGTTTGCCACCTTCAATGTGCTCATCCATTATTTCTTCAACCTCAACTGCTGAAACGCCGCCATACCATACATTATCAGGATATACAACAACAACCGGTCCTTTATCACAGAACCCCAGGCATCCGGTATTACTCACAAAGACTTCCCCTCCAAGACCGCGTTCTTCAATTTCTTCCATAAAAGCCATCACAATCTCGAAAGATTCTTTCGAATGACAGACACCTTTTTGCTGTCCGTTAATTCTTGAACTGCTGCAGACAAAAATATGATGCTTGGGTTTATTCAATGTAATCACCTCGTAAAATTATTTACTCCCAGCCATGAGGACTATTAGGCAATTTCCCTTTCTCGAACCTTCAACAGTTTAACTATCTCATTTAACCCGTTTTCTATGGTGTCACAGGTCTCAAAACTTTTGATGCCGCTTTCCGTCAGTCTTTTCCTGGCATTGTATCCTATTCTCATGGATAGCACGGCATCACAATCCTTAAGGGCGTCAATAATTTTATCCCGCCTGTTTTGTTCTTCATCACACTGCTCCATGCCAAGACAATATTTTTCTATACGGCGTTTTTCCAATAAAACAAAACTATTGCCATTTCCCTGATAAATCTTAAATTCGTCGGCATATCCAAAATGTTCATCTACCATCAGGCCGTGTTTGGAGGCCACAGCTATCCTATACTTCCTTTGTGACTCTCCAACATTTGCTATGGCTTCAGTGTTTTGCTACGCTGCTGTCAAGTTTGTCGCTGCTGGCACCGCTGTCATTTCTGTCGTTT
>JAENZX010000061.1 GCA_016841045.1 Thermincola carboxydiphila
CGCTGGCGCAGCAATAATTTGATTTCTCGCAAAATCAGCAATATAAACACGTTTTCCATCCGCTGAAAGGGCTATTCCGTTTGGAAAAGCTATATTCTCTTGAAATATCTGGACTTGAGGATCTTTACCTGGCGCCATATAAAAAACACGACCCGACGGATTTAGCGCGTTAGTTCCATATGGTTCTGTAACGTAAATGCCGCCCTCTTTATCAAATACAAGGTCATTTAGTCCTCTAAAGTGCTCAGTAACATATGTCGTTGCAATAGATGTTCGCTCTCCAGATAGAGGATCTAGAGTATATAGTTCACCATTTCGATCGGCAACAAAAAGACGTCCATCTTTATGAAATTTTGCACCATTTGGCATTCCATACTTTGAAACAACTGTCACCTGATCGTCTTCTATTTTTACAATTTCCTCATTTCTTAAACAAGTCATCCACATGTTACCATCGCGATCAAAATTAAGGCCTTCAAGAAACCCTTTATATGTTATAACCTTTTCCCAGATTGCATCGACTGGGACAATTTCTTGAATGGAATGTCTTTCTTGACTTGGTGGCTTTCCTCCCGAAAAAGTTGCAGCAAATCCAGCTATTTTCTTTGTCATAAATGATTCCTCCTTTTTTATTAATGATTAGAAAAAGTGCTCTTCCAAAACTCTAGATGCTCGCTTTTGATATTTTTAAATTTTTTCTGGTTATTCAGACTGTATATAACCAGCCCATGGAGCACACATTCCATTATCGATGCGTAATTCCTCTCCAGTAATATGGTCAGCATCGTCTGAGGCTAGGAACACAACCACTTTCGCGATGTCTTCCGCTCGGCTAAACCTTTGTAAAGGAGTTCTTTTTAGCATAGCAGCGTAGGTGCCAGAATTCTCCTTAGCAAGCATCTCATGATGCGCAGTCGTAACTACCCCTGGGCAACCTACGTTCACGTTTATGTTGTGTCTTCCCCATTCAACAGCAAAAGTCTTCGTCATCTGAATGATACCCGCTTTGCTGACACTGTAGGATACCCTAGTGGGACTTCCGCCCGAACCATGAACCGAAGCCATATTGACGATTTTTCCGCTTTTCTGCTTAATCATTTGACGACCTACCACCTGGCTGCACAGAAAGACGCCTTTAAGGCCGATGTTCAAGTGCCTGTCCCAGTCAGCCTCGGGAGTATCCTCAATCGGATAACATTTCCTCTCAGACGGCGCCGCGTTGTTTACCAAAATATCTATTCTTCCGAAACTACTAATCACCTGATCTAGCATCTCGGCAACGTCACTACTCTTTGAAACGTCTGCTTTCACTGCAAGTGACCGGCGTCCCAGGACTTGAATCTCGCCAGCTACCTTCTCTGCGGTTTCAAGGCTGACATCATTCACTACAACATTAGCACCCTCTCTAGCGAAAGCTAGGGCAATAGCTCGACCAATCCCCTGTCCCGCTCCAGTCACCAGCGCCACCTTACCGTTCAGTTTCATTTTATACCTCCTAGCTCCAATCAGTATTGTCAAGGCCAAAGAATTGTTAGAATTAAGTCTTGAATTCACCCAAAATTGTCCGTTTCAAGAAAAGTGTTGAATACGCTTCCAAAGCTATATGCATCTAATGGGGGTTTACTTGTTTACAAGAAAAGATTTTGAGACTTCACAAAGAGCCTCTACAGGCATGACCACAAAAAAGGTGATACTGCAGGGTTCCACAGACTTCACTGCCTATCACATTAACGCCTGCTTCTCCGTGAGAAGTCTCTTAAAATTAAAATCTAGCGTCCTATATCTAAGAATTTTGTTGTTATCTGATATTATTCCCATTTGATAACCTTCAATTCTAATCTTTGTCGGGTAGGAACGCCCCTAACCCAACATCTAATTCTTACTAAAAACGATTGCCTGCATTCCTCATACTTGATAAAGAACAATGGTATATTTTTTACTCCCGTGTATTTATTTTAAAAACCGGAGCGTAGGTTTTAAGGAGTTCATCCCGCAGATCTTTTCCCAGCGAGGCCGAAACTTGAAGCGTTCTTGAGACCTCAATGCCTATTTTTTTGAGATCAACCATCATTTCGGCGAACTTAATGACTACAGCAACAGGATCTAGAACTGCGGCACCATTCAGATCCTCGGGTTTCAAAATATTTGTCTTATAAAACATCTGGTATATGGAGGCGGGCACAGGAATTATTACCGAAGCCCCATCGTCAACGGCCCTTTTGGCAACGGCCTTGAATCCCTCTGCAACCGTTTGCGGATTTTTGAGCGCTGCTGCCAAGCCATTCTCGCTGATTGGAAAGATGTAAGGTCCCCGTAAATATCTAGACTGCAGTCCATACTTCGCAACTAATTCGTGGTACCGCTGAGCTATATGTGGCTCACAGGTCGTTATTGCAAATTGATCACCGAACATCGATGCTAGGAATAGATTGGCCTGACCGATGCCAATAACAGGCATATTTAGCAATTCCCTTCCCTCGTCAACTCTTTCGTCAAACGAACAGCCAATGACGAAAGCGTCGTAACCTTCGGCCTCCGCCTTTAGCATATTATTTAGGAACTGACTCGAATGGTAATACATTACCGATTTGTACCTATCGCGCTCTGTCATGTGAGTCGGAACGCCAGTCACATATACCTCAGTGTCAGGTCTTCCAGCTGCTTTGCATTGCTGCTCAAGTGTTTTACCGTATTCCTCCCATAGTTCATTATAACGATACCCAGTCCCCGTCTGGTACCAAATTTTCATAAATATCACTCCTCGTTATTTATTATCTTATGACCAGTAAATCATCTATCTTCAAAATCCCTAAGATAAAATGAGATTATTAATTGTTAGGCTCAATTACTACTTTAACCGGATCTTCCCCAGGTATTTCTCTCGCTGCCGTTAGAACTGCCTTTTCTGCTTCATGTAATGGGAATTTATGAGTTACCATTTTTTCAATAGGGTATTTTCTACTTTCAATTATTTTAACTGCTGGAATTACTGAATGAAGGTCATGGGTCTTTGCGCCCTTTATTGTAATCTCCTGATACACAATTCTGTCAAGATTGATTAAAGCTGGTTTACCATACAATCCCGGAGTAACGATAGTTCCTTGTTTTTTGGCCATATTTATAGCAGTTTCAATCGCTCTAACATTTCCTGTGGCATCAAAAACGACATCTGCTAATTTTCCGTTAGTTACTTCCTCTACGAATGCAGCTGGATCAGTATCCTCAACGGTTATAACATGGTCAGCGCCAAACAATCTTGCCATTTCTAAGCGGGTACCGTCATTTTTTGTCCCTGTCACGATTATATTACTTGCGCCTGCTTCTTTGGCCGCTATAATACCTGCTAATCCCTGCTGTCCAGGACCTAAGATAACTACAGTATCACCGATAGTAGTACCCCCTAAAGTTCGTACCCATCTAATGGCGTTTCCCATAACTGCACAAGTTAAAACAGCCGCTTCCAACGGAACATCCTTATCTATTTTATGAACAAGCCCTCTTGGCGGGATGTATAGAAATTCACTATATGCACCCCATAAGAATGGTTCCTTGTCACATGTAACATCGTGTCCATAACCTAGTCCATGGACACATTGCGTATACTTGCCTGAAACACATGGATAGCACTTACCACATCCGAAACGCACTTCTAGGACAACTCTGTCACCTTTTTGTACCCCTTTCAGTTGAGAAAACTCTCCGCCGCATTCCTCAATCGTTCCGACTATTTCATGCCCTAGAATCAATGGGAAATTTACTTTCTCTTTCCCGGTGTACCAGCCCGGGTCAGAACCACAAACACCAACCATCTCGACTTTTAACAATGCGTCATCATGCTTAATACGAGGAATCGGAAATTCTCTAATCTCCATTGAACGAATACCAGTTAATACTGCTGCCTTTACCATTTTTCTTCCCTCTTTTCTAAATCATGTGACTTTTGGACAAATATTTAATTTTCAGTTCATACTATTTAGTTAACCAGAGTCTTTTGAAGTATCTTAGCTATAAACTAAATAGCGCGGCCGACTCTCGATCCATCGTGTATAGCTTCCATCAATCCATACGGTTTTGAGCAGTCGCCGATAAGGTGAATTTCTGGGACCTTGCCTTCCAGTTTCTTAGCAAGTTCATCCTTTGGTACCGAGCCTAATGCAAGCATTATAGTATCTGCTTCAATAGTGCGCTTATACTCTTCTTTTGTGGTAATAACGACCCCTTTATCTGTTATTTCCTCAAACTTCACATTAGTGAGTATAGGGACCTCTTTTGCCTGTAATTGCTGTCTGAAATACTTTCTAAGTTTTGGCATCGGTGGACTTGTGTCATCCATTATACTCTCCCCTGGATCCAGTAGAGTTACTGTCTTTCCTTGCCTCATCAAGAATTCAGCAAGCTCGGCTCCAGCAAGTTGAGCGCCTAAAACAACTACTCTTTTACCCACAGGTAATCCATATTTTTTCACGAATGTTCGTGCGATCGACAGTCCCCAGGTTGTCTTCATAAACTTGGCTCCAGTATTCATTAAGATCCCGCCCGCGCTGTCCATATTCGCTGAGCTCATCACATTGCGCCTGTTAATGCCGGGAATATCCGGAATTAGCGAAGAGGAACCAGTTGCCATGATGACGACGTCAGGCTTCAGTTCCTCGACAAGTTCTGGAGTAACTTCTTTTCCCAATTCGATCTGGACACCGTGTTTTCTCACCTGATTTTCCATGTATTTGGCTAGTTCATAGATTCTCTCGTTTATAGTAGATCCCAAGGCCATGAGCCCACCTAGCCTGTTCTCTTTCTCATAGAGCATAACCTTATGTCCTCTCTGTGCTGCAATGGCTGCTGCTTCCATGCCACCTGGTCCCCCACCGACAACCAATACCTTCTTAGATTGTGCGGCCGGTTCGATAATATATTCTGCTTCTCTTCCGAATGAAGGGTTTACCGCACAATTCCACCTACCAAATAATTCGATGGTGCAATTATTGCAAGAAAGACATGGTCTGATTTCTTCCAAACGCTCTTCACGGACCTTGTTGGGTAGCTCAGGGTCAGCGAATAATGACCTACCAAAAGCTATGAAATCAGCCTTTTTCTCTTTTAATAATTTCTCTCCAAGCTCCGCATCAAGAGATCCAACTGCAACCACTGGAATGTCGACCACTTTCTTAATCTCTCCTGCCCACTGGGCATAAAGGCCCTTCTCCAACATTGGATTGTTCGCCGGATAACAAGATATATCAATAGCATCAATGCCGGCGTCTTGGAGCATTTCTGCAAGCTCCTTTGCATCTTCAACCTTAATGCCGTCGGTAAAGCCAAATTGATCGATATATTCATGCCCGTTTATCCTAACCATTAAAGGATAGTCTTTGCCGACTAACTCTCTAGTCCGCGCTATGGTTTCCAGTAATATCCTTGCCCTGTTCTTAATATCCCCCCCATATTCATCTTGGCGTTTGTTCCAGGCTCGGGAAATAAAACTGTTAAGCAGGTATCTATGACCTGCATGTATTTCCACACAATCAAACCCCGCCTCCTTTGCACGCCAAGCTGCCTTGGCGTGCTGCTCTATAACGTTGGATATCTCCATAGTTGTCAGTGCTCTAGGAACTTCAGTCTCGATGTATCCATACATTTCAGGTCTGTTCTTTGCCGAGGCGGCTATCGGCTGTTTGCCAGTTAATGTTCTAGGGGCCGATGGTCCGCCGTGATGTAATTGAGCAGCTATCTTTGTCCCATGCTTATGGACGGCTTTTGTAAGCTCCAATAATCCCGGTATGCACTTATCATCATGTATCATTAAAGGGGAACTATAAGCAACACCATGATAATCTACCTCAACGGCTTGAATAATTATCAGCCCAGTGCCCCCTTTAGCCCGGGCCTCATAGTAGTCAATTGTCTTTTGGGATACATATCCCTCTGGAGTAGAAACCTTTAACGATGCTGGCGACATTAAGATGCGATTTGGAATTGTAAGTGTCCCTATTTTTCCAGCTGTAAATAGTTCCAATTTTTCCCCTCCCTATTAAACTATATTTACCTTTTTTCGAGATAAACCATCATTTCGGAGATATTAATGGTTACTGCTACAGAACTGTTAAATCTAAGATATTTTTAATCTAACTTACGCTCTTGGAGTTTAAAAGTTAACCCCGTAAAGGAGCCAGTTTGGCTCCCTTAATAACATATCCTTACCAAACTCCTCTTTGTGGTTTAGATTTTTTTAGCAAGGAAGGTATTCATTCCCCGATAACGGTGATCGCATCTTCAGGACACTGTTCGCAAATTCGACAGCCGATACACTTGTCTATATTTGAAACAAATGCTACTGATTCGTTACGTAAATCGAGTACCTCAGTAGGACATTTCACGGCACAAAAACGGCAACCAATACACAAATACTTATCAATTAATACATCGTACGACATAATTATTTCCTCCTAGTAATAAAATTGTTCTTAATATATAAGGGCGAATTCAACTTCAGTATTTATTTTTTTACTGTTTGTGGTCTCTTCTCCCAAAATTCTCTGATTTTTGGAACACAGTCCGCAAGAGGTAAAGCGCCGCGTAAATACAAATGAAGTCTGGAGTACTGATCGCCAATTGCTTCTATAACCTCATCTTGTGTTTGAGGGTCAGCATGCAACAATTTGAAATACCACTCTCGGGCCTCTTCAATATCTGCTATTGTTTGGCCTCCTGTAAATGTTTCTTTCAGCTTCGCCTCGTATTCGCTTAAGACTTGCTCGCTTACATCGCCTTTTTTGATAGCCTCTGCCACTGTCTCACCCGCAATCCGGCCAGTCATAACTGCTGTAGGCACCCCAGGTGACCCCCAATTTGAACCGAACATCGGTCTCCATGCTGCATCTCCGATCAACAAAACTCCGTCTTCAACCAACTTTTTGGCTGCTTTCTTAACTGTCGTAGAGGACCCCGACATCATTGACACTTCAGCAGAGTTCGAGAAATCGAACCTCCCAATAGATTCTAAATGATTAATAAATTTGCGATGAATTTCACGAGCCGTTTGATCAGTTTTTACTAAATTAACTTGGTAAGCAACACCAACTCCGAATCTATCTTCACCTAGAGGGGCAACCCAGCAGAAAAATCCTTCTAAGCCCGGTACAACATAAAGTTCGTAAAATGGTTTTTCAACAGGGGCAAGGCGCTTTACTCCAACGATGTCTTTTCCTAACGAAACAAATATATCACCCGGTAATTTCAATTTTGTGCGTCTTGCAACCCTGGAATATACTCCATCCGCACCAATTACAACTTTACAAGGAACAGTATATAGATCCCGACCTTGTTTTTGGATAATTACTCCTGTTATTTTACCGTTTTCACGAATTACATCTATAAACTTGGTATCCATCATAATCTCAGCACCATCTCTACCTGCTGAAATTGCTAATGCTTTTTCAAGTTCAGAACGTCGTACTCTAAAACCATCTTTCCATTCCTGAATTCCTCCAAATTTACCCGATGGAGAAATAAATCCATTACCTGCAAGTTGATAATCAGTGACTTTGGCTCGGTCAAAAGTAACCCCAGCCATCGATTCTAGTTCGGCCAAATCATAGATAACGGACGCGGAATCAAAAACTGGCATTCCCGGCTCTTGTTTTGTATCAACCACAAGGACTTTAGCACCGTTACGAGCTGCGTACTTCCCAGCCATTGCTCCTCCGGGACCGCAGCCAACTACTACCACATCATAGGATTTGTTTAAAGTTTTCATTCAGACACACCTCTCAAATTATTTTGGTATTTTA
>JAENZX010000062.1 GCA_016841045.1 Thermincola carboxydiphila
CCTTAGCTCAGTTGGATAGAGTCGCTGACTTCGAATCAGTTGGTCGGGGGTTCGAATCCCTCAGGGCGCACCAAAGCTAAAGCCTTGCAAATACTATGTTTGCGGGGCTTTGTTATTTTCGCTAATTGTTTACATAACACTATTTTGGGGACAGTTTAGGGACAGAATAAAAAATAATGTACAAAACAACACCGATAAATTCATAAAGAAAGTGCCGGTATGCCGAGGAAAACAGGCATAAAGTTTAATTTCAAAATTCCTTATACCCAGTGCATACTCACGCATCTTTTTTCTAACATTTTTTTGAACTGTCGGATGTTTCCGTGCCGTCCGTACTGGTAACCGACTTGAACAGTTCGTTATACTTGTTTTTGTTGCCTATTGCATGTGACAATGCATATACTCCCTTTGCCATGATATTGTTTTTCTAGGCGCCCGGTTATTCAATTTCGCCCTTTACAACTATGTTGGCATGTTCATCTGTAGCCGCTTTATCTTCCTCCTGGGGCAAAACATCCTCAGAATCAGGGATATAATGATCTACCAGTTCCCCCAGTTTTTCATCTATGCTTTCCAACAGCTTAACAGTTTTATTAATCTTGTAGTACCAACAGTAAACCTCCCTTAACAGTAGGCGGAATATAACCCACACAGACAGTAGAAACAGCAGGGGTAGTAGTATTAAGGCAGTACTTTGCGTGGGTTCAGTTAACAAATCCCTCAACATATGGAGACCTCCTTTTTGTCTTTTAATAAACTAAATATAGCTTAACTGTCTGACGGTTTACACATCTTACAGGACACATATCTCCTCTCTATTGCCTCTTACACACTGCAGAACTCCACCTGGTTCTCCTGCTTAATCTTCTAGGCAATGGGAGATGAATAATCATTAAGCAGATGAACCCTAAATTGACCTTGACAGTTTATCACGTTTTTCAATTTCCTGTCTTTTTTTCTCGGGCAAGCGTGAATATAAAGAAGAAATCCTTTTTTTACGAGTAATTCTATCTTCTACGATGAAATTTATTAGCTCAAATAATTGTATTGCTGTATCTGTATCATCTTTTATATCTAATTGTCCTGGATGAACAGATTCATTACCAACAACTCTCAAAATGTCTAAAGCTTGTTGTACTTCTATGGGTAATCCTTTTTCAACTAGACGTGAAATATCCGTATTTATGTTCTTTCCTTCCTCGCCAAGTTCTTTCATTAGTTTTTGGAGACATAATCTTAAAATTGCTGCAGCACCTCTTGGCGACTTATTAACAATTGACCTTGCTTCTAAATAATCTTCTTTGATATTTTCTGGTAGATCATCATGTGGCCAAGGGGCTGTTGATTCATCCGGAATAATCATTTTCTTTTTGTACCAATATGTTACCATACTGCAATGTACACATATAGAAACTTTAAGATCTTCTAAATTATTGTGCCTACCAACTTCAGAATAATAAATATTAAACCATTTTTGTTTCGAAAAGACATTGCAGTATGGGCAATGGAATTGATTTCCATTATATGTAGGTGGATAGTACTTACTTGTCAAGTCCCATACCTCCCTTAATATATTCTCTCTTAATAGCATACTATTTCACATTAGAATCCATGGAATGAATTCTAATTGCATTTTCAAATAGAGTATTGATTATGTTTGCGGAGTTGTTATTAAAAACAACTCCAAATAATAGTAGATAGTTTAGAAAGAGAAATGGCTATAAAACAGATTACATACATTTCTACAATTACATTCGCTTATACAGAAAATTATACCAGATTTAGATATAATGTGTAAAGCCATGTCACAAAAGAGCAACATACAGGCACATAGAGGCAGAAATATATTCGTACCATGGGACACTACAGGCCATAAAAGATCTGCGGCGGGATATAATCCTGGCGGAAATGCAGGAGGCATATGGGGCGGTAGCCGGTGACAGATATGCCAGTACCAGCATAGTAGAGCACCGGGCGACGAAGCTGGCGGATAGTGTGCTGCTGCGTGAGATGGAGCGCATTATAAAAGCCATACAAGACACGTATGCCAGGGCTAAAGATGAAGGCCGGCGTGTTATCTGGGCTAAGTATGGTCTCGCGATAGACTGGCAGCCTCCCACTGAGTTAGTGGCGAAAATGGGGGAGCGGAAATAGGTTTGATATGACGGCCCGGGACATGGCCAGAATACTCAATGTTGATGAGAGTACATTCCATCGATACAGGACGGGATTCGTATACGGGATAGCGGAAAAGCTGGGGTGGTATTGAATGGCGAAGGAAATTCCATTAACCCAAGGGCTTGTTGCAATTGTTGATGATGCTGACTATGAATACTTAAGCCAATTTAAATGGTGTGCTCGCAAAGCCGGTAATACCTATTATGCGGTTCGTCAAGAGAATAAGCGGTTTATCTGTATGCATATCCAAATTATAGGAAGACGGCCGGGATTAGAAATTGACCATATAGATGGAAATGGACTTAATAACCGCAGAAGTAACTTGAGGTTTGTAACACTCCGCCAAAACCAACAAAATCGCCTTTACAGAAGATACTCGAAATATCATGGTGTGTCTTGGGATAAGGTTAATGGGAAGTAGGTTGCTTATATCTATGTTGACGGCAAACAAAAATGGCTAGGGCGATTTAATAAAGAGACGGAAGCGTTCCATGTATACTGTTTAGCGCTTAATGAGATGGGATTTGAATTGCCAGGCATTGGTAAGAGTTTTTTGAAATCCTGAAAATGTCAAGCTGTGGTAATATGTTATCAAGGAGTCGGTCGATAGGGAATCTTTTTTTTTGCTGACGATGCAAAATAGCAGGATTTTCCTTATTTGTGTCGAAGTTAACAGGAAAAGGAGGGAAGAGTATGAACGAAAAACAAAAGAAGCGATTTTATAAACGTTGGTGGTTTATAGTATTAGTGATTGTAGTCATTATTGGAGTTTTGGGTTGCAATAGAGAAGTAAATGATGAGCCACAACAAGCAAGCGACAATCAAGAATTAAAAGAAGTTGTATCAAATATAAATGAAGAACAAGAAGAGGTTACATCGGATGAAGAAGTAGAAGAACCAGAAGATCCAGTTATTGAAGAAGAGGAGGCTGCTGAAACTTTATCACAAAAAAACGCGGTAAGAAAGGCCGAACAATATTTAAAAATCATGGCTTACTCTAAAAGCGGGTTAATAGAGCAACTAGAATTTGAAGGTTTCAGTAATGAAGATGCTACCTATGCAGTAAATAAATTAAATGTAGACTGGAAAGAGCAGGCTGTAAAAAAAGGCAAACAATATTTAAAAACTATGGCTTACTCTAAAAGCGGGCTAATAAAGCAGCTAGAATTTGAAGGTTTCAGTAATGAAGATGCTACCTATGCAGTAAATAAATTAAATGTAGACTGGAAAGAGCAGGCTGTAAAAAAAGGCAAACAATATCTAAATATCATGGCTTACTCTAAAAGCGGGTTAATAGAGCAATTAGAGTTTGAAGGATTTACTACCGAAGAAGCAACCTATGCTGTAGACCAAATAGGATTTTAAATTAATTAATGTAAAGACATCCAAAGGTGTATAATACACCAGCTGAGAAACTCATTTAAGTATGTTTCGTATAAGCACCTGAAGGAATTCTCCAAAGACTTCAAGGCCGTTGACAAGGCTCCTAGCGAAGGAGCCGCCCTTGATGCCTTGTGCGAAGTTAAGGATAAATGGGGCAAACAGTATCCCTATGCTTTAAAAAGCTGGGAGACAAACTGGGATGTGCTTTCAACCTTTTTTAAGTACTCGGATGAGATAAGAAAGATCATCTATACCACAAATGTCATAGAGGATTTGCACCGGCAGTTTCGGAAAGCGACCAAATCCAAGTCAGTATTCCCCTGTGATGCGGCATTGGAAAAAATGCTTTACCTGACCACAAAAAATATCATGACAAAGTGGACGCAGCGGTACAGAAAGATAACGTATAATAAATTGCGCACATTTTAAAATATGTAGTTGCACGGATATAACTCCAAGTGTAAATTTAAGTTGAGAGACAAAAACAACACTAAAGGAGGTTATATCCGTGTCTGACAACATTATACACCTGAATGAAGGCCTATTAAAGAATCAACTTGTTGAACTGGTGCGTGGCACTGTAAAAGAAACGTTAAACAGCTTACTCGACCAGGAAGCGGACAGGCTAACCAATGCCAGCCGCTACGAACACACCGAAAGCCGTAAGGATACGAGAGCAGGCTACTATAACAGAAAGCTTTTAACTAAAGCAGGAGAGGTTAACCTTAAAATGCCCAAGCTGCGCCACCTACCCTTTGAGACTGCAATTATAGAACGCTACAAACGCCGTGAAAGCAGTATAGAAGAAGCATTGATAGAAATGTACCTAGCCGGCGTTTCGGTACGCAGAATCGAAGACATTACCGAAGCTCTCTGGGGAACCAAGGTTTCACCAGCAACCATAAGTGAGCTCAACAAAAAAGCATATATACATATTGAAGCATGGCGTAACCGCAAACTTTCCGGAACATATCCTTATGTATATTTAGATGGTATATTCCTAAAAAGGTGTTGGGGCGGTGAGGTAGAAAACATATCTATCCTGGTAGCTATAGCAGTAGATGGTGAAGGCTACCGTGAAATCATAGGTGCTGCAGAAGGCGGCCGTGAGGATAAAGCCAGCTGGCTAGAGTTCATAAGAGGCCTTAAGGAACGAGGGCTCTCAGGTACACAGCTATTTGTAGGTGATAAATGTATCGGCTTAGTTGAGACCATAGGAGAAGTATTCCCAAAGGCTAAGTACCAGCGATGTATTGTCCACTTTTATAGGAATGTCTTCTCAGTTGTTCCACATGCATATGGTAATCTAAAATTAGGTCATGCGGCTCATTGAAAACTAGGTCACTTCCAATAAAAACATGGTATCCTTTTGTATTAACTTAAGGGAGGCCTGGAAGGAAGTGGTCAAATTGAAACAGAAGCAGAAAATCATTCTCAGTCACATTAATGGCAAGAGTAACCGGAGCATAGCCGCAGAGCTTCATATGAGCAAGGATACTGTCAATAAATATGTGAATGAGTATAAACAACAGAAGGCGCAGCTCCTACTTATGAATCCGGAAGCTGATACTGAGGAACTTATACAAGCAATTGTGGAAAAGCCGAAGTACAATTCTGGAAACAGAGAGCCTGCAAAGGTTACACCTGATATAATGGAAGCTATTGAAGAATGCTTAAAACTTAATGAATCTCGCCGGGCAAACGGGATGTCTAAACAGCAGATGAAGAAAATCGATATTCACGCATATCTGCTGAATAAGAAGAACTTTGATATCAGCTATTCCACAGTAAAAAGGTTGACTAAATCTATTGAGGACAGGCACCGTGAAGCATTTATCCGTCAGGAGTATGAGTATGGGGATATATGTGAATTTGATTGGGGAACTGTAAAACTAGATATTGGAGACAGCGGGTATAAGGCTTATCAAATGGCGGTTTTTACTCCTGCCAAAAGCAATTATCGTTATGGTATGTTGTTTGGAAATCAGGATACATCCGCGTTTCAAGAATCTCATGCAGAATTCTTCAAGCATTGCAAAGGTAATCATAAAGTTATGGTTTATGACAACATGCGGGTAGCAATAAAAAAGTTTGTAGGGCTCAATGAAAAGGAGCCGACAAAAGCACTTACCGAATTGTCAATTTATTACGGATACACCTTTCGCTTCGCAAATATAGCCTGTGGAAATGAGAAAGGCCACGTTGAGCGGAGTGTTGAATATGTCAGGAGGAAGGTATTTAGCGGTCCCGGCTGTGACAAATTTGACACACTTGAAGATGCAAACCGATTTCTTTTAATAAATTGCATGTCCCTAAACAGCCGCCCAATATACAATGGAACCATACCGGCGGAAGTATTCAAGAAAGAGCAGAAGCACCTGCTACCCCATCTGCCTAAATTTGAAAGCTGCATGTACTCAGATAATCGGGTAGACAAATATTCAACTATCATGATCTGCCAAAACCACTATTCCGTACCGGATACGCTGGTGGGTAAAATGGTTGACGTCAAGACATACACAAACAAGATCATTGTATATTACGATAACAGCATTGTTGCAGTGCATGAAAGAAGCTTTAAGTGCCATAATTGGAAAATTGACATTCGCCATTATTTGCGAACCTTACATAAAAAACCAGGTGCCCTGCAGGGAAGCACAGCACTGCTTCAAGCGGACACCAAGATTAAATATATCTATGAAAACTATTATATCAATGATGCAAAGACTTTTCTACAGATATTGGAGATTATTTACGAAAAGGGCACTAATGAAGTGATTGATGCACTTAAGAAGCTTGAGCAGCTTTCTCCAATGGACATGAGCTCAGATAAAGTGAAAGTAATCATAGAACATAGGCAGGAGAAAGAAAATGAGACAACAATATCTTGTACGGATCACCTCACTGAGAAAGCGCGGAGCACTCTGTCCGCTTATGATGGACTTGCTAAGCTCCAATCGAAGAAACTGAAAAAGGAGGCCGTATAAGATGAAAGTTAAATTGAATGAAGAGATAAAAGAGTATTGCAACATACTGAAACTAAAAGGAATCAGGGCACGCTTTGAGGAGGCAATAACAGAATCTACTGATTATGAGGAATTCCTACACCGACTCTTGTCATATGAGCTGAAGGAAAAGGACAAACGCTCCATTGATTGCCGGATTCGCAATGCCCATTTCCCGTACAAACAGTATATGGGAGACATTGAACTGGACTGTCTTCCTGTGGATATGCAAAAGAAATTGCCGGAGTTAGCGACACTTAATTTCATTGAAAAAGGTAAAAACATCATAATGACCGGAAATCCTGGTACTGGCAAGACTATGGTAAGCATTGCATTGGGTCTGAAAGCCTGTATGAGTGGTTACAAGGTGCTATTTACAACGGTGCCACTACTCGTTACAACCCTAAAGGAAAGTAACAGCGCAAAGACGCTAAGGTACTTTGAAAACCGTTTTGAAAAATATGACCTTGTTATCGCAGATGAGTTGGGTTATACGTCATTTGACAGAGAAGGGACTGATTTGTTGTTCAATAACCTTTCCCTCAGGGCAGCAAGAAAGTCAACCATCATAACTACCAATCTATCATTTGAGCGTTGGGTGGAGGTATTTGGTGACCCAACTGTTACCAGCGCCATGGTAGATCGGCTCACGTACAAGGCTATTCTTGTAGATATGGAAGGTGATTCATATCGGCTTAGAGAGACCTTGAGAGAAAATGGAGCCTCCTTTGATATCACTAACAAGACAGTTTAGAAATTCAATACATCAATGAAATATGCGCCTCTTGGCCAAGAACTATTGAGGCGTTATATTATTAGAAAAGTGACCTAAAATTCGGTGAGCTTTTGACCTAATTTTCAGTTGACAAATACACCACATGGCAAAATGCGTGATGTAGCTGCTATGCTAAAAGCTATCCATGCACAGGAAGATTTAGAAAGTGCAAGGCAAAAGGCAGTAGCAGTTGCTGAAAAACTACGCAATATGAAGCTATCTGAAGCTGCAAAAAAGGTTGAAAGTAGTATTGAAGAAACCTTGACCTATATGCATTTCCCGAGCGAGCATTGGATCCGGATACGGACAAATAACGGAATAGAGCGTATCATGAAAGAGA
>JAENZX010000018.1 GCA_016841045.1 Thermincola carboxydiphila
AACGGCCCCAGACCACACGGCTCAAACGTGGAGGGCATTAGGAAAATATCAGATCCGGCGTAAATCCTCTGTGCAAGGATACCATTATACCCAATATAGGCACCCATCTTGTGCGGATAGCGCTCTCTCATCCGGGCAATCATTTCCTCATAATGCCTGTCACCCATTCCCAGGACAACAAACTGCAGGTCTTCCTTCATAAGCTCATCAAAAACCTCAGATATTAAATCAAGACCCTTTTGATCAACCAGTCTGGAAATAAGGCCGATTACAGGCACATCTCTAACCGGCAAATCCATTTCTTTCTGCAAATCGTGCTTATTTTCATACTTGTCATCTACAGAGGAGGAGTCATAAGTGCGGAATATTCTAGGATCAGTTTTGGGATTAAACTCATGATAATTTATTCCGTTTACGATACCGTGCAGATCCTGTGACCTTTTCCTTAAAAGCCCCTCCATACCAACACCATATTCACTGGTCTGGATTTCCTGGGCATATCTCTTACTTACGGTGTTTATAACATCAGCGTACCTGATACCTGCCTTCATAAAGCTCATTTGACCGTAAAATTCCAGGTGTTCAGGATGGAAATACTCGTTTCCGACCCCGAATAGATTTAAATACTCACGTGAAAAATTGCCCTGGTACAACAGGTTATGGATTGTAAATAACGTGGCAATTTTACTATAAAAGGGATCCTTTGAATATTTTTCACGAAGAAGGAACGGAATGGGACCCGACTGCCAGTCATTACAATGAATTACATCAGGCTGAAACTGGATGTTTTTCAACATTTCTAAGCAGGCCAAACTAAAAAAGCCAAATCTTTCTGCATCATCATGATGACAGTAAATTCCCTCGCGGTCAAAGTAGTGATAATTGTCAATAAAGTATACAGGAACCTCTTTTGAACCGCCCTCGGGAAGCTTTGCTTCAATATGTGACTCCCGGACTATACAGGTTTCCGTTCTGTCACCTATTTTAACAGGGAAGTCAGCAACTGTCTTACCAACATCTACCCCTCTGTATCTGGGCATAACAAGCCTGGCATCATTACCCATTGCAACCAGTGCTTTAGGTAGTGAACCGGCCACGTCTGCCAGACCGCCTGTCTTGGCAAAGGGCACAACCTCAGCTGAAGTCACGAGAATCTTAAGGTTTCGGTCAAGCATCATTTAAATTACCTCCGTAAATATCCGCGATTTATGTTAAATAGCTTAACTTAGAGTATGAATTTACGGCATTTTTTATTCGGGCGGAGGATTTAAAATACTAACCACAAATATTTATCATAATGCAGTGGAAAGACTCTTTTGCTTGGCTTGTTCCCGCAGGTTTTCGTACTTCTGAATTAACCCAGTCCATGTATAAGAGAAAAGAAAGGTCACAAAATAGATGGAAAGCATATAAACAACAGATAGCAGTTTATTTTCCAAAACCCAGAGAAATCCAAGTTTTTTAAGCACGTAATTGTTGGCAAGAATAATGAAGAAGGAGTGGGCAAAATAAATGTACATGGTCAATCCTTTGCGAAAGCGCACTCTTTCAAAGTGACCCGAGATTGGCAGCAAGAACCTTATACCCGTGAGGAGTAAAACAAAGGCCAGTAATACAAAGATAAGGTGGTTAGCAGTATAGAGCTTTGATGAAAAGGTGAAGAAAACCACGCTGGAAACCGATACAACAAGCAGACTATAAGCCACTGCTTTGGTCTTTAAAATCCAGTTGATCACTTCTTCCCGATGCCAATATAAAAAATGCCCCAGGTAAATGGTGAAAATCCAGGTAAGCAAAAAGTGGCGAACTCCAAGTCCGTTCCAGTTAATAACTAACTTGGTAAATAAGAATTGGATTACCATGAACAAAATCAGAAAATATTTGCAGGTTTTCTTTGTGATTATACTTTTGAACAAATAGGCAAACACATAGTACTGGCAAAGCATGAAAATAAAATAGAGATGGGCACCGGTTTTGCCCAAAAAGATGCGTTCAAAGTGGTAATCATACCGGGGCAGACCTCCATGTAAAGCATAATGATAGACTACGCCAAAAAACAAAAAAGGCAAATAAATCAAGAAAAGTTTACTTTGAAAAAACCTGGATGCAGAAACCTTTTTCCCTTCGAAACTATGTGCTGTAAAAAAGCCTGTCAACATGGCTAACAATACTGTGCCATAACTGCTTAGATGACGGAGCGCTGATTCCCATAGGGTTTGTGTGATATAAGTGGAGGCGCTGGCCGCATAGTGTCCCATAAATACGAGAAATGACGCGGAAACCTGAATCAGGAATAACGTTTTAAAAAGATTTTTATCTGAAATCATAGCCCCTCCATTAAACTGTATTTTTGACTATCGGATAGCAATATTCTAGTAAACATTTTAGCAGATTTGAGATAATACTTCAATTTATATCGGCAGGAACAAGGTGCTTTAGTTAGCTTAAGTTCCGCATTGATTCCTTACGCCTCGGATATACTAATCTGGAGAATACCCGGAGGTGACTGTTAATGAGATTGATTGCTGTTATGCCTGATACAAGACAGGTTGGTTTTCTAATTGATTCCCTGCGAAACAACGGTTTTGACCGTAAAGACCTTATTGTTAGTGACCTGGGAGACCGAGAGCACTGGGGCAATCCTGAGGAAGCAGCAGAAGAAATATCTTTTATTCAGACTGAAAGGGAAGGCCTGTGGGAAATCGGCACTTTCGCAGAAGGAATTGAAGGACTAAAGAGTAAAGAAGGTATTTTGGTAGTAGTAGAGCTATCCAAGAACGCTAGTCTTCATGTCAGAGAATTGATGGAAGAGGCAGGCGCGGTTGAGATTATACAGGATTAAATAAAGTTGAACGGTAGTATCCCTAATTACATGGGTAATTTCTTTTTAGTCTTCAAAAAAATCTTTCTTTGCGTCCTTGGCGGTTAAACAAAGCGGCCAACTTTAAGCTGGCCGCTCCCTAACTAACCCATTTATCTTCCTTATCCCCAGATTGTATCGCTTCTTTACTCCCCGCAAGTTTTGTCATAAACCATGCTGTTGCTACAATGTACACCTCACTCTGCAGCAGTAAAATCAAATTAGTCTTTATATCGGTTTTCAGGTATGGTGTTAATTCTAGAAAATTTCTCAAGATTCCAACCCAGGCAAACCACATTATTCCCCCATAACTTAATGTCTTTAGCCAAAACCAATCATGACCGGTCCATTCTATAAAAAACTTATAGCCAAAGGCCAGACCTGCACCTACAAGTAAACCTGTAAAGAACCCGGCTATAAAGCCAGGGACAGTTCTCGCAATCTCAGGAGTAACAAAAAGCTCGAAGACATAAATCAGATAAATTAATTTTGACACTTTCAATAGATATAAAGGAATGCCTACTAAATACATTACCAATGTACCAAGAATCCCGGAGATGAACGGCAACGCAATTTTGTCTTTGATTGGTCGTTTTATAAGCAACATAATACCTCCAAGGCACCAATATATTGAAATAATAACTGATAATATTGTTTCTAAAAGTTCGGAAATTAATTCCGTTAGAAAAGAATACTGGCCGTAAAAATAAAAAACCCCCACTCATTCAGTGAAGGCACTCCCAGTTATTTTTCCTTGTTTCTTCGCTTTAGATATTCCTCTTCCCACTTTAGGTAAGCATCAGGGGAATAATTTTCATTTAACGGACATAACTCCGTATCTTTCTTGCAGGCAAAACAGTTGGCACACCTTGCTTTTTCATTTTCCCGCAGCCGCTGTGAATCCTTCTTATCTTTTCTCAAATTAGCACCACCTGCCAAGTTAACACCACCTAATTAGTTTTTTAGTTGAATTCTACTTACCTGATTTTTTCCTACCCAAATACTTTTATAATTTAGCCGCGTATGACGCTGATTACGCGGATAACCGAATGCCGGGATTATTTGTATTAAGTTACATTTGAATCTTCCTGTGTCCAGATTGTACGGCTTTCATGGTTTTATGTTATAAATAATAATATAACTCGTTTTTCAATAGATATCAATATCCGTGCACTAATATCTATGCTTTAATTATCCGCGTTCATCCGCACTATCCGAGGCGGGTAGTTAAAAAGCCGGCAGGGTTCAACCCTACCGGCTTTTCTATATAAACTTTTTTACTTATATGCTTGTATTCTGAGCAGCACCGCCGTTAAATCCGCCGCCGAATCCACCGCGCATACCGCAGCCGCCACCCATTCCGGGACCACCGAATCCGCCGTTACCACGTCGTCCTCCGCCGAACCCAGGAGTAATACCATTTTCTTCCCTATATTTTTCTGCCTTATCCATGTTTTCTTTAATAACTTTACCCTGGTCGGCAGTAATCTGTCCTGCCTTTACGTACTCATCTATTTGCTGCTTCCGAAGTTCAGTTATTTGCTTTTGAATGTTGTTTATTTTAGTCTTCTGAGCATCAGTCAATCCGGTAAATTCAGCAAAAGCCGGTACAGCAAAGACTAAAACCAATATAACAGTTAAACCGATTAATATCTTCTTGTTCATATCCTCACCTCCTTCCTTTCCTCATTTAATAAGTAGATCCAATTTTACTTTAAATTAACCTATCCTCAGGTGCGAAGTTAGCAGTTCTCATTTCCTGCTATATAAAGTGTACCCCAATACTGTGTCAGATGTTGGGTTAAAATGTGAACAATTTGTGAAGTTTTGGCCACTAAAAAACCGGCAGCATAAACTACCGGCTTTTATCATACTATTAGTTTCCATTTTGAAGCACAGCACAAGCTGTACCTCCACATCCGCCACCGCCGTAGCCCTGTTGAACTGCAGTAGCACAGCTGCCTGTATCGCAGGCAGCTCCTGTACCGCATAAGCCGGCATTAGGACAATCAGCCTGGTCGCATCCGCCCTGAGCACAAACAGCAGGGTCACCACCACAAGCCTGCTTGTAGGCGTACGGGCCACAGACAAAATCTGCATCAGAAGCCAAAGGCTGGTTTTTTGCACCGTTAAGTCCGGTAAGATTAGCAAAAGCAGGAACAGCAAAAACCAGTACCAGAATAACAGTTAAAACAACTAACAGCTTCTTATTCATTAATTCACCTCCTCTTGATAGAATTTTAGTCCTTACTTGCATATGAGACTAAAACCGAGTTGCTGTTGATTACTATTATCTTTATTTCTACTTCCCTAGAGAATTACCTTATTCACTATACCTATGTCCCCATCACAAATACTTATATCCGTTACATCTTTAAGTAATTAATTCTGCCCTTTACGAATAAGTTTCATTGAGACAAACCGTGAAGGAGGGATTAAAATAGAACTCCGTTTAATGCAGCAATTTGAAAGAACCGAGCAATTCATTAGAGAAGGCTGCACATCAATGCTGCAGGATGGTCCCCTTACTCCTGAAAAATACCTGATCTCACCATGTCCGGTAACCACTGCCTTAGCGATAATTGCACTTTCGATACGTTGGAACACTTATAAAAACCAAATAACCACCGGTACTGGGTATCTTAACGAAACAAAGAATCCGGACGGAGGCTGGGGACGAACTCCGGCATCAATGTCAGATGAAAAATCAACTGAGATCTGTAATTTTGCGTTAACCTGCCAAAATCAAGGGGTTACCCCTGACGCCATATACAAAATTGGCGCCAATATTAGCTCTACCTGGCTTAGAGATGTTCCGAAATTAATCCTCGGATGGCCGCCAGATTCTCCCATAACCAATATTATTGAATTTTTTATTACCACAGAACCAGCCGGAAACCTTATAAACGATTTTTCCTTTGACTACCTTCCTGTTGCGCTGCGTCTTCTGCCGCCGTCTGCCCGGCCCTTCATTCTCGCTCTCTCCTGCATTCGACAGCACGGCATAAAACGGCGCTCCAGAAAATTGCTGAAGCTAATAAAAAAAATGGTGGATTATCAGTCTCCCCACGGCGCATGGAGTGAAGATATCCTTATAACCTGCCTATGCATTCTCTGCCTATTTTTAACAGATCAATTCCCCTCTGCTCTGATAAGAGGCATCAAATGGCTGGCCTCAGTTCAATACCATTCAGGTGCCTGGCCCGCTTTTAACCAGCTAACAAACTGGGATACAGGGCTTGCTGCCTTTGCAGCGAATGAATGCTTTGCAGAAAAATCAGATTTTGTAATAGAATGTGCAAGATATCTTAATATCCGGGCCAACCAGGACGGTAGTTACGGTACTCTTTCACCGTACTCCTTCCCCGACTTAGACGATACAGCCATGGCCCTACTGGGACTTTCTGCCGCCGTCCTTTATGACACACATTATGGAGGAAGAATTGCTCAAACAGGTCAACTGATGCTAAGTTTGCAAAATCACGACGGAAGCTGGGGGACCTTCCCGGAGGTCCTTGAAAACCCACCCTATTGCACCTGTTATCGCCCTGTTCACATCAAGAGTGTTGATGTTACCATTCACGTCCTCCAATCCCTATTAAAGTCCGGAATTGACATTAAACATCCGCAAATCCAAAAAGCGTTATGGTGGCTGGCCTATCAACAGCGGTGGGACGGTTCCTGGAAATCAACCTGGTATATTGGTAATTGTTATGCCACTTCACAGGCACTTGAGCTTCTCACCGAGTACGACTTATGGCCAAAAGCCCGTCAAAAGGCCAGAAACTGGCTTATTTCTGCCCAAAACGAAAAGGGCTCATGGCCTATAGGTTCTGCAGGTGAATGCGGCCTGGTGATCGCATCTTTGTTAAAAAACGGGGAATCCCCTAATTCTGCTTCCATCATAAAAGGTCTGGATTACCTAACTTCCCTGCAGCAGCCCGATGGCTCTTTTAAACCGTCATACGGTGGACTTTATGCCGGCGGTCTGTATTACGAAGACCCTATTACTGAAGCAATAGCGGCACTAAGAGCAATAAAAATATATCTTGATGCATGCTCCTAATGTACAAAAGCGAAAAACGGATTACCTAGTTTTAAGTAATCCGTTTTTCATATTAATTTACGCCGGCTGCCAGAAGAACATTCTTTTGGTGATCAGCTACAATTGTATTGTCCTTGTGGGTTCTCGAGTTGAGAAAATATAAGTCGAAATGGCCTGCAAAGTTATTCTCAGGAATTGAATCAAAACTATGGGGCATTCCTGCCATTGAACCTGCCAGTGTTTTTCCGTCAACATATACTAACACTGAACGCTTATTCCAGGACCACTGGCCAAAAACATCCTTCATAATAGCGGAATCTACTGCTGTCAAAGGTTCTGCATCCACATGATTTGAACCTCCGTAACGCCTTACGTTAAACGACTTCCCGGTTGATATATCCTTTATGGTAAACACACTGTGAGTATCAGCTAACCACGATACATATTCCCAATCCATCAACTCACCATAACCCTGCTTCTGTGTACCCGAAGGTCCCGTTAATGTAACGGGAGTTATACTATTTTGAGGTATAAACAGGGGCTGGTTAACCTGGATGAGGTCAGAACTAAGCCGGTTGGTTTTCATTATAGCATAAATAGAAGTTTTGTAACGTTCTGCTATTTCCCAAAGATTTTCACCCAGTTGTACGTGGTATAAGACTACTCCGGAAGGTATTTGTCCCCATTGTCCGATTTTAGGCAGAGGCTTAGAGAAATCTATATTTCCCAGCGGGGGTAGTGTGCGGTCAGGAGACCCTCCCCTGCTTGGAGTCGAAGTAACCGCCTCAACTGGGGGCGTGCTTCCAGAACTCCCGGTTAAGGAACTATCCGGCACAAAAAGAACCTGTCCAACCCACAACATCTGAGTATTCATTTTGTTTACCAGCATTAATGATTCAATGGTACACCCAAATTTACGGGCAGTAAGATAAAGAGAATCCCCTGCCTGTACGGTATACCTTTTTTGAGGCGGCAGCGGCACATATAATGTACTTCCGGCCCAAATTGTATTCGAGGTTAATTGGTTGCTGTTCTTAATTTTTGTTACTGTAGTACCAAACTTCTGGGCTATAATATCCAGCGTGTCACCTTTTTTAACATTATAAGCTACCAATTGAGGTAGCTTTCTGACATAACCTGTTGATGGGGGTATTATGAGAGCCTGACCAGGAAATATATTAGCATTCTTAAGCCCGTTATAACTCATTATCTGGTCAGCTGTTGTCTCAAATCTCCACCCAATAAGCCACAGAAAATCGCCTGACTGTACCTCATAATAATAGACACTTCCTGCCGCCGAAACCTGAAAAGCAAAACTTAGTACAAAAATGGTAACCAGTAAAATTGTCAATGCTGTCTTTCCCATGCTGAGTTTACCGGTCATAATGCCTCCTTCACTGATAATTTGGTACTGGAAACTTAATTTTCCTTAATTACCACCCCCTCCACAAAAATGGTGAGTATTGGTAAATCAGTTCGACAAAATTGGTCATAAACCTCTTGGTAATTTCGACCAAAAAAATTAGAGCCGCATGCAAGCGGCTCTTTCCTCCTGTTTTGACTAGTCATTCATTTTATTAACAATGCTGTCGTAAAAGTCTTATACATAATCGTTATTGCCAAAAATATTAATAAATACCGGGATAAGGTCCGGGTCAAATTGGTACCCGGCTTTTCGTTGTAATTCTTCTATAGCTTCTTCATGCCGCATCGCCTTTCTGTAAGGGCGATCATTTGTCATAGCATCATATGTATCGGCGATTGCCAAAATCCGGCACTCCAACGGAATACTTTCCCCTCTGATTCCAAGTGGATATCCTTCACCGTTCCACCATTCGTGGTGCTTAAGAATCCAGTCAGCGATGGGAACCAGGTCTGGAGCAGATTGTGCAATCCGATGGCCTATCTCACAATGTCGCTGCATCTCAATAAATTCCGCACTAGTTAATGGGGCTGGTTTAAGAAGTATTCGGTCCGGTACACCTACTTTTCCGATGTCATGGAATTGAGCAAGTAAACGGAGGTCCACCAGATTCCGATCTGAAATTCCTATTGCTCTGCCCATTGCAAATACCAGCTTTTGAAGGCGTTCTGCATGGCCCTCTGTAATAAAATCTCTCGCCTCCAAAGCCTTCATTAAAGCCTGTACCAGTGCACTGCGAGTACTTTGGGTACGGTGTAGTTTCTCTCTATACATGTTATTATCGGCTTCTTTAAATATATCACTAATCGTCCTATCCATTGTACAACTAACAGCAAACCCCACAGACAAACTTAGCGGAAGCTCCGGGTTTTTCGCGTTGTATTCTGCAACAACTTTTTTAATTCTATTACAAGAATGTGTTACTACTGAAAACTTGCAATTTTGTAAGATTACTGCAAACTCGTCTCCCCCAATTCTATAGACTTCATCCTCTTCTCGAAAGCTTCTTCTAATGGTTGTCGCAGCAAGCTTAAGCAATTCATCACCCACACTATGTCCAAGGGTATCATTGACAAATTTTAGCCCATCCACATCACAAACCACAATCCCGACTTGTTTTTTGGGGTCACTTTCAATTAGGTGCAGTTTTTCTTCAAAATGGGCACGGTTAAATAAACCGGTAAGAGAGTCATGCAAGCCCTGGAATGTTAACTTCTCCTCAATTTTTTTGCGTTCAGTGATATCTTCGCCAATACTGGCAAAACCCACGACCTCACCCGAATGATTGAATAATATTGTATTATTCCAGTTAACTAAGTGAGACTCTCCGTTCTTTGTCTGAATAAAATTAGTTAGAGGAAAACACGGCTCACTTCGGTCAAGCATCTTATTAAGCCATTGTCTGATTTCGTTACGTGATTCGGCAGGTATAAAAAGATTAAAGAAATCCTGCCCGATAACCTCACTCCTTTGAAACCCCGTCAACTCCAGCATAAAGTCATTACAAAAACTAATACAGCCTTCTCTATCAATCATCATTGTGAGGAGTTGTACATTCTCTAGCATCAGCCTGAATCTTCGTTCGGACTCTAGTAAAGCTTTTTTATTTGCCTGAAGTTTTTTGTAGTTATGCCTTAATTTGGCCTCAGTGAGTTCAAGTTCTTTATAACTTCTTTTTAGGTCTTCCTGAATTCCTATTCTTTCCTTAATTTCTTCCTCTAAATTGGTGTTAGCAGATTTAAGTTGCTTAAAATTCTTTTTAAGAGCCCCCACCATATCTTGAAAATTTCTCGTTAAAGACTCTACCTCTGCTACCGGACTTTCTATCCAACTATGCTCCTTATTATCGTCTAATCCGTCTGTCACTTCCGTTGTTATTCTTGCCAATCGTGACAAGGGAACAACCAGCCACCGACTAAACAATAATGCCATAATAATTCCAAAAAACAGAGTAATACAAATAAAGATTGTTGGTAGGGAACGAAGTTGATTTGTAATATATGAAACTGGAATCGTAACCCCCAAAGACCAATTAACCCCTGGTACCGGGGCATAAGCCATGTATTTATTCTCACCAAGAAAATAATACCTGGTAAATCCGCTCTCCTTCTTAATCATCCTCCAAACAGCAGCCTTTAAATCTGGTGGCGAACTCTTTTCGTTAAGAAGGTTTTTCATAATAACATCCTTATTGGGATGAGAAATGACCACTCCATTCTCATTCACCATAAAAGCATAGCCGCTATTGCCAATCTTATGTGATATCACTTTTTGATTAAGTTCTTTTAGCTTAACATTACCACCCAGAAGACCAACAACCCGGCCCTCCCTTTTAATGGGAGCTGCTACTACAATTATTAGATTACCGCTTCCCCTGGAAATCAGAGGATCTGAAATAACAGTTTCGCCGGTAGCCATTACCCTATTAAAATAACCCCTGTCTAAAACACTTCCAGTCTGGCCTGAATTTAAATAATATTTTCCGGCATTATCTGCGACAAAAAACTGCTCATATACTTTATTCCTCTTTACCTCTGAAGTCATATACGCAATAATATTTTCTTTGTTTCCGAACTTAATCAACCCCGTATTTGCCATTAGCTCCATTTCGCTCTTACGGGTATTGAGCCACTGGCCAACTTCTGCGCCGGAGGATAACGTTAAGGAAGAGATTGAGCGTTCTAGATCTAATGTCAGAAGCTTCTTGGTTTCATTATAGGTCAGCAAAGATATGCCTCCAAGGCCAAATATCAATGTAGTAACCAAAAGAACGGTGACATTAATCCTAAACCCTCTCATCTCGTTCTCCTTTTCACAAAACGATATTATCTTTTTGTTTCGACATATATTGACATATTCCTTCATTAATAATCATCATGTTAATTTATGGACATCTTCTATGTCCCACTCGATTATGACCACCAAGCAGTCCGGGACACGCCAGGCAAAGCAAAAGGGAAGCCGCCCCAAGTGAACCTACAAAGGCTCTCAAAGGCTTCTTCCCCTAATAGATAATTGGTTAACCATTTTTTATTTAACCGCCGTTTGCTCTTCCAACTTTATGATAGCATCTTTTATTGCAGCCGGTACATTTGTTTTCTGTGATTTGTTAAAGTCATACATAACCAGAACACTTTCTCCGGTGGCAGCAGCGCCTAACTTTTCACTAACTATTAGGTACTCCATAATTATACTAGTCGTACCTATAGACTTCACTTTAGTGCCAACGACCAGATTGTCCGGGTATGTCAATGACTGCAGATAATTACATTTTGATTCAGCCATTACAGGTGCTATTCCAGCATCTATTTTCATTTCAAACATACCAATTTTATCATAATATTCGGACAGAGCCTTTTGAAAATAACTAAAGTAATTCACATTATTTACGTGATAGAAAGCATCCATCTCTCCCCATGCTACCGGAAACCTGACCCGAATTGGAAACTCATTGATTTTTTTCAAATCCTTCTCCTCCAAAGTTGCTTTTTAATCCGGTGTTCTCTATTTGAAAAACATATATATACCCACAATCATAAACCCGACAGCTCCCAATCTCATAATATCAATAGGTATATGCCTGGTGCCCAGGATGCCATAATGATCAGCAATCATGGCGAAGCACAACTGGCTTACTATAATAATGCTGGATGTCAATGTAATACCCATTTTTGTAACAACAAAAGTGCTTCCCATAACAATGATGACTCCCAAAAGCCCGCCCATAAACGCATACCAATCGGCGTTTTTCAGTACTGTGAAACTCTGACGGCTAAATATAAGGTATATAGTCAACACGGCAAGGGAAGCAACCATGTTAACTACCAGGGTAGTCAGCGGCAGGTCGGCTGATTTGTTTAAATTGCTATTAACAAGAACCTGCAATCCTCCAGATACTCCGACGGCTATAGCAATGGCTATGTAAAATAGTAACATGTTCTCACCCTTCCATAAATAATACCTAGATAACTAACTTCCTGTACCCCTGTATCTTTTAACTCCTATTGTCCAAACGCGGTATCCGATGACGAAGGTTATTATGCCTATGAAGGGGGTTAGTAGAGCATAGTTAAGATATTCATACCTATGCATTATCAGGGTGGCTGGGTAGAAGCCAACAAAAGCAAAGGGTAACACCCATGTTAGTAAAAATCTTGTTAACCCCCGATAAATAGTCATTGGATACCTTCCATAATGCGAAAGGTTATAGACCATGGGCATAAGTCCAATGTTCCCCTCTGTCCAAAAGCCAAGGCTGGCCAAGAATGTGTAAACTCCGGCATATATTAGGGCAGCGCCAACCACGAGTCCGACCGCTATTGGAATATCCCACCACTCAGGACTTATACCAAGAGAGGTTCCAGCATAATACATGAGAGCAAAACCTGTCAGTGAACCCATCAGAAGTTCCGGTTTCATGGTTTCAATCACTACCTGGAACCAAGTATTCATTGGCCTGATCAGAATCCGGTCAAACTCGCCCTGAAGGACATATTTTTCCGGAACATCAAACAGGTGATTGAGAAACCCTCCGTATATTCCAAAAGGAACCAGAAAAAAACCGTAGATAAAAATTATCTCATCCCGCGACCATCCTTGTATTTGCGGAACCTTGGCAAATACCACGGCGATAAAAATAAGATTTATCGACTGTTGAAAAAGTTCAGAGAAAACATTTGCCATAAAGTCGGCCCTGTATGCCATCTGGGTTTTCATATATTGTGCAAGATAGTGTGAAAATATCATAAAATATCTGACTGCTTTTTTTCTGAAACTGCTGCTTGCCTTCATCTGCCTATCCCCCCTGGATGACTACGTGTTTTACGGCAAACCTCCAGACCAATGAACATGCTATCCACAGAACGATTATCCAGAATGCCTGTAAGGCGATTATATTAAGCGCCCCGGCCTTTGTGGCCTTTCCCAGATAAATCATGTTAGGCAGGTAACTCACCGCCTGAAATGGGAATAATTTGATAATATCTATGGCCCATTGGGGATAGAAGGTAATTGGTATCAACAAACCTGAAAACAGGTCCATAACAATCCTTTTGGCTTTATAAATCCCAGTTGTACTCTTGGTAAAGAAAACAACAAAACCGACCAGCATGCTAATCTGGGCATATATTGCAAAACTGCCAAGTATAGCAATAATGAACAAAACTGCTGATAACACATCAGGTGGCAAACCGAAAGGACGGACAACAGAAAACATTAATCCCGCTGGAAAAGCAAAAAAAAGCATTCTAAAGATAGCCTCACCAAAGGCACGGGCATACTTAACCATCTGATAGCTGTAAGGCCGAATCAGTTCAAGAGCTATCTTGCCTTCAACGATTTCCAAAGCAATACGACGGTCAAGATTACTAAAGTAAAAAGACCGTGCCACCCATGCTACGATAACATATGTTATCATTTCTTCTCTGTTTAGACCTCCGATAACTTTACCACCGGCATAGATAGCGTCCCAAAGAAAATAATATGCGCCAATCTGGATGGAATAGTTAAATATCCCTGTAAAATACGTGGATCTATAGGCGAGGTTGTTGACAAATTCCATCCTGACAAGCTCCAGATAAAGAATTATACGGTTTAACAGCCTCCCGCCCATGTCAACAGCTCCGATTGTTCTAGGCAAGGCGAACCCCTCCCGCATTTTCTTTGAGCTCCGGAATATCACCCTGGTAAATCCTCTTTATAATATCCTCAAGTTTGTCATGCCCCCACCTACGGTACAGGTCTTCAACCTGTCCGTCATAGAGCATAATACCCTTATCAATTATGGCAACCCTTGAACAAAGTGCTTCAATATCTCCCAAGTCGTGGGTAGTTAGAATAATAGTAGTTTTATTCTCTTTGTTTATTTCCTTTAAAAAATCCCTAATCCGTGCTTTTGCCAGAACATCAAGCCCTATTGTTGGTTCATCAAGAAATAATATCTGTGGATTATGAAGAAGGGCAGCGACAAGGTCACACCTCATCCGCTGCCCAAGACTTAGCTTTCGGACGGGAAGATGGAGGAAATTATCAAGGTCAAGTAAATAGTTAAATTTTTTTAATCTTAGCTCAAAGTCTTCTTTTGGAACATTATAAATACGCCTCAAAAGCTTAAAAGACTCAATAACAGCTATATCCCACCATAACTGGCTTCGCTGCCCAAAGACAACACCAATACCCATGGTGTAAGCTTCACGTTCTTTATAAGGAACAAAACCATTTACAAAAACTGTACCGGAAGTAGGAACGAGAATTCCGGTAAGCATTTTTATAGTTGTTGACTTACCTGCTCCGTTTGCACCGATATACCCAACCATCTCTCCCTTTTCAACTGTAAAGTCGATTCCATTAACAGCCTTAAGGGTTTTGTAATCGCGAACAAACAAATCCCGGAACGCCCCTAAAACACCCTCTCTCCGGCGAAATAGCCTGAATTCTTTTGTAAGCCCCTTGGCTTCTATTAAAGCCATATTACAACCTCCGTGTATTAATACCAGCAGGTCTTTTACTTAAACACCGGGAGTTTAAAATCCTTCTTTTGCCATAGAAATGGCTATTATAGTTTTTCACAAATACTTTTTACCCTTTCAAGCATTCCCTTTCTTTCTTCATCACTTACAGTAGGTACGGCATACAGGTTTTCATAGATGACGTCCTGAATTCCGCTGAATCCCAGACTTCCCTTGATCATACACGTATTTATTGAATCAAGTACCCCGTTTTCTCTCATATTGTCTTCATTTGAACCAGAAGTTGTTATAACTATAGCCCTTTTTCCTTTAAGCAGCCCTTCAACAGTACCTTCTTTAGTTTGTTGATATGCAAATCCATGACTAAAAACCTTGTCAAACCAACCTTTCAATATTGCCGGCCGTTCAAACCACCAGATAGGATAGATGAACACAAGTACATCAGCCCATCTTACTTCTGCCTGTTCCGCCGCAATATCATCAGGGACAGACCCGGAATACAGTTTGGCAAGGTCACCTGAGGTAAGTATCGGGTTCCAACCCAATTTATGCAAATCCCTTACTTTAACCTCATGCCCTCTTCCCGACATAGTGTCCTTAATTGTATTAAGCACAGCACCATTAAAACTATCAGGATTTGGATGAGAGAAAACTGTTAATATTTTCATATATATACTCATCTCCTTGTTTAAATTACTATTATCTTGAGCTAAAAAGAGTTGTTGTATTCAATCATCCTGTTGATATCATTAAAAAATTTTATGTGCCAAAAATTTTTTAATATATCTAAAAGAAATATTTAATGAAGGAGTTTATTAAACAATTGTCAAATATTATCATTTAAGGAAAAAGAGGAGGGTTATTTATGAATAAATGCGAACTCTTCGAAAAATGTGGTTTCTTTTCCAGGTATAGAAAAACTTCCAATGTGGCTTGCAGAGGTTTTATTGCCTTATATTGCAAAGGACCAAAACTTAATGAGTGTAAAAGAAAAGAATATATGCAACAGCATGGTCAGCCTCCCGAGGACAACATGCTTCCCAACGGTTATTTGACAAGTAAATAATAATAGCAACGTCGGTCCTTCAATGTCAAGAACTGGTCTGTTTTACAAATACTTAAGGGGATTGTCTAAATTTTTTAGACAATCCCCTTTTAGTCATTTTTCTTAATTCGCTTTTGCTTTGATTTCTGACTTGTGGCTTTAAAACTAATTTCCATTTGAACAGGAGCCCGGCTGTATTTTTTACACTCCACAACTTTGACCGCCTCCGTCTGTTTACAATTCCTGCGGCAATCCCTACAGAGTTTATTCATAGCCTTTCTCCCATCCAGCTTAGTTAGTCACCTTATAAACCATTACTCAACATCATCATATGAAATGGCAGCTGGTCTTTCCCTTCTTAACCTTATACTCTCTTTGTATAGCTGCACCTCAATTTTAACTTTATCCCCCTGCTGTGCATTTCCGGGCAGCAAAAACTTCGGGATTGTAAAAGAATCTTTTCCCCATTCTATAACAGCCCAGGGCCCTTCAATTTTTTCAATTAGCAGGTACATATATTTATCACTCCAATAATGCCTAAATTCCAATCTCATTCTAGCATATGCACTCTTATTTGTCATTAAAATAGTGTAGGATTTCAAGGCGCATACTTTGAAGAATTTTCTAAAATACTAGGTTTAGCTTTATTTTTTCCACAGAAATTTGAAAGGAGGAATATCTAGAATGCTTAGAATGATACTACTTGCAGCCTTTTTGGTAATGATTGCAGGATGTACTCCAGCGAAAAAACCCGACCGCTCTCCGTATCCTGATGCCAGGTTTAACCCCTATTCCGTCAAAAACCCTGGTCCAACTACAGATGATAAGTACACTTTAAGCAAAAACCTGTCCACAGCTATCACTAACATAAAAAACGTAAGAAGGGCGAGTGTGGCCGTCATTGGGACAACGTCTTATATTGGTCTTGAACTGGAACCAGGGCTCACAAAAAACCAAATCAGGGAAGTTAAAACAACAACAGCGGCAAAAGTCCGAACCATAGAACCACGTATTCGTACCATATGGGTGACCACAAAAACAAGTGCTGTCAAAAAAATTGACAAGGTAAGATCAGACTTCCAAAAGGGCAAACCTTCTTCGGAGTATTCCAGGGAGTTAAGGGAAGTGTTGGACCAGAGTGAATTAGTGCGTTAGAGGGGCAAAAGTGGCAGCCTCAACTCGGGCGTATATCTGGAGAGACAAACCCTTACCCCAGGCTGGAGGGTATGGGATATTTCCTCCAGGGCGGCAACACCTCAGCCTGTTACCGGATCGCTTACGCTCTCCGACAGGCGGATGGCAGACTCGCCCTTCCGGAAAGATCCCATACCCTCTTTCGATATGCAGGTTTTGTCTGCAAGCGGGTAGTATTCAGTGAGGGGCTGCTGCTTTTGCCGCTTGGGGACCCGGAAAGAAAAAAAGAAGAGGTGCCTGACGCAAACCCTTCTGCTTTATATTCAGGGAATAAGCTGCCGTGTCCCTAGAGTTCTCTGTTGAACTGCTCTTCTTTATATGTGGTATCACTTTCCTCTTCTTTTACCTCTCCACCCCTATCAAGTTTATTAAACAAATTGAGCACATCCTGCGAACTTACTTTCCAGGGGATTGGACCCTTTGCTTTAACAGCATGGAAGCTAACTTTGCGGTTTTTGTACTCTGTGCCATCTGCCAGCCTATAGGATGCCTTTGTGGTGAAAATACCAGCGGCTTCGTCAGAAGTATCTTCTACAGCTTTTTGCTCAGGCTGTCTTGCTACGGTAATCCATCTTATTGACTGAAGCTTTTTAGTCAACTCTGCTTTTTCTGCTGCAGACGGCGTATCGATAAATCTTAGCGCCAGGTTTATGTCGCCCTGCTCCAATGCTGTCAGCATTGCTCTTGATATCTTTACCGGTTCTGCACGCGCCATTACCCTATCTATTACCCCGGCGGCCTTCCAGACCATTAATTCATGGGCAGGGTCCTCCCTTTTGCTGTGAAGCTTGCTATCCCTAAAATGAATACAAAAATGCCCGTTAAACTTATTACCGCCAATAGCTCCAGCGCCATGTGGCATCCCGTTCATTGAACCCGCCAACCGGTATCCTCCTGTCTCAACAATTACAGCCCGCCTTTTCCAGCTCCATTTTCCACCGTATATCATCTTCATAATGTCACTGTCATCAGCAGTAAGAGGCTGCACATCAGCATGCTGACTTCCGGCTCTTCGCTGTACCATAAAAGACATTCCTGTTTCAAAGTCAATTATTCTGGCCTTGTCATATTTTTTAAAAATTTGCCTGACTTGACTCCAACTAAGGAATTCACCAAAACGGTTTATTTCTTCCAACTGCCTTAAGGCAGATTCAAGACAATGCCCTTTATCCCTCATCTCATAAAGTTTACCGGTCCTTACTTCATAAAGTTCACCAGGCTTATTGAACCAAAATGTCTGAGTCTGACTCTTCTTCTTAATAATAAGAACAAATTTTCTATTCATAGTCCCTTTGTAGACCGATATTCTGGCATCTAAGATCTCCCGATAGATTTTCTCTACTCCAGGCCGGTCTTTTACGGTTACTTTCCCTGGGTAACCTTCCAAGAAAATTTCAATTGAACTAACCCCTTCGACAATATTATGCACACCACGGTAAAAAAGGAATATAAATAAAGTAGATACTAAACAAAGCAAAAGGGCTTTTCCTTTTAAACTACCTGCTTTTAAAATAATTAACCTCACAGGGCTCCCCCTCTGACACCTCTTTTTAAAAAAACTTATGGGGAAGATGTCCGGATTATTCTAAAAATCCAATTGCTTGGTGTCACCATCTTAAAACCTTATTCATATTATAATCTAGCACTACAACGCTGATTGAAGGGAGCTGGTGTAAACCCCAAAATTTTGCTTCCCGAATCAAATGATAATTACCCGGTTAACAAAAATATAAACAGGAGGGGATTGTTAATGGCCGTTGACGGCAAACTGGAGCAAGAATTCGCAGCTCCAATCAAAAACTCTTTCCGCGAGATCATCACTAAAGCGGTATGTGGAACAGGAAAACAAAACTTTCATTACACGGAAGTACTAAGTATTCCGGTTGGTCGTATACCAACCAGTATTCTCGGTTCATCGGTAACCAGACTCAAACTTACCGAACCACTGGTAACTGAAATAGCCGGTGATGGTACAAAAAACGTTCGTGTTAGCGGAACCTTTGATCTTAACGTTTGGTATGCCTATAATAACGATCAGGCAACAGATGTGGCTAAAGATACAATTAAGTTCACTGAATTGATTTCCATCGATGATATAACTGAAAGCATCATAGGTCAGGTGGATGCTAGAGCTGTCTTGGTTAAATCACCTCAGTGTCACAAAGCAATAATTACCGAAAACAACCAGATTCAGGTTGATGTTGAATTAGGTATTTATGCCGAAATCATAGGAGAAACCAAGGTATTTGTACAGGTATACTCCGACTCAGACAATGACTAGTACATTTATCTATGGAAAGGAGGCTTGATATATGTCAGCCGGTCAGCCCGTTGTCCGGGAGATAATCGCCAAAGCGGTATGTGGATACGGTACGTTTAAGTATCAGCGTGCAATAGATATCGAAGTGCCTGCAGATAACAAAAATATTCAAGTGTTAGGAACCTTTATTTCTAATTCAGCCCTGGACGAAGCTCTGGTTATCGACAGCAACTACGGAAAATCCGTTCAGGTAAAAGGTCATTATGATGTTCATGTTTGGTACGCACCAGACCAGGAAACCCGTTCAGCTAAAACAACCGTCACTTTTGTTGAGTACATTCCTATTAAACTACTTGGAGGCGAAAGTATTTCTAGTCCTCAGGCTTTTGCGAGGATTACACAGAAACCTAAGTGCCGTAAGTCATATGTAGTGTCATCAGATGAAAAAAGTGTTATTCGAGTTGAGGTTGAGCAGGAGTTGGCTTCTGAAGTGATTGGATTAACCAAGCTTAAAGTAGGAATCGCACCCTCAGCAAGCATGTCTGAAGTCTCTATAACCGGTCAGGAATTGCTTCCCCCCAACAGCTTCAGCAATGATAACTGCATGCCTGATAACTGTTTCGACCTTAAATGTGAAGAGGATTTTCCTGAAGAAGATTATGAGGAATATTCATATCTAACAGATGATTATAACAGTTAAAGCTATTAAGAAGCGTCGTTTCCGCACTGCACTAACGGCGCTCTTTTTTTTTGCATTAGCACCTCGACCCCTTTCAGCATAATATGATAATAACTTTTCATGAAAAGAGGCGGAAACTTTGCTCAGGCTATATTCAGTAAAAATTGGCACTGTTAATAAGTTAGAGTATAAACAAATCACTGTATCAACTGATATCATGCAGCAGGCTAAATTAAGCCGCGGACAACAGCTCCTTCTAAAAGCCGGAAACAGGCAGACTGCTGTTACAGTACTGGGCAGTCACGGATCGTCAGCTGGGACGTCTGTCTTTCTGTCACCAGAGGTAAGGAATTCACTTCTTCTTCCCACCCCTCTTACTCTAAATTTAATTTCAGCGGAAAAACCTGGTATATGGCGTTTAGGTCCACTAATAGGCATCTTTGCCAACAGGGGTGAAAAAGCAGTCCGGCCTTTCGGTGAGCAGACGGGCTTTTTCCGGAAACTGAAAGGAGCTGCAGAAGAATTTAATTCACTGGTTTTTGCATTTTGTCCAGATGATATCGACTGGGAGAATAAAGTCATAAGAGGTACTATTCCGCCGCATCCTGACAGTAATAACGTTTGGTTGACCTTTCTTCTTCCCTTCCCCGATGCTATATATGACAGAGGTTTGTTTCCTAAGGGCAGCAAAAGAAGAAATGCCAGCCAAACAAGAAAAATATTACGCAACTATCCCGGAGTAAAATTTTTTAACCCGTCTTTTTTTGGTAAATGGAAGACACATAACTTACTATCCAAACATGAGATACTGCAAAAGTACCTACCTGAAACAAGAGTATTTAAATCTTCCACAGACGTCATAGAGCTCCTCAAGACTCACGGTACAGTATTTTTAAAACCTAGTGGAGGCAGCTCGGGCAGGGGGATAATTCGGATCTCCACCGGCTTAACAGCATACTCCGCCAATTACCGCACTGCACGCAAGGTCAGACAGTTGGAATTGGAAGACGTCGAAAAATTAAACAATTACCTTAAACAGTTCATCGGAGGAACCAGATACATCGTTCAACAAGGGCTTAGTCTTGCCAAAATCCATGGCTGCCCTTTTGATATAAGGGTTCTGATGCAAAAAAATCGGGCGGGTAAATGGAAGCGCACAGGAATGGCCGCGAGGGTGGCCGGAGAAGGTAACTACATTAGTAATATACATGCCGGTGGTCACGCCGAAAAATTATCTTATGTTCTACCCCTGATTTTCACAGACCCAAAAAAAGTTCAGCAAATTAAGAGAGAAATTAACCGTGTTACCTCAATTATCGCTTCATGGATTTCAACAGAAGAGAACCCCCTTTTCGGTGAAATTGCTATTGACTTAGGTGTTGATGACAGCGGGAAGGTATGGGTCATAGAACTAAATGCTGTACCGGGCAGAACTGTCTTCAGGCGGATTGGCGCAACCAAGATTCATTCACACGCAATCTCGCGTCCAATGGAATTCGCCTATTACCTATCGGGGTTTTCCCCTTCATTAAACAAATAATCCAGCAGTGTTCATGGTAGTTGAAAACAAAATTTCTGTACCAGACATTAAATTTATCTCAGGAGGTGGCAATTCCTTGCCTGTTGCTTCAGTTACACCAATAGAAGCATCTGTACCAACTCTGTACATGTGCTCTGATATGTTAGACCAGTTTAATTTAAAAGCAGACTCTGTTATCATCTTGCGGGCCGGTACCACCGTTACTAAAGTAAAAATAATCACTAGTCTTAATGGTAATCTTATTTCGGAATTAGCACTGGAAAGGTTAGGTCTGCCAAAGAAAAAAAATCTGTTGATAAGGAAAGTTTCTGAGGAAATCATACAAATCGGACCTCTCATAGGAATATTAATTTCACGTGAAAAAAAACGCCGTATTCCACCCCATTCATCCCAGAAAAAGCTCCTTCTTAAATTCTTAAGATATTGTAACAAAAATAACCTCATGGCCTTCGTGTTTTTTCCCGAAGATGTAGACTTTGAAAAGAATATGGTTAAAGGTTTGTATCTGGAAAAAAATATCGAAGGGACCCTGTTTTGGAAAAGTCATGTATTCCCACTTCCAGATGTAGTTTATGACCGGATTCTTCGCCGGACCCTGGAAAAAAAGCCTACTGTAAAATTGGTTAAGTCATACTTCAAGAATCAACCATCAGTATCTTATTTCAATCCCAAATTTTTAGACAAATGGGAAACACATTCTATTCTAAGCGGCAATCCATTCTTGCGGGAGCATCTCCCCACCACATTACATTTTGATAATCCTGCAAAAATCAAAGCACTACTCGAAGATTTTAAAACAGTATATATTAAACCAATTCATGGCAGCCTTGGCCAGGGGATTATCAAGATTTCCCGGCTTCCCGAAGGATACTGCTCACAGCATCGAAATGGGAGTAAAAATTTAACGCAGAACTTCCATACATTAGAAGAACTTCTTGCAGCCATTGAGAACCTAAAAAAACAAAGAATATACGTCGTGCAGCAGGGACTGGAACTGCTTAGGTATCAGAACAGAGTATTTGATATACGTGTATTGGTACAAAAAAACAAGTACGGGAATTGGACTTTTACTGCTATGGTAGCCAGAATCGCTCAAGAGGGAAGTATTTTTCCCAATATAGCTGCCGGAGGGGAAGCAGTAAATATAGAAACCGTCTGGAACGATTTATTCGGAACCAGCTGGTCCTCAAGTGAAACCTGTACTCTAACCAAAGAGGTCAGTTTAGCTGCAGCGCATACACTAGAGCAAGCTCTCGGCACTTTCTGTGAAATTGGCCTGGATATAGGTGTAGATAATGAAGGCAATATATGGATAATTGAAGTTAATTCTAAGCCTTCCCGAAAAGTATTCCCCAAAGACCAACTAGCTTTAAAAACAGCATCATTGAAAATGCCAATGGACTATGCAGCTTACTTAACAGGATTTATCCCCAAGCAGGAGATGAATGACATTGAACCGTAAAAACCCACCTTCTCGATGGTTTACAAAGGTTAGCTGGGGAGGCTCCTTGGGGGAAGATCAGCAGTGTGTTTATTTACCGCCGTCAGTTTTAAAATTATTAAAACTGGTTCCTGAAAAAACTGTCATTCTAAAAGCAGGGGCTTTTCAGACTCCAGTAAGAATACTGCAATTATCAAGCAATTCTCATACTGAGGCCATAATATTTGTTTCTCCTGACCTTGCAAATATTATAGGTTTATCGTCAAACCAGACCATGACTTTAGTCTATGATACCAAAACAAGCCTGCTCTCAGTTGGTCCTTTAATTGGACTCTTTACTGTCCGAAACATCTTTCCTGACTCAGAATATGGAAGCCAGGAACCGGTGTTGCTTGCTCTTGCAAACTCCGCAAATGAGCTTGGGGGAATAGTTTTTATTTTCTGTCCCGAAGACATTCAATGGGAAAATTCAACTGTAACCGGGTATGTGCCACAGAAAAATACAGAAGATGGATCTTCTCGCTGGTCCGAGATAAAATTGCCGCTTCCTGACGTTGTTTACGACAGAATTCCATCAAGATCTATCGAAGCAAGGCCCGATGTATTTGAATCAATAACACGCCTAAAAAACAGTGGACTAAAATACTTTAACCCTATGTTTTTAGATAAATGGAAAACTCATCTGGCCCTGCAAGACATATCTGAAGTTAAGGGTTATCTGCCCCCGACCGCTCTTGTAGATAGTCCCCAAGACATCAAAGAGTTCCTTGATAATTACCGGTCTGTTTTTCTGAAACCCTCGGCAGGCAGCCTGGGTAAGCGCATCGTTAAAATCGATGCCTCAAAAAAAGGTTATTCATATATTTACCGCTCCCGTGATAAACTGAGCGTTCAGGGTAATGCTCCAGATTTTGATAGTCTGATGAATCAACTGAGAAATATTATGGGAAAACGCAGGTTTATTGTACAGAAGGATCTTAATCTGTCACTCTTTGAGAACAGCACTTTTGATATCCGTGTGTTAGCACAAAAAGACATGTTTGGTAACTGGAGAAGAACAAAAATCTATGTAAGGGTCGCTGCGCCAGACAGCTTTCTGTCAAATTTAAGTGACGGAGCGCGTCCTCAACCCATAAATACGGTTCTGACGGAAGTTTTTAATACATCTTTTTCAGATAAAGAAGGATTGGGGGAAAACATTAGATCTGCTGTAAGAAAAATCCCACCCGCCCTCGAAAATGCAACTGGAATGATTTGGGGTGAACTGGGTATAGATCTGGGCATTGATAAAGAAGGCAGAATCTGGCTCATTGAAGTGAATTCCAAACCGTTCCGAGCTCTAGTTTCTAATAGCGGCTCAATTAACCTTATAAGGCGGTCACTGCTTCGACCTCTAGAGTTTGCAAAGTTTCTGGCCGGGTTTTACAAACATTCTCCTGCCTCAGAAAACCCGGTACCAAACTAAATAACATAGTTTCAGAGGAGGCTACCGTTATGAAAATCGGACCAATTTTAGGGATAATGAGTACTCCCCGTGTCCAATCTTCACCTATTCCCAGCAATCAAAGTGAGTCGTTTGCAGAAGTGATAAAAATAGCTGAACATATGGGCTGCACTGCTTTTGTCTTTAATCCCTGTGAAATTGACTGGGCAAAAAACGCCGTTTGGGGATACTATTACAATATTAAAACTGAACCAGATCAATGGGAACGCCATCTGTTTCCTCTGCCTGATGTAATATACAACCGTATTCCCAACAGAACTCTCGAAAAGCGTGAAGACATAAAACATAATTTATTAATCATAAAGAAAAGATACGGTCCCAGGTTATTCAACCCTTGTTTTCTCGATAAATGGAAGACTCATGCTATATTAAGCAGTAACAGGCAATCAAGAAGTTTTTTGCCAAAAACCTCCAGAATCATTAACCCTGGTGTTATTGCAGATATGCTCGAAAACTACAAATCAGTATATTTGAAACCATGTGGAAGCAGCCTTGGTAATGATATATTTAAAGTAATCAAAAGAGACGGACAATTTAATTATATTCATCAGACTCTTAATCAAACAACGCAGAAAGGCCAGGTTCCTGACTGCACTGCTATAGTTTCTAAACTACCTGCAGACATGGATGAGTACCTTGTACAACAAGATGTACAGCTCGCCAGATATCATGGAAGACCCTTTGACTTGAGGGTTCTTGTCCAAAAAAATCAATGTGGTTTATGGCGGAGGACTGGAGTGGCCGCAAGAATAGCCGGTGAGGGAAGCATCACTACCCACGTATTCTACGGAGGTTCACGTTCCAATGCACAAGATGTAATCTTGACAGCAGCTAAAAACTACAATTTTTCATTGGTCGATGTTAAAAAACAGCTGAGTAAACTTCAAAGTATAGTCCCTGAGGCCATCGAAAAAGGATATGGTGAATCTTTCGGTGAGCTTGAAATGGACGTAGGTATTAATCACAAGGGGAAAGTATGGTTCCTTGAAGCTAATTCCAAGCCCTTTAGGTTTGACGAGCCACTAATTCGTTCCAAATCCCTGGTCAGGTTAATCCATTATGTCCGCTATCTTGAAAACAAGTGGGAATATTCAGAACGCCAGAGCGGTTAGTAAGGAGGTGACAGAGTGAATTCCGTTTTCCTGTACGACAGGCGAGTAACTGACGACTCCTTGCTTAAAGTTTTTAGAAGCTTTACTCAAGTAACAGAACCCGGCGAACTTTGCAACATACTTATACGGTGGGGGAATCTTAATGGGTCTGACACAAAGGCAAATGTGGTGTTAAATAGGAAAAAGCCTTTGAAAAATTGTCTTGATAAAGAAAAAATCTTTGAAATACTAAGAATAAATAAGATAAGACGACCTTTATTTGTCCAACCAAGACCAGATTCAAAGTATCCCATTATAGGCAAGTATTTCGATTCTAGCTGTAACCTTCTCCAAGATAAAGTGGTCTATAGCTATGCTGAAGCTATCAACTCAGGTGCCGACTTTTTCGTCGAGTATATAGACCTGGTCAAAAAATACAATGTCTATATCTTTAATCTGAATGTTTTCTACCTGACTAAGAAAACTGCTGTCAGAACCAATACAGCAACAGCAGAAACAAACTGGGTTTATGAAGAGATCCCCTCAGACCTGGATCATGATACTCAAAAAGTACATCACCTGGCTCAGAGGGCACTTTATGTCCTTGGCCTTGACTTAGGCATGGCCCATGTCGGTATTGATGTTCGGGGGCGGCCGATAATTCTAGATATTACTCCAATACCTGTTATACCCCCCAAGGCCAGAGAGTTATTACAGGAAAAACTTGATGATTACATAACCAATTTTCGCGACAAAGCAGACGATATCTCTCAAATCGAGAATAATAACCTTGCAGAGACAAACCTCGGTGCAGACCCAGAATTTATGCTCAGGGATTCCTATACAGGCAAGCTTGTCTATCCATCCGATTTTTTAGAACGCCAGGGCATTATAGGTTTTGACGAAAGAAGCGAACACCGACAGGGCCAGTTTTTTCCCCTCGCTGAAGTAAGACCTCAGCCTGAGAGCTGCCCCATCAAATTAACCGAAAATATACGACAGATTTTGCTTATAGCAGCTTCAATAATACCTCCTCATATAGAATGGCTTGCAGGCAGCCTTCAATTTGAGCAGTACCAGCTAGGTGGTCATATACATTTCAGCAATATTGATTTTAATTCCAGATTATTGAGAGCTCTAGATAATTATCTCGGTATACCTATTTTTTTAATCGAGGATCCTCGAACCTCGGTCAAAAGACGTAGGCAATATGGGTGGATAGGAAGCTTCCGCATTAAATACCATGGGGGCTTTGAATACCGAACCCCTGGCAGTTGGCTGATATCACCTCAAATAACAAAAAGCTGTCTGAGTCTTGCCAAAATCGTTGCTCAGGAATATTGCAGCCTGCGTCGAGACTATTTTGTCGATACTGAATTACAGAAGGCTTTCTATCAGTCAAAAAAGCTCTATTTCTATGACATATTCGAGGAACTCTGGGAAGACATCACCAAGACCAAACTTTACCCTCAATACGCTGAACATCTTGCCCCTCTTAAGAATATGATTGCCTCAGGTAAACACTGGGATGAAAAGGAAGACTTAAGAAGAGCATGGGGCTTAATATAAATATTCCAAATTAAAAGCTCAACAGCTTTGTTCAATTGCTGTTGAGCTTTTTCCCCTTATTAATCCCTCTCCATAAGGCCTCTAACAACCCATTCCATGCGAGCTCCTCTTGAGCCCTTAACCAATACTACCGAGTTCTCAGGCAGATTCTCTCTCAAAAATTTCACTGCCTGTTTAGTCCAGTTAAATGATCTGATGAACATGTCTTTGGACTTGACCCCATGGGCAATTTCTTTCGCCAATGTCCCAACAGTAACCAACCAGTTTATCTTTAACTGTTCGGCTTTTTCACCAACTTTCCGGTGATTTTGAACACTAAATTCACCCTGTTCCAACATGTTCCCTAAAACCGCAACACTATTCCGACCTTTGGCCAGACTGGTCAAAACTTCAAGACCGGCCATTATACTGTCGGGATTAGCATTATATGTATCATTAATCAGTACAGTATTGTTAACTCCTTTAACAATCTGCAGCCTCATACGAGGTTTACGAAATCGGGCAAGCCCACGACTGATTTCTTCAACGTCAAAATTATAATAGCGGGCGACTGCTATAGCAGCCAGGGCATTGTAAACGTTGTGTTTTCCGAACGTAGGAATAAAAAAAGAATGCATTTTTCCATCTATCTTTACTTTAAATGAAGTCCCCTTGTCTTGGACTTGTATATCGCGAGCCATATATTTAGCGGGTTTATCAAGACCGTAATAAACCACTTTTCCTTTAAAGCCTGTCAGGTCAATCCTTGCCGTCGCATTATCATCAGAATTCAGCACTAGACAGCCGTCAGAAGGTATACCTTCCATTATTCCTGACTTTTCCAAAATAACGTTCTCATAGCTGCCAAGGTGTTCTATGTGTCCGGTTCCAATATGAGTAATCACTCCTATTTTTGGCTGGATTACGCGTGATTGTTTGCTTACCTGACCCGGCCTATTCATGCCTATTTCAAATACAGCTGCCTGATAGCCCCGTTTCAGTCTCATGATCTGTGGGGGGACGAATGGAGGAAGATTAAGGTTACCTATAGTTTTCAGGACCTTCCACCTTCTACGGAAAATGGCTGAAATCATTGCAGTGGTTGTAGTCTTTCCTGATGTTCCTGTAACTCCAACTACAGGTATGTTATACATCTCACGGTAAAACTTTACTATAGACCAAAATGCTTCCCATACCTTAGTAACGGCAATAACTGGTATTTTTTTATCCTCAAAGGGCACTTGTTTTTTATGTTTTGATATCACTATGGCTGAAGCCCCGTTTTTCAAAGCTTCCAGAATATTGAGGTCTCCTCCTTTTCCACCTCTGACATCAAAATATATGTGCCCTGGTTTTGCATCAACACATCGGCTGATTATCCCCTTTATCTTGGTGCTTTTATCACCTCTGACCCAGTTCCCATCAATTACTTTACATAATTTTTCAGCTGTTACGACAGACATATTACCACCCTCTCATTACTGAAAATAAGCGCTTGAGGGTCTAAAACAGACCTTTCATCAAGCGCAACACAGAACAGTGTTATTATTTGCCCATTATATCAAGGTGGTTTCCTCACTAACCATAGGAGCTTCGCCACCGATTGCGGAATTTTCTCCGTAAAAGCCGGGGCTAAGAGCAAGTAAGCTGCCGGATAATATTAATAAAATGAGAATTAGGAAAAGGGTAAATGCTATACCCAGCGAAAAAGAAACTGGTCCCCCCGGGGTATTAACAGTAAAAACCTTGTCTCCCTTACCGGTAACCGTTAATGCTTTGCTCATTGTCTTGACTGCCTCTTGTCCGTGTTCACTAGCTAATAAGTTAACTAAGCTTGAAAGACCTTCCGAAACTATTTTCCCCTTTGTTCCCAGATAGGGTTTTAATCCCTGAAGTAATGGGATGACATTTGTATTAATGGGCTGAAAATCCATGTGCTTCCTCCTAACCAATGTTTTGAATAATCTATTACATAATATTGCAATAGTGTTAAATAAGTTCCTTTTGCGTTCAGTTTTACAAAAAACAAAAAAGAATCCCTTGCGGAATTCTTATAACATTAACTATCCTTTTTTTCTATCGTATTTCAACTCGACTTCTCGCTTAGCATCAGGACTTTTTTTTTCAACCGCCTCTTCAGTTTCAGAACTGGTTTGTTTCTGCGCAGCAACGGCTGATTCATTATTAGATTTGTTGCTTTGCTGACTGTTTTGATTCTGACTATTAAGCATACTCATTAAAGATAAAAGCAGTCCTGGGTTTATCTTCTTTTTCGAAGCAACATTACCGAGAATCCCCATCAGATCCGGTTGGCTTGTTGCTGAGCCTGAACCTGAATCTGAAGCGGACTTAAGAAGACTGGTCAAACTGTTGACAACAGACTGCTCAGTAACCTGTGATTCACTGGCTTCGGCCTGACTTGGGATTTCTTTGAAGCCTGTGTCCAGGTTGCCTCTGACTAAGCTCAAAATGCTCATCAGATTGAACATACCCATAAAACCAAATAAAATATTTGGGCTCATTTTATGATCTGTCTGTCGGTCTAAAAGTTTTACAAGGTTGTCAAACGTATCATTATTTTTTTCCTGAGACCCGAATAATGCTTTTAAATCTTCCATCCGTTACCTCCTTGTGTTAGGCGTATCCTACAACAACCCTGGAATATTAGGGAGGTTAAGGCCGCCCGTTACTTTACTCATTTCCTTATTGGCCAAGTCTCTCGACTTAGTCAGAGCTTGGTTTACAGCAGTAATAACTAACTCCTGGATTACTTTAGCGTTAGCCGGATGAATGATAGCTTTATCGAGGATGATATCCACAATTTCTTGTTTTCCGTTCACTACAACTTTGACTGACCCAGAGTCAACAACTGCCTCAACTCTCTGGTTTTTCAGGTTTTCCTGAACCCTGTTCATTTCAGACTGCATCTTTTGTGCCTGCTGTAAGAGTTTGCCTAATTGCCCTTCAAGCAATTTAAATGCCCCCTTAATTGAAAAGAAATAACATTATTAAAATATATTCATACAAGACCTATATGTTTCTCCTTTTCCAAATATTTTTGTTAAATAAAACTCTGGAAATACTACTTTAGCGGCACAGTTAACCCTGCCCAGGGCATTACAAGAATTCCTGCCTCTTTCCCCTTAGCCGCAATAGCAGCATCAATTGCTTCCTGCAGCGAATTGAATGGCTCAAAAAACAGTTTCCTCACGTCTGTCTGCTTCATATCAGAAACTGTAAAAATACGGGCATTCTTAACAGCCGAAGCAATAAAAAGACACTTATGTCCGCCAAGAACAAACTCCTTATGCACTCTATTCTCTAAATCATCGGGAGTTGATGCCTGATTTATCCACTGTTCAAAAACCGGGTCACCAAACCCTTCATTGCATCTGGCAGTCATAATTATGATCCCCCCGTTTTTAACAGCTTTTAATGCATTTTTTACAGACTTCTGTGCCTGATACATAGTAGCATCTTTTGGAAAACCACCGGGGGAAGCGATTACTATATCTGCTTTTTCATTAATTTTTATCCCAAATATCATTCTTGCTGCACTACATCCGGCCCGGTGAGCCTTTATGGGATCACCGGCAGTAATATGAACAATCTGACGATTCTCATTAAGTACAGTATTAATAATAAACTTTAACCCGGCAATCCCGGCAAACTCCTCCATATCCTGACGAATTATATTTTCTTCCAGTAAGCCTGTGGTGTCGCTCTGTAACAGGCTCAGCCTATGGTTATGTTCAAGGGCACGTCTGCTGGCAGTACCGGCAGCAATGGCCTTAACCCCACCGGAAAAGCCTGCCATTTGGTGAAATTCTATATTGCCCAAAGCAATACATAAATCAGCTTCTGCAACAGGAGTTGAAACCTCTACCGGTGTCCCCCGTTTAGTGATGCCCACCAAAGTATATCCTGTTTCCCGGCTGTCTACACACCTGATTTTGCCGTTAAGCTCCGGGCCTAAAATTACCTGTTTCTCCTGATTCGTGACCTGTCGATGGTTTCCTACTCCTATAAGTATAGTAATTGAATCAAGCTCAATACCTGCGTTATTCAAGTGTTGGACAACCACCGGAAGAATTCTGGCACTGGGAAGTACTCTGGTGTGATCCCCTGTTACTATAACAACTTTGCCTGCCTGACCCGCTAATTCCGCAAGAGGTTTAGCACCTATCGGATTTTTCAATCTGTCAATAATCTCTTTCTCCACATGTGTCACTTCAACTACCTGGGCAGGGCATAGTTCTCCCATGTATCTGCCATCTGTCAGAACGCCTTCAACAAATTCTTCTCCATAGCTAACCTTTATTTTTACAGGCAAGTCATTAAATTTCTTTACATTAGTGGTGTCACGATTTACCTTATCGGTGAAAATAACAATTCAGCTCCTCCATCTGTTCATTTAACTTTTATTCTCAACCGCCTTAACTCTAGATATACCAGGTATTTTACGGGTTAATAAAAACGGCTTACCACCAAAAAACCGGCCATTTAGGCCGGTAGTGTTTTGAGGTTTATATGAATAAAATATCAAGTTAATTTCCTAGTAAAGTACCCTTTTATCTTCAACTCTTCTCGTCACTTTTTCTCTATCAAAATAACTCATTATTGGAAGAGCATACTTTCTTGAAGTGCCAAATAAGTCACGCGCCTCTGCAAGAGTCATTTCACCCTTTTCCCTGAGGAAACTGACTACCTTTTCCCTTGCTTTTTCAAGGTTATCACGGTGAATCAATATCCCATCCTCAAGTCTCACCAGTACTAATTTTACCAAAAAGTAACCTAATATCTCTTCTGCTTCAGTGGGTTTCAGCTTGTACCGGGTAGATATTTCTTCCCATCCCGGAGTCTGATAACCGGATTTGAGGTAGGTTTCTTCAATCTGTCTGAACATTTCAGCCTGAGCCTGGGGAGGTGAAGGTTCAAATCCAGCCAATGCAATATTTTCACCTACAACCTTTATGATTCCCTCCTGCTGGTACTCTTCAAGTAGGAAGTTGAACAACTTGCTGGTGAGTCCGGTGAAATACCTACTTCTTATCTCTTCCTTAGAAGTACCATGCCTTAAGGGATAGGTCTGATGGAATTTTCTTAGGCTGGTTTCCATTTCAGCCGCCTTTTGACGAAAAATTGTGCCAAGAATAAAGTATGTTTTTTTATCTCCCTGAAAACTCCTGATTTGTCCGGAAGCTATCAATGAATGTACAATATCTTCAAACACTTGTTCATCCAATGCTGTACCCTTTTGTAGGTCTTCACGCAAATGTAAAACCTGCCCGGACGCAGCCATGTACTGCACCAGCAGTTCTTCAGGTGAACCCTTTTCTTTTGTTTTCAGAGTCTCTATTATCTGACTATTCATTCGTTTATGCTTTGACGGAAGGGGGTCAATTACTGTGCCACCTGCTATGGTACGCATTGGAGAATATGACCGTATTACTAGCCGGTCACCTCGTGCGGCAACCATTGGCTCTTCACACTCTAACTGAATAAGAGCACTATCACCTGGTTCCATTTCTTCGCTTTCAAGTAATATAACACGTGCAAGTATTTCAGAAGTTCCTATATGTACCCTGACCCGGGCTCTGTTAATAAGTGGTTTATCTGCACTGGAGAGCAAATGAAGTCTTACATCCAGCCTGTGTGACGGCTTAAGGAAACCCGGCACAGCCAAAACACTGCCTCTGTCAATCTTTTCCCGCTCTATACCGGCAATATTAACGGCAACTCTCTGACCTGCTTCAGCCAACTCAACCTTCTTGCCATGAACCTGAAGACCCCTGACCCGAGCTTGTATCTGATCAGGGAGAATTTCCACGTTGTCTCCCACATAAAGCCTTCCTTCAGCAAGGGTCCCGGTGACAACAGTGCCAAAGCCTGTTATAGTGAATATACGATCAACAGCCATCCTGGCATTTCCGGAAACAGACCGCTCTTTTAGTTTACCAGCAACCTGGTCAATGAGATTAGTCAATTGAGGTATTCCCTGACCGGTAACAGCAGATACTTCAGCAATCAACGCATTCTCGAGAGTGGTGTCTTTAACAAGTTCATGAACTTCTTCTTTAACCATATCAAGCCATTCCGGGTCTACCAAATCAGTTTTAGTGAGAACTATTATGCCTTCAGATATTTGCAGCAAGTTTATAATATCCATATGTTCTCTGGTCTGAGGCATAATTCCCTCGTCAGCTGCAACAACCAACAACACCATATCCATTCCGCCGACTCCGGCCAGCATGTTTTTTATAAACCTTTCATGGCCAGGTACATCAACAACACCGGCCATGATACCGCTGGGAAGCTTAAATGGCGCAAAACCCAGTTCAATTGATATCCCACGTTCTTTTTCTTCTTTAAGCCTGTCAGTATCTTTTCCGGTAAGAGCCTTTACCAATACAGTCTTACCATGGTCAACATGACCGGCGGTTCCTATTATGAAATGTTTCATCAAAATCCTCCGAAAGCTGTTAACTGCCATCAATATGGTCATTTACTAGTATAGTCATTTAATAGTATTGTCATTTATTTGCATCGACATTATCGGTATTTGTATCACTATACTCGGCGGAAACGCTGGTTTCGGCCACTGCTGTAGAGTCTTTACGCTTGGCACCGGTGATATAGGATATCCAGATACTCGCCTCATAAAGTACATATATTGCCCCAGCCATTACACTTTGTGAGAACATATCAGTTGTAGGAGTTAAAATAGCCGAAATAACAAAGGCACCAACAATCACCCATTTTCTCATAGATTTGAGTGTACTGCGCTCTATTAAACCCATGCGAACCAGCAGTAATAGTACCAGAGGCATTTCAAACATTATTCCAAAAGGAATGAGAAACCAGAAGCAAAATGAAACGTATTTAGCAAGGGATAAGGTCGGCTCAATCCCTGGCATACCAAACCCCAGTAGGAATTTAATACCATAACTAAAAACTGTATAATAACCAAATACTATACCTGTTACAAAAAGGATTATCGAAAACGGGACAAAAGTAATCATATACCGCTTCTCGTGGGCATGTAAGGCAGGTAATATAAACCGCCAAAACTGATAAGCAATAAACGGCATTGCTATTACGATTCCTGCAAACACGGAAATAAGCAGCTCTGTTGTAAACGCCTCCGTAGCGCCAAGATAAACAAGCTGCTTTTTCATTTCCACAACAGGTTTAATTAATACCGCCAATATCTGATGACGTATAAACCACCCCAGAACCGCTCCCGGAATTACAGAAATTGCACTCAAAACTATTGTGCGCCGCAAGGCAGATAAGTGGCCCATTATGGACATATCTTCTTCCTTCATTTGAATTCACCCCGCTCTATTTGTGATTCTCGAGTTGTCCTTGTCTTTCTACCTTTTGGATTCCTTCCGATAGTTAGAAACCATTTCTCCCACAGAGCGTCCAATCCGCGCCAGCCTCCCCGGTCCAAAAATCAGAGAAATAATTATAAATACTAATATTACTTCAAGGGGAGCAATAATAAATGCTCCAAAATACAAACACAATCACCTCTTTTCAATTAGCTGCGATCTTCAAAAGGTTTAATTACCGTTTAATTATTGTTATAATTCTTTATTATCTCATAACTGGTATTCCTCTGGGCCGGCTTAAAACCAGCATCCCGGATGCTGTTTAGAATGTCATCCATTGGTACCCTGAAGCTTACTCCTGCAGCTCTTACGACATTTTCCTCCAGCATCGTGCCGCCAAAATCGTTAGCACCAAAACTTAGAGAAACCTGAGCCATTTTTGCCCCCTGGGTAACCCATGATGCCTGTATATTTGGAACATTATCCAGTATTAATCTTGATACTGCAAGGGTTTTAAGGTAATCAACCCCAGTTGCTGTCTCACCGCCCAAATCAGTATTTACCGGCTGAAAGCTCCAAGGAATAAAGGCCCTGAACCCATTAGTGCGATCCTGAACCTCCCTTATCCTCAGAAGATGCAAAATACGTTCCTCAAGTGTCTCTACACTACCAAACATCATTGTAGCAGTTGTCTTCATCCCCAGTTCATGTGCTTTTACCATGACATCCATCCACTGCTCCCATGGTATTTTTTTAGGGCTGATGTAATTTCTCACCCGGTTGTCGAGTATCTCGGCACCTCCGCCCGGAATAGAATCAAGTCCGGCAGCCCGCAGCTGAGAGATAACCTCCCGGACACTTAAGCCTGAAATCTCTGAAAAATGTACAATTTCCGGGGGAGAAAAGGAATGTATATGAATATCAAACCGCTCTTTTATAGCTTTAAGCATATCAAGGTAGTATGTAAAAGGCAGGTTAGGATGAAGACCACCCTGCATTAGAATTTGGGTCCCGCCGCACTCTATTGTTTCCTGAATCTTTGCAAAGATTTCGTCATAGCTCAGGACATAAGCCTCCGGATGGCCTTCGGAACGATAAAATGCACAAAATCGGCATTTCACCTGGCAGATGTTGGTGTAATTGATGTTTCGGTCAATTACAAATGTTACAACAGGTTCAGGATGAAGGCGTGTTTTCACTATATTTGCAGCAAGACCAATGGGAATAAGTTCGTCAGATTCCAAAAGAGCTATCCCGTCCTCTAAAGTTAGCCTGCTGCCAGATTCAGCTTTTTCCAATATCCGATCAATCGAACTAACCAACAGTTTCACCCCAAATGTTTAACTTAACCCGTTCCTCTATAAGCCCGCTTTTGTAAGCATAATCATAATAAGTCAGGAGGGCTTTTTGTTCTTCTTCTCCAAATTCATACCTTATAGTCTTAAAATAATCACGTAGTACAGGCAGAGGTAAACCTGTTTTCGCTAAGGCCTTTTCAACCAATTTGTCGACATTGTCGAAACCATAATCTTTGGCGGTAACAAAAGCCGCCCATACATCCTGTACTTCTGCAGGGTGCTCTTCCACGAAATTTTTATGGATTACCCACAGTGCATAAACCATCTTAAAACCGGTAAAATCCTTCCAGGCATTTCCCAGGTCTGTCACATAAAGCGATTTGCGCCCCCACGAAAGATCCCCGGCGTTAGCCAGAAGGGCATCATCACCGATAAGTAGGGCAGCTTCGGATTTCTTAAGCATCATTTCAAGGTTAGGTTTCTGAGTCACATAATCAACCTTGACCTGATAGTAGTGCTCAAAAAGTATTTTTAGAAGAGCCACCGATGTTGCCGATGAACTGGGCAAGCAAACCCGAGCACCGTCAAGTTCCGTAACGGGGACCTTGCTGAAAAGCAGGATACTTTGCACATTTCCATCGGCACTTATTGAAAGATTAGGCAAAATAACAGCAGTATCACTGTTTCTGGCAAACTCAATTGATGAAATAGGTGTTATGTCAAGCTTCCCGTCAATAAACATGGAATTTAGCTTTGTTGGCGGACCTTTTATCATTCTCGCCTTTACAGGCACATGTCCGTTTTCGATAGCGTAGTAAACAGGCAGGCAGTTGATATAATCAATATAGCCAAGTCTAATCTTTTTCACTCTAAAAGCCCTCCTCAAGGATCTTGTAGAGCGTGTCTCTTTCAGCCGGAACTCTTCCAGCCGCTTTAATCATTTTAATCAACTGATTTTTAGTCAGAGACTGCCCTGCATCGGCACCAGCCGCATTGGTAATTTTCTCTTCAACTACTGTCCCGTCTATGTCATCCACTCCAAAGGCAAGAGAAACCTGGGCAAGTTTGGGCCCAATCATTACCCAGTAAGCCTTAATATGATCAAAGTTATCCAGCATCAGCCTGGCTATGGCAAGAACTTTCAGGTCATCATACCCTGTAGTCCGGCTCAGGTTCATTCCTTCCAGTTCAGTATTTAGGGGATGAAAAGCCAGAGGTATAAAGGCTAAAAATCCCCCGGTCCGCTCCTGGAGTTCACGTAAGCTGATGAGGTGATCTATACGTTCTTCGATTGTCTCTACATGACCGTAAAGCATGGTGGCATTAGTTCTGAGGCCTTGCTTATGAGCAGCTTCATGTATTTCCAGCCACCTGTCACCGCTAATTTTTTTCTCACAGATTTTATCCCTGACCCTTTGAGAGAAAATTTCCGCTCCCCCACCGGGCATTGAATCCAGCCCGGCATCCATTAGGCGGCGCAATACTTCCTCAATGGAAATTTTTTCTGTCTCGGCAAAATAATCTATTTCTACAGCCGTAAAAGCCTGAATAATAACATTCGGTAAGGCACGGCGAACTCTCCTCAGCATCTCCTCAAAATAGGATAGTTTTAAGTCAGGGTTAAGTCCGCCGACAATATGAACCTCTGATATCTTTTGGTCTTTGCATTCGATAGCTTTTGTCTCTATTTCGTCAAGTTCCATCGTATATGCTTCGGGGTCTTCAGCCTTCTTCCCAAAAGCACAGAGTTTGCATAAATTCGCGCATACATTTGTATGGTTTATATGTCTGTTTACTATAAAATAGGCGTAATCACCGTTTTTCCTTTTACGAACCAGGTCTGCCATGTAACCAATGGTAAGCAGTTCATTGGATTCCATCAGCCTTATGCCTTCTTCACGGCTCAGCCTTTCTCCTTTTTCAACTTTTTCAACAATATCCAGAAGTTTACTTCCCGATAATAGTGTCATTTCTATCCTCCAGTCTAAACTCTAGGGCGATTAAAATCAGTGTGATTACCAGCCCAATGTAATCATTTTACCAAAAAAGATGTCTGCAGCTGTAAAAAGAAACACTAATACGCTTAGAATTCCATTCATATTCAAAAATGCTGCGTCCAGCCGAGATAAGTCAGTGGGTGTTACAAGTGAATGCTCGTAAATAAGAATGGCAGCGGCGACAAGAATGCCCAGCCAGTAAAAATAACTCATTTTAAGCAAAACACCCACCAACACAAAAAGTCCTACTGTAAGAATGTGCAATAATGCAGAAATAATTAATGCATTTTTTAGTCCGAAAGCTGCCGGAATGGAATGAACCCCTTCCTTCTTATCAAACTCAAAGTCCTGGCAGGCATAAATGACATCAAAACCTGCAACCCAAACCATAACAGCTAATCCCAATATTATTGCAGGTATCGGCACAGTACCGGTAATTCCGACCCAACTTCCAACAGGTGCCAATCCCAGAGAAAGCCCCAGCACCAAATGACATGCCCAGGTAAACCTCTTAGTATATGAATAAAAACTCAGTACAAATACTGCGATAGGCATCAGTTTGACAGTCAGAGGTACCGGCAAATTCTGCGGATTCAGATTCCAGGCAGCTACAAGCAAAAGAATCCATGAAACCGCAACATAAAACCAAACCTCTGCCACAGAGAGAATTCCTCGAGGCAGTGCTCTTGATGCCGTTCGCGGGTTAATTGCATCAATATGCCTGTCAATCAAACGGTTTAAGGCCATTGCAGCTGTTCTGGCTCCAACCATTGCCAAAGTAATCCACAACAGTTCTCTTCCTGCAGGTAATCCCCTTTTGGCTACAAAAGCGCCGAAATAAGCAAAAGGAAGAGCAAAAATAGTGTGTTCAAATTTTATCATTTCAGCAAAATCACGTACCCTGGTTAACAAATTCCTCTCCCCATTCAAACTATTATGAATATCTATTCCTTGGTAGCCGCTACAGAAGGCACGGCAGCTTCACGGGGCTTAAAACCCACATGAACTGAAATGACTCCACCCGTGAGTTCATAATAATTGGAGTTTTCCAAGCCCTGCCTGGTAAACACGTCACGAAGCCCCTTCTGATCCGGGAAAGCCCCCCATGTTTTATGTAGATACCTGTAAGGGCCGTCAGCCCGAACACCAAGCTTACCAAGAAACGGGACAAACTTATCAAAGTAAAGGTCATACACCTGTTTGAAAAGCGGTACACTTGGTTTGCTAAATTCAAGGCAAACTACGGGACAACCAGGTTTTACTACCCTGATCATCTCCCTGAGAGTCTTCTTAAGATCGGGGACATTTCTTAGACCAAACCCGATAGTTGCGCAGTCAAAGGTATTATCGGAAAATGGGAGTTCCATAGCATTACCTTGAACATATTCAATAATACCTTTAAGCTCGGAACCATCAAGGTTCTTTTGAGCAATATCCAGCATCTCTGAATTTAAGTCAAGTCCTACTACGTGACCATCCGCTCCCACTTTTTTAGCAAGCTCAACTGTCATCATCCCGGTTCCACAGCAAACATCAAGGGCATAACCGCCCGGTTTGATCTTTGCCTGTTGAACCGCAAATTTTCGCCAGTATTTATCCTGATTCAGGCTTAAAACAGTATTAATAACATCGTATTTTTTTGCAATAGCCGTAAAAATTGACTGAATGTACTCTTCGTTCTTGTCACCATAGTGTGGTGACACGCCATATACTTCGGCTTCTCCGGATACGGTGTCAAAACTGCGTCCGATTTTTTTTGCTGGGATATCAATTTCGCCAGTGCGCAGTTTAGAAACAAGTCCATATAAGCCATTTCTGGCTTCCCCTGCAGGCAGCTTTAGCAGCTCTGATTCTGCGGAATCGAAGTAGTCCTCTGCCATACCATGTCCTAGATTTCTTTCAAGGATACCGTAAGCCATCCCCAGGTTGCGGCCAAAATTGGACAATACGTCCGTATCGTTACGGGATGCCCCTGCCAAAACTCCGGCGAAGCGAACAGCTCCCTCCATTAAAAGGGCTGTTTCTTTCTCTACTATTTTCATTGCCAGTTCCAGATCTTCTATTGGTTGGCCGGCATTTTTCTTGCGTATTAGAGCTCCATAGTTCATCTCGGAAATAATTTGTGACAATGGTTCAAGAAACTCCAGGATTTCACCCTCACATAATTCCACAAAGTATTTTCCATACAGATAGTCACCAACCAAAACAGGGAACCTTGCACCATCTCTCGGATCAAAATCTTCTCCATGCTCATTATCATCAGGAATCCTGAAATGTACATTGGAAGCCAGGTAAATCAACTGCACAGCACTAGCCAGGTAAGTTATTTTCTCACCAGTATATCCAAAAACCCTCCCTGCCAGAATGACAAGTGCAGGGTGAAGGTTTTGCTGAATTGAGTTGGTTTCAATATGGGCAAACTTACTCAAATGCCCTGGTCTCAGTTTAAAAGTTCTTTTAACATTCAGGTCCACAGCGTCCAATTCAGATTGGATCATGTCTGGGAATCCGGGTGCCATCAGTGCACCTCCTAATAAAGACTAACTTAATATATATTCGTTGAGCAAAATACAAATCCTCCCCTCAATCTAAGATTTCCTAAAAAAAGGGCAGAATATGCGTTACGTAACATATACCTTTAAATTTATAAACGGGTAATATAATTAAAGGTCGGCCTTCCCTGGCCAACCTTTGTAAGTTTACTGACTATGGATGGTTTAGTCGTATTCGTATGCCAGAACTTCGGTGGCAAACAAAGTATTACTTTCAGATAAGTCAATGAGTTCTCCATCAATACTTATTATAGGCCTAGTTGGAAATTGACTGTTTTGATAAACAACTTTGCCAACAGCACCGTTATTTAGTTTTACTGTGCTTCGTAAAGGGAACGAAACCACATGTCTTAAAAACATCGAAGTGAGGTCCCTGTTCAATTGTTTTCCAGCCTGAGCCCACAGGAGTTCACCTGCTTGATAAATAGGAAGCCTTGGTCGGTAAAGCTTTTCTCTTATAATAGCAGTATAGATGTCTGCAATTGAAACAATGAGACTATAATTTGAAATATGCTTTCCTTTTATACCCCGAGGATAACCACTGCCGTCAAGACGTTCATGATGCTGAAGAGCCACCTGAAGGGCGTATTTGTTCATACCGTCTATATTTTTTAATATATCAAAACCTATCTGCGGGTGTTTTCTAACCTGGCGCATCTCGTATTCATTTAATTTGGTTGGTTTGGAAAGAATCTCATCACTGATAAGGAACTTTCCAACATCGTGAACCAATGAAGCAAGCCCCACGAATCGCATATCTAACTTATCCATTCCCAAAGCCTTGGCAGTCATAATTGAAAGCAGCGCAACATCAACCATGTGCTCAAGTACTGTTTTTTCGGTAAGCTTCATTCTTACCATTTCTGCAAAAGGCATTTCGTTAAAGATAATCTGTTCAACCAATTCCTGAGCAAGTTCATTGACAATATAAATATCAAAAGACTTACCCTCAAGTATGAGATGTTGAACAGTCTCCAGTTCCTTAACTGTTTCTTCAAAAATCTTATGTGGTACCAAACCTTTTAAAAACGAATTATCATCATCTGTTACCCAAATTCTCTTGGCACCGGAATTTTTTAATCTGATTATGAGCCGTTCGTCCAAGACGTTGCCTTTTTCGAGAAGTTTGGTTCCATTTAGATTGTACACCGGTTGAGCAAGGGTCATTCCACCCTTTACCTGATCTATGGAAAGAGAAAACAAACTATCTCCACCCCTTTCTGCCATACTCCATATTTTGACACAACCCGCCGGTTTTCCTGCTAAGCAGTTAAAACAAAAAAGAGAGGAAAAAATCCTCTCTAGTAAAGGTTTAATGATTTTAGGAGTGGTTTGGGATCAACGAAATGTTTGTCAAGACCAAGCTTGTGGCCGGGAATGCCCATGGCAAGGCCTATAAGCTGAGTAAAATAGATAACAGGAAGATTAAACTTAGTCCCATACTTTTTATTAACCTGTGTCTGCCTCATATCGAGGTTATTTTGGCATAGAGTGCAGGCAGCCACCACTGCGTGAGCGCCTGAATCTTCCGCCACTTGAAGTATATCACGACAGGCTTTCCACGTGGCATCCTGGTTTGTAAAACACAGAGATGCACTGCAGCATTCAGTTTTATAGGGCCATTGAATTGACTCAGCTCCGAGCAAATCCATAATCTTGTCCATGGATTGCGGGTTTTCGGGGTCGTCAAAAAACCCAAAGGTTTCCGGAGGCTTTACCAGAGCACATCCATAATAATTCACGACCTTTAGACCATTTAGCGCTTTCTTCACATGGAGTGATGTTACCCTATCCATAAAAATTTCTATTACATTTTTTATCTTTATAGTGCTAGGGCCAAATTTTTGATCGAGAGCTTCTTCAAGGTGCTGCTTCATGGTTTGATCATCGTTAAGCTGCTTTTGGGCTAAAAAACTCCTGACATAGCATGCGGGACATGGTGCCGTAAATTCCTCACAGCCGGCTCCCTCAGCCTTTATGACATTTCTCGCCGGCAGAGCGAATGAGAGAAAATGTCCGGTACTGTGTGCTGACGACGCGCCACAGCAGTTCCAGTCCGGAACCTCAACCAGTTCCAGCCCCAGCGGACTGCTAATAGCTTTAATGGAGGTATCGAGTTCACGAGCTGAGCCGCTCAAGGAGCAGCCGGGGTAATAAGCTACCTTCACAGTAATCACTCTCCGATTTTTCTGGCGTAGTCATAAAGCTTCCTAATCTCGCCCTTATCTTTTATTTTGTGGGGAAGAAATGATAATTTTCCTTTCAAAAGCATGGGCAAGCCCAAATCAGTATCCTGAATCAGTTTTCGTGTCCCAATGTTAATCCCAAGGGCTAAACCAATTTCATAAAGCCTGCCGTGACTCTTAACCGAACTCATAAAAGCTGTATGGAAAATGTGCATATTCCTTCCTTTAACTGTCGTCCCCTTCTGGTAGGCAATAACCCGTAAGGTATCCATAACTTTTGCTACATCAATTCCTCTTGGACATCTGGCGGAGCATGTGGCACACGTTGCACATGTCCAGATAGTATAGCTGTCCAGCACCTCGTCAATCAGCCCATTCTGAAGCATCCGCATAATTTGATTAGGTGGGTAATCCATCGTGAACTGAAAAGGGCAGCCCCCCGTACATTTCATACATTGAAAGCACTGCCCCGGGTCCTGACCGCTTTTTTCCCGGAGTTCTTCCAAAAAAGCATTATTTTTAGCTAATGCTTGGGTAACATTAATTTCCTTCATTTCCCGCTTTTTTTCTAAAAAAGCATTATTTTTATGTAAGACCTTTGAAACATTACTTTCCTTCATTATGCAACCCCCGCACCTTATAATGAAAAAGTTATTCTACGTTCCGAGTTCAATTCCTCTCTCAGAACGAGAATAAGCCAGCATTCGAGCGCATAAGCAATAAATCGCATGCAAATTTCTGTTTTCGACGTTTTTTGCAGCCAAGGCAGCCTACGATGCAGTGGGACTGCCAACGCCAACTTAATTTTTACAATATAAAAATCCGTAAGTTTCTAACAAAAGCGTTAGATTTACGGATTTTGATACTTAAATTGCCCCTTCATATGAATGATGGTCAATCATATAATCAAAAATTTCATCGAACTTTTCCCGGTCTAATGCAGATGAACTAGTCTTCAGCATATCTTCTGCCTTTTTACAAATCATATCTTGTTCTTTTAAGTCTTCTCCCTGGTATTCCTTCAAAATTTCTACAACCGTTTTAAGAACTTCTTTCGCACCGTTTGGCCAGATACATAATGCAAGTAACTTAAATTCGAAGCAGCTTAAATCCAACTCCACTTTGAACTCTGTTGTTTGATTTACAATAAAATCTTGTTTTAACTCAACTATTGCAGCCTTTACCTGGTCCATTTCTTCCTCTGGCAAAAGGGTTTCAAAAATACCTTCATCTAAATCGCGTTCAAATATACTTATTAAATATTTTCCGGCTTCTTTTATAGAATCAAATGATTTAAAACAATTCCGGATTGGTTTAACTCCAGATAAGTGCCATACATAATCAAAAACGATGTAAATCTCTTTCATTAGATCAGTCCTCTTCATTAGGATATAACAACAGTCTTAGCAGCGTTTACTTAAGTGACTTTTTTCGCCAGAAACCTTGATTTTCCTTCTTCCTTTACATTAGATCCGCTGGCTTATTCCACAATAATTTGTTTCATAAGTTTTTGAAAAGACAAATGCATAGACTTCTTGAATAGAATAACTGATTTTTTGTTTAGAAGCTTTGAAACAACATCGAAGACTTGATTAGTATTCTGGCAGTGATATAGATTTTTAGGGCGCATGCCTTTTTCCGCAGCCCTTTCGGCAATCAATTTTGCTTTGTCACCAACTGTAACGAGGGCATCCACCCGAGTTGCCGCTATAAGTTCACCTACCAGAGAATGATAATAAGCACTGTGTTCCCCAAGTTCATCGATGTAGCTTAATACAACTATTCTTTTTCTTCTACGACCCAAAACCCTGAGCACTTTGAACGCTGCCTCAAGAGAAGTGGGGTTAGAGCTCCAGGTATCATCAATAACCAGACTGCCATTTATCCCTTTTCGAATCTGCAGATGCTTTTCCAGGTGCTTAAAAGTACTTAGAAGTTTTGCCGCTTCAAGAACATCAAACCCGATGGAGTTCACTGCCGCAATAGCCGCCAAGGCATTGTAAACATTATGTTCTCCAAGGCCGGGCACAAAACAAGGGTAAGCCTTACCATTATAATGCAAAGTATATTTCATACCATCGTTGAAATACTTGATACGTGAAGCACGAAAATCAGCTTTTCTATTTATCCCGAAGTAGATTATCTTCCCCTTAAAAGGAGTTAAATCAATTTTCCTTATGTTATCATCATCTGCATTTAAAATTAAAGCACCGGAGTATGACAGGCACTTAAGCATTAGAGCCTTGGCTTTAATATAACCCTCTAATGATTTACATCCCAACAGATGGTCCACACCGATTTTAGTAATTACACCAACATTAGGTTTAAAATACTTACTGTAATTAAGTAAATCCATCGGCCAGGCAACTCCGGTCTCGATAACTCCAACTTCAGTGGATTCATCAATTTTCATCAGGTATCTTAAATTGTATTGTAAATCATTCTGGCTGCGATGTGTAGCCAGCACCTTATATCGGCTTTGCAAGATATGTTTGACCATATCCTTAGTTGTTGTCTTGCCGCAGGTCCCCGTTATGAAGATAACAGGAAATTCAAATAAACTGCGGTAATAAGTGACAAACGCCATATAGGCCTTTCCCACGTTACTTACTTTTATAATACTTATATTTTTACCCAGTCCGCTATATTTTTCCGGGTATTTAGTTACTATTGCACAGGACCGTACTGCTTTAAATTGTTCCAGCGGATAACTACTGTTTTTCCCTGACCAATCAAAGAACAAAGTATTAGACCGCAGAAACTTAAGCCTTCTCACGACTTTGGAGATTATTATGCCGGTTTGTCCAGTAACTGTCTCGTAATCTATATGCTTTAATATTTCCTTGAGTTTAATAGCTTTCATACAAGACACCCCGTTTATTAACAACTTTCTAATAAATATTACGTAATAAAACGGTAATCTGTGCCTGATGGCAGACTTCAGGTTCCAGATCGTAGTCGGGACCGGGACTGGTATGAAATTTTAGATGAAATCACATTGCGAATAAATACCCACAAAAGGTGGGTTATGTTTAGTGCTTAGCCTTTAAATATTGGAAATGATAAAATTACTTTAGTCCCACGTCCATCTTCACTCTCAATTTCTAATTTCCCATCATGCTCACAGATTATCTGACGAGAGATGCTTAAACCTAAACCTGTGCCTTTAGCCTTGGTAGTAAAAAACGGGGTTCCTACCTTGGACAGATTTTTTGGGGGTATTCCACTACCATTATCAAAGACCTGAATCTTCATTACCCCATGAGCCTTGTCCAATTCAGTAGCAATGATGACAGTACCATTTTCCTCTGTGTTGGAAGCCTCTACTGCATTTTTGATAATATTTATCAATACTTGTTTTATCTTAATTTCATCAGCCAAGACTGGTCTTTCGTCAGCACTCAGCATCATTTGCATCTGGACTGTTTTGGGTCCCGTAGTGACGACGAAGGGTTCAACGGACTTAACCAATTGGTTTAAAGAAACTTTGTCCAGTTTAGGCGGTTGGGGTTTGGCAAAGGACAGGAAATCTGATACAACCTTATTTATATCATTTACAGACTGTTGTACTAAATTAAATAATGCTTTTAAAGATTCATTTGTTAGCTTAGATTCAATTAACTGGTTAAACCCTTTTATCGTAGTTAATGGGTTTCTGATTTCATGAACAATTCCAGAGGCCATTTGTCCTAATAAAGCGAGTTTTTCCTGCTGCTGTACCTTCTGTCTTTCTGCTCTCAGTTCGGTGACATCTGAACCTACCAAAATTCTGCCAATGGGATCGTTATAGACATTGTAAATAGGGGCTTCATTTATAACCATATCAAGTTTGTCCCCTGTCATGGTTGTTAACGTAACCTCAGATGAAGTGCCTTTATCTACATGATTTGGTTGAACTGACAATAACTCGTTTAAGTAAATAAGGGATTTACCAATAATGTCGACGTGCTTTACACCTGTTTTTTCCTGGAAAGCTTTGTTAACGGAAATAATTTCATTATCGGTTCCGGCAATCACAATACAGTTCTCAACTGAATCCAAAATTGTCCTGGTCTGTAATTGTATGTCCTGAAACTGTTGTTCCTGTCTTGTATCTGAAAAAAGATAACAAAGGCCCCCGCCATCTAACTTATAAACACTGACGGTTAACTTTATTTCTTCCCCCCGCTTGTTGACAATTGTCCTTATTTTATGCAGCATGTAATGGTTTGAGCCCATAAGCCTGTTAAATAAAGACTCATTTTTATCCTTCCAGAAAAGATCAGCAATTTGTACAGGTGTAAAACCCTTAATTTCCGAAAAAGTATATCCCAACAGCTCTTCTGCTTTATGGTTTATAAAATTTAGTCTATTTTTCTTATCATAGGTTTTAATAGCTATAGGGAGTTTATTTAGTATTGTTAAAACATCGTCATCTTTCAAACGAGTTTTATAAAACCTTAAAGCATAAATACCTAAAAAAACAGCCACTATCCAACCTATGATTGCCAGTGCCGCGAAAAAATGTATGTTTGTATTCAATTAGAGACCTCCGAAAAAAGATTGGTTTTCATGGCTGCCATAATTCAAGTTACCGTAATTATAATTTTAATAGGACGATTTAGGATTTTCAAGAAAAAACCACCAATATAATCGACGTCATAGCATCAAAATCCAAGTTTAGTATATGTTGCTCTACTTCCATTTTCTGTGTATAATAGTAAATAGATAAGATGTAAAATATAAAACCGAGGTGCGGTAACACCTCGGGGTACAACTGCTGCCAATGGGCGGTAATAGGTAATGGTTGAAAACAGTAGCTTCCACAGCAGGGAGGGCTACTGTTTTCCTTTTGTTACGACTACAATTGAAACGATTAATGATGCAAACGCAATCATTAATGTTAAACTTTCAAAAACAGTCATAGGCCATCACCTCCTTTCACCGGAGAATCTGACCGCCCACCCTGCACCTATACAGTTGTACCTCTATTATTATACCAAATTCTGGAGTCTGCAGCAAACATTTGTTCGGTGTGAATAGTGTCAAGATTATTGGGTAACTTTTTGCTTCAATGTTTTAACCTGAGGCCGGGGTTACTCCCATTATCCTATACTAAATTCAGGAGTTACCCCTACTTACTGGCAATAGATTTGACCCGCGATAGCCCCCCAACTAATCTGCACACTATCATAGGGTCAGAACAGCCTGTATAAAATTAGACTGGCTTATTTTTGGAATTCTTAAAGTTTCTCTCTTTGAAGAGTCCAGTGCATCCGGGAAGACTCAAGTGCAACAAAAAAAGGACTTCACGCGACTAAAAAATCGCTGAAACCCTTGTCATTATTCGCGTGGTGCCCGAGACCGTACACCAATAGTTTGCACTAGTAAGGGCTTCCTCCTAATTATAAGTATCTAGGACTTTGTTCTAACCTTTTAACTAACTTCTTTCTCTTGGCTACGACCTTCCATATGCTTAACAACGGACCCATCAGTGGATCGTTTTGTAAATTTTGCTTATGACGAATTTGTGCATCCTCTAGTGATTGATTAAACTCAACCAATTTCAACTCAAATGATTCGGGTTTAATCCAATGGTCTAAGATTAAATCTTCGGTAAAATGTTGGTTAACTTCGTTCCTGATCCTATTAAAAATTTCTTTAGCATCATCTTCAACAGAATAAACTAATGCGTGGAATCTTTTTAGGTCAACTTCGTATTTTTTAATTCCCTTGGTAAAAAATTCATTCCATTGATTTGCCAAGTCTTTGCAATCTTTATTTATCCTTATTAGATATTTTGCATTTACATTGAATCCTGCTCCAAATACATTCTTATAAAATAATTCAAGTTCAAACTCCACCAAACCTTTTAACAAATTATTTAGAATATCATTATTTTTATCCAATATCATAAAACTTAATTTATTCTGGTTAGAACTCTTATCAGTAACACAATGTACCTGCTTAACATTAGCAATGTACTTTATCTCTTTTTTAAGGTTTAATACTGGATAGGCAGACAAGTTAAGTGCCGCCCCACTTCCCACGTTATCAAATGATATTTTACAGTGAAATCTATAAATTATATGAATATTTGAAAAGTCGTCATCTGGTGATCTATATGCATTGACTTTTTCTAGATAGACCCTATCTATACGAGGAATTGGTAGTGGTTGAACTTGAAGATTCACACTTTCGTCCATAACCTTAAGCTGAGTCTGCATTGTATTGAGTTGACGGCTAGTAGTAACAACATAAGCAAAAGTTAGGACTACAAGAACTAAAGAAGAAAGACCATTGTAATGTTTTAGGATATCACTAGTCGTTGATTTCGGAAAAACAAATGCGTAAACAGTTAAAAGTAATATTAAAAAAAGTGACACAGCAAGGTATTTTTCTCGCACAGCTTTAAATAAATCTAAGAATGTTGTTTTAATATAAACAAATATAGACTTTATTTTAATACACCTCCAAGATTTGTCAAATCTAAATGTAATTTATACGACATAATTCTATTTTTTTCCTGCAAACTGAATTGACCAAACATATATTCGCAACTTATAATTAACTTTACAATCGAAAAAGGAGGTGTAACTTGAAGGCCAAGGTTAACGAACTGCCACAGCAGGCGAAGTTAACCACGGTAACAAAGGGTGAAATAAAACCTGAGTTGTTGAAAACAATTAAGGAAACTCGTTAACCAGGTATTGGCCGGTTAGCTGCCATAATCTTTAACTTGTTATTTCTAAACCTATAGCGAACCCACTAGATATTTTACCTAGTGGGTTTTTACACGCCCAAACGCCCTAAAGAAATATATATCCTAGTTCTGAGCCTTTTTTTATATCTCTTGGCTAGAGTTTATTTTGTTTTTTATTTTTTTGTTCTGTGTTTTTTCTTTGACCCCATACCGGGAAAATGCCGTTCTGGCTAGGCGCACGGGGCGGCCTAACCGGAGGCGTACTGGTTGCGTACGGCGAGGATTAGGCGGCCCCGTGCAACGACGCCAGGTTGGCATTTTCCCCCGCATGCACCTCAGCCTAGCCTAAATTTATACTAAAAAAGCGAAGACCCTACTTCACCTCTCGGCAAGTAAGGTCCCCGCTAACCTTTGACATACGTCTCAGTACAAATAAATATCCCTCCTAGAGATTAACTGCCTCTTTTTCAGGAGTTTTGTAAATAATTCCACGCTGTGTTTCCTTAGCGTCCACAGACTCCGCACCGAAACTTTGGGCTAGAAAATTGCAGGCGTCCCACGGGTTAACCTTGTCACCGCAGGTAAAAACATCTACAGCCGCATATCCCAATTCCGGCCAAGTATGAATTGCAAGATGTGATTCAGAGATTACAACTACTCCACTAACACCCTGGGGGCTAAACTTATGGAAAACTACCTCTCGAACTTCAGCACCTGATTCAAGTGCCGCATTTACCATGATGTCTTCAACTTTGTTGATGTCGTTCAAGATGTCGAAATTGCATCCATAAATTTCAGCCAAAACATGCCTACCCAAAGCGTTTAACGTCATTTTTTATCGTTGCCCCCTTTTCAATAAATGAATTTTGGAATTTAAACCCAACAAATTCGAGAAATTTGTGGAATCTAAATTCCAATCAAATTCAATTTTAGCATATTTGTGCTGTTTGTCAACAAAAAAAATTGCCTTGTTTTGGGCATTAAGAGAACCTTCGCCAAATCTGGGTTACAGGCGTTTGACCGCAGTATTTTTCAGTGTCCCTATACCCTCAATCTCTACCCTAACATTGTCCCCTGCTTTTAGCTGTCCGACACCCTCCGGTGTTCCCGTAAGGATTATATCACCAGGGAGAAGAGTCATGATTTCGGAGATGAAGCTTACCAGCCGGAGGACCGGAAAAATCATGTTTGATGTGGTCGAATCCTGTCTCAGCTCTTCGTTTAAGTAGAGCTGAATTCTGAGGTTTTCTGGATTTATATCTGTTGCAATCCATGGGCCAATTGGAGCGAAAGTATCAAAACCTTTTCCCCGGGTCCACTGACCATCTTTTCTCTGCAGGTCCCTGGCAGTAACGTCATTGGCACAGGTGTAGCCAAGTATAACATCGCCCGCTTCTTCTATATTAACATTCCTGGCCTTTTTACCTATAACTACCGCCAACTCCCCTTCGTAATCAACCTGAGAACTGGAATCTGGCAGCTCAACATTGGAGTCTGGCCCGATTACTGCTGTGGAAGGCTTCAAGAATAAAACTGGCTCCTCGGGTATATCAGAACGATCCCTTTTAAACTCATCTATATGAGCTTTATAATTCAACCCAACACAAACTATCTTTGACGGCTCACAGGGAGAGAGCAATGAAACTTCCGCGAGACTATAAGTATTGTTCTTTGTTTCAATTTGTCCATATATTGAACCAGAAATTTCTCTAACGCTGTCTTCATTCTCCAACAGGCCGTATTTGATAGAACCATCGATGGAAAAACGGATTATTTTCATGTTGTATCTCCCCTATTCAGTGATTAGTGAGTAGTGGGTAGTGGGTAGTGTTTATCGGAAGGTTTGCATAAAAACCCAATCCTCCGACCCCTGAGTACAGCGGCGGAGGATCACCCCATCACTGCCCAAGTTTCACACTACTCACTACCCACTACTATACTAACCACTATTTATTCCCCGTTTTCTGCTACTTCATTCCCTTAAGCAGGTTTGCCATCTCTATGCCCGTTACCGCTGCATCCCAACCCTTGTTGCCTGCTTTGGTACCTGCCCTTTCTATAGCCTGTTCAATGCTGTCAGCAGTAATAATTCCAAAAATGGTCGGCAGACCGGTATCCATTGACACCTTTGCTATCCCTTTTGATACTTCAGCACATACGTAATCAAAGTGAGGGGTTCCCCCTCTAATTACCGCACCTAAGCATATGACTACATCGTACTTGCCTCCTTTAGCCATTGCCTGAGCTACAAGAGGAATTTCAAATGCACCGGGCACCCAGGCAACCTCGACATTTTCATCCTCAGCACCATGTCTCTTTAAGGCGTCCAACGCTCCACCCAGGAGCTTGTTGGTAATAAATTCATTAAACCTTCCTACAACAATTCCGAATTTAAATCCTTGGGCGATTAATTTTCCTTCATAAATCTTGTTCATTAATAGTCGTCCTCCTTAAATTATTGTTTATAATCTCCTTAGTTGTCCACAACAAAACGAAAAAGATAACCACAGATTGTAACTAGTACTAGCAACTAGCCTCTTTTACTCATTCATTGTCAGCATATGACCCAGCTTTTGTTTTTTAGTACTCAGATAAAATTCGTTTGACTCACAGGGCTCTATTTCGATAGGCACCCGCTCAACCACTTCAAGATCATACCCCTCCAGCCCGGCAATTTTTCTGGGGTTGTTGGTTAACAGCTTTATATTCTTCATTCCAAGGTCAGCAAGTATCTCTGCACCTATCCCGTAATCCCTTAAATCAGCCGGAAAACCTAGGAGTTCATTTGCCTCAACTGTATCTTTTCCCATGTCCTGTAATTCGTAAGCTTTAATCTTGTTTGCCAGACCTATTCCACGGCCTTCCTGCCGCATGTAGAGTAAAACTCCGCGACCTTCTCGCTCTATCAGCCGCATGGCCTGAGCTAACTGGTCCCCGCAGTCACACCTGGCAGAACCAAATACATCACCTGTCAGACATTCGGAATGGACCCGTACCAGAACAGGTTGGTCAGTTGTTACATCTCCCTTAACAAGGGCGACGTGTTCCTTCCCATCAAGCATGCTCCTGTAGGCAACAACTTTAAATTCACCGTATCGGGTAGGCATTTTTGCTTCACCTGCCCTTTCGACAAACCGTTCCGTCCGCCTTCGGTAATTAATCAAGTCGGCAATGGTAATTATTTTTAGACCATGTTTCTTTGCAAATTCCTTAAGCTCCGGAACCCTTGCCATGGACCCGTCGTCTTTCATAATCTCGCAGATGACACCAGCCGGATAAAGTCCCGCCATTCGAGCCAAGTCAACTGCCGCTTCTGTATGGCCTGCACGGCGTAAAACCCCGCCTTCTTTAGCCCTTAGAGGGAAAATATGCCCTGGTCTTGCTAAGTCGTCAGGCTTGGTACCGAGGTCAATAAGCGCCTTAATTGTAGCAGCCCTTTCATGGGCGGAAATACCTGTTGTTGTTTTTTCCTTGACATCTACCGAAACCGTAAATGCTGTCTCACGGGCGTCTGTATTGCTGGTAACCATAGCATGTAAATCAAGTTCGTCACATCTTTCCTGGGTCATCGGGGCACATATTAGTCCTCTACCGTAGGTAGCCATAAAGTTAACGGCCTCAGGAGTTACTTTTTCGGCGGCCATCAGAAGGTCGCCCTCATTTTCCCTATCCTCATCATCAACCACAATTATCATTTTTCCCTGATTAATATCCTCAATAGCTTCTTTGATAGTATTAAATCCCATATTATTTTCCTCCTTTTATTACAAAAATCCATTCTGAGCCAAAAAGTCTAAACTTAACTTGCCATCATTCGTGGAACTATCGTTTTCCTTAAAGCCCATCAGTCTTTCCACGTATCTTCCTATGATATCGGACTCCAGATTAACTCTGTCGCCGGTTTTTTTATGACCCAAAGTTGTCATCTTGGCACTATGGGGAATCAGGGATACTACAAGCGCCCTATTGGTACAGTTCACAACAGTAAGACTGATACCGTCTATTGCAACCGAACCCTTGGTAACTACATATTTCATAACCTCAGGAGGGGCTTCTATCTCAGTCAGAATTGCTATATCTTCTCTCTCCTGACGGCTTATCACGCCCACACCATCAATATGTCCACTGACAATATGTCCGCCAAGTCTGTCCCCAACCCTAAGAGCCCTTTCAAGGTTAACCCTGTCTCCCGGTTTTAATTCTCCAAGATTCGTCTTCCTTAGAGTCTCCGCCATTACATCAACCTCAAATAACGAGGGGCTAAAATTAACTACCGTCAGGCAGATTCCGTTTACAGCAATGCTGTCCCCCAGCTTCACATCGGTCAAAACAACATTTGCGTCAATGGTTAGCCTTGCCGAATCAGTTCCCTTATGCAATTTTTTTATTTTCCCCATTTCTTCTATAATACCTGTAAACATTAGAGCTGCATCACCTCTCTCTAGTGGTGAGTGGAGTGTGCGGAGTGGGGAGTGAAAATTCAGAAGATTTACTCTGCAAGCAAATCATTTTTACTCTATTGCTCCCCACTCCTCACTCCTCACTCCTCACTCCTCACTCATTATATTCCGGGTATCCTTCAATAAAAAAGTCCTCGCCAATCTTTCCCGATTTTGTTCTGCTAAGGCACAAGGCTCTATCCATAAATTCCACTCCATGCCCGGCAACCGGGGTAGGAGCATCTGCACCTCCGACAATTTTAGGCGCTATGAAGGTAAGAACCTTGTCTACCAGCTGCTCTTCCAAAAATGCCGCCGCAACAGTAGCTCCTCCTTCTACCAAAAGACTGGTGATTTCTAACTGACCTAAACTTAACAAAAGGTTATTCAGCTGAATTCTTCCATTTTTATCAGAATTTATCCTTAAAATCTTAGCATTCCCCTCTGAAAGCGACTTAACCCTTACTTGTGGTGCCTGGTCTGTGACAACAATATATGTCGGGGCGTCAGAGTCCTGGGTTAATACTAATGAATCCACGGGAGTCCTGGCTTGACTGTCTAGTATAATACGAATCGGGTCGCGTCCCCCCTCCGGCAGCCTGCTGGTTAATGCAGGGTTATCAGTGATGACGGTATTAACCCCGACAAGTATTGCATCCAACTGATCTCTGAGCCGGTGAACATGTTCCCGAGCCGCGCTTCCGGTAATCCACCGTGCATGTCCGGTCCTGGTAGCTATTTTCCCATCAAGTGTCATGGCGGTTTTCAATAAAACAAAGGGAGTCTTTTGGGTTATATATTTAATAAAAACCTCATTTAACTCGCGGGCTTCCTTTTCAAAGAGGCCTACGTTTACCTTAATTCCGGCATCAGTCATGAGTTTGATGCCCCTCCCTGCAACCAGGGGATTAGGATCCTGCATAGCCACGAAAACCTCGGAAATTCCTGCCTTAATTACAGCTTCGCTACAGGGTGGAGTCCTACCATAATGCGAACATGGCTCAAGGGTTACGTACAGTGTTGACCCCTTGGCCTTCTCCCCTGCTTCCTTCAGAGCATGTATCTCCGCATGGGGGGTTCCAGCTTTTTTATGGTAACCCTGTCCTATTATCTGCCCATCTTTCAGTAAAACCGCCCCCACCATTGGGTTTGGATTTGTTCTGCCCCTTGCTTTCTCTGCCAGCTCCAGTGCCATCCGCATATATTTCTCATGCATGGGCATATACTTCCTTTCCGACCTAATCTCAGATTTAATTTCACATCCCATGTGAGTTTTACCATTAATAAAATCAAAAATGCCCTGAAGACAATCCTTCAGGGCATACATGACAAAAAGATACGCGCAAATTATACGCTCCCTTCTCCCATCCAGACTTTAACTGTCGGCCCCGGAATCTAACCGGGTCAGCCTCAAAAGGCTCGCGGGCTTACTCTAATCGAGAACACCGCCGGTAAGGAATTTCACCTGTCCCTGAAGGTATAGCTAACTGTATAGATTTATTATAACTAAGTATATATATGTTTCGATTTGGTGTCAAGAAATTTGCCTCAAATGCCGGAATTGCAGCCTAAACGGTTGTTTAGCCGGATTAAAATAGTTATCATATCAAAGTGCGCAGCTCATTCTCAGGTCTTTTACCGCCTGAGGCACATCCGCTGCTCCGAAAACGGCTGACCCTGCAACAAGAACAGTTGCTCCCGCTTCAACTATTTGACGCGCAATTTCGGGATTAACGCCGCCATCCACCTGGATCTCAGTGTTTAATCCCCGTTCTTTAATCATCTGTCTTAACGCTGTTATCTTGGGCAGGACCTCAGGGATAAACGACTGCCCGCCAAACCCAGGGTTAACTGTCATAAGTAGAACCATATCAAGGCTGTCCAGCACATAATCAATGGTATTAAGGGGTGTTGCAGGGTTTAACGCAACAGCAGCCTTTACCCCGAGGGATTTTAAGTTCTGAACAGAACGATGCAGGTGAGGACAGGCCTCAACATGAATGCTGATTAGATCCGCCCCAGCTTTAACAAATTCCTCTGCATACTTATCAGCATGTTCTATCATCAGGTGTACATCAAATATAAGTTTACTATGCGGCCTAAGGGCTTTTACAACCAGAGGTCCAATAGTTATATTGGGGACAAAATGACCATCCATTACATCAATATGCAGGTATTCAACCCCTGCATCTTCCACCAAACGAACCTGTTCTCCGAGACGGCTGAAATCTGCTGACAATATTGATGGCGCAATTTTCACCATGATTAATATCTCCTCTCCCGTTCAATCAACTCTTCAAGAAAAATGAGATAGTGCTCGTAGCGCTTCTCACTTATATGCCCAACCTTAACCGCCTTCTTAACTGCGCATTCGGGCTCAGCCCGATGGAGGCAGCCATTGAATTTACATCTGTCCAGATGCTCCAAAAAATCGGGAAACAGCTCAGGAAGACTCTCTTTATCAATTTCAGGTAAATACAAACTGCTGAAACCCGGGCTATCTACAACCATTGAACCAGGTTCCGTCTCAAGAAGCTCAGCATAGCGGGTTGTATGGCGACCACGCCCTATTTTATCACTTACTTTTCCGGTCTTAAGACTAAAACCAGGATGCACAGCATTTAAAAGTGAGGACTTTCCGGCCCCCGATGGTCCTGCTAAAACAGTAATTCGACCATGCAGACACTCCCGGAGTTGGTCTACTCCAGTTCCTGATACCGTGCTGGTAGGAATCACCCGGTAACCCGTTTTTCTGTAGTCTGCAACCAAACCCTCCAGGTACTCGTCCTCAACCAGATCACTCTTATTAAAACATATGACAGGACTAATATCAGCAGCCTCAGCCTGGACCAGTATACGATCCAGCAACTCAGTCTGGGGAGCAGGATCTCTACAGGCAAAAACAATTACTACCTGTTCAACATTAGCAACAGCAGGCCTGTCCAATCTGGTGGCACGGGGCAGCACTTCTTCGATAACCCCTTTTTTGTCGGCTGTTTCCTTTACTTTAACCCTGTCACCGGCCAGAACACTTTGCTTTGTCAGTCTGAATTTACCACGCAGGCGGCATTCCCAGATGTCACCCTCGATATCGACATAACAAAATCCACTATAGGTCCTGACTACGACTCCGTTCAAACAAAGACCTCCTATTCAACCAACCGTTCCTCAACTGGTTGAGTCATATCGTCAATAAACACCTGAATCTTGCCTTTATTATAGTAAGTAACTACCCGTGTGAAGGAATCCCCGGGATTGTGTTCCGCCTCATACGCAATTCTTGTCCCGGCATCATCGATAACTACAACTTTCACTTTATGTGAAACACCATCATTGGGAATCGCCACATTAACTGCAGCAGTTTTAGCTTCAGGTCCGGGCCCTTTGCTCAAAACAACTTTAACTTCGTCCCCTTCACGGATTTGGCTGTTTGGCGAGGGTTCCTGCCTCATAACAGTACCTGGAAGGAATGATGTGCTCTCCTCCTGAGTAATGTCCGAACTTAATTTTAAATTAACAGCCTGAAGTTTGTTTCTAGCTTCCTCCAGGGATAAACCGGTTATGTCAGGCACTATAGCATTCTTCGGTTCTTTGCCTTTGCTGATTACAAGTTTAACAACAGTTCCTTTAACCGCATCTGTGTTTCCTTCGGGAGTTTGCGAAACTACTGCTCCCGGGGGAATATCCTCACTGAAATCTTCGGAGGTCGTGTAGTCAAAACCAGCATTACTTAACTCAATCTGTGCCGCATCACGTTCTTTCTTGACCACGTCAGGCACAACAGCTATTTCAGGTCCCTGGCTGTAGGTAAGAATAACCTTTGAGTTGACCTTTGCTCTTTTACCCGGTTCCGGATCCTGTGTTATAACATACCCATCAGTTACTTTGGGGTCATGACGTCCGGTTATGGACCAGTTGAGATTTAATTCGCTTAGTTTATCCTGAGCCTGTTCAATAGGCATATCCCTGACATCAGGCACTACAACCTCAGATACGTTAAGATATAAATTAAGTCCGTAAACAGCTCCTGCCATCAGACCTATTAATATAGCCGCTATCATTACCTTGGCGAACGGCTTCATTCTTCTCTTTCTTTTCCGGTAATTCATTTCTTCCTCATCTGTCTGCTTATCTTTTGTAATAACCACAGGGCCATTAAGTATCCGGGTTGCATACTGGTCATCATCCTGCAGCCGAGAATCCCCGTGATCTGATATCCTGGCTAGTTCCCGGGCCATTTCACCTGCCGAATTATATCTCATGGCAATATCTTTTTCCATTGCCTTAAGTATTATCCTTTCCACTTCAGGAGGTATCTGTGGATTCAACCTGCATGGTGGTATCGGACGTTCCTGAATCTGCTTCAAGGCCACGGCGATTGGGGTTTCACCTTCAAAAGGCACTTTCCCCGTAACCATCTCGTAAAGTACAACGCCTACAGAATAAATGTCCGATTTAATGCTGGTACTGCCGCCTTTTGCCTGTTCGGGAGAGAAATAATGAACAGAACCCACAATAGTTTCCGAGTTTGTTATTGTAATTGAACTCAAAATCTGAGCAATACCAAAATCCGTTACCTTTATCCTGCCATTATCCATAACAAGGATGTTATGAGGTTTAATATCCCTGTGAACTATCCCATTTTCATGCGCATCCTGTAAACCCTCACAAATTTGCCTGGTTATATCAATAGCATGCTTAACAGGAATTGTCCCAAGTTCTTTGATAACTTGTTTGAGATTTCTTCCTTCTATATACTCCATAACAATATAATGGGTTTGGTTTTCCTGACCGACATCATATACACTCACAATATTAGGATGAGACAGCTTTGCAACAGCCTGGGCTTCTTTACGGAAACGGGCAACGAACTCTTCATCACCTGTATACTCCGGTCGAAGGACTTTGACTGTCACAGGGCGGTTTAAAAGCGTATCCCTGGCTTTGTAAATTAATGCCATTCCGCCGCCGCCCAGCTGAAACAATATCTCGTATCTGCCGCCTAACAAAGTGCCTATCATAAAGGTCTCACCCCTTTTTTCTTATTACTGCTTTTATGACTTCTCGTGCTATAGGGGCAGCTTCACGTCCCCCTGTCCCACCATTTTCGATTATAACAGCTACCGCAACCTGAGGATTTACAGCAGGTGCAAACCCAACAAACCAGGCATGCGGTGCTCCATGGGGGTTCTCAGCTGTTCCCGTTTTACCAGCTACCGGTATATTATAAATGGCTGCCTTGCTGCCTGTCCCTCTGTCCACAACTTCAACCATTGATTCGCGAAGCCAAGCTGCAACAGTTCCATCAACAGCAACAGATAATTCTTCTGGTTTTAGGCGCCAAACAACTTCGCCTTCTGTATTATGAATCTCATCAACCAGCCGGGGGGCCATTATCACACCATTGTTTGCTACAGCTGCTGTAGCCATCACCATGTTAAGAGGTGTCAACAACAGTCGTCCCTGACCAATAGCTGTTTCCCCAAGTTCAAGCTTTGAATTTGGGTTCGGTATCCGGCCCTCTGAAACAGGTAACTCAAAGGGCAGCTTCCTGTTTAGCCAAAATTTACGTGATATTTCCAATAATTCGGGTGCACCAAGTTCAATTCCAAGCTTTGCAAAAACGTAATTACTCGAAACAGCAAAAGCCCTTTTGAAACTCAGCAGCCCTTTAGCCTGACTATCATTGATACGCCTTCCTTCAATAACTATATAGCCAGGTGCCTCAAACGAATCATTTAATATTTCAGGGTTTTTTGTCAAAATTCCTGCTGCCGTGATTACTTTGAAGGTTGACCCCGGGGGATAAAGCCCCTGGGCTGCTCTATTCAACAAGGGACTCTCAGGATTTTTATTGAGATTTTCCCATTGCAGTTCAAGATTTTCAGGGTTAAAACCCGGCTTGCTAACCATTGCAAGCACCCGGCCAGTAGAAGGTTCAACAGCAACTACAGCCCCCTTACGCTGACCAAGCAGCCGGTAAGCCAACTGCTGTACCGAAGAGTCTATACTTAATACTATGTCATTTCCCTGTTCAGGACTGCCGACTTTTTTTAATGACCAGAAATCGGTTCCGGTAGATTCTACATCAAACCCCAACAGAGTACTGCTGTAAGCTGCTTCCAAACCTGCCCGTCCGTATCGTTTCGAGACATAGCCTGTTATATTACCAAGTACTTCTCCATACGGATATGTGCGTCTCTTGGTTCCGTTTTCCGTAATGGTTTCAGCCAAGACTCTTCCTTTAGAATCCAGTATTCGTCCCCTGTATACCTTTTCCTCCAAAGACTGAAGCCTCCTGTTTCTTGGATGATTCAGGAGTTCATCAGCTTTAAAGACCTGTAAATAGGTAAGATAACCGATATTTAACAGAAAAGCGGCAATTACCAAACCTGCTATCTTAACAATGTTTTTATTCATTGTCAGGCTCCGTTCTTCGCCGATATATTCATTAAAAGCCCTAGTAGAATGTAATTTGAAACCAGAGAACTCCCCCCGTAACTGACAAAGGGCAGGGTAACACCGGTTAGAGGAAAGAGTTTGATGACTCCTCCCACAATTACAAGGGTCTGTATTGCTAGCAATGTGGTCAGACCTGCCGCCAGTAAAGTTCCAAATCCGTCACCAGCCTTCAGGGCTATTGTGAAACCGCGGTAAATCAAAAGACAATATATTATTATTAGGGCAACAGCCCCAAGGAGACCAGTTTCCTCTGCCCAGGCAGAAAACACAAAATCCGTATGCACTGCCGGGATAAGTTTTGGATGTCCCAGACCAAGTCCGGTTCCATATAACCCTCCAGACCCGATGGCAAAAAGTGATTGTATTATCTGGTAGCCTTTACCTTCTATGTCGTTCCAGGGGTTGAGCCAAATATTTACCCTTACCTGAACATGATAAAAAAGAAAATAACACAAAAGAGCACCTATTGCAAAAAGTAAAATCCCGCTAAATATATAAGACCATCGGCCAGTAGCTATAAAAATCATTGCCAGAAACGCCCCGAAGAAGATGAGTGCTGCCCCGAGGTCCTTCTGAAATATAAGAAGTACCAGAGAAAATCCCCACATGATCAGCAGAGGGCCTATGTATTGCAAACTCGGAACCTGGATACCAAAGAAACTTCTTGTACCCTGAGTAAAAATTTCTTTTTTTTCTTCAAGATAGCTGGATAGAAATATCACCAAAATTATTTTAACTAGCTCTGAAGGCTGAAATTTAAAATAACCCAGATTGAGCCAACTTCTCGCCCCTCCCACTGTTGTACCAAAAAGGATAGTACTAAGGAGAAGTAAAAGTCCGCAAAAAATATATATGTATTTATACTCTTCAAGAAATCTGTAATCACGCAGCCCGGCAGCTATCAGTATAAAAATCGCAACTCCCGCCATAAGCCAGATGGTTTGACGTACGACAAGGTCCGGTGACAATCTTAAAATCATAATCAGACCAATAACGCTCATCATTGCTGCAAGTGGAAATATGTACGGATCTGCGGTAGATTTTCTTTTTTCAAGCAGTACATGGGCCCCAATAAAAGTTATCGCTACCAATAGAGCAAGAGTCAACGGCAGCCTAACGTCTTTTATAGAGTCTGCAGCAAAGAGACTAGCTATTCCCAGACCAAGAAAAGTAATTATGATAGTAAACAGGCCCTTTTCAACCCTGCGGATGATTCCTAAAGACATTTTGTCCATCCCCTGCCCGCTATTCTATCTGAAATAAAACAACAGTTATATTATCCCCGCCACCTCGATCAAGAGCGCGTTCAGTGAGGAGTTTTGCCCTTTCCTGGAGAGGTATTTCTGTACCCGCAAGCTGCTTCAGTTCTTCGGGATTCACAAGATTGGACAGGCCATCTGTACAAAGTATTATGATATCCCCGCTCAAAACCTGTTCAATGTTAATGTCAACATCAACTGTACGCGAAGTGCCAATAGCCCTGGTGAGCACATTTTTCTGAGGATGGTTTTCTGCTTCTTCCGGGGTTATCCCACCCGATTTAACAAGCTCATTGACCAAAGAGTGGTCACTTGTCAAAAGTCGTATTTCTTCTCCTCTGATAAGATATGCCCTGGAGTCACCTACATGGGCTACATAAATCTTATTTTCCTGGTGAACTGCTGCAGTAATCGTTGTTCCCATCCCGCGGAATTTTTCTTCATCTGTACTGGCAAACTCAAGTACAGCGGCATTAGCATTGCATACCGCCTGGCGAAGTGCTTCAACCGGGTCTTTGTCCAGCATGGTGGAGTTCGTGCGCAAATACGACGTCAACTCATCAAGTGCCAGACGACTGGCGATTTCACCGGCCTTATGCCCTCCCATACCGTCAGCTACAGCAAAAAGTTTTATATCATCACAGACACAGCAATTGTCCTCATTGTTTTTTCTGACCAACCCAATGTGGGACATTTTACTCCACTTCATTCTCCCACCTCGCAAATTTGAAGGTTACTCCGGCTATTTTTAGACTGTCCCCTGTCTTAAGGGGTAATGGATCACGAACCCTGATGCCATTAATATATGTTCCATTAATACTGTTCAAATCCTCTAAAAAGAAACTTTGCTCTTTAAAAATAATTCTGGCGTGGTTGTGAGACACAAAACTATCAGGTATCTTAAAATCATTATTTCTTCCCCGACCTATGCGTGTTTCTCTGCCAAGCCTGACAACATCTCCTGTTTTAAGAGACGACACCGTGCTTTCAGTAACAACCAATTCAGCACCGATACCGGCATCAGACAATTCCTCCAGGGCTGTATTGGTTTTAGCTGAATTCCGCAGATCAGTGATGATAAAATAAAATATCCTCAGAATAAATAGATAAATAAGAGCCAAAAGACTAAATTTTAATGCCAGAAAAAGAAAACGCATTGTTTTTACACCACCTTATATTCCAAAAGAGTGGTGCCAACTTTTATGAGGTCTCCTGACGCCAACTTTACGCGACTTACTCTTGAGCCATTTAGAAATGTTCCGTTAGTGCTGCCCAGGTCTGTTATAAAGTGATTGCCTTCAGAGTAATCTATAGATGCATGTGCCCTGGATACATTTGCATCATCTATGTAAATTTCGTTTGTTTTGCGACGACCGATAATCACACCCTGCTTACCAATAGCAAACTTTGTTCTCTCTCTGTTCCCTGCTTTGATCACCAGCTCAGCTAAAACCCTCGGAACCGTTAAGTTCGTTACAGTGTTTTCAGTAATGTTTTCGTGACCCGGATGATAGAAACTTTTTTTATCAGCCACAATCGTATTGTTGGTTTCACTTTTGCCAGTCTCAGCAGCTTCATTGACTTCCGTATTCTCTACAAAGGAACTTTCAACCGTCACTGAGCCTAGGGTTAACTCCTCATCAAGTGCAAAGGAAATAGTTATATCCCCTACTACCTCAAAAGCTTTGTCTCTGGCTTTTTTCTTAAGATAAACCTTAAGTTCCCGTGAAAGCGAACTCCTGACTGAATCAATAGTCTTCCAGTCCTCAGGACCTAGGAAAACAATATACTGGTTAGGAACATAAACTTTTGAAACACTTACGTTTTTGCTGTCCCGCATTTCCCGCCAAAGAATTTTTGCAATTTCTGCAGGCTGGATATGATCAGCGAACCGGGACTTAAAAAAGCCCTCAATATACTTTTCAGATAGTTTTTCCAGCTTTGTTAAAAAGCCCACGGTAAATCTACCCCCGTCCCGGTGTTATTTCCCCTTTTGCCGCGCGCCTTCTCAATTGACCACAGGCAGCATCAATATCTGCGCCCATTTCCTTGCGGATTGTCACAGGTATACCAACCTTTTCAAGTGTGTTGCAAAAAGCCCTGACCCTTGACAAATTAGACTGCCTGTATTCTCTTTCATCTACTTGATTAAGGGGGATAAGGTTAACATGGCAGAGCATTCCTTTTAGAAGTCTGCCTAACTCTAATGCCTGTTCAGTGGAATCATTGAAATTATTTATTAGGGCATACTCAAATGTAATCCGACGATTGGTTACACTTATGTAGTCTCTGCATGCAGCCATTAGGCTAGCTATAGGATATCTTTTGTTTACAGGCATGATCCTGTTACGTAATTCATCATTAGAAGCGTGTAATGATATTGATAGGGTTACTTGTACTCCTTCCCCGGCAAACCTTTTAATTCCCGGTACATCTCCGCAAGTAGAAACAGTAATATGTCTAGCCCCTATATTGAGGGCTTCCGGAGAGATGATTAGTTTGATAAATTTGATAACTTCATCATAATTGTCAAAGGGTTCTCCTGATCCCATCACTACGATACTGTCAACTCTTTTGCCTGATTCCTTCTGAATATTTATTACCTGAGAGTAAATTTCCCCTGCTGACAGGTTCCTGATGAGTCCCCCAATGGTAGACGCACAAAACCCGCACCCCATTCGGCATCCTACCTGGCTTGATACACATACGCTTATACCGTAATCATGAGGAAGCAAAACACTTTCCACCGCATGACCATCATATAATTTGAAGAGATATTTGGTAGTGCCGTCAGCAGAATTTTGTTTTGCTGAAACTTCAAGGTTACCCAAAGTACATGTTGACTCCAGCTTCTCCCGCATAACAACTGGGATATCTGTCATTTCTTCAAACCGAAATATCCCCTTCTGATGAACCCACTTAAAAATTTGCTTAGCTCTGAAACGGGGTTCTCCCATTGAGGTAATCAGTTGTTCGGTTTCCTGCAGGTTTAAATCCATTAAATTAAGCTGACTCAATATAAATCACCAAATCTGTTATTGTTTTTTCATCCTGGCAATAAAGAATCCGTCAGTACCATGAACATGAGGTAAAAACTGGATAAAACCCTTGGCTAGAGTTTCCGTGCCTGGAACACCGGACAGTCCTTCAGAGAGAACACCTGTAAGGCTGTCTGCTTTAAATTCGTCATGAGAATTCAAAAAATCATTTATCACATCTAAATTTTCTTCATGAGTAATAGTACAAGTGCTGTAAACCAAAACCCCTCCAGATTTTAGGCATCTGGCGGCACTGTGAAGAATTTGTTTCTGTAATAAACTCAGTTCCTTTATCTGGTCTTCGTTTTTCCGCCACCTGATTTCTGGTCTCCTTCTTAAGACCCCAAGTCCGGAACATGGTGCATCAACCAGAATAAAGTCTGCTTTATCTTCATAGTGTTCATGGAGTCGTGTGGCATCAAGTACCACTGGTTCAATAATAGTGACACCAAGACGTTCACCATTTTCTTTGATCAAATCCATCTTGTGAGGATGAACATCTGCACTTATAATGTGTCCCATATTGTTCATAAGCTGAGCCATATGGGTTGATTTTCCGCCCGGGGCGCTGCAGGCGTCTATAACAAAGTTATCCTCTTTTGGACTTAGTGCCCGACCAACCAGAGTTGAACTTTCATCCTGAACCATAAACAACCCGGATTTATGTGCCTCAATACTGCCGACTGACTTAAAGCCTTCGATAATTAGTGTCTCAGGGGCAAATCGTCCCTCAGTTGACAGTACCCCTTCACCCGCCAAAATCTCTTTAAGTTCAGTACGGGTAGTTTTTAAAGTATTTGTCCTTATCGAGTTGGGTGGAATTACATTATTAGCACGACAAAATTGTTCCGCACCATCTGGTCCGTACTCCTCAATTAGCCTTCTGACCAGCCATTCAGGGTGGGAATACTTTAACGCAATACCTTTTATCGGGTCTTTTACTGTGTCGGGGAATCTGATATTTTGTTTATTTCTGGCAATATTCCTTAATACGCCGTTAACGAGCTTTACCGTGCCCGCATGCCCGTGGATCCTAGCCAAATTAGCAGATTCATTGCAGGCTGCAGAATCAGGAACCTTCTCCATATAAACAAGCTGATAAACCCCCATCCTCAGGATATTTCCGATCCTTGCAGGGAGGTCATCAACGGGTTTTTTAAGATACTGATTAAGAATCCAGTCAAGGGTATTTAGTGTCCTTAATGACCCATAAAGAATTTCAGTAATAAAACCACGGTCGATTTTTTCCGGTTGATACCTTTCCAAAACCTTGTTTAGGGCAATATTTGAGAAAGCCCCGTCATGTAGAACAGCGTATAGAGCCTCTAGTGCTATGTCCCGTGCTGACTTTTTAGCCAAATTCATCCCGCCTTTTATCCCAGACGTAAGCCTCTATCAATATTATGCCCATGCATAAACTCTTCAGCCTTTAATTTTTTGCTGCCCTGCAGCTGAACTTCGGTAACAACAATATAACCTCCTGAGGAGACAACTGCAAAACCGGCTCCAGGAACCCGACCGGCAATTTCGCCAACGGAGCTGTCAGAAATAGCGGGTGGAAGCCCGGCAATCTCATCAATATTGCAAGGGCGAGCCATCCATATTTTCAATACCTTGTCTCCCAGCATAGTATATGCACCCGGCCAGGGGTTTAGGCCTCTGACCAGATTACAGATATCTCGGGGTGTTTTGGACCAATCTATTTTTTCTGTTGCCTTAGTAAGGAGGGGAGCATAAGTTGCTTTCTCATGGTCCTGGGGAGTCTTAACAACTGCCCCGCTATCAATCAGGCTTACAGCTTCTATAAGTAGTTCCGCACCCAGTTGAGCCAGCTTATCATGAATGAGGCCGGTAGTATCCTCAGCTTCTATTGGTATCGCCCTGCTGATAATGCTATCACCAGAATCCAATCCTTCATCCATTTGCATTATAGTAATTCCGGTTTTAGTCTCACCATTTATGACAGCCCAGTGTATAGGAGCAGCGCCACGGTATTGGGGAAGAAGCGATGCATGTACGTTTATACACCCGTTTTGGGGAAGTTCCAGAATCTCTTTTGAGAGAAGCTGGCCAAAAGCCACCACTACTATAAGATCTGGATTCAATTGTTTTAATTGTCCAACAAATTCGGGAGTTTTAATCTTCTGTGGCTGATATACAGTTATTCCGGCAGCTTGAGCCGCAACTTTAACCGGAGATGGTGTTAGTTTTTGTCCACGGCCTTTTGGCCTATCCGGTTGTGTGACTACACAAATAATTTCGTGACCGGATTTTATTAAAGAATCAAGAGATTGGACAGCAAATTCCGGAGTCCCCATGAAAAGGATACGCATTCTTAAAAACCTCGCTTAATTTTTGTCAGGTTCTGAGCTTTATCAGTAAACAGTATACCGTCAAGATGATCTATTTCATGTTGGAATGCCCTTGCCAGCAGGCCTTCCCCTTCATACTCCACTTCTTTACCTTCCCGGTTAAGAGCCCGTACTTTCACCTTCACATAACGCGGCACTTCTCCCTTTAAACCGGGGATGCTGAGGCAGCCTTCTACGTCGGTTTCCATGCCTTCTTTATGGACTATCACAGGGTTTATAAGTTCCACAAGCCCGTGCCCCACATCTACCACTGCAATCCTCTTGGATACACCCACCTGAGGTGCAGCCAATCCTACACCCTTGGCTTCGTACATGGTATCCGCCATATTATCAAGCAGTTTAAGTACATTAGGTGTTATCCTAGGAACCCGCCGTGCCTTTTCTTTAAGCACCGGGTCGCCAACTTCTACTATACGGTAAACAGCCATCTTTTCTCCTCCTTAGATAAAACGCAACTATAGCTACAGGCGTTACTATAAGTATACGTAACTATAACGGGTTTTTACATCATAGATACGGGATCTACATCTATTGACACTCCCAGGTTGACAAACAACTGACCATCCATAGCCTTTGCCACAGCCTCTTTTACTATGCTGCGGGTATTCTTTCCCTGTTTACCTTTGATGCAAATCTGCCACCGAAACCGGTCACGCAGTTTACTTAACGGCGCCGGAGCCGGTCCTAACAACGGTTGATCAATCCCAATTTTACACAAACTAAGAATCTGTTCAAGTTCGTAAGCTAAAACTTGAGATCCCCTGATAACACTATTTTCCTCATTTCCGTAAATCAGTATTCGCACCAGTAAACTGTAGGGAGGATACTCAAAGGCTTTCCTAATTTTAATTTCTTCATTATAAAAACTCAGGTAATCATGATTTTGGGCATTAACCACACTGTAATGGTCCGGACTATATGTCTGCACCAGCACCTCACCCGGTGTATCACCCCGCCCAGCTCGGCCGGCAACCTGAGTCAGCAATTGGAAGGTCCTCTCAGCAGCTCTGAAATCGGGCAGGTTAAGGGCTGTATCTGCAGTGACTACACCGACAAGTGTTACGCCCGGAAAATCAAGTCCTTTGGCTATCATCTGTGTTCCAATCAAGATATCAATGCGACCTTTTTTAAAATCACCCAGGATTCGTTCATGTGAACCTTTAGTAGTAGTCGTGTCCATATCCATCCTAGCTACTTTTGCTTCCGGGAACAGTTTTAATACCTCTTCCTCAACTCTTTGAGTTCCAATCCCGAAATGCCTGATACTCCTGCTGCTGCATTTCGGGCATATGTCAGGTGCCTTCCTGCGGTAATCGCAGTAATGACACCGCAGGATGTTTTCAGCGGCATGGTGAGTAAGAGTAATACTGCATTTTGGACAATTCATTACAAGTCCGCATTCACGACAAACCACAAAGGTTGAATAACCACGGCGGTTCAAAAAAAGTATTGCCTGTTCACCCCGAGTAAGTACCGTACTCATTGAATCCACAAGCGAACGGCTGAATATGCTTCTGTTTCCGGCTTGAATCTCTTCCCGCAAATCGATAACTTTTACTACGGGCATTGGTCTGCCCAGCACCCGTTCGCCCATTGTCAAAAGCCGGTATTTCCCAGCCTTTGCCCTTGAGTAAGACTCTATTGAAGGGGTTGCGCTTCCAAGAACAACAACACTTCCACAGGCCTGTGCCCGGGCTGCAGCTACATCACGGGCATGGTATTTGGGGTTATCCTCCTGCTTGTAAGAAGCTTCATGCTCTTCGTCTATAATTATGAGCCCAGGATTATCGAAAGGGGCAAATACTGCTGAACGCGCCCCTACCACAACCTTAACCTTATTCGTTTTTATCCTGCTCCATTCATCATACCGTTCGCCTGCTGAAAGGCGGCTATGCAGCACCGCAACCAAATCTCCGAAACGCCCTTTAAAACGTTCAATCATCTGTGGTGTGAGAGCTATTTCGGGTACAAGCACTATGGCCTGACGGCCTTTTCTCAGGCAATAGTCTATTGCCTGAAGGTATACCTCAGTCTTTCCGCTTCCAGTAACACCATGCAGCAAAAAGGCCTGGTACTGTCCGCTGGCAACGGCTGATGCTATTTCTTTATATACCACTTTCTGACTTTGTGTCAGCTGTAAGGGATACGTTTCCTTAAATTCCTTGGACCCATACGGATCCCGCCTTATTTCAGATGTACCTGATATCAAAAAACCTTTTTTTATTAACTCTCTTACTGTAGAAGGTGTGGTTCCCGCTAATCGTGCCAGTTCAGTTACAGGCATGGCGCCTCTTGTCGCCGCTATCCTTAAGACTGACGCCTTCTTTGGTGATTTGGATAAGCCTTCAATAATTGTCTCAAGTTCAGCCCCGGCAGCATCAGTTTTAACAGTCTGTACCAAACGCGGTCCATTAATTCCATCAACTTCACCGGTGTATATGATGAGGCCCAGACCATTTAGCTTTTTTAAAATCATGGCGGTGGCCTTTGCGCCAAAGTGGCCACTTAATTCTTTTGAAGACACTATTCCTTTTTCGTAAATATATTTAAAAATCTCAAATTCTTTGGCTTTTAGTAAATTAACCTTTTCTTCATGAAATAAGTCATTATTACCTGAGACAGATATATATTTCTCTGATCCTTTTGTTCTAGCAGGAATCATTACACGAATGGCGTCAGCCTTGGAACACATGTATTTTTCTGACATCCACTCTGCCAAATGCATCAAATCTGCACTTAACAGTGGTTCTTCGTCCAGCACATCTATAATTTCTTTGGTCTGTAATACATCCGCAGTTTCACTAAAACCCAGAAGATAACCTCCGACAGTTCTGCGGCCAAAAGGCACTACAACTCTCACTCCTGGGGCAAGTCGTTCTCTCAGGCGTTCAGGAATACTATAGTGAAAAATCTTATTCAGCTTTTTAGCTGTTATATCTACAACTACTTCTGCAAAAAGCTTTTCGGGCATTCTTCCTCCTAATGCACAACATCGGCAAATTTTCCCTTAATAATATATTATAACAGAAATAAAAGTTTAGAAAAAGAGGCTCGATCTCAGAGATATTGTCAAGATTATTTGGGTAACTTTTTGCTTCAATGTTTCAACCTGAGGCCGGGGTT
>JAENZX010000019.1 GCA_016841045.1 Thermincola carboxydiphila
GTAGACCGGAAATCCTGTAAGCAGTGGCAGAAAAGTCCCTGCTGTAAGTCCAAAACTGTGAAAAATGGGTAGAGCATTAAAAATTTTGTCTTTGCCGTGAAAATCTATAACGCTGGATAACTGAAGGGCATTTGCCAATATGTTGCTATGACGCAGCACAACTCCCTTAGGCTTATTCTCACTCCCGGAGGTAAATAAAATCATCCTGCTGGAAGCCCCGCCTTTAGCCCCGACCCCCATAACAGCTTTACCTAAGCCTTTGATTTTGTCAAAGATGCCAACTGAATTTTTAAGCTCCTCCAGATATAGGACTTTTAACCCGTTCTCTTTTAGCTTCTCAATCACCTGCGCTAGACCGGCCTTATCGACAAATTCTCTGGACGTAAGAACCGTCCTGATTTCAGCAGTTTCGGTACTATCCAAAATACTCTGAAACCCTACAGAAAAATTAAGAATAGCTGGTGTTTTGTTAATATAAAACAAGCCGAATAAGGTAATCACATGGGCTGTAGAAGTGGGAAGCATTACTGCAACTTTATCTTCCTCCAGGTCTAGATTCTTTTCAAACATACCCCCAAGAATATAACACCCGATTACTAATTTCTTATAAGTTAAAGATTGCTTTAAATCTGAGATTATTTCAGTATTCCACCCGTAAGTGGCTGCTGATTTACACAATTCATTAAAAATATTTACATCATTTTTTAGTCGACTAAAAAGCAAAGCATTCTGCATTACTGTAAGAATTTTATCACTAGCTTCCCGCTTTTGCAGACGAATATTTTTATTCTTGTCAACAGCCAGGTTAAAAGCATTATGTACATACAACTGGACTGAAGGAAACCATCTTGACTTGATTTTATCCTGAATTCTTGAAAACTTTGAATACTCAAGCCCGTTGATGATTACAGGAAGTATGGTTGCCCCTGTCTTTAGTGCTATAAACCCTATACCATCATAAATTTTCATAAGACCCCTTGTAGTAGTAATTCTCCCTTCTGGAAATAAAACTACCGGAATCTTTTGGTCTACTATATTAATAATCTTCCTGATTGAATAGGGATTTAAGGGATCTATGGTCAGGTGGTTTACAAACCTGAGTAAAAATGAAAATTGTCGACCTCGCTCTGTATTTACAACGAAAACCGCTTCCCTTGGTAAAAACAACCTTAGAAATACGCCATCTAAAAACGATGTATGATTTGGCATGATGATGACTTTGTCATCCAGGCGTAACCTGGAAAAATTAACAATCTTTACCCGAAATAGAATCTTTACAACTAAACGAAGCAAGCTTATAAATAAATTCATATTCATCTGCCACCTTAGTCCATTTTACCTTTTTAACCTGCCAGGCTGCTGTTAACACTTTCAGTCTTACCGCTGTCAATTTTAAAAGATGCTGCAAGAAAGGCTCCTGCTGCTATAAGAACAGCCATTGGCAGCAAACCAACTGCAAAACCTAAGTTTACCTGATCTGAGAAGTACCCTGTCACTACAGGCCCAGGAATGTCTCCAAATGCATGCATCAAAAGAATCGCGGTGGCACTGGCTGTACTCCACAAAGGTTCCGGAGTACTGTCCAGTATCATTGCCTGGGCCACTCCCATATGCCACATTATAAAGAAACATGCCAGTGTAAAGAAAACCAAACTGTGTAATACCATTCCAACCCAAATTGACAATCCAGACAAAGCGCATCCGATGAACAAGGTATAAGCCCTGCCCCGCCGGTCTTTACGATACCAAAAATCAGCTATGTATCCTCCTGCAACCGCCCCCAAGAGGCCGCCAATTACCTGAATCACACCAGTATAAAGTCCAGCTTGGCTTACTGCAAGCCCCCATTCACGGGTGAAATACGCCGGCATCCAAAAGGCTATTGAACCAAAAGTCCAGGAAATCCCAGCATACCCCAAAACAACCAGAAGGTAAACCGAATTCTTCATAAATGCTATAGAAAAACCGGAATTACTGCTTTGTAACTTTTCCGGACGGTATTCGTCAATCGGTAGATTCCAGAGTGCATAGGCCAGCAGCATTCCGGGCAATCCTGCAATTACAAAAGAAGTATTCCAACCATACAACTCTCCTAATTTACTTCCGATTATTACTCCTGCCGCACCACCAAAAGGGAGTCCCAGGTTAAAGATTGATAGTTTTGCAGATCTGTTTTCATCCGGAAAAATCCAGCCGATTATCGTCGGAGCTGTACAAACAAAAGCTGCTTCACCGACCCCAGTAAGAGCCCTCCAGAAGAATAAGCTGTAAAAGCCCTGCGAAGTAGAAGTTAGCACTGTTGCCATGCTCCATAAAAAGAGACCAACAGCAGCAACTTTCGCAGGCTTCCAACGATCAGCAAGAATACCTGCAGGAACAGACAGGATTGAGTAACTTATCATAAAAGCAATTGCGATTTTACCCAACTCGGCATCTCTGAGCATAAAATCATGCTTAAGAAATTCTGAAACTCCGGAAATAACCTGCCGGTCCATGTAATTCATGAAATTCACAGCAAATAGTATAAATAAGAGATATGCCTTACTTCTCATCTTAATTCCCTCCAAAACGGAATTTATCCTAACATTTTTATGATTCTCCCGGCCACCTCATCAGCCATTTCACTGAAGTTAACAGGTTCTTTGACCAGGTAAAAAAGGAAGGTCAGAGGCTCAATCAGGGCGCCGGCGAAAATCCCCCCAAGAACCACTGATGTACCACTGCGAATTTCTCCCTTTTCGAGCCCTTCACTGATTATCCGATTAAAGAGAAGATGAGGGTGTATCATGCCTTCACTAAGATTTTCCCAAAAATTATGCTGGGATTTCAAAGCAAAACAGACTGCAGCAGGGTATTTTTCGTAATAAGTATATGTGAGATGGACTGTATATTCCACACGCTCTTTTATGTGTGCATATTTATTCAGTATCTCTGCCAGTTCCCCGGAGTAGTTCCCTATCAAAGTTTCAAATATTACTTTTCCCAATTCCTCTTTACTGGTAAAGTGGCGATAAATAGCACCAGGAGTTATACCCGCGGCTTTGGCAATGTCATTTATGGTAGTGCCGTCAAAACCTTTTTCCGCAAATAATTCCAATGAACTTTTTACAATTTCAGATCTTTTATTTGTGGATTTCAAGAGTTCTTCCATCTGCATGGCAGAGAACATACTATTATGTAGATTTATACTCATATGAACCCCCTTCTAGCTAAATAGGTAAGTAAACGTTTATTTACTTACATTGTATTTGTACTGCCATCTTCTGTCAATGGGTAATGTAATATTTTTCTTGCACGCTGCGCAAAAAAAGCGCCTCTTTGAGACGCTAAAGTTCTTGATTCCAAGCCTGGTTTCGATATTTATTTAGTAATTTCAGTGTAATCTCACCTGGTTTTCCCGTTCCAACATCCCTATCATCCAAGATTGTTACAGGCACTACTTCCGAACCTGAATTAGTGTAAAAAACCTCATCTGCTTCATAAAAATCGTTCTTGTATAGAACTTTTTCTTCGACCGGTATACCTGCTTCGGCTGCAATTTTCAGAATGCGCTGCCGTGTTATTCCGCCCAACAACCCTGAGCTGAGGGTCGGTGTTATTAGACACCCGTTTTTGACAATAAATAGATTACTTACAGTCCCTTCAGCAACTTCTTCACGATAGTTGGTCATAAAACCCTCATCAGCACCAGCCTCGATAACTTCTCGCTTGGCCAGAATGTTATTCAGAAAATTTAGGGACTTGACTTCCGGCATTGTAGCCCCGGCAAGATTCCTCAGGGTTTTGACAAAAACGGCTCGGGCACCTTCATTGTATAACTGTTCGTTGTAACTAATAGGTTTACTAGTAATTACAACCGTAGGTTTGGGACACAGACCCGGGTCTATTCCTACCGGACCCGGACCACGAGACACCGTCAGCCGAATGTATAGGTTCTCCCCATTTAATTCTATTAGTTTATTAAAAACTTTGTTAATCTGCATGCGGGAAAATGGCAGCCCGAGACCTACTGCTTCTGCTGAATTTTCGAGCCTGTCCAGGTGTTCCGCCAGCAGAAATATTTTACCATTATATGATCTCATTGTTTCAAAAAGGCCGTCCCCATATAAAAATCCATGATCGAAGACAGATATTTTGGCTTCATCAGCAGGTACAAAATTACCATCTAAATATACCAGATTAGGCACTTACTACCTCTCCTTTCGGGTATATCCCCGATTGGGACAATTCTTCGGCTACTTCGAGAGCTTTTAGCAGCGCCTCCGCTTTTTTCAATGATTCAAAATACTCCCTCTCAGGAACTGAGTCATCCACTATACCCGCTCCCGCCTGTACATAAGCTTTGCCATTTTTCATAACAATTGTCCGTATAACTATATTCATTTCCATTTCACCGGCATACCCAAAAAACCCGATTGAACCTGTATATGGGCCACGTCGAGTTGGTTCAAGCTCTTCAATAATCTCCATCGAACGTATTTTAGGAGCGCCGGTAATTGTACCTCCGGGGAAGCAGGCCTTAAAAAGGTCAAACCGGTTTTTTCCTTCTGCCAGCTGGCCTCTAACATTAGAAACAATGTGCATAACATGTGAATACTCTTCTATCACCATCAATTCATTTACTTCCACAGTACCGAACTTGCATACCCTGCCAAGATCGTTTCGTTCCAGGTCAACCAGCATTATATGCTCAGCACGTTCTTTTTCATTTGATACAAGTTCGTTGGCAAGGGTCAGATCTTCTTCCCTGTTTTGTCCTCTTCTTCGGGTTCCTGCAATAGGCCTGGTGTCAGCCATATCTCCGGTAAGGCGTACTAACAGCTCAGGTGAGGAACTCACTATATGCATATCACCAAAGTCAATGAAGCTCATATATGGTGAAGGGTTAATCTGCCTCAATACCTTATAGAGGAAAAATGGTTCAACAGAGGTCTCTTTCCCCAGCCGGAGGGATAAATTAACCTGAAAAATATCCCCTGCCCGAATATATTCTTTAGCCTTCACCACCATTTGTTCAAAATGGTCTTTGGTCATATTGCATTCGGGAATAAAACGATTTTTAAGAGCGCGGTCACGGTTGTCCACTGTAAGCTCCCGTCCAGCTGGGCGGTTTTTGATTTCATGATATAGGCTTAATATTTCATTCTGTGCCAACCTGTATGCATCTGCCGGATCTAACGCTTCTTCGGGAACAACTGTTACAATAATATTCATCATACCGTTTAAATGGTCAAAACAAATGACATTGTCAAAAAACAAAAAATATGACTCAGGTAGTTCCAGATCATCTTCGGTCGATTCGGGTATTACTTCAAAATACCTGCCCATATCATAACTGAAATAGCCCACCGCCCCTCCCCAAAATTTAGGCAGTCCCGGGAACCTTACACCTTTAAAAGACTCAACAACCCTTTGTAATTCCTCATAGGGGTCAGCGCCTAATAATACTCTGGGCTGCTGCCCCTGTATTTCTACTGCTGTTCCTCTTGATTTAAAGGTAAGATTAGGACGAAAACCTAAAAAAGAGTAGCGGGCTAAGTTTTCTGTGCCCTTACCACTTTCTAGAAGGCAAAGGGGCGATCCTGCCAGACCAAGCTTCTCTATTACAGTAACTGGATTTTCTTCGTCGAGGGGAAATTCTGCCATCACCGGTACCCTTTGCTGTTGAACATAATATTCACAAAATTGTTTCAAGTCTGGTGTGTACATGACAACCTCCTGGAATTTTATTATGAATACTCAAATTGCTCTGGAAAAATAAAAAACCGAATAGGAAAACCTATTCGGTGGGATGCCTGACGAGCAGACCAGAACATACCGAAGCTATGTGGCCATTAAAAACTTCGTCTATAATCGTTTCTGAACAGCCTATTCTAGCTTTTTTAATTTGCGGTACTCTAACTATTCTATAATGCTAACAAACTAAAAGTCCGGTGTCAATATTTAAGTTTTTAGAACATTTCATCCATTATGATAGTCTGGGACCTGCGTGTACCTACACCTAAGATTGATACCGGTGCTTCAGACAGTTCACTGATTCTCTTAAGGTAGTTTTGAGCTGCAACAGGAAGGTCTTCTATCTTGGTAGCTGATGTAATATCTTCGCTCCACCCTGGCATCTCTTCATAAATAGGTTCACACTGAGCAAGAACCTTTAGATTGGACGGAAATTCGGTAATAATTTCATTACCCCAGCGATATCCGGTACAAATCTTAAGGGTTTTAAGGCCAGTAAGAACATCAAGCTTGGTTACCGCCATGCTGGTCAGACCACTGGTCCGTACAGTGTATTTTGTAATAACTGCATCAAACCATCCGCATCTTCTTGGACGACCGGTTGTGGTACCAAATTCAAAACCAACGGTACCCAAGTGCTTTCCAACTTCATCATTGAGTTCTGTGGGGAACGGGCCCTCTCCCACGCGAGTGGTATAAGCCTTTACAACTCCCAGCACTTTACTAATTTGCGTCGGACCCAAACCTGCTCCGATACATGCCGCCCCTGCAATAGGATGGGATGAGGTTACATAGGGGTATGTGCCGTGGTCCAAATCCAGAAGTGTACCCTGAGCTCCTTCAAACAGCACGTTCTTCCCTGCTTTTAGCGCATTATGGATAATCAGGGATGTATCCGCGCAATATTTACGCAGACGATCAGCGAAACCAAGGTATTCTTCCATTACATCATCTTTATCAAAACCGTCGGTGTCGTAAACTTTAGCCAGCAGGTTATTCTTCTCTCTAAGATTCTGTTCGAGAAGCTCTTCAAAAACTTCATTGTCGAGAAGATCAACAAAGCGGATTCCTACCCGAGCTGCTTTATCCATGTAGGCAGGCCCAATCCCGCGTTTTGTTGTGCCGATTTTTGATGCACCCTTGCTTTCCTCAATTACCTCATCAAGCTTTTTATGATAAGGCATAATGATATGGGCCCTCTCACTAATCCGCAGATTATCGATACTGATACCTCTTTCTATGAGGTAATCCAGTTCTTTAAGAAGAACTCCGGGGTCTATGACTACCCCGTTACCTATAATACAAGTTTTATCCGGGTAGAGTATTCCTGAAGGAATAAGATGAAGCTTAAACTCCTGTTCACCTACGACAACTGTGTGGCCTGCATTATTACCTCCCTGATAACGCACCACGAGATCTGCTTTTTCGGCGAGAAAGTCTGTTACTTTGCCTTTACCTTCGTCGCCCCACTGTGAACCTATTAAAATAACCGATGGCATATTACGAACACCTCCGTCTTTCTACCTTTTAGCCCTGCCGGGTTAATATAGCTCTTGCTGTGACAACTCCGGCCGCTGAAGCCTGGGCAAGTCCCCTGGTAACTCCAGCACCATCCCCAGCAGCAAAAAGGTTGGTAATCTTAGTTTCTAAATCAGGACTTAATTCCAGTCTTGATGAGTAGAACTTTACTTCAACACCATAGAGCAATGTATGCTTGGAATATACGCCTGGAGCAATTATATCTAGAGCTTTAAGCATTTCTACTATACTCTGCAGGTGCCTGTATGGGAATACCAGGCTTAAATCACCTGGTGTAGCATCCTTTAGTGTCGGTTCCACCATACACTTTCTAAGTCTGTCAGCATCTGTCCTCTGGCCCTTTATTAGATCACCGAGCCGCTGAACAATAACCCCTCCTCCAAGCAGGTTAGCCAAACTTGCAATATACTTGCCATACGCAATTGGCTCTTTGAAAGGTTCTGTGAAGTTCTTACTCACCAAAAGTGCAAAGTTTGTATTTTCAGTTTTTTTATGAGCATGACTGTGCCCATTTACTGTTAGAAGACCGCTGTTGTTTTCTGCGACTACTTCCCCGTAAGGGTTCATACAGAAAGTACGAACCTTGTCATCAAAGGATTTGGAGTAGTATATAAGTTTAGACTCGTAAATTACCTTTGTGAGGTGTTCCATAACTGCAGCCGGCAGTTCAACTCTGACTCCTATATCCACAGGGTTTACAGCAGTCTGTATATCAAGTTTCTTGGCCTGATAGGATAACCATTCAGCTCCTTCACGCCCCGGGGCTACCACTACATACTTACCATGTATGACTTCCCCACTATCTGTTTCAACTCCATTTATATTATTGTTTTCAACTATAAGGCTTTTAACACCTGAGTTGGTACGAATTTTAACCCCCTGGGCCAAAAGATAGTCTCTCATCCGCTCAAGTATTTCCCCACAGCGCCCGGTACCAAGGTGACGAATAGGTGCCGGTATTAACTTTAGTTCGGCAAAAGCAGCCTTCCGCTTAATCTCTCTGATGTCATCGTCTTCTTCCATCCCATAGACGGTTTTGGGGCCACCATACTGAACATAAATATCATCCACATATTTAATTAGTTCGTCGAGCTGCTTTTCTCCTATATAATTTCCAAGCATTCCCCCGACTTCAGTTGATAACGTAATCTTTCCGTCACTGAAAGCGCCAGCACCACCCCATCCACAAGTAATAGAGCAGGGTGAGCAGTGGACACACCCTCCCTGTTCTTTTGAAGGGCAGTTCCGATGGTCGATATCGCGACCTTTTTCCAAAATAATTGTTTTAAGATTCTTGTTTGCATTGATTAACTCAAGGGCAGCAAAGATTCCCGCTGGGCCTGAACCAACGATAACAACGTCATAGTGCTGATTTTTCATATTGGTCCTCCAATCAATGATGAAGTGTGTTTAAACATAAAAAGAACCCATACAGTTTTCTGAATGAGCAGCTAGTTAAATCGTTCCTTATTAATCCCTCCAGATTGGAAACCGTGTGTATAAATCCTTGAATTAAAACGCACCTGTATTATTTTATCAATTTGAGGGCATTTTGTCAAAGAATTTCTTGTTATCCTGCGGTTTTCTTCGTTTTTCTGTGTCTATTGTATACAAAGTTTGCTACTTTTATTATATGCGGGAAGAGGATGATTGGTTTTCATATACTTGATCAAGAGTTCAGCCGTTTGCTCCGGTTTTTCAGGTGCCCTCATCTAGCCCAACTAACCTCAGCCTTATATCCGGTCGCCAGGTTTCATGCCAATAAAGAATATGCTTAAACTATAAAAGTCCTAGAAGTAAATTATTTTGTTTGACACTTTACGGCAATTAGCCCTATACTGTAATTAACAGTATAGGGCTAATAACATTATGCGAGGAGGTTGATTAATGCCTGGGAAATCAAGGCATAACTATCGTCATTTGCCGGCTTTTATACTTTTAGTTTTGGCTGAAAGACCGGCACATGGTGGAGCTATACATTCATTATTAAATAAATCACTACCGCATTTCCAATCCGATACCGGTGCTGTGTATCGTTCCCTGCAACACCTTGAAACTGAAGCTTCAGTAACTTCAGTTTGGGATACCACTGAAGCAGGCCCAGCCCGGAAGATATATCATATTACCCCGTCTGGCTGGGATAGGTTAGACGAGTGGCGACAAGATATGGAAAAAAGAATGGCAAACTTAAAATATTTCTTAACAACCTATAGAGAACTCAAAGAAAAAAAAAATTGAATTGTGGGGGTTTACGATGCAAAAATCAAATTTAAAATCAGTTTCTGTCAGTGTTCTTTTCTTTGCCCATTTGATAAACGATATGTATAGTAACTTCTTACCTCAACTGGTAGCAATTATGATTTCTGCCCAAAGCCTGTCGGTAGAAGGCGGAACTACTCTGGTTGCTGCTTTTACTGTCACTTCATCTTTGCTGCAGCCTGTATTTGGTTACTTGGTGGACCAGAAAGGGCAGCGCTGGATGGTTTTTGTGGGCACCTTATGGATGTCCCTGTTTTTAGGAATGACGGGTTATATATCAAATTATCCGTTATTGTTAGTAGTTTCAATCCTGGCCGGTATGGGGACATCAGCCTTTCATCCCCAGGCAGCTGCTATGGTTGGCCAGGCCAGCGGCCAGCGTAAAGGTTTGATCATGTCCTCCTTTATTGCTATGGGGAACATAGGTCTGGCGATTAGTCCGCTTTTGCTCCTGCCGCTATTTGATAGATATGGCACATCTCATACCTGGCTGGCTATTATTCCTGGTCTGCTTGCAACTCTATTACTTTACAGGTTTGCCCCTCGGGTAGCAAGTACCACAGTTAACGGCCCAAAGCTAAGCTATGTATTGTCGGAGCTTAAAAAATCCTCGACAGAACTTATAAAGCTAATGTTAGTTGTTGCATTACGCTCAACTGTTCATACGGGACTAATGACCCTTTTACCAATATATTTCCTTAGCCAAGAATATTCACCTGAAAGCACTGGTTCTTTAATGTTTGTGACTTTGGCAGCAGGGGCCGTTGGTGGTATTATAGGTGGACATGTTTCTGACCGCTATGGCAGAAAACCGCTTATTGTTGTTTCTCTTATCCTGGCGTCTGCCTGTTTCTACGGATTTCTTTTCACCAGTGGGGCAGTATCTATCGCACTTCTTGTAGTTGGTGGTATGGCTCTTCTATCCTCTTTCTCAGTTACTGTTGTAGTTGCTCAGGAGATAATCCCGCAAAACAAGGCCCTGGCTTCAGGGTTGAGTCTCGGTTTTGCAATTGGTATGGGTGGACTGGCAGTCTCCTTGATAGGTAAATATGCTGAACATTTCGGTGTTACTTCTGCTATTCAATTGATTTTCGCAATACCGTTGTTTGCAGGACTTTTAGGTTTGCTTTTGAAAGGAGAAGCAAAACAGATAGAGGTGACAAATGCATAATCGTCGGTTTAGGCCAGATGACCGGTTTTCCTTAGTCTAAGGCAAGAGTTCAGCCGTTTGCTCCGATTTTTCAGGTATCCCTATCTGGTCAACTAAACCGCCTCAATTTTCAAATCCTTGGGTTCCCGCCCCAAGCGCCCTCCTAGCGCTGGGCGGCTCCGGCGTCCTGCCTCCGCCCGGCGGATTTGAAAATTGATGCGGTAAGTTGACAAACGATAGTGATACAATAAAAAATCTCCGCAAACGGCTGAACTCTTTACCGTATGCGGAGGAAAACCTGTGCGGAGGCCTTTTTGCTGTATCATTATTAAACTTTGCTATTTTCAGATTGATTATCATTTCTAATTAAATTATCAAATTTTTGGTTTAATTCTTTCAGGTAAGTTTCAATACTATTTACCTTTCTGTAAATCCAAACTGGTACTATAAATGCTAATCCTACAAACGCTAACAATATCAGTGTGTTGACTATTACCCATCCATTTCTCGCTGCTTCTACAGTCATTATTAGACCCTCCTTACTTGATGTCCAGCAATAATTCTTCGTAACTACACATTCCATTATCAAGGGCGTTTTGGCGTAAAATTAAATATAGCTCAGCTTCAGTGGCATTTTGATAAGGCATAACGAATAAGACTCCAACAAACAGGGCTAGCATTCCTAACAGGTACCAGCCAATAAATGAAAGGTCTAAAACAAATATTTTAAACTTTTGTCCATGAGTCATTTTTATGCTCAATTCTAATGCACGTTTATGACCTATCTTCGGATTGTCCGCTAAAATATAAGGAACCATTCGATATGCATAGGCCTTTACGATACCGGGAATTATCAACAATAAAAACCATAGAAAATTAATAAACCCCCGCCATAGCATCCCTTTCACGATCCCAAAGTATTTTTGTTTATCAAAAGCAAAACCCAGGTTATTTAAATCAAAATCCTCTTGGGCAGACCTGATAAAGTAACGTCGTCCACCAACTTCAAGGGGATAACCCAAAAAGATTCTAAATGCTAATACTAAAAGCATTATTAGAAGAAATACAAATACAAAGATGAGTATGTATGGCATTATATTACTGTCCGTCCCGAAAATACTTTCAGAAAATCTTTCATTTTTGTTACTGCCAAAGGTCCAGTTAAAAGAACCTCCTGTATTACCTCCTACAAAAGCGATAACTAAGCTGACTAAAAAGGCCTTCCAGTAAGAAATCTTTAAAACTGCTTTCGCTCTGGTTTTAATCAGATCACGAGTCCACATTACGACTCCCCCTCTCGCAAAATTCTACTATAAATTAATACTCCACCGGTTAATAAAAATCACCAATCCGTGTATCATTTTGCCTAAATTAATTATATTCTAAATTGTATATTTTTATCAGTACTTATAATTCAGGACAATGGGGCTTCACAGTTCGGAGGGGTGACCCCTCAGATAAATGAATCATGTGGGGATATATCTTCTGTTAATTAGTAAATAGAGGTTCGCCCCAATGAGCGAACCTCTATCTGTTCTTTTATATAATTCTTGGTTTGCGCTAGCAAACTTAACAATTTCCACTACTTACTACCCACTCTTCACTCACCACTATTTTTTATTGTTCCCTATTCAACTCCAGCGTTACAAACTTGGTAAATTCCTTCAAAAACCCTAGTTCCACACTACCTACCGGGCCGTTTCTCTGCTTAGCTATGATAATATCGGCGCGGTTGGGGCGATCTGTCGTGTCGGGGTTATAGTAGTCATCTCTGTAGATGAACATTACTATGTCGGCATCCTGCTCCAGTGAGCCGGACTCTCGGAGGTCCGACATCATTGGTTTTTTATCCTGCCTCTGTTCTACAGCCCGGCTTAGCTGAGATAGAGCTATAACTGGTGCCTGCATTTCACGGGCCAAGGCTTTTAGCGAGCGGGAGATTTCAGAAATTTCCTGCTGTCTGTTTTCTGTTTTCCGATTGCCGCTCATAAGCTGGAGGTAGTCAATCACGATTAATGAAAGACCATGTTCAGATTTGAGACGTCTGCACTTGGCGCGCATTTCCATTACCGAGATGCCCGGGGTATCATCTATAAAAAGTGGAGCTTGAGCCATGGGGCCTGCCGCTCTGGTTAGCTTCTGCCACTCATCATCATTTAGTTCCCCTGTGCGAAGCCTCTGTTGATCTACCATAGCCTCAACGCAGAGCATACGGGTAACCAACTGCTCCTTAGACATCTCCAGGCTGAAAACTGCAACAGGCAGGCTTTTTTTGAGACTGGCATGCTGAGCTATGTTTAGACAGAATGCCGTTTTACCCATTGATGGTCTGGCTGCGACTATTACCAGGTCAGAAGGCTGGAAGCCGGAGGTCATTTTATCCAGAGCAGTAAAACCGCTGGGAACACCGGTTATGTTCCCTTTATTCTGAAATAGGAACTCTATTCGTTCGAAGGTGTCCATAAGAACCGTTTTTAGTGGGGTAAAACCCGAAAGGGACTTTCGCTGAGTAAGTTCAAATACCATCTGCTCAGCTCTGTCAAGCAGTGTCTCAACTTCTTCGTCAGCTTCAAAGCCCATCCTGGCCATCCGGGTAGATACATTTATAAGCCTGCGAAGAAGGCTCTTCTCTTCTACAATCCGGGCATAGTACTCAATGTTTGCTGAAGTGGGCACTGAATTAGCCAGGCCTGCTACATATGCAACGCCTCCCACTTGCTCGAGAAGCCCAGATTGTCGGAGTTCTTCTGTTAGGGTGATGAGATCAACAGCCTCCCCACGGTCAAATAAGTTGACTATTGCCTCATAAATGTGTCCGTTGGCATCTCGATAAAAATCATCGGGTTTTAACAGTTCTACCGCCTTTACGACTGCTTCTTTATCAATTATCATAGCGCCGAGCACGGACTGCTCGGCGTCTAAATTCTGTGGTGGGATTTTTTCCAAGGGCAGGCTCATTTCCCCGCCTCCTTAACAGGAGTGTTTAACTCGGCTGACTGGTTAGCCCGCCAGAGACTTACTTTCAGATTGCTCAAACAAATGTTTCAGGGCTTCATCAATAGTAGAAGCCAGAATTACTTCTATACCTTTTAAATCTACAGGAACATCCTTTTCGTTTTCTTTGGGCACAATTACTTTTTTCATCCCGGCCTGTTTTGCACCGTAGATTTTCTCAAATATTCCGCCTACAGCTTTCACCTTGCCCTGCAGCGAAATTTCCCCGGTCATGGCTAGATCCTGGCGGACAGGCTTCTCTTCAATGGCGCTCAGTATGGCCGCAGTAATAGCAGCACCCGCGGAAGGCCCGTCTATGCGGCCGCCACCAATGATGTTAACATGAATATCGTAGTTACCGATGTCTTTACCGGAAATCCTGCGAATTACTGAAGCGGCATTAAACACAGAATCTTTGGCCATACTCCCGGCTGTATCATTAAATCTTATAGCTCCTTTCCCCTCGTTAGCAGGGAAAGCAACAGCCTCAATTTCCAAAACAGACCCTAGAAAGCCCATTACACCAAGACCAAATATTTTTCCGATTTCACAGGCCGAAGACCCCTTTAGGGTGACATAGGGAGTCAATCTGCTCACCTGAACAACCTCAAGTACTTCCTCTACGCCAATAGTAGCATAATCGGTTTCTGTACCTGCTCTTTGGGTTTTGTAGAGGGTAAGTCCATAAGCATCAGCTAGAATATTGATTGCCTTACGCCCTTCGATTGTATATTCACTTATAATTTCAGGTACTTTTTCATCGAGGTTTACATTAAGTTTTTCAGCGGCTTTTATGATAATCTGTTGGATTTCTCCGGGAGTTAGAGGTTCAAAATAGATTTCAGCACATCTGGAACGGATAGCCGGGTTGATATCAGATGGTTCTCGGGTGGTTGCACCGATAAGAATGAAGTCTGCAGGTGCACCTTCTTCAAAAATTTTCTTTATATATTGAGGTATATTTGAATCGCTGGGATCGTAGTAAGCAGAATCGAAGGTAACTCTTTTATCTTCCAAAACCTTCAGGAGCTTATTTTGGAGCATGTAGTCCAGCTCGCCGATTTCGTCAATAAACAGAACTCCACCATGGGCATCTGTAACCAGGCCCAGTTTTGGTTCAGGGATTCCTGTATCTGCCAGGTCACGCTTCGCTCCCTGATAGATAGGGTCATGAACTGAACCCAACAGCGGGTTGGTCACATCCCGCGGATCCCATCTCAAAGTAGTACCATCCACTTCCACGAAAGGCGCATCTTCCACAAAAGGAGTGCCCCTGACTTTTTTAGCAGCTTTTAGCGCAATACGGGCAGCAGTTGTTTTTCCCACCCCAGGAGGGCCATATAAAATAATATGCTGTGGGAAGGGGCAGGCCAGTTTAGCCATTAATGATTTTATTGCCCTCTCCTGCCCGATTATCTCTTCAAACGAATCAGGCCTCAAGGTTTCTATAGCTGACCTGGAGAGTTTCTTCTGCTCAAGTTTTTCGAGCATTGCAAGCTTCTTCAATGTCTGTGCGTTTTCCGGGCCGGCTGACTCTTTGATAATCTGCATCTTTATTTCTTTTACATATTCTTCATGCCTCTGCTGCATCTTCTCTGCTATTTTCTTTTCAAGCTTATCCTCAACGGACCTGCGGGCAATTAAATCAGCAATTTCATCTTCAACATCATCAATTATTTTTGGAATTTCATCTTCTGTAGGTACCTTTTCAATTGTCGGATCTTCAAAAACTATCCTTTGCAGGGCCAGAACCCTTTCCTCAAAAATATCAGACCTCATTAAACTTAGAGCTTCCAGCTTACCTGCCTTTAATACAATTTTATCCGAACCATAAATGTTCGTAAGCAGGCTGTATAATGCATTAACCTGGCGCTTCAGATGCTCTGTTTCGGAAAAACGTTCACTGGTTTCATGTTTTTCGCTTTTACTAATGAATTTTTCCAGGAAGCTTTTCATTAATTTACCCCTTTCTACCCTTCTACAACTTGTACATTGATTTTTGCTTGGACTTTTGGATGTAATTTAACAGTGACATTATAGGTTCCAAGGGATTTCACAGGAGTCTCCAAATTTATTTTCTTTTTATCTAAATCTATTTTATGCTGAAGCTTAATGGCGTCAGCGATATCCTTACTGGTAATTGAACCAAACAACTTGCCCCCGTCACCTACTTTGGAAGCAATCTTGACCTCAAGATTTTCAAGTCTTGCCCCAAGAGCACGGGCGTCTTCAAGTATCTGAGACTTTTTTCTGGCTTCAGAGGCTTTCTTTTGTTCAAGATCTTTTAAATGCCCGGCAGTTGCCTCAACAGCCAGTTTACGCGGAAAAAGAAAGTTTCTGGCATACCCTTCCGCAACATTGATGATTTCACCTTTTGATCCTATTTTTTTAACGTCCTGAAGAAGTATAACTTTCATGATAACCTCCTTTTAATCCCTGGGCACTTTCCATTTCCGAAAAGACACCACCGGATCGAACAAACCTATAATTGTTAATAAAACCAGGGTCCCGCCCAGGTTGATAAAGCTTATTACAATTAAAAATATCTTCATCCAACGGGGAATTTGCCATGCCCTGAAGAAGTGCACAATCACAGCAAACCCTATAACAAAAAACAGAGGAACAACTACAAACGCCATATTTTTTCCTATTAGAGAAAGAGTCTGAAGCCTATATTGATCCCCAATTAAACTCAAACCCAGACCGGTTATAACAAGCCAGATTGAATACCATGGGAGAGCCCACTCATTAAATGGCGGTAAGGAATTGACTCGGTAATTTAGTCTTCGAAATACTTTTACTGTAATCAAATAAGTAAAAAAAGCCCGAATCACTGCACCAACAACAAGCATACTTGGTATGAGAGCAACTACCAGTTTACTCATGGATTCTGCATAAGCTTTACTCTCAGCAGCACTTAACACACCATATTTTGTATATAAATCAGCTATTTGTTTTGCCTGGTCCCTAAAGAACTCTTGAGACGGGATTAACTCGACCCCGGCAATATATATAAACCCCAAAATCGCAAGCCCGGTCGATAGTATACAGACGACTGACCCTGCCAGAAGTACGACACCAGGGGAGATTTCATATTTAAATAATACTCCGTAAGCAAGAGCAACCGGAGCTAATTGCACTAACAATACTAACGTTGTTACAGGGTCTGTAAATATCCACGTAAGAAAAAAGGTAGTAATCAACGTAAGAATCCCTACACGAAGGCCATACTTTTTTATAATAATTATTATGGGAATACCCCATACATAGTCTACCAGAAATTTTAAAGGCAAAAAATATACGGCAAGGACACCAAGCATAGCAGTAATAAGTGCTAAAAAAGCTCCTTCTACCATAGGGCGAACCCCTGGCTTCTGATTCAACAATTTCACCTCTTTTGGTCGCTTAGATACTTAAGCAGGGCAGTCAGGTCCCCATACCAATCTTCAATTTCATGCTTTTCCTTAATACCATTTCGTACTTTGCTTTCAACTCTTACATCCAGTTGTGAAAAGTTAATACCCAGCCTGCGAGCCAAAACATAAATTGTAACAACCATACTCGCTAAAGCATCTTCAATAGCTTCTTCACTGTTTTTTAGCATTGCTTTAAACAGGGCTGAAACAGTTCCAATCAACTCGGTCTTAAGCCATTCAATTACTTTAATGTTCCTGGCAATATCTGTACCCTGATTAAAAACGGACATACAACCCCCACCTTAAGCAAAATATCTTTCTACTATTCTGCAACTATTCTGCAACTTTGGATGGTTTTCCTTCAATAACGGAAAATCAATTTATCCCATGCATGGTGAAGTTAACTAAAAGAGGGAGCTTTACGCTCCCCCCATCATTTCTTTATTCAGCAGTAAATGGCAGTAATGCCATATGACGCGCACGTTTAATTGCTACAGTCAGCTGACGCTGATGCTTAGCACAGTTACCTGAAATCCGACGGGGAAGAATCTTTCCTCTCTCAGTAACATACTTTCTGAGCTTCCCGCCTTCTTTGTAGTCAATACTTTCAACCTTATCTATACAGAAGGTACAGACCCGTTTTCTTGGTCTTCTCCCACGGTCGCGTTTCATTATATCCCCCCTAAGGATTAAAATGGTATGTCATCATCTGAAAAGTCAATTTCAGTGCCCACATTAGCAGGTTCGAAACCACTGTCTGAGCCGCCTTTAGGACTTAAAAAACGCACATTGTCAGCAACTACTTCAGTAATCCACCGGCGCTGCCCGTCCTGTCCATCGAAAGAACGTATCTGAAGGCGTCCGTCAACTGCCGCCAATTTACCCTTCGACAAGTAGTTAGCACAATTTTCGGCCTGAGTGCCCCAAACAACTATGTTTATAAAGTCAGCTTCCCGTTCACCCTGCTGATTTTTAAACTGCCGGTCAACAGCAAGGGTAAAGCTGGCAACAGCTTTGCCGTTAGGTGTATACCGTAATTCGGGGTCTTTTGTTAACCTTCCGATTAAAATAATACGGTTTAACACAAAAATACACCACCTTGTTACCCGGCACCGGGCTTTTTATTGATTATTCCTCTTCACGTATAATCATGTGTTTGATTACTTCGTCGGTAATACGGAAAACCCTGTCCAACTCAGCTGCAGTCTCGGCTTCGCCGTTAATCTGCATCAACACATAGAACCCGTCACGGTTCTTCTTGATTTCGTATGCGAGTTTGCGTTTTCCCCATTTATCCAGCTTGGAGACTTCGCCGCCAGTTTTTTCAACGATACCTTTAAACTTCTCTATTACGCCGTTTGTTTGCTCCTCGTCAAGGTCAGCCTTAACAATAAACATTACCTCATATGCTCGCATAACTATTCACCTCCTCCCTTTGGACTAAGCGGCTCTACCTCTAGGGTAGAGCAGGGCTGTAGCGAGACCTTTGGCCTCGATGAATTATTATAGCATAAAAATCCGGTGCTGGCAAGTGTTCTCATTTTTCATTGGTGTAGTTTAAGGCTTTTACTCAGGCGAGAGTTCAGCCGTTTGTGGAGATTTTTTCAGGTGTCCCAATCTGGTCAACTAACCGCCTCCAATTCCAAATCCTTGGGTACCCGCCCAAGCGCCGTCTCCCCGCAAGGAGGACGCCGAATCCGTAAGCCGCTTAGCGGCAACGGCTTCGCAGCATGGCGCTGGGCGGCTCCGTCCGTCCGTGGCCTCCGCCCGGCGAATTTGAAATTGGATTCGGTAAGTTGACAGACGATAGTGACACAATGAAAAATCTCCACAAACGGCTGAACTCTTATTTACTGCCCAAAAGCATTTATGTTGACTACTTAAAAAATGAGAAGGGGGCCTTAAGGGCGAAAAAGACAATTGAAATTAAACAAGAGGGGCTTTGCGTTTCCCTCCTGTAAGTAATTTTATTTATTAACTTTATACTGCAGCGAGACCCTGCTCCAGATCGGCTATTATGTCATTTATGTTTTCGAGGCCCACCGAGAGTCTGATGAAGTCTGGTGTTACACCGGTTGTGACCTGCTCTTCGGGTGTTAGCTGCTGGTGTGTGGTGGATGCCGGGTGAATAACCAGGGATTTGGCATCACCTACATTAGCCAGTAATGAATGAAGTTCCAGGCTGTTTATAAATTTCTTCCCGGCCTCAAGGCCGCCTTTAATTCCAAATCCTACAATGCCCCCGTAAAGTCCGTTTTTATGATATTTTTTTGCTGTTTCATGTGACCTGTGTGCTGGCAGACCAGGATAGTTCACCCAGGATACCTTCGGGTGATTCGATAAGAACTCTGCAACCTTTAATGCATTTTGGCTGTGCCGTTCCATACGGAGATGCAGAGTTTCAAGTCCTTGCAGCAAAAGAAATGCGTTAAACGGACTTAGAGCAGGCCCCATATCACGAAGCAGCTGAACCCTTACTTTAATTATGTAAGCGATTTTACCCAGAGCTTCCCAGAAGTTAACACCATGGTAACTCGGGTCAGGCTCACTTAATTGAGGGAACTTGCCATTACCCCAGTTAAAGTTCCCCCCATCCACTATTACTCCTCCTATTGATGTCCCATGTCCGCCCATGAATTTGGTAGCGGAGTGGACTACAATATCTGCCCCATGCGCAATAGGATTAATAAGATAGGGTGAAGGGAGGGTGTTATCAATAACCAAAGGGATTTCATTTTCATGGGCAATCTTAGCTACAGCCTCAATATCCAGCGTATCCAGCTTAGGGTTACCCAAGGTTTCTGCATATACTGCCTTAGTCTTTGGTGTAATTGCTTTACGGAAATTCTCGGGGTCTGAAGGATCCACAAAATTAACATGAACCCCCATAGTTTTAAACGTGTAGTGCAGCAGCGTATATGTTCCCCCGTAAAGGTTAGCAGATGCAACTATTTCATCCCCAGAATGTGCAAGTGTCAGCAGCGCCAGACTGATTGCAGACTGTCCGGAAGCTACAGCTAAGGCCGCAGCACCGCCTTCTAAGGCGGCGACACGCTGTTCTAAAACATCGGTGGTAGGATTCATTAACCGGGTATAAATATTTCCGAATTCCTCGAGTCCAAAAAGCCTTGCAGCATGGTCTGTGTCATTAAATACATAAGAAGTTGTCTGGTAGATAGGAACAGCCCGCGAATTAGTGGTTGGATCGGGTTTCTGTCCTGCATGCAGGGCTAGGGTCTCAGGCTGATAATTTCGTTCAGTCATAAATATTCCTCCTTTTATTAATTCCGACTATTTTGATATGTTATAAGGGTATATATTTTCTCTATTTTAGTTAATTATGGTTGACTTGTCAACAGATTTTATGGATATTTTAATTTCATGGATATTATGTAACCAACAGATTGTTATCATACCATTTCACATCAACCCATAACAGCAATTTATAAAATAAAACATCAGTACACGTGTTGCGAATAAAAGAGAATTTGAAGGACATTGGCAAAATTTGTCGAATTGTTTTTTGGCAAAACTTTCTTAATAGTTACAGAGGGAGGTTATTAATTGCTAAACCAGAATTTTTCGTTGTTGAAGAACCACATCCGAACCGCTAATAAAGGCACCACCCTATTCCGCGAAGGTGATACTGACACAGAAATGTATTTCGTTTTAAGAGGTGATGTGGAACTGAGCAGGGTTTCAGGAAATACTGTTTTAACAGAGTCCCTGGTAGCGCAGGGAGGTTTTTTCGGAGAAATGTCTTTTATTCAAAATGAACAAAGAAACAATACAGCAACAACAATCTCTGAATCGGTTTTACTGGTTATAAACAATGATAACTTTAATGATGTTATCTCTATAAACCCTCAGCTGGCTATGCATATTATAACTGGGTTATGCTTACGAATACGCGATTTAGAATCTGCTGTACCTACCGTAACCACCTCGATTCCAAGTTCAATCGTCGTTCCGGAAACCAGTGAACTAAAAACCAGCGAACCAGAAACTGATAATAAAACGAAAACCACTGCAATAGCAGAAATTTTTTCCAACAAAACCTTTGAGTTATCATCTGATAGTTATAACAAGTATTGCTTTACCAAGGAAGTTTCATGTCCGGTTTGTGAACACAAGTTTACCACCGATATGCTCAGGGAAAGCAAGCTTATTATTACGAACCGTTCCGATGAACTAAGAACTTTTTATGAGGATATTGACCCAATATTCTATAATGTGTGGATTTGTCCTAATTGTTATTATTCTATGAAACGGATAGAGTTTGATAAAATTACTGAAATTCAAAAAAGAAACCTGGCAAACCAGTCAGACCAGAGGAAAGAAAATTGGAATCTCGATTTTAATAACAAACTAAGTTTTGATTTTGCTGTGACAACCTACAAAATCGCAATTGAATGCTGTGACAGTTTAGGAAAAAAGAATATCGAGGACCGTATAGCCGGTCTCTGGCTGAATACAGCCTGGTTGTATGATGATATGGAGCAACCTGAAAATGCTCTTGAGGCCAGGAAAAATGCCCTCACCAAGTACAAGAACGCCTACATTTTCGGGACTGACAGAACCGATGAGCAGGACCAGAAAATTGAATATCTGATTGGAAAATTGTCTTGGGTCACGGGAAATATAAAAGAAGCAAGGGAACATTTTTTCAAAGTTGTCAACCGCCGCAACGGCCACCAGTTGCTCAAGCAAATGGCCGAGGACGCTCTGGAACAGCTAAAACTCATGCAAAAAGAAGCATAATAAGAAAAAAGCCTGTTCACTTCAAGAGTGACAGGCTTTTTTTATTGAATTTACATATTAATTAAACATTAAACCTAAAATACACTACATCTCCGTCCTGCATTACATATTCCTTGCCTTCCAGCCTAACAAGCCCTTTTTCTTTGGCGGCAAGCTGGGAGCCGCTGTCCATAAGATCGTTGTATGAAACAACTTCTGCTCTAATGAAGCCTCTTTCAATATCTGTATGAATCTTTCCCGCAGCCTGGGGTGCTTTAGTTCCCTTCCTGATCGTCCAGGCCCGTACCTCCTGAACGCCTGCTGTAAAGAATGTAAGCAGACCCAAAAGCTTGTATCCTGCCCGAATAAGCTTATCGAGTCCTGACTCTTCCAGTCCGAGGTCAGCCAAAAAATCAGCCTTCTCCTCATCTTCCAATTCAGCAATCTCAGCTTCGATTTTGGCACAGACCACTACGACTTCTGAACCTTCTAAAGCGGCAATTTTACGAACTTCCTCAACAAGTGCATTACCTTTTGCTTCAGGTAGATCCTCCTCACCGACGTTGGCAGCATATAAGACAGGCTTTGCAGTAAGGAAGTTGCCCTCTTTTATAATAGCCATCTCTTCCGATTCAAATTCCATACTGCGCACAGGTTTTCCGTCATCCAAAACTTTTTGGATACGCTCTAAAAGTTGAAGTTCCACTTGAAATTTTTTATCTTGAGTCTTTAACATCTTGCGGGTCCTGTCAATCCGCTTTTCCATTGTCTCCATATCTGCAAGAATAAGCTCTGTATTTATCGTTTCAATGTCCCTGGCAGGGCCTACATCTCCTTCGACATGAGTGACGTTGTTATCGTGGAAACACCTGACAACATGAACTATTGCGTCAACTTCCCTTATATGAGAAAGGAATTTATTACCCAGTCCCTCTCCTTTGCTTGCCCCCTTGACAAGTCCGGCAATATCAACAAACTCTGTTATAGTTGGGACGATGCTCTTGGGGTTAACCATCTCCACTAAACGGTCAAGCCTAGGATCCGGAACCTGAACTACTCCTACGTTGGGGTCAATGGTGCAAAACGGGTAATTTGCCGCTTCAGCCCCTGCTTTAGTTATGGCATTAAAAAGGGTCGATTTTCCTACATTTGGCAGACCCACAATTCCAAGCTGCATTATATGTTCATCCTTTCAAAAGTTAAGAAAATTTCATCCTGAAAATTATACCTTATTGTGGCAATAGTTGCAACTTTAATAATGTGTAAGCATTTATACGTTAAAAATAAGTTAAAAATAAATAGTTGTGAATAACCAAAAATACTTAGGGAAAAAATAAAACAATCAACTATATTTACTCTGGAGTTGAGTTTATGGGCCGATATAAAATAAATAAAATTAAAAAAGCAAAAAATATTAACTATGGAGAATTGATTTCAATGCGACTATTTAAAATCAATGATTTTTATACTGCAGGATTGATAATGGGAGTACTTGCAGGAATTGCTCACAATTTTGTTCTGTATTTGTTGATTCTAACGGGCATAGAGACCCGAACTTACTGGAAAGATATGGCCGAAGTGTTTCTAAATCCTCCACAGGTGTTCACCTTTTGGGGTCAACTGTACGGTCTTATCGCATCATTAGGAATGTCCGGAATGTCCGGCGTCATTATTGCTTTACTGATAAGATTCACAGGTAGAGATTATCTATATATAAAAACGGTATCTGCAAGTATAGGAACAGGTTTGTTCGTGTTTATGGTTATTTATCCCTCATTGGGATTAAATTTCTTACAGCATTCTCTTAACACTCAATACGTTGCTTTCTTTTCTTTTATGTTTTACGGACTGGTGATAGGATACCTTTTTGACAAATTTACTGCTTTTAATGATTAGCATCATTATATCTGTTAAACTGCAGCCGATTTAGCCGAATCTATTCTTTAGCAGCTGCCTTAATAACCTTCTTGACACCCTTCTCAAACTTAGGCCTCGGAAGCATTACCTGCCTGCCGCACCCCAGACACTTTATCCTAAAATCCATTCCTGTACGAAGTACTTCCCATTCTGTACTCCCGCAGGGGTGAGGTTTTCTCATCAAAACAACATCGCCGACCATATACTTATGCAATTTGTTTTCCTCCTGTCTTTACATGACGGTTATGACGGGCTTTTGACCCCTTTACCAACACCTATTTCCGGGGAGATGATAATTCTTCTGGGGGTTTCTATGCCTTCCTGCTCAAAAGCCTCTTTAAACCGTTTGCGAAGTTCCCGTTCCACAGTCCATTGTTCCATCGGCTTAGTCTTAGCAACTGTCCTGATAATTACACCTCCGGGTCCCATTTCGACCACACCAAGAACTTCCGGCCCTTCGGTTATCACATCTTTCTTCTCATTGGCAATATTTTCTGCAACCTTCTTCATAACAGCAACGGCACGATTAACATCCTCCTCATAGGCAATCGGTACCTCAACAAGCGCTCTCATACTTCCGCGGCTAAAGTTGGTAACAGCCGTGATCTGTCCGTTAGGTATAATATGATACTCTCCGCCCCAATCGCGTAATTTGGTAATTCTTATACCTACCTCTTCGACAATCCCCGAGAAATTCCCGGTAGTTATATACTCTCCAACTGAGTACTGATTCTCCAACAGAATAAAAAAACCTGTAACGACATCTTTTACCAAACTCTGAGCACCAAAACCCAACGCAACACCAAGAATCCCTGCTCCAGCCAAGAAGCCTTTAGGATCTTTAACAAGTTGGCCTAATATTGTGAAACCCACAATAAAATAAATGGAATATCTAAGGATGCTTTTTGCTAAAGTCCTAAGTGTCAGGACTCTACCTTCATCGATATATTTCTGTTCGCGCGGCCTTAACACCCTGTCTATTAGAAAGTCTCCAATTTTAATGCCTATAAAAGCCAGGATTAAGGTTCCGAGAATTGTCCCACTTGTTTTAAGGAATTCCGGCTTATACGCTAGAATTTTTTCGTATAATTGGGATTTAATATTCATACTGCTTCGCCACCGTCTACCATAAATTGATTTGCTTTTTCCTGAAGGAAATGCCCTTCTGACAGGGCTATTCTTTTTATAACATTTAACCCTTCTCCACCCATTAACTTCAACGAATCTAGCACGGCTATCTGTAACACGGGATCCTCTTCCTGCACCAGAAGTTTTTCAAGCTGTTTGGCAGCATCCACCCCCCCGATTTTCCCTATGGAACGAACAACCTGTACTCTCACCTTATTTTCCGGATCATTAAACAATTCTGCTAATTGTTTCACGGATCCTGTAGAACCTATCTTCCCCAAAACTCTTGCAGCCTGCAGCCTGACATTGCTGTTATCATCTTTCAATGCAGGGTAAAGAGTGGGTGCTAAAGCAGTTGTCCCCATCTCACCAAGAAGTTCAATGACATAGCCGCGAATTATTGGATCGCTATCAGAAAGTGCTCCCTTTAATGCAGTTACCGAAACTTCACCCAAAGAAAGAATTACTTCTGCAACCCTGGCCGGAAGCCATTTGTTGGGAAATTTCAAAGCTTCAATAAGCATTGAAGCAACAGATGGATCTTTGATTTTTTTGAGTGAAGCAGTTGCCGCCAGCCGGACTTCCTCATTACGATCAGCCATTGCGTTAAACAGCAGTAGGGCTGAGCCTTCTCCACCAATCTTCCCTATCCTTTCGGCGCTTGCTGCCCGTACCTTGTAATTTGTATCTGTTAAGCCATTCTTGTACCGCTCACTAACAGCAGGCTGTGATACAGCCTGCCTGATAAGTTCCTGTTTGTCCCGGGGGAATCTTTCAAGCTGGTCGACAACCTTATCAATAAGTTCGTATTTTCCTTCCTGTATGTATTGATTAATTTTTTGAAAACTATCCCCTGATAAATCAACAAGTATCTCCCGTCTATCCTCTCCAGATTTATGCAGTTTAGATCTGGAAGTTATTTTTACAGATTTTATAGACTCCCTATCAATCAAAAAAAGCCCTGAAATTAGCGCAACAGCCAGCAAAAATCCACCTGCCAGCAACCAAACCATAAAAGTCACCTCAATATTTTTAAAGGATTCCATTAAGATACTTTTTATTTCGACGACCCCCGGACAATTCCTGCAAAGGTTTGTTAAGCCGTGTTAAACAAAAATCCAGTCATGGGACTGGATTTTAAAAAACTGGGTTGAATCACCTTAGCAGTAGAAAAAAGCCTCATAAGCCTTGTAGCACATATAAATGTCTGCTTTATGGGCAACTTCAACGGGTGAATGCATACTGAGTAACGCAGGTCCACAGTCAAGCACTTCCATCCCATATCGAGCCATAAACTGGGCAATGGTTCCGCCTCCACCCTGATCTACTTTGCCAAGTTCAGCCGTCTGCCAAACAATCTTTTTATCGTTAAAAATTCTTCGAATCTCTGCCACAAATTCAGCATTGGCTTCACTTGTCGAATATTTGCCCCCCGAGCCTGTATATTTGGTAATTACTACCCCGCAGCCCAGCCTGGCGGCATTTAGTTTGTCAAGTACACCCTCCCAATTGGGGTCAACTCCAGCGCCAACGTCTGCCGATAAAGCTCTGGCTTTTGCTAAGGCCCTGCGGCAGTATATTTCATCATAGTCTCCGGAAATTAGATAAAGTAATTCTGCAATTGTATTCTCAAAGAACCTGGACCTCATTCCAGTATTGCCAGCACTTCCTGTTTCTTCTTTGTCCACAAACAGTGCTACAGCCGTACGAGCCGGCTCATGGCAGCTTAAAATGGCCCGGAGGGAGGTATAAGCACAAATCCGGTCGTCCTGCCCATAAGCCCCTATGAGGCTGCGGTCAAATCCTATGTCACGCGCCCGAGTTGAAGGTACCAGTTCAAGTTCAGCACTGGTAAAATCCTCTTCCTCTATTCCGTATTTTACTTTTAACAACTCAAGTATAGCAAGCTTAACCCTGTCCTTTGCCTCTTTTTCCTCAAATGGAATCGTTCCTGCAAGGATGTTTAGTGCCTCTCCGCTTATTGCCTCCCCAAGTTTTTTCTGAAATTGGTCCTTGGCTAGATGCGGCAGAAGATCTGTTATCAAAAAAATAGGGTCATTTTCGTTTGATCCGATTTTTATATTGACTTTTTCACCATTTTGTTTTATTACCACTCCGTGAAGAGCAAGAGGGTGTGACAACCAGTGATATTTTTTTATGCCTCCGTAGTAGTGGGTTTTTAGCATTGCCAGTCCTGAATCCTCATATAAAGGTACAGGCTTTAAATCCAGCCTGGGGGAATCAATATGGGAGCCTATTACATTTATCCCCTGCCATACCGGTTCTTTACCAACAACAATCAAAGCAACATTTTTTTCCTTGTTAACAGCATATACCTTATTGCCCGGTCGCAGTTTTTTACCCCGAATGTCATCCATGGATACAAATCCGTTTTCCTGAGCAATTCTGATAATTTCCTGTACAGATTCCCGTTCAGTTTTCGCTTCATCCAAGAATGACTTATAATCTTCACCAAACTTAAAAACCTCTTCTTTTTCTACGGTCGATAGTTTATCCCATACCAATTTGTGTTCAAAACCCAGTTCTTCTTTTATCTTCTTCCACCGGTCTTTATTTTCCTTATCCATCAGATACCTCCTAAAATCGTAACCTCTTTTATTATATTATCATTCTAATATACTTTGCATTGCAAAGATTTTTTATAATATATCGGTAAACTTACTAAAATTGATTGTAAATAAAAGGAACCTGCCCACTGGTTGATAGCAAAACAGTTATTATTATTACTATTACCCAAAAAACTCCGCTAATAATAGGTTGAATCCAGCCCCTCATATTTCCTACCCCCATTTAAACATCCTAGCAATTACATATAGGCTTTGCGTGAAATCGGCAGCAAAAAACACCCATCCAATTACCACAAAATGAAATGTAAGTACATTGCCTAGTACCAAAGACAGTTTTGAAGTGCGCCATTCTTCAGGCAGCCTCTTGTCTATAGTCATTCTATAAATCCTAAGTAGGATAAGACCTGCACCGTGATAAATTCCCCATACAAGAAAATTTAAAGAAGCACCATGCCATACCCCAGTAAGAGACATAACTATAAATGTGTTGACTATTGTCTGGATAAAACTACCCCGGCTCCCCCCAAGGGGAATAAATACATAGTCCCGAAACCAGCCTGTTAACGACATATGCCAGCTTTTCCAGAACTTTGACAAGTCACTTTTCAGATATGGGTTTTCAAAGTTTTCAATAATCTTATACCCAAAAAGTCTGGCACTGCCTATTGCAATATCCGAGTATCCAGAGAAATCAAAGTATATCCTGAAGGTATATGCATAAACAATTATCCAGTAGGCGCCGCTGGTCAATCCCTGATTGTCCAATTTATCGGCATAAATTGCAAACATGTCGGCGAGGACTAACTTTTTGAATAGGCCTGTTATGATCCTTGCCAGGCCTTCTGTCAGATAACCCCATTTGAAACCTCCAAGCTCTTGGGTTTGCTGTAAAAAGTTTGGCCATCTTTCGATAGGCCCTAGAGGAAGAATAGGAAAGAAAAATATGTAAAGAAGGAATCTGGCATAATTACCTTCTGGTCTGATTCCCCTGAAACTATCCACCAGGTAATGTATCAGCTTGAAAGTAAAATAGGAAATTCCCAGGGGTAAAACATATTTTGGAATATCCAGCTTTAATTCAAATCCGGTCCAGGGCAGCATTTTATAAAAGATTTCATTTAGTAATACTATATATTTAAAATATATAAGCACTGTTAACAGAATAGCCAATCCTGAAATCAACAATGTCTTCTTACCCAAAGTATTTTGGCCCAAATAATAAACTAATGTTCCTAATCCAAGTAAAAGATAAACCGTAGAAGGGGACGAATACATTACAAAAACAAAACTAATGGCAAGCAGAAAATACTCCTTAATCCATCTGGGCAGTATCCAATATACTACAGCTGATATTGTTAATAAAAATCCGTAGACCCATGTCGTAAAGGCCAAAATACTACCTCCAATTGTCGAGGATATCCTTTGCCAACTGCTGTGCAACAATCTTGTTTCCGTTTTTATCCATATGGATTGCATCAGTAAAGTACCTACCCGGTACTAAATACGTGTAATCCAAATGAGTTATATAGCCTTTATTAGTCATCTTTTTTATTTGTGCAGAGTTTTTGAGCCATTCTTTTTTATCCATACCATAAACTGTTTCGAGCATGTCAATATTTTGCGGACTGTTATAAAACATTGCTGGTATTTTATTACGTTGGATATCCTGCAAAAGCATGGTGTAAAAAATCATTTGCCTATTATAGGGATTTAGGTTAACTTGACCAAATTTGTAATTTACCTTGCCCAAAATTGCCTTCCAGTCTTTTGTATTCCATGGTTGATATAGTCTCTGTTTTGCTTTCTCATCTTTTAAGGCTTTCTTCGGATTGGTCAACTTAATCTGTGACTCAGTTATTTTTTCTCTCACTGATTTACCCAGAAGCATTGTTGTAATAACTGCCCTATTCTCGTAAAGACCCCAGTAACGGCTGACCGTTAAATTTAATTTGTCTGATAACCGATCTTTAAATGTTCTTTCATCTTTTATTCCCATTCTATTAAGCTTTTCTTCTTCAGGTAAATTATCTGTTAGCCTTATAACATTTGGATGATCAAAAGTTTCATTCCTGTTAAACCAGCTTGTGCTGAGGTTATATACGAACAAATCAACATCTTTATCCAGCAAGGCGTTAATTATAAAATAATTTTCGGAAATACCCATACCCTTAAAAGAAAAATTAAAAACCTTGATATTCTTGTCAGGCATTTGACGCCTTAAATCTTGTTCCAAATAAGCGGGGACAGTCTCTGAAGAATTTTTAACCGAGGATCCGTAAGCCTGAGAGTCACCCAAAAACACGATTTTATAACCCTCCGCCTCTTTCAGCTCTCTTTCTAACCTAATTAATGATTCTACTTCAGTATTAACCAATCGGATACTGCCAGGTGTTTGATATAGACCCGCCCAGTAAGACCTGATAAAAAGATCCAGTAATAGGAGCAGTACAATGATAACAACCATAGAGCTAGGTGTTATACGAATGTAGTTTAAAGTTTTTTTAAGCATATTTCCTCCAAGGATGGTCAAAACTTATCGAACAAAGCCGTTGGCAGCAATGTCAACGGCTTGATTTGTTATTCTTTTTCTTTTATCTGTTCAATAAGCCAATTGCCCGGGTACAAAAGAAATCATTATAAAGAAACATGGTCTCTTACTTGTACTGAGTTTTCCCTGACACCTGTAAACATTGATTTCACAACATCCCATCCGGATAAAAAAGCACAATAAACATGAACAATAATTGTGATAATAAAAAACCAGGTCATTAGGAAGTGGGTCTGCCTGACAATGACAGGACCTCCTAATAAAAGCGAATATTTAGTTAAGATTTCTGTTGAATACAACATAAAGCCTGTCGCCGCCTGAAATAAAATCAATAAAACCCAACCATTATATAATACCTTCTGACACGCGTTATAACGCCCTTTGCATGGAAGCGAATCGCTGAGGAAAAGGTAATATTTTACAACCTTCGGGAGTTGTTTAAAGTCCCTGAATCTAAAAAAAATCTCCCTATAATCTCTATCAATACAGGAATAGTATATCCTTAAAAAGGTTCCGCTAATTATAAAATACATAGAAATAAAATGTAATTTTCTTGCTGTATCCATGTTTGCAAAAAAAGACAAACTAAGCGGGTCCCTAATATATAAACCTGTAAGTATCAACAGTCCCATAAAGGCGGCATTTGTCCAGTGTATTATTCTTGCCGTCAGTGTATGATAAAGCTTAGCCTTTGCCAAAACATTTCACCTCATTAGAACAACCCCATGGGGATTCTAAAACGACCGTATAATCCTGAATACCTGAATTGGATACTTGTTATTAGCGATCCTAATTCCTGTAATAGCCCGCTCCATTGGATTCCGCTGGCCTTCGTAGGTTGTCGGGCAAATATTCCACGAATAAGAATCAAAAATATTATATATATCAATCTTACCTTTATTAATAGACAGACAGTGTACAATTGAACCACCCGAAGATTCGGCGAAACTAATAGCTTCCCCTTCTTTAGGAATTTCAAATTCTGATGCAACGCGTTCTTTTGGATTAAGTTGATCAATCCATATTCTCATTTGTTCAGCAAGCCGGTAACATTCTTCGAGACGCGCCCGTAGTCGGCCCATTACAGAAACAGCATTAGTACCTAAATCGGCTATGATTTTATTCCCAGACAGAAACATTCTGGCTACAGCGCCTGTTTCATATGTCTGTTTAGAGTAAACAATTCCCTTGGTCCAGGAATAACCTCCTGCTTTATCTGGTACCGGTCGAAACTGGGTTTTAAGAGAATTGCCCTTAGTTTCAGCCTCAAAATAGGAACCCGAATATTCAACAGTTAAAAGACTCTTTTGAATATTTACAAGCCCTGATTCATCCAGCGCTTTTGGACTGATATAGTAATTAGAATTTTCTTTTTGAGGAAATTCACCAAAAGTCAAAAGCCGGCCTTCCCAGCCGCCTATATTAAAAAAGTCCCTGTAAGCAACTTTTATTTGCCATATGTCATGAGTATACTCCCTGTTAATGAAATCAGAAACTTGCCTCAACATAGATTTTGCCCTAATTGCATCCGGTCCTGATAAAGCTTTTGATACCCCGCCAGCTACTATATTACTAACATGCGGAGCTTTCCCTCCAATAAGAGCAATCAAATTATGTATAGTCCTGCGAATTTCATAAGACGTCCACATATGAGTTATCATCTTTTCTACCACGTCTGAAGAAATCCGATAGTCAACATCAACTCCGCTGGGATTCCCCGAGCGTGGAATAGGAATATAATCAGGAAGAACATACTGATAAAAATGGGTGATATGTCCGTATATGATATCTAGTCCCAGTAAAATATTACGTATTATTTGAGCATTTTCCGGTATCTTTACCTGAGCTATCTCCTCCAGGGCTCTTGCTGCCGCGATAGCATGTGAAATAAAATCTGTCCCGTTGGTCCTCTGTGATAGAAGTATTGCATCCAAAGGATTCTTACCCTTTAAGGTCTTGGAATGATCCCAATAATATGTAGTGCTGACTTCAGCAGCTTTTGCATTACTTCCGTGATTATTAAGCAATATCTTTAGGGGACGGGAACACCTATTAAGAGGGTTGATAACGATTGGCATTACTAATCACCCTCCTTGCTTTTATTTTTCCTACCAAGTCTGCCTGAAATAAGGCTTCCCGTAAAATGTATGGCTACTCCTGCTGTAGTAGCAACCCCAAGTACCTTTCCAATATTATCGGCAGTAGAAGAAATCCCAGGAATACTAATTTCCGGCATCTTTTGGTAAAACGGCATAGTGAGTTCAGGAAATTTGGGGTCAGTACATCCAATACATGGTGCATTCCCACTGACACACCAGGAAGAAGATCCATTCCATTGCCTCGTGGGGCAGTCTCCAAAAGCAATTGGACCCTTGCAGCCCATCATCAGCATGCATCCTTTTTCTCCTGCTTTTGTGGCAAAAATACTGTTTTCAAAATATTGTCTTAAGGGACAATTGTTATGAATAAGGCCGCCATAAAACATCTTAGGACGACCAAAATCATCAAGATCAGGTTTCCCATAAAGCATAATATGTCCAAGCGTTCCTACTATCCAGTCAGGATGAGGAGGGCAACCGGGAATATTAATTACTTTACCCGGATCAATTAGGTTTTCAACGCCTACACTATAAGAAACATTGGGTTCTACCGCTGAAACCCCTCCGTAAGAGGCACATGTGCCAACAGCTACTACAGTGCCAGCCATTTCACCTAGATTTGATACAACATCAATCAGAGGTATATCATTGCCTGACGAATCCTCTCCTATGATATTAAACGCACCTTTGTTTGCCTTTGGAATCGCTCCTTCAATTACTAATATAAATTTTCCCCGATGGTTCCGGCCTGTATCCATTGGCGCAGCAGTTTGACCCAAATTAGGATGAAAAGTAAGGTCAAGGACTTCACTCAGAATTTCCCTTAGTTCCGGATGTACACTGTTAATAAAAGACGTAGAACAACCACCGCAGGCAGATCCCTGTATCCACACAACCGGTAAATTTGCTTTTGCGGCCTCACCAAAGGCTTCTGCTAAAGCTGGTATCCACAGTTGAGATAATCCAGCTGCCGCACCGGAGGCAGCACAAATTTTTAAAAATTGTCGCCTACTTAATTTTTTCATAGTATACCCTCACTGTAGTAACCATAGTTACGAAAAAACAATTTCATACTTGTTTCGACAATTATTATGGAAAACCCTTTTTTAACCAAGGGAGTATATTTTCAACGTCATTTACATATAAATATTTCGGAATACAGTTTCTGGGAGGTTTGTATGTCCTTTTTCTCCCCTTTTCAACGAAAAACCCAGTCTAGTACAAGAATATCTATAGAAGATAACGATGCCGCAAAAAAATTTGGCATGCTTTTTTATGAAAAGCTTTTAAAACAGAAGCTTTGTGACGATCGCCCGAGAGTAGTCGTTTGTATAGGAACTGACCGATCTACAGGTGATAGTCTGGGACCGCTTGTTGGTTCTAAGCTTCAGGAAAAAAATCATAGTTTCTTTAAAGTCCTAGGAACACTTGATCACCCCGTTCATGCAAGCAACTTAGCTGAATATCTTAAAGTGATAGAGGAAATGGATAACCCCTTTGTAGTAGCTATTGATGCCTGTCTTGGAAACATTGAGAATATTGGTAATGTAAATATTGGTGAGGGAGCCTTAAAACCGGGAGCAGGTGTCAATAAACACCTCCCTTCGGTCGGCAACCTATATATAACAGGTATAGTGAATGTAGGAGGATTTATGGAATATTTTGTCCTGCAAAATACCCGATTAAGTCTTGTAATGAAGATGGCCAATATAATTAGTGAAGGAATTCATCAGGGAAGTTTGTTGTTTACAAGCGGTAAAAATGTTATGCAGATATGACCAAAAAGCTTCGTCACGCGAAGCTTTTTTTGTGGAGTAATTTCGCAAGAGTTTGTGCAAAATAAGTGTAAATGCATTATGTTTAAGGAGGTCTAAAATTATGCAGCTTTCACCAGGCGAACAATCTATATTAGCTTATTTCCCAACTAGCACCACAGCTCAAGACGCAATGAAAGCCCTCAATGAAGCAGGTATTACAGAGGTCCAACTAGACCGTGTCAGCAAGTTTGGAGTAAGCTATGATGATAATTATAATAATCCTGTTAACCAGGCAAATACATTAACCGGTCTGACAGTCTATTCAACTAACAAGAACAACTTTAGTGACAATGACGAACGAATTCTAATGGCTGCAGACCCGTCTGTCTCCGGTCTGTCCTCAGAAGGTTACGGGCAAGCAGGGGGTAAAGCTTTCCTGATTACTATAGTCACCGATGAACAGCACCTTGAAAAAGCAACAGCTATTTTGAAGGATAAAGGAGCCTATTTCTAAAAGGAGGAATACAACTTGAATAAACTCCCCCGAAAAAAGCAACTTGAGGCAAAGATTAATACCTCCAAAGACCTTCCGGTCTTTTCCGATACTCAATTAGAAGCTTTTTATTCTACTCAGGTTGACAGCCTGGATGAAGCTTTAGCTATTCTTGATGAAACCAATCAAATTACCATTGGACAAAATAAAAGCTTTTCCGAAAATAAAAAGGGTGGCATTTAGCCACTCATTTTTGTTTAGTTAATTATGATAAACTCGGTTGTGTTGTAGTTCTATTGGCTAATAACTTTATAACTTCCTCATCTGATGTCTGGTCAAAATCATTATAAAACTGGCCGACGGCATAAAACTCTTCAGGAATATAAAGACAAACCAAGCTATCTACTATTTCCCTAAATATACTCACAGTATCTGCAGGGGCAACAGGTACAGCCAATATCAGCTTGTCAGCGCCACTTTTCTTTACTGATTGAAGAGCTGCCTGAACGGTAAATCCAGTAGCTATACCATCATCTACTACAATTACCGTCTTCCCGCGCAGTTCCAGGCCTGTTTTTCCACTTCGGTACTTTTCTACCCTTCTTTGTATTTCTACCGAAACGTCTTCAACCATTTGATTAATTTGTGCATTAGATAACCCCAAACGACGAACCGTAACTTCATCTAAAATGACGGTTCCGTCCTGAGTTAGGGCACCTATCGCCACTTCTGGATTATGAGGAGCGCCTAGTTTACGTGGAATAATTACATCCAAAGGTGCATTCAAAAATTTTGCCACTTCAGCGGCTACAACAACACCACCGCGTGGAATACCCAAAACGACTGTGTTTTCCGGTTTGTATCTTTGTAAAGACTCTCCAAGCTGCTGACCGGCATCTTGTCTATGTTTAAAAAGCAAACTAGTCCCCCAACCAACCGAAACTGTTATTAATGGTAGCTATAACCTGTTCCGGTGAGTTGCTATGGGCATTTACAAGCATAACTCCGGATGGGTTATTTACTCCCATGGTCATACCGTCTCCGTAATAATCAATAGTCTCAAAGCCGGTCAGGTCGTTGGATACTCCCGAATACACAATCACATCAACCGGATCTGAATTCTCTTCCATAGCTACTACATCATATCCATGGCGTAATAAGCCTGAGGCAATTTCCGTAAGCCCGTTTTGCACTGCAACCTTTAATGGCATAAAAAATCCCCCCGTTCTTCACTTCTAGTGTTGGCAGGAGGACCACTAAATATTCTTGAAACAAATTTAAGAAACCTTGTCAATTAATAGACATTTTTCTCTATTAATAGACTTTTTTCTCCATCGCCAGTCTGATTACTTCTTTTTCTTCATCAGATAAGTGATAATTTGACTGGCCTTTATTTACCGGCTTGGCATATGTCCTGGTTTCGTCACGCGCAAAAAGACTGCTTAAAACTACTCCGTCACCAAAAGAGTCAAGCATTGCAACAGCAAAGCTCAAATCACTTCCGGTATCATCAAATGCGTTAAATCGTACTATCTCTAATCTTTGAACAGATTTTTCAGCCATTTTCTTAGCCGACTTATATTCGCTCTCAATCTCGAGAGTCTTGGAAAACATCTTGTTAACCGTTTTTAGGTGCGAGGTTAACATTTCCTCGAGATTCTTCCCTTCCATCCCCTTCATAAGCTGATTGTACTTTTTTACTACTTTACCCATCCTGTAAAGATTACTCGTTAACAAAATAATAAGAATAAATGATAAGCCGAGTGCTGCTAAAACTAGTACTTCGTTATATGTTCTGACGAAAGCTATAACATTTTCCATTCCGTGCTCCAATCCCCCTTGTTAGTTTTCCGTCTTTTCCATTTCCACAAACAAAGATAAAATCCTCTCAGCAATTCCAATATTTTTATAACGTACTGCAAAACACCAGCGTTGACAAGGTTTTCACCCTATAATAAAATGTAACCACATCCCCTACCTAGAGAGGAAGGGACTTCTTGCCCGGTTTTGTTAAAATAATGGAAGAATAAACAATTATGGAGGATAACCTACTTATATGAATCAAGACAAGTTATTGCATCTCGATGAAATTCTAACACAGATGAACTCTGTTTTGGTTGCGTTTTCAGGAGGTATTGACAGTACTCTTTTATTATATTTTTCCTTAAAAACCCTTGGAAAAAATAATGTTTTAGCTGTCACTGCTTCTTCTGAAACTTACCCAGCTGAAGAATGGCAGTTTGCCAAAAAAACCGCGAATTCTTTAGGAGCTAACCATATTAGTATATTTACGGAAGAGCTTAACGATTCGCGTTTTTATAACAATCCCCCTGAACGTTGCTATTACTGCAAAACTGAATTGTTTGGAAAACTAAAAGGAATCGCAGATGACCAACAGCTTAGGTTTGTTGTAGATGGCGCTAATGCAGATGACATTAATGATTTCAGGCCTGGAATGAAAGCCGGAAAAGAACTTGGAATAAGAAGCCCTCTCCAAGAAGCCGGACTGACAAAAAATGAAATAAGAGCTATTGCCCAAAAAGAAGGTTTACCTAACTGGAACAAACCTAGTCAACCGTGCCTGTCGTCACGGTTTCCCTATGGTCAGGTAATAACCGATGAGAAACTGAGGCAAGTCGATGAAGCGGAACGTTTCCTAAGAAATCTTGGCATGACAGAAATTAGAGTCCGCCATCACGGTGATACAGCCAGAATTGAAGTACCCGAAGCTCTGATAGAGAAAATTACCCGGCCTGAATTCAGGCAGGACGTTGTTCAGAAGTTTTCATCTTTGGGTTTCACATATATAACACTGGATCTAAAAGGGTTTCGAAGTGGAAGTATGAACGAAGTCCTTTCAAAGGAGATAATTGATGGACAAAGAATTTCTGGAGGACCTACTAAATAAGGTAAAACAAGGAACACTAGATATTGCCGAAGCAATGGATTGTTTAAAAAGTCTACCTTTTGAGGATTTAGGCTTTGCCAAGATTGACCACCACAGATCTCTTAGGACTGGCTTTCCTGAAGTAGTTTTCTGTCAGGGTAAGCAGCCGTACCAAGTTGTCGAAATAATAGAAAAGCTTTTGGCCAAAAACAATAATATCCTGGCTACCAGAGCAGGGGCTGATACATTTGAAGCAGTATCTATGAAGTGTCCTGACGCAAAATATCATGAACTGGCACGCTGCATTACAGTTGAACGCAAATCAGGCCATAAATTCAAAAGTCCTGTTTTGGTTGTCAGCGCCGGCACGGCTGACCTGCCTGTTGCCGAAGAAGCGGCAGTTACAGCGGAAATAATGGGTAATACCGTTAAACGTCTTTATGATGTCGGCGTCGCCGGGATTCATCGGCTCTTCTATCATAAATCACTGCTCAATGAAGCTGCCGTTATAATTGTTGTTGCAGGTATGGAAGGCGCTCTGGCCAGTGTAATCGGGGGGCTTGTCGATGTCCCTGTGGTTGCAGTCCCGACAAGCGTCGGCTATGGTACCGGCACAGGTGGATTTGCTGCCCTGCTGGCAATGCTTAATTCGTGCGCTTCCGGCCTTGCCGTGGTAAATATTGACAATGGTTTTGGAGCAGCTGCCATGGCTTCTTCTATAATCCGACTGAAGGAAGGTACCTAAATGAGGACTCTTTATCTGGACTGCTTTGCAGGCATAAGCGGCGATATGTTCCTGGGTGCATTAACCGACCTGGGAATCTCTTTAGATGATTTAACTACCAGTTTAGCCGGACTGGATTTACCTGACTACCATATTAGTCTGGAAAAAGTCCAAAAAAACGGCATCAGCGGAACTAAATTTTTTGTGCATGTTAATGAAAAAGGCTTTAATCACCGCCATTTATCTGATATCAAGAATATCATAATTAAAAGCACTCTCCCTAAACAAGTAAAAACCGCAAGTGTCCAGGTGTTTGAAAATCTGGCTGCTGCTGAAGCAAAAATTCATGGTATTTCTCCTGAAGAGGTTCACTTCCATGAAGTGGGCGCAATTGACTCAATCATCGACATAATTGGAACAATTATTGCTCTCGATTTATTGAGTATTAAGAAGATAATGTGCTCACCTCTTCCACTTGGTTTTGGCTTTGTAGACTGTGCTCATGGTATTCTCCCGCTTCCGGCTCCCGCTGCTCTTGAACTTTTAACCGGTATCCCAACAAAAAAATGCGACATTGAGGGAGAAACAGTGACTCCAACTGGTGCAGCACTAATTAAGACCCTATGTCAGGAGTTTGGGCCGATCCCCTCCATGCAGATTTCTAAAATAGGCTATGGAGCAGGAACAGCTGACCGCAAAGTTCCCAATCTGCTGCGCGCTGTACTGGGTGAAATTGAACAGGAGTCATACCCTTCAGACCTGGATTCTGATTTGACAACAGTTATTGAAGTTAATATCGACGACATGAATCCTGAGTTTTATGAGCATATATTATCACAGCTTTTTTCTAAGGGAGCGCTTGATGTATATCTAACCCCGGTAATTATGAAGAAAGGAAGGCCCGGTCAGGTATTGACCTGCCTGGCACCAAAAAATAATACTAAACCTCTGGTTGACATTTTATTTTCTGAAACCTCTACTTTGGGTGTTCGTACATATACTACTAACAGGTTTAAGCTGTTTCGTGAAATTGTAACAGTAGACACCATTTACGGCACTATTAAAATAAAACTGGGTCGCCGAACAGGATCAAGTGATATACTAACTGCTGCCCCTGAGTGGGAGGACTGTAAAGAAATAGCCCGGCTAAATAACATTCCGGCAAAAGCTGTTTATGATATTGCAAAGGCCCAGTTTTTAATTTCAAATCAAAAAATAAACGGCAAACCATAATGGTTTGCCGTTTTTATATCAAGGGAGCTCTGATATGATTTTATCAAGTGCTTCTAGGGTTTGATTTACTTCCTTTTTAGTATTAAAGTAGGAAAAACTAAATCTAACTGTGCCTCTTTCTAATGTCCCCAATGTTTTATGAGCCATTGGGGAGCAATGCAGTCCACTGCGGCATGCTATGTTAAAGACCCGATCCAAAACAAATGCTATTTCCGAAGAATCCTGACCTTTAATATTTATCGAGACGACAGGAACCTGAAGGTCAGGGTCAGCTGGACCGTAAATTTTGATCCTCTTAAACTGCTTTAGTCCCTCAATAAAATCACTCATCAAGTCACGTTCGTGTTTTCTTATTGCATCCAAACCCTTTTCTGTAATAAATTTAATACCCGCACCGAGACCTGCTATTCCAGGAGTATTTGGTGTCCCGCTCTCATATTTATCAGGCAAATCCCTTGGCTGCTCAAATGATTCACTCTGACTCCCTGTTCCTCCTTCTTTTAACGTGACCAGTTCAATGCCTTCACGTATAAACAAACCCCCTGTCCCCTGAGGACCAAACAAACTCTTATGCCCGGTAAAAGTCAGAATATCTATATTCATCTGATCTATATCAATATCAAGAAATCCTGCAGTTTGAGCTGCATCAACTATTAGTGGGATACCATTATTACGGGCAATTTTACCCACTTCACCAATAGGCATAATAGCTCCCGTAACATTTGATGCATGGAGCATTACGATAGCAGCAGTATTTCCCTTCAAAGCTTTTGCAGCATCATCAGGGTCCAGTAGACCATCTTTATTGAGAGATATTTCAGTAACCTCAACTCCACGGCTTTTCAGCACATAAAGCGGCCTCGCCACAGCATTATGCTCTACTGAACTGGTAATAACATGGTCCCCTGGTTTTAATAGTCCTTTGAGAGCTAAATTAAGGGATTCTGTGGCATTTCCCGTAAATACAACCCGCGCCGGATCACTAATATTAAACAGATTGGCAACTACTTCCCTAGTTTCATAGATAATCCGACCCGCAGCAAGTGACATTTGATGCCCTCCACGACCGGGGTTTGCACCAGTACGTCTTATACAATCTTCAACTGCAGCTATTGTTTCCTCGGGTTTTGGCCATGTGGTTGCAGCATTATCTAAATAGATCATAATACTTTCCTCCCTGTTAGTAACTAAAAACTACCCTTCCTGAAATGGCAGCAAAACCCTTCTCAGAAGTACGTGAATATATGTGGTACATACAGACCCAATATTATTATAAAGCCAAGTGGGTTTTTAAATTCCGCTTATACCCTTAATAAATTTGCCTTTAAAAAGTTTCACGTGAAACAATTCCAACCCTGTGGCAATGTTTCACGTGAAACAGTTAATTATCAATATCTCCTAACAATACTTCTAGAAGTCTCTCTAACTCTTCATCACCGTAATACTCAAGCTCAATTTTTCCAGCCCTAGTACCATGTCTGATTGAGACTTTGGTACAAAACTTGGTTTTTAATCGCTCCTCAAGGTCGCTTATAACAGGGTCAATATCTTTTTTCTTTCTGGGTTTTCTGTCTTCCAGTGCAATTTTAACTTCCTGTTCTGCCTGTCTTACAGATAAACCCTTGTTTATAATTTTTTTGGCTAATTCCTGACGGTCTCCGTCTCTTGGTAAACTCATTAATGCTCTGGCATGGCCGGCAGAAATTGCTCCACTAGAAATGAACCCTTTAATTTGTTCCGATAGAGAAAGAAGTCTAACTGTATTAGCAATAAATGGCCTGCTTTTTCCAACTCTTTTTGATAATTCTTCCTGGGTCAGTCCGTACTCCTCCATCAGAGTGCTGTAAGCAACAGCCTCCTCAATAGGATTAAGGTCTTCTCTTTGGATGTTCTCAATCAAAGCAATTTCCGATGTTTCCTTTTCATTTAAGTTTTTTACTATCGCCGGTATTTTTTTAATGCCTGCTATTTTGCATGCACGCCATCTACGTTCTCCAGCAACCAATTCAAACTGTTCAGAATCCGACGGTCGGACTATGATAGGCTGAACCACTCCGTGTTCTCTAATGGAGTTAGCAAGTTCTTTGAGCTTTTCTTCATCAAAAACATGTCTTGGCTGATGTTTATTCACTGAAATATTTTCAACAGATATCTCAATTACTTTATCTTCTGCAGGACTATCCTTTTTAATCTCAGGGAGCAATGCCTGAAGACCTTTTCCCAAACCCTTGCCCAAACCCTTCTTACTCAACCTTAGTCACTTCCTTCGCCAATTCCTGATAAACTTCTGCACCTTTTGACTTTGGATCATATAAAATAATAGGCTTACCGTGACTAGGTGCCTCACTAAGTCTAACATTTCGAGGCACAATCGTTCTGTAGGTCTTATCCTTGAAATGCCCCTTAACTTCCTCCACGACCTGTATTGATAGATTGGTACGTGCATCAAACATAGTAAGAAGTACCCCTTCAATCTCAAGCCGGGAATTAAGGTGCTTTCTTATTAATTCTATTGTATTCATTAATTGTCCCAATCCTTCAAGAGCATAATATTCACACTGAATTGGGATAATCAATGAATCTGAGGCAGTTAGGGCATTAATTGTAAGCAAACCAAGAGATGGCGGACAATCAATAAATATATAATCATAATTATCCTTTGTCAATTGAAGAGCCTTTTTTAGTTTTAATTCCCTAGAAATAGCTGTAACCAACTCAATCTCGGCTCCGGCCAATTGAATTGTTGCCGGGACAATGTGAAGCCCTTCAATTTCTGTTTTAGATATAATACTCTCCATTAAAAGGTCATTTATAAGTACATCATAAACACAATAATTAAGCTCCGTTTTTTCGACTCCCAGACCGCTGCTGGCATTTCCCTGAGGGTCTATATCGATCAAAAGGACCTTCTTCCCCAACGCAGCAATACAGGATGCCAGATTAACAGCAGTAGTTGTCTTGGCTACTCCGCCTTTTTGATTTGCAATAGCAATAACTTTGCCCATATTACACCACCTGTAAATCGAAATTCATTCTTATTTAGATTCCACAAAAACACTTTGAGTCCTTCCTTAACAGGTGGATTATTTTCTTTAAACCCTCTAAATTTCTTCCTTTTTCTTACATCGCGCCTCATGGCTCTTATTTTGCCCCAGAATTAAAAAATGTTGTTTTTGGAGTTATTATATTAACCATCCCTTTTTCGGAGCTCTCAAAGCAAAACAGACCGGGAACAATTGTTCGTTTTATAAAGGTTTTTTTTCAGGCATGCCAGCTTTCCTAGGATATTTTTCCGGAGTGTGATCCTTCTTTGTCACAAAAATCAAAGCCCGTTTATCTTCAAGTCCAGGTAAAATGACTTCTACCCGGATTAATTTTGCACCCCCAAGAACATTTATGGCATTTTGAGCCTCGTTAATTTCTTCGTCCGCTTTTGCTCCTTTATAAGATATAAAATTCCCGCCTACCTTAACAAACGGTATACACAGTTCAGACAAAACAGAAAGTTTTGCTACAGCCCGAGAAGTAACTATATCAAAAGCTTCTCTGTAATCAGGCTGCTTGCCAAAATCTTCAGCTCTTCCATGAACTGCCGAAATGCCTTTAAGACCCAGTTCTCCAATTACAGCATCAAGGAACAAAACTCGCTTCTTTAGAGAATCAAGTAAAACTACATTTATATGAGGCAAAACAATTTTTAATGGAATACCAGGAAAACCGGCACCTGTACCAACATCAAGAATACTGAGGGTAGGGTATTCCTTCAAGTGTGGAACCAAAGCCAAGCTATCAATAAAATGTTTAACTACAATTTCCTCTGGATCAGTTATCGCTGTTAAATTCATCCTTTGATTCCAATCAAGCAGCAAATTTAGATAAGTTAAAAAATCAGTGGCTTCCTTCATGCCTACTTTAACTCCTACTAACTCTGCAGTTTCAATTATTTTTTGAGCTAGAAATTCGTCCATTAAAGTTTTAACCTCCCAGAGTTAAACCTCAGTTTTTTCCCTCCGCTTTTGCTCAAGATATACCATTATTATAGATATATCAGCTGGCGAAACACCAGATATCCTAGAAGCCTGCCCTATTGACAAAGGTCTCATCCCTTTTAGTTTCTGCTTAGCTTCGGTTGAAATCCCTTTTACATCATCGTAATTCAGCCAGTCAGGTATCTTCTTGTTTTCAAGTCGTTGAAACTTATCCACCTGCTCCATTTGTCTTTTTATATATCCCTCGTATTTTATCTGTATCTCAACCTGTTCTATTACTTCATCAGGTAAATCGGTAAAACCCTCTGCAATTTTTCGCAAATCATTATATGAAATTTCAGGCCTTTTAAGAAGTTCCACTAATGTTGCATTTTGTTTAAGCTCAGAACTCCCTTTAGCAATAAGTACCTGCTGAACTGCTTCAACCGGAGCAACAGATAACTGTCCCAATCTCTGTTTTTCTTTCTCAACTAATCTGTACTTGTCCTCAAAATTTCGATACCTGGTATCTCCAACTAATTCAACCCTTCGACCCAATTCAGTCAATCTGATATCAGCATTATCCTGTCTGAGCAGTAACCTGTATTCAGCCCGGGAGGTCATTATTCTGTATGGTTCATTAGTACCTTTTGTTACCAGATCATCTATCAGAACGCCAATATACGCATCTGACCGCTTTAAAATTAAAGGTTCTTTTTCTTTGACTAACAGCGCTGCATTTATTCCTGCAATAATCCCCTGTGCTGCGGCTTCCTCATATCCCGATGTTCCATTAATTTGACCTGCAGAAAAAAGTCCGCTGATAACTTTAGTTTCCAGGGTGAGTTTGAGCTGAGTGGGGGGAAGGTAATCATATTCTATTGCGTAACCTGTCCTCATCATTTCAACATTCTCAAGTCCTGGAATAGTCCTCAGCATTTTTATCTGGACATCTTCCGGAAGACTGGTGGAAAAACCCTGAACGTACATTTCTTCTGTATTTAACCCCTCAGGCTCCAAAAAAATCTGATGAGTTGGCTTATCTGAAAAACGAACAACTTTGTCTTCAATCGATGGGCAATATCTCGGGCCCACCCCTTCAATCATACCACTATATAATGGCGAACGATGCAGGTTTTCCCTTATCACCTTATGAGTTTCTTCAGAAGTATATGTTAGCCAGCAGGAAACCTGCTCCCTTCTAATACCTTTCCCAATAAATGAAAATTTTAATGCCTTTAGATCCCCAGGCTGCTCTATCATCTTACTAAAATCAATACTTTTCGCGTGAACCCTGGGAGGAGTTCCGGTTTTAAAACGGCCCAGCTCTAAACCTATTTCACGAAGGTTTTCTGAAAGGCCAATTGAGGGTGGCTGTCCATTAGGCCCACCACTATACGATACATCTCCTATTATTATTTTTCCACGCAGAAAAGTTCCTGAAGTAATGATGACCGCTTTTGCCTTGAAAACTGCTCCAGTTCTAGTGACTACCCCAGTTATCTTATGCTTTTCAACCAGAATCCTCTCTACTAGTCCCTGCTTTAAATCAAGGAATGGTTGATTTTCGAGTACTTTCTTCATTCTGGATTGGTACAGCTGCTTATCTGCCTGAGCTCTTAGTGCATGAACAGCGGGACCCTTCCCGGTATTAAGCATTCTTACCTGAATGTTGGTTTCATCTGTATTAATGCCCATCTCCCCACCTAATGCATCAATTTCGCGTACCAAATGTCCTTTTGCAGGACCCCCAATGGCAGGGTTACAAGGCATAAAAGCTACATTATCCATATTCAAGGTCAAAACCAAGGTACGGCAGCCCATGCGAGAAGCCGCCAACGCAGCTTCGCAACCGGCATGACCTGTCCCCACAACAATTATGTCATATTCACCAGCAAAGTATTCCATCGAATCCTCCCATACATAAGTGCTAGTTACTAGTTGTTAATGGCTAGCAGCCACTACTTATTTTCCTATGCAAAAACGGCTAAAAATTTGGTCTACTAAATTTTCGCTCAAAGTTTCCCCCGTAATTTCACCCAAACTTTCCAATGCCGCTTTTATGTCTATAGCTAAAAAGTCTGTAGGTAAACCTGCTTCCAATGCCTGCAACACCTCTTGAACACTTTCAGCTGCTTTATCAAGGGCATTCTTATGCCTTACATTAGTAACCAATAATTCATCACTACCGCTAACATGTCCTGCAAAAACAATTTTCTCTATTTTTTCCTCCAATTGTTCCAAACCCTCGCCGGTAAGAAGCGAGAGGCGCACTACATCACTCTTTCCGTCGTAATTTTCGATTTCTCTGTCACTAATATCTTTACCCACATCGGTCTTATTAACAATAATAAGACAGTTTTGATCCTTGACAAGAGAAATAATCTCCTTATCTTCTTCTGTTAGCCCTGTTGAAGCATCTATCATTAATAAAATTAGGTCAGCATCTTTGAACAACTCCCTGGATTTTTCAACACCAATTTTTTCTACAATGTCCTCAGTCTCCCTGATACCGGCAGTATCTACAAGTACCAATGGAATTCCTTTTATATTAACAACCTCTTCAATAACATCACGTGTTGTACCAGGTATATCAGTGACTATTGCACGATTTTCTTTAAGAAGCGAGTTTAATAAAGAAGATTTGCCCACATTTGGCTTTCCGATTATGACAGTTTTCAAACCTTCACGCAGAATCTTACCTGCAGCAGAAGATTCAATCAGTTTCTTAAGTAAATTGAAGATTTCTTCCGTCATCTCTTTGATTTTTGCCCGGCTTAACTCCTCTATATCATGTTCAGGAAAATCAATACCTGCTTCAATAAAGGCCAGTACTTCAAGCAGCATATCTGTTGCCTTTTTTATCTGATCTGACAGTGCTCCTTTAAGTTGGCGTACTGCAACATCAAGACTTTTTTTAGTCTTGGAATTAATCAAGTCAATGATTGCTTCCGCCTGAGCCAAATCTACTCGTCCGTTTAAAAAAGCACGTTTGCTAAACTCACCTGGCTCTGCGGGCCGTGCGCCTACACTTAAAATTAATTCCAAAACTTCCTTTACAGCTATAACTCCTCCATGACAATTAATCTCAACGACATCCTCGGCCGTAAAACTATGTGGTCCTCTCATTACAGAAACTAGTACTTCATCCACAGTCTTTCCACCATTTCCAACTATATGCCCATATAACAAACTGTGGTTTGGGGCATTATCCAAAGTTTTTCCCTGTATATTTCGAAAAACTTTATCTACAACTTCAACTGCATTTTTTCCACTCACTCTCACAATAGCTATTCCTGCTACCCCTATCGGGGTAGAAATCGCAGCTATAGTATCATCTAACACCGAGACCACTTCCTTTTATCAGCTTAATAATCTGCGAATATATATTTATAAAAAACCCAGCAATATTATTAATTACTGGGTTTAAAGATTTTATTTATGAAATTAGTAAAACTTAAATTATTTTTTCGGGGCAATAATTATTTTACGATAAGGTTCATCACCTTCACTATATGTAAAAACCTCTTTGTTATTTTGCAAAGCTGTATGTATAATTCTTCTTTCGTAGGGACTCATAGGTTCAAGGATAACGTCTCTACCTTTTCTTTTTGCTTTATCTGCCAGCCTAAGAGCCAAGTTATAAAGGGTTTCTTCCCTTCTTTGACGGTAACCCTCAACATCAACTACAAATCTAACGCGCTTTTCCATATTCTTATTAGCAGCAAGGTTAATATAATATTGAAGAGCGTCCAGAGTATCTCCTCTGCGACCAATTAAGATGCCCAAATCTGGCCCGCTTAAATTAATTTTAGTGTAATCTTCGTATTCTTCTTTTTCAATATTTACATCCATCCCCATGCAATTGAATACTTCTTTTAAGATATTAATCGCTTTTTTCTGTGGAACAATATTTTCACGAAGTTTAACTTTAGCAGCCTTAGCTCCCAAAAGCCCAAATAAACCCTTAGATGCTTCCTCTAAAACTTCAATTTCTACTTCACTTTTATCAAGTCCCAGTTCCTGTAAACCTTCTTCAATTGCCTCCTCGAGTGTTTTTCCGCTTTTTATGACTTCCCTCATCAATGGCTTTTTCCTCCTTTATTACAATAGGTAACGGTTGTTTATTGATAAAATACTGCTGAATAGCTCCCACTATGTTGGTCACAACCCAGTAAAGACCTAATCCCGAGGGTAGACTAAAGGTGAAAAATCCAATCACGAGGGGCATTGTATAAAGCATTGTTCTCTGGGTCTGGTCTTCCATATTCGTAGTCATTTTCTGCAAAAAATATGTTGTGATTACTGCGAGAGCAGGTAATATGTAAAATTGATCAGGTTCCTTTAAACTATGAATCCAAAAGTTCCAATCCGGGTTGTATAAGAACGAAGGACTTGCACCAGGCCGGATTGCCAACGACCTTAATGTACTAAACAATGCAAAAAATATTGGCATTTGAATGAGAAGAGGCAGACAACCTGCCATAGGATTAGCTCCATATTCTTTATAAATTTCCATCATAGCAGCCTGAGCTTTTTGGGGATCATTCTTATATTTTTCCTGCATTTGCTTAATTTTTGGCTGAAGTTGCTGGGTAATCTTCATTGACCTCATCTGTTTCACACTCAGTGGATACAGAAGCATTTTAACTGCGATAGTTAATAAAATTATTGCTATCCCGTAGCTTCCCGATAAGTCAAAAAACCTTTCAAGTACCCATGTCATCCCGCCTACCAATATGTCCAAAATCTTAGCCTCCTCCAAACGAAATCATCTATTTAACCGGGTCATACCCTCCGGGATTGAAAGGGTGACACCGCATTATTCGTGCTAACGATAAAACAATTCCCTTAACCGCACCATATTTTTCTATTGCCTGAACTGCGTACTCAGAGCACGTAGGATAAAACCGACAGGTATTTGGTTTAAGGGGGGAAATTACTTTCTGATAAAACTTAATTGGAAGTATTACCATTCTTTTCACCAGACACCATCTCATTTCCTGCCAGCCCGGCCTTTTTTAACAACTTAAAAAAACTTTTCTCTATAGTAAAATAATTTTCCTTTACTATCCGGGGCCGGGCTATTATTACATAATCATATCCCTTTTTAACATTCTCCAAATTAAGTCTGCATATTTCACGTAACATTCTTTTTATTCTATTCCTTACAACAGCCTTACCTACTTTTTTACCAACGCTAAAACCAAACCTGTTAAAACCAAGATCATTTGGTTTGTAATAAAGTACTATAAGTCTCTCCGGGATCGACTTTCCTTTTCCATAAACTTCTCTAAACTCTTTGTTTTTGGTTAACCCTACAAATTGACACATCATATTTACTCCGGAAGGTATATTATGGTTAACATACTTATAATAACCATAAATATATTCTTTAATTCATGCTTCCATTGCCTCAAACATATAAAAGGCCACAAAAGCGGCCTTTAAGCTGACAGTTTTTTTCTTCCCTTTAGGCGTCTCCTCTTAAGTACATTTCGACCTGCTTTGGTACTCATTCTTTCCATAAATCCGTGAACTCTCTTGTGCTTCCTATTCTTTGGCTGATAAGTTCTTTTCAAACCGGTGCACCTCCTTTTTAAAATACCTTTCTATTGTTTTACGAATTATTACAGAGACATACATCCAAATTATATAGTAATAAACCCTTCACGTCAAGGAAAAAGCGTTGTTAGGTATTGTGAATAAGTTAATAACTTAAAAAATGACTTGTGTATAACTTTTAAATTAATTGTTGATAACCTTCGTTAAATCTGTTATCATAAACTTACCAAAATTAAGGGAATATTGATTTATATGGTTTTTATATTTAGACATCTTATTAATTATAGATGAAATTTCAATAAAACAGCATAGAAATTCCTGGGGATAAATTTGTGAATACCCTAACTTTATTTCTAATTTTATACCATTTTTTAGAATGGTATTTTTAATTGCTTTTTTTAAATATCGTATTATTGACAGGTTCAATTTTTCTGTGGAAAACCTGTGGAAAACTTATTCAATTTACTCTGTACAGCTTGTTTCTAAAACTTTCTTATAATAAGAATTTACTTACTTCAAAAATTTATTATTCCTTTAAACCCTTATCCCCGTAAGAATTACGATTTTATTATACCCCTCGTTTTTACTGAGAGCGCTATTTTTCGACTGTTTTATACATTTCATGATAAGTTGTGGATAATTTTTAGTAATTGTTATTAATAATTGTTTTATTTTATATTATTTTTATTACTTTAATTCACGGAGGTTTAAGATGTTTGGTTTGGACCTTAATGAGATATGGCAAAAAGCATTGTCTATAATGGAAAAACAGGTAAGTAAACCCTCTTTTGACACATGGCTAAAAGCAACAAAACCAATTAATTTTGAAAATAATGCGATGGTTATAGAGGTTCCAAACGATTTTGCCAGAGACTGGTTGGAGAGCAGATATTATGACCTTATTAAAGACTCATTAGAAGAAGTGACAAGTCATGAAGTAAGACTCTCTTTTGTATTACCTAATACCGGTCAGTTAATAACTGATCCGGAAAATGCTCCTGCTACTGCTGTTAAAAATAATCATAACGAAGATATTTTTCCAACTTATCTAAACCCCAGATACACTTTTGATACATTTGTTGTTGGAAATAGTAACAGGTTTGCGCATGCTGCAGCTTTAGCAGTAGCTGAATCACCTGCCAAATCTTACAATCCCCTTTTTATTTATGGAGGAGTGGGGCTGGGTAAGACCCATTTAATGCAGGCAATAGGACACTTTGTGCTTGAAAATAATCCAGCTGCAAAAGTAGTTTATGTATCTTCAGAGAAATTTACAAATGAATTAATCAACGCAATTCGCGATGATAAAACAGTTAAGTTTCGTAATAAATACAGAAATATGGACATTCTTTTAATTGACGATATCCAGTTTGTTGCAGGCAAAGAAAGAACTCAGGAAGAATTTTTCCATACTTTTAACGCTCTTTATGAGGCAAGCAAACAAATTATAATTTCCAGTGACCGTCCTCCAAAAGAAATCCCAACTTTAGAAGAAAGATTAAGGTCAAGATTCGAGTGGGGATTAATAACAGATATCCAGCCCCCTGATCTTGAAACCAGGATAGCTATTTTAAGAAAAAGAGCTAAAACTGAGAATCTACAGGTTCCCAGTAATGTCATTACCTTTATAGCTGATCAGGTACATTCCAACATCAGGGAACTTGAAGGAGCCTTAACAAGAGTAATACTTTATTCTTCTGTTAAACAAAGCCAGATTACGCCAGAGCTTGCCAGTGAAGCTCTAAAGGACATTCTTCCTGCTCAAAAACCGAAAATTATTTCCGTAAGTTTAATTCAAAAAATAGTGGCTGATCACTTTAATTTACGGATAGAAGACTTTAAAGCGAAAAGAAGGACAAGATCTGTAGCTTTTCCGAGACAAATAGCGATGTTTTTATGCAGAGAAATGACCGACAACTCTCTTCCTAAAATTGGAGAAGAATTTGGTGGGAGAGACCATACCACTGTTATGCATGCATGCGACAAAATATCTACAGATTTAAAAGAAAATGATAACTTAAAATTAACTATTCAAGAAATTAAAAATTTAATTATGCAAGCTAATTAGTTGTGAATAATAATCCTGATAAATTGTGGATAATTATTTACACTTACTAATACACATTTTCTTCTGGGTAAATGTTAATAAAAATCTTTACTTATCAACATTTTTTAAACACCCTTGGAACGTTATATACTTAGAAACGAAGGATGATATCCACTTATACACAGCCCCTACTACTAATATTACTTTATTTAAATAAAAAGATATAAAAGATTTAAAAAAATATAATTCCCGTTTCCTTGTGGATAAAGGAGGATTAATTTAAATGAAAATAATATCAACCAAAGACAGTTTATCTTATGGTATTCAAGTTTGTCAGAGGGTAGTATCTTCTAAAAACCCACTGCCGGTTTTATCAGGTATCCTTTTAAAAGCAGGAGATGGGACTCTAACAGTTACGGCTACAGACCTTGAAGTAGGAATAGAATGTACACTTCCAATGGATATACAAGAAAAAGGAGCTGTTGTTCTTCCAGCAAGGATATTAGGAGATATAGTCAGAAAACTGCCAGATGTAAAAATTGTTATGGAAGTTAATTCACAAAACTTTAATACCACTATAAAATATGGACAATCAGAATTTAACTTATTAGGTCTTTCATCTGAGGATTTTCCAATACTTCCGTCAATAGACTTTAGTTCCGTTCTCACAATAAAACAGGAACTTTTTAAAAATATGATAAAACAGGTAATTTTTGCTGCATCATCTGATGACAACAGGCCTATATTTACTGGTGCTCTGATGGAAATAGGAGAAGATACAGTTAAACTTGTGGCAACTGACACACATAGATTGGCCCTTAGAACCGCAAAGATGGAAAACAACGGGTTTGAGCTAGAAAAATCTGTTATAATTCCCGGTAAGACTTTAAATGAATTAAATAGAATTATGACAGGAGAAGGAGAAGACGTAAAAATTGCTTTTGGAGAAAACCAAATTGTGTTTGAGTTGCCAGGAACCAAGTTAATTTCCAGACTTATAGAAGGACAATTTCCTAATTACAAACAGGTAGTCCCTCAGGGTTGTAAAACAAAGATAAAGTTAAAAACCAAAGAACTGCTTGAAGCAACTGAAAGGGCTTCACTTCTTGCAAAAGAAGGATCAAATTTTGTAAAAATAACCATAACAGAAGAAAATATGACTATAAGTTCCAATAGTCCTGAGATTGGAAAAATAGAAGAACAACTTCCCATCGAAATGGAAGGGGAAGAAACACAGATAGCCTTCAATTCAAAGTACCTCATAGATGTACTGAAAGTAATAGACACAGAAGAAATTTTGGTTGAATTAACTGGTTCATTAAGTCCGGGTATTATAAAACCGGCAGAAGGACAAAATTATATTTATGTAATTCTTCCCATCAGAATTGTATAATTATAAAGTATTTTAAGGAGCCGGTATGCAGGTACAGGAAATTTCACTTAACAACTTCAGAAACTATAAAAACCTGCAGGTATTATTTAACCCAACCACAAATATCATAATCGGAAAAAATGCTCAGGGTAAAACCAACATTATAGAGTCAATTTATTATGCTGCCACTGGAAAATCTCATAGGTCTAACTATGATAATGATTTGATAAAATGGGAAGAGAATTATTTTAGCATTTCATTGACAGCGGTTAGAAGGACAGGAAAAGTCAAAATTGAAATTATTGTACGCTCAGATGGAAAGAAAATAGTTAAAGTAAATGGGCAAGTAATAAAAAAATTAAGTGAACTCATTGGAACAGTCAATGCAGTTCTTTTTTCACCTGAAGATATTATGCTGGTAAAAGGGAGTCCCTCAGTAAGGAGAAGGTTTCTAGATATTGAAATATCCCAAACCAGCCCTTTTTATTGTTACTCACTGGCTAATTATAACCGTACTTTATCACAGAGAAATAATCTTTTAAAATCAATAAGGGAAAAAAAAGAAGGTGCTGATTTATTGGAAATATGGGATCAGCAGTTGGTAGAATATGGTACTTACATAATTCGTAAGAGAAATGAGGTAATGGAAAAAATTAAAAACATTGCCAGAGACATACATAAAACTATTACGGAGGGAAAAGAAGAACTAAATTTGTTATATAAATCCTCTATAAATGAAAATATTTTTCTTGAAAAGTTAAAAGAAAATAGAAAAATGGAAATAATGAAAGGTATAACCATGGTTGGTCCCCATCGGGACGATATAGTTATTAAATTAGGGGAAACAGATTTAAAATCATATGGGTCTCAGGGACAACATCGAACAGCTGCTTTGAGTATGAAGCTTTCAGAAATAGAATTTATGAAAATTGAGACTGGAGATTATCCAATTCTACTATTGGACGATGTTATGTCAGAATTGGATTCTGGTAGAAGAAAATTTCTTATGGAATCTGTAAAAGGAAAAATACAGACTTTTATTACTTCAACGGGTATTGAGGATGTTTTTGGAAAATTACAGGAAAGAAGCAAAATTATTGAGGTGAAAAAAGGGAGTATCAACATTCTACAGGAGGGATAATATGTTTTTACATTTAGGAGGAGATTTAGTAGTTCCTAAAGAGCACGTTATTGCAATAATAAATATGCATCCTACGAAAAAGACGGAAATAAACAAAGAATTTTTGCAGTTGGCGGAAGATGAAGGTTTTATAGTACCCATTGCAGAAAAAAGTAATGCTAAGTCACTTATAGTAACTTCAGAGATGGTTTACTTATCTCCTATTTCTTCAACGACATTAAAGAAACGATCAGATGAAATTTTAGACAAGGCTGAAGAACAGGCACTTGGAGAACCGTGGTAAACCACGGTTTTTTTGATATTCTTGTGGTAGAGACCAAAATGTGGTAATATATTGATTTAGAGGTAATCGCGAACGGAGGTTAGCCAAGTGGAAGAATTGACCCATCAGGAATATGGCGCCAATCAGATTCAGGTACTTGAGGGATTAGAAGCAGTAAGGCGCAGACCAGGAATGTACATAGGCAGCACAAGTTCAAAGGGTCTTCATCACTTAGTTTATGAGGTAGTAGACAATAGCATTGATGAAGCTCTGGCGGGACATTGTGACAGTATAAAAGTAATAATTCACAACGGAAATACTATAACTGTTGAAGATAACGGAAGAGGTATTCCTGTTGACATACAGCCCCAGATGGGCAGACCCGCGGTTGAGGTTGTTTTGACGATACTGCATGCCGGGGGAAAATTTGGAGGGGACGGTTATAAGGTATCCGGAGGTTTGCACGGAGTAGGCGTTTCTGTTGTTAATGCCCTTTCCGAATGGCTTGAAGTTGAAGTAAAAAGAAATGGATCAGTTTATCATCAAAGATACGAAAGGGGCAAACCTGTTAAAGACCTTTCCGTAATTGGAAAAGCTGAAAATACAGGAACAAAAATTAGTTTTAAACCAGATACCGAAATTTTCGAAGAAATTGTCTATGAGTTTGGAATTCTAGGTCAGAGATTAAGGGAGTTGTCCTTCTTAAACAGGGGAGTTAAGATAACCCTGATTGATGAAAGAGAAGGGCAAGAACAGGAAAAAGTATACCAGCATGAAGGTGGTATAATAGATTTTGTAAAAGATCTGAACAAAAATAAGGATGTCCTTCATCCAAAACCGGTATATTTTTCTGGGGAAAAAGATGATGTCGAGGCAGAAGTAAGCCTTCAGTATAATGACAGTTATAGTGAAAATATATTTTCCTTTTGTAATAATATAAATACACAGGAAGGCGGTACTCACGAAGCAGGTTTTAAAACCGCAATGACCAGGGTAATTAATGATTATGCCCGTAAACACAATATTCTCAAAGAAAATGAAAGCAACCTTTCTGGTGAAGATATTAGAGAAGGTATGACTTGCATTATAAGTGTTAAAGTCAAAGAGCCTCAATTTGAAGGTCAGACTAAAACTAAGCTCGGCAACAGCGAAGTAAGAGGGATTGTGGATGCTGTTGTTTTCGAAGGTATGGGTACTTTTCTTGAAGAAAACCCTTCTGTTGGAAAGAAGATTATCGAAAAATCGGTTAATGCGGCAAGGGCTAGAGAAGCTGCCAGAAAAGCGCGGGAACTAACGAGGCGTAAAAGTGCTTTGGAAAGTACGACCCTCCCAGGAAAGCTTGCTGATTGCTCTGTAAACGACCCGGCCATGTCGGAACTCTACCTGGTAGAGGGAGATTCAGCCGGCGGATCAGCCAAGCAAGGACGGGACAGGCGTTTTCAGGCGATACTGCCTCTAAGGGGTAAAATCTTAAACGTAGAAAAGTCCAGACTTGATAAAGTCCTCGGAAACGAGGAAATAAGAACCATGATAACCGCTATGGGAGCAGGTATTTCAGATGATTTTGACATATCCAAGGCCCGTTACCACAAACTAATAATAATGACAGATGCGGACGTCGATGGTGCCCATATTAGGACTCTTTTATTGACTTTCTTCTACAGGTATATGAAGCCTCTTGTAGAAAACGGATATGTATACATCGCCCAGCCGCCCCTTTATCTAGTTAAAAAGAACAAACAGGAACACTATATTTATAACGACAACGAACTGGAAAAACTATTGAACCAAATTGGCCGTGAAGGTCTGAATATTCAAAGATATAAGGGTCTAGGTGAAATGAACCCCGATCAGTTATGGGACACAACAATGAACCCCGAGAATAGGACAATTCTTCAGGTTAGCCTGGAGGATGTTATTCAGGCAGATGAGATTTTTACTATGCTGATGGGGGATAAAGTGGAACCTCGCCGGGAGTTTATTGAAAGTAACGCAAAATTGGTTAGGAATTTAGATGTTTAAGAGGTGGAAAACTTGTCTGAAATAGGTTCCGGAAAAGTATTACCAATAAACATTAATGACGAAATGAAAAACTCGTATCTCGACTATGCGATGAGTGTTATAGTAGGACGAGCCCTCCCTGATGTAAGGGACGGCTTAAAACCTGTTCACAGGCGTATTCTTTATGCTATGAGTGAACTGGGAATGACTCCTGATAAGCCTCATAAAAAATCGGCCAGGATTGTCGGTGAAGTTTTGGGTAAATACCATCCTCACGGTGATTCAGCTGTTTATGACGCTATGGTGAGGCTGGCCCAGAATTTTGCCAGCCGCTATCCTTTAATAGATGGACACGGCAACTTCGGTTCAGTTGACGGTGACTCTGCAGCGGCTATGCGTTATACAGAGGCCCGGATGTCCAAGATTGCACTCGAACTACTAAGTGACATAGACAAAGAGACTGTTGATTTTGTTCCTAACTTTGACGATTCATTAAAAGAACCTTCCGTCCTGCCGGCCCGTATTCCAAACCTTTTAATAAATGGGTCTTCTGGTATTGCTGTAGGTATGGCAACAAATATTCCGCCTCACAACATAGGTGAAGTAATTGATGGGGTTATCATGCTTATTGATAATCCTGAAGTAACTGCCAAAGAACTTATGATGGTTATTAAAGGACCTGATTTCCCAACCGGTGGAATTATAATGGGTCGTGAGGGAATTAAAAGTGCGTATTCAACTGGTCGCGGTGTAATTAAGGTAAGGGCTGATGCACGGATTGAGCGCATGAACAATGGGAAAATGAGAATTGTGGTCAGTGAACTTCCATATCAGGTTAACAAAGCCAGGCTGATAGAAAAAATTGCTGAGCTGGCAAGAGATAAGAAAATTGATGGAATTACTGATCTCAGGGATGAATCTGACCGTACCGGTATGCAGGTTGTTATAGAGTTAAGACGTGATGTAAATGCAAATGTTATCTTAAACCAGCTTTACAAGCACACCCAGATGCAGGAGACCTTTGGCGTTATTATGCTTGCTCTTGTAGATGGTCAACCAAAAGTTCTTAATCTTAGGGAAGTACTTTTCCATTACATAGAACACCAGAAAGAAGTTATAACAAGAAGGACAAGGTATGACCTTAACAAAGCTGAAGCTCGTGCACATATAGTTGAGGGTCTCCGTATTGCTCTTAATAATCTTGATGCTGTAATAAAGACAATCCGGGAATCACGTTCAGTAGATATTGCGCGGACAGCATTAATGGAAAAATTCAAGCTTTCAGAGAAGCAGGCTCAGGCTATTCTTGATATGCGATTGCAAAGACTGACAGCCTTAGAACGTGAAAAACTCGAAGAAGAATATAAAAACCTGATGGAGAAAATCGCTTATTTTAAAGCAGTCCTCGCTAATGAACATATGGTTTTGGGAATCATTAAAGATGAAATTATGGAAATCCGAAAAAAATACATTGACCCAAGAAGAACAGTAATTTCAAATGATGACACCAAAATTGATGTTGAAGACCTGATAGCTGAGGAGGATATGGTAATAACAGTAACCCATCATGGTTATGTAAAACGTATCGGCCTTGATACTTACCGCAGCCAGAAGCGGGGAGGTCGCGGGGTAACCGGAATGGGCACCAAAGAAGAAGATTTTGTTGAACATTTATTTATTACTACAACGCATAATTACATATTATTTTTTACAAACAAAGGTAAAGTCTATAAACTCAAAGTTCATGAAATACCTGAGGCAGGAAGACAGGCTAAAGGTACAGCCATAGTGAACCTTTTGCAAATTGCCAATGATGATAACATTACATCGGTAATACCTGTTAAAGCTTTTGACACTGATTCCTTCTTGTTTACTGCAACTAGAAATGGAATCGTTAAAAAGACACCACTTCAAGAATATGCCTCTTCCAGAAGGGATGGGCTAATTGCTCTTGGTTTGGATGATGATGATGAATTAATGGATGTCCGACTCACATCAGGTAAAGATGAAATTATTATAGGTACCAAAAATGGTATGGCTATACGTTTCTCTGAAGAAGAAGTTAGAAGCATGGGAAGAACGGCTCGTGGTGTTCGGGGAATTACCCTGTCACCAGGAGATAGTGTAGTCGGACTTGGTCGTGTACAAAAAGGGGAATATGTCCTGGTAGTCAGTGCAAATGGTTTTGGAAAGAGAACTCCAATGGATGAGTACCGTAGACAGGGCAGAGGCGGCAAGGGAATTATGACAATTAAGCAAAACAAAAGAAACGGTCCCCTGGTTGGAATAAAAGTGGTTTCTGAAGATGAAGAGGTCATGATGGTAACAGCTGAAGGAATTATTATCAGACTGGCTGTAAAAGATATTTCATCAATGGGGAGGTCGACTCAGGGGGTTACCCTGATGAGACTCGATCCAAACGATTCATTGGTAGCGCTGGCTAAAGTTGCAATCAAGGAGGAAAATCAAATTACTTTATAAAAAAAGTCATTTTTTTAAGATGGGTGAATATTATACCTGTGAAGATACAAAATTCGCCATAATTAAAAGTCGTGAGGCATGAGTCCAGAGGCTTAACGTCCAGAGACCGGTGTATTTTATACCGGTCTTTTATGTTTGTAATCAGAGTCTATAGGAGCAAATAAATTGTCAAAATATGTAGATAAAAGTGGAATTAAAATGGAAAAAAATTTAGAAAATTTTTAAAAAATTAAAGGACTTTTTAAAGAATAACCGAATATAATATAACAAACCACAAAAGCTGCGCGGCATTTGTGAATAAACACACAAATAAAACTCAAGAGTCACTACCCCAGAGAGAATTTAATAATGGTAAAAGAAGCTTGTTTCACACCATATCTGAAGCAAATAAAAAGTTACTTGCAAAAATTTACAGAATATTTGTTATGTTTATTCCGGCAAATGAGATGGGGTAAAAAACCATAGTAAAGGAGAGTTGCCCATAGACAGGAAAATAAACTAAGGAGTGATATAAATGTTAGATGTTAAGTGTGATTGCGGAAAAATACTTTGTCAGTCAGATCAAGAATTTGTAATAATTAAATGCAGGCATTGTAAGAGGTTTATTTTTATAAAAAAAGATGATGACAGTACAAAGTTAGCGCAAAATCCACACTTTGCTCATAAATCGTACCGACACCATTCAAAACACGCTTAAGGAGTCCGGAGACTTAGAGTCCAGAGGCCAGCATTATTATAATGCTGGCCTTTAATTATTATAGCTAGGTCTTCCAAAACAAAAAATTTATATCTTAAGTCCAGAGACTAAGAGTCCAGAGGCCAGCCGACATGCTGGCCTTGTTTTGTCCCCTAATCAAACTCCGACAAAGAAGGTGGAATCAATGGAAGACGTCAGGTGCAAATGCGGCAAGATTGTTTCTCAATTGGAAGGTGAAGTTATACTAATTAAATGCCGACATTGTAAAAGGTTCGTAATTGTTAATTTCTCCAATCAGTCAGGTCAAAGTAAGGCTTCTTCAGAAAAAGAAGGCCGACCTAAAATTGAATATAAGTAAAGTCCGGAGACTAAGAGTCCAGAGGCCAGCAAATTTGATGCTGGCTTATTATTTTAGGCCAGTTTTTTAGTTGACCTTTAAGGACAATCATGTATTTAAAAACTCCTATTATTTGTTTGACCATCTATAAGGGTTCTTTATTAAAGAAGGAGGGGTTATTTATGAAAACTTTGTTAGTATCTATTTTGGTGATGGTTATGTTATTCAGCTTAAGTGTTAGTGCATATACTTCATTTTTCAAAATCCCATTTAAGAGTAAAGCTGTCAAATTAATAGCATTCGTGACTCTGGGAGCAGTAACTACAATAGTTACATTTACTGTTTGCCTGACTATTGTATGGCCGCCTGTAATGTAATGTTCCAAATAACAATGAAAATTATAAAAAGGGGGAAAAAGTAATGTCAGTATTGTTTATGATTGGTTTAATTTTAATTCTCGCTTTTGGATTTAGTGTTAGCGCCTATGTAACCTACTTTAAATTGACGCTTAAGAATATCGTTGCAAAACTGGTTGTATTTGTAACTTTGGGAGTTATTATCTCCACTTTGACGTTCACAATTTCACTTACACTAATTTGGCCGCCGATAATGTGAAAAGTCTAAATCACCAGAATTATGTCTGAGTTAGAAAAGGATGAGGCCGGCAGATGCTGCTGGTCCTCATCCTAACAAGAAAGGTGGGAGATTATGTGCCCAAAGAATAGACGCACCTTATTGGCAATGGTATTAACAATTATAATATACCTCACTTTCTTAATATTTGGATCAGCAGTTTACGCAGAAGACAGTCTTGCAAAGGCTGCTCGAATTAATGAAGGATGTTTGAGATGTCATGGTGCGCAGGGTTTAAAAACTAAGTTTGACGGCAATACAGTCTCTCTATATGTTGATGAAGAAAAATATAAAGTGTCTATGCATGGAACAATGGCTTGTACTTATTGTCATACAAATATTTCGGATTATCCTCATACCAAAGCGTTAACAGGAAAGGCTCTTGTAGATCAAGTTAACAGTGAATGCCGTCGATGTCATCAAGATGTTACCTCACTTTATAAGACTAGTATACATGGGCAATTGAACAAGAAAAAGGGGCAATTGAACGCATATTGCAGCGATTGTCACGGAATACACAATATTTATAAAAAAGAAGACTTAAAAGCCACTATTTATCACAGCAATGTAATAAAAACCTGTGGTAAATGCCATGAAGAGATCTATGAAAAAGCATATATGGAAAGTTTCCATGGAAAAAGCGTCTTCCTGGGGGGCAAGAAAGCTGCCAGTTGTGTAAGCTGCCACGGCAGCCATACAATTCTGGGGCCAGCCAATCCGGCATCTACGGTTTATAAGGATAATATACCCGAGACTTGTGCCAAATGTCACTTATATCCGCTTGAAAATTTTAAAGAAGGAAAAGAACACTTTTTTTTAGAGCCTAAGGGTGATGGGGCACCAATGTTTTGGACACTGATGTTTTTTACATGGTTAACAATAATAGTTGTAACAACACTCATAATACATATGGAGCTTGAGCTATATAGAAAATTAAAAAATGCTGGCACGACGGATGTTAATCGCCGGAAGGATGTTAATACAGATAAGAACTATCCGGTTTAATAAGGGAAGGAGGGGAACTTGATGATTTCTATGTCTTTAGTTAAAGAATCTTCTTCAAATACACAAGTGAAATATCAACGGTGGAATATTCACCACCGCATAGTTCATTTTGGAATATTGTCAACATTTACTCTATGTGCATTGACCGGTTTACCTCTTAAGTTTCATTACAAAGGATGGGCTCAGGTCTTAGCGAAGTTTTTTGGAGGCGGAGATGGATTGCTGCAGTGGCACTTGGTTGGGGCAGTAATACTTTTTATAGTATGTGCTTATCACCTTGTCTACAGCATTTCATATGCAGTAATTAAAAAAGATTTTTCAGTAGGTACAAGGCCAACCTTTAAAATGGGGAGAGACATGGTTCAAAATATAAAATATTTTCTGGGTAAAGTTGAAGAGCCTCCTAAGTTTGATCGGTATACTTACAAGGAATTTCTTGATTACTGGGCTGTTTTTTGGGGGATGGCCATCATTGGTGGCTCAGGTCTTATGATGTGGCTGCCGGAATGGACCATGAAATATTTTCCACGGTGGGTACTGGACTCCTATCGAATGGGCCATAGCGATGAAGCTGTATTAGCTGTTTTGGTTATCTTTATCTGGCATTTCTATAATGTCCATTTCAATCCTGATTTCTTCCCAATGAATTACACATGGTGGGATGGTAATATGTCAGAGGAAGTAATGGAGCATGAGCATGGAGCCGAATTAGAGAGAATCAAGGTCAATAATGAGCTATCTTTTGGTCTAACACGTATGACTATCGTTGATGAATCAGATATTAATACACCCGGTTTAAAGTAGTACTCAAAAATTATTAGAAATAAGGGGGAGTCAGCATGTCTAGTCCCTGGTCTAAAAATAAGGGGTTAATTATAAGTGAAATGATAATTTACGGAGCTATACTAATATGGTTCCTGGCATGGTTTCTACCGATAGGCTTTGGGAAGGTTCACTAAAAAATGTTGAATTCAATCCGTAAAGGAGGCCCGGTATTACATGAAATTAATAAAGTTTTTTATTGCAACTTTTATAGTGGCAGCCGTGGCAGCAGTTTTCTTCAATTCAAATGCCTTTTCTGACGAGAATTACCGAAAAGACATAGGTTTTTGCGTAAACTGCCATGAGATGAAACCCAATTATTTTACCTGGAAGGTTACCTCTCACAATCAATTCGGCTGCATAAAATGCCACCAGGATTTAAATCCAACTACATTTGTTTACAAACACTGGAAAGGTGTAGTACCCAATCCAATCGAAAGTAGAGAAATCATACCTGACGGAGTGTGTAGGAACTGTCATACACAAAAACGAACTATTACTCCACCCGATGATATAATTTTTCCACACCAGCTGCATGTTATGAAACAGATTGACTGCGTTGATTGCCATAGTAATGTAACACATCTAAACATCGCTGACCATATTAAAAAGAATGAGAATTTCTCTTCTGCAGCTTTTAATGAATCTAAAGCAACGCAGCTCATAAAGAAAAAAAATCAGATCCCTATGCCGGTTTGCATGAGGTGCCACAATGGTCAAATGGCCACGGATAAATGTAACGCATGCCATAAAAAAGATAAGTAAAAATTCGTATTGTTTAAATGGTATTGAAAATTATTTGTAAGGAGGGGTTTGAAATGAAACTTGCAGACCTGACGTACATTTTAGAAGCTGAAAATTTATGCTGTCATCATAATCTAGACAAGACGGTACGATTTGTAAGTGCCGGGGATATGATGAGCGATATTCTTACATCTACATATCATCATGCTCTCCTTATCACAGGATTGGTAAATATTCAGGTTATCAGGACAGCTGAAATGCTAGACATCGTTGGCATAGTCTTCATAAATGGTAAAAGACCGACAAAGGATATGATTGAACTGGCAATTAAAAAAGACATTCCACTTATGGTTACAGACAAAACCCTTTACGTGAGTTGTGGGTTGTTATATGAGGCGGGTCTGCAACAATCTTCCTCTGGTGAATATACAATGGGTCTATAATCAACCACAAGAATGCTATAATGGACTATCCTTGCGGTTTGCCCCATCCAGCTTATAAAATTCTTGCCCACGAAAGTAAAATTTTCGTGGTTTTTCTTTGTCCACTAATTTTTCTTGTCTCTCAGGGAAAACTATAGTAAAATAGTTAAAGTATTACTAATCCCAATAGATTTAGTTGGAATTAAAACAGTTTAAATTAAAGTTGATATACAGGAGGTTGTATTAATGTCTGAACAGGGTACTTGGAGAGTTAAAAAAGGTCTTGCGGAAATGCTAAAGGGTGGCGTTATTATGGATGTAACCACTCCTGAACAAGCTAAAATAGCAGAAGCTGCTGGAGCATGTGCAGTTATGGCACTAGAAAGGGTTCCTGCTGATATCAGAGCAACGGGTGGTGTTGCCAGGATGGCCGACCCAACTATAATTCTTAAAATTATGGATGCAGTTACTATCCCGGTAATGGCTAAGTGCAGAATCGGACATTTTGTAGAGGCTCAGATCCTTGAATCTCTTGGTGTTGATTATATAGATGAAAGTGAAGTCTTAACCCCGGCAGATGACAAATTCCATGTTAACAAAAATGCTTTTAAGGTACCTTTTGTTTGTGGTGCCAGAAACTTGGGCGAAGCATTAAGAAGGATTGGCGAGGGCGCTGCTATGATTAGGACAAAAGGCGAGCCCGGAACAGGTGACGTTATTGAAGCTGTAAAGCATATGCGTATGGTAATGAGTGATATTCGCAGACTGCAGAACCTACCAGAAGAAGAATTGATGACATTCGCCAAAGAAATGGCTGCCCCTTATGATTTGGTATTAGAAGTTGCAAAGGCTGGAAGGCTTCCTGTAGTTAATTTTGCAGCCGGTGGAATTGCGACACCTGCCGATGCTTCATTGATGATGCAGTTGGGATGCGACGGCATTTTTGTCGGTTCCGGTATTTTTAAATCAGGAGATCCCGCAAAGAGGGCAAAAGCGATAGTAGCAGCCACTACTCATTATAATGACCCTCAGGTTCTGGCTGAAGTATCTAAAGATCTTGGAGAACCAATGGTAGGTATTAATTGTTCAACTATTGCTGAAATCGAACGTATGCAGTTAAGAGGCTGGTAATAGCTAAAAACTATAGGGAGTAACGAAAATGCGAGTAGGAGTTTTAGCTTTACAGGGAGCATTCATTGAGCACGAAAAAATTTTAAAAGAACTTGGATGCGAAACTATCCAGGTCAGAAAAAAAGAGCAGTTGGAAGAAATAGACGGATTAATAATTCCTGGTGGGGAAAGCACCACAATAGGAAAACTCATGGAAGAGTTTGAACTGGCAGAAGGTATTAAGAAAAGAGCCAAAGAAGGAATGCCGGTCTTTGGTACTTGTGCAGGACTTATTCTAATTGCAAACGATATTTTTGAATGTAGTCAACCCAGATTAGGACTTATGAATATTGTTGCACACAGAAACGCTTTTGGCAGGCAGGTAGACAGTTTTGAAACAGACCTGGATGTGAAAGGATTGGGAGACCAACCTTTAAGAGCTGTTTTTATAAGAGCTCCCTATATTAAAGAAGCAGGAGAAGGAGTAGATGTTCTGGCCATGCATGATGATAAAATTGTATTAGCCAGGCAGGGAAATATAATGGCTGCGGCCTTTCATCCAGAGTTGACAGATGACACACGCATACACAGTATGTTTATTGATTTGATAGAAGAAAGTTTAAATAGCCAGCAAAGTTCTGCAAAATAAAAATTTTTGTAAAACAATTCACAAACTTGTTGACAACATAATTTTGTCAGAATATAATTAGAAATTGAACAGCAAAATATTTCTGAATGATTGTTACAGAAGAAGGGATAATCCCGCCGACGGGGCAAGGGACGGACTTCCCAGCCGTTCTAAAACTCTCAGGTATACTTATTAGTATAGTAACTGTAACAGGACAGACCTCTGGAGAGACTTGAAATCAAGCGCCGAAGGAGCAAAGCCGGATATCATGACATTCCGGCAGAATCTCTCAGGCAAAAGGACAGAGTTTGGGAAAGTGCTCATTACTTTGAGTACTGTTCTTTCTGTCGTCTTTAGAGGTCATCCATAGGGATGACCTTTTTTATTTCGACAGTATTAGGAAAAAACAATATATAATATTTTCAAACGTGATGATGGGGACAGTAGGCACAAGGTTTTTTCAGAGAGCCGGTGGAAGGTGCGAATCGGCAAAACTGAAGGCTGAATCCACCCCTGAGTGGGAGCATATACTGAAAGCTAACCGGTTAATGACCGTTATCTCATTTTTAAAGTGGGTCTTAATAATAAGGCCAAACAGGGTGGCACCGCGGGAATAACCTCTCGTCCCTGGAAGAAAAAGTATATTTTTCTTCGGGACGAGAGGTTTTTGTCTTTGTCCTGATAGGGAGGTGGGCGGCCTTAAAATAAATTCAATCAAAAAAGCAAAAAATATTTTCAACATAAAAAACATACATGAAGGGAGAATGAAAAATGAGTGAGAGAGTTTATAATTTTAACCCGGGCCCGGCTACTTTACCGGTGTCTGCACTGGAACAAGCACAAAAGGAACTATTAAATTACAAGGGTACCGGCATGTCGGTTATGGAAATAAGTCACCGTTCCAAGCAGTTTGAGGAAATTATTCTTGGAGCAGAATCTTTACTTAAAGAATTACTTCAAATCCCTGAGAACTACAGGGTGTTGTTTATCGGAATGGGAGCTACCGGACAATTTGATATGATCCCTATGAATTACATGGTAGATGGTAAAATAGGTAACTATGTTGTTACAGGAAGTTTTGCCAATAAGGCATACAAAGAGGCCGTTAAGGTTGGTGAAGCAAATCTTGCTGCTTCAACCAAAGAACTTAACTTTGCTCGTGTGGCAAATCCTGACGAAATTCAACTGAGTGATAAGCCTGCTTATCTGCATATCACTACCAACAATACTATCTTTGGTACCCAGTGGAAAGTGTTCCCCGATACTGGTGATGTTCCATTGATTGCGGATATGTCCAGCGACATTTTATCCAAGAAAATTGATGTTTCAAAATTTGCTTTAATTTACGCCGGAGCACAAAAAAATCTTGGCCCAGCTGGTGCAGCTGTTGTAATAATTCGGGACGACATGATTGAAAAATCTAATCAAAACCTCCCCACAATGCTAAAATACGATACTTATGCTAAGAATGACTCTCTCTACAATACACCGGCCTCATTTACCATTTACATGATCAAATTAATGCTTGAATGGGTTAAGTCTGAAGGTGGTCTGGATGTAATTGAAAAACGTAATGAAGATAAGGCAAAGCTGATTTACGACACTATTGACAGCAGTAATGGCTTTTATAAAGGTCATGCTGAAGAGGGCAGTAGATCACTGATGAACATTACCTTCAAGCTCTCCAATGAAGATCTTGACAAAGAATTCATTGCCGAGGCTGCTAAGATAGGCCTTGCAGGTCTTAAGGGACACCGAGAAGTAGGCGGTATTAGAGCATCAATCTACAATGCCATGCCTGTAGAAGGCTGTCAAAAACTCGCTGACTTCATGAAAGAATTCCAGGCAAAACACGCGTAATATGTTCTTAGACGTAAACGAAATATAAAAATATTATAAAATATGAAGGGAGATCCGATAGTGATGAAAGTCTTAGTATTGGACAATACCTCCGAAAAAGCAGTAAAGATTCTGGCTGAGGGCGGAATTGAAGCTGTAGTTAATAATGATAAAATGACCGAAGAGCAGTTGTGTGAGATAATTGGTGAATATGATGGAGTAATTGTTCGCAGCGCTTCAAAAATTACCGCTCCCGTAATTGCGGCCGGCAAGAATCTTAAAATAATTGGTCGCGCCGGTGTTGGAGTTGATAATATTGATATTCCCGCTGCAACCAATGCAGGTGTAGTAGTTGTCAATGCTCCCGACGGTAATACAATTGCCGCTACTGAGCAGACTCTTACACTAATGCTGGGTTTGGCACGTAATCTTCCTCAGGCTCATAAAGACTTGAAAGAGGGTAAATGGAACCGCAAAGAGTATACTGGTGTGGAACTGCGAAATAAAGTACTCGGATTAATCGGGCTTGGCCGGATTGGTACTGCTGTTGCCAAGAGAGCACAAGCTTTTGGAATGAAGACAATAGGGTATGATCCGTTTGTGTCAGCTGAAGCCGCTGCTGCTAACGGTATCGAATTCAAAGCCCAAGCAGATGTTATTAAGGAAGCGGATTTTCTGTCCTTACACATACCAAAGACCAAAGAGTCTGTGAATATGATTAATAAAGATACTATTGCTACAATGAAAGACGGCGCAAGAATCATTAACGTTGCCCGTGGTGGAATTGTAAACGAAGAGGATCTTTATGAAGCTGCTAAGAGTGGAAAACTGGCCGGTGCAGCCCTTGACGTTTTTGCTGCAGAGCCTACCACTGAAAGCCCCTTATTTGAACTCAATAATATTGTTGTTGCTCCCCATTTGGGTGCTTCAACAAAAGAGGCGCAGGTAAACGTGGCACTGGATGTTGCTGAAGAATTTGTCAGCATCCTTGTTAATGGTGAGATGCCGAAGAATGCTGTTAACCTTGCACCCATTAGACCCGATGTTATGGCTGCAATTAAGCCTTACCTCGTTTTGGTTGAAAAGCTTGGCAAATTTCAGGCTCAAAGAACAACTGGCGCTATTAAGAGTATAACAATAAAGTACAGTGGTGACCTTGCAAATGTTGAGGTTGCACCTCTCACTACTTCATTCCTGAAGGGTTTCCTTACCACGATAGTAGAAGATTCAGTAAACTTTGTTAATGCTCCGATTCTTGCCAAGGAAAGAGGAATTGCGGTTGAGGAAATAAAATCAGCAGAGGAGACTGATTATACTGAGCTGATTAGTGTAACCGTTGTATCTGACTGTATCAAGGAAGTGGCTGGAACACTATTTGGTGACGATGATCCCAGGATTGTAATGATTGATGGTTACCGTATCGATGTTGTTCCAGAAGGAAACATCCTCATAGTTCCCCATGAAGACAAACCGAAAATCATTGGCCCTGTTGCAACACTAATTGGTGAGCATAACATAAATATTGCAGGTATGCAGGTTGGTCGTAAGACTGTAGGCGGCAAGGCAATTATGATGCTCGCCGTTGACGCACCCGTTTCAGACGAAACTCTTGCTGCAATTGCAAAAGTAGACGGCATATTTGACGTTAAAATGGTTACATTATAATTAAACGGGCCTATTTTGGAGGCTTCAATATATTGCTATAGCCAGGAGTGCTAGGCCTGGAAAATTTGAAAAACGGTTATGCTTATAGTATAATGTTTAGAGAATCTACCGTTTGACTGTTTCCGGGGAAGCAAAAAGAGAAGTTCCTCTCATCCCTGACGAAATTCTGTCCGGGATGGGAGGATTATTTATTTTTAATAATTTATATTGTTCATAAGATTCCGGGGGGCGCATAGTTATGTTGGATTTAAAGTTTGTCCGCATCAATCCTGACAAGGTCAAAGAAGCCCTTAATAAACGTGGGGCAGCTGTTGGTTTGGACAAGTTTCTTGCTTTGGAAGAAGAAAGACGCCAGAAACTGGTTAAGGTAGAGCAGCTAAAAAACAGACGTAATACTGTATCAGAGGAAATTGGAAAGCTCAAGAAGCAGGGTAATGCTGCTGAAGATATGGTTTTGGAAATGAGGCAGGTTTCCCAGCAAATTAAGGAAATGGATGATGAACTAAAGCAGATTGATGATAAGTTATCGGAGACCCTGCTCAATATTCCTAATATTCCCGATGATTCAGCACCTGTCGGTGCTAGTGAGGAAGAAAATATCGAAGTCAGAAAATGGGGTGAACCCAAAGCCTATAGTTTTGAGCCTTTGGCACACTGGGAAATTGGTGAGAATCTCGATATACTTGATTTTGAAAGGGCTGGAAAAGTTACAGGAGCCCGGTTTACTTTCTACAAGGGGCTGGGCGCTCGTCTGGAAAGAGCTGTAATTAACTTTTTCCTTGATATACATACCGGTGAGCACGGCTACACAGAAATATTTCCACCCTTTATGGTTAACCGTGATAGTATGACAGGCACCGGTCAGCTTCCGAAGTTTGAGGAGGATGCATTCCGCATTGACAATGTGGATTATTTCCTTATACCAACTGCTGAAGTTCCGGTAACCAATTTATATAGAGATGAAATTCTGGATGGAGGCAAGCTTCCTATATATCACGCTGCATACAGTGCTTGTTTTAGAGCGGAAGCGGGAGCCCATGGTCGCGATACCCGGGGCCTTATCAGGCAGCATCAGTTTAACAAAGTTGAGTTAGTTAAATTCACTTTGCCTGAGAACTCCTTTGACGAACTTGAGAAGCTTACTGCTGACGCTGAAAGAATGCTGCAGCTTCTAGAACTTCCATATAGAGTAGTCAGCCTGTGTACAGGTGATCTGGGCTTTAGCTCGGCAAAAACCTATGACCTTGAAGTTTGGCTGCCCAGCTTTAATACATACCGGGAAATATCATCGTGCAGTAACTTTGTTGATTACCAAGCACGGCGTGCTAATATACGCTTCAGGAGAGAACCCAAAGCCAAGCCGGAGTTTGTGCATACATTAAATGGTTCAGGGCTGGCTATAGGGAGGACAGTGGCTGCAATCCTGGAGAACTATCAGCAGGAAGACGGCAGTGTGCTGATTCCCCAGGTATTACAACCTTATATGAGAGTAGACAAAATATCTAAATAAGAGTGACATGCGTAAGATATGCGGTGATATCTATTCCTGAAACCCGTCATCTGGCATCTACTAACAGATACCTTGAATTACCAGAACTTAAGTTCATACTCGTGTTGACAACTATATTTGTTCATGTTATACTCTTGTATGTATCGAACGGAGGGGTGTCCGAGCGGTTGAAGGAGGCGGTCTTGAAAACCGTTGAAC
>JAENZX010000020.1 GCA_016841045.1 Thermincola carboxydiphila
AGTTCATCAAGGCTGACGGTGGTCTAGGTCGTCTGGTATGGATGCCTAAGGCTCTCAAAGAGTCCCTCCGTACAATCCTAGAAGAAAGAGCTGAGGAAGATGGTCTTGGTAAGGACTTTGTAGATAAGATTGCCGACGAAACCGTTGGTGTTACCGGTGATGAAATCCTGCCGTTCCTGGAGGAAAAAGGTCATCCGGCTCTTACCATGGATCCACTTATGTAATATATAATTGTCTAGTAATTAGATCTTGGTTGATGCGGTCGTCTTTTGACGGCTGCATCAATCAAATTTATACTAAAAAAAGACAATACATAAAAAGAAAGGAGATTGGAGAATGGGTTTAACAGGTTTAGAGATTTTCAAACAACTACCCAAAAAGAATTGTAAAGAATGTGGTCAGCCGACTTGCTTGGCATTTGCTATGCAGCTGGCTGCAGGTAAGGCTAGCCTTGATGCTTGTCCTTACGTAAGCGATGCTGCTCGTGAGGCACTGGATTCTGCTTCCGCTCCGCCAATTGCCTTAATTAAGATTGGTGCCGGAGAAAAGGCTCTGGAACTCGGTAACGAAACAGTACTTTTCCGTCATGAAAAGAGGTTTGAACATCCTACTGCTGTAACTATTCAGGTTAGTGATAACGAGGATGTAAAAGCTAAAGTTGAAAAGATTAACAAGCTGGTATTTGAACTGGTAGGTCAGATTCATCAGGTAAGTATGGTTGCTGTTGCCAACGATTCAGGGGATGCTTCTAAGTTTGCTGATGCTGTTAAAACTGCTCAGGAAAACACTGCTTATCCTCTGCTGCTTATCTCCAGTGATGTTGCAGCTATTGAAGCTGCTCTCGAAGTTGCAGGTGCTAACAAACCTGTAGTTTATGCAGCTGACGAAAACAATTACGAGGCAATGGTTAATGCAGCTAAGAAGTACGATGCTCCTCTCGTAGTTAAAGGTAATGACCTTGAGAGCCTTGCTGCCCTGGTAGAAAAAGTTGCTGCCCTGGGTTACAAGAACCTGATTCTCGATTCAGGTGCGCGTGAAACTTCAAAAGTTCTCCAGGATCAGACACAAATCAGGAGACAGGCTCTTAAACTGTTCCGTCCATTCGGTTATCCGACCATTGCATTTGCTAACAATGCTGACCCAATTGTTGAGTCACTAAATGCAAGTGCTTTTACAGCTAAGTATGCTGGTATCGTTGTTGTTAACAGCGCAGAGCCACAGCATATTCTCCCAATCTTAACTCTGCGTCTTAATGTTTACACTGATCCGCAGAAGCCGATTGCTGTTGAATCTAAGGTTTATGAAATTCTCAATCCTGGTCCAGATGCACCGGTACTCATTACAACTAACTTCTCACTTAGCTACTTCTGCGTAGCCGGTGATACTGAGGGTGCACGTCAGCCTGCTTACATAGTTACTGTTGATACAGACGGTATCTCCGTACTCACAGCTTGGGCTGCTGGTAAATTTACACCTGAAACTATCGCTGACACAGTTAAGAATCTCGGCGTAATGGATAAGGTTAATCACAAAAAGATTATTATCCCTGGTGGAGTTGCCGTATTAAGCGGTAAAACTGCTGAACTTACCGGTCTTGAAGTAATTGTTGGCCCTGGTGAGTCTGCTGGTCTGCCTTCTTTCTTCAAGAAGCAGTGGAATCAATAATCCTGTTTTAGACGGATTGACTATAGTAAAAACCACCATAAGTATTTGAAAAAAATCTTTTATCTTAAATAGAGGATTAAAATAAAATACTTAGAATAAATGAAAGGAGCGGAAGAAATTGGCTGTTAATATAATTAAGGAAAGATGGACCAGCAAAGTTGCTGAATCAACCTTAGGTCCTGACGGTTTAAAAATCGGAGGGGAATCCACTCTTCCCTTTATGCACTTTGAAGGTGAGATGCCCAACCGTCCTGTTACTGCGTTGGAAGTATTTGATATGGAACCTGCAGATTGGCCTGAAATGTTGAAAGCGCCTTATGCTGATGTTCTTGGTGATCCTGTTGCATGGGCTAAGAAAGTTGTTGATTTAGGTGCTGACATGGTGGCTCTGCGGCTTATGAGCGCACATCCAGACTGGAAAAACGCCAGCGCTGAAGAAGTTGCTAAAACTGCTAAGGCAGTTGCGGATGCAATCAGTGTTCCTCTGATTGTAATCGGTTGCGGCGTAGAGGAGAAAGACGGCGAAATCCTACCCGTTGTTGCTGAAGCTCTAGAAGGTAAGAAGGCTCTTATCGGTTGCGTTACCCAGGCTAACTACAAGTCCATTACCGCTGCTGCTAACGGTTACGGACACAACCTGATTGCTTCCACACCGCTGGATATTAACCTTTGCAAGCAGTTGAACATCCTTATCAGCGAAATGGGTCTTCCTCTTGACAGGATTGCTTTTGACCCGCTGGTTGGTGCTCTTGGATACGGTATTGAGTATGCTTACTCCATCATGGAGCGTGCTCGTTTAGGTGCTCTTACTGGTGACAAAACCCTTGCTACTCCTGTAGTATGCTTTGTTGGTCAGGAAGCATGGAAAGCTAAAGAAGCTAAAGATCCTGATGTTCCTGAGTGGGGTCCGCAGGATGAGCGTGCAATTCTTTGGGAAACCACCACTGCTACTACATTTGCTATTGCAGGTGGTACCATCTTTATCTTACGTCACCCTGAATCAAACAAGAGGTTTAAGGCATTTATTGACGAATCAATGAAAGCCTAATTAATAACAATAAGTTTATAAATAATTTAAATTGTTTAAGGAGGTTAGTTAAGTTAATGTTTGAGATTATAGGTGAAAGAATTAATGGTCTCTTCATTGATATCCGTGAGGCTATCAAGAATAAAGATCCGAAGCCCCTTCAGGATTGGGCAGTTAAGCAGGCAGAAGCCGGGGCTTATTGGCTTGATGTAAACACCGGACCTGTGGCTAGTAAGGAAGAGCAAGCTGAGATTATGGCTTGGATGGTAAAAGTAACCCAGGAAGCAGCAGATCTTCCCTGCTGTATTGATACCACTAACTGGATGGCAATGGAAGAGGGCCTCAAGGTACATAAGGGTAAGGCAATGATTAACTCCACCACTGCTGAGCAGGCTAAAATGGATGCACTTTTCCCAATGGCCGCTAACTATGGTGCAGCTATTGTTGCCCTGACCATGAATGAAAAAGGTGTTCCCAAGAGCGCCGAAGACCGTAGTGCACTTGCAATGGAATTATTGGCAAATGCTGACGCTTACGGAATTTCACCTATTGACCTTTATATTGACCCGCTGGTACTTCCCTGTAACGTAGCACAGGAGCACGGACCGGAAGTTCTTGAGGCTATCCGTCAGATTAAGCTTCTGTCAAACCCGGCTCCTAAGACAACCTGCGGCTTGAGCAACATTTCCCAGAAGTGCCCCAACCGTCCGCTCATTAACAGGACTATGCTGGCAATGGCTATGGTTTGCGGTATGGATTCCGCCGTTATGGATGCCTGTGATGATGAATTGGTTGACGTGGCTGCTACTGCAAGTATCATTCTCAACCAGTCGATTTATTGCGATTCCTACGCTAAAATCTTCAGACAGAGATAGTTTGGTAAGTAACCAGACAGGATTTGCCAGATAACCGATATGTATTTTATTTTTGGAGGAGAGCTTCCCTTTGGAAGCTCTCCAACTTAACTTCTCTTGGCGGGAGGATTCTCCATGAAAATGAATAAGCGGATTGGAGTCTTTTTCTGTACCTGTCAGGGCAAGGTTACAGAAAAGGTTGACTATGGTTTAGTTACTTCAGAGATTAGAAAGTTACCCCAAGTTGAGTACATAGGAGAAAGCTCTGATTTATGTTGTCAAACTGAGAGAGAACTTATTTGTCGAAAAATTGCTGAAAAAAAACTTAATCGGATTGTAATTGTTGGTTGTGTAAAACCTAAGCAGGAACGACAATTCAAGGAATTAATGAAAGAAGCGGGTGCAAACCCGCATTTGCTGTTTCTAGGGGACATTCTCGAAGAATGTTGTAATGTGCATGAAAAAGGAGCACTGTGTACTTTTAAGGCTCTTGAAATGACGAAAATGGCGGTTGCCCGGGCGGACAAGCTGGAGGAAGTACATTATGATAAAATTCCTGTTAACCGAACGGTTCTGGTGATTGGGGGTGGGTTAGCTGGAATCGAGACCGCCTTGGAGTCAGCTGCCAGGGGATTTAAAGTTATTCTAATTGAAAAAGAGGACAAGCTGGGAGGAAGGTTATCAAGGGTAAATACCATTTTTGGTACTGACCGTATACCTGCTTTTCTTCTTGAAGATAAAATTGCTGCAGTCACCTTATGTTCCAATATTGAGGTATGGACTACGACTCGATTGATTGATTTAGATGGTAATATTGGTGACTTTACTGCATGGTTGGATACAAATGGGATAGTAACGAACATAAATGTTGGTGCTCTGGTAATTGCAACAGGTGTTCAAACTGTTTTCTGCCCAGTTAAATATGGCTTGAGTATTTCTGGAAATATTATTGGGCTGATGAACTTTGAAAGAATGTTGGCTGAGGGAAAGGATTTTAATTACAAAAGGATTTCAATGGTAGTTGGAAAGAATACTGAAGCTTATGCCCTTCCATTTGTGATTGCAGTAAAGAATGCCGTTTTAATTCGAAAAAAGTTCGATGCTGCTGTTAATCTGTTTTATACTAATATGAAGGTCAGCGGAGACAACTGGGAGAAGTTGTACAGCGAAGCTAGGGGGTTAGGGGTTCACTTTTTCAAGTTTGAAGATGAGCTTGAGATTAGTTTGAGCCAGGGAGAAATAGCTATAAGCTACGAAGACCCCTTTATTCAAGGGAAAATACCTGGAAGCTATAAAATTGTTTCAGATTACATAGTCTTTCCTGAAGAATTGGTGCCAGCAGAAGAAACCGAACAATTAACCAGCATTTTAAAGATTGAAATAGCGCCATCATCTTTTATGAGTGTTGATAATGTTCATATATTAAATGAAAGTACCTCCAGGGATGGGATATACCTCGTTGGCAGTTGTCAGTATCCCGGATTTGTTAATGAGATAGAAATGTCTGCCAAGATAGTGGCTCAGGATATTTCGCGCAGGTTAAATGCTGATATAGTGGAAGTTGAACTGACACAGCCGTATGTCGATGCAGCAAAGTGTGTAGTGTGTCTGACTTGTTACAGGTGTTGCCCGCATGGAGCAATAACAATTGAACATGGAGAACATTATAAGAATTTATACAGGTCTGCCGCACGGATGAATCCTCTGGCCTGTAGAAGATGCGGCATATGTGCTGCGGAATGCCCGGGAAAGGCCATTCAGATGCCGGATTACACTGATGACCAGATTCTTGCCCAACTTGAAGCCATGGAGGTATAGCTATGAATCACAATTATCAGCCAAAAATAGTTGTTTTTACATGTGAAAACTCCGGCTGGCTCGCGTTAAAGCACGCTTCTGCGTTGGGACTTCTAATTCCGGAGAGGGTTGAGTTTATTAAACTTCCATGCTCGGGAAAGGTGGATTTGCTGTACCTGCTAAAGGCCCTCGAAAAAGTTGATGGCACACTCGTTATAGCTTGTCAGAAGGAAAATTGTAAATTTCTTAAGGGTAACCTCAGAGCTGAACAAAGAGTTAATCGGGCCGGAAAGCTTTTGAAGGAGATAGGTTTGGAGGAAGAGCGGGTAAGGATTGTCTACCTAGCTGCTAACATGGAACATAAGTTTGCTGAAACCGTTCAAAATTTCTACGATAAAATTCGTGAGTTGGGACCAAATCGCGGGAAGGTGATGAAATGATTATCGCAGAGAGGAAACCTATTGATGAAATTCTAAAATTCCTGAATAAGCATCAAAAGGTGTTGGTGCTTGGCTGTGGTGGATGTGTGACTGTTTGTTTGGCCGGAGGGGAAACAGAAACCGGTATTTTGCATTCCCAGTTAACAATGGCACGTAACAAAGAAGGCAGACCTCTGGACGTTATTGAGAAGACTGTTGAAAGACAATGCGACTTTGAATATCTTGCCGGTGTACGTCATTTGGTTAAAGAAGTGGATGCAGTCCTATCACTCGCATGTGGAATAGGGATACAGACGTGTGCCGAAGCTTTTCCTGAAAAGCTGGTTTGGCCGGGAGTTAATACGAAGTTTCTTGGTGTAAATCTTAATGTTGGTGAGTGGGCGGAGAGATGCCAGGCCTGTGGTCACTGTGTTTTAGATAAAACCGGTGGAATATGTCCAGTCGCCCGCTGCTCTAAAAGTATTTTCAACGGTCCCTGTGGCGGCTCCCAGGGCGGTAAGTGTGAGGTTTCTCCTGATACCGACTGTGCCTGGGCCCTAATATATGACCGCCTGTCCCGTTTGGGTGAGGTCGATTCTTTGCGTGAAATAATGCCCGTTAAGGACTGGTCTTTTAGCAGAGATGGTGGTCCAAGAAAACTGGTAAGGGAGGATTTAGAACTTGAAAGCGGACAGTAATCTTGAACGTATGTTAGAAAGTGGGAGTTTTACCGTTACAGGTGAGATCGGACCGCCCAAAAGCTGCAATGGGGATGTAGTGCGGCATCATGCTAAAATGCTTAAAGGATGTTGTGAGTCTTTTAATCTCACTGATAATCAGACGGCAATTGTGCGTCTGTCAAGTATTGCTGCCGGCAAGATTTTGCTGGAAGAAGGCTGTGAGCCTAATATCCAGATAGTATGCCGGGACCGCAACAGAATAGCTATTCAGAGTGATGTTCTAGGTGCGGCTGCCTTAGGAATCAAAAATATCCTATGTCTTTCCGGTGACCACCAAAAGTTCGGTAACCACCCCACCTCCAAAAACGTTTATGATATTGACTCCATTCAGCTCATCAAAATCCTGGACGGTATGCGTAATGGTTATTTTGCCAATGGGGAAGAAATGAGGGATGAGCCGCCAAAGATACTTATTGGCTGTGCTGCCAACCCATTTGCTGATCCCTTTGAATTTCGTGTTACCAGACTGGAGAAAAAGGCCGATGCCGGTGCGGATTTCTGCCAGACCCAATGTGTTCTGGACCTGGAAAGGTTTGAACGATGGATGGAAATGGTAAGAGCCAGAGGATTGCATAAGAGAATTAAAATCCTGGCTGGAATAACTCCCCTCAAGTCTGCAAAAGTAGCCAAGTATATGAATAATAATGTTGCCGGAATGATGGTTTCGGAAGAGTATATCAATAGGTTGGAACATGCCGATGATCCCAAAGCTGAGGGAATTAATATAGCTGTGGAACAGATTCAGCACCTTAAAAATATTGAAGGTTTGGCTGGTGTTCATATCATGGCAATAGCTTGGGAGGAAATAATACCTGAGATATGTAAACGGGCAGGTCTTAATCCCAGACCTCAAGCATGAAAGATTTCATATCTTTAGTGGAGGGGAGCAAATTGCATAAAGGAAAAGTTCTCGTGATTGGTGGCGGAGCTTCCGGAATAGCTGCTGCCCTAGAAGCGGCTGCTAACCAGTTTCATGTTTATCTGATCGAAAAAAATGCGGGTTTAGGTGGTTGGGCCTTTAACTACTGCTGTAAAGCAACTAATAAATGTGCCAAGTGTTCGGCTTGCCTCATACCCCAGGCAAAGCTTCAGGTTGAAAAAAACCCGCTGATTACAATACTTTGTAATTCTACGATAGAAGGGTTCACAGGCAGTGCCCCGGATTATAAGGTTAAAATAAAGGATAATTCCGGTACAGTTACAGAAATTGAAGTTGGAGCAATAATAGTTACTATTGGCTTTAAACCTTTTGATGTTTCCAGAAAAGGGGAATTTGCGTACGACCGGGAGAAAAATGTAATCACCGGGCTTGAACTCGAAAAGGCTATTAGGGAAAAAGGTTCGGTTGAAGCTGCATTTGGCAAGTTGAGCAGCATAGGTTTTATTCAGTGTGTGGGAAGTCGTGATATGGCTGAAGGTAACAATTACTGTTCTAAAGTATGCTGCATGTATACCTCAAAATTGGCCAGAATGATTCGGGCTGAAGCCCCCGACCTTGAATTGGTAATATTTTATATGGATTTACAGACCTTTGGTCAAGGTTTTAAAGAGTTTATTGAGTCAGCCAGGGAAGATGACAAGATACAGTTTATCAGAGGCATTCCCGCGAAAATTTTCGGTTTTCCTTACGACCGCTTGACAGTACGTTATGCAAACTCTTTAACGGGAGAAGCAATAGAAGATAAGTTTGATCTAATTGTGCTGTCTTCTGCCATTACTCCGGCAGAAGACAGCAGCAGGATTTCGAGATTGCTAAATATAGACATTGATGAACACGGTTTCTTTAAAACCGGCGTGCTGGATCCTGTAGAGACGAAGCAGCCTGGGATTTTTGTTGCAGGTGCCTGCCAGTCACCAAAGGATATTCCCGGCAGTATAGAACAAGCAAAAACAGCAGTAAGCTCTGCCGTTAAATATTTGACAGCAGTAGATCAATAACAGTGATTTAGATACTTAAAACGCCGCTTATGCTAAAGGCATAAGCGGCGTTACATTTTATGTCATTGTCTTTTCTGTGTCGCTTCATTTTCTATTTAGTTTTCCATACCATAACCCGGCAAACTCTCCAAATCGTCGGGATTATCGTTTTTTACCATGGTTTCTCCATTGCCATACTGCTTTATGGTGGCATCGTCAGGGTTGTCCAGGGCAACAAAGGCATTATCAAAAGGTTCGTTTTGGGCATAAACAGCGGTAGCTTTGGGGTGACGCTTGTCAGTCAAATTTTTTTTGGCCATAATTGATCTCCTCCTTAGCATAATTGATTTCGTCTTAGAAAATTAAGATATAAGAATTTTTCCTATAATCCTTACACAACTGCCGTCATCAATAACTGCGGCATTAGCTTCGTCTGTATCCATATGCATTTCTGTTATAAAATTGTTATCGACTCTCACCAGCACCCCATTAAATATAAGGTCACGCTCTCCGTCGACAAGGACCTGAACCCGGTCCCCGTCAGTTAAACCTAGGGTTGAGGCGTCCTTGGGATGCATGTGGATGTGAGTAGCAGCAAGGATAACACCTTCACGCAGGGTAACGGCTCCAGAGGGGCCAACAAGGACTATTCCGGGACTTCCTGCTATATCACCTGAATCTCTAACAGGTGGATCTATCCCAAGGTGATACCCGTCAGTGCCGGAAATTTCTACCTGAGTTTTTGAGCGCAGCGGGCCAAGGATACGAACTTCTTCAATAACACCTTTTGGACCGACAATGGTCAGGGTTTCTTTTGCAGCAAACTGACCGGGTTGGGCCAGATCACGATAAGGACTGATTTCAAACCCTGATCCGTAGGTCAGATCAAGGTGTTCACGGGAAATGTGTATATGTCGTCCCGAGATCCTCACCGGTATTTCGCTGTATCCTGATATTACCGGTTCAACGGCGGGAAGTGCTTCCTCCATTGGACGCGGAGCGCTCTGCTCAGACCAGCAGCTATAATCAACGTCAGTCATGCTCTGCCCCCCTTTGAAAAAATTTTTGTGATTATGTTCTATTTTGCCCATTCTAAGCATATATATTTAATTTAAAAAATTTTCACTTTGAAAACGATAAATCAACTGTTATAATGGTAATATTATTATCCAAAAGAAATTTTTCACTAAAGGAGCTGGAGTTCGTGACTCAAAAGATTATTTCCAAGGAAGATGAAAGCGGCAATAAGGTAATCATTACAGTTCTTGGTCAGGATAAAGTTGGTATCATTTCCGGTATTTCTTCCATTCTTGCTGAAAATGGTGTGAATATCCTTGATATCAGCCAGACTATTCTTCAGGATATTTTTACAATGGTAATGCTGTGTGATATTTCAAAGTCCAGCGTTCAATTCGGGGCACTAAAGGCCGGTCTTGAGGGCAAGGGTGAGGAACTTGGTGTTCAGATTCAAATCCAGCATGAAGATGTTTTCAAATTTATGCATAGAATATAACATCTTTATGCCTAGAAATTTAGCACTGCAGGTAGAAGGGAGATATTAATTTTGCTTAGTGTTCAGGAAATTATGGAAACTATTCGCATGGTTCAGCATGAAAATCTGGATATCCGGACAATAACTATGGGTATCAGTTTAAGAGATTGCTGCCACAGCGATTATCGGGTAGCAGGACAACAAATTTATGATAAAATTACTAAGGTGGCAGCAAACCTTGTACGTACAGGAGAAGATATAGAGAAGGAGTATGGGATACCAATTGTAAATAAGCGTATCTCAGTAACACCCATCTCAGTAATTGCGGAAAGCAGTAAAACTGATAACTTTGTTCACTTTGCTGAGGTAATGGACAAGGCTGCAGCTGAGGTCGGTGTTAACTTTATCGGAGGTTTTTCAGCCCTGGTACATAAAGGGTTTACCAGCGGGGATATCAGGCTGATAAGATCTATTCCGCAGGCTTTGGCAGTTACTGAAAGGGTGTGCTCATCAGTAAATGTGGCCACAACTAAAGCCGGAATAAATATGGATGCTGTTTACCAAATGGGCAGGATTATAAAGGAAGCGGCTGAACTTACGGCCGATCGTGATGGATTGGGCTGTGCCAAGCTGGTGGTTTTTGCTAATGTACCTGAAGATAACCCATTCATGGCAGGAGCTTTTCATGGCGTTGGTGAGCCAGAATGTGTTATAAACGTTGGAGTAAGCGGCCCTGGTGTAGTAAAAAATACTGTAGATAAAGTAAAAGATGCTGATTTTGGCACTTTAGCAGAGATGATAAAAAGGACTGCTTTTAAGATTACCCGGATGGGGGAACTGGTAGGCAGGGCAGCATCTCAAAAACTAGGGGTTCCTTTCGGTATAGTTGACTTATCACTTGCACCTACTCCTGCTATAGGAGACAGTGTAGCTGATATTCTCGAAGGCATGGGGCTGGAACGTTGTGGTACACATGGCACTACTGCGGCCCTGGCACTATTAAATGATGCTGTTAAAAAAGGTGGGGCTATGGCTTCATCTTATGTTGGAGGCTTAAGCGGAGCATTCATTCCCGTCAGCGAGGATGCCGGGATGATAAGAGCTGTAGAAGAAGGCGCTCTTTCTCTTGAAAAGTTAGAAGCTATGACGTGTGTATGCTCAGTAGGTCTTGACATGATTGCTGTTCCCGGTGATACTTCAGCTGAAACCATTGCAGCTATTATTGCTGATGAAGCTGCTATAGGAGTGGTTAACCAAAAGACTACTGCTGTTAGGATTATACCTGCCCCCGGCAAAAGAGAAGGTGATTATGTGGAATTTGGCGGTCTACTTGGTCATGCGCCTGTAATGCAGGTAAACAAATACAGTTCTAACGAATTTGTCAAACGGGGTGGCCGTATACCGGCCCCTATTCAGAGTCTTAGAAACTAGTAATTTTGTATAATCAAACTGCCTTGGGACATTTAGCCCAAGGCAGTTTGGTTTTATATGAGTTGATAAACCAGTAATTACCGGTGTCTAATTTATAAAATTTAGAAGGATTTCTATAGGATATGTCGAAAAGTACAGTACATAAGTTAAACTGAATTTTTCTGCCAAATAACCACTTAAACTTAGTATAAGACGCAGCAATATTTGTGGGAGGGATTAAAATGGAGAAACTTAGGATTATGGTGTGCGACAGTCACGAAGTGGTACGTCTGGGGATTAGTTTCATTTTTAAGTGTACGGAAGATATTGAAGTTGTTGCAGAAGCAGGAAGCTGCAGAGAAGTTGTTCAGAAAGCTGATGAATGTCGATTAGATGTTGTTATCATGGATGCACGCCTTGCTGATGAATGTTCCATTAACACATGCAAGGTATTAAAGGAAAAGTATCCACAAATAAAAGTCGTCATGCTTGTTTCACCAACCGATGAAGATAGCATTTTCAATGCTATAACAGCAGGGGCCGACGGTCTGCTGCCAAAACAGATAAAAAGCGAGGAGCTTACTAAAGCTGTCAGAATGGTTATTGAGGGTAAGTCTATGTTAGATCCGTCCATTACCACCAGAGTTATGGACACGGTAAAAAAAGGTTTTTTTAACCAGGAAAGAAAAGAAGCCATCCTTAACCCCCAGGAAAGAAGGATCCTGGGACTAATTGCCGAAGGCAAAACCAATAAAGAAATAGCTCAGAAACTGATGTTAAGCAATAACACTATCAAGAATTACGTGAGCGCAATCTTAAGTAAGCTAAATTTCAGCAATAGGGCTGAAGCTGCCGCGTATGCTGTAAGAAATAACCTGGGCCAGCATAGAGCAGCAAACTGAAAATTTCTATTGTATGAAGAGAGGCAGGGATACCTGCCTCTTTTGTTATATTGCGGCTGGGGCTTAGATCCAGTGGCATAACATGTATCCCACCCACGACTTTCCATGTACTTTTGGACATGTCCATTCCTACCTTCGTAAAAGTACGTTCGTGTATAAATTAAAGGGTATTTCTTATAGAACGATTCTGTGACTTTCGGCACATGTTTTGGTTTCGGAGTTATGATAACATGTTCATGAACGGAAAGACTCCAAGGGCTTCGCTATAATACAAGGATACATAGTCAGGTAAATATTTTGACTGATCTTAGCCCAAAGCCTGGGAGGTACCGTGATGAATATAAAAGATCTGCTTAGCGATAGAAAGAAAATACTAAAATTCACAATCTTGACCATAGGGGTTCTTGCAGTAATGTTTCTATTAGCAGTAGGAATAACCTATGGTACTTCTTTTCCTAAGTTTTGTGCAAGTTGTCACATAATGAAACCTGAGTTTGCGACATGGCAGGCATCTTCCCATAGTCAGGTTAATTGTACGGTTTGTCACGTTGACCCTGGGCTTACAAATGCCCTCAAGCATAAAGTTGTTGCCACAAAAGAACTGTACCTTTATGCAACTAAAACTTATGAACTACCTATCCATATGACGGAAACCATACCAGACAGCAGGTGTTTACAGTGCCATTCTCTCAAGAGAAAGATATCTGCTTCGTCAAGTGACTTGTATATACCCCACCAAACGCATTATGATAAGAAAATTGCCTGTGTGAAGTGTCACCAGGGTGTGGCCCACGGGAAAGTAGCTTCCAGAGGAATGACAATGGGTGGCGACTTTAATTCATGGGATCGTTCTGCAGGTCAAAAAGTAATGACCAAAGATTTCATGATTCCCAAGATGGACCTATGTATGGACTGCCATGGCAGGCGGGGAGTTACAGTAGCTTGTGAAGCCTGCCATACCAGTAGTGTTAAGCCGGATTCTCATAGGCAGAATCCCTTTAAGCTTAATCACGGGATAGATGCTAAAAAGAACATCAAGTACTGTGATACCTGCCACGCCTACATCAAAGCTCCGGGCGTGACTTCAAAGGATCTTCCCGAGGAAGAAGACCCGGTAGAAAAATACCTCAATAGCTTTCAGACAGGTGCAGATTCTGACTACACAGATTATGCCAGAACCAACGAATACTGTGTGGACTGCCACAAGAAGCGGCCTGTCACTCATAGTGAAACCTGGCCTTTTGAACACGGTAAAGCAGTTGAAAAGAATGAACAGCGATGTTTGGTTTGTCACAGTCCCAGGTCAGATGTAAAAGGTACAACAAATCAGGGGGCATGTTCGTCTTGTCATCCCAGTATCCATAAAACTCCGTGGCGGATATCGCATCCATTCCCAGTTCCTGAAAAGTTAGGACTTTTGGAGCCAAAGTGCTTCCAGTGTCATATAAAAGATATCTGTACAAGTTGTCATGGTACCAAAAGGACTCCTGCAAAGCTTCCTAAAGCAAAGGTTACGATAACGGCAGGGGCGCAGGGGCAAATAATACCAACTCCAGGTCGCACCAACTGAACGAAGTCAAAACGAAGTTAAAAACGAAGCTAAAAACGAGCCAAAAACGAAGCAAAAAGGAGGAACAATTCATGAGTACCCTCACACCTAACATCCGTTCTGAGGAGAAAAACTTCACGATTTTACAGGCAATTGCCATAATACTGCTTTCAGCAGCGGTATTTATTGGAGCGGGTTTTCTTGTAGGAAAGACATTCTTTTGGAAGTCGGTAAACGATACCCGTGTTGACCAGCAGTTATCATTTTATCAGGCCAAGGTAGATGCCGAACCAAAAGTGCCGGAAAACAGGGTGAACCTCGGGTACACCTATTTTCTAAAAGGCAAAAATGAAGAAGCATTACGTCAGTTCAAGGTTGCTGCTGATCTTGACCCTAAATATGCTTCGGCTTATTACAATATGGGTACTGTGTACCAGGAAGAAAAGAAATATGACGAAGCCCTTGAGGCATTTTCAAAAGCGGCAAAGCTGGCTCCGCGTGATTATAAAAACTTTCTGATGATGGGTGTTGTCTATAACGCCCAAGGTAACTATAAGGACGCCATTACTGCTTTAAACAGGGCTAATGAAGAAAATCCGGGTTCATCTGATGTTATATATCAAATAGGCATAGCTGCAGAGAAAACCGGCGACAAAGAAGGGGCAAAAGAACTATATAAAACCGCTCTCGAGTTTGATCCAAAATACCAGGATGCCAAGGACGCACTGGCAAGACTTAAGTAACCTGAACTTAAATTACAGTAGTAATCACACCAACAATTACACCATATAAAGAAACGGAACGTAGTTAAGCAGAAACTATATTAAGTGAGGTGAACTGGCTTCTATAGCCAGAAAACTATGACAGAAATTGCTCAGAAAAGACCGTTCTCCATCAAAAGAAAATATGTCTACTGGGTTATTCAGTTAATGTTTGTGATTGCACTTACTGGGTTCCTATACAGCTATTTCACAAATAAGAACGTTTTCCAGGGTGTGCAGAACTTCGCCGCAACCCCAACAGGTGAGCCGACCTTTGTGAAACTCATCTACGGGAAGTTCGGTGGAGGAGAGTTTGAAAAGCCGATGGCTGTTACGGTTGCCAATGAAAGAATCTATGTTTCTGATACTAATAAAAAGAGAATTCAGATTTTTGACCTTGAGGGTAATCCTATCAAGACTTTCGGTGAATGGGGCAGCAAACCCGGGCAATTCCAGTTTCCATATGGAGTTGCAGGTGACAGCAACGGTAATATTTTTGTTGCTGACCTCTACAACAATTCAGTTTCCAAATTTGATAAAGACGGTAAGTACCTTGGACTGTTCGCCGAAAAGCAGGCTTCGGAAAAGGTGCTCGTGGCCCCTGCAGGATTGGCTGTAAAAGAAGAGAGAGTTTATGTAACTGATGTGGAACTGAATGTCGTAAAGGTATTTGATTTGAATGGTAATCTGGTTAAACAGATTGGCAGCAAGGGCGTTAAGCCGGGACAGTTTAATGCCCCTAACGCAGTAGCTGTTGATGGTGAAGGTAAAATTTATGTAACTGACACTGGTAACCAGAGGGTTCAGGTTTTTGATAAAAACGGCAAGTTCCTTAAAATAATTAACGGTTCAGTTGATGGTAACGGACAGTCAGTTTTTGTTAATCCAAGGGGTATTTCGGTAGATGACAATGGTAATGTATTTGTGGTCAGCAACCTGACCCACCGTTTCTATGTATTTGACAAAGATGGCAAACAGAAGGCTGCAATCGGTGGATATGGCGAAGGTGAAAAACAGTTCTCACTTCCTAACGGGCTCTTTGTTGATGAAAGAGGCAGGGTTTATATTACTGATACCATGAACCAGAGAGTAGCTGTATTCCAGTCATAAAGAGTTATCTACAAAAAAGAGTTATCAACAAATAAGAGTTTCAACAAAAAAGGGGTCGCGGCAAAACAACTAAGGTTTCAAGTGGAAAATGCCACTTAAACATTCGCCCTAATCCGCTGTGAAGGGAGGTGAGATAGTGAAAAGCATGGTGAAATACTTTAATAAGACCAGACAAATTAAAGGAGGAAACAAAGTGAAAAAGTTCAGCTTAGTAATGGCTTTAGCCATGGCTATTATGCTGACTATCGGGGTAAGTGCAGCTCTCGCAGCTCCTGGAGATTATCAACCCGGTACTCAGACTACCAGCGATAAGTATACTACTACTCTCGATTCTACAATGGGTAATTCAGATTCTACTTCTTATGGTCTAAGGAACGGTCTGAGCAACGCCAACCAGACTGGAACAGGCGAAGAAGTAAATGACGGCTCAACTGCCGGCGATGTTATCAAGAACGTAACAGGTCAGAGAACTCACGGAGAGTATCAGAATGATACCAACTCCTGTGCTTCCTGCCACCAGACTCACACCGCTTCCGGTAAAAATTTATTGTTCAAAAACGGAACTTATAACACATGTACTGCATGTCATGACGGTACACTCGGTTTTTACAATGTATTTCAGGGCTCCAATGCTGGTACCTTTGGTGGTAACCCTGACAAGGCAGTAGGCAACGCTTCAGTTCACATGGCAACCGGTGTTATGACTGTTGCAGCCGCTCCTGGTGGTAACAGAACCAGTACAGATTCCAATACCTGGGGTAAAGAATTTAACTGCGCAAGCTGCCACAGCCCGCACGGTTCCTATAGTGACAGGTTACTTCACTACAACCCCAACGGTGTTGGTAATACCGCTCCTACCGACGCTACCGGTAATCCAACCGGTGGTAAGAAGATTGTAAACGCTACTATAGCTTATGATTCCGCAACTGGCAAGTACACTGCAGTAGATGCTTCCGGTAATACTGTTGCAGGTCCGTTCCTCTATGGTTACACTTATGGTAAGCCTAAGCTTTACTGGTCTCAGATTCGCGTAAAAGATGCTACAGGTGTCTTCACTCACAAGTACAGCGCTTCCGAGTCCTGGAACGATGTTCTTAAAGTTAACTATCGTGGTGGATACTTCACAGATCCTGACGGCGTTCTCGCAGGCAAAACTGCTGCTGATATCCAGATGGACGTAGCACCTGCAACTGTTGTTAAGATGAATGCAGCTCAAATCGGTACCACCCCGAACAACGTTGCTATTACTTCAGTTACCAGCTACAAGTCAGGGGTAAGCGGATTCTGTGCAGCTTGCCATACTGACTACAATTCTACCAGTGCTCAATCAGAATCAGGTACCTTCAGTAAGGCATTCCGTCACAAGATTGTACAGGGTCTGAAGACTGGTATGATCGGTGAAGAAAAACTTGTTAACGGAGTTGCAACTCCTAACCAGACCATGGTTTGTCTGTCCTGCCATTATGCACACGGTACTGACAAGTCAACTATGTTAGACGCTCGTGATACCGCAGTAACCGCTCCTGATGTTAACGCTTCTTCAGCTCTTAAGCGTTACACCAATATGGCTGTTTGCTGGAAGTGTCATACCGACTCCAAAGCTGAGCAGCTGAAGAACAACGACTCACTCTGGAACCAGAAGGACGCTGGAACAGCTCCTATTAACTAATTAAAAAGTAAGTCCAAGTAATAACACGTATACCAGACGTTTTAATAAGGTATTCAAGGGATAGGGGGGCATTCGCCCCCTCTTTTTTCTGTTATTTTGTTTTCGTTAGGCCGCATATAAAATAAAAAATTATAAATTTACTTATCACCTGTTAGTAAACTAATACTTTTCTTAAAAGTATGTTTCATATTAGTGGCATTAGCTTCCAGTAAGACAAAAGACATTTTTAAGGAAAATTATAAAGGATTTTCCAAATGGAATGTCGAAGTTTGTCGAAAATGTTAAATCTTTATCTTGGGGGGAGCTTATGTCTAACTATAGCAATTTAGTCGAATTAAAATCCAAGGTCTCCGGATTCTTATTGTTTTTACTTATCAGTATAACATTGTTTTTGTTGGTTTCTCCTGCAGTTAGAGCTGACACTTTAGGCCCCGCAATAACAAAAAAATTTCCAGCTGATGGTGCTGTCTTCAATTACACAAGAATTAACCTATCGGTAACAGCTTATGATCAAGACTATGTTGATATGGCTTCAGTCGTACTCACTATTGACGGAGTCAGAGTTTATCCTATTCTTCAGTTTGCACCTATAGACGAGTCAACAGATGATTATACAACTCTGTACATAGATCATTGGACTACATTTTCAGATGGAAATCACAACGTTAATCTTACTGTTAAGGATATGGCCGGTAATTATACTTCAAAGTCATGGTCGTTCACGGTTGGCGAGGCAGCACGAGTCACCTCTTTCAGCCCTGCCAATGGTACAACGTTAGATACACAGGTGCCCGTAATAACGGTAAATGTTACTCCAGCAGCAGGGATAGATGTTTCTTCTATAGTAATGAGTCTTAATAATGCACCTGTAAGCCCGGCGTATGACCCCTTTGCCGGAACAATCACTTACATACCTTCCGGAAAATTAGCTAATGAAACATGGTATAATGTCTATTTGAGCATGAAGGATAAGTCAGGTAACACACTTTCTGCAGCCTGGAATTTTTATATAAACACTTATCAGGATATGACATATCTGGTGGATGATACAGCCTGTCAGAAATGCCACGATCGTACGACTCATCCGATGAGCAGCTGCGGGAAATGTCACGGGCTAAACAGAAACCTTGACAAACCTGACTTCCCTCTTGATGACTGCTACAGCTGTCACTTTGATTCAACAGCTTACCCGAATGTATACCATACTGAGGGTATTCCGGTAGATAACGCGCCTGACCATCCGGTTCAAATTACATATAGCTGTACAGAATGCCATACAAAAACGTGGGGCGGGACAATAATTCCATCCGCTCACCAGATTTCCGTTCTGGGGGAACAGCATGCTGCTCAGACCACAGGCTGTACGCCCTGCCACAGTACCAGCCTGACGCGGGAGCACCAGACCAGGACTGATTCACTGGGAAGCGAATTTAACTGTTATACCTGTCATAATAATCCTGAGACCAAGGTACAGAGTGCCATCATAAATAAAGATGGCAGTTGTACAGCATGTCACGGTACAGGAGGGCAGCACCCAGAACATAACAACGGGCTTGACTCATACTGCCAGACATGCCATTCGGCTACAATTCTTTCTGACCAGCAGTACCACGGCAAAAACAGCTGTAGTACCTGCCACGAAAACAAGAGCAACGCGGTTGTAAATTACGCCTTTACACAAAAGGATACCAGTTGTTTTGCCTGTCATGATGAGGGGCATAATGTTAATTTTGTCAGGAAAGTGCCGTCCGACTTACCGCTTTATCCTGGCTATAACTGGTCAATCCCTCAGAATGCAACTATTTGGGGTGGTGAGCCGTGGATGCCAACGGTGTTCAATTCCATTGGCTCGAAGCTGGTAATTTCCAACCGGCGGACAGATGTCACAGGTACACAGATTTTTGATTGGTATACTCAAAATCTTGAAGCCAACGGATGGGAGAAATTATCCGGTCCTGAGGAGGGTAGTAATTACTTTACTATGGATTATAAAAAAGGAAGCAGGCTGTTAACTGTCATAGTATCAGCCGGAGCCTCCCATGAGCCCACGGCAGCTTACGTGGGGTATCGGATAGAATTGTTGTATAAATAAGCCGGTTTTCCCTCATTTTTATAGTCTCTATGAAGGGTTTTAGAAGTAGATGTAGAATGGATATTTAAGTTTGTTATATCCTTATAAGTTGAGATGAGGGATACCAATGAATAATAGAACAAAAATGGTCCTTCTTGTTTTGACGGTAATTTTCGGACTTGGCTTTGCCTTTTACGGTTTTTTAATGACTGAATCAGCCAATCCTGAAACAGCAGTTCGGAAGTACGTGTTTTTGCAGCGGCATCCTATAGATGCTCTGAAAATTCAGGTTGCTAAAACCGGTATGTATAATAAACGCAACAGTGAGCAGTATTTTGTGGAAGGATACTTCCACAAGGGGAAAGAGATAAAGTTTTTTTACTTACGGCTAAATAGCAGAGGCTGGTTTGTTAGTTCTGTAGAAGGACCTTAAAACTAAATTAGGTTTCACTTATAACACTAAACTAGCAAAAAAACTTCCGAATTTTCGGGAGTTTTTTTGTACTTGGTTACAATTATGGGGTGACTAAACCTAATACATCAACATTTTTTGGGCAGGAGTTGAATATAAAGAAACTGTATATAAAATGTGTGTTTATTTGTGCTATAATGGGTAAATTAATTATTGTATTGCGGGGGTGATTATACTGGGTAATGATAATCAGGAGGAGAAAAATATCCTTGCCCGTAAGATTGATGAACTTGGCGTAGTTATGGAGAAGATGAAGCTGGCCGAATATGTTGAACTTTTAAACCGACCGTCCAGATTATTCTACATAAATTTCTTCGCTGGTGTTGCCAGGGGATTTGGAATGGCAGTTGGTTTTGCAATATTGGGCGCTGTATTAATCTACACTCTTCAAAGACTACAGGTTTTAAATCTTCCCGTAATAGGAGGGCTTATAGCTGAAATAGTAAGAATTGTACAAACTAACCTTAGACTTCAGTGACAGGAGGAAAACTATGACCAAGGATGTTATAGAGGCTATATTGGGGCGTAGAAGCGTGCGGGCTTTTAAAAACGACCCAGTTCCCAGAGCAACTATAGGCAGGCTTATTGATGCAGCAAGGTGGGCGCCGACTGCCGGAAACCTGGAGTCGTGGGAGTTTTATGTTGTTTACAACGACAAGAAAAAGCAGGAACTGGCAGGTGCGGCATTAAATCAGAAATTCCTAAGTGCTGCACCGGTGGTTATTGTAGTATGTACATTACCTGAAATAAGCGCTTCCAAGTACAAGGAAAGAGGCCGTAAGCTGTATGCTATTCAAGAATCGGCTGCAGCTGTCCAAAATATCCTATTGGCCGCAGAAGGATATGGTCTTGGCACATGCTGGGTCGGTGCTTTTGAAGAGAATTTGGTTATGGAAGCCCTTGATTTAAAACAGGGCGTAATTCCTGTAGCTATCATACCGGTTGGCTATGCCGCTGAAGAAAACCGGCCCCCGGCTCGCCGTCCGGTTGAAGAAATCGTACACGTAATTGACTAGCTCAAGGAGGTAGTAACAGATGGACAAGCAGCTACAGCAAAAATTCAGGCAGCAGTTATTAAAGGAAAAAGGCGAACTGGAAACACTTATAAACCATATGGAAAACCAGGGCCAGGATGTTACGTTACAGGATTCTGTAAGTGAATTGTCAGCGTATGATAACCATCCTGCCGATTTGGGTAGTGAGACCTTTGAAAGAAGTAAGGATCTTGCTTTAAGACAGGATATGGAGCAGCAGCTTGATGCTGTCAATGATGCCCTGAGCAGGATGGAGGAGGGGACTTACGGTTCCTGCAAGTCTTGTGGACGTGAGATACCCGCTGAACGTTTGGAAGCAATTCCATCTACAACAATGTGTATTGACTGTAAGAAATCGGAGGAGGCACTTCCTGACCGGCACATCCGACCCATTGAAGAGGATGTTATTTCACCTCCCTTTGGAGGGTTTATGCACGATACGTCAGAAAAGGAGCTGGGTGATGCCGAGGATGAAATTATGTTTGACGGTGAGGATACCTGGCAGGCTGTGGCACGTTTTGGAACATCAGAAACTCCGCAGGATATCAGCGTCAATGGTATAACTGATTTTGATCACATGTATGTTGATGCTGACGAAAACGTGGGTACTGTTGAACGGGTTGAGCAAATACCGTATGAAAAAAATGTTGACGGTATGATTTATCAGGATTTCGATGGAGAAGATGACGAAACTATTCACAGCCGTGAGAAGAAGGGGACGCAGAAGAATTCTCATCTATAGCCAGCACTGACGTGATACCTGTTGTCCTTCGCTCCATGCGCCGGTTTTGACGAAACTAACAGCCATTCCGCCTAGGGTGGGCACGGGTCCCCGCCAATTCGGTGTCCTACCTCAATGGCGGCGGAAGCCCTCCTAGCTTCCGCCCTTACACCCAGGCCGGGCGGAATGGCAGTAAGTTTCGTTACCAAAACCGGCGCTAATTATGACTCCGGACAACAGGTATCACGTCTATCCTGGGCAATAGTGCGAATAGAGTGAAAGAAGAAAGAAACCAATGTGGCCTCCGCTGGAATGGGTGAGACTTGGTACTTTTAGTGTCTTAGTCACGCGTATTGCCCTTTGCGAGTACGCTCCAGTAAATGATTCATTTGGGCGACGACTGTTTATAAAAGAGAAAAGACCTTCGAATTAACGAAGGTCTTTAAAATAATAGGATTGTTGGCTGGGCGGTGTATCCAGCATACCTGTTAACTATCTTCCGATAGCGTGTCGGGAACCATTTCCGATCCTCAACAATCCTTTTCTAAACTATGTTATCTTTAATGTTAACGAAGGTCAATTATCCATAAAACGAGGAAAACTCATCTTTCGATGAGTCCCTCAAACCGTTACCACCTTTTTAGGTGAGGCCCATAAAGGCTAATCCGTACTTTGTAACTTAATTTTATAGTTATTTCCTATTTTTGTCAAGATGACTTTTCACTTATAATTTCTCCATTTTCATATATTTTTAAAAGTTCTTTTAAAACATTATTTTCTTCTATTAAAGCTTTATTGTTTTCATCGAGAAATGTATTTAAGTCTTTGAGTGCAATAAATTCCTGATAAATTGATTTCACAAAAAATACTTTCTGGATAATAAAATACTTGGAAGGCAAATGGTCTTTGGACTCATCAAAAAGGAGGATTTTACCACGACGGTCGATTTGCCAAGCTAATTGACGTGGTTAATCACTATAACAAGCATTTTTCGTTAAATTTAACAAATCAGGAGAAAAATGATTTAGTGGAATTTCTCAAATCTTTATAGTTTCGAGCCCGGAAAAGGAGAGGACGCATCACTTGGTGACTGCGTCCTTCCATATAAAAGAAAATAACTATTACGGTAAGATTTATTCTTATTTTGAGTAATATATAACTATTTCTGAGTATTATATAACTATGATTAAACAAGTATCTGCAAAGGGGAAGATGAACAATGTACCTGCTAATGGTGGGAATCAATTGTCACAATGCTCCGGCGGGAGTACGGGAGAAAATGGCCCGGGAAGGGAAAGATCTGCAGGAGTTTATGACGAGAGTAAATCAGGTTGATAAGCTTGCTGGAAGCATTATTTTACCAACATCATTAGGGGTAGAAATTTATACATCAACCAGGGAGCTGCCTGAGGCCGAACAGAACATCAGGGAATTTCTGTCTGAAAGGTATGACCTAGACGGTTCGCTGCTTAAGGAGTACGTGTATGTTTATACTTTAAATGACTGCATCCGTCATTTATTCAGGGTCATTGGAGGCTTGGAAGGTAAATTTGCAGATGCTGCGCAGGCTCTTAAGCAGGCCAGGGAATCCTACCGGGTGGCCTGTGAAAATGAGGCCGCCAACAATGTTTTGTGTACCCTGTTTGAAAAAGTAGTTGAATCTGTGGAAAAAGTACTGATGGAAACCGGTATAGGGAATAAAGACCAAATTGAGGACGGCATTGAACAGGAAATGAACGGCTTTTTCAAATGGTTGAATTCCGGGTTTGTCGTCCCGACCGTTAGGGCTTTGAATAAAAAAGGGCAGGAAATCCGTGAAAAGGAACTGGCAAAAGCATTAAACCGGCTGGATAGTTTGTCGGGTGAAGAAAAAGAAATAGTTGCGTCTTTGGCGGAAGACCTTGTCTCCAAATTATTGAATGAGCCGGTAAAGACGTTAAAAGCTGTATCTGAGACTGGACAAGGGCATTTATATACTACAATTCTGCGCAACCTGTTTTGCATTAAGGCAGGTCCCGATAATCCGATAAACTTGAATAGAGAATAACGGTATGTTAAAATTAAGCAATGATTTTAATGATTAGACGATCGGGGGAGTGAGTTTGCGCTTTGTCTTGCTGGCTCTTGGCTGGCTTGCCCTTGACCAGTGGTCCAAGTGGCTTGTCATGGAAAAGATGGCTCTTGATGAGTCAATCCCAATAATAGAAGGAATTTTTCACCTGACTTATGTTAGAAACCCGGGGGCTGCTTTTGGGATGTTGGCTTACAGAACGACATTTTTTATAGTAGTCACCTTAGTAATAATTGCCGGAATAGCTTTTTATTTCACCCGTATTTCGGACGATAAGCTGCTCTTAAAGACCGGATTGGCACTGCAGGTTAGCGGTGCTGTAGGAAATCTCATTGATAGGGTAAGGTTCGGACATGTGGTGGATTTTTTTGATTTTCGTGTATGGCCGGTTTTTAATGTGGCAGATATAGGAATATGCATAGGTGTAGGTATACTGATTCTGGAAATGTTTAGGACTGAGCTGAAATCGGGACAGGAAGATGAAGAGAAGCCCGTGACCTGAGGTAAGAAGGGATAACAGATGAAAACAATAGAACAAAATTTAAAAGATCAAGAGCAAATGTTAACGGAGCTGACGGAACAGGATGTAACAGAACATATTGTCTCGCTGGAAGAAGCAGGTACCAGAATTGATGTTTTTGTTACAAGTATTGATGACCAACTAACCAGAGCAAGGGTTCAGAAGCTTGTTGAGCAAGGGGAAATTACTGTCAACGGTTTACCGGTTAAGTCCAACTACAAGATTAAAGAGGGAGATTCTATATTAATTCAGCAGCCTGAACCGGAGATTCTTGAGGTTAAGGCGGAAGATATTTCCCTTGATATTGTATATGAGGACAGGGACCTGTTGGTGATAAACAAGCCACAGGGGATGGTTGTCCATCCGGCTGCAGGGAACTATTCAGGAACACTTGTTAATGCTCTTTTATATCACTGTGATGATTTATCAGGAATAAACGGTGTAATCAGACCTGGTATAGTCCATCGTATAGATAAAGACACTTCCGGGCTTTTGGTAGTTGCTAAAAATGATAAAGCTCATTTAAACCTGGCCGAACAGATTAAGGAACACTTGGCTTCCCGCAAATATATTGCTCTCGTTCACGGCGTAATTCAGGAATCCAAAGGGAAAGTAGATGCACCAATCGCACGGGACCCGCGCGAACGGAAAAGAATGGCGGTTGTAACTAAAAACTCTAAATCTGCTGTGACCAGATATGTTGTATTGGAAAGATTCTCAGAGTATACTTTGGTCGAATGTGCACTGGAGACAGGAAGGACTCATCAGATTAGGGTACATATGGCTTATATCGGGCATCCGGTGGCTGGAGATCCTTTATACGGTCCGAGAAAGAATCCACTGAATCTCAGTGGACAGGCTCTACACGCATTTCTGCTAGAGTTTAAGCACCCCTCTACAGGTGAGCAGATGAAGTTTAAAGCTGATTTACCGCAGTACTACCAAGACCTTCTGGTGGAACTCAGAAATAACGTTTAGATTAAGAAGCTGCTTATTTACTCTAAATATGTTGAACATATGTTATTACAGATAGTATAATAGTCTTAATGGTAATTCCTGCCGTTTATTATTGGTATATCCTACTCAAACAGGATAGCGGGTGAGGAGATTGTTAAAAAAATTTTTTGTTTTTTTATTTAGTATATTGATGTTTTCAGGCTATATCATTCCTGTTTATGCTGTTGGAGACCCTTACGAGTACTGTAACAAGGTTGTAATGACTGTGGGCAGTAAAACAGCTTATGTTAATGGTAAGCCCAAGGTTATGAAAGCTGCTCCCTACATTGAATCTGGCAGGGTGATTGTGCCTCTAAGAGATGCAGCCGAATTTTTGGATGCTTCAGTGACGTGGGACGGTTTCATGAATGGCAGGACTGACGTTGAGGCGGAAGACGGTATGATAGTCGAATTTCAGGCCGGTGATAAGAGGTGTTATTACGGTAACCTTAGCCAGAGGAAAGATACACATGCCAATGCCGGTTGGGTTATGCAAGTAATGGACAAGGCTCCTGTTATTAAAAAGGACAATTTAATGTATGTACCTATAAGGTATTTGGTAGAAGGATTAGGAGCATCATTAAGTTATGATGAAAAGACAAAGACTGTCGTCATTAAAAGAATTGATACCTATGGCTGGAGAGAATATACAGAAGTTTACACCGGTACTAAAATAAAGTATCCGTACGACTGGTTTGTTGAGTCAGAAGCGTTCAGTCTAGATATTTACAAAAACGGTACTGAATTTATATTCACATATGAAGACAGATATCCTATTGAGGTTATAAGCTCTAATAGGAGAGAACTGTTAAGACAGGGATGGAAGGTCTACAGAGAAACGTCGACAAAAATTACCCTAACTAAAAAGTACTATGACCAGCAGCTGACAAAAATTATTTCTACACGCAAGTTAAAGGGTGGCTCACTGGTATATAAGGTAAATACCAATTCGGAGGCTTCGGAGTGGAATCTTCTTATAATTGATAAAATTATACCGGGAACAGGTATTTAAAGTTGACTTCGCGTCTGTAATTTGATAAAATAAACAAAAATATGTCCTTTAAATTAGTCCGGGAGGCTAGTAAGGAGACATATAGTTTTGCAATGTTAGGGAAACTATGCCTGCCTGCGTCTTCTGCAAGCAGGCTTTTTTACGGAAATGGCGGTGATATAATGGCGTTAAATGAAAAGGCGGTAATCTTAGATTCTGACGGTATGCGCAGGGCCCTCACCCGAATTGCCCACGAAATAATTGAGAAAAATAAGGGTGTCGATAATGTTGCCCTGATTGGAATCCGCAGGCGGGGAGTTCCGTTGGCAGAGCGTCTGGCCAAAAAAATTGCTGAAATTGAAGGAAAAGAAGTTCCTATTGGCATACTTGATATTACATTGTATAGAGACGATTTGACGACTATTACACACCAGCCCGTAATTCACAGAACCGAAATTCCTTTTAGTATAAACGGCAGGGTTGTTGTCTTGGTTGATGACGTATTATTTACAGGTCGAACAATCAGAGCAGCTTTGGATGCAGTTATCGACCTTGGTCGACCGGAGGCTATCCAGTTAGCGGTTCTCGTTGATAGGGGACACAGGGAACTTCCAATTCGGGCTGACTATATCGGAAAGAATGTGCCAACTTCCAAAAAAGAAATTATTTCGGTATATCTTACCGAATTTGATAAAAAGGAAAAAGTTGTTATTGAAGAGGATACTTAAAACCCTTTAAATGGTCCCGTGAGGCCGTAAGGGCAGGTAGACTGTATTTGTCTTTACCTCCTTACCGGCCTTGCTGGTAAGGATTTTTTATATTAAAGGAGGTAACTGCTGTGGGCCTAAACCGTAAAGATTTGTTGGGCATCAGGGACCTGAGTGTTGAAGAAATCAGGCTGATACTTGATACAGCCGAACCCATGAAAGAGATTATCGGACGGGAGATTAAGAAGGTTCCTACGTTAAGGGGAAAAGTCGTGATAAATCTCTTTTATGAGCCCAGCACCAGAACAAGGACATCATTCGAGCTTGCAGGGAAATACATGAGTGCTGACACCATTAATATCAGTACATCAACAAGCAGTGTAGTAAAAGGAGAAACCCTGAAAGATACTGCCAAAACCCTGGAGGTGATGGGTGCTGATGTGGTGATAATAAGGCACTCTGCAACTGGAGCGCCAAATATTTTAAGTAAATATATATCGGCTTCAGTTATTAATGCCGGGGACGGTTTTCATGAACACCCAACCCAGGCTTTGCTGGATATGTATACTATCAAAGAGAAAATAGGAGGCTTTGAAGGACTTAAGGTAGCCATTGTGGGAGATGTCCTTCACAGCAGGGTGGCGAGGTCAAATATTTTGGGACTCACCAAAATGGGTGCTGATGTCCGGGTAATAGGGCCTGCAACACTGATACCGCCTGAAATTGAAAAATTAGGGGTGTCCCCCTTTACCTGTATAGAAGATGGATTGCGTGATGCGGATGTGGTGATGGTTCTGCGTATGCAGCTGGAGAGACAGCAGAAAGGCTTATTCCCTACAATCAGGGAATATGCAAGGCTGTATGGCGTGACCACAGATCGGTTAAAACTTGCTCGTCCCGATGCACTGGTCATGCATCCCGGCCCCATGAACAGGGGAGTAGAAATATCACCGGAAGTAGCTGACGGGGTACAGTCGGTTATTAATGAGCAGGTAACAAACGGGGTCGCGGTAAGAATGGCAATCCTTTATCTGCTGACGGGAGGAGGTAACCCCCATGAAACTATTAATTAAAGGCGGGCGTGTGATTGACCCCGCAAATAATTTCTCCGATGTTGCTGACATTCTTGTAGAGGACCGAAAGATTATAGCTAGCGGGTTGGATCTTAAGGCCACTGAGGAAGCTGAAATTATTGATGCAAGCGGTAAACTAGTAGTGCCGGGGTTTATTGATATGCATGTCCATCTGCGGGAACCAGGGCTTGAAGCCAAGGAAACAATAGCGACAGGAACAAGGGCTGCCGCGATGGGAGGCTTTACAGGAGTAGCCTGTATGCCAAATACAAAACCTGTTATAGATAATCAGGCGCTGGTTGAGTTTATTAAATGCAGAGCCGCCTCGGAGGGAGTAGTAAATGTTTTCCCCATTGGAGCTATTACCAAAGGTTCTGACGGTAACGAACTAGCTGAAATAGGGGATATGAAAATGGCCGGTGCGGCTGCCATTTCCGATGACGGCCATCCTGTAATGAATGCCCAGCTCATGAGACTGGCTATGCAGTATGCAAGTATGTTTGATATGACAGTAATCTCTCACTGCGAAGATACAAATCTTGTTGCTGATGGAGTTATGAATGAAGGATATTTCTCTACAATTTTTGGCCTTAAAGGTATCAGCAGGCTGGCTGAAGAGGTTATGGTGGCGAGGGAAATTATGTTGGCTGAGCTGACCGGTGCTAAAGTACACATTGCCCATATCAGTACTGCCGGATCTGTAGAACTGGTTCGCCAGGCTAAAAGAAAAGGGCTTAAAGTAACAGCAGAAGCAGCACCGCATCACTTTAGCCTGACTGATGAAGCAGTAGGGTCATATGACACCAATACCAAGGTGAACCCACCGCTTAGGGGAGAAGATGATGTGAAAGCCGTTAAAGATGGTTTAAGAGATGGCACTATAGATGTGATTGCCACCGACCATGCTCCCCATACCCAGGAAGAAAAAGATGTGGAATACAACTATGCCCCATTTGGCATGGTTGGGCTAGAAACAGCAGTAGGCCTGGCCTTTAAGGAACTGGTTATTCCAGGCATTCTCAGTGTTGAGGAACTTGTGCAGAAAATGAGTGTTAATCCAGCCCTGATTCTGGGTCTCGACAAGGGGCATCTCACGCCGGGAAGTGATGCTGATATTACAATTATTGACCCTAACCTTAAAGAGATAGTTGATGTAAAGAAATTTGCCTCAAAAGCAAAGAACTCACCGTATGACGGATGGGAACTCAAAGGACTGCCTGTAGCAACTATAGTTGGCGGCAAAGTTGTGATGTACAACAGGGCACTTATTGGCTAAATTGACAAAAAACCTGTGGAGGGATGCAAATGAAAGCAGTACTCGTTCTCGAGGACGGCACGGTTTTCGAAGGAACAGGATTCGGAGCACACGCAGAAAATTTCGGTGAAGTGGTATTCAATACGAGTATGACAGGGTATCAGGAAATTCTGACTGACCCGTCATACTGCGGGCAGATTGTTACAATGACTTATCCGCTGATAGGTAATTACGGCATAAACCCCGAGGATATGGAGTCCAGAAAACCTTTTGGGTTGGGATTTGTAGTTAGAGAGTTTTGTGAAATCCCCAGTAATTGGAGGTCTGAGAAGACCCTTAACCAGTATCTCAAGGAAAACGGCATCCCTGGTATTGCCGGGATTGATACAAGGGCCCTTACACGGAGACTGAGAAATTACGGAACTATGGGCGGAGTTATTGCTACAGGGGATAAATTTGATATAGAGGACATGAAAAAAAGGGTTATCGGACACCCAGATCTTTCGGGTACGGATCACGTTATGAGAGTTACCATAGATAAAAGCTATACCCTCCACAATGACGGATACCGGGTTGTGCTGATGGATTTCGGAGCTAAGGACAATATAGCCAGATCACTGCACCAACTCGGCTGTGAAGTGGTTGTTGTACCAGCCACTACAACATCACAGGAAGTACTGGCCTTAAACCCTGGTGGTATTATGCTGTCAAATGGTCCTGGAGACCCCGAAAATGTAGAATTTGCCATAAATTCAGTAAAAGAACTATTCGGTAAAAAACCTATGTTTGGAATCTGCCTCGGCCATCAGATTATCGGTCTGGCTCTGGGTGGCACAACGTACAAACTTAAGTTCGGACACAGGGGAGCAAACCACCCGGTAAAGGACCTTGCTACAGGCAAAGTCCATATTACTTCTCAAAACCATGGGTATGCTGTTGATGCAGAATCCATTCCTAAAGACGAAGTGGCGGTGTCTCATATTAACTTAAATGACGGTACGGTTGAAGGATTGAGGCATCTGCACCTGCCGATATTCTCGGTACAGTACCATCCTGAGGCCGCTCCCGGTCCATGGGATTCAGACTACTTGTTCAGCCAGTTTATAGACCTTATTAAGCAGGAGAGGAGGTAATATATATGCCAATCAAAGAAGGACTAAAGAAAGTAATGGTTATCGGTTCAGGTCCTATCATTATCGGACAGGCAGCGGAGTTTGACTATGCCGGTACCCAGGCCTGCCGCGCTCTCAGGGAAGAGGGCCTAGAGGTTGTATTGGTCAACAGCAACCCGGCGACTATTATGACAGATACAAATATTGCCGATAAGGTATATATTGAACCCCTTACACCCGACTTTGTTGCACGTATTATCCGGAAGGAAAAACCCGATGGTTTACTGCCTACTCTGGGCGGTCAGGTCGGACTTAATATTGCGGTGGCTCTTGCGGAACAGGGGATCTTGGAGGAAGAGGGAGTTGCCCTTCTGGGAACACCGCTGTCAACAATAAAAAAGGCTGAGGACAGGGAAATGTTCAAGGCCATGATGGAAGAGATAGAGGAACCAATTCCACCGAGTGTTATCGTTGAAGATATTGATAGTGCTCTCGCCTTTGCTGAAGAAACCGGTTACCCGGTAATTGTTCGCCCTGCCTACACCCTTGGTGGAACAGGTGGAGGTATTGCCAGCAGCATTGACGAGCTCAGGGCTATAGCCACCAAAGGTTTAAAGCTAAGTATGATTGGCCAGTGCCTGATTGAGAAAAGTGTGGCCGGCTGGAAGGAAGTAGAGTACGAGGTTGTCAGAGACAGCAACGACAACTGTATTACAATTTGTAACATGGAGAATATCGATGCTGTGGGGGTTCATACAGGAGACAGCATAGTTGTGGCTCCCTCCCAGACACTGGCAGACAAGGAATATCAGATGCTGCGGTCAGCATCGCTGAAGATAATCAGGGCTCTTGGTATAGAGGGAGGATGTAATGTACAGTTTGCCCTTCATCCTGAAAGCTTTGAATATATAGTAATCGAGGTAAACCCAAGGGTATCCCGTTCGTCAGCTCTGGCATCAAAAGCAACGGGCTTTCCTATCGCTAAGGTTGCTTCTAAAATTGCCATTGGCCTTACCCTTGATGAAATAAAGAATGCCGTAACGGGTAAGACTTATGCGGCCTTTGAACCTGCCCTAGATTATGTGGTTGTGAAAATCCCACGCTGGCCCTTCGATAAATTCGCTCTCGCCGACAGGATGTTGGGTACTCAGATGAAGGCTACAGGAGAGGTAATGGCCATTGACCGTACTTTTGAGTCGGCTCTAATGAAGGCTATCCGCTCGCTGGAGATTGGTCTTTACGGTCTCCGCCTCAAGGGCTCGGAGAATTTATCTCAGGCAGAACTGGAAGAAAAGCTCAGGTCAGCAGATGATGAGCGAATGTTTATTGTGGGAGAGGCTCTCCACCGTGGCATGTCAATTGAGCAACTGCATGAACTGACTATGATAGATATCTGGTTCCTGGTGAAGATTAAAAATATCGTTGACTTCGAGATTGAAATAATTAATGGCGTTAAGCAAAACGGCTCTGCCTACTTTACACGGGATGTTATGACCAGGGCAAAACTACTGGGTATACCTGATGTGTATATGGCTCAACTAACCGGACTAACCGAAACTGAGATCAGGGATATCAGAATGAGTTTTGATTTAAAGCCTGTCTATAAGATGGTTGATACCTGTGCTGCTGAGTTTGAGGCTGTTACACCTTACTATTATTCGGCATACGAAAAAGAAAATGAAGCCATCAGGACTGAAAAGAGGAAAGCTGTTGTACTTGGCTCAGGACCAATTCGTATCGGGCAGGGAATTGAATTTGACTACTGCTCTGTTCACTCAGTCTGGTCTCTGAGAGATGAAGGAATAGAAACTATTATCATTAACAACAACCCCGAAACTGTAAGTACTGACTTTGATACTTCTGACAGGCTTTACTTCGAACCACTTATCCCTGAAGATGTATTGAATATCATTGAGATTGAGCAGCCGGAGGGAGTAGTGGTCCAGTTTGGAGGGCAGACCGCCATAAACCTTGCTGAACCATTAGCCAAGGCAGGAATCAAAATTCTTGGTACAGCAGTCGAAGACATCGATATGGCTGAAGACCGTGATAAATTTGACCACCTGCTTTTGGAACTGGGCATCCCCAAACCGCCGGGCAGGACTGCCACATCTGTTGAAGGTGCGCAGAAGATTGCCGATGAGATTGGATTCCCGGTGCTGGTTCGCCCGTCATATGTTCTTGGAGGTCGGGCTATGGAGATTGTATATAACCAAAATGAATTGGTAGACTACATGACCTCTGCTGTAAAGGCATCTTCCGAACATCCGGTACTTGTCGATAAGTACCTGATAGGTAAGGAAGTTGAGGTTGATGCCATCTCAGATGGGGAAGATGTCCTTATACCTGGTATCATGGAGCATATCGAAAGAGCGGGAGTTCACTCCGGTGACAGTACCGCAGTTTACCCTGCCCAAAGCTTAAGTTCGAGGCAGATTAAGGACCTGGTTGACTATACTACGAGACTTGCCCGTGCTCTGCACGTGAAAGGTCTTATCAATATCCAGTACGTACTCCATGAAAACCAGCTTTACGTACTGGAGGTAAACCCGCGGTCCAGCCGTACAGTACCTTACCTCAGTAAGATTACCGGTGTACCCATGGTTAACGTGGCAACCAAGATGATTTTGGGCCACAAACTAAAAGATCTCGGCTACAAGAGCGGTTTGCATCCGACGCCTGACTTTATAGCTGTAAAAGCGCCTGTATTCTCCTTTTCTAAACTGCTGGAAGTAGATACTTCCCTTGGTCCGGAGATGAAATCTACAGGTGAAGTAATGGGTGTTGACAGCGATCTCTCCAAGGCCATGTACAAGGCGCTGGTTGCTGCAGGGTTTGATATTCCCACAAAAGGTACTATTCTTGCTACGATTGCTGACAAAGATAAGGATGAAGTAATACCTATTCTTAGAGGCTTCGTGGACTTGGGCTTCAAGCTGGTAGCTACCTGCGGTACTGCTAAAACCATCGCCGCAGCAGGACTGCCGGTGGAGAAGGTAAACAAAGTAAATGAAGGTTCACCGAATATCATCGACCTTATCAAAGCAGGAAAGATTGACTTGGTAATAAATACACTTACCAAGGGCAAAGCGCCTGAGCGTGACGGCTTCCGTATCAGGAGGACTGCGGTGGAGCACGCAGTACCGTGTCTCACCTCACTGGATACAACCGCGGTGATATTGGATGTACTGAAATCCCTTGTAAAGGGGCAGGATTTCATGATGAAGCCGCTTCAGGAATATTTGAGCTAAGTGGGGAGAAATCCCCACTTTCCCTTATCTTAGTGATTTGCCAGCCAAAAGAAGTCCTGTTTGGCGTAATACTGTTGTACACGTCTCCATGCGTGGCTTTTGACGAAACTAACAGCCATTCCGCCTAGGGTGAGCACGGGAACCTGCCAATTCGGCGTCCTGCCTCAATGGCAGGTGGAGGCCGTCCTAGCCTCCACCCTTACATCTACGGCGGGCGGAATGGCAGTAAGTTTCGTTACAAAAACCCACGCCAATTCCGACTTAGCACAACAGTATTACGCTAACCTATTAGCGTTTTGGGCTAAACATACATAAAGGGAGTTTAAACAAGGAAGCCTCCCCACTTAGCATGCAGGACGCGCGCTTGAGTGTAATTTGAGTGGAGAATTGTTGCGCTGCGAGTTTGATTCGGTAAGTTGACAAACGATGGTGACACAATGAAAACCTCCGCAAATGTCTAAACTCTCTAAGGCAAGCGAAAATGAGCTTAAAAACCGGGATTTCTTTAGAACTTATCACATAATCCAGGGAAGCCGGTTGATGAGGCCCCAATTTACCGCAAAATATTGAGCGGGCGCCCGGGCGTGGGTTTAAGCAGGTTTGTGAACTTGGACCTAGGCGGGCGGAATGGCAGTAAGTTTCGTTACCAAAACCCACGCCAATTCCGACTTAGCACAACAGTATTACGCTAACCTTTAGCGTTTTGGGCTAAATGAATGACTAACACCAAAACATACATAGAGTAAGGCTGAACAGACGACGGTGAAAAAATTAAAACCAGGGGATGAGAAAGTGAAGATTAATTTTACCAAAAAGGAGTATAAGGCTCTCCTTACTGTTCTTTATATTTCGGATTGGGTAATGCATAGTCATGACACCGAACTAGATCCGGAGACACAAAAGTACAAGGATTTAGAGCAGAAAATATTGTCTTTTGCAAAAGATTTTGGAATGGATGACTGTGTTGAAAGGGATGCAAAATTGGGTGGGTTTTTTCATACACGTAATTTTGAAGATGAAGTAATGAAGTTTATTGAGCGATATGATGATAATTCTTTTTGGGATGAGTTGGCAGATAGGTTGGCTGACAGGGATTTTCTCAGAAAATACGGAGAAGAAGCTATTTTAAAAATGACTCCAGAAGAAAGATTTCAGAAGTATTGCGATTTTGAAGATAAATACAATGAAGAATTTGAAGAAAATGGCCTTGAAAATATAAGAATAGATTAGTAGTTGGGAATTTTGTCTCTTTTACTTGTAAACTGCCTGTTAACTGTTACTGAACCATGGAAATCTCCGTAGATGTTCAGTTTCCGGTCATCGGGGTATAATATTGTTAGTGTCCCGTTCCATATACCGGGTTGGGTTTGGGCAGCCGTAAGAATTGTACGGCACACGTATACAGTCTCGTTTATGGTAGAGTTATATGCAATTGTATTGGTGAAATTGGTTTTGATTGTTCTGTATTCACCGCTAATCCGGGTTTCGATGCGGATAGGGGAATTGGAGCTTATTGTATAACTGTTTACCTTGTTTTTTTTATCTCGTGTCTGTATTATGCTGTAAAAGGCTCCTATGGGGGCATTATTATAAATGGACAGGTTAAGCCAAATCTTGGCTTTTGTTCCAGAGTTGTTATCGATGCTGCCTTTTACAATGCCGTCAGGTGAAAGAAGAGTATGTTTCATAATAAAGCCTCCTCTTAATGCATACTATGGAAGGCTTATAAAGGATGTTACATAAATAGGGTGTTTACCGTAAAAATAGTTAGAACCCAAATTGCGTTTAAAGCACCCATCAAATAAGAGGTGACATAAATGTCTTTTTCGGGATTAAGCAAAGTTATATCTAATGAGAAAACCGGTCCGCAGCAGTTTCTTATAGTCCTGCATTCACCGGAATTAACTAAACAGGCAAAACCGGGACAATTTGTACATGTGCGGGTTAACGGGTTATCAGACCCTCTGTTGAGGAGACCTATAAGCCTGCATGAAATTGATTATGCATCCGGAAATGTAAGTCTTCTTTACCAGGTAGTTGGAAAGGGGACTGAGCTTTTGTCTGGAGTCCCAGCAGGGGCTGAGGTAGATGTAATGGGGCCTTTGGGAAATGGGTTTTGGATTCCGGAAGGTGTTAAAAGAGTGCTTGTCGTCGGCGGGGGAATTGGAAATGCTCCGCTGCTGCCTTTGGTTAAGGAGCTTAAGGATAGGGGAGTTGAACAGACTGTTCTTCTTGGCGGCCGGACAGTGGACTATGTGGCCGGCCTTGAGGGATTTAAGTCAGTTGGGGTTACGGTTGAGACTGCTACTGATGACGGCAGCTTGGGAAGGAAGGGTTTTGTTACGCAGCTGGCGGAAGATATCTTTACATTGGATAAGCCTGATTACTTCTTTGCCTGCGGACCTGAGCCTATGTTGAAGCAGCTGATAATCACTGCCGATAAATACGGTATCAGCGGGCAGGTATCCTTGGAAGAACGTATGGGGTGTGCGGTTGGAGCCTGCCTGGCTTGTGTTTGTAAAATTAAAGTAAAAACAGATGAAGCCGGCTGGGATTATAAAAAGGTATGTGTTGACGGTCCTGTATTTGAGGCAAGTGAGGTGGTTTTCGATGTCTAATCTTGAAATAAATCTTGGCGGCCTTAAAATGAAAAATCCCGTAACTACTGCATCCGGGACTTTCGGTTTCGGGCCTGAATACGCACCATATATTGATTTGAATCAATTGGGGGCCATTGTAGTCAAAGGGACTACTCTGGAACCGCGTAAAGGTAATGCCACACCGCGGATAGCTGAAACTCCTTCGGGTATTTTAAACTGCATCGGTTTACAAAATCCTGGGGTAGATTACTTTATTGAGAAAAGCCTGCCGTATCTCAAAGAATACGATACCCCTGTAATAGTAAATATCTCAGGCAACTCAGTGGAGGACTATGCTGAGATTACCCGCAGGTTATCCCAAGCAGACGGTGTAGGAGCTCTGGAAGTGAATATATCGTGTCCCAATGTCAAACAGGGAGGTATGGTTTTTGGCACAAGCTGTACAGCTGCCGCTGATGTAATCAGGGTGGTCAGGGAATATACAACTCTTCCTCTAATAGCCAAGCTGTCGCCTAATGTAACTAACATCGTCGAAATTGCCCAGGCTGTGGTAGAGGCAGGTGCAGATGCACTGGCCCTCATCAATACACTCCTGGGGATGACAATTGACATCCATAAAAGAAAACCTGTTCTTGGTAATATTATGGGAGGGCTTTCGGGGCCAGCCATAAGGCCGGTGGCTGTAAGGATGGTTTGGCAGGTAGCCCAGGCAGTTGACAAGCCTATCTTGGGCATGGGTGGTATTATGAACGCTGATGATGCAATAGAATTTATTCTCGCCGGTGCAACTGCTGTTGCTGTTGGTACAGCAAATTTTGTGAATCCCAGGGCTACTATGGATGTTTTGGAAGGAATCAAACAGTACATGGAGAAATATGGTGTTAATGATATAAATGATTTAGTAGGAGCAGCCTGGAAATAGTTCGTTCACGGCACCATTGAATTAACTGATCACAGAAGTACTATTTTTGGGTTAGGGCGCAGATAAAAATCAGGAGTACACAGAGGATATAATAAAAGGAACAATGGAGGTATGCTATTTGTTATCAGCTAAAGATCGTCTGATTATTGCACTGGATGTAGACACAACTGAAGAAGCCCTGTCACTGGTAGAAAAGCTGCAAGATTATGTTGGTGTATTTAAAGTTGGTATGCAGCTATATAATAGTGAGGGACCCGAAATTCTTAAAAAGATTCATAGCCTCGGTGGTAAAATATTTCTTGATCTTAAACTGCATGATATCCCCAATACTGTTGGGCAGGCCGCATCGGTGCTGACCCGCCATGGGGTATTTATGTATAATGTACATACGGCGGGCGGTTCAGAGATGATGAAAAAGGCCAGAGAATCAGCTGATAAGGTTTCTGGGCAGAATGGTTCCATTAGACCGCTGGTAATTGGAGTTACTGTTCTAACCAGTATCAATCAATCAATTTTGGAGAACGAAATGGGCGTTTCCCGTTCTGTTGAGGAACAGGTTGTTAGCTGGGCCAGGCTCGCAAAAGAATCAGGTCTTGACGGTGTTGTTGCTTCGCCAAAAGAAATCCGCGCTATCAGGGAAGCCTGCGGTGAGGAATTTGTTATTATTACACCCGGAGTCCGCCCTGAATGGGCAGCGGCTAATGACCAAAAACGTGTCATGACCCCCAGGGAAGCTATTGCTTCAGGAGCCAGTTATCTGGTAGTCGGTCGCCCTATAACAGCGGCAGCAGACCCTGTGGATGCAGCCAAAAGAATAGTAAGTGAAATGGAGGAAGGTTTAAAATGTTAACACATGATGAAGCAATCGAAATTTTTATCAAGGCAAATGCCTTGTTGACCGGTCATTTCCGTCTGACTTCAGGCAGGCACAGCGCCAAGTATATGCAGTGTGCTCAGGTACTGCAGTATCCCCAGTACGCTTCAGTACTCTGTGATTCCCTGGCTGAGAAATTTAAAGGGACACAAATAGACTTGGTAGTTGGTCCTGCTATGGGTGGAATTATTGTAGCTTATGAAGTTGGCAGGGCTCTTGGGGTGAAAACTTTCTTCACTGAGCGTGAGAATGGTGCAATGGCTTTAAGAAGGGGATTTACTATTAATCCGGGCGAAAAAGTTCTTGTTGTTGAAGATGTTGTTACCACTGGAGGTTCGGTTAAAGAAGTTATCGATGTAGTACGCGAGAAGGGCGGCGAAGTTGTTGGGGTAGGTGTCCTGGTGGACCGCAGTGCCGGTAAAGCTGACTTTGGTGTCCCAACCCAGTCAATAGTGCAGCTGGAAATTGAGTCGTACGACCCTGAAGAATGCCCCTTATGCAAAGAGGGAATTCCTGTAGTTAAACCGGGCAGCAGGCAGGTATAAATTCTCTAACAGGAGATGACTGACCTTATGTGGAGGAATGATGGCTGATACGGGGTTGACACGCGGTAAAAAAATAATTCTTATCGTGATTGACTCTTTAATACCTGAAATGTTAAGGACATGCCTGAGTTCAGGTTCCATTCCCGGAATAGGATTCTTAAGCAGCAAAGGACAGCTTTGCTTTGACTGTGTATCTGTCTTTCCTACTATGACTCCTGTTGCAACAGCTTCTATTGCAACAGGGGTTTTTCCTGACCGTCACCAGATACCGGGTTTCATCTGGTATCATAGGGGAGAAAAAAGAATAATTAACTATGGCGCAACTCCCCTGGCAATATTTAAGACAGGTTTCAAGAATGTCCTAAAAGACCTGCTGTATAACTTAAACGGTCAGCACCTCAACCGCGAAACCAGGACTGTTCATGAAATTCTGGAAGCTAACGGTTTTAGCTCTGCCAGTATTAATTTTTATATATTTAGGGGGCTTTATAGTTTTAGAGTCAGGCTCCCATTTTGGGCACGGCTGCTGTCAGGTTTATGGAACAGCCCGAAAGTAATGGGACCTTCGATATCAGTTGTGGGACAAATAGTTCCTCCCGACTTTGCCCACAAAGGTGCCTTGAAAAAGTTTGAAGGTTTCTTGCGAAGGTTCGGAGTTAATGATGAGTTTGCCGGGACAACTGCTTACCACCTGATAAAACAGGGAAAGCAGCCTGACTTTACAGTCGTATACCTTCCGGACCTGGATAGCTATGCCCACCGACACCACATTAAAGATACAGCTCCCGCTATAATAAGGGCTGATCGACAGGTACAGAAGATTCTAAACGCCTTTGGTTCATGGCAGGAGGCTCTTGAAAATAATATTTTTATTTTAATAGGTGACCACTCCCAAAGTTTGATTGGCAAGGAGCACGACAGCATTATAAAACTTTCACGTCTGCTGTCTGGCTTCAGCCAGCTTGGGCTGGGTAAAATCAACAACGGTCAGTATCAGTTGGCTGTGTGTCCAAATGAACGTATGGCCCACATTTATCTGTTAAAGGATATAGACAGGCTGAAACCTGAAGTGCTTAAGATACTGGCTGCCGATCCCCGGATTGACCAGATAATCTGGAAAGAAATATATGGCGGGAAAGATTTGTATAATGTTACTAGAGGTGGATGTATAGGTCGGTTGACCTTTTCCAGAGGTGGGTCCTTCTATGACCCTTACGGATTGATGTGGGATTTTGAAGGGGACCTGGGTGCAGTAAACGCCGGGCTTGAGGGTAAACGGCTTATTTACGGTCAGTACCCCGATGCATTCAATCTAATTGCCTCACTAATGTCCGCAGTTCACTGTGGGGATATTGTTATAACTGCTCACCCCGGCTTTGAATTCGGCGGTGAAGCGGCCCCGGTTCACCCTGGACGGGGCAGCCACGGATCTTTCCATCGGGATGACATTTGTGTCCCGCTTATAACCGCAGGTGGGGAAAAGTTCGGGCCAAACCCCCGTATAGTGGATATAGTACCGTATATTCTGAATAACTTTGGATTACGCTAAGAGACATATTCTAAACCCCAGATTAACGATTTAGGGTTCAAGTATAGTCAACAAACCCTTCCCAAGAAGAAAGAGGGGATGGTATTTTTCCTAAGCGGCGAGTCTGCCATCCGCTCGTCGGAGAGCGTAAGCGATCCGGTAACGAGCTGAGGTGTTGCCGCCGTGTGGAAAAGTCCCATCCCCTCATGCCTAAGCAAGGGTTTGTTTGCTTAAAACCCTTGATAATCAATCAGGGGTTTTTGGCTCAACCATAATTGTATTCTGATTATCATATATCACCATACCCGGTTTAGCCCCTCGGGGCTTACGGACATGCTTTCTGAGGGCATAGTCAACCGGAACCTTAGACGAATTGCGAGCTTTGGAAAAAAAGGCAGCTATTTGGGCAGCTGTTTCAATTGTTTTATCAGGTATGGGCCTGCCTCCGGGGTTTTTGACAACCACGTGACTGCCTGGAATATCTTTTACGTGAAACCACAGGTCTTCCTGGTCTGCAAGTTTCATAGTCAGGTAATCATTCTGCCTGTTATTTCTTCCCACCAGAATTGTAAATCCTTCAGCGGATACAAATTTTAATGGAACCGGCTCCGATACAGGGGTTGGTTTTTTTGTTCCTTTTGCAGCCTGCTCAGGTTTTAGATAACTCTCTTTGACCAGCTCAGCCTTTATTTCGTCAAGTTCACTAAATTGTTCAGCCTGCTCAAGAGCTGTCAGCACAGATTCAAGGTACTGCAGTTCCTTGTTCAAGTCTTGAAGATAATTCTGTGATACTTCTTTACTATGTCGGGACTTGGTATATTTCTTAAAATACTGCTGGGCGTTTTCAGCAGGTGTCAGTCTTGTATCCAGTGGTATAGTAACTGTCTTTTGTCCTGGGTCGTAGTAATTTACCACCTCGATAGCTTTGGCACCTTTCTCAAGCTGAAAAATGTTTGCTGTCACTAACTCGCCCAAAATTTTGAGGGTATCAGCATCTTCGGCCTTTTTCAGGGTATCTTCATGGATGCTGATTTTCTTTTTGCATTTTTTTATTTCATCTGCAACCGTCTTTAGCAGCGCACCGGCTGCACGGGCGAATTTTTCCTGATATTCTCTGGTCGAATAGTACTCTTCGAGCACATCACTCATTGTACCGTTTCTGTATACGGCATTAGGAAACTGAGTAAGCCCCAGGGCCGAATAGGCTGCGGGACGTTTTCCCTCGTAACAGATAGATGGATGAAAAGTACCTGTCAGTGCACTGCTTCGAATTTCATCAAAGACTGCCCAGAGAATACATAAGTCCAGTTCGCCTATAAACTCTACAGTGGCAGTGGGCTCAAGGCCAGCTCTTATTACAATCTCACGGCAGGTTTGGGGGCTTAACCCCTCAAATTTTGAAAGGATAATTTTTTGGAGTGGTTGTTCACTGTCAGGGTCCCATATGGCATTTCGGAACTGATCTTCTGTTACTTCCAGCGGGTTCATCTTTCCTGATTCAGGAGGGCAAACGTACTGCCTGCCGGGCAGTATTTCCCTATGCCGACTCGTGGCGTAGGAGAAACGGTTTATACCGTCGAGAATTACATTGCTTGATGTTTCGGTTAAAACAATATTGCTGTGTTTTCCCATTACTTCACAAATCAGGTTTTTTCCGGACAGCATCCCCAACTCATCAACTGCTTCAAACTTTATGTACAGTACCCGTTCCAGTCCAGGCTGTTCAATTCCTGCTATTTTCCCACCCTCCAGGTGCTTCCTGAGTACCATACAGAAGATGGGAGGGGTAAGGGGATTCTCCCTGACAGTTGATGTAAGATGCACCCTGGCATCTCTGGGGTCAGCGGAAATCAGAAGTCGGTGTTTGGTCCTGTCTCTATGTATGATAAGGACAACTTCGGCAGGCAGGGGCTGGTATATTTTTTCAACCCGACCACCGATTAGGGTATTATTAAGTTCATGTTTTATGGCGGACATAACCAGACCATCAAATGACATAATTCAACCTCCGTTATCCCCCAGACCTATTCACAGACCTATTCATTATCAATTTTAAAAAATCTGCTTATATCTTCTGAAGGAATCGCGATCCAGTAAATACCAGGATTTATTACAAGGGATTTAAATCCACCCTGTAAAACAAACTTCAATATGGTTGCTATATCGCAGATTATATATGAGCCACTACGCAAACGTGATTTAAAATTTTCGAAAGAAGTAAATGCTATCAGATCTTCACCTTCACCTAAAGGATGTTTTTGTGTTATAGGTTCTACTGTCACTGGCTCATCAGATTTGTTTTCATTCTGTTCAGATACATTGTTCCTAATGGGTATGAGCAGATATTTACCGGGTAGAGCTTGATAAAATTCTATTCTGTGCTTTTCTCTTTCTGCTTCGAGGTCGGCAGAGTTGCTATCCTCGGGGTGACTTAGAGAGCCTTCTTCAAAATTGATATTAAAGTCAGAGCCAAAGCTACCTTCGTCGCTGTTACCGCCTTCATCTTTTAAACCTAACATAAGCATGATAATGTCTTCTAAAGTGGAGTTTTGTTCCAATAATTTGGCATAGTCCTCACTCATACGAGTTCCCCTTTCTCCCAAAAAGCTTTATGTATCTTTTCTTCCCTCTACAACCGCTACTGCTCCTCCGGCAAGGTTGTGATAAACGGTATCAATCAATCCTGCTTCGGCGAAAATGCGGGTAAGTTCCCACTGGGGAGGGAAAACCTTGGCTGAATTATGGAGATACTGGTAGGCTCCCTTATTCCCGGCGGTAAGCTTACCCATCGCCGGTATGATCTTTTCAAAGAAAAGCCAGTAGATCTGCTTGAAGACAGGTGCGGTTGGCTGTCCCATATCTATGGAAACAACTTTGCCACCTGGTTTGACCACCCTGGTCATTTCTTTTACAGCAGTTAAAATATCAGGTACATTTCTTAAACCCCAACCTACTGTTGCGCAATCAAAGGTATTATCCTCAAAAGGGAGTTCCATAGCATTCCCCTGAATAAATGTAATGTTATCCTTGAATTTAAAGCCCTTAATGTTTTCTTTGGCTATAGCTAGCATGTTTTCTGAGAAGTCCAGGCCGGTTACTCTTCCATTAGGGCCCACGGACAAAGCCTGCTCCATAGAGAGCATTCCGGTTCCGCAGCACACATCAAGACCTGACCCGCCTGGTTTGAGGCCGCTCCGCCTAACTGTAAATTTGCGCCAGGACTTGTCCAATCCAAAGCTCATAAGGGTGTTCATAATATCATATCGCCGGGCAATTGAATTAAACATGTCCCGTACGAATTTTTCCTTGTTTTCTTTGCTAGGCAGATCAGCCAATTTTTTATCCTCCCGATAGTTAGCTCTAATAGCTGTTAAATTACCATTTTAGTATAACACTGCCTGTAATGCCAGTCAATTAAGGGAGTAGGCAGTAGATAATTGAGAATTGAGAATGGACAATTGACAATTGTCCATTCTCAATTGTCAATTTGCACAACTCACCACTATCCGCTAATATATTGTATACACGCCGCGGCAGCCTTGCAATTCACTAATAGTTGTAATAAGATAAATAATTAGATGCAGACTTTGTATTTATTTAGTTGTTATAATGCGTGTTTTTAATGCGGTTTAACGCATTTTCGTTTTTGTTTTAATGAACTAAATATCGGCGTTTGCTGTTTTAAAAGGGGGTGGAATAAATGGAGTTTACTAAAATGCAAGGATTAGGCAATGATTTCATACTGGTGGATGCTTTTAATGAAAATATTACCGGCGTTGACTTCGCTCAGTTAGCCTTAAAGCTGTGTGACAGGCATTTCGGGATTGGGGCCGACGGACTGGTCTTTATTCTTCCTTCAGATACTGCTGATGTCCGTATGCGGATTTTTAACTCTGACGGCAGTGAAGCTGAGATGTGCGGTAATGTTACCAGATGTTTTGCAAGGTTGGTATACGACCGGGGAATCGTCAGAAAATCTGTTATAAGGGTTGAGACCCTTGCCGGGATAATTGTTCCTGAACTCATTTTTGAAGATGATAAAGTGGTTTCAGTTAAGGTAGACATGGGCGAGCCCCGGCTGGAGAGGAACCTGATTCCCATGGAGGGTTCTTCGGGACAGGTAGTTAATGAACCGCTTTCTGTTGATGGGGATACATATAATGTAACCTGCGTTTCTATGGGTAACCCCCATTGTATAATATTTGTCCCTGACGTAAAAACTTTTCCTGTTACAGAAATCGGTCCCCAAATTGAGGCACACTCGAAGTTCCCTAGGAAGACCAATGTTGAATTTATCCAAATTCTCAATAGGAATGAAGTTAACATGAGGGTTTGGGAGAGGGGTGCAGCAGAGACACTTGCCTGCGGTACGGGAGCCTGTGCCGTCGGTGTGTCCTGTGTGCTAAATAATCTCACAGAGAGAAACATTACTGTTCATCTTCCGGGAGGCGATCTCATTATTGAATGGGCTGATAATAACCATGTCTACATGACAGGTCCGGGAGAGTATGTGTTTACCGGAAAAGTGGATATTTAGTGGTTAGTGGAAACTACTCACTTCCCACTACCCACTACTCACTATTTAAGGAGGTTTAAAAGTGGAAGAAGCAAAAAGGATAAAACAGTTACCCCCATATTTGTTTGCACGTATTGAAAAGAAGATTGAAAAAGCCAAAGCAGAGGGTGTTGATGTAATAAGCCTTGGTATTGGCGACCCTGACCGTCCGACCCCCGATCACATCATTGATAAGCTGTGTGAGCAGGCTCATAACCCAGTAAACCACCAGTATCCGTCTTCGGTAGGTATGCTGTCTTTTCGCCAGGCTGTTGCCACATACTATCAAAATAGGTTTGGGGTTGAGCTTGACCCTAAGTCTGAAGTGGTTTCACTGATAGGTTCTAAAGAGGGTATTGCCCATATCTCCTTCTGTTACCTCGATCCGGGTGATGTTGCCCTTATCCCTGACCCTGGATATCCGGTGTATGGTATTGGGGCGATGCTCTGTGGTGCAGAGCCTTATACAATGCCGCTTAAGGTTGAAAACGGCTTTTTGCCCGACTTGGATGCTATCCCCGCGGATGTAGCCAGAAGGGCTAAACTGATGTTCGTAAACTATCCCAACAACCCTACAGGGGCAATTGCCAACGATGATTTCTACAAGAAGCTTATTGCCTTTGCCAAAGAATATAATATTATCGTTTGTCATGATGCAGCATACCAGGACATTGCCTTTGACGGGTATCGCCCGCCAAGCTTCCTTGAATATCCGGGAGCCAAAGAAGTGGGTATCGAATTTGGTTCCTGCTCCAAACCCTACAATATGACAGGCTGGCGTATTGCCTGGGCGGCAGGTAACCCAAGAGTTATTGAGGCTCTTGGCCGTATCAAGTCCAATATCGATTCTGGTGTGTTCCAGGCAGTTCAATATGCTGGAGCAGCTGCAATAACCGGACCTCAGGAATGCACTGTGGAAATCAGTAAGGTTTATAAAGAAAGAGCTCAGGTAATTGTTGACGCTTTAAACAGCTTGGGTTGGAACATTAAGCCACCTAAAGCAACGATTTATCTTTGGGTTCCTGTTCCCAAAGGCTATACTTCTATGACTTTTGCAGAACACGTATTTGAAAAGACAGGAGTTGTAATAACTCCAGGTAACGGTTACGGCGAGTATGGTGAAGGATACTTCCGTATAGCCCTGACCGTTGAAAAAGAACGTGCCCAGGAAGCTGTCAACAGAATCAAAGAGAAGGTTGGCAAAGTAGAATTTTAATGTAAGAGATGATAAAAAGGTACTGTCCCAAAAATTGCTTTTGGGATAGTACCTTTTTTATATTCTAATGAGCTTAGGCAATAAACCGGGAGCACCAAAAGTTCACTCATTGTTTCAAGTCAGACTCGATAGCTTCGTTTATAGTCTTAAATATTTTTGAAATCATGCTATTGAATTCGTTTCCGGCCGTGAAGTATCTGTTCACTTCAGGAAACACTAAAATACTCTTGATTTCTTCGTTTAATTTCAATATTTTAGGTTCCAGCTCCTTTTGCCCGGGTTTATAATGCAGTAATAATTCTTGTTGCTTATTATTTATTTCTTCTACTTTTTTCTTTAAACCAGGATTCTTATTTATTAAAGAATGAGCCTGTTTTAATTCAATATACTTTGTGGTTTTTGTTATAGCAGCCGCGAGCTCTTTCACTTTATCATTTATGTTCATGTAATGTCTCCTTCAAATTAATACTAGTTATTTAAAAAAAGGGGAAGAAGAAGGGGAAGATAAAGGGAAAGAAACGACGCCTAAAGAAAAACGGAAATAAAAATGGTGAGAAAAACGGACCTCCAGCAAACGCTCCTGCGAAGGCACCAGATCCATGAGGATTTCCATCAAGGTGTGATCCATACATATCATACGGCATGGGGCATCCATTACTGTACATGTCTGTCATTTCGGGCATCATACCTGCTTCGTACATGTAATTCATTGGAGCCATTTCCATTGGCATCATGTAATTATAATTATAGTTACAGGTTACCTGCGGTTTTTTTCTAGCCACTTTGAAGACCTCCTTTTTGTTATTTCAATAGTATATATACGTGATTGATAGTTAGAAGGTTACTAATTATGAGAATTATGTAAAATAAATATTAAGGTTTAGGCGAAAAATTGATAATCTTTACAGGAAGAATGAACATAATAATTATGTACTTGAGTTAAAAGTTTCGTAATCGCTAAGAAGCAGCAAAGTCTTTGGCTTGCTGCTTTTATTTTTGAATATAAAAAGGTTAGGTAATAAAGATAGGGGAAAAATAACGACTGGAGGCGAGTAATATGCAGGTCATTAATAAACCGGGATATTTACGTTTAGAAAAAGACAAGCTGAATAAAAAGGTAAAAGAAGCCAAAAAATTCCTAACCGAATGCAATTTATGTCCACATGATTGTAGAGTCAACAGAAAAGAAGCACTGGGGTTTTGCCGAGCTTCTGACAAGGTTATAATATCCAGTTATGGTCCTCATTTTGGTGAAGAATCACCTTTGGTTGGCAAAAACGGGTCAGGAACAATATTTTTTGGTTACTGTAATATGCGGTGTGTTTTTTGTCAAAATTGTGAGCTGAGTTTTGGTGGGGAGGGAAAAGCTGCATCCAATGAAGAATTGGCTGAAATCATGCTTACTCTCCAAAACCATTATAGTTGTCACAACATAAATTTGGTTTCGCCTACTCACTTTGTTCCAAATATTATGGAGGCACTGTCATTAGCAGCAGAAAAAGGATTAAACTTGCCTTTGGTTTATAATTGTGGCGGTTATGAGAATATGGAAACCCTAAGTTTATTGGACGGGGTAATTGATATATATATGCCTGATTTTAAATATCACTTTGTTGAAAGAGGAGAAAAGTATTCCAAAGTAAAAGACTATCCACAAAAGGTAAAACAGGCGTTAAAGGAGATGGATCGTCAGGTAGGAGGACTAAAAACCGACGAACGGGGAATTGCTTACAAGGGATTAATTATTAGGCACTTAATGTTGCCGGGAGGTCTTGAGGATACTAAAGAGATACTAAAATTTATTAAAGAACAATTATCTTCTGACTGTTTGGTTAATCTAATGGATCAATATTATCCTGCTCATCAGGCTTTTGAATTTAAAGAAATTTCAAAACGGTTAACATCAGGGGAATATAAAGAAGCATTACTTTTTGCAAAAGACTTGGGTTTAAGATTAGCGCAATAACAAGGTCATTAATTTGATAAGCTTTTTGTGTTTCTGGTTGAAGGGTCGGAAGGTTCATGTCTGGGAGCACTGACAATTGTAAGGCTGTTTAGGATTAGGGAATTTTCAGTTGTTTTGTTGCCCTCTGTAACCTTTTTGGTAAGTTCCAAGCGTGGGATGAAGACTGAAAACTCTTGAGGTACCGGCAAATTAGTTTTTCGCGTCATTTTAACTTTTATGCCAAAAATATTAATTTCAGCTTCATCAATATTGGCTTCTACTTGATCTTCCAGTCTAAATATATTTTTTAATTTAGAAATTATTTTCACACCAGGCAGCCCCTTTGCTAAATAATATCTGGGGTAAAAAAGTATTCCGTTAAATATTATGTAAATAAGTTAACAGAAGTTACGATATTTTTAAGAAAAATACCATGACTGAAGAGTGAATAACTGTATACTATCCAAGCAACGAGGGAACTATAAGCAGGCATTGAATTATTAGTAATTCATAAAAACAGCGGCCAAAAGGTCGCCTATTTTTTGGGGGCTAATATGACTGTTGGTTCTAAGGTAAAACAGGCGGTATCCAACTTAAAAGGGATAAAAAGTACTCTGGAAGTTTACACTTTACAAACCGGGGATGAAGAAACTTCGTCTGCCTATAAAGAAGCATTAGTTGTTATTAATGAAGTACTGAATGATTTGGAAAAGAGGGTTCAAACCCTGGAATTAGAAGAACCACAGTTTAAGGGTTTATAAGGGAGGGGAGCACGATGAAGGAGTGGATAGATGTTTTAATTAGATCTGCATCCTTGTTTTTTTTAACTTTACTTTTGGTAAGGATTTTGGGAAAACGGCAGCCGTCAAGAATGACCCCCTTTAACTTTGTCAATTACATGGTAATAGCTATAATAGCGGCACTAATTTCGGTAAATTTAATTAATCCTGTCTGGGGGTCAATCGCTCTGGGGGTTTGGGTTATACTGCCTGTAACGCTTGATTATCTGGCTTTAAAAAGTAAATGGATTCATGACCTGGTTAACGGAAAACCAACTATTCTGGTTAAAGACGGAAAGGTAATGGAAGAAAACTTAATTCAGGTTAAGTGTACGGGTGAAGAACTTTTAAGAGAACTGCGTTCAAAGAATGCATTCAATCTGGCTGATGTTGAATTTGCAGTTATGGAAACTACAGGCGATATAAATGTTATGATGAAGTCGGATAAAAAACCGGTAACTCCTTTCGATTTGGGTCGCAAAGTATCTCCCCGGCCCGAACCCCAAACGGTAATTTTGGACGGAAATATACTTAATGAACCACTTTCAAATCTCGGTCTTAACCAGGAATGGTTAAAGGTTCAGTTAGAAAACATGGGAGTAACCCCGGATAACGTATTTATTGGACAAGTTGACGGTTCAGGTGATCTGTATATTGATCTTTTTGACGATGCCTTACAGGTCCCCCAGCCTAAAGTGAAAGAACTTGTCTTTGCCAATCTTGAAAAATGCCAGGCTGACCTAATGAGTTTTGCTTTGGACACAAAAGACCCCAAAATTAAAAATATGTATCTGCAGAATGCTAATAAGATTGAACAGATAACAGTGAAACTTGAACCATTCCTGTTAAGATGAGGTGATTAACAAAATGTCCAACAAGAAAATAAAAAAGCTTACACCAACACAGCAGGAGTATAAAAAGTTTGCCAAAGACAGGGTGCCCAAACGTCCGGTACTGTTAAATTCCATCAGGGCATTCATTGCCGGAGGTATTATTTGTACCATTGGACAGGGATTACAGTGGATGTTTATGACTTATTTTGGCTTTACTGAAATAACCGCAGGTAACCCTACGGTAGCGGTATTAATAATAATATCTGTCTTACTTACCGGGTTTGGGGTCTATGATCATATTGCCCAGTGGGCAGGTGCGGGAACTGCGGTTCCTGTCACCGGATTTGCCAACACTGTAGCTTCGGCGGCCATTGAACACCGTACCGAGGGTTATGTACTGGGTGTTGGCGGAAATATGTTTAAACTCGCTGGTTCTGTAATTGCATACGGAGTCTTTTCAGCTTTTGTTGTTGCTCTGATTAAGATTACGATTAAAGCGCTGGGGGGTATATAATGCTAAAGGGTCATCAAACGTGGGTATTCGATACAAAACCGGTTATTCGTGCCTCAGCGGCAGTAGGTGGTCCCTTTGAAGCAAAAGGTGCTCTCGCCGACGATTTCGATATCCTTCATGAGGATGTATGGCTGGGACAGGACAGTTTCGAAAAAGCCGAGAAAAAGATGCTGGAACAGGCCTGTGAAAAAGCAATTGATAAAGCAGGGATGAAAAAAGAGGATGTTCAGTTTTTTCTTAGCGGTGACCTGATGAATCAGATAATTTCCAGCAGCTTCGCAGCACGTACTCTGGGAAGGCCTTATTTAGGTCTGTTTGGTGCCTGTTCCAGTTCAATGGAAGGGCTGGCGCTTGCGGCTTTAATAGTTAACAGTAAAGCAGCTGAAAATGCCTTGGCAGCAGCATCGAGCCATAATGTAGCGGCAGAAAAACAATTTAGGTATCCTACTGAATACGGTTCTCAGAAACCACCAACAGCTCAGTGGACCGTAACCGGAGCCGGTGCCGCGCTGGTATCTCAAAAAGGTGAGGGGCCGAGGGTTACGTCTGCAACCATCGGAAGAGTCATAGACATGGGGCTGTCTGACCCTTTTAACATGGGGGCTGCGATGGCTCCTGCTGCTGTTGATACTATTCAGACACATTTGCGGGATCTAAACAGAGATCCGAATTACTATGATCTGATTGCTACAGGAGATTTGGGTAGCATAGGACATGAAATCACAGGCGATTTATTAGATAAGCATGGTATTAAAATACCTCCCGAAATTTTTACTGATTGCGGTATTTTAATTTATAAAAAAGAGCAGCCTGTACTAGCAGGGGGAAGTGGCTGCGGCTGCTCTGCTACAGTGGCATACGGACATTTTCTTAACCGGATGCGAAAAGGGGAACTAAAAAGATTACTGATTGTTGCAACCGGAGCTTTGATGTCCCCGATATCCTATCAGCAAAAAGAGACTATACCTTGTATAGCCCATGCTGTCTCTATAGAAATGTAAAAGGTGGGTGTAAAGAATTGGAAAAATTTATCTGGGCATTTATTGTAGGTGGCGGTATTTGTGTTATAGGACAACTGATGTTTGATGTATTAAGGCTCACTCCAGCCCATACCATGAGTACACTGGTAGTAGTAGGAGCTATTCTCGGTGGACTGGATCTCTATGAGCCATTGGTAAAGTTTGCGGGTGCCGGAGCTTCAGTACCGATAAGCAGCTTCGGTAATTCGCTAGTTCAGGGAGCTTTAACAGAATCAGAAAAAACTGGTGTTGTCGGAGTACTTACAGGAATTTTTGAAGTAACCAGCGCTGGTGTTTCTGCAGCGATTATTTTTGGATTTTTAGGATCATTAATTTTTAAGCCTAAAGGATAAAATTTAGACCCACCAATTTTGGTGGGTTCTTTAGGGAGCATTTTTATATTTATCAACATATAAATTACCTGATGAATCCAGGGTGCCGATAAATACTTCTTTAATATCTGTTATACCCTGCTTATTTAATTCATTAAACAGCCAATTTCGGTTAAGTTTGCATCTTTCAAGGTTTTTCTGAATTACTTCACCTTCAAGTATAAGTGCTGTAGAGAGTCCTTTATACTCTGTTGGAATATTCAGGTCGTTAGGGGTAACAGGTAATTGTTGAGATTTTTTTAATACTGAAAGATTACCGTTAGTTTCAAGGATGGCAAATTCTACGTCTGCTAAATCAAAGGCGCCTTTTAGTCTTAACTGTTCTAATAATTCTTTAGTTTTATATCGCATTTTAGCCATGTTGTTTTCAAGTATTTTACCATTTCTTACAACTAGTACCGGATCGCCGTCAATTAGTTTACTTAACATACGGGATTTTAGAGTTACAAATTGCAAAATAAAAGCTAAACTCATCCATGAAGCCAGGCCAAGCAGTTGTAAACCCAGGTTTTTGTTAAAATCAATGATATCTGCAGCAATGGAACCGACTGTTATACCAATAACGTAGTCAAAAAAAGTCAATTGACTAACCTGTTGTTTACCCAGAATCCGGGTGAAAATTAAGAGGGTAAAGAAAGCCACCACTGATCTTAGAATAATTTGTACAGCTTCATTCATACTTATCACTTCCGTAGTTTGATTCTTGTTTTAAGTATGAAAATAAAAGCCCATGCCTTTTAGCAGGAGCTTTTATTTCTAGGGAATTAGTAACTATGGCTTTTTCTGTGGATCCATTTTAAATTGAGGTTCCTGCTGCTCAATGTAATTTACGCGGCCTTTTAGGGAGGTACAGATAGTGCTAACCTGACCGCTCAAATCATTAAACATTTGCTGGGCATTTTTATCTTGAGTTTCAAGAGCAAAAGTTTTTAGGTTGGCTGCAGCTCCTTCAAGGCTGGCTAGAGTTTGATGCATTTTGTCACCGACAGTCAAAATAGAAGTCCTCCTTATAAATTTAAATTTTTGGAACCAGCATTAGTATATCCGTAATCAGAATGAGTAATGCTGGAAAATATAACAGACTAATACTTTTTAGTTTGGAGTTGCAACAATCAAAATTTCATTATATAAAATTTTTTTAAACTTTTTTTTAATCATCGGGCTAAAATTCTCTTGTTCAAATAGTGACATATATTGTTTTTCGTTTCTTATAAAATTTCCATTATCAAAGATTTTCATAAAACTGTTATTAAGTGACTGAAATTCACAGTAGTAGGGTTCAAGGACAACTACTTTTCCGTTAGGCTTTAGTACTCTATGAAATTCCTGAATATAAGGAACTAACTCCTCTGTCGAAATATGATGAAGTACTGCTATTATTACAATATAATTCAAAGAATTTGATGCTATTGACAGGTGTTTATCTTCCAAAACCATAAATTTGTAATCGGGATACTGTTTTCTCGCATATTTCACTCTAACAGGGTTGATATCCACTCCCAGATAACTAGAAGGTTCGAACATTAGACTGTTAGAACCTGTACCAGACCCAAAATCTAATACAATTTTATTTTTGAAGTCAAATTGAGAAGTCAGGATGTTATGAATATATAACTTGGAAAACCACTTGGGTCTCACCAAATAACTATAGAGTGAGGGAGATAATTCCAAAGTAGTGACACCTCCTCAGATTAACAATTTAATACTAAGATACCCATAAACGTTACCTTACATAGGGGTAAAATAATGTATATCGTGATTTTTTTTGCTAATTGGAGGAATTCTGTAATATAGGTAGAACTATACTTTTTGTGGCTGAAAAGGTTGATTTTCACAGAAACGGCGTATAATATTGTGAAACAGAGACCTAACGTCAAATGTAAAACTTATGAGGTGGACATAATAATGATTAAAAGCATGACAGGATATGGCAGAGGTGAAAACCAGCATGAAAGCAAGTCCTTCACTGTAGAGATAAGATCTGTTAATCACCGGTTCGGTGAAGTTGTAATCAGGCTTCCAAAGTATTATATTGCCCTGGAGGATAGAATCAGAAAACTTATTTTGGGGCGTGTTTCCAGGGGAAGACTGGATGTTTTTATTACTGTAGACGATTCGGGAAGTGAGAATAAGTCGATTCGGGTTGACAAAGGGCTTGCCATGGCGTATTATAATGCATTGGAGGAATTAAGGGAAACCATTGGAATTGAAGGAAAACCTAGCCTAATTGACATTTCCAGGTTTTCTGACGTTATTCGCCTTGAAGAAGTCCAGGAGGATATCGAAAAGCTTTGGCCTTTCTTTAAAACGGCAGTTAGTGATGCCCTTGGCCAGTTGATAGATATGAGGACAACCGAAGGACTCAGATTGAGAGAGGATCTTCTCAAAAGAGTTGGCAGGCTGGAGGAGTACACTTCGGCCATTGGCGAACGAGCACCTCTGGTGGTAAATGAATACAAAGAAAAACTTAAAACGAGGATAAACGAGCTTCTAACAGATGTAGAAATAGATGAAACCCGCCTGATTGTGGAGACAGCAGTTTTTGCTGATCGAAGCAGCATTACTGAAGAGCTTGTTAGGCTCCGGAGTCATTTTAAGGAATTAAGAGCCACCATGGATATGGAAGAGTCTGTCGGCCGCAAGCTTGACTTCCTTGTCCAGGAATTAAACCGGGAGTTTAACACAATCGGTTCAAAAGCCAACGATCTTGAAATTTCGTCCACTGTAATTAAAGCAAAAAGTGAAGTGGAGAAAATTAGGGAACAGGTTCAAAATATAGAATAAAATTATAGTATATTTGAAAATACTCTAGTAAAAGGTCTTTTACCAGACCCACTAGGTTTGGAGAATAAATCGGTTACCTAAAAAGAGGAGGTTTCATTAATGGATATTAAACTGATAAATATTGGATTTGGCAATATTGTTTCTGCTAACAGAATTATTGCCATTGTCAGCCCTGAATCTGCCCCTATTAAAAGGATTATTTCCGAGGCGAGAGACCGGGGAATGCTGATTGATGCCACTTATGGCCGCAGAACCAGGGCGGTTATAATTACTGACAGTGACCATATTATTTTATCGGCAGTTCAACCAGAGACTGTGGCTCACCGTCTGGCAACGAAAGATAATTCCCAGGATCGTGACGAAGTTTCCGAATAAATAAAAAGATATAAGGGAGTTGTGGCATGAGCGTAACGGGGTCACTGATTGTTATCTCAGGACCGTCCGGGACAGGAAAGGGTACAATTTGTAAATCCTTGTTTCAACGGCGGCCTGATATGTTTTATTCAGTTTCTGCCACTACCAGACCACCTAGAGCGGGAGAAGTTGATGGGATTCATTACCATTTTCTGGGGAAACAGTTGTTTGCGGAAATGGTTGAACGGGATGAATTCCTGGAGTGGGCGGAAGTCTACGACAATATGTATGGTACGCCTAAAATACCTGTTACAGAAGCATTGCAAAAGGGAAGGGATGTACTGCTTGAAATTGATGTGCAGGGTGCCCTGAAAGTAAAAAGCAAGGCACCGTGGGGAGTATATATTTTTATTGTGCCGCCCTCCCTTCAGATTCTAAGATCAAGAATAGTTAGCCGTGGTACTGATTCGATGGAAGTAATTGATAAAAGAATGGCCAAGGCTCTTGGTGAATTGGCGCATCTACATGAATATAATTATGTTATAATTAATGATGTCCTCGAAGATGCGGTAAGCAAGGTAGAGAGCATTATCAATGCCGAAAAGTGCCGATCACACAGATACCAACTTTTTGGTAATGCTGATGTTAATCAGCCACTAGTGACAGAGAACGTACCTGAATAAATTTCAGGAATACTTATTAAGGGGGTTTATTATGAAGCAACCTTCTTTGGATGCTTTAATGAGCCATGTCGACAGTAAATATACGCTGGTAGTTGCTGCAGCCAAAAGAGCTAGGGAACTAACCGAAGGTTCAGAGCAGCTTGTTGATTCTGATTCATACAAACCGGTTTCAATCGCCCTGCATGAGATTTCCGAAAACAAAATTAATTATGAACGAACAAAAACCGGTATCAAGTAATATCCGGATGAAGTGGTGATAGGTAAATGCTGACTAACAAATGTATAATTGTAGGGATCACGGGTGGGATTGCCGCTTATAAAATACCTGATCTGGTTAGCAAATTAGTTAAGGCTGGGGCCGATGTGCATGTTATCATGACTGAGTCGGCCACTCATTTTATTACACCGCTGACCCTCCGGACCATTTCCCGTAACCCTGTTACCACACAGATGTTTGAAACTTCCGGACCGTGGGATGTCCGTCACATATCTCTTGCTGACAGAGCAGATCTCATTGTGGTAACACCTGCAACGGCGAACATCATAGGTAAGGTTCGCGGCGGGTTAGCTGATGACATTCTCTCCACTACCATAATGGCCTCACAGGCTCCTGTCATATTTGCTCCTGCAATGAATGTACATATGTATGAAAACTCTATTGTACAGGATAACATAAGAAGTCTCAAAGCCTACGGCTATCATTTTATCGAGCCAGATTCGGGAAGACTTGCATGTGGATATGAAGGCAAAGGCAGGCTGCCCGATGTAGAAGTTATTTATGATAATATTGCAAGCTTTTTTAGCACATCCCAAGACTTGACAGATAGGACGTTTCTTATCACTGCCGGACCGACCAGGGAATTCATAGACCCGATAAGGTTTATTACGAACAGGAGTACCGGCAAAATGGGGTATGCTCTTGCCAGTGCTGCAAAGCAGAGGGGAGCCCGGGTTATTTTAGTTTCAGGCCCGGTTAACATTCCTGTACCCGATGGAGTCACTTTCATACCTGTTCAATCTGCTGGCGAAATGTTTCAGGCAGTCAAGGAAAATTACCAAAGTGCAGATGTAATTATCAAAACTGCCGCTGTGGCAGATTATACTCCCAAGAGTACTTCAAAAACTAAGCTAAAAAAGGGAGATGATGGCCTGACCCTGGAACTTGACAGGACTCAGGATATACTGCGATACCTTGGTGAAAATAAAGAAGACAGGGTTTTGGTTGGCTTCGCTGCCGAAACCGATAACTTAATTGAAAATGCGCAAAAGAAGATACAAAATAAAAATCTTGATTTAATAGTTGCAAATGATGTTACAGTTCCTGGGGCAGGATTTGGAGCTGACACTAACATTGTGAAGTTTCTATACCGGGATGGGCATATTGAAGAAATGGACAAGATGTCTAAGGGAGATGTCGCCCACTGTATTTTGGATAGGGTTATTAACCTAAATAGATAACTAATTTAGAGGGGGTATTAGATTGGCGAGAAGACTCTTTACGTCAGAATCAGTAACAGAAGGTCATCCTGATAAGATTTCGGATCAGATTTCAGATGCGGTGCTTGATGCAATTATCGAGCAGGACCCCATGGCTCGGGTTGCCTGTGAAACTGCTGTAACTACAGGTCTGGTTTTGGTTATGGGAGAAATTACTACCCAATGTTATGTAGATATACCCAAAATTGTCAGGGAAACTATTAAAGAGATTGGTTATACCAGGGCAAAGTTTGGCTTTGACAGTGAGACCTGTGCTGTTATAACTTCCATTGATGAACAGTCTCCTGATATTGCGATGGGTGTGGACAAGGCCTTAGAAGCTAAAACCGGAGAAATGTCAGATGCCCAGATTGAAGCAATTGGTGCAGGTGATCAGGGAATGATGTTTGGCTATGCTTCCAACGAAACCGCTGAGCTGATGCCTCTTCCCATCTCTCTTGCTCATAAGCTGAGTAAAAAGCTTACTGATGTACGTAAATCCGGCGAATTGGACTATTTAAGACCTGATGGAAAGAGCCAGGTAACTGTTGAATATGAAGATGAAAAACCTATCAGGGTGGATGCTGTTGTTATATCAACCCAGCATGCAGATATCCCTATTGAAACTATAAGAAAAGACATTGTTGAAAAAGTTATAAGACCCATTGTTCCGCAGGAATTAATGGATGATAACACCAAAATATTTGTTAACCCCACTGGCCGATTTGTAATTGGGGGCCCGCAGGGAGACTCCGGACTTACCGGTCGTAAGATTATTGTTGATACCTATGGTGGAATGGCACGTCACGGTGGAGGTGCCTTCTCAGGAAAGGATCCCACGAAGGTTGACCGTTCAGCTGCCTATGCAGCCAGGTATGTTGCCAAGAATATTGTAGCTGCAGGATTAGCAGACCGCTGCGAGGTTCAGCTGGCATATGCCATTGGTGTAGCAAGGCCGGTATCCATATTAGTGGAAACCTTTGGAACTGGTAAGATCAGTGAAGAAAAACTGGTTGAGCTGGTACAAAAACATTTTGACCTCCGTCCAGCCGGTATTATAAAGGAGCTTGACCTTAGAAGACCTATTTACAGGCAGATTGCCGCTTATGGTCATTTAGGCCGAACCGACTTGGATCTTCCGTGGGAGAAAACCGATAAGGCAGCAGCCTTAAAGGCAGATGCAGGGTTATAAAATTTAAATAGTTATGTGAATTATAAGAGGTGTCAAATGAGGCACCTCTTTTATCTTTGTAGGGATTTTAACAAAGCCGCGGATGGCGCGGATGAACACGGATGACGAAGCATAGAGGTATGACACGGATAAACAGATAAAAAAACCGAGTGGGGAGGGGACTTGGGGTCGGAAAAGATGGAACCACAGAGTTCACAGAGGACACAGAGAAAAGATTTGGTGGGATTCATTTTTGGTGAGATAAAAGGAATGAAGAAAAAAGGGAAAGCGGACTTGTCGAAGATTGTCGGAATTTTTGTCAAGGGAAATGGTGTTTATTGTCGAAAGGTAACAATTGGACTAATATCTGGAAGTAAAAGCAATCATCGTAGTGGGTTCTGCTGTAATACTAGATTGGGCTGTGCGTGGATGTGGATAATGTCTATTAGGCGAAGTTGGATAGAGTTTGATGTTTTTTTGCGGAAAGTGGATTGATTAAATTCAAAGAACTGGAGGAAAAAACAAAGTAATGCAACACCGCTTGTATCGACCATTAAAACCGTGTCCCGTATGGGCAGAGCGAAGACTAAATGCGCTCACAGATGTAACCTACCAGTAAAGACAAAGATGAAGAAGCAGCACTTTCTGAAATAATTGACCATATATCTTATGCATGGCTAAATGAATATCATCCTTCTGATGAATAAATTCGATGTTATACATCTGCAAATAGGATTTGGGTAGAGAAAGGAGAGAACAATGTACATTTCGAGAATTCAAATTAAGAATTTTAGGTGTTTTCAGGATGTTGAGATAGAGTTTAGTGAAGGGCTAAATGTAATTATTGGTGAAAACAATTGCGGCAAAACAACTATATTGAAAGCTCTTCAGTGCTTTTTCAAAGGCTCAAATACAAGTAGCGCTCTGGGGATTGACGATTTTAATAAGGGCATTACTATCGGAGAAAAGCCTCCAGAGATAACATTTGTATTAACAATTCAATCTTCAAAGCACGAGAAAGCACAAGATAAGGCAGTTGTAGCTAGCTGGTTGACAAAACTGGTTTCACCATGGGAAGCTACTTTGACATATAAATTCTTTTTACCAGAAGCTGACCAGAAGAGATATGCAGCAGATATCAGGTGCATACAGGATGATGACGACCGGAACAGTAAAAAATGGGCTGTTCTGGAGAGGCATCTGAAAAAATATACACCGAGAATCTATGGCGGAAATTATGTAAGTAAGAACCGAGCAGACCATGAGTATTTAGATAAGTTCCATTGTGAAGTACTCGATGCACTCCGAGATGTAGAGAGTAAAATGTTCACAGGGCGAAATGCTCTCCTCAAGCAAGTTTTAAACTTTTTTGTTGATTCGGATTTGATTGAAAAGGAAGAAACTGAAAGGGAAACGCTACAAGTACAGCGTAATCAGACGTTTGAGTCAACATCAAGTAGTCTTGTTGCTAATATGATTGAACGTGTATCTGTTAGCAAAATCTTTGAACTTGCAGAGAAGACGGGTGCTGCTGTTGGTGGACAACCTACATTAGGTGGGCAACTTGATGAGAGTGATGTACTTTCTGTTCTGAAGTTAATGATCAAAAAGGAAACAGGTATTGAAGTACCTATCGTGAATAACGGTATGGGGTACAACAACCTAATCTACATATCATTGTTACTCTCGAAGTTTAAAATGCTAGTATCCTCTGAAATGGGTGAAAACGCGAAAGTATTTCCTATGCTCTTAATTGAGGAGCCTGAAGCTCATCTTCATCCGGCATTGCAATATAGCTTTCTGCGTTTTTTGAAAGATGAAATGGATAAGCAAGAAATAAGTCGTCAAATTTTCATAACTACACATTCGACACACATAACGGCTGCAGTAGGATTAGACCCTATTATTTGTATGAATATTAATGCACTCGGGAACGTGGTGCCAGCTTATCCAGGTAAAGTATTCTCCGACACAGCCGATGAACAAGCTTCAAAGAAATATATCGCCAGATATCTGGATGCAACAAAGTCTACTATGCTATTTTCAAAGGCTGTATTGTTCGGGGAAGGGCTTGCAGAACAAATTCTTTTACCGATTTTAGCTGAGTACGATGGTAGAAGTCTTGACAGGAGTCACGTATCAATGGTTCGAGTTGATGCCTTAACATTCAAACATTTTATCAAGATCTTTGGATCAGGTATTCAAGAGGATCGAAAAAAGTATGCTGTAAGTAGAAGAGTTGCCTGCATTGTTGATAGTGACCCGTCAAGAATATTACATGAAGCTCCTGCTGGGAAGGAAAGAAGATGGAAAAAATGTTATCCGTTCGAGCTTGATGTAGAGCCAGAATTATTTGAATATAAAGGAGTTTCTGGTGCAGTAACTAACTTACTGGCTTCGGTGCAAGGTTGTGATAATGTGAAAGTTTATTATAATAGTACGGGTAAAGGAAAGACATTCGAGTACGATTTGGCTTTCGAGAATAGTGAATCTGGTTTAATTTTCGATGGAGCATTTGAGATAACTGACTTTGATGGTCTTGATAGCTCAACATGGGAGGCTGAAGAGAAAGAGAAGGCAAAAAAGGCAGCGTCCTACTTATCCTATGTTGAAGAAGGAAAGGGGGAACCAGCATTCAATCTTGCTGAAAAGTTAAAGGAGAACCTAAAAGCCCAACCTCGGCTGGTCTTTAATCTACCAACACATATTAAAGACGCTTTAAAGTGGGTTTGCTACGATACAGAAGAGGGGGAAGTGTGCGATGCACAATGAAGAAATTGAAATTATCACTTCTGACCATCTGTTGTCGGATGTCGATCACCCTTTTAAAGTGTTCGCAGGCCCAGGAGCAGGAAAGACATTTTGGCTGATTAACAATATTAAAAATATACTTAAGAATTCAACAAGATTGTTCTCTGCTTCAAAGATTTCTTGCATAACATATACAAATGTTGCGGTTGAAGAAATTCAAACACGACTTGATATGACAGGGGATCGTGTTGAAGTTTCTACAATTCACAGTTTCTTATACAATTGTTTGGTCAAGCCATATGTTAATCTCCTTAAATATGAGGATGGAAGTTACCTTGTAAATATAGAGCAACTAGATGGACATGATGATCATATACCGAGTGTAGGTAGAATATTAGGCAATAAGCAGATGAGTGCAACTGTTTTGAAGAATAGAATCGATAATAAGGAATTACAAGGTGTATTGTCATCGCTTGATTGGTATCTAAATGGAGATGACTTAATTCTACAACCTCGAAATGATTGGCAAAGAAAAAAGTATAAAAAATTAACAACTGCAGGTTTCTTTAATGCTTACAAAGCCATGTTTTGGGACGATGGTACCATCCATCACGAAGATGTATTATTCTTTTCGTATGAGATATTAAAAAACTTTCCATTGATACGTGAATTTATAGCCGCAAAATATCCATACATCCTTATTGATGAATTTCAAGATACTCACCCAGTCCAAACAAAGATATTAAAGTGGATATCGGAAGCAGAAGCTATTATTGGAGTAATTGGAGATCCGGCACAATCAATTTTTAAATTTCAAGGAGCTTCAAGGGCTGACTTTCTTGGTTTCAAGCTGCCAGGGCAGAAGAACTATGCGATAAAGTATAATAGAAGGAGCACCAGGAACATTGTTAATATTCTAAATCATATCAGAGGAACGGATGAAGTTGTTCAGGAATGCTATAGAGAAATAGATGGAAGCGAAGTTTATATTATTGTTAATAAAAGTGTCGAAGGAATAATTGAGAAGTTTAATTCAGAAAGAGCACGTTTGGGGATGACCGGGGATAGCTGCATTGTTACTCGTCGAAATGATGCTGTTGTAAAGCTAAAGAATTGTGCTGGTAATTGTAAAATGTCTATTTGGAGTGACTTTTCAGAAGCTGATAGTAAACGACAACGGTTTATTGAAGTCATTTTATCAGCACAAGAATATACAGATAATTCGATGCATGAAACGGCAGTTAAACAAGTTATGAAGGTATTTAAGACGGACAAGGAGGGGGCACTAAAAGATCCATTTACAGCGTGTTCTTTTGAAATTGATAATCTATCCAAAAGAAGTATGGCGGTTTCATTGTTGGAATACTTAATAAGTAATAGGGACGAGAATATAACAAAGAATGTTCTTGCATTCTACAATGATTTAATCGGCTTCTTTAACGGAATCGGAGTTACCCTAAAAAGGGTCGCTGCTGGAGGCTTTAAGACGTTTGCACAGGCTGCCAATGTGAACGACTTGGTTCTCGGCCTAAAACTTGGAGAAGAAAAGCATAGCAACATTCGTACTATTCATAAGTCAAAGGGAGCTGAATTTCAATCGGTCCTTGTATATTTTGCGGACAATAAAGATATTCAGCATTTGCTCAACCCTGATGTTAAGAACGATGAGGATGATTGCAGATTATATTACGTGGCACTGAGCCGTGCTGAAGATTATTTATGTATCGCCACAGACGAACTATCTCAAGAAATAATTGATGCTTTAGCGAAACTGAAGGTGAAATTGATAGGCTAATTAAAAACGCATGGATATGAAAACTTAAGTTTAATAGATAACATAACATTTATAAAGTACGAATTATCCATATATTTGGGGGACTGAACTTCGCACAAGGCTAATTAGGCGAAGTTAAGGAAGACCAACGTACTAATTTTGCAAATTATACAAAAATTGATAAGCATTGATACTATCGGCGGGAAATTCTCAAGAAGGAGGAAGTAGCTATGAATGGTTTTGGTACAGTTGAGGCATATAGAAATTTTAAAATGGGTACAGAAATTGATATTGCTGGCATATTTCTTTACGACGGCATTAAAGATCTTGAAAGAATAGTAGTTTTTGCTTATGAAAGTGAAGCATTCTCCTTTTTGTATCATATAGCAGTAGGCATTGAACGATTACAAAAAGTTTTATTAGTTATGCTAGAAGAAATAACCGAAGAGAACGTTAGAAATTTTGAAGATAGCCTACATACACATAACCATCAACAGCTTCATGATAGAATAAAAACTAAGTGTGATATTAAACTATCTCCAAGAGAATATGGTTTTTTACACGTTCTTAGTACTTTTTATATTCATTGCAGATATAATCGATATCTGTTAAGGGGGGATTATGGAGCAGATAAAAACTTACTATGTAAATTTATCGATGCTCACTTTAGTTCTGATGATATAGAAAGACACTTTTTGACGAACGACATCATGAACACTCCACAGTTGAAAGAATTCTTTGGAAGGATCATAGGATCAATTGCACGAAAATATTACTCTGCAATAAAGGAGCAAGCATATAAGCAGAATCTATATACATATGAACTTAGATCTGATTCTCCTGCAGAGAAAATATTCCTTACTGACTTTAGAAAAGATTCCCTACATGAGCAAAACTTTAATGAACAAGTTTCTTTAAAGGAACTCCTCATATATTTAATTAATACGCAGGATAGAAATGCCTTTATGAGGTTTATTAAAGAAATTGAACCGTGGAATTTGACATAGCTCTAATGAATGAATACATTAAAGAACTATGTAAGGGGCATATTCCTCAAAAATTGGTTGATGAAGTAGAATTTCTGTATGGGGAATTAACGTCAGCAAAAGACCGACTTAAAATGATTGATTTAGTAGGTAATACAAATATATTATTTGATTACGCAGAAATAATGGAGTGTTACGATTTGATGAAGTCATTAGTTACTGGTAAATGTGAATGTTTAGAATTTGCAAAGATATTTCCAAATAAGCTAGATAATTTAGATGATGACGATATTCACGAAATATTAAAAGAAATACCGGAGTGGTGTGCTAATTTGCTTAGTCAAGAAACGTTAGACAGTAGTGAGAAAGAGCGGTTTGTTAAATCAGTTGAAAAATTACTGGAAGAATTCAAAGGTTTTTGTGCTATTGAAGATTAACTAAGTATAATTTCAAATCAAAACGTCAGTTACATAATATGCTAAAAATTCTTATATTTAGAAATTGTTAAAAACTGCTAAAGGATAATAAGGTGGCTTACACATTAACTGTTATTATTTTTCACAATATTTTGTATAGCCTATGTTGTAAGCCGACTACCATTGCGAGATATAAACAGTGCGTCAGTGCTCACAGCCTTCGTGGTACGGAGCGAAAGGCATAGTAGTAATGACTGCTTAATTGCTGGTGTCATATAAACTTTGCGTCCTTTATTACCATTATCAATTGCTGCTGATATATCTGTGTTTGCCTAATCTACATTCAATATGGCCAACTCTGACAAGCGTAAAGCTCAGTTCAAAAAGATTGTGATAATATAATATGTTATTACACTGTATCTTCAGGAACGCTAAACTTCCCATTATCCATAAAATTGGCACCTGAGAAGTCACGTTGTGAGCCTCTCACCTCTGTGTCCTCCGCGCCCTCTGCAGTTCAATTTTTCTTTCCTTATCTTATGCAGCTACCTACATTGTTCCAATAAGTACTACGGAACAATTTCAAAAACAGTACCCTGATGAAAATCAGTGACATTCATAGACCCGTAAACACCCAAATACAGTCTGGTTTGGTTCATATTAGCCCCCAAACTGACATAGAAGGCCGACTGGGCTCCATAATTATAGTCGATTTCGATAACAGCAAAATCATTGAGTTTACACCTTGTTTTTATCTTGGAATAAGCTAACACACCTCTTACCGGGGGGTCCGCATCGTGATTTCGGGCGAAGTCGGTAAAAACAATACTCCCCTTCAAAGCTGGGATATTGTTTCCAAGATAAGGCTGAACTCCTGTAAGTGCAATGCCTTCAAACTTATCTGGTCTGGGATCCTCATGAAAATAACTGACTACAGGCTCAAGACGCCGGGTTGAAGTTCTTACCACTTCATTATAATAAGCCGTCACTTTCTCATTTGAATTATGGTTATGATTATTGTTATGGTTGGCAGCGCATGGCCTCAGTATCGAAGCCGGAAGAGCACCTTCCCATGCCCGCCATCCAAAGTTAATAAAACCCTCAGTATCAGGTTCATAGTTTCCTAAATAAGTCTGGACAAGTTGAGTGACCGGAATTGCTTTATAATTCACAAAAGAAAAAATCGACTCCACTAAATGCTGACCAACATTTCCTACGTATTTAATATAGTGATCATAAGTTCTTTGAAAGGAAATACCTGGTATATTACGGACCCCTTTGGCAATTATGGTGAGGGTTCTTTGAATGGAAACGGGAAGTTCATAAAAACGGGTTACCACAGGCGGATTACGAACAAATGTTTCTTTTGACACATCAATTTCAATGATTTTACCGGCGATTTCGATATCATCCTGGCTTAAATTAAATGGATCATAGCCTGATCCACCATCTCCGGTCGTTAAAACAAGCCTTCCTGTTTCAGGTGAAAAGTTTAAGCTATTAACACCATTATGATTAAAAAATGGTCTTCTTAAATTAAGTAATGTCCGCCGTTTTAGAGGTTGACCATTCGCATGCAAAATCCATTCTTCAACTGTATCTATATGATCATATTTGATTTCTCTATTTGTCCACTTTAGGTTCAAGCTGTTGGGATCACACGGGTTAGGCGTAAAAAATTCAGGAAGTCCACCTTGGCGTTGGTTGACAGATGCTGAATCAGAAAGAGCACCTGGACCTTGTGTTCCAGCTGCTGAATAATGAAGATAAAACAGACCATTATAATAAAATTCAGGATGAAACGCCAGTCCTAGTAATCCCCGTTCATCATATCCACCATCAGAAACGCCTAGTTTTAAAATACTTTGACGAATATCTAAAAAAAACCTTATAACTCCATTTCTAATATAAAAGATCTCTCCAATTTGGGTTGCAATAAATAAACTTTCGATAGAATCACCTGGAAGAATAGTTGTTTTTAATACAGTAGGTAAATTTAAATTACTAACAATGGGACGTAATCCTACTTTAACTTTTACCAATAGCATTACACTCCTTTTTGATGTTTCTCTTGCCTCGTATAGAATATGATTAGAACAGTTCTATATGTTACCAATTTAGTCTGGTAAACTCCTAAGTCTACTTTCCCTAATCCATATAATCTGAATTTACTGCGGAAAACAAGGTTCTATTTGTGAAGAAGGCCAAACGTTGGCAGACCTCTAACTCTTTGCGCCCTCCGTGCCTCTCTCTCTTTTGCCCCTGATGAATCAATCCACCTCCCTCTGCGTTAATCTTTTCTTCTTTTGTTTTATCCGCACCCTGCACCCCCTGCTTCAGGTATCCGCCTAAATCCGTGCCATCCGCGGCTATTAGAAACGATCCTGCTTTTCTATTGGGTTTCCAGATTTGAACACGCTAAACCCTTATAATGCCAGGCATGCCAAATATATAGCAATGACACGTCTAGAGGTCTTCCCGTAGAATTATTATTTAGGGGAGGGGAGATATGAACAGGCGTGAGAGAAATATAAGGCTTTATGCATTGTGTATGTTTTTGGTTATGGCTTTGCTGCCGGTTTTGGGGATGAGTCCTGCAGAAGCTCCACAGGCAAAACCTGCTTTGGAGATAACCGGTTTTTATACTGAGGCTGAGGGGACACTGCCGTCTTCATTTTCAAGTCTGGCCTCAAATGCAGAAAACATCAGTATAATAGCGCCATTTTACTACAGGCTTGATGATAAGGGCGGAGTAGAAAAGTGGGATGGCGTAAGTAAAGAACAGATAACAATCCTGACTTCATATGCTCAGGAGAAAAACGTAAAAGTTCTTGTACTTATCCATAACTTACTCTATGGTAAGTCAGGTGAAGGTAAGAAACGGTCACAGGCTGTATTGAAGGACCACGAATCAAGAGAGCATTTCGCCGGAGAAGTTACGGAACTGGTCGCTAAATCCGGTTTTGACGGAGTTATGCTGGACATTGAAGATATTAGATTTAAGGATAGGGATAAGTTTTCCGCGTTAGTAAAACAGGTGAAAGAAAACTTTGCTGATCGGGACCTAATAGTGGCTGTATCAGTTCCACCCGAAACCGGTGATTTGGTTAAAGGAAGCTGGGCAGTAAACTTTGACTATGGGTCAATTGGAAAATATGCTGACAGAGTTGTTGTTATGGCTTATGACGAGCATGGCTATCCAACCAAACAGGGGCCAATAGCCTCCAGGGAGTGGGTTGAGAGAGTAGTCAAGTATAGTACCAGTGTTGTTCCCAGAGAAAAGATTGTCCTTGGAGTTCCTGCTTATGGCTTTGATTGGAAAGTGGACAAGCCCCGTCCGCATTATTTATCATATGATATGGCAAAAGATCTGGCCAACAGCCGTGAGTCTGAACCGGTCTTTAGCCATTTCGATGGAGCCCCAAACTTCACTTACAAGGAGAAGGATGAGGAGCATCAGGTTTGGTATGAAGACAGAGAAAGTTTTGAGGTTAAGGCAGAGATTGCCCGCAAGCATGGTCTTAAGGGGCTGGCAATATGGCGCTTAGGAATGGAAGATACTGCAATATGGGATTATATTGGCAGCGAATTTTCGGTAAGGAAAGAAAAAAGTTCACATTAAGGAGCTTTCTTGTGTTCCAGCAGGGACGTGATACCCGTTGTCCCTCGCTCCATGCCCCTTTTTTGACGAAACTAACAGCCATTCCGCCTAAGATGGGCACGGGTCCCCGCCAATTCGGCGTCCTGCCTCAATGGCGGCGAAAGCCCTCCTAGCTTTCGCCCTTACACCCAGGCCGGGCGGAATGGCAGTAAGTTTCGTTACCAAAACCGGCGTAATTACGACTCCGGACAACAGGTATTACGTCCAGGCTTTGTAATACTGTGAAAACCGAAAAATAGAAACTTGTTGATGAAATGAAGTTCACCTTAAGTGGTTGAACTTTTTTCTTTTTATCGAAATATAAAGTATGAAAATGTAGAGAATAAGAACATATAAACCCATATTGCTAAGGGAAAAAGTACAAAATCAAAGGAATGATTTTATGAAGCTTCATATGTTGTGCGGGATTCCTGGGAGTGGGAAGTCCACTTTGGTTGGTCGTTTGTCGGGGCATGTTGTGTCTACTGACAGTTTACGTAAGTACCTTTGGGGTGAGGAGTCCGTTGTTAAATACGACCCGCTAGTATTTACTATGGCAGATGATATTATAGATTACCTTCTTGGAATAGGCAGGAATATTATTTTTGATGCTACGAACTTGACTATTGACAGGAGGGTGAAATACATTGCTTTGGCTCATAAGTTTGGGGCGCGAGTAGTGCTGCACTGGGTCAACTGTCCTTTGCCAATAGCTTTGGAGAGGAACTCAAAGCGGGAACGTAAGGTACCGATTCCTGTAATAAGAGCCCTTTATAATTCGTTTCAGGTTCCCTCAGTCAAAGAGGGATTGGATGTCATAAAAATCTACGGTCCGCAGTTGGAGATTCAAAAGATTTTTACACGGGAAGTTACTATGAAGAGATCTTCGCACTTTTTTTGCAAGCCTGAAACCACGCTAGATGGGTTCAGGAAGGAAAATTTAAGAAAAGGCAGAATACAAACAGTGTCGGACCACTGTTGGAATCTGCCTGAAGAAGATAGTCTCTGGCCGTCAATGTGATTTCATAGGGGGAGTAATATGACGGGCGAGGATATTGCGCTGTATGCCTCAACTTTTTTTCTGGTACTGGCCTGGTGTTTTTTGCTGGCAGCCAAAAACAGCTATTTTAAACGTTTCGCCAAGTTTGTCGGGAGAGCATGGGTTTTACTATTTCCGTTGTCACTGGCCGGATTGCTCATGCTTACAATGCTTTACCTTAAAACCTTCTTCGGAATAGATTTGATCTCCTAAAATTAGAAATATCTCTTTTTCTTTTACGCCCTCAACGGACCCTTCTCATTTTTAATAGCTCTAGCGTTTTCGCTATGGACTAGAGTTTAGCCGTTTGTGTAGGTTTTAAAAACCGGAGCAAACGGCTAAACTCTTGCCCGAGTCAAACGTTAGTGTAAAATATTCTTGGGCAATTTCCATGAAATTACCAGACATGAGGCAACTGTTTCAGGACATGCCCGATATCAAAAAGAGTCTCAGGAAAATAATGAAAAACAAAGACCAGAGTGGCTTTAACATGGTAATAGATTCATTAATGGCCCAAGATGATGGCCAATTCCAAAGGGAAAAACTTCAGGAATTCCAAAAATTAATTAATAACGTATGGGAAGGAATAACAGACTGGCGGAAGAGAAACAAATTTGTACCGAAAGAAGCCCGTGGGCTGGCAGACTAACTTTAGACTGGCTCTTCTGATTTATGATAGTGTGGAGATTAGTTGGGTGGTCTATCGCGGTTAAAATATTTTTCCAGTAAGTACGGGTTACTCCTGAATTTAGTGTAGGATGTGATTGTTTACGGAGATTTTTCATTATGTCACTATCGTCTGTCAACTTACCGAATCAATTTTCAAATCCGCCGGGCGGAGGCCATGCTGCGGAGCTGTTGCCGCTTCAGCGGCTTACAGATCCGGCGTCCTCCTTGCGGGGAGACGGCCGGA
>JAENZX010000063.1 GCA_016841045.1 Thermincola carboxydiphila
TTTTGAACTTTGTCCTACAGAAGCACTGCAAGCAGCCTTCGTTTTGACTCAAGCATTGGCGTTTCCTGTAGGGGCAGAATAGGAAGTCATAAAATAACCGAAGTCAAAGCCGTTTTCAGCCCAAATTAGTCTGAAAACGGCTTTAACTTTTCTGGTTTAACCTTTCACGTAACAGAGGGAATATCAACCAATGGCCTTAAAAAGCCGTTTAAGCTATTGAAGGATTATTCAATAATGATTATAATCAAACTAACCCCAAGCAAGTCAGTTGAAATGAGGCAATTTTGTACGCAGCCTAAATTTATGTTTTCTTCTACTTCTCTGACCCTGTCTGATAAAAATATAAATGGAGGATACCAAATGGAAAAGAGTAGCGTCTTGGATGCAATTCATGATGGTGTAATAGTTGTAGATATGGATTCAACCATACTCTATGCCAACAGTGCATATACTCGTAGTTTTGGTGTTCAGGTTAGCAAAGTATTGGGGCGAAAACTTTCGGAAATTGAGCCTAACTCAAGGATTCTTGATGTATTAAGCACTGGGAAACCTATTGTTGACGATTACTCTCATGTAGTTTCTGTTGGTATCAATATCGTCGCTAATATCACACCCATCTTTAAGGAAGGGAAAATGACGGGTGCTGTAGCTGTTTTTCGTGATGCAACTGAGGTATTGGCTCTCAAAGATCTGGTAGTGAGATACCAAAATGAACTTTTGGAACTACGGACAAAACTATTGAATGTGGAAGATATGGTTTATGACAGTCCTATAATGCGGCGTGTAATGGAACAGGCCCAACGGGTGGCATCTGTTGACTCCACTGTTTTGCTTACAGGCGAATCAGGGACAGGTAAAGAAGTTGTGGCTAAATTAATCCGTCGACTAAGCCAACGTCACGAAGGGCCTATGGTTACCATAAACTGTGGAGCTATTCCGGAAAATTTACTTGAGTCGGAACTATTCGGTTACGAAAAAGGGTCTTTTACGGGGGCAGGGCAGCAGGGAAAAGTTGGATTAATTGAGATAGCTAATAAAGGGACTCTTTTTTTAGATGAGGTAGGAGAATTACCACTTAACATTCAGGTTAAGCTCCTTAGAGTTATTCAGGAACGAAGTTTCATGCGGGTTGGTGGAGTTAAACCCATAAACGTAGATGTTAGATTTTTAGCTGCTACAAATCGTGATCTTAAGGCTATGGTTAAAATGGGGACCTTTCGTGAAGACTTGTTTTACAGGTTAAATGTGGTACCTATCAATATTCCGCCTCTACGTGAGCGAAAAAGAGACATTGTCGGTTTGGCTACTTTTTTTCTCCGAAAGTATAACGAAAAATATAAAATGGACAAGAGAATTCTACCCGAAGTATTACGCTTTTTCGAGAATTCTTACGAGTGGCCTGGTAATGTGAGGGAACTGGAGAATGTTGTTGAGCGGCTCGTTGTTTCTTCTCCAATGGATATAATTAAGCTTGACGATGAGGTCATAAGTGATTACTTTGACTTGCAGGGTGATACGGAAAGTCGTGTTATAATAAGCGGTTTAATGGAAGTAAAAAAAGCGAGGGAACTTTTAGAAAAGGAACTAATCAAAAAGGCCTCACAGATATATACTTCGACGCGGACTTCCGCAGAAGCACTAGGTATGGATCATTCAACAGTTGCAAGGAAAGCCAAAAAATACGGAATAAAATTTCAGCAAAGGTAATAAAAAGCCAACCACTTCACTATGAGGTAGTTGGCTTTTGGATTTGTTGAAACTTCGTAAGTAAAAATGCTCAAGCATTGCTCATTTCTTATTCAGCAGGTTCCCATTTGCATCGTACCGGAGAAATAATTAAATTTTCCTTTTTCAATTCTTTAAATGCTTTATCGATTTCTTTACGGTCTAGTCCTGTTAATTTTTCCACTTCTCCCGCACTCAAAGGTTTTCCTGCATCTTTCATTGCCTTTAGCACATCTTCTTTAATGCTCATTTTAGTCATCCCTTCAAATATTTTATTATTTATCAAAAGTACAGGCTTACTATTGTTAATATGTTATCAGACAGGCCAGTTTTTTGCAAATGGAAAGAATAAAACCATTGATCTAATTACACTATACTAAAAGAAGAGCAAAGAATATTGTTCAAAAGAAAAAGGAGGATACTATGAAAAAATATCTGTGCCCATGCGGATATATCTATGACCCAGCTAAAGGTGATCCGGATTCCGGCATTGCCCCTGGAACAGCATTCGAAGACATCCCAGACGACTGGGTTTGCCCAGTATGCGGTCTCACTAAGGATCAGTTTGAAGTTGCTGATTAGATGTTAATTGCCTTATTCGCCTTCACCAAATGGTGAGGGTTTTTTTTAATGTGACTAAAATCACCCTATAAAAAGATATGAATCATGTCGAAAAGTGACGATTGAAGCGGGGAGTTTTCTTGGACAAGTATAAAATATAATCAAAAGAGGAGCTAATCCCATACAGGATTAAGGGGGTTGCTAATTATGAATAAACTTGAGAGTCTTTTGATGCAGCTTAAACTACTTGTCGTCGATGAAAAGAAGGACCTATGCTCGAAAGAAGTGGTTTCGCTCAGCGAAAAGATTGATAAGATTATTTTGAAACAAATGCGTAATATAAATCAATAACAGTGTGATGTTGGTAAGCCCACCAAAGTTTTTGGTGGGCTTACTAATAATGTAAATCTAGACTACTAATACATCCTTTAAAAGTCCAATTTCAGCAGTTCAAAGAAATAATATAATTAATTAAAATTTAATATGATAGAATATAAAATCAAAGTTGGTAGATATTTAAAGGGAGTAAAATTTTATCAAAAAGATGATTTAGGATTTAAGATAACTTTTCGCTGAAGTTCGCCTTTGGAGAAAAATAGGGGGTTTATCATGGCAGAAGAAAGGAAAGGGCAGATATATCTTGTAAGGCATGGTGAAGCATCGTACACCTCCAGTGACTACGATAAACTTTCCAGTATGGGATTGAAACAGGCGCGGGCACTGGGTAGTTGGTTTGCGAATCAAGGAGAACATTTTAGTAAAGTTGTGACTGGAAATTTGCGTCGACATAAGGAAACTGCGGAAGAATGCATGGCGGTATTACCGGATTTATTGAAAAAAGACATAGAATGGCAGATTGATGAAGGTTTTAATGAATTTATTGCTTTGGATATTCTTACTCATTACCGGCCGGAGCTGGGAGGGCCTGGAGCGTTGGGGGCTTATCTTGCCGAACACGAAAACCCCGCTTTAGAATTTAATAAAGTATATTTTGGAGCAATCAGAAAATGGGTAGAGAATCAGGGAGAAATAGAGTACCGTGAGTCTTGGTTAAGTTACAAAAAGCGTACTAGTGATGCACTTAAGCGCGTTATTGAAAATGCCGGTTCAGACCAAAACGTAATCGTATTCACATCAGCAGGGACTATTGGTACAATTTGTCTGGAGTTTCTACCTAATCCCACTAGTAGCATTTATGAAGTGATCACATCTATAGCAAACTGCGGCGTCACAAAACTGATCTTCAGTCAAGGGAAGATTAATCTAGCCTATTTCAACCACACTGCATATCTGGATGTAGCGAATCTTTAGTAACCGGTACTTTTATGTTGTATCCGGGCTAAAAACATTGGTCTTTTTTATTATACTAAAAGGGGTGTGATATAACTTCCGGCACCAATTATGACCCTCTACTTCTGGAACGACCCCACAGGAGAAAAGTATAGAAATGCTTACTTCAGAAATTACCCCGGAGTGTGGCGGCATGGTGATTACATCGTTGTGCATAGCGATACCGGAGGAATCACCTTTTATGGTCGCTCCGATGCCGTATTAAAGCCTTCAGGTGTGCGTATCGGTACGGCTGAAATCTATAACCAGGTTGAAACACTGCCGGAAATAGCTGACAGTCTCGCTATTGGACAGAATTGGGAAAATGACCAGCGGATTCTTCTATTCGTGAAAATGGCACCCGGATACAGCTTAACAGATGAAGTAAAAACAAAAATTAAAAAGACATTAAGGGATAATGCTTCTCCGCGTCACGTTCCGTCATTGATTATTGTAGTACCAGACATTCCTTATACCCTAAATATGAAGAAGGTTGAGAGCTCAGTAACAAATATAGTGAACGGGAGACCGGTAACTAACCGTGATGCTTTAGGTAATCCTGAATCACTTGACTATTATGAAGAGCTTATAAGCAACGGAACTGTAAGTTAACGAGAGTATCAGATTCCAGAAAAGGGCGAAGTCAATTTGAGAAACGATAATAAGCCATGAAAAGCCAACCACAAAACTATGTGGTTGGCTTTTCTGGTTTAAAGCTTTTTTTAAGTAGAAGCCGGTACACAAATGACCTGCCCGACTCTCAGATTATTGGGGTCAATCCCAGGGTTAGCTATTAAGAGTGCATTGACGGTAGTATTATATCTTATGGCGAGCGAGTACAGAGTATCCCCGGACTTAATGGTATAGGTTGTAAAACCGGTAGGACAATGTAAATCTAGACTCTTAATACAGCCTTTAAAAGTCCAATTTCAGCAGTTCGAAGAAATAATATAATTAATCAAAATTTAATATGATAAAATATTAAATCAAAGTTGGATACATATTTATCAATTATCCGTCTTTGTACATCATTTGCTCTGACCAATATACTACAACAGGTAGGACAACCTGTTATAGAATATTGATTCACTATGTTTAGTTAATAAGCTACACGAGTTCTTGCTATGTTAGGGCTCGTTGAAGATTTAGTAATTGCAATATTCCCTAAACTGCAAAGAACCCACTTTACTATTAACATGATTCTTAAACGCTGCGCTAGTTTTTGGGAGGAGGTAGAAGGATTGCTGGTCAAAGACTTAATGGAAATGGAATTTCCTATTTTGGCTCCCCAACAGACAGTTATTACAGCTTTGACTGTATTGATTGAGTCGGGAGTTCAGGATGCACCGGTAGTGAGCGAAGACGGGTATTTGGGATGTTTCATCCTTGACGGGCGGGTGGTTAAGGGTGTATTGGAAAACCGTTCCAGTAATTCGCCTCTCTTAGTCAGCGATTTGATGAGGATTAATATACCTGTTGCCAGGGAAGAGCAGGAGATTACAGATATTTCCTTTCAAAATAATCCGATGGTTCCGGTTATGAACGGGGAAAAACAGATTACGGGTGTTCTCAGGCTGCAAAAGCTTGCAAATAAAATGCAATTTGACATTGATCAGCAACTGAGTTGGCTTAATCAGGTTGTAGAATCAGTACATAACGGTATTTTGGCAATTGATGACAAGGGCTGCCTGGTTTTGTGTAACTCCTCGGCAAGACAAACCTTTGGTTTCGGACCTGAAGCGAGTGGCGAATATATTCTTAATATTTTTCATAGGGCGCCCCTGCTGGATGTCTTGTCTACAGGGCAGCCTGTTATGGGAGAAAGTTTTGAATTTAACGGACGACGGGTAATTGCCAACCGGACACCAGTGATTTCTGGAGATAAGATTATCGGGGCGGTTTCGGTATTTCAGGATACTTCGGAAATCGAAGAGGTTTCCACGCGTTTAGCCAGTATTCAAGCAATTAATGATGAATTGAGTACTATTTTTCAAGCTTCCAATGACGGAATCTTTATCACTGATGGAGAAGGGAGCATCCTACGGGGAAACCGTGCTTCAGAACGGATTCTAGGCTATCCACCCGAGGGATTAATAGGAAAACGTGTTTCTGATTTAGTTGAGAAGGGTATTATTAACCGTTCTGTAACAATGGAGGTATTGAAGGCACAGAAACCGGCCACTATTAAACAGCGGACTGCTATTGGCAAAGAATATATTGCTACCGGAACCCCCATTTTTGACCAGGAAGGTAGGATCTACAGGGTTATTACTAATCTTAGGGACATTACAGAATTGGTTGAACTTGAACTAGCCTTGGAATCTACAAAAGCCCATGCAGACGAGCTTGCTTCCGATAATGCTGCTAAACGAAGCCAGATAATGCAGGAAAACGGATTAACCACAGAAAGCCAGTCAATGTTGAAAGTGGTGGATTTGGCTTTAAAGGTTGCTCAGGTTGATGCGACAGTATTGATATTAGGTGAAACGGGAGTAGGTAAGGAACTTATCGCCAAACTAATTCACCGTACCAGTGAACGTGAAAAAAGTGGGCAGTTCATCAAGGTTAACTGTGGCGCGATTCCGAGTGATTTATTGGAATCAGAGTTTTTCGGTTATGAGTCTGGTGCTTTTACAGGTGCCAACAAAGAAGGCAAGCCAGGCTATTTTGAATTGGCTAACCAGGGGACCCTGTTTTTAGATGAAGTAGGTGAACTGCCGCTGCTATTACAGGTTAAACTTCTTCGAGTCATACAGGAGCGAGAATTAATAAGATTGGGTGGTACAAAAACCCGCAAGGTAAATACCAGAATTATTGCAGCTACCAATAGGGATTTAGAGAAAATGGTAAACGAAGGGGTATTCCGTGAAGATTTATTTTATAGGCTTAATGTCTTACCTGTAAATATTCCGCCTTTACGGAACCGGCCGGAGGATATTCCAGTTTTACTGACTTCCTTTTTGGACAAATATTCCCAAAAGTACGGGACGGGAAAGATGTTTTCAGGAGACAGTCTGGCACTTCTATGCCGTTATAACTGGCCAGGAAATGTCCGGGAGCTGGAGAATCTGGTGGAACGGCTGGTAATCACTTGTGATGAATCTGTTGTTTACCCCAGCACTTGGAAATACAGGTTTGTCGCCCGGAAGAACCTCCTGGGAACTTGGAAATACAGGTTTATAACCCGGAAGACCCCCCTGAATTACCAATTAATGAGTACCATGATGAAAATAAAACTGTTAGTGAGTCTGATGGTGAAATGAGAACTTTGCAGGAAGTAATTGATGAAGTGGAAAAGGAAATGATTATCAAGGCTTTACAACTTTATGGGAGTACCTATCGCGCTG
>JAENZX010000064.1 GCA_016841045.1 Thermincola carboxydiphila
CAGGTCGGCGGTTCAAATCCGCCCATCGGCTCCATAGAAAAGCAAGTAACCGCGCGGCTTTGCGCGGTTAGATTTTACCTTCACCTATAAGAATATCTAAAAATATTTGTTGATGCTTCATTAGTTCTTTGTCTTTTCTGTAGACTACTGATAAAAATTCTGGTTCAAAATACTCACTTAAAGAAATAAAGCGGGAAGCTGTTCTGTTCAATGCAGGCAGATTTCTGACCACGGTGGCAAATGATATTCCCAGCCCCATCTCTACATAGGTTAGATTAAGTTCAACATTTGAGGATTCCATCACCATATTATAGTCCAGATTATTCTCCATAAAAAGATTCTCCAGTTCAGTGCGCTTACTCGGTTCATTTCCCCTAGCAGGAAGAATAAGAGGGTATTTTACAATATCACTGAGTGTAATCTCTTCCAATTCACTTAAAGGGTGGGAGGTATTTATTATCAGGACAGTCTCTACTTCTTTCCAGCGGATCTTATTCAGGGAAGGAGGCACAAAGCTTTCAGTAGTGATACCAAAGTCAATCTCACCCTCCCTGACTAACTCAATGACCGCCTTTTGGGATCGGTCTAGGATGGTAAACTCAACCCAGGGAAAATCTTTCATATATATTTCCAGCTTTTCAGGCAAGAGCTGATTAAGTGAGGTGAAAGGGGCTGCGATTTTCAATTGGCCCTTTTGCAGTCCTTTAAGTTTGCTTAACTCATTAAGCAAATGATTATGTTGTGACATAATAGAACCCGCAAACTCATAGAAAATTTCTCCTGCGGGAGTGATAACCAGTTTTCGTTTGCCGATTCTTTCAAAAAGAGATACTCCCAGTTCTTCTTCCAGCTTCCGGATTTGTTGTGATAATGCCGATTGAGTCCGATAGGTAATTGCGGCCGCTTTAGTAAAATTCCCCGTCTTTGCCGTGTAGTAAAAACCAACTATTTGATGCCACTCCATGCTGTTTAACCCTCCTCAGGCCTTATTAGAGTTCCTAATTAATGTTATTATTAACATTAATTTCTTTAATATCAAGTATTAGTCTATAATTTTATCCAGGCTAGTTATCTTAATACAAGGTATAAGAAATTGAATTGGGGGGAGGAAAATGCATCATTACCATCTACTCCAGCAGAAGCTGGATAGACATCCAGTCGGAGCTCCTTATAGTGAGAAATTTATCGAGATCCTGAAGTTACTTTTTCCGCCGGGTGAGGTAGAGTTAGCGCTGTTACTGGATTTCAAACTAAAGAAAGTGGAAAATATCGTCCAAGAAATTGACATTCCGCTGGACGAGGCGGTAGCTAAACTTGAAGACATGGCAGATAAAGGAGCCATACTGGGGAAGAAAATTGGCGGGACCAGAGCCTATGCATTGCTGCCAAATTACCCCGGGTTGTTCGAGTATCCGTTAATGAGAAGCGGTGATCCTGAAAATCAGACCAAGCTTGGACATTTATGGCATGCCTACTATATGGAGGCCATGGCTGCAGAACTCGGTTCTGCCAATCCCCCCTGGATGAGGGTGTTACCGGCAGAGGAGGCGATAGATTCAGAAATAGAAATCCTTCCTTATGAGGCGGCTTCGCAAATGATGGCAAAAGCTAAGAAAATAGCAGTTGGCAATTGCCCCTGCCGTATTTCTGAAGGTAAATGCGATAAACCCCTTGAGACTTGTCTATCTTTTGATGGTGCGGCAGAATTTCTTGCTGAACGTGGCATCGCTCGGGCCATAACATTGGATGAAGCTATTGATATTTTAAAGAAAACCGAGGAAGCTGGTCTGGTGCATACCGGCAGTAACAATCAAGAAAACCTTTTATTTATATGCAATTGTTGCGTTTGCTGCTGCCATATGCTAAGGCTGATTACAGAGCATAACTTTCCGGATGGTGTAGCTAAATCCAGCTATATTGCTTGTCTTGAGGATGACCTTTGTACAGGATGCGAAATTTGCGTTGAGCGGTGTCCGGTTGGAGCAATTGCTTGTGACCATGACATAGCAGAGCTTAGCAAAGATAAATGCATTGGGTGTGGCCTTTGCGTTTCGCAGTGTCCAACCGATGCAGTGACTCTGACGAAGAGGGACACTTATACAATTACTCCGCAAACCTTAAATAGTCTTGCCAAGCAGGTAGTTGAGAATAAGAGAATCAGCTTAGAAGGGAGGATTGATTTATGAAACAGGATATCAGAGAGTATGTTTTAAGTTTAGGTATTGATGATGTTGGGATTACAGCAGCTTCTGATTATGTTAGTCCGCGGTCACCTAAGTTAGAGACGATTTCTCCAGACATCAAATCAATTATCGTACTGGCCTTCAAGGAATTATCTTCGTGTGCTGGATCAGATAAAGATACGGCTATGAGCGGGAGACAGGATTTGATTGAATTTGCACGGTCATCGAACTATAAAGTGGCAAGGTATTTGGAACGAAACTATCGTGCTAAAACATTTACCGTACCGGTTAGCGTACCCTTTGCTATGGTGAAAGAAACTGGCGGGGCAGTTGGCCAGGTTTCCCTGCGGCATGCCGCCAGGGCTGCAGGGTTGGGAGTATTTGGCCGACACAACTTGATTATCCATCCCCGTTTTGGAACCAGAGTATTATTTTCAGCAGTCCTTACAGACCTGGACCTGCCTTCTGATCCTCCTTTAACAGATGAACTATGCAATGACTGCAATATTTGCGTTAAATCTTGTCCGGCTGGTGCTCTGGACGAGGAAGGTAAGACTGCTGTAACCAAGTGTTTTAAAACTTGTCAACCGTATGGGTTAGGAAGTAATATTGCGTTTTGGAAAAAGGTTCTGGATGCCTCACCTGATGAACAACAGCGTATGATGGGGAGTGTTGACTATTGGCGGCTTTATCAGTCAATACTGGTAGGAAACCAGTATTATTGCTTTGATTGTCTGGCTGTATGTCCAATTGGAACAGAAATCTAATTTTGCACTAGCCCTTAATGTTGCTCATCCGGCTAAATTTCCTCACGGCTTAATCTTAAGTTCAGAGATGAAACAATTTTGACACATTACAATGGTGTGATAATTCATAAAGGCTTATTGGGGTATTCTGAACTCTGATACCAGCTAGAAGGGCTTTTTTAAAACCAAACAAAAAACTGCAAGATGTATACAGTGACTCGCAGTTGAATTAGTAAACAGCAGGTCGGCGATTCAAATCCGCCCATCGGCTCCAAAGGAAATGTAGGCCGCTCCAAGGTTGGAGGGGCCTTTTAAATATCTAGGAAAACCGATATGTAACTGGGTTGGTTCCATCGGTGCCGGAGGGAACGTGACCGGGATGCGATAGAAAAAATGAGTAAACAAAATAACGGCAACATATAATTTGCAAACAACATTACTCAATTACTCTCGCTTAAGGCTATGATCAACCAGCTGATACGTCTGACAGCTTTCCAAAACCCCGCCTAACTGCCACACCGATTCGTAAGGATGGTCACCATCCTATAATTATAATGCAGTGTGGGCCTATTCGTTTTCGGGTAGATGACAGACAACAAGCCACCATAAGGCCTTTTGATCACTTGGTTATACCGCGTACTACTGAATTTGTACTGCCTAATACTTGTGATGCCTCTAAAATGCATGAGGTTTATGCAGCTTTGGCTGTTGATGAGAGACGTAATGAGTTAATATTTGATGACATTCTTCATGCACTTAACAAAGGCCGATCACCCATTCTGCTCACGGAAAGGACCAGTCATCTAGAGTATTTTGCCCAACGGCTTAAGGGGTTTGCCAAAAATATTATCGTGTTGCGGGGTGAAATGGGGAAAGAGCAAAGACAGGCCCTGGCGGATGAGATAGCAAATATTCCTGATGATGAAGAACGCATCCTTATAGCTACCGATCGGTATATCGGCGAGGGATTTGATGATGCCAGATTAGATACCCTGTTTCTTGTAATGCCTATTTCGTGGAAAGGGACCTTGCGGCAATATGTTGGCCGGTTACATCGTTTGCACCATAGTAAGAGTGAAGTACAGATTTATGATTATCTAGATATAAATGTACCGATCTTAAGCCGTATGTACGACAAACGTTTGCAAGGTTATCATAATATGGGTTATTAAGTCAAAATTAGATAAGATGGGAGTAGTATCGAAGAGGGAGTGGGAGAATGGCAGAGTAAAAAAATAAGGAAAGCAATATAAGGACAGTCTTTACATTAGAGACCCCCATGCGCAGTTTTGCGCGCCAGCAAAGCAATGAAAACTCTTAGCTTCTATGATATTCTTTTGCTACGGCATAAGTCGGAATGTCTTGGTGCCTTGAGCCCGATATTATAGACTGACTAAGGTTTCCTGCTTGAACCACAAATTGTTGCCACGAGCACGCAGGGTAGATTAATACGTTTCAGGAAGCCCGCCGTAAATTTTAAATCATTGGAGGTCTGACAATGAATGTAATTTACGAGCGCTGTTGTGGTATGGATGTTCACAAGAAGACCATCGTTGCCTGTGTATTCTCAGGCAAAAAGAAGGAAATTAGAAGTTTCAGTACGATGACTGCTTCGCTTCTTTCTTTAGTTGACTGGCTTAAAAGCGTTGATTGTCAATGTGTTGCTATGGAAGCAACGGGATCATACTGGAAGCCAATCTACAATCTTCTGGAAATGGAGGAGATACCCGCTTTAGTTGTTAATGCTCAACATATCAAAGCTGTACCTGGTCGTAAAACTGATGTCAAAGACTCTGAATGGATTGCCGATTTACTTCGCCACGGCTTGTTAAATGGAAGCTTTATTCCCAAACGAGAACAACGTGAGCTCAAAGAACTTGTACGCTATCGCCGCAGCATGGTGCAGGAGCGTGCCAGAGAATTGAACCGCATTCAGAAAGTCCTTGAGGGAGCTAACATCAAATTATCTTCTGTAGTAAGTGAGATTGATGGTAAATCCTCTCGTGATATGCTTGCAATGCTGGCTGCTGGCTGCAATGATGCAAAAGCTATGGCTAATAAGGCACGAAGGCAAATGCGTAAAAAGATACCTCAGCTTGAAGAAGCTCTTCATGGTTTTATGGGCGGACATCAACGTCTCATGCTAGATTCAATGTTAAAACATATTGATTTTCTTGAAGAACATATTTTATTACTGGATAAGGAAATCCGAGAGAAAATGGAGCCTGTCCGTGAACAAATCTTCCTTGTTGATTCTATTCCCGGAATAGGAGAACGCAGTGCTCAGGTTATCATCGCTGAAATTGGCACTAATATGGCTCAGTTCCCCTCTGCTGCGCATCTTGCTTCATGGGCTGGTCTATGCCCAGGCAACAATGAAAGTGCAGGAAAACGTAAAAGTGGTAAAACTCGCAAAGGTAGCGATATACTGAGATCTACATTGATAGAGTGTGCCAAGGTAGCCGGTCATCTGAAAAGCACCTATTTTAGCGCCCAATACTCCAGAATTGCAGCAAGAAGAGGTAAAAATCGTGCTACTGTAGCGGTAGCCCATAGCATCCTTACAATCGTATATCATATGCTCAAAACAAACTCCCCTTACCAGGAACTTGGTCCTGACTTCTTTGAGCAACGGCGAAAAACCGAAATAGTAAAAAAATCAGTCAAACGGCTAGAAGCACTTGGTTATGCAGTGAGCATTGATCATCAAATCAATGCAAGTACAGCTTAGGCAACAATTCAATTTTTAAAGATCTTTTTGAAACTCAATCATTTGTTTGAGTCTAGTATTTTTTTGCCTTTTTATACTTTCCAGTTTATCTTTGTTTTCAGGATAGACATTCCTTATATTTTGGTGCGTCTCTTAATTAGAATCAGTTTCGAAATGACTGGTAGGTTTTGGATTATTTAATTCTCCAAAATATTTACCCGGCGTAGACAAATCAAAATATAGCTTGGAGTCCTTAGTTATTCCCCAATCTTTTAATGAACCGGTATCCTGAATGCGATTAAATGCTTCTCTAAACATGGTGTTATGAGCTTCCTCCCGGTTTAACAGGAAGTCAATGGTTTCACGAACTCCCTTATCATTAATCTGACGGTACAGGTATTCATACACCACTTTGGCTCTCTGTTCAGCAGCAATATTGGATAAGATATCGGCGGCCAGGTCGCCGGTAGAGTTAATATAGGCACCGGTCCAGGGAAACCCGGATGCATTGGTCATAGCTGGACTTAGGCCGGTAAATACATGAGCTTCGATGCTGCCCACAGTTGCATTTTGACTATCCAGGTTATGGCCATTAAGCAGGTTAACGGTTGTAGCTACCATTTCCAAATGGCTGAGCTCTTCCGCAGCGATATCCAAGAACAGATCTTTAATTGCCGGGTCATTAATGCGGAAACTCTGGGACATATACTGCAGAGCTGCTTTCAACTCCCCATCTCCACCTCCCAACTGTTCCTGCATCATAGCTGCATAGTTGGGATTTGGCCTATCCACCTTTACTTCATGTAATAAACTCTTGTCGTGTTTAAACAATTAGAATGCTCCTTTCACTGAGTTATTTCTGATAGTATGTACAAGATAAAAACTGACTATGCCTTTATATTACTGTCATAACCTGTTTTTTATGT
>JAENZX010000021.1 GCA_016841045.1 Thermincola carboxydiphila
GAAAGCACCGCTATTCCCCCTAACCAACGAACGATATACTCTTGATTCGCCCCTCGACCATTATTTCATCAGGCAAAATATTTTTCAGTGATAAGTCAATCCCTATTATTTCAAGGTTCCCAAGTGTAGTATCTACTTTGACCTGTTCAGTTGTATAAACCAAAATCCCCCGGTGATTCTCAATAGAGACCTGAATATCACCAACTAAAACTACCTTTGGTAAATCCATCATAAGATCTCCGGGGAGATCAAGAAAATTTGCAACCTGCTGCTGCAGCTGTCTTTTGCGGTCCTTCCACGACATAGTACCCCCTCCTTGTCTGTAAATAAATTTATGCCGTACGTGGGACAAAAATGACATGACCTGATAGAGATGAAGCTTAGAAAACAAAAAAAGATGATTTCGGTTGAATAAATCATCTCTAAAAAAGAATATGCGATTACCAAATAGACAAATACTGAAATGTGAAACAAAAATCCATGAAGACAAAAATCTGAGGAGTGGAAATATGTCTGTAAGAAATGTTGCAGCTGCTGTACTTGAACAATTGGCCGCATGGGGTGTAAAAAATGTATATGGGTTAATTGGTGATGATGTTTTTTATCTTTTTGAAGCCATAGCCCAGCAAAGCCAAATTAAATTTTATCAGGTCAAACACGAAGAGTCGGCGGCACTAATGGCTTCAGCGTATGCAAAACTCACAGGACAACTTGGAGTATGTATTGCAGATGGCGGCCCTGGTACTATGCATTTATTAAACGGGCTGGCAGATGCTTTTACTGATAAAGCGCCTGTTCTGGCCATAACCGGTCAGGTACCCCGGCATCAGATAGGGACAAACGCAAAGCAGTACCTTAACCAACAACTGCTGCTATCTGGGCTTTCCATTTATTCAGATATAGCTGCCGACCCAAAGGCAATTATAAAGGTAATGGATAAAGCTTACCGTAGTGCCATGACAAATATGTCAGTGGCTCATATTACAGTTCCCATGGATGTTCTCTCACTGCCCTGCGAAGAAAAACCAGTACCATCACCACCATACCTTACCAATCATCCTCAGTCTGAGCAAGATGTCATCGACGGAGCAATAGCAAAAATTAACCGAGCTGAGAAGTCGGTGATATTGGTTGGAGAAGGCGGGATTCAGGCAGGGGTTCTGGTAGACCAACTGGCTTCCAAATGTGGGGCAGGCATAATTTCTACCCTGGCCGGCCTGGGAGGGGTGGATAAAGCTCATCCTTTATATATCGGTGGGTTAGGACACGCCGGAAGTCCTGCAAGTACCACGATTCTCGCTAAAGCAGACCTTTGTATTGTAGTAGGCGCAAACTGGTGGCCAGCCAAATATGTTCCACAAAATATCAGTACCATCGAAATAGACCATACCCCTGCCAACATAGGTACTTCTTCTCCCAATGCTTATGGTGTGGTCGGTGATTCAGTAACTATACTTTCTTCCCTTCTTGAAGGACTGCACCCCAAAAATAATACTGAATGGCGTGACTTTATTAGTGCTGAAATTAGGAACTGGCTGTCACAGCTGCAGCAGGAAACACAAAATTCCGGTACACCAATCCATCCGGCAGTAATAATCAAAGCCCTTGAAAATGCAGTCCCTGATGACACACTACTTTGTCTTGATACCGGTGATAACACAGTTTGGTTTGGAAGGGTCTTTCGGCCGGCCCGGCAGAGAATATTACTTTCCGGGAAATGGAGGACTATGGGCTTTGGTGTGCCGGCGGCCATTGCGGCCAAAATTAATCATCCGGAACTAAAAGTGGCTGCCATAGTTGGAGACGGTGGTTTTTCTATGACGATGGCTGAATTAATTACTGCCGTTAAATATAATCTGCCAATAGTGGTAGTAGTCTTAAACAACAACTCATTGGCTATGGAAAAAAACAAGATGCAGGCAGGAAACCTGGTCCCTGAGGGGACCTCACTGTTAAATCCTGACTTCGCAGGTTTCGCAAAAATCTGCGGTGCCGACGGTATCCGCGTTGAAAAAGCAGACCAGTTGGAAAATGCTTTGGCGACTGCTCTGAATTCCAACAAACCTGTCATAATTGATGTCATAACATCTTCCATACCTGTTCCCGGGACAGCTATGCCAAGCTAATTTGATGTGGTATATAGCCCTAATAATATAATAGTTGTTTGGTAAATACTAAATACACAGCTTGTAACAAGGAGGTCTTGCAATGACGGATCCTGAGTTGATTAGGGAACTCAATAAAGTTTTAACTCTTGAACACGGGCACCTTGGAATGTATAAAGATTTCTTGGATTATCAGGAAAAAGACATCCGCAGGACCTTTAGGCGGTTTATGGAAATAGAGATTGAGCATATCAATAAGCTTAAAAATGTAATTATGAATCTTGGAGCTAAACCTTCGCTCCTCATAGAGGGTGGTGATATCGTTGGGCAAATGTTAGGAATTAGTCTTAATATATCCAGTACCCGGGGTGTTCTCGAGACCCTAAGCTTCATTGAGAAAAAATCTCACCAGGGATATACAGATTTTGTTACTAAACTAGAGCAAGATTCTGAAAAAAGAAGCCAGTTTATTGCTGAATTTGTTGCTTCAAATATGCTTGAAGCCAAGTTGATGCACTTGTGGTTGGAAGATGAATTAAAAAATCACTGATAAGTTTCAACCATCTCTTGCCTCTGATTACGTAATATTTCTAATTCATGCTGATTCTTATCCAGTGTCTTTTGTAGTGCTTTAAAAATCTCCAAAACTTTATTACCAACATTAACTGCATTTTCTAATGACTCATTAATTCTTGACTGAACAATCCAATCTGTAATAAGTCCATCGAAAAAATAATCTGCGAAAGTAGCAAATGACCCAATCTCAATTGTAATCTCAGAGTCTAAATATGGACTGACATCACTAAGCTCTTTTTGGAAAAGGCTTAGTTGATGCTGGACCCGGTGAACTGATTGCCGAGCATCATCAATCCGGGAATGCTTGATAGCAGTGGATATCAACCCCCCGCCCAGCAGATCCCATGTTCCCCATCCCTTCGCACTTTGTAAAGAGTCAATAACCCCGTCTATTCCTGCCAATACTTCCTTTCCAGTATTTATGGCTTCCTTTAATTCCTTAATATCAGAATTAATGTCAGCGATTTTTTCTGAGATTTGAATTAATCTCTGTGTATTTGTATCTCCGCTGGACATAATCAGTCTTTCTTTTTCTTTAATAATATTCTTATATGTTGCTTCTATATCTCCACAGTTGCTAATTTCCGCTTTCAATTCTTCTAATCGACTTTGCAGCATTACGACAGAATCCTTGCATTGATCATGTTTTAGCTTGGCAGCTAGGTATTCCTGACGTTCTTTTTCAAGTTGCTCTTCCTTACTTCCAAGGACAGTGTAAAAAAGCCCCTGAAGGGAAAGTCCTTCTAACTTTTCAACATCCAGACCTTCTTTTTTTGAAATGGTCTCCAATTCTTTAAGCCTTATTTTTTCTCTTGACAGCTCTTGTTCACAGACTTTAACTTTTTGAACCAGCTTTTGCTTCATCCTCAAATTTTCTTTTACTTCTATAAGCTTTTCATTAAGATTCTCTAACATTTGTTATCCTCCCAATCTTTAAAACTTGTTACGGAGCGACATTTATGCAGTCTAGTATAAAAGGTTATGCAATTTATTTTTTTATCTCTCGGTTATAATTTTAAGTTCCTTTGTTGGACCATCGTTAACATCTCTATAATTTGGATATTTATAAATTTCATATCCAAATTCAGTTCCCGTTACGGTCATTCTGTTCCATTTAATTACTTGATAGCCCACCCCCTTAAATATTGTTGTACCTCCATCTTTTAATAGTGCAGTTCTTATAACAAAAATAGGTCTTTTATCTTTGGATACCAACTTTGAATCAATGCGATAGGTAATTAATGGGAAAAATACTATTATAATTATACTTATAATAAAGCTAATCAATTTTTTATATTTTTTCATAATCCCTCCTCTAATGGACGCCTGGGTTACAACTTTGTATTCGCGGTTTTTCTCACTTATTCCTCTTATTACCACAAATGCTATTTTATAGTGATAAACAAAATCTGCGGCCCTTATCCACAGATTATCCTTACTACTTCACTATCCTCCTGGCACCCCTGTAGCCAATAAGATTCCTTTATGCTTGAGATTGCTACTCCTCTAGATAGAAAGGAAGTTTTGTTGTCTGTAAAGGTAGCCAGACCGATCCTGGGAGCGATCTTCGGCATTCTATATATTTTCTTTATTTTCCATCAAATTCCCCTTTTGTCATTTATTATAATTTTTCCGACCCAGAGGTAGAAAAACGTCCTCTGGCTAGGCGCACGACACGCCGCAACCGGAGGCGTATTGGTCATACGTCGAGGATCGCGGCGGGGCGCGCAACGACGTCCAGAGGGCGTTTTTCTCAGCATGCATAAATAGACCTTCGCTGCAACTTAAAAAACCCGGCGCATCCGCACCGGGTTTTTGGTAACTACCCTATAAACTCTTTTACAATCTGGTTAACCAGCTTCCCATCCGCCTTCCCCTTCACCAAGGGCATCAGCTTAGCCATTATCTTACCCATATCTTTGGGTCCTTCAGGCTTTACTTCATCAACCACGCTTTTGACAATGGTGCGAATTTCGTCCTCTGACATCTGTTCGGGAAGGTATACCATGAGAAAATTTATTTCTTCCCGCAGACCTTCAGCAATATCCTGGCGGCCAACCTTCATATATTCTTCATATGAGTCCTTTCTCTTTTTAACTTCCCGGGATAGGACCTCAAGAACCTCTTCTTCGGAAAGTTCCCTCTTCTTATCAATCTCAACATTCTTAATTGAGGAACGGACCATCCGGATAACAGAAAGCTTTGTCTTACCGCTTTCTTTTTCCTTCATTGCGGTTTTCATATCTTCAGTCAGCCGTTCTTTAAGGGACATGCGAATCCTCCTTAAACGAATTTCCGCTTTCTGGCTGCCTCGGATTTTTTCTTTCTTTTTACGCTTGGCTTTTCGTAGTGCTCGCGCTTTCTAACTTCGGATAAAACTCCTGACTTCTGGCACGACCTTTTGAACCGCCTAAGCGCACTGTCCAATGTTTCGTTTTTTCCTACTTTAATTTCCGACATTCTATCTCCCTCCCTCCACTACTGACAATGATAGAGAGGGTTCTTAACCCTTAAAAATAACCATTGCCGCATGTATGGGCGCAATTTAAGACATTATTTATTATACTATTTACCAATTCCGGTGTCAACTCTTCTATGCAAAGTTAGGAAGCTGTTCCCCGCCAATAAGATGGTAGTGCAGATGATAAATAATCTGCCCGCCTTCTTTGTTGCAGTTCGTAACAATTCGGAAACCTTTTTCGGCTATTCCTGCTTCCCTGGCAAGCTTATTGGCAACAAGGTGTATATGCCCAACCAGCTCAGCATTAGCTTCGTTTATATCAAGTATATTGGCCAGGTGCTCCTTCGGAATAAGCAAAAGATGTACAGGGGCTACGGGATTAATATCCTTGAAAGCTACCACTCTTTCATCTTCATAAACTATCTGACTTGGTATTTCTTTTCTGACTATTTTACAAAAGATACAATCCTGCATATAATAGACCCTCCTTATAAGTGTAAGTCTTTATATCCGCTGCGGTTAAAGGATTTCCTTCTGTTACGCTTTAACCTTTGCCAGTAGACTAGTGCCCTTAAGATTAACGGTCCGGACTTGGACCAGCTCTCCTCTCACATCAGAGGAACTCTTGAAAAGAACCCTGATATAATTATCAGTCAGACCTTCCCATAAATCATCTTTACTGCTTACAAGCTGCTCTGCCAAGACCTCGGTTGTCTCCCCTAAAAACCGGCGGGCAAAATTCTTCTGGTTTTCTTTGTCGAGAGCTATCAGCCTTTTACTTCTTAAATCTTTTTCCTGAGCCTCTACCTGCTCGGGATAATCAGCAGCAGGTGTCCCTGTTCTCGGTGAATATTTGAAAACATGAGTCTTACTAAAACCCAGCTCTTTTATAAACTGGTACGTGTTTTCAAAATGTTCTTCTGATTCTCCCGGAAAACCTACAATAACATCAGTGGTAATGGCAATTCCGGGAATCTGACCCCGAATAGCTCCTACAAGCCTGTCAAATTCAAAGGAGTTATACTTCCTGTTCATTCGCCGAAGTATATAATCATCTCCGCTCTGAAGAGGTATATGGAGATGTCTGCAGACCGTCTTGATTTCTGCAACGGCCTGTATTAAACGCGGCGTAATATCCAAAGGTTCTACAGAACCCAATCGGAGTCTTTTCAGCCCTGGAGTAAGGGCTGCTTTAATTACCAGGTCTGCGAGGTCTATGTTCTGGTCAAGGCCTTCTCCATAGGCTCCTATATGTATTCCGGTCAGTACTATTTCCCCAAAACCCTCATTTACGAGCTTTTTAATCTCCTCTAAAACGTTTTGAGGGTCACGACTTCTCAGCGGCCCTCTAGCATAGGGAATAATACAATAAGTACAATAGTTATTACAGCCTTCCTGAATTTTCACAAAGGCTCTGGTCCTGTTTTCATAATCCAGGATAGGCATATCTTCAAAGGAACGGTGAAGCATAATGTCTTTGACGGCATTCACCGGTGATGGGGATTTTTCTGCTTCTTCCACCAACTGCACAATTTTGTCCCTATCCGCAGTACCGATAACAAGGTCAACCCCCGGTATATCCAGAACATCTCCAGGAGATGTCTGAGCGTAACATCCTGTGACAGCCACTATTGCTTCCGGGTTTTTCTTAACTGCTTTTCGTATCACCTGGCGTGATTTGCGGTCCCCCAAGTGAGTTACAGTACACGTATTGATTACATAAATATCCGCATTTTCATCAAAGGAAACTGTCTCAAATCCCTCACGGCGAAAAATACTGGCCATGGCTTCACTTTCGTACTGGTTGGTTTTACATCCAAGGGTAAAAAACGCAACTTTTTTAGCCATTGTCTAATCCTCCCAAGTCCCCCAGCTCATATAAAACAAGGGCTGCCGTCACTATGCCGGCCGTTTCTGTACGCATTATACGAGGTCCCAATGTAACCAGTTGGATACCTGCTCTTATAGCCTGTTCTGCCTCTCCGGGCGAAAAACCTCCTTCGGGCCCAATTAAAATTGCTATATCCCCAGTTTCCCGGTTACTTTGCAGCAGTTGTTTTATTCCGCCCGACTTCTGCTCCTCCCAAGGCATTATGGCCAAAGCTTGGTCTTTTAATTCCTGGAGTACCCCATCAAATCTGAGGGGTTCAGCAACTTCCGGTACTGCAGTCCGCCGCGACTGCTTGGCCGCCTCTTCTGCAACTCTCTGCCAGCGTACTCGCCGCTCACCGGCTTTTTTGTCGTCAAGCTTTACAACAGTTCTTTCACATATCATAGGTATAATACGACTGACTCCCAGCTCCGTGCCCTTTTGAATGATAAGCTCCATTTTATCACCCTTGGGAAGCCCCTGGTACAAAGTTACCTTAACAGGAGGCTCTGTTACAATATCTTTTTCTCCCACTATATCACAAATAACAGCTTTACTGGTAATCTCCCTAATAGCAGCTTCAAATTCCCTATCAGACCCTGTGGAAACACTTACATGATGCCCGGGATTTAAGCGTAAAACCTTTGAAATATGTTTGACATCCGGTCCTGTTATGGTAACGGTGTTATTTTCAATCGAATTTTCGCTTACAAAAAACCGGGCCATTATTAATCCTCCTTAACAGCTACAAGGGACAACCAGTCACCTTCCCGGATTACCTCTTGTATAACCAAACCTGCCTGCTCAATTGTTTCAGTTACATCCTGTTCTCTGTGAGCAATAATTCCAGAAGCTACAAATTTCCCACCGTTTCTTACAGCTTTTACTGCATCGGGACAAACTAGTTTGATAACATCAGCGACAATGTTAGCGATTACAAGGTCAGCCTGTCCACTAACTTTATCCAGAAGGTTGCCGGCCAAAACTTCAACACGGTCACTGACATTATTCATTTCTACATTGACTGAAGCTGACTTTACGGCAACAACATCTATGTCCACAGCTTTTACAACTGAAGCGCCTAGTTTTGCTGCAGCTATAGCAAGTATCCCGGAACCGGTACCTATGTCAAATACTGTTTCACCACCATTTATTAAACCTTCCAGAACTCTTAGGCACATGACCGTAGTAGGATGTGTACCCGTACCAAAAGCCATGCCTGGGTCTAACTCTATTACTATATCTCCTTCCCGAGAAACATATTCTTCCCAGGTAGGCTTTATTACAATCTGTTCTCCGACCTTAACAGTTTTATAGTATGCCTTCCACGAATTTGCCCAGTCTTCCTCCCGGATTTCCGATAAAGTTATATCCATTTGTGAGTCAGGAAAACTCTTGTCACGGACATCCTGCAGGTTTTTCCGAAGTCGTGCAAGTCTTTCATCCGTATCAATGTCGACAGGAAAATACGCTGCGATACGGATATAGTCTCTTTTTAGAAGTTCATCGGGAAACTCATAGGCATCCCAACTGTTTTCCGCAATTTTTGCTCTTATCATGTCCGGATCCTCAATGACAACGCCACCGGCACCGCACTCAACGAGTATTTCCGCAACTGCGTCAATAAATTTTTCATCAGTTTTTACCGAAACTTCCTGCCACAGTATGTTAATCATCTCCTTAGCTGGTGGTTAGTGCTAGTGGGTAGTGGGTAGTGAGTGGTAGGTAGTGTAATTGATAGTGTTGCCTATTTCTTGAATAGACTTTTTCTTCCCAGCACTAGCTACTACTACTAGCCACCAGCACTGTCCTTTCACTACTCACTACCCACTACCCACTAATCACTATTATTACCACTTAAAAAATCAAGGGATGCAGGTGGCAACATGCAACCTGCACCCCCTGTTTAGTTTATGCCAAAATCATGGAAGATAATAAATGATATCCTAAATTATCCTATGAAGGCGTCTTTTACCTTTTCGAAAAAACCCTTTTCCACACCGGCCGGGCTCTCCCCCAAGGTTTCAGCAAACTGTTTGAGGATATCTTTCTGCTTTTCATCCAGTTTACTTGGGGTGACAACTGTAATCCTAACATGCTGATCCCCACGACCGCGACCATGCACATCAGGTATACCTTTTCCCCTAAGCCGGAAGAAGGTTCCGGACTGGGTACCCTCCGGTACTTTCAGTGAAACTTTACCTTCAAGGGTAGGTACCTCAATTTCGTCACCAAGCGCTGCCTGAGGGAAAGAAATTTTCATTTCTGTTATTACGTCGTTTCCATCACGATGGAAGAATTTATGAGGTTTAATTCTTATATAAATATATAAGTCACCAGGAGGCCCGTTTCGCTCCCCAGGCTCACCTTCTCCGGTAACCCGAACCCGCGAACCGGTATCTACCCCTGCAGGAATTGAAACATGAATTGTACGAACCTTACGGACCGTTCCTCTTCCCCCACAATCTGGACAGGGATTCTCCACTATTTTTCCGTTACCCTGGCACTGGTCACAAACCCTGCTTTGCACAAACCGTCCAAAGGGGGTTGACTGGGTATATTGAATCTGTCCTGCTCCATTACACTTGGGGCAGGTTTTTGGTGAACTCCCTGGAGCTGCCCCTGTACCACTGCACTTATCGCAGTTTTCATTTCGAGGGATTTCAAGATCTTTTTCCAGGCCGAAGGCTGATTCCTCAAAGGTTATTTCAAGATTGTACCTTAAGTCAGCACCCTTGACAGGGCCATTCCTTCTGTGGCCACCGCCGCCGAAAAACATATCAAAGATATCCCCAAAACCAAAGTCGCCACCGCCTCCAAAGCCACCAAATCCACCTTCGGCACCCTGGCTGAAGGCGGCATGCCCAAACTGATCATACTGAGCCTTTTTCTGTTGATCAGAAAGTACCTCATAAGCCTCGTTTACTTCCTTAAATTTGGCTTCGGCTTCTTGGTCTCCCGGATTTACATCCGGATGGTACTGGCGTGCTAATTTCCTAAATGCTTTTTTAATTTCAGTTTCTGAGGCCTCTTTCCCGACCCCAAGAACTTCATAGTAATCCCTTTTACTCAAAATTCACACCTCTCGCCCCGAGAATTGAAGAAATAGAGGACAGGGGGGCAATCTCCCCCCTGAAAGTCAATCTATCTTACATTATATTCTTACTTTTTGTCTTCGTCTACTACTTTATACTCTGCATCTACAACATTATCATCCTTGGGTGCTTCGCCGCCGGCCGCCTCATTTCCTGCTGCTCCATCAGCGGCGTTTTGCTGGTACATAGCTGTAGTCAGCTCGTACAGCGGCTTGGTCAATTCCTCAGACTTGGCCTTGATAGCTTCAATGTCAGTACCGGCAAGAGCATCCTTGAGGTCTTTGACAGCCGCATTAACTTTTTCCACAAGATTACTGTCTGCTTTGTCACCCAAATCATTAATGGTTTTCTCAGCCTGGTAAATCATGCTGTCAGCCTGATTTCTGGTCTCTACTTCCTCTTTGCGCTTCTGGTCCTCAGAAGCATGAGCCTCCGCATCTTTGACCATCTTATCTATATCTTCGTCTGAAATGCCTCCGGAAGATGTAATAGTAATAGCCTGCTGATTACCTGTTGCCATATCTTTAGCTGAAACGTTAACTATACCGTTGGCATCGATATCAAACTTAACTTCAATTTGTGGTATTCCACGGGGAGCCGGTGGAATTCCCGTCAACTGGAACCTGCCAAGAGTTTTGTTACCGGCAGCCATTTCACGCTCACCCTGCAGCACGTGTATTTCCACCGAACTTTGGTTATCAGCAGCAGTTGAAAAGATCTGACTTTTTGATGTCGGTATGGTGGTATTCCGGTTGATAAGTTTGGTCATAACTCCCCCCAGGGTTTCGATACCCAGTGACAATGGAGTTACATCCAAAAGCAGTACATCCTTGACTTCACCGGCCAAAACCCCTCCCTGAATAGCCGCTCCCAGAGCAACAACTTCATCAGGGTTAACACCTTTGTGGGGTTCTTTACCAATTACTTTTTTAATAGCTTCCTGCACTGCCGGAATCCTGGTGGAACCACCAACAAGGATAACTTTATCAATCTTATCAGCAGTAAGGCCTGAGTCAGATAACGCCTGCCTGGTCGGACCCATTGTTTTCTCTACCAGGTCTGCTGTAATTTCGTCAAACTTTGCCCTGCTCAGATTTAAATCAAGGTGCTTTGGACCTGTCTGGTCTGCTGTAATAAAGGGTAGGTTAATATTGGTTGACATTACTCCTGACAATTCAATTTTTGCCTTCTCAGCAGATTCCTTAAGCCTCTGCATAGCCATTTTATCATTCCTGAGATCAATACCGTTCTCTTTTTTGAACTCCGTAACCATCCAGTCGATGATTTTTTCATCAAAGTCATCGCCCCCGAGACGGTTATTACCGCTGGTTGCCTTAACTTCAAATACGCCGTCCCCGAGTTCTAGAATTGATACATCAAAAGTACCGCCGCCCAGGTCATAAACCAGTATAGTCTGATCCTCACCTTTGTCAAGTCCATAGGCTAAAGCAGCAGCGGTAGGTTCATTGATAATCCTAAGTACTTCCAGACCTGCAATCTTTCCGGCATCCTTAGTGGCCTGGCGCTGGCTGTCCGTAAAGTATGCAGGAACCGTAATAACGGCCTGGGTGATTTTCTCACCAAGATAAGCCTCGGCATCAGTCTTTAGTTTTTGCAGGACCATAGCTGAAATTTCCTGGGGTGTGTAGTCCTTACCGTTGAGATTAACTTTGTAGTCGGAACCCATATGCCTTTTTATTGACATTACAGTCCCATCGGGGTTGGTAACAGCCTGACGCTTAGCAACCTGTCCTACAAGACGTTCCCCTGTTTTAGAAAAGGCGACGACGGACGGTGTTGTCCTGGCTCCTTCGGCATTGGCGATAACCGTTGCCTCGCCACCCTCCATGACTGCCATACAAGAATAAGTAGTACCTAAGTCAATTCCAATTACTTTTCCCATTTTTTATATAACCTCCTGTCGATATCTGTCATAAAATTTATTTATGTTAGTTTTTTGCTACTTTTACCATAGCCGGCCTCAATACCCGGTCTTCCAGCATATACCCCTTCTGAAACTCCTGAATAACAGTATTATCAGGATACTCGTCACTGGGCCCCTGCATCACGGCTTCATGGTAGTTAGGGTCAAACTCAGCTCCAACAACTTCCATAGGCTTTACCCCGTCTTTTTCGAGCGCATCCTTAAGCTGGCGGTAAATAAGTTCAATACCCTCTTTAAAACTGCTTAAATCATCTCCGCCTGCCTCGAGGGCTCGTTCAAAATTATCCAGAATTGGAAGCAGACTGGTTGCAAGCCGCTGTGAACAATATTTCGACCAATCTGCCCGTTCCTGAGAAGTCCTTCTTCTGAAATTATCAAAATCTGCCTGCACCCGCTGAAGCAATTGGATGTATTCCTCTGCCTGTCCGTTTTCTGATTGTTCATCCGGCTGTTGACCAAAATCTTTTTCCTCTGCCTGCGCGTCATCTGCCTGTCTTTGTTTCTTCTCTGTCATGCTATCCCCCCATTCACCATTAGAAATTTCTTTCATCAAATTCTTTATCAAAGCTATTGTTTGGGATTTCTTCCTTTTTCTTAATAATTGTATCAATCCGCAGAATTGCTTCAGCAATTTCTCCGGCGGCCTTCAGAGCATGAAGCTTAACCAGCGCCGGGTCTGCGACACCTAATTCGAACATATCGGCGACATCCCCTGTATCACAATCCAAAGCTAAACTGTACTTCCCTTCTTTAATCTGTGCTGCTGTAACATCACCTATTTTCTCCAAAGGGTTAAACCCGGAATTTGCTACAATCTGAGAGAAGGGACGTTTCATTGCCTCTACTACACAATCAACCCCGTAAGCGGCCATACCCCTTACGTTTTCTCTTACTTTTTCAACCTCTCTAGCCAGGGCAAGTTCAAGTGAACCTCCTCCGGGAACCACGCCCCCTTTTACAGAAGCCTGTACTGAAGCAGCCGCATCTTTGGCAATTCTTTCACGCTCTCCCACAACTTCTTCAGTGGCAGCGCCTACCAAAACCGTTGCCATAGGTTTCCCGAGACCACCTAGAATTCTGATATGTTCAAGTTTTTCATCTTCATATATCTTCTGCGCCTGACCAATGTATTTAATCAGATCAGTTGGCTCTTTCTTCAGCCCCGTTCTCTTAATGGGACGGGCTCCGGTATGTTCGGATGCTTTCCTCAGTTCTTTGTTGGAGATTCGCTGAACCACCATGATACCGGCATCAGTCAGAACTTCCTCGGCATAACTGTCTACACCCCTGTCAACCAGGACCACATTAATACCAATCTCAATAATTTTGTTCAAGTTTTCCTTAAACTGCTGCTGAAGCTCCTGATAACGCGCAAAACCAGCTTCTGTGGCGAGAGCTTCATCTTCAATTTCCTCAGGCTCAAGGGCATCATCTATAACAAGAACTTTTCCGTTTGAAACTTCCCCCGGCATATGTTTGCTGAGTCGCTCTTTATTTATAATAAGTCCCATAAAGACTTCGTTGTCGGCACCTTCTTTTGAGGTAACAGTATCAGATAGTTTGAAGGAAGGGTCTTTAAGCTTCTCTCTACCCGTCATAGCCGCAGCTTCCACAACCAGCCTGGCAATGTCTTCGTGCTCACGACCGGCTACCATTGCCACTCTCATTAAGATGGGGTCATCCATCACTTCCACAGGAACAGCCTTTTCCTTAATCTGCTTTAGGACCTCTCCAACACCAGCCCTAATCCCTTCAATTACCCTTGTTACAGGGACTCCTTTTAATGCCTGCTCAACACCCTCGCTCACAAGGGCTCCGGCCATTACCGTTGCGGTGGTGGTTCCGTCACCTATCTCAGCCTGCTGGGCTTTAGCAATATTGATGAGCATTTTAGCCGCAGGATGGTTTGCTTCCATAGTAGTGAGAATTGTGACACCGTCATTGGTTATAATAACCTCACCGAATTTATCCACCAGCATCGTATCAAGCCCCTTAGGACCAAGAGTTCCTTCCACGGCTGCTGCAATAGCCCTGATAGCATTTGAATTTGTAATTAGTGCTGCTAAACGCTCATCTACATCCGAACCTTTAGTTGCCTGCTGTTTTAAACTCATATTACCGGCATCCTCCTACGCATATTGTGTATTAAACTCCAGCATTTTCACCGGCCATAAAAATCTTTCATCATCTGGGACAGGTACTGGGTCATAAAATCCATAATTGAAACTGCCTTTTCGTAATCCATTCGGGTAGGCCCTATAATTCCTACTGACCCCACAATCTTACCGTCAATCTGGTAAGTTGCAGTGACAGTACTGCAATCCTTAAGGCCCTCTAGCTTGTTTTCCCCGCCGATAGTTACATTTATACCATTTTCCAGGTTGACTTTGTCAGACAGTATTTCTTTTAAGACTTTGTCCTGTTCAAGTAGTGATAGTAAGGTTTTTACCCTGCCTATATCTCTGAATTCTGGCTGGTTCAAGATGTTCAGTGTCCCTGAAAGATATATTTTATCCTGTTGGTTCAGGTTCAGAGTCTCCTGAATAAGATCCATTGCTGCATCAAAAATGTTTTTATGCTTTGAAAGTTCAAAATAAATCTCTTTAATGAGGGTTAGTTTGATATCCTCCAGGGTAAGCCCCTGAAGCTTGGCATTCACGACCTGACTTATCTTCTGCAGGTCCAGGTCTGTAATAGTCTGCGGAACATCCATTAACCTGTTCTGAATGAGGCCGTTGTCGGTTACAACCACCACCAGCACTTTTCCGTTATCAAGGGGAACAAGCTGGCAGTGCCTCAGGTTGGATTTTCTGAACTGGGGGCCAGTTACCATCGAAGTATAATTTGTAATATTAGAAATTATTTTATTAGTCTGCTGTAATACAGTGCCAACGTCTCTTGCCTTACTTCTGACACCTTTTATAACGGACTCGGCTTCTTCATTGGATAGAACCTTCTTTTTCATCAGGCAGTCCACATAGTAACGGTAGCCAAGGTCTGAAGGTATCCTGCCGGCAGAAGTATGAGGCTGTTCAATATAGCCCAGCTCCTCTAAATCGGACATTTCATTTCTAATTGTAGCCGGACTGACACCAAGTTCATATTTTTTAGAAATAGTCCTGGAGCCTACTGGTTCTGCGGTGGAGATATAATCTTTGATGATAGCAAGAAGAACCTTTTGTTTTCTCTCATCTAAAGTCATACTAACACCTCTTTTGTTAGCACTCCAATCAGTCGAGTGCTAATTGCCTATAAATAAAAAATACCATTGAAATTTTTATTTGTCAAGAATAGGTATCCGAATCAGATGAATTCCGCAAAAACGACATTTGCCACCGGCAGACCCTTTGCTGTCAGTCTGACATATTTTCCTGCCTGTTCTATCAATCCCAAGCCAGTCAATGTTTTCAACTGTTTGGCATATACACTGAAAAAATCCCTGCCAAACCTTTCTTCAAAAGCGGCAGCATCCAGTCCGTCCGTTAATCTCAGTCCCAGAAAGACTGTTTCAGACATCTGTTCCTCCATAGACAGATTAATAGTAGAAGCAATAACAGGTTGGTCTGTATGTATTCTACTGATATATAATTCCACACTTTCAATATTACTAAACCTTCTACCCTCTATCATTGAATGAGCAGCCGGTCCCAACCCCAGGTACTCTTTATTTTGCCAATATAGAAGATTATGGCACGATTCCATTCCCGTCTGCGCAAAATTTGAGATTTCATAATGGTGATAACCCTTTAAAGCTAAAAATTCTATTGTGTAAAGAAACATTTCCAGTTCTACTTCTTCATCGCACAATTTCCGCAGCCCTTCTATAACATCCTGGTGCATAGGCGTTCCGGATTCGACTTTAAGACTATATGCAGAAATATGCTTCGGTCCAAGTTCGACTACCTCCTTCAGGCTTTCCTTCCATTCTGTCATAGTCTGTCCGGGTATGCCGAACATTAGATCAAAGCTGATATTCTCTATACCAGCTTCCCGACAGTACTTGGCCGAGTCTTCAACATCTTTCCATGTATGAATCCGGCCCAACGTTGACAGCATCCTTTGTTGAAAGGCCTGAATACCTATGCTTATCCTGTTTACACCGGCTTCACTTATCAAGTGAAGCTTTTCTCTATTCACAGTTCCCGGATTACACTCCACTGTTATCTCCGCATCTGTGGCTATCACAAAATGCTTACGGCAAGAGTCAAGCAGTACAGCCAGCTGTTCACCTGAAAGACAGGTAGGGGTCCCCCCTCCCACATAAATGCTGTCAAGCACCCGCCGGTCTTCTGACAAACCTTTAACATGAAGCTCCATTTCCTTCTCCAGGGCATAAACATAAGACGCAGCCAACCCTGCGTCATACGAATACGAAACGAAGTCACAATAACTGCATTTCTTTATACAAAATGGCACGTGAATATACAGCCCAATGGCCATGAAAAACACCTCGTATGAAGTGGCTACCCCACACTATGAAGCAGCTAGCGTTTCCGATTGCTCAAAACAGATTAAGAATAGAATTAGGGCGTTGCTTAGATTCTTTTAAATCTCACCTTTGAGTCAACTTAGTGAATCAATTAAACTAATCTCCAGAGAGTAGTTTTCAAAAGTATTTGCTGCAAGATTAAGGCTAACTTGGGGTTGGGTGTTGCGCTGGAGTATGCTTAAACTTAGGGAGTTAGCCATTTGTGTAGGTTTTCATTTGAGTTACCATCGTCTGTCAACTTACCGCATCAAATTTCAAATCCGCAGGGCGGAGGCCACGGACGGCAGGAGCCGCCATTGAGCCACGGATAGTGAATTGGCGGGGACCCAAGGATTTGAAATTTGAGGCGGTTTAGTTGACCAGATGGGAACTCATGAAAACCGGCACAATGGCTAACTCCCTAGCCCGAAGCCATACTTACAATTCAACACCCAACCCCGACCCTAGTCCTAAACTTAAACACTCCTTTTAACATTACCTTATAGACAAAATTCATTCGTTATTTGATTAAATGGAATCGCTTTAAAGCATTTAACCAAACGTCTGAATTCTGCTACTCTATTTTCAACACTGCCATAAACGCTTCCTGCGGAATCTCCACATTTCCGATTTGCTTCATCCGTTTCTTTCCTTCTTTTTGTTTCTCAAGCAGTTTACGTTTTCTGGATATATCACCGCCATAGCACTTGGCAAGTACGTTCTTGCGCATTGCCTTAACAGTTTCCCTGGCGATAATTTTATTTCCTATAGTAGCCTGAATAGGCACTTCAAACATATGCCTTGGAATCAGATCCTTCAATTTTTCAGCTAATTGGCGTCCTTTTGCATAGGCCTTGTCACTATGGACAATGCAAGATAATGCGTCAACAGCTTCCCCGGAAACCATTATGTCAAGCTTTACGAGGTTTGATTGTCTGTAACCACAGAATTCATAATCTAAAGATGCATAACCCTTTGTCCTGGATTTTAACAGGTCAAAGAAGTCAAAAATAATTTCAATCAGCGGCATTTCATAGGTTAAGGTAACCCTTGTTTCGGTAAGGTATTCCATGTTTATAAAATTACCCCGTTTTTCCTGAGCCAGGTCCATGACAGCGCCAACGTAGTTGTTGGGAACCATGACATTTGCTTTTACATAAGGTTCCTCCATTTTCTCGATATTCTGAGGTGGCGGCAGATTAGTAGGGTTACTGATTTCAAGTACTTCACCGTTTGTTTTATAAACCTTAAAAATAACACTTGGAGAAGTTGTGATAAGATCTAAGTCATATTCTCTTTCAAGCCTCTCCTGTATGATTTCCATATGCAGCAGACCAAGGAAGCCAAGCCTGAAACCAAAACCAAGTGCTATAGAGTTCTCAGGTTCAAACATCAAAGACGCATCATTAAGCTTCAGCTTCTCAAGGGCATCCCGCAGGTTGTCATAATCGGCCCCGTCTATTGGGAAAAGACCGCAAAAAACCATGGGTGTAACCTGTCTGTATCCTGGAAGAGGCTTAGACGTTGGCCTGTCGGCATTTGTAACCGTATCGCCGACCCTGACATCTTTAACGTTTTTGATACTAGCCGCGACAAATCCAACATCTCCTACACCCAGTTCCTTTACCTGTGTCATAAAGGGCCTGAAAATGCCTACCTCGTTAATTTCGAATACCCTGCCTGAAGACATCATTTTAATCTTCATTCCAGCTTTGACCGCACCGTCTATTACCCGGATATAGGCAATAGCGCCTTTATAAGGATCGTAGTGGGAATCAAACACCAGTGCTTTAAGAGGCGCGGAATTGTCACCTTCTGGTGGCGGAACCTTCTGAACAATTTGTTCCAGTATTTCTTTTACCCCTATTCCATCTTTAGCAGAAGCAAGTACGGCATCACTGGCATCAAGTCCAATAATATCTTCTATTTCTTTTTTAATTCTATCAGGCTCCGCACTGGGCAGGTCAATTTTGTTGATAACAGGTATAATTTCAAGGTCGTGTTCCAGAGCTAGATAAACATTAGCTAAGGTTTGTGCTTCTATCCCCTGAGCCGCATCCACAACCAGAATTGCCCCTTCACAGGCGGCAAGGCTCCGGGAAACCTCATAGGTAAAGTCAACATGTCCGGGGGTATCAATCAGGTTCAGGGTATAGGTTTCGCCATCGTCAGCCTTATAATCCAGTCTGACAGCCTGAGCCTTAATGGTTATTCCCCTTTCTCTCTCAAGGTCCATCTGATCCAGTACCTGATCTGCCATTTCCCGTTCGCTCAGTGCACCAGTGAACTCAAGAAGGCGGTCAGCAAGGGTGGATTTCCCGTGGTCAATATGTGCAATAATGCAAAAGTTTCTTGTTTTGCTGTGCTTCTCCACTCTATTAATTCCTCTCCCTTTTCAAAAGGCTTAGTTATAGAACTCCCCAGACACTGGGCCTGGGGCGAATTTCACCACTTATGGATACTAACTTTATAATTATAAACTATAATGCCGTTCAAATCAATAATCCCGCCCGAAAAGCATTTCTATGCAGTTCTTTTCAGTTTCCTTCTAATAATCCCCATAACCATTTCGGTTTCTTCAAGCTTCCACATAAACATAGATGCTATAAAGACCAGCAATCCCACTATAATTGACAATCCCACCTGCAGCAACTGTCCTGTTTTACCTGTAATATCAATTATTGTTTCCAAATAGCGGGAAAAAGAGTAAGCCGCCACCCCCATAATAGTTGAAGAAATCGTTATCAGAAAAAAAGATCTGACAATTCGTTTTACATCAAGACCGCCAATCTTTTTCCGCAAGAGATACAACAGTATAGCCAGATTATAAATACCTGTTACGGAAAAAGCCAGAGCCAGCCCCTTTTCTTTCAACCCCATTTCAAGGAAAAGCTTGTTTAAAAATATATTGAGAAATATTGTTGATACTGCAACTATTACCGGTCTTAAGGTATCCTGAAGTGAATAGTAAGCCCTTGTTACAACCCACACAGCAGAATGAGCAAAAAGCCCGACACAGTAAGCGACTAGAGCATAAGCAGTAATTCGGGTAGACTCTGAGGTGAACTCACCGTGCTCAAAGAGCAGCCTTACTATTGGTATGCTAAGAACCGCGAGCCCTACTGATGCCGGAATAATTATCAGGAAAATAGCCCTGATGCCCAAAGACATTGTCTGTTTAAATTCAGTCATCTCATCACGGGCAGCGTGGGTTGTCATGGTTGGGAAAACAGCAATGGCAATGGATCCGGCAAATACACCCAGCGGCAGCCACATTAGCCGGTAAGCCAGCCGTAAAGCAGCAATACTTCCCTCACCTATAGCTGAGGCGAAATTCTGGTTAACAATTCCATTTACCCGGCTGGCAGCTAAGCCTACCATAGCCGGAACCATCAAAAGCATCATCTTTTTGACACCAGGATGCCTCAAATTCAAGGTAAACTTATACCTTAATCCCTTTTTATACAATACCGGCAACTGGATAATGAAGTTGGCCAGATGGCCAACAACAACCCCGATGGCAAACCCCGTTATTCCATATCGGCCTGAAAGAAGCAGACCAAAGACAATAATACTCAGGTTGTAGGCAATTGAACCATAGGCAGGTGCTGCAAAATGCTTATATGACTGGAGAATTCCCATTATAAGCCCGTTTAATGCCAGAATCAGAAAAGCAGGAAACATTATCCTGGTAAGCTTTACGGTAAGGGCCAGTGTTTCCCCGCTGAATTTGTAAGCCACCAGCTTGGTTAAGGGAGCAGCAAAAACCATTCCCAGAGGAATGGTAATAATCATAATCAAGGTGATGAGATTAATCATGGTACTTGCTATTTCCCAAGCTTCTTTCTCGTCATCCTTTGCCAGGTAACTGGCAAATACAGGCATAAAGGCAGAAGCCAGGACACCGCCAACAAGTAAATCATATAACAAATCCGGCACTGTAAATGCAGCTAGAAAGGCGTCGGTTTTCCATGTGGTGCCAAAGGAATTAGTCAAAACTGCTTCTCTGACAAATCCCAGCACCCTCGATATCATCATTGCTACCATAAGCAGACCAGCAGCCTGTGCCACCTTTTTGCCTGAAGACATTTATTCTTTCCCCTTTCAATTTTACAAACATAAATAGGATAAAATTCCCTTACTAATATATCACTTTTGTATTAACTGGGAAAGGGGTTTAACGGACAACGATATTTTTTTTATCCTGAATCTTACTCTTGATTATACTCCAAATTTTTTCGAATTTTTCCCACCAAAGTTCGGCTTGGGACTTAATCTCTCCGGAAACAAGAATTTTTGTCTCATCAAAACCTTCATCCACTTCTCTTAAATAGCCATTTATGACGGTTCTGTTACTGTCATACATTTGTTTTAAGTCAGGCGCCATTGGTTGACCCATAGTCAGGTTTCCAGCTTCTAATGTCTTGTTTACTCCACTGCCTATCGAAAAAGTTAAAAATAAAACAGCCATAATAATAAGAGTCCTGTCTCTCATTTAGCACTCTCCATTTCTATCTAAATTTTCTATTAATACTATGAACATCCAGGAAGAAATTTATTCCAGCTCAAATTTTCATAAGATGTGCCTATAAAGCAGCTTTAATATGCAACAAAATAAGGCTGCCCTGAGACAGCCTTTAAACTTAGTTTTTACTTATGTCATTTAGAACTGCAACCACTATATCTGCAAACAATCGCGCCGATTCAACCGCTTCATCTGTGGTATTTTTGGCACTCCCAATTTCTACTAGAATGGATTGGGTGCTGTATTGCTGATTATACCGTCCCTGTTTTATCGAAATACCACGGGACAAACCAGGATACATAGAATCCATCTTGGCATTTAATTTACGGGCAAACTCCAAGTTCTCACGCCATTTTGGATGATTAACTCTAGCGTTAGTGCCAACGACAATCATAATTTTAGCCACATTCTTGCCGTTTATTTTTGTAACGCTGTTTTCCCGGCTGACCATCCCGTCCCTGTGTATATCAAACATCATCTCAAGCTTTGGATTATCTTTAAGAAGCTGTTTTACTGTTTTCTCTGATTCAATATAAGACTTATTGTAAGACAAGTCGTGAATTAGAGGGGAATATACAGCCGCTATTTTATATTTTTTCTGGATTGTCTTTTCTATTTCTTTTGCCACAATTGAAACGGCGCCAGCCTTCCCTTTTATATGTGTTAGCCCATCAGTAAGTTCATATGTTTCACTGGTATGAGTATTGTAAAGTGCTATTAGCGGGGTTGTAGATGATATTTTATTTACTACGGGCTCCTGACTAGATTTTTCAAACTTAGGTTTCGAAGGTTCAGTTACTTCTGATGGACTAAACTCTTCTGTAATCTCAGCTGTAACTGGTACTATATCCATCATCGGAATCTCAGACTTTAAGTATGATAGAGGGTCATTAAGCTTAACTCCGGACAGCAGATTCAAAAAAAATTGCACCACTGAACTAGTATTTGGAAGTAATTTATCACTACTTTTCTCGGAAATTACCGGTAAATCTGTTTCCAGAATAAATTTTAAAGCCCGGGGATCTACTTTTGTCGCCCATCCTACAACAGCCTTGCTTTTTTCATAATAAAAATTGCTGCTCAACACAGGAACGTATGGATCTTTTCCTGTTGGATACTGAGCGGCGTACATAGAAAAAACAATCGCTAAAATTAAACTAAAAAAAAGCCCAAGGTTCCTGACCATTGGCACTATATTAAGAGTTTTTAAAAGCTTCATGGTCTCCCCCCTTGTCTACACCAAATGTATTCTGCTAAACTATAATTTATAACCTAAAAATTAATCTTCCCATAAAAATAACCCGTCGCCAGGACTCAAATCCTTAATGCAACGGGTAATTATTGAAACCTATTTTACCTGATAAAAGTTGGCACAAACGCATCAACCAACCCAATTACAAAAGCAGCTAAGAGTGCACCAATTATCGAAACGCTTAGATAATCAGGGATCAGAAATTGAGCCAGATAAATAACTATAGCGCTGCTAATAAACCCTACTATTCCACGGCTTTGAGGCGAAACCCTGTCACCTAAGAATTTTTCAACAACATACCCCAAAATAGCAATAACAGCAGCAGCTATTAGTGCCCCGGTAAACCCGGCTCCCATCCTTATTCCAGGCAAAAGAGCCGCTACAATCATTAAGACCAGTGCTGAAACAATAAACCTTACAATAAAGCCAATCCACTCGCGCATTTTTTCACCTCCTAATTTTGGGTTGTAAATGTAGCTTTAGCAAAATTTAATCAGACTATACATAACATGAGCTTGCAATTTTCCCAGTGCCATGGTAAAATGTAGATTGTCGCGCAAGAAAATTTTTTAACATATGTACATTCTTTTAAGGAGGTGAATACCGTGGCTAATATTAAATCCGCTAAGAAAAGGGCAGAAATTGCAGAAAGAAACGCCATTCGCAACGCACCTGTTAAAAAGAGTGTAAAAACCATCGTTCGTAAGTTCAACGAAGCTGATACCAAAGAAAACGCAGCAGTTGCTTTAAAAGAGACGATAATTACAATAGATAAAGCAGTTGCCAAAGGTGTTTTACATAAAAATGCCGCGGCCCGCAAGAAATCAAGACTGGCTAAACGTCTCAATAAAATGGCATAATAAAAAGGTTCGCTTAAACAAAGCGAACCTTTTTTTATTTGCAGTCTGATATTGTTCAGTGCATGCAGGTGAAATTTCAACGCGAAAAAGCGCCAAAAAATCTTTTTATTCTTTATCACTCTACAAAAAAGATGGCTCATAAGCCCCTTGCAACCTAAAGACAAACCATACTATAACGAAAGAGGGGATGGGATTTTTCCGGAAAGGCGAGTCTGGCATCCGCTTGTCGGAGAGCGCAAGCGATCCGGTAACAAGCTGAGCTGTTGCCGCCTTGGAGGAAATATCCCATCCCCTCTGCTGTAATATGGTTTGTCTATGCTTTAATAAGGGCTTATGTGCCCATCTGCTACTTTCCTAATTTAATTACCCCAATGCGATTAGGTGGCCAGAATCTGAAAAATGCACGCCCTTTGACATTGTCCATAGGTAGAAAACCCCACGCATGACTATCAAAACTATTATTTCTGTTATCACCCATAACAAACAGGGAATCATCAGGTACTATTGCCGGTCCAAAATCATATTCAGGAGGTTCAGCAATGTAAGGTTCTTTTATTTCCTTATCATTTACGAGCACCCTGTGATTAGTCACCTGGATTTTATCTCCTGGAAACCCGATTATTCTCTTGATATAATCACTTTTCTTTTCACCTACCTGAGCTTCTGGCGGAGGAGCGAAAACAACGATGTCACTACGGTGCAGTTCGTTAAATTTATATGTAATTTTGTCGACAAGAAGCCTGTCACCAATTTGTAAGGTAGGAATCATCGAGCCGGAAGGAATCTGACGGGCCTCAACTACATAACTGCGTAGGACGACAGTCAAAAGAACTGCAAAAAATAATACCTGAGCAGTATCTTTTATAAAAAGCCAGGTTTTTTGTGACATAGGAAACTTCAACACCTTTCATCATCAAAAACTCTTTTTACAAAACACATACTAATATTATATTTTATTTTGTTATAAAAGAAAATAACAAACCTTCTGGTTAATAAAACAAAAACCTGGACATTAGTCCAAGTTAATATTAGTCTTAGATTCTCTTTTCTATAAAATAATTTTCCAAATTGCACTTGCCGCCACAACTCCTCCATACATAGGAAGGAACTGATTAAAAGACAATTGGATTCCCGGGCCGTAAATAATATAAACACCTGTAACAACAACAACTCCAAGCAAAATGTTTTCTGACACTATGGCCATGATAAGAGCAATAACAAATGCTGCGACGATTAACCCTATCCATTCCTGACTAAACATAAACGGGTCCACTGCAAAAAAGTATTTCCAGGCAAAAGCGCCCAGAAAAGCAGCTGCAAACTGCCGGATAACAGTGGAGATTTTCATATACTGGTCACCTCCTTTGCTATGTTTTTGCAAAATAATAAGCCTGTCTTCGGCAAACAGCCGAAGGCAGGCTTAATAAACCCGGTAACTTCGGCAACCCGGCTGTCTTTAGTGGTTAGTGACCACTACTAAGACCCGTGGCTTTGCGTCACCGCCTTTCGGCGGTTTTGCCTTTATCGGTTATTAACAACAAATTTAGTTTTTTAGAATTATAAAGTACTTTACTTAATATCGCAAAATAAACAAAAAACTTTAGAACTTTTTAATCATTTCTTAAGAATTTAATAATTTACCAAAACAGCCCTGGCCTGAAGGTCTTTCGTCACTATAATACCTACAGTGTCACCCGATTTTATCTGAGCAAGAGAAATGACTTCCATCTTGTTTCGAACAATAGCCTCTTTTGAAACTGGTACGTTGGGGCTTATTTTGACACTGTTATCATCCATATGCTGGTCAATTGTCAAAATTCTTTTGTCTACGTCAGTTGCCTTGACCTCGCCATAAACCATTATTTCCCCGGCCTTTGAATCAACTTCCGCCGGAATCTCTGTATCACCCTCAGCATCCAGCTTACCAGCAATTTCTGCAGAAATTATTGTTTCTTCAATATCTGTATTAATTGGCTTACCTGAAGACGTGTCATCACCTACTATTTGAGCAGGAGAAACTTTAACATCCCGGTCAACCTGCGGGGTCGACTCCTTACTAATAGGACTATGTCCTATGTAGGCGGCAACCACCAAAGTCACTACCAGACCAAGAAATATTCGCGGTAGGTTCTTTCGCACAGGCGTTCCCTCCCGATTAAAACTCCATTTAATTATACCATAAAATCCTCGTCGAAACAACGCGTTATAACCTATTTTAATAAAAACATAAAACTGGTAAGGTGCTGCAAACTACTGCAGCACCTTTATAAATTACAGCTTATATACTCTTTCGCCATTTAAGATGTTTACATTATTCTTCATAAGAAGCTCAATAGCTTCATTAATCTGTTCTACCCTAAACACAACCAGTGCATCGCTAGACGATTTTTCCAGGAAGGCATACAGATATTCAATGTTGATTCCTGCAGCATCAAGAACACTTAGTACACTGCTTAATCCACCTGGTACGTCTTTAACTTCAACAGCTATTACATCAGTCATACTCACAGTAAACCCAGCCTCACCAAGAACACGATGAGCTTCTTCTGGCTTGTTCACGATAAGTCTTAGAATACCGAAGTCAGAGGTATCTGCTATTGAGAGGGCCCTTATGTTTATTCCGGCCTGCCCTAAGGTTTGTGTAAGCTGTGCTAATCTGCCTGACTTGTTTTCCAGGAAAACTGAAATTTGCTGTACTTTCATAACTTTCCCTCCTATTAGGTTAGGTTGTTATTATAATTTTCTTTTGTCAATTACTCGGGTTGCCTTACCTTCACTCCTTGGAATAGTTTTAGGTTCCACAAGTTTAATTTTGGCGGAAATACCCAGAACACTAGCTATTTCATGACGTAGTTTCTTCTCGACCTCTTCCAGTTTCCGAACTTCGTCTGAAAACATCTTGTCAGAAACTTCAACCAAGACTTCAAGGCTGTCAAGGTTATCCTTTCTATCAACTACAAGCAGGTAGTGTGGTTCAGTGTCCCCATTTTCCAATAGCACACTCTCTATTTGTGATGGGAACACGTTAACTCCCCGTATAATCAACATGTCATCAGTCCGCCCCATTACCCTGTCCATTCTGACAAAGGTCCTGCCACATTCACATTTTTCCTCCCTCAGAACGGAAATATCCCTGGTCCGGTATCTGAGCAATGGGAACGCTTCTTTAGTTATAGTAGTGAAGACCAATTCGCCCTTAGAGCCGTAAGGTAGTTGTTCTCCAGTTTCCGGGTCTATAATTTCAGGAATAAAATAATCCTCCATAACGTGCATTCCACTCTGGCATTCACATTCCATGGATACTCCCGGACCCATAACTTCACTTAAACCATATATATTTAGGGCTTTGATACCCATGTTATTCTCAATTTCTTTACGCATGTTTTCTGACCAAGGCTCGGCTCCAAAAATACCGGCTTTAAGTTTGCTGTTCACAAGGTCTATGCCCTCCTCGCGGGCTTCTTCTGAAAGGAATAAGGCATATGAAGGAGTACAGCACAAAATCGTTGTTGCAAAATCCTGCATCAGCATAAGCTGGCGGCTGGTATTGCCCCCTGAGATTGGAATTACAGTTGCGCCAAGGCGCTCGGCCCCGTAATGAACTCCCAGCCCGCCTGTAAACAAACCATAGCCGTAACCAACCTGTACCACATCATCTTTATCTCCACCAGCCATGGCGATACAACGTGCAATGAGGTCAGCCCAGGAATTGATATCATTCTGAGTGTATCCTACAACAGTAGGCTTACCTGTTGTTCCCGAGGAAGCATGGACTCTGACAACATCTTCCCTAGGCGCGGCAAACAAACCAAAAGGGTAATTATCCCTAAGATCCTGTTTAACGGTGAATGGTAATAATTTGAGGTCGTCCAGTGATTTAATATCCCCCGGTTCCAAACCCATTTCTTTGAACTTTGCTTTATAAAACGGAACATTTTCATAACAACGGTTAACAGTCTTGATTAATCGTTCATATTGGAGCTTGCGAAGCTCTTCTCTTGACATTCCTTCAATTTCCGGATGTAACATAATTCTCTCCTCTCTTTCCAAATAGCCTGACCAATTTATTTCCGCGGGAACCCCTAAAAATCCTGCCTTTATCTGAAAAAAATCAGATGATTTCTACTTTTTTGCCCGTTACTTCTTCTATTTTCAGGTAACTGCACCCGGTTAAGTCCCGTCCTTCCCGGTCAAAGGCAACACCAGGGAGGAACAGGGCCTGGTTTTCTCCTGTCAAACCATGTTCACTCAGAGCGGCCAAAAAATCTGTAACTACTAAAAGCCCAGCTGCCCCAATAGAGCCTCCAAAGTATCTGCTTTTTACAATCAGCAGTTCTAAGTCCTGCTCTCCATTGACGACGCTTAAAGCCATCCTGAGCACCGGCTCGCCAAATTCTGAGCACAGAATTACTACTTTGTTATACTTTGCTGCTCTCTGTGTTATCTCCTTAATGAGACCAGGATCAATATCATAGTCCATTACCATTCCTGTCTTTTGTCCAGACCTTTTATCAAAAACTATTTCAAACAAACGGTCTTCTCTTTCAACAATCAGCTCTGTCGCTGTACCCCGGGATGCCTTTTGGAATGCATCAACCCTCGAGATACACCTTTCTCCATTTACACTCCTGATAATGTCATGCTTTTGCAATCCTGCCGTGTATGCAGGCGTTCCTTTAATTACCCCTCTTACAACAGGCGACAGATCTCTGATAAGAGGTGGTTCAACCATCAGCGGGACTTCTGTTTCTTCTACCAGAGCTGCAACAAAAGTGGTCAGTTCCTGCCAAAGCCCGGAATCAAAAGCTAATTTCTCTGGCGCCAGGCGGGTAAAGCCCGGCAAAAACACCCTGACTGTTAAAGCCCCCGCCTCAGTCAGATATAAGACAGTATTTCTAATATCAGCCCATCCTGTTATATGCGGCATTGCGACCAAGCTGCCATGAAACGGCACTCCGGCTGTCCTGAGGCAAGCAGCAGAATTGACTGCAATCCCGGCCCTGTGGTCACTCATAAGTTTCGTACGATGACTGCACGAGGAACTGTTCAGAGAGAGGTTTATCTCCACCCCTCCCAGAGCAGCAAGGAATTGGGAAGTCTTCATGTCAACAAGGCTTCCGTTGGTGGTAATCTGCATTATGGTGTGAGGAAATGTCCTTCTAATAAGGCTGAGTATTTCTTTTATATAAGGATTTACAAAAGGTTCCCCTTCAATAATTTTAGTTACAGACTCACCTATAATAATCCTAGACCCGGGGTCAATGAACTGCAGGGTATCTTTCACCTGCTCAACGGTACGGTGACCAATTCTGTATATTTGTATGTCTGAAGGATTCTGCCAATGACTGCAAAAAAGACATCTGACATTACACTTCGAAGTTAAGGGAAGAATATTTCCCCTGGAAGCTGATTCATAAATCAGAAAATCAGCGGCTTCCTTCATCGTTTTTTATCCTCCTGCTGAGGTATCGGTAGAAATAAATTGCAGGGACAATTACCAGAAAGCTTACTAATTGAGAAACAGTGATATCTCCGAGTACGGTAAGGTTCTCCCTGTAGTATTCTACAACTGACCTTCCAATGGCATAAAGAATTATAAAGATTAGGAATACCTGACCATCAAATTTTTTTCTTTTCCACAAGAGCAACAGAAAGATGAATAGCAAAAACCCAAACAGGGATGAAAAAAGCTGGGTGGGATATCTTGCTATATCATCAAAATGCGGAGATCCTTCTATATACGGGAATACCACTCCCAAAATAGAGTCTGTCGGCCTTCCATAGCAGCAGCCGTTCATAAAACAACCAATACGTACTATTCCGTAGCCCAACGCCAGTGAAGGCGAAACAACATCGGCAAGTTTCCAGAACGGCAGACCCTTCTTCACTACATACCAGGTTCCTGAAAGGAACCCACCGATTAAAGCGCCGTAATAGACTAACCCGCCATTCCAGATGGCAAAAATTTGTAACGGTTCCTTAAGATATCGTTCAGGTTCGTATACAAACACATAAAAAAGCCTGGCCCCTACTACTCCGCCTACTACCAAAATAATTACAAAATCAATAATCCTGTCGGAATCAAAATCTATTTGCCTGGCCAGTCTAATTGCTACTATTGTCCCCAAAAGAATAGCGAGGCTTAGACTGAAACCCCACGCGTAGACAGAAAACGGTCCATATTTTAATAGTACAGGCAGCACCCAACTTCCCCCTTAAACTTTAAAGTATATACCCCCGTTATCCACACCATATTGGCCTAACAGCCGCCATTTTTATAATGTTTCATCGTTTTATTAACATTATCCACAGGAAGATTTCCTTTACCTGTGGAAATTATTTTCACACCAGTTAATTCACACCTCACAAGTTATTAACAGGTTTACCCACATTATCCACAGGCCTTTTTCATCCACAAAACAGGTGTTCTTTTTTTTCATTGTTTTTTATCTAAACCCTGGCAGTATCAGTATTTTTCCTGACCCAGCTTGAGGCTCGCTACAGCGTTGAGAGTAAGAGGCGCGGTATCTCCACGAAGAAATTTATAGTACCCGGCACATGCAACCATAGCCGCATTATCGGTGCATAATACCGGGGGCGGGTATCCAATAGTTATCCCTTCTTCCAGGGCCCTTTTTGAAAGTTCTCTTCTGAGTCCGGAGTTGGAAGCCACTCCACCGGCCAAAATTACAGTTTTTACGTTACACTTTTTGGCGGCAGCAAGAGCTTTATGTACCAGAACATCAACGACGGCCTGTTGGAAGCTGGCAGCGAGATCTGCCTGAGGGACTTCTTCCCCCTTCATCCGGGCTTTATTCAGGTAATTAAGGGCTGACGATTTGAGCCCGCTGAAACTGAAGTCCAGGGTATCACTCTCCAGCAGCACCCGAGGAAAGCTAATTTCTTCCGGATTGCCTTCAACAGAAAGCTTGTCTACCAACGGGCCGCCAGGATAACCCAATCCCATTGCCCTGGCAACTTTATCAAAGGCTTCGCCGGCCGCGTCATCCCGGGTGCGTCCCAGCAGCCTGTAGTTCCCATGGGATTCAAGGAAAACCAGGTCTGTATGGCCGCCTGACACAACCAGACAGACTACAGGAAACTCCAGCTTAGGGTTTGCCAAAAAATTGGCATAGATATGGCTCTCAATATGATTGACACCGATGAGGGGCAGATTAAGTGTATATGCCAATGCCTTGGCTGAGGAAACACCCACCAGCAAGGCACCTACAAGTCCCGGACCATAGGTAACTGCAACAGCCGTTAAGTCACTGTAAGCTACTCCAGCTTTCTCCATAGCTTCAGCAATTACCGAACTAATCAGCTCGACATGTTTTCTTGAGGCGATTTCGGGTACTACTCCTCCAAATTTCCGGTGCACTGGAATCTGGGAAGATATAATATTCGATAAAATCTCATGGCCATCAGCTACAACAGCAGCCGAAGTTTCATCACAGGAAGTTTCAACTCCAAGAATAATTATTTTTTCAGCCAACAATACCAACCCTTTCAGGAAACAGGATACAATTCCTTCCACATAATAACCGCATCTTCTCCCGTATCGGAGTAATATCCGGGCCTTACACCAAAAGAAGCAAAACCAATCTTCTCGTACAATTCAATGGCACCAAAATTAGAAGGGCGTACTTCAAGTGTCATCCTGACACACCCTCTTTTTTTGGCCTCATTTATAAGATTATTTAAAATGCTTTCGCCTATACGACAACGCCTTCGGGAAGGGTGAACAGCAATAGTGGTAATATGCCCTTCATCAAGAATGACCCACATTCCTGCATAGCCCGCTACCCTGCTGCCATCCATGGCAACTACATAGTACGCAAAATCATTACCGGAAATTTCATGGGCGAAGCTGTTCCTTGACCACGGTGTCGGAAAAGACTGGTTCTCTATCTCCAATACCCCGTCCAAATGTGATTTTTCCATAGGGATAAAATGAATATTCATAGCCTTTCCTCTCAAAAAAATAATTAGAGATTCATTTCAGGTTCAGCACAACTGTTCTTTTGCTCCCAGGTGATTTCCGCTTCAGATTTTCTCAGGTAAATAGGCTGAAGGAAAGTAGAATCGCCGGGATTTGAATCTGCAATTTGAGCAAGCCCCAGTTCCGCAGCAGCTGATGCTCTGGGAAAGCTGTTAATTTTCGTGGCAAATAACACCCGCTGCCCCAGCTGTTCCCGGATAATGTCACCATAAACAGGTACACCATCACCCAAAAAAGTTACAGACCCCTCAAACCGTGAAATCTCTTCGATAAGAACTTCAATACTCAGTGCTGCAGGTTTAATTAATTCTATGAGTCCGTGACCATTAGATGCATAGATACAAGTATAAACTTCCTTCTTTTTAGCATCGAGAACCGGACATATAAGGCCCTCTGTACGATAAAGGTTCCAGGCAAGAACCTCTAGAGTCGAAATGGCAGCAACGGGAATATTCAGCACCAACGCCATTGATTTTGCCACTGACATGCCAATCCGTAAACCGGTGAAAGAGCCCGGGCCCCCGGTAACGGCAATCCCATTCAGGTCCTTTGGGGTGATACCGGAATCGTCCATAACCTGCTGGATCATGGGTATTATATTTTGGGAGTGGGTCTGAAGGTTATGGATAAACCTTTCAGCAATAAGCCGACCGTCTCCAATCACAGCAGCACCTGCAACTCTTGTGGCTGTATCAATTCCCAGGATGTACATCTAATGTCAACTCCTCAATGAGTCTTAAATATGCCTGCCCGTTGGCCTCAAGTTTCATAACCCTGCTGTCATCATTTTCACCCAGGCTGATTATGACGGTAAGCCGCTCAGTGGGAATCAGTCCGCCTAATCTCTCGGGCCACTCGATTAAAGTTACACCCATACCATATAGATATTCCTCAATTCCCAATTCATACGCCTCTTCTTCATCTTCGAGCCTGTACGCATCAATATGATAAAAAGGCAGGCGGCCTTCATATTCGTTTATCAGGGTGAAGGTGGGACTGGTGACATGATCTTCTACACCCACCCCCAGAGCCACGCCTTTGGCAAAATGAGTCTTACCGGCTCCCAGGTCGCCCTGAAGGCATATGACCATTCCAGGCTCTATGATTTTTCCCAGTTTACAGCCGATAGAAACTGTATCCTCAGGAGAATTGCTTAATAATTTCATTGAACCGCTCCTCTGTATCAATCTCTGAAATGATTGTACCCTCTTGGCTTAAGGGCAAAACTACTTCCATTCTTAATCAGGGAACAGCCCTTCACTTTGGGAAGAATCGTCCCTACAACTGCCGGACAGCAGCCTGTTTGACTCAGAACTGCTTTAACCTGCTCAACATTTTGCGGCCTGACAGTGAACACAAGCTCAAAATCTTCTCCCCCGTAAAGGGCCCATTCGACAGGATCAACACCTGCCTTATCCGCCACCCTTGCGGTTGTCTCTGAGAAGGGAACTTTATCACTGTACAATTCACAACCAGTATCGCTGGCCTCACAAATCTCCACGATTTCACTGGCCAAGCCGTCACTGATGTCGTTCATGGAAGTGGCCAGACTGCTTCGTCCAAGAGCCTGACCTTCCTTCAACCGTGCTGCAGGATAAAGGTGTGAATGGCTCACCTGCCCTGCCAATTGCCCTGCAGTGCTGTCAATGCTGTTACTAAGGGCATAAAGTCCAGCTGCCGAATGTCCCAGATTACCGGTCACCATTATAACATCACCCGGAGCGGCACCCGAGCGGTAGATTACCTTATCAGGTTCCACAGTCCCAAGAAGTGTAACATTTACATACAGACCACCGGTAGACTTGACAGTATCTCCGCCAACAATATCCACACCATATTCCCTGGAACAATCACCTATCCCAGCATATAATTCTTCAATTTCTCCAACCAGCCCACCGGGTGGAACAGCCAGAGCGACCACAGCGCAGGTAGGGGTCCCCCCCATGGCTGCAATATCACTGACACTAACTGCCAGGGCTTTCCATCCGGCAGAGTGGTATGTGCCGTATTTTAGGGAGAAATGAACATCTTCCACCAGCATGTCGGTGGTCATCAAAAGGGAATGTCCCTGCTCGTGCCGCAGTACTGCCGTATCATCTCCGATACCCTTTATCACATTGTTTGATCGGGGTGGAAGCTTCGCAGCCATTTTACCAATAAGTCCAAATTCCCCAATTTCTTCAATTTTCACCCTAAAACCTCTCCTATGTAAAATTCTAGCCTAATTATATCTATTATAAGCAGACTGTGCAAGAAATAGTGGAATCGGTTAGGTTTCCGGTTTTCCTTTCTCAGGCTAAGAGGTCAGCATTTTGCCCGGTGTTTTCAGTGTCCCCATCTAGTCAACTAAACCGCCTCAAATTTCAAATCCTTGGGGTACCCCGCCCCAAACGCCCTCCTAGCGCTGGGCGGCTCCGGCGTCCTGCCTCCGCCCTGCGGATTTGAAATTTGATTCGGTAAGTTGACTAAACAATGGGGACACAATGAAAAACCTAAGCAAAATGCTGACCTCTTTACTCTTGCACTGGAAAACCTAAGCAACTAACTTAGAAGAAAAAGGAGAAATCGTGTTCACCTTTGTAAAAAAACAACACCCGCCGGTTAGGCGGGTGATCTATGGGGATGGTCTATTAAGAAACGATTGCACTTGGAAGCTCTTCGTCAATTGCCTGGTGGATTAGATCCCTTATCTCATCCACATCAAAAGGCTTAAAGATACACTTTAGAGCTCCGTTTTTATATGCATTATCTACGATTTCCTTTTCAGTAAAGGCAGTCATTATAATTACGTTGGGAGTCAGTCCTTGTTCCTTCATTTTTTCAAGGGCCTTTGTCCCATCCATTACAGGCATCCTTACATCCATAAAAACTAAGCTGGGTCTAATCTTGCGAACCATTTCGACAGCTTCGAGTCCATTTGTTGCCAAAAAACAATTATGACCCTCTTCCTTGACAATGGTGTCTAACAGATAGCGGACTCCTGGCTGGTCGTCAACAACAAGGATATCTAAGCATTTATACCTCATATTGACACCCCCTTGACATTAATAAATCTGTGACAATTGCTGCTATTTCTTTTATGTAAAACTTCGACACCATAATGGAAATTCCTTCTAAATAAGCGCAAGAACTTTCCGACAAATTACGATATTTATCGCCATTATACAGAATACGTCTTACTACTGCCTTTTCCGGGCGTCATATACCAATTTCCCGTTAATAAACACTGTTTCAACCCGGGTTTTTAATTCGAGAGGAGGACCGTCCAGTATAATTATATCAGCATCTTTTCCCACTTCAATACTCCCAATCCTATCAGAAATACCCAGTATTTCAGCCGGGTTTATTGTGATGGCTTTAAGGGCTTCTTCTTCATCCATGCCCCCTTTGACTGCCAGAGCAGCCTCAAGGCTAAGGAAGCTGAGAGGTATCACAGGATGGTCTGTCATCATGGCTAGTTTAATTCCTGCTCTGCTTAAAATTCCGGCATTTTCAAAACTGCGGTGCTGGAGTTCAACTTTTGACCGGTTGGACAGATTAGGACCTACTACGACCGGGATATTTCGCTCAACAAGCTCATCGACAATTTTAAACCCTTCGGTACAGTGCTCAATTACAATTTTAAGATTAAATTCTTCGGCAATGCGCACAGCAGTCATAATATCATCAGCCCTATGGGCATGAGCCCTGATAGGAATATTACCCTTTAAGACCTCGACAATTGATTCCATCCTCAAATCCCGCTCTGGTGCTTTGCCCGGTTCTTCTTTGGCCAATTCAAGTTTCTTCATGTAATTGCCTGCTTTAACTAGGTTCTCCCTAAGAAGCGCCGCTGTGGCCATACGGGTTACGGGTGCCTTATTTCTTTTTCCGTATATGCGTTTGGGATTTTCACCAAAAGCTACCTTTAAGCCCGTAGGATCTTTTATGATCATTTTGTCAACGACCGTACCTGCAGTCTTCATGGCAAGATTAAACCCGCCAATTACATTCCCGCTCCCCGGTCCGGTTACAACAGTGGTTACTCCCCCGACAAGGGCATCTCTAAAGCCCTCATCGGCAGGGTTAATTGCATCAATCGCCCTAAGATGGGGGGTTACCGGGTCGCTTGTTTCATTGAGGTCATCACCTTCAATACGGTAAGTCTCTTCAAGGATACCAACATGGCTGTGGGCATCAATAAAGCCCGGCATTACAATTTTACCGGCAGCATCAATAACCTGTGCCCCGTCCGGCACAATCAAGTTCAATCCCACTTCCTTAATCTTACCTTCTTCAATCAGAACAGTCCCTTTCTCTAATTTCCTGCCAGCCATAGTAATGATTTTTCCGCCAGTTATTGCCAGCAAATTCTTCACTCCCGTTTCAACCAAAATTTAGTACACCGTTTTCTTTGACTAATTAACCTCTAGGGTCTATTACTCCACTCATTCTTAAAACCTCAATCCCCTGTTTTTCAAGGGCTTCGATAACCTGATTTATTCCTACCGAATCACTGGCCATATGCCCGGCAACGACAACATTACCAATGTTCTGCTGCTTTACAGACTTGATGGTGTCATCAGGCATGTGCATGACAACCAGTGTACCGATACCTGCTTCGAAGTAAGCTTTAGCTACCTTATCACCGCCGCTGGTACCTCCTGCCATTGTCACAAAAACCCGGCCTGCAAAGCTATCTTCTTTCCCTACCCTTATAACAGGTTTGGCCAGGGTTAATTTAAATTCGGAAATCTTCTCAAGGGCGTTTATAACATCTTTCAGGGTTGGTTTGTCAATCTTTTTTAGGTATTTGTCCAACTGCTGCTGAATAACTTTTTCCGCCATAATATCAGCAGGGGTATGAATAGTGATAAAGGGCATTCCCATTAGTTTGGCAGCAGACATTACCCGGTCATAATTTGCCACATGGTGCGCCCTGTTTACCTGTTCGATTCTTTCCTGGAGGGCCTTTTGCGCTTTATTTATCGGTACACCGGCCTGAACCATCCTATCAATCTGGCTTGACATAACATTATGAAACTCCACCATAGGCAGTCCGCCTTTGGGATGATGAGTTATAACCGCATCCACCCCAAGTTCTTTTGCCAGCAGCATCTCCCCGACTTCAATGTCTACACCAAAGGCGACCTTTCGGATGTTTTCCCCAGGAACAATAACCCCTGAGTCTGCCGGGGTCTCCTTAAGACCTGCCAGTTTTAAGGCAATATCCAGTATTTCCTGTGTATTCAATATAACACACCTCCTGAATTATTTTAAAAACCTTTCATACTTAGAGAGACTCTTTCCCTCTGAATATCGACATTTAGTACCTTTACTTTCACATTATCCCCTACCGAGATAACTTCCATAGGATGTTTTACAAATTTATCGCTTAGTTCCGAAATATGGACGAGCCCGTCATGCTTTACCCCGATATCCACGAAGGCTCCGAAATCAACTACATTTCTTACAATCCCCTGCAGAACCATACCGGGCTGAAGGCTTTCCATTGTAGTTATATCTGTTCTGAACACGGGTTTCGGCATTTCATCCCGTGGGTCTCGTCCCGGTTTTTGCAGGGCCTCTATAATATCTCTGACCGTTGGGATACCCGCTCCCAGTTTTTCAGCCACCTCTTTGGGGTCTAAAATCCCAAGCCTTTTACGAAGTTCCCCTGTGCTGCCCTGTTGGAGCTCTGCCTGGGAAACGCCTGTTATTTCCAATATCTTTTCCGCAATTTCATACGACTCAGGATGTACAGGTGTATTTTCCAGAACATTTTCTCCATCTGGCAGTCTGATAAAACCCGCACATTGAATAAAGGTCTGTTCACCAAGGCGCGGCACTTTGAGCAGTTCCTGCCTTTTCTTAAACTTACCGTGCTTTTCGCGGAAAGTGATAATACTTTTGGCAATAGCCGGTTTAATGCCGGCAACATATCTGAGAAGTGAAGATGAAGCAGTATTAAGGTCAACTCCTACCGAGTTAACACAGGACTCTACAACACCCCCCAGGGAATCCTCAAGACGCCTTGGGGTAACATCGTGCTGGTACTGACCAACCCCTATGGACTTGGGGTCAATTTTCACCAGTTCAGCAAGGGGGTCCTGAAGCCGTCTGGCTATTGAAACCGCACTTCTTAAGGACAGGTCATAGTCAGGAAATTCTTCCCCGGCAATTTTGGAGGCTGAATAGACAGAAGCTCCTGCTTCACTTACAATTGAATAACTTACAGGAAGATCCCGGTCATTTATCATTTCCGCCACCAGAAATTCTGTCTCTCTTGAGGCAGTACCGTTACCAATGGTGATAATTTCCACAGAATTTTCCCTTATCATTCTTTCCATAATGTTTCTGGCTTCTTCAGCCTTGTTTTGTGGAGCATGGGGGTACATTACCCCAACTTCCAGCACTTTCCCTGTTTCATCAACTACAGCCAGCTTACAGCCGGTCCGGTAGCCCGGGTCGATGCCCAAAACAGTTTTTCCTCTTATGGGAGGCTGCAGCAGCAGGTTACGAAGGTTGGTTGAAAAAATAACGATAGCCTGCTCTTCACCTTTACCTGTCAGTTCATTTCTAACCTCCCGTTCAATTGAAGGGGCAATAAGACGTTTGTAAGCATCTTCTGCGCTGTCACAAAGGAATTTATTCCAGATGGTTTTCTCATTAGTAATAACCTTACGAGAGATAAGAGAAATGACCTTTTCAACCGAGACTTCGATTTTTACATCTAAAAAACCTTCCTTTTCCCCTCGGTTGATGGCCAATATCCGATGGGCCGGTATCCGGCTGACCGGCTCACTGTAGTCATAATACATTTCGTAAGGTGAACGCTCTTCCTTTTTCGTGCCGGAGGCAATTAATACGCCTTCATTTAAGGTAATCTGACGGACTATCCCCCGGGTTTCCGCATCATCAGAAATAATCTCTGCGATTATGTCCATAGCTCCAGCCAGGGCTTCGTCAGCTGTGTTTACTTCCATTTCGGGATTCACATACTCCCCAGCAATCTGACTCATATCCCCCTGTTCATCCAACTGCCCTATTATGCGCAGGGCAAGGGGTTCAAGTCCCCGCTCTTTTGCAATGGTAGCTCTCGTCCTTCTCTTTTGTTTATATGGTCTGTACAGGTCTTCAACTTCCTGGAGCTTTGATGCAGCCATAATGGCCACTCTAAGCTCATCTGTAAGTTTTCCCTGTTCCTCTATAAGCCTTATAACCTCCTCTTTTCTCTCTCGGAGGTTCCTAAGATATTTCATACGTTCTTCAACTTTTCTAATCTGGTTCTCATCAAGTTCACCGGTCGCTTCTTTCCGGTAACGAGCTATAAAAGGGACGGTATTGCCCTCATCCAGAAGTTTGATTGTATTATCTACCTGAAATTCTTTTAATTTAAGCTCCTGAGCAATAAATTTCGCTTCTTTTACTTTTACTTCCTTAGCTTTTACTTGCTTATCTCCCACTCCCATTAGTCATCTCCTTTTTCGTAAGTGTATCCTGCACGCCGACGCCTTTTTATACCTCCAATTACTCCTGCCAGCGCTCTCCCAAACGGGTTCACCTGCCTCATTTCAACAGCCCTTTGAGGGCAGAGCTCCTGGCAGCAAAGGCAGGAAATACATTTATTATAATCTATTTCAGGTATATTCCCAGGCATATCTATAGCCTCCACCGGACAGCTTTCAATACAAAAGCGGCAGCCTTTGCAGGACTTAGTGTTAATTTCCGGCCTGGCTCTCAATATTCCTAACAGCCCCCTTACAAGAAAACCGGGAGTCATTTCAAGAACAGCATTGGTGGGTAGGTCAAAATCTGTCATCTTGACTTGATCAAGAGTAAGACCCATTATTTCCAAGGAATTTATTTCTCCAACTCCCAACCCTCGCATGTGGGCAATCTTTGTTGAATAAACATCAAAAGGCTTCAGCCCTATTATTGATGAAGCAACAGCATCAACAGCCACCGGGTCAGTACTTGCAATAACGACCCCAATCTCTCTGGGGTTACCTGCTGACGGCCCATTCCCTTCCATTCCTACGATGCCGTCCATAATAGCCAGAGAAGGTCTTGTAGATGCCAGAATATCCACCAGAAGCTCGGAGAAATCCCTGAGCTTGGGGACCATCCTATGATATTCTGCTTTCCTGAAGCCCGGAATGCACCCATACATGTTCTTTACAGCCCCTGTATAAATAGCAGCAGAATGTGTTTTAAGTTTAGGCAATGTAATAACCACATCAGCCTCAAGGACCGGTCTGGCAATATGAAGGACCTTTACCGGCCCTTCAGCGGGTACAGCCTCTACTCCGGCAGTGTCAAAGTTTATCAGCTGAGCCCCCTCATCAAAAGCAGCTGAAGAAATCCCTGCCACTTCGAAGGTCTGCCGTGTCGGAGCCTGGCCTGCTATCATACCTCCTGAGCTGTCCCCCACCAATGGTATGCCGCCTGCTTTTTTCACTTCTTTAATTACAGCTTTAATGACGGCGGGATGTGTTGTTACGGCAGCTTCTGGCGGCTTCGGAGTCAAGGCATTAACTTTAAGCAGCACCCTTTGACCCGGCTGAACGCAGCGGGACATCCCTCCAATTAGTTCAAGAGCTTCTTGTACAGCTTTATCTACCGTTTCCTGCAGGTATCGAGTACATCTAACTACAGAGACCTTCACAATATTTCCTCCAGATGACGCTTGTCCCCGGCAAGACAAGACCCCGCCCATGTGCAGCAGACAGGTTTAAACCGGTCATTACGTCAGACTAGTTATACTATGACTAGTACACCGTAATTGTTATTATTCCAAGAAGCACGTAAATCCTTCCCCAGTTTGGAAATTTCCGGACTAATAATTCTTTGCAGCATTTATAAAAGCTGAAAAGAGCATACGTGACTTATCATCTTTTTCTGTCATACATTCAGGATGCCATTGAATTCCCAACAGAAACTGGTATTTTGGGTTTTCTACAGCTTCAATTATACCATCACTACTGAAGCTGGAAACCTTAAACCCCGGCGCTGTTTCTTTTACCGCCTGGTGATGAAAACTATTGACCTTAAGAGTGTCTGTTTTTACAACTTGGCCCAAAAGGCTTGATTTCTCTATGAATACCTCATGGGTTGGATACCAGCGCGGGGCATTTTGGGAATGTTTCAGAGGTTTTTTGATTTCTGCTGGGATATGCTGAATTACCGTCCCTCCACAAGCAACGTTAAGTACCTGTATGCCTCTGCAAATTCCAAGAACCGGTATTTTTTTACGAAGGGCCCCTTTGATAAGTGTTATTTCAAACTTATCTCGCTCGGGTGTAATTTCCCCCAGCCCAGGTTGAGGTTCTTCGTCAAAATAAGCAGGGTCGACATCTCCTCCTCCAGCTAAAAGAATTCCCTGTAATGACGCAAGATAAGTTCCGACCTCTGTAATACCCGCAGCTCCCGGCAGTATCACCGGTAAGCCACCGGCTTTAATAATTGACTTAACATAGGCCTCAGCCAGAAAATAACGACCCTCTTTATGGTCATAAGAACACGAAATCCCTATCAAAGGCTTCACCCAATCACCCCGTTTCTTTGTTTATCTATACTATTAAGCCGGATAAAAAATATGTGTAAATAATAATTTATTTCTAGGGGTAAAAAAGATTGAACCGCAGAGTACGCAGAGAAATAACAAGAGTACACAGAGAAAAGAAAAATACAAGAAGAATCGAAACCAGGCGGAGCGCCTGGTTTCTAATTAATGAAAATAACTATTGGTTTTTGGTTATGTGTGGCAGCGACTTTATTATAACTATCGCCAAGACAGCTACCAGAACAGCTAAAATCCCCGGAAGCAGCCATTTGTGCTTTTCACTTTCAGGGACTTTTTCCGGCTCCATTTTATATACCGGATTATTCTGAAGCTGCGAAACAGTCCATAATGGGGGCTGGGTGGTCATTATCTCCGAAGATAACTTAACCAGGTCATATTCTGGAGCCTTAGCAGCCGGATTTGACAGATAAAGACGGAAAGAACCTCCCTTTTCGCATGGAAACAAAAGATATTCCGGTATAAACTTAGCAGCAACTCCTGAGATTTTCAGGGGAGGATTATCCCTGTTTTTGATTACAACTTTTAAATAACGGTAACCAGGTGAATTAACCGGTACCGAAAGAGATTGCTGTTTAGACCGGGGAAGCTTCAAAAGTTCCAGTTTACCCTCGCCTATAAAAACCCATTCCTTCATATCATGACTGCCAAAAATAACAATATCCCGGCTGAAATTGACGGAGTCAACGGAAAATGACAGACTTTGCAGCTTTAAGTTGTTAAAACCACTCGTTAGAATGATTGATTCCGACCTGTCTTTTTCTATTATTTTACGGCTAACTATATTCACGCTAAGCTGCCTCTCAGGCTTTGCTTTTTCACTTCTATAAAGAATGTAAACCGAGTCTATGCTTACGGGATTGCCGTCACCCGTAAGGGTAATCCTAAGATATCGATAGTCATTGGGACTATACGTCACTCCTGTCCTTCGAAAATCATCACCAGAAGCACTCACATCTGCTATTGTACCTGAGGAATCAAGCTTAACCCAGTCTGTCTTGTCATTGGAGCCCTCAATCGTAACTTGTTTGATAAAGTCCCTGTCAGCGGTTTGAATCTCAAGGTTGTTATGAAGACCGGTACTTTCCCCAAGAAATACCGTAGCAGTGGACTTTGCATTATTTATCCCCTTGTTAATCACTGTTACGGAATGCTTTTTAACAGCCGTCTCTTCGTAACTGACAATATCATAAGGCAGTGCCTTCATTTGCCCGTTGTCCATCCACACCATCCGCAAATCACGGAGGTCACGGGAAGCCGCATGATAAATTTCAGGTGTCAGCTCTACCATTGCATATCCCTTGGCAATATCTCCCTGATTAATTGAACTATACTTCTGCCATCTATCCGGGATAAAAGCTGCTTCAGCGGGCAATGCTACTACGGCGATAATCGCCAACGCCAAAAGAAAGATAGGAAATGCCGGACCACTGCCTTTCATTATCTTTCTACCCCCTTCTGCTCATCCAATTCCACGCCGGCTATTATACGGCTCCTGTATTTCTGATACAAGAAAGACACCAGCACCAGCAGCCCTCCAAGAACAATGAAAGATACAATTCGGTAAATAGTATCAAGGTTTGCCAGGTCAAAAAGGAACACTTTAAAAATAGTCACCGCAAATATAATAATTGACATATATCTCAGAGGACTTCTCTTCATGATAAAGCCCCCTGCCATCAGACCAATGGCATAAAGAGTCCATACTACTGATAATGTCATTTGAATGGCCTTGTCTATGTTATCAAACAGGCCCATATCCTCTCCCCAAGTATTATAAAAGCCGTATACTTCCAGACTAAGATAAATCATAGCAATTAAGTTTGCTGTAACAGCTGATGCCATTGATAGCACCTTTAAAATCAGTTGAGTTGTTTCCTGTCTGCCTGTGACTTTTTTACTGGTATAAAGAGCCGCAATGATTCCGGTAATGTAAGCAATTCCCCTAATATTTAAGACAGGCCAGTAGTGCATGTCGGAATACAAATAAAAGCTTGGTTCAGGTCCAATGAGCATAAGAAACCCAATAGCAAAGGAACCGATACTAACAAGATGAGGTTCGGACAGCTGGTTCCGGGAACCAAACCATGTTAACACCATTGTCACCGCAAACCATATAATCGCTGTAGCCAATACTTTAATTTCTCCGGTATTAAAAGCATCATTTAATGAGTAGTTTCCACAGAAATAAACTGTTTCCAGAGTTAGATAGGCACCTGTTAAAATTACTCCCAAAACAAAAAGCCACATCCAGTGCATTTTTTCCCGGGAAGTTATCTTCCCGATACTGCGGTAATATAACCGCGACATTAAAAAGGCTGCTGCAATGCACCCTAAGAAAGGAAGCATATTTAAATTGAAGATAGGCCAAAAAAGCTTGCTCGCGTCATACCAATAAGTGTAAACAGCCGAATCACCGGGTAGACGTAAAAGTGCTATACCCAACACACCAAGAGAAGCCATTCTTACGATGAAGCTTTTGTTAAAGATTCCAAGCCAAAACAAGACGGCTGCTTCAACAGCCCAGGCTGCTGTAATCCACTTCCCGTCCAGCTGGACAGGCATAGTGATTGTTAAAAACACTACCGAAAGTCCCCATAAGCTGACAACAAGAAAACGGTCCTCTCTGTTGCGCATCCAGGCAAAATAACCCATTACGAAGTAGAAAAGTGCAATCGTAAAGGGAAGGAAACCCATGTAGCTGTCATAGTCGCGTTGAAGGTTGAAATAGCTAAGAGCAAAATACACTGCCGCATTAAGAATCATTAGCACAAGATCATCGTTTTTTGTCTGAACGCGGTTTATCATATTATAGAAAACCGCTACCAATGCGAAGATCATAAAAAATATTGTATAGAATATCTGGTTTGTCCAGACAGGCAGAACAGCATCTGGTGAGGAAGCCCATAGCACAGATATTAAAGAGGTGAAACCAAAACTGATTATGTTAATAATGCGCCAGTTTTTATAGGCACCCAAAGCCAGTATTCCACAGTTAAGAAGGGCAATATAAGTGAAAAGTCCGATTTCATTGGGTTTGCCTGTATCAAGGAAAAAAGGTGTCAAAAAGCCACCAACAATACCCAGCAATGCCGTTGCAAAGGAGTCATATCTCACTGACAGCAAGACAGCCGCCGTGGTAATCATTATCATTATGCCAAAAGCCGTTGTCTGACCCAGTAAGTGATAAAATGAAAACGCCGCGAAAATTGAAAAATAGAGAGATGCTATTCCACCCCCTGTTAAGCCCTGGGAGAAGATTTTGTACTCTCTGCGCTGGCTGTATTCTCCCACTCCCAACAAGCCCAAGCCGGCCAGAATACCTATTACAACCCGCCCTGCCGGCCCAATCCAGTTATTATCAAAGGAGTATTTAAGGAAAAAGCCCAAGCCAAAAACAAATGCCACTATTCCTATCCGGTTCAACAGGGTTCCGCCAATCTTTAGTTCTGTAAGCTCAGCAGTTAATCCGGCAGTTAGTTTGGGAATCTTTACACGGTTTGGCACCGTTTCCTGTGGAAAGACTTCAGACGTCTTAGAGGGAATACTTTTGGGAGCCTCAGTTGGTTTAAAGGTTATCGGTGTTTTACCTTTATCAGCTTCAATTTGTTTTTCAAGAACAGAAATACGTTGGAGTAATTTTTCATTGTCCCACTCAAGGGATTCAAGACGCCGTTCCAATTGGGCTAATTTTTCATCACTGTTATTCACGGTATACCCCCTTTAAAAACTAATTCCAAATTCCGTTATGTACACAATAAATTTACATTTATTATATCAGAATCGGGCCTTCTCCGTATATGTTTCTTTAATAGACTAAACACTTAGCAGGAATTATTACTATTGTGACGAAGTTATAGTCATATCACAATTGAAAGGAAGCTGGTTATGGGAGTACTATTTCCTTTTAATGCGAAAAATCCTGGCCTGAGGTCAGAAGATACCGAGGAAGTACAGATTCTTAGTCAAAAACATAAATCTGTATTATGCACCCGGCTCCATTACCTTACAAAACAGGTTACTGATAAGGATCTTGCTATTATTGGCAGAGAGACCCTGAAAAAGGTGGAAAAAATTTCCAGTTCAAAAAACTTTATCACTAAATTGGCGCAAAGAGTTAAACTTCTGCACCAAATACTTTTTGATTCTGAATTCCCCAAAACAAAAACCACCAAGAAGGCTATTACTGCAGGCTTATTGTACTTTATTACTCCAAATGATTTTCTTGCAGATAATATCCCAGGTCTGGGATACCTTGATGATGCCTTTATAATAAGGGAAACATGGTTTAAAGTCTATTTGGACATTAAAACTTATCTGGATATAAAGGGTATTGATGAAAGTTTATATATTTAAACACGTGCCAATAAGCACGTGTTCTTTAACGTTTATTTGATTTATAGAGCCGGATGCTTTTTAGCCCAAGGATACATGCAACAAGCCAGAAGCTGCCGGCAGCAAATCCTGCCAGTACATCACTGGGATAGTGTACTCCAAGGTAAATGCGGCTCAGTCCAATTAAAAGCACCAACACAACAGCTATTGACACAGTTGTAAATCTTATCCACCGGCCCGGAAAATTCAGCCAAATTAGATAAGTCAGCATTCCATAAAAAACAAAACTCATCATCGCGTGTCCACTTGGAAAGCTGAAGCCTGTTGCTTCTACCAGATGCGGCAGCGACGGCCGCTCCCTTTGGAAAAAATATTTAAGTACATCATTAAGTATTGTGCCACCTAACATAGTGACAGGCACCAGAACCGTATCCCAGAAATGGCGGCGATATATTCCCAGTAAGGCCATTGCTGCTAACGCAATCATACCCATAAATTTTGCAGAACCAAGATATGAGATCAATCTCATAAAAATTGTAACCTGGTCTGAACTCATACCCCTTACCAAAAGGGTTCCAATTCGATCAATTACCAGGAGTTCATTATACAGGATGCCTTCCGAAAGCTTGGCAAATATGACAAGAGACCCCATCCCCAGAAGGAGGCCGGTCAGCAGCCTGAAGGAAAAAAAGCCAAATCTGCCAACTCTATGATTCGTAATCAACGGCAACAGCTGACTCTCTTAAACCCGCCAGGTAGTTTGCAATCTCTACATGATAGGGATGGACCTGATAGGCCTGCAAGTCCTCAGCAGAATCAAACTTTGCTACAAGCGCCAAGTCATATGACCTGTCGGAACGAATAAAGTCAACACCAACTTCCAAATGACGGAGCTGGGGAACATTTCCGTCAAGGGTTAACAGCCTATCCCGTACTTGGGCAATATGTTCCGGACTGCGGTCCTTAAGTTTAAAACATACAATATGTGTAATCATAGCAATACACTCCAATCGTTTTTATCGTTTGTCTTATTTCTTTATACTCCGAAAAACCAAAATACCCGCAACAACTAGTATTACAGCGAAAAAACCGCTTAGCACACTGGAAAGTCCGGTAACCATAACAAGACCATAAAGGGCTCTATCTGCGTTTTTTTCCACAGCTTGACCTAAAGCTATTTGTTTATCGAAATCTTGCTTGTCCAATCTTTTAATTATTTCACCTGATACTTTTCTTATTAATTCCCCGTTAACCTCCTCCTCTTGCACGTTATTATTTGTTATCATTTGCTGACTGACATCTGATCTAACGAAACCGTTTAGCAAAACGATAGCAAGAATGAACAAAACTAATAAGTTTATAGTCGTTTTATTCAATAAAATCACCTTAGTCCCTCAAAAAGTTGTATAATAGCACTTATTCGTCATTTTTCTAATATCTCCCTCTAATTTATTATAATGACTAAATAATTCTCCAATTAATTTTAAAGCTTCTATTTTCCCTAGCATGCACAATCTTTCAAATGCAACAAAAAAAGCAGGCTTTATCCACCTGCTTAAATCTCAATCAACCCCAGCGATATCTCTACCGCCTGAGCTACTTTATTCATAATCTCTTCGGTTAATGAAGTAACTTTTTCTTTAAGTCTCGTTTTATCTATTGTACGAATTTGTTCCAGGAGAATTACAGAATCTTTCTCTAAGCCGCTTCCCTTTGCGGTAACCTCTACATGTGTTGGTAGCTTCGCTTTGCTGATTTGAGAGGTGATTGCTGCTACGATGGTGGTTGGGCTATACTGGTTACCGATATCATTCTGCAGAACCAGAACGGGTCTGGTTCCACCCTGTTCTGATCCGACGACCGGGCTAAGGTCGGCGAAAAAGATGTCCCCGCGTCTAATCTGCATTATTGCCCTCCGACAAGCGCCCTGTATAAAGTTCACTCACTTCATGCTCCAGAGCAAAGCTCTCTCCTGCCAAGGCTAGATTAATTTTGGCCATTTCCATATAACCCTTCTTCATCTGCTCTCTGATCGTTCTCCTTTTTCGTTCATGAATATAGAGTTTCATAGCTTCACGGATAAATTCACTTCTGTTGAGCTTCTCTGCAGCCGCAATCCCATCCACTTCGCGCAATAGATTATCCGGGAGGCTAATCATTATTCTCTTAACTTCAGCCACCAAAGGGCACCTCCTTAGCAAAGCGTCTAAACCCATTCGTATACCAATATTATATATACTACATTATATACTGCTATATATAAAATTGTCAACAAAACTGTGGCTTCTTATGCATCCATTCGGGCCTGTATTTAAGTACAGGTCATTTTATTTGCGTCATATTGTCCGGTTGAATGCTTAGCAGTTTACATAGAGATTTCCGTATGGACGGTGAGAAACAGGTATAAGTTTGACAAACTTTTCTTTTCTGACTTCTTCATAGTCTATACCCAAATCATTACAATATTCATGAAGAAGTTCATCAAGTTTCTTATTGTCAGTCTCATCAAGTTCAAAAACTGAAACTTCTTTGCCTAACATGGTTTTGTCAACTTCTCCTCTTACGTAGATTACCCCGCCGTGCATTCCAGTTCCAAGGTAGTCTCCTGCTATAGGTTCTTCTGGTTTGCGGTTAAGTCCAAGGATGACGAGAATTCCTCCTGCCATATATTCACCAAGGAAATTTCCGGCACACCCTCCAATAACCATTTTAGGAATTAGCTCCTGATATTCTTTCATATGAATGCCCACACGGTACCCAACATCACCCTTGATGAAGAGTTTCCCTCCCCGCATGGCGTATCCCAGAACATCCCCTGCATGGCCATGGATAACAATCTTTCCCGCATTCATTGTATTGCCTATCGCATCCTGCCCGTTATCCCGGACAACAATAGTTGACCCATTCATGTATGCCCCAAGGTCATTTCCCGGTACACCCTTAACCTCAATTTCCACCGGACGGTCGACCCTTGTACCGATATAACGCTGGCCATTTACGTTTTCCAGGACAATTTTGTCAGCCCCTTCTTCTGCAGCCTGCAGGATTTTATCATTTAACTGTTTATAATATATACCCTTGGCATCGATTGTCTTTATCATTACTCTGCCCCCCCACTCAACCTTGACTTCCTGAATTCTTTGGGAAAATCAATATATCCGAAATCAGGGTTTAACAATTTATCTTTGAAGGCAGAAACATCAACTTTCTCTTTTATCAGACCGGTCATAATCCCTGCTCTGTCAACCTTATTCAGGCATATGTAGCCAACTACAGATCCATCCTTTAGGATGACTTTGCGGTAGCACTTATTAGCAGTGTCGGCTTCTGACAGCACCTCAAACTGGTCTGAGTCAGGTTTAATAATTCCGGCAGTCAGCATCGGCAGGTCACCAAAACCAATAGCATTCATTGCCAGTCCGCCAGCAAAAACTTCTTCAGCTCCTGCCATATTGCGTCCTGCAATCTCACCCTGCATATAAGCATTGGGAAGCAGAGGGAGAACTCTGTTGGTTCCGTAAACAATGTCAAACCCTTCGGATACATCTCCGGCAGCATAAATTCCATAGACACTTGTTTCCATCTTTTCGTTAACAACAATACCTCTGTTAACCTGCACTTCGGTCTCTTTTACTAGAGCAATATTGGGATTTACACCTATTGCCACAATGAGCATGTCACAATCAAGCTTAGTTCCATTCTGGAGTACAACTCCGCTAACTTCTGCTTCGCCGAGCACTTTGGAAACAGTATTATTTAATACAAATTTAACACCATTTTTCTCAAGGTAATCCTGAACCATTACACCGGCTTCCTCATCAAGAATAGCCGGAAGAATGCGATTAGCAAGCTCAACTACGGTAACTGCAACACCGGCTTTGTTCAGAGCTTCTGCTGCTTTAAGACCTATCAATCCTGCTCCAATTACAACCGCCTTGTTTTTACCGACCGAAAGAGCATCTTTAATTTCCTTAACATCGTCAAATTTAATAAAAGAATATATGCCTTTTTTATCCAGGCCGTCCATGGGAGGAACTATTGGCTTCCCTCCGGCAGCAACAAGCAGTTTATCAAATGGCAAATTTGTTCCGTCTGCCAACTCAACTTTTTTGCCTGTGAAATCAATCTTTACTGCTTTAACGCCAAGAATAGGCGTTACACTGTTAACTTCATAGAAATTATCTTTACGATAAACCATTTTATCTTCACTTACTTTTCCGGCCAACCAGTAAGATATAAGCGGCCTTGAGTAGGTATGATACTTTTCGTCTGAAACAATGGTAATCCGGCCTTCGCGGTCAACCTGCCTTATTCCTTCGACAGCTCCGATGGCAGCGGCGGAGTTACCTATAATCACATAATTCATATTCTCGCCTCCTCGCAAAGACCAGTTTTACCTTTCTTCAAAGGACAGGGCCTCATTAGGGCAATTAGCCACACACGCAGGCACTTCGTCATTACTGCTGCACAAGTCACATTTTGATGCTGCCTTTTTACCTGATTCGTCTCTCCTGATGGCACCAAAGGGGCACGCCAGGATACAAGTCCAACATCCCACACAACGTTCTTCCTGGTTATATACAATACCTGTCTCCGAATTTCTTTGCATAGCTCCTGTTATACATGACTTAGTACAGGGGGCATCCTCACAGTGTCGGCACTGAAGAGCAAATGAAACCGGTTTGTTTTCTTCCACAAGCACCCTAGCCACCGGCCGGTTCCCTTTTTTAAAGGCCTTAATTATGTCATTTGGGTACTCAGAGTGGGCAACAATACAGTGAACTTCACACAGTCTGCATCCAACACAAACTTCCTCTTTTGCATATACCTTTTTCATAGTCTCCCCTCCTATTCGCCTGCGTGCACAACACCAAGTATCTCAAGTTCTTTTTGGGATAAACCTATTCCTCTAAGCATCAGCCTGTTTCCACGCAAACTTTCCAGGGCGTTTATACCCATTCCGCCGAGAAGCTCCTTAATCTCGTGAGCCCATGCTTTTAGCAGGTTAGCTGCTCTTTTGGCCCCAATATCGGGGTTCAGCCTCTTAATAAGGTTCGGGTTCTGAGTAGCAATACCCCAGTTACATTTTCCTGTATAGCACTTCTGACACAAATGACATCCAAGAGCCAGCAATGCAGAAGTTGCAATATACACTGCGTCAGCTCCCAGAGCTATAGCTTTAACAATATCAGAGCTGTTCCTCACAGTACCGCCTACAACTAGGGATACCTGATTTCGGATGCCTTCCTCCCTAAGACGGCTGTCTACAGCAGCTAATGCAAGTTCAACCGGAATACCCACACTGTCCCGGGTCCTAAGAGGGGTGGCCCCTGTTCCTCCCTTAAAGCCGTCAATAGCAATGATATCTGCACCCGCACGAGCAATTCCTGAAGCAATGGCAGCTACGTTATGAACTGCGGCAATCTTTACAGATACAGGCTTCTCATAATTAGTTGCTTCTTTCAGGGAGAATATTAACTGGCGGAGGTCTTCAATAGAATAGATATCGTGGTGAGGTGCAGGTGATATAGCATCACTTCCCTGAGGAATCATCCGGGTCAAGGAAACTTCAAGCCCAACTTTTTCACCCGGCAGGTGTCCACCAATACCAGGTTTGGCCCCCTGCCCTATCTTAATCTCGATGGCTTTTCCGGCATTCAAATACTCCTGATGAACTCCGAAACGCCCTGAAGCTACCTGAACGATTGTGTTATTGCCATATCCGTAAAGGTCCCGGTGTAAACCACCCTCACCTGTATTATAGAAGGTCCCTACTTCTTCTGCCGCTCTGGCAAGAGACTTGTGGGCGTTTAGACTAATAGAACCGAATGACATCGCTGAAAACATGATCGGCACTTCCAACTCCAGCTGGGGAGGAAGTTTTTCTGCCAATTTGCCATCTTTTACTACCAGCTTTTCAGGTTTGCGGCCCAAAAATGTTTTTAGTTCCATGGGTTCACGCAGGGGATCAATGGAAGGGTTTGTTACCTGACTTGCATTTAAAAGCAGGTGGTCCCAGTAAATAGGATAATTCCTGTCTGTACCCATACCTGTAAGAAGGATACCGCCGGTAGCGGCTTGCTTATAGATGGTGTTTATATCAAATGCTGTCCAGTTAGCGTTATTTTTATATTGCTGAGGATTGTTTACCACAGAGAGTGCTCTGGTAGGACAAAAAACTACACACCTTTGACAGTTGACACAGGCTGTTTCGTCAGAAACTACCCTGCCCTCATCAATGTCAAAGGAATGGCATTCGTTGGCACACTGTGTAATACAAACCTTACAGTCTATACATCTTTCCTTTTTACGCTCGATTAAAAACTCTGGCACGGCCATATTAAAGTTCATATATTGTCAACCCCTTCCAACAACCCAATTACCGGTTCTCCGCCCTTGGGTACCCAAACATGTTCAGGGTCAGAACATACCTCTCTAATGGCAGACTCTTCACTGGCCAGATACAGGAAATCACCTTTAGTGGCAGCCACCATATTACGGAGTTTTATCCTGTCATTAAGGGCCACAATACCATTTTTTGTTCCGAGTATTATCGAGAACGGTCCATTCATCAGCAGGTTACCAAAAACAGCCCGGAGGGCTTTTAACAGTTCCTTTTTATCTTGATCCATTCTGTCAATTTCTTTCCATAGAGGAGCAGCAACTGTAGCCACAGCCATTTCTAGGGGAAGCCCCTGCTTTCTCATCAGGTAGTCGAAAATATAAGTGATTGCTTCTGTATCTGTCTGCAGTGTACACTTATATCCAAACATTTCAAGAAATCTGGCATTAGCCCCATACGAAGAAATTTCGCCATTATGGACTATTGACCAGTCGAGCAGGGTGAATGGGTGTGCGCCACCCCACCAGCCAGGCGTATTTGTCGGAAAACGGCCGTGAGCGGTCCAAATATATCCGTCATATTTTTCCAGACAATAGAAATCCCCAATATCTTCAGGATAACCGACCCCTTTAAAAGCCCCCATATTTTTACCACTGGAAAAAATATAAGCACCTTCAAAACAGCTGTTAACTCTCATGACGCAGCGTACAACATATTCTTCTTCTGTGAGTTCTGAAGAAATAAGTTTATTCTGACCTGGCCGAACAAAATATCTCCAAATTAATGGCGGGTTGTTTATTGACCTTACTTTTCGGGTGTGGATAGGCTCACTCATATCTACGTCAAAGTGGTCATTTATAAATTCTTCTGTGTTAATACGGTTGGCCAAGCTATCGTAAAATACATGAAATGCGTAATGATCAGGATAGTCGGGGTAAATTCCGTAAGCAGCAAATCCTCCGCCAAGACCATTGGAACGGTCATGCATAAGGGCAATAGATTTAATAATATCATTACCCGAAAAGCGATGACCTTTTTTGTTCATTATCCCACTTATGGCACAACCGGATGGTATTCTGGGAAATATCTTGTTCATTATTTATCACCTGCCGTCAGAATTTCTTATTCTTAAAACCGTCTTTTAATTTTCCTTTTTTGTACATTTTTTACTATGTTTTCCAGTTAATAGGTAAAATGAAACCGGCTACTTAAATTCGATAGCCGGTCCTCCAATAAAAATCTTATCTTTAGTAAACTCCCAAATACTCGTCAATCTCCCAGGGATGCACCTGTACCCTGAACCTATCCCATTCGATGGTCTTTGCTTCAGTGAACCGGTTATATGCATGGCTGCCGAGAGCAGACTTGATGACTTCATCTTTCGACAGCTCCTGGAGAGCTTCATAAAGGCTTGACGGCAGACTGCCAATTCCCTCTGCCAGTCTTTCTGCAGCAGTCATCTCGTAAATGTTTTTATCAGTCGGAGGAGGCGGCTGTATTTTATTTTTAATTCCGTCCAGACCCGCTTTGAGTGCTACTGCAATAGCAAGATACGGGTTGCAAGACGGATCTGGGTTTCTAAGTTCTATTCTGGTACTTGCTCCACGTTTGGCAGGAATTCTGATTAAGGGGCTTCTATTTCTTGCAGACCATGCAATATAAACAGGAGCCTCATAACCTGGAACCAGCCGTTTATATGAGTTTACAGTAGGATTGGTGATTGCAGCCATCGCACTGGCATGAGTGATGAGTCCACCAACATAATGCTTAGCCGCTTCACTTAACTGATCCGGAGTTTCCGGATCAAAGAAAGCATTCTTACCATTTTTGAACAGAGACTGATTCATATGCATACCTGAACCGGCAATTCCAAAAACGGGTTTGGGCATAAAAGTGGCATGAAGTCCATGTCTCTGTGCAACAGTACGAACCACAAACTTAAATGTCATTACTTTATCAGCTATATTAAGAGCTTCATCATATTTAAAATCTATTTCATGCTGTCCCGGAGCCACTTCATGGTGAGAAGCCTCGATTTCAAATCCTAATTCCTCGAGGGTAAGAACCATGTCACGGCGGGCATTTTCCCCGAGGTCTACCGGTGTTAAATCAAAATAACCGGCTTTATCATGAGTAATTGTTGTTGGTTTCCCTTCAGAATCGGTGAGGAATAAGAAAAATTCAGCCTCGGGTCCGACATTGAGAGTGAAACCCATTTCAGCAGCCTCTGCCAGAACTCTCTTCAGGGTATTACGTGGACATCCTTCAAAGGGAGTGCCATCATAATTGTGAACATCACAGATTAAACGGGCAACTGAGCCTTCCCGGGGCCTCCAAGGGAATACCGCAAAAGTATCCGGATCAGGGATTAAGTACATATCAGATTCTTCAATACGAACAAACCCTTCTATTGAAGATCCGTCGAACATCATTTCTCCATTAAGAGCCTTTTCAAGTTGCTCAACAGTAATAGCAACATTCTTCAAAACCCCAAAAATGTCTGTAAACTGAAGTCGGACAAATTTTACATCAGCTTCTTTTGCCTTAGCTAAAACATCGGCCTTAGTTAACGCCATTGTTAACACAACCTTTCCCTCATTTATTATGTTTATTAAGTAAGATGTTTAATTTAGTTGTAGTTCGTCGAAAAAGTTCAGTTTCCTCCCTCCAACCAAATATTAGTATAACCAAAAAAGAAAACGCCCACTAAAACCGGTTATAAAAAATAACCCGTTTTGGTGAGCGCCGTTGCTCGTATCTATGATACATCCTCGTATCAAACAGTCTCTTTTATATATGTAATTATAACACATGTAACAGCAATTGCAATACTTATTTACTGATTAGTATATGCTTTTTTCTTAACCTATTATTTCATCTGCTTCTTCAGCATCATGATCAAGGATATATTTTATCCCCGTAATGTCTGATGCTTCCCTCGTAAGAGCGAAAATATCGTTTTGTTCGACAGATTCAAGGTCGAACCTGCGGGCGCCGTACATTAACTGTCTAAGCCCCTGCCCCAGCCGCTCAAAGTAAGTAAATAAACCGACAGCTCCCAGAGGTAGCTTTGCATAATCACTTCCATACTTCTGCTTTAGTTCAGTAACCGAAACAAATACCTGTTCAAGATTATCTCCAAATCTTTTATATTCTTCAGGTACTCTGCCTGCTTTTATCACTTCTCCTACGTTTTTTCCAACCATTACGGCAGCAAGAGGACTCCTGGCCATCCCAACAGCTTTAACAAATGGAGAAGAAAGTGCAATAGCTTTAAATATCTGATCTTCAAAAGCAAATCCACCAGATATGGCAACCTTGGGAATGAAGGCCCCCTTCGCTTTAAGCCTATTAAGATACTTATTAAGCAGAGCCTGGACATATAAAGTTGGAATACCCCATTCATTCATCATCCGCCAGGGACTCATTCCGGTACCTCCACCTGCACCGTCCACAGTTAAAAGATCCAGCCTCGCATCAGATGCACATTTGACAGCACGGGCAAGATCTGATGCCCTGTAAGCACCGGTTTTCAGTGAGATAAATCTTGCTCCTGAAGAACGAAGCTCACTAATCCTGTTATGGAATGCGTCTACATCCACTATAGGGGTTCTTGAATGCCTTTCAAACTCGACAAATACGCGTTTCTTAAATGCCTCCTGTACCTCAGGCTTCTCTGGATTAGGCAGTATCAGATAACCGCGTCTGTTTAGTTCCCGGGCCCACTCCAGATTGTTAACCTTAACTTCACCGCCAATGGATTTGGCGCCCTGACCCCATTTTATCTCAACTGCATCGACACCCAGTTCCTCCAGAGCATATTTATGCACCTGCAGCTTAGTATCCTCGACATTAGCCTGGATTGCTATAAACCCTCTACCTTGGGACCAATCCTGAAATACCTTTATTCTCTTTTCAAGGCCGGGAGATCTCATAACACACCCGTCTTTTATCTCACAGTTAGGATCCATACCAACAACATTTTCGCCAACTACAATGCCAACACCGGAAATTGCAGCTCCCACAGCCAGATGATCCCAGTTGTTTGCGGCAATCTGAGCTGAACCCATACCATTTATTATGATAGGCAGGCGAAGAGAGACCTGTCCATCGGCACCTATAACCGATCCAAGATTAACTTCTGTAAAACCCGCATTATCCTCGGCATCATTATTACTGGTACTTGTAATAGTGCCGGCAATATTGAAGTGTGAGTAGTCAACAGGATATTCCTTCTGTGCAGCAGAAGTAACTTTGCCAAATGGTTTTGGATACAAAATTTCCTTTCCCCGGACTGCTGATAGTCCAATCTCACACGTTCCAGGACACCCGTCAAAACAGGTCACACACATCCCTGTGGATGGGCTGCCGACTTCTCCCCGGAGCTTTGTTTGGGTGGCCGAATTAGCATTAATCCCCTTACTGAAACTCATCATACTCCCTCCCTTTTTCCAACCAGGCTAAACAAAAAATCCTTTACCGCGAATCGGGAGCAATTTTAGAATGTAAATGAGGCTATATATCTTATTATATATGAGTGTGTATATAACGTTCAATAAGACAATCGTGGCTAACCTCCTTAATAAAAAGGAAGTAAGCCACGACTGATTAACTCTATTATTTGATTAGGCAGTTTTGGGGCACATTTTTTCGTTAGGAGTTATTATACCACGCCCTGATCAATCATTGCATCTGCAACTTTTACAAAACCAGCAATGTTTGCTCCATTTACATAGTTAATGAAATCACCGTCTTTACCGTACTCAACGCACTGAGCGTGGATGGCCTTCATAATGCCTAAGAGTCTCTGATCAACTTCTTCACGGGTCCAGCTGAGACGCAGGCTGTTCTGTGACATTTCAAGACCACTGCAGGCTACGCCGCCAGCGTTAGCAGCTTTGCCAGGCCCATAGAGAACTTTGTTGGCCAGGAATACTTCAACAGCTTCAGGGGTACTGGGCATGTTAGCTCCTTCAGAGACACAGAAGCAGCCATTTTTAACGAGTTCTTTTGCTTCTTCTTCACTAATTTCGTTTTGGGTAGCACAGGGAAGCGCAACATCGCATTTAACTCCCCAGGGACGCTTACCTTCAACATATTCAACGCCGTACTTCTCTGCATATTCGGAGATACGACCGCGCTTAACATTTTTAAGTTCAAGAACAAAAGCAAGTTTTTCTTCGTTGATACCATCGGGATCGTAAATATATCCGTTGGAATCTGAAAGGGTAACTACTTTTGCGCCTAACTGGATACACTTTTCGGTAGCATACTGGGAAACGTTTCCGGAACCGGAAATTGCCACAACTTTACCTTCAAATGACTCACCGCGAGTACCAAGCATTTCCTGAGCAAAATAGCAGCAGCCATAGCCGGTTGCTTCGGGACGAATTAAGCTTCCGCCCCAGTTTAGACCCTTACCTGTAAGTACACCGGTAAATTCATTTTTAATTCTCTTATACTGTCCAAACATATAACCGATTTCACGGCCGCCAACACCGATATCGCCGGCAGGTACATCAGTATTATGACCAATGTGTCTGTTGAGCTCAGTCATGAAACTTTGGCAGAAACGCATTACTTCGTTATCTGATTTGCCTTTAGGATCGAAGTCTGAACCACCTTTACCGCCACCCATCGGAAGTGTGGTCAGAGAGTTCTTGAATACTTGTTCAAAGGCAAGGAATTTCAAAACGCCTAGGTTAACTGAGGGGTGGAAACGTAATCCGCCCTTGTAAGGACCAATAGCACTGTTCATTTCAATCCGGAAACCGCGGTTAACCTGAACTTGGCCCTTATCATCAAGCCAAGGTACTCTGAACATAATAACACGCTCAGGTTCTACAATTCTCTCCAGAATCCTTGCATCTGAATACTTAGGATTTTTCTCAATGAAGGGAACTAATGATTCAACAACTTCACGTACCGCCTGGTGAAACTCAGTTTCACTGGGGTTTTTGGCAATTACCTTCTCCATGAAGGCTTCAACTGAATAACTCATTACTTGTCTTCCTCCTTTGTTTGTTTAAGTATTACCTTTTTGGGATTCAAATATTTAGAATAGTGTTAGGAAATAAAAAAACGCCTTAATAAGCAGGTAATTATAAAATAACCCACAAATTAAGGACGCCCTTGCCCTGTGCAACTGTTGGTATGATGTATAAGCCGTGTCGAACAGTTTGCGTATAAACTTCCACAACCAATTATAACAAATATCGTTTATTTTTCAATATATTTTTAAAAAATTTTCATTACTACTGTAAATATTTTTTCGTATAAATATACACTCCATATTATTGCGCAGCACCAAACTTTTTGTCTTCCGCTTCCAAAGATATAATTATCTGTTTAGCCACTTTTTTGATGGGCACGCATTTATCCATGCTTATTTTTTGAATGTGCTTAAATGCCTCCTGCTCTGACATCCCATTACACCTTATCAGCAAACCCTTTGCTTTTTCGACCATCTTCCGGGTTTCAAGAGTCTGTTTAAGCTTACGGTTTTCTTCTTCCAGCCTGCTCATCTTTTTATAGATGGACCTGCATACTTCAATTGCCGGCAGCAGGTTTGTCTCGTCTACTGGTTTCAATATATATGAAATCATCCAGTCTTCCAAGGCTTCTGTCATTTCATCCTGCTTTTCGGGTTCTGTCACCAGAATAACCGGAGCTACCCGGTGTTCCTCAACAGCCTGGGCAACTTCCAGTCCATCCTTGCCTGGCAATTTAGCACTCATAATGACTAAATCAGGCTGGATTGTAAATATCAGCTGGAGAGCATGTCTTCCATTAGAAGACTCACCTACTATAGAATGTCCTGCATTCATCAGCTTTTCTTTTAAATATTTTCTGAAGTTTGGGTCAGTATCTACCACAATAACTCTTAAACCGTACATTTCTACACCCCGAAGATAATGTTTGGGATAATTTAAAGCTATATAATTCGTGATATATTGTCGATTTTCCTGCGATTTATTATAAGATTTGTGAAATATTAAACAGATTGGATTCAGTATATTTTGGCAAATCATTTAATCATTACCTCCAGGTGATAAAATGCTATAATTAACATAGTAAACACACAGTATGGAGGTACATCATGCGCTCAGGAACTGCAAACCTTCCTCTCCATGGCGGCAAATGCCCTTCGTGGCTTTTTGCCGAGATGAAGGAACTTGGCTCTGCAATTGTACGGGCTATAATATACGAATACGGGGCAGCAGAAATATTAAAACGCCTATCCGACCCTTTCTGGTTCCAGGCCCTGGGCTGTGTATTGGGGTTTGACTGGCATTCCTCAGGTGTTACTACTACCGTCTGCGGCGCTTTAAAAGAGGGGCTCAGGGAATATCAGGGAGAAATGGGAATTTTCTTTGCGGGCGGGAAAGGAAAAACCTCCCGTAAAACTCCAATAGAAATTGATGAAGCAGGAGCTAAGTTCTCTCTTGATAATAACCTTGAAAACCTTAAATACGCAAGCCGCATGGCGGCCAAAATCGATAACAATGCTCTACAGGATGGTTTTCAAATTTATCACCATTTTTTTGTCTTTACCAGAGAAGGGGAATGGGCAGTTATCCAGCAGGGTATGAATGAGGAAAACCGCTATGCAAGAAGGTACCACTGGTTAAGCAGTACATTAAGCAGTTATGTTTCAGATCCTCATTCGGCTGTATCCTGTGACAAAAGCATGCCTACTCTTAACCTGGTGGCCTCTGAATGTGCCGTTTCACGGGATACAATAACAGTCCTATCACAGGAACCGCCGGATAAAACTCTAAAACTCCTTAATAAAATAAGTGAAATGCCTGTGCAGCCTGTTAATAGAGTACAGCAGTCAAAAGTATTCCCAACTGCCTCCCCGGTGCAATTATCCCTCTTTATAGATGGTCACACTGATTTTAATAATATTAATCCGATATTACCAGCATTAACAATGCCTCCCCACCATCACGTCCCCAGATCTGCTCATATTAAACGGGCACTTGAAACAGCCTATGAGAGGCAGCCGGAATCATTCGAAGCCCTGATTGGACTGCCAGGCGTAGGAGCCTCTTCTCTCAGAGCCCTTTCCCTGGTGGCAGAAATAATCCACGGGGTAAAACCCAGCTACCGCGACCCGGTGAGGTACTCCTTCGCCCACGGCGGTAAAGACGGCCACCCCTTCCCCGTGGACAGGGAAACTTATAGAAATTCTGTGGAGTGCCTGGAAAAAGCGCTGCATAAATCAAAAGTTGGGGATACCACCAAAATGAAGGCCTTCAGAAAACTAGCGAAGCTGCAGGAAACGGCCAGTACAGATTCATAGACGGTTAGCAGGAAAACCGTATAAAATGCCCATCCCCGCCCACGTAGGAAGGCATTTGCACCTCACTTCCACTATTTACATAAAGGTTTTTTCCCGATATATATTGAAATATATCACCACATGATATATCATTGTTAACCGTACACCGAAATTCGCTGAGTTCAAAAGAAGCGGGGGAACCAAGATTCCGGGGTGAAGCCATTAAATGGCCGGGCTACTTTTTGGTCCGAACCCGTCAGCTAACCTCGTAAGCGTTGAAAAAGGGGTGTTTTTTACATTCGTTAATTGTGAAAAATATCTCTTTCTCAAGTACAATAACAGAAAGGGTGATAAGTACAATGAGAATGAGAAAATCGTTATCAATTATCGTAGTCGTTATGCTGCTGTCAGCTCTTTTTGTCACTCCGGCTGCAGCAGTTGAGTCCAGTGGAGTTGCTGTTCCTAAAACCAACTTCCAATCAATTTGGGATCATGTACAAAACATGGTAACATCAATAAATCCAGAACATGAAATTATGGATTCACAGGTGGTAACTGTTCCTAAAAAGGACGCAAACGAAGCCACAACTGAGGAAAAAGCAGAACCTGTAAAGGCTCCTGCACCAGTTCAGGAAAAGCCGGCTCCTGTTGAAGTGAAGCCGACTCCTGCACCAGTTCAAGAAAAACCAGCTCCTGTTGAAGTGAAGCCGACTCCTGCACCAGTTCAAGAAAAATCAGCTCCTGTTGAAGTGAAGCCGACTCCTGCACCAGTTCAAGAAAAACCAGCTCCTGTTGAAGTGAAGCCGACTCCTGCACCAGTTCAAGAAAAACCAGTTCCAACTTCCGGTTACACTGTCAGCGCATTCGAGAAGGAAGTGGTACGACTGGTTAACATCGAGCGACAAAAAGCAGGCCTGAAGCCTCTGGTAATGGACATCCCCCTATCAAAGGGAGCCAGAGCAAAATCACAGGATATGGTGAATAACAACTATTTTAGTCATACTTCACCAAAATACGGTTCACCCTTTAATATGATGAAAACATTCGGAATTCGGTACAGAAATGCAGGTGAAAACATTGCATCCGGTCAGAGAACACCGGAAGCAGTTGTGCGGGCATGGATGAACAGTCCAGGACACCGCGCAAACATCATGAGCACAAAATACGGTAAAATCGGTGTAGGTTACGCTTACAAAAACAGCGGAAACTACCGTCATTATTGGACTCAGTGGTTCACCAACTAGATTAGAGCCAAAGAATGTACCCCGCTTGGGGTACATTCTCTTTTTTTCTTTGTCACTCGTTTCTACAGCCTTCACCACGCCCCAGAAACATACTGTCTCTTATGAGATGGCCCGCCTAATGACAAAACCCGCTTAAGCCTAGAGGGGATGGGATTTTTCCGGAAGGGCGAGTCTGCCATCCGCCTGTCGAAGAGCGGAGCGATTCGGTAACAGGCTGAGGTGTTGCCGCCCTGGAGGAAATGTCCCATCCCCTCCACCTTAGTCTAGTTTTGTCAATCACCGGAGCAAATCTCATTAGAGACAGTTTTCACATTACCATAATTTACTTAAAGGGATAAAACCTTCCTTGTTGAAATCTAGCATAAAAGGAAAATACAATTCTTAAACACCATGTAATCGCTGAGTTCTTATAGAAGCGGGGGAACCAGGTTTTGGGGTGAAGCCACAGTTGTGGCCGGGCTACTCTTATGTCCGAACCCGTCAGCTAACCTCGTAAGCGTTAAAGGGGGGGGTGATTTTTTTTATTTTCATTCAGGCGATTACAATTTTTTTACGCATCAGCGAGAAAGGAGTACAACAATGAAAAAATTCAAAAAAATGATTAGTCTCTGCGTCCTTGCTACTTTACTTCTAGTTACCATTGCATCTCCGGTTCAAGCTTATACTTTTAATTCTATCTGGAACATGGTACAAATGATGATGAGACAGCCTG
>JAENZX010000022.1 GCA_016841045.1 Thermincola carboxydiphila
CCTGTTAAGAGCCTGTAATGATCTTCGCTCGGCTGTTATGAACCCTTTACGTTCATTATTGTGCCCAGGCAGATACTATTGATACATGGCAGATGTTACCTTATCAGAAACCATTATCTGGCGCAAGTGCGGGTAATTCTGCCCGGGAAAATGCCGGGAAAGCATGAAAAGAGCCCATAACAACCTATCGCCGGCTACCATAGATCCCTACAGACCCAGCAACAACCTTTCGGCTGCTACAGAGCCTTACGGAACCTATGACAACCTTTGTCAGACCATAATAAGTCCTTACCGAGCCTGTAATGACCTTTCGGCCATTACAGACCCCTAAGCCGCGTATCCAGAGCAAAGTCTAAAAAGGACCCTTCCAGAACCTATTATGATCGTGGCCCGACTATTACAAATCCCTTTTGAGCCCATAGTGATCGTTCGGACCACTATAGACCCATACGAGACCTGTAATAATCTGCGCTCCGGCCATTACAGAGCCAAAAAGAAACCAAAAGGAAACTAAAAAGACCCTGTAATGACCTTTGCCCGACCATCACAGACCCTGTTAAGAGCCTGTAATGATCTTCGCTCGGCTGTTATGAACCCTTTACGTTCAGTATTGTATCCCGAAAGTAAATTTTAAATACGCCTGTGGCGAAGATTTTTTCTTATTGGTTATTTTACCGGGAAAATACCTTATTAAAGAGGTTTTTAATGCTGTAATGTGGAAAATAATAATAAGGCAGTAATTAGAACAAAAGTTTCAATAACGTCATAAGAGGTATGTGTCTTGAGACTTCCCCTGCGCCTGCTGACAATTGCAAAGTTTATTCCTGCCGGCAGTGTGGTCGCAGATATTGGTACCGACCATGCCATGTTACCGGTTTATCTGATTAATGAAGGCATTTCTGAAAAAGTAATTGCCGGGGACCTCAACAAAGGGCCGCTGGAAATGGCAGAAAGAAATGTCCTTGAGGCCGGACTTGCGGACCGGATAACTCTCAGGCAGGGTGACGGCCTCCAAATAATCAGCCCCGGTGAAGCGGATACGGCTGTTATTGCGGGAATGGGAGGTGCCACCATCCGGGAGATTATTGAAAATGCCGGTATAGCTGTCTCTGGATTGAAAAGACTGGTCTTACAGCCAATGAATGATTCCCGGCAGCTAAGGAAATGGCTGGTCAAAAACGGGTGGAGTATTGATGATGAGGATATTGTTGAGGAAGATGGCCGCCTTTATGAGGTCATCTGTGCTGTCCCCGGAACCGGGATAACCGGTGATATGGATTTAGCGGCTGTCGGGCCGCGGCTTTTTGAAAAGAGACACCCACTCCTGATTAAACTGATACAGAATGAATTGGAAAACTATTATAGAATTATTTCAGATATGGAAAAAAGCGCATCTCCGAAAACTGCTACCAGGAGGCGCGAAATCATGAAGGAAATCGGAATTTTGGAAGGGATTGAAAGATGCCTGCACTCAAATGCCAGACAGTAATCAGTTTCATAGAAAAGCATTTTCCCAAACGGCTTGCTGAGGAATGGGACAATGTAGGCCTCCAGGTTGGGGACCCCCGCAGTGAGGTAACCGGAATTCTGGTAACCCTTGATGTCAATTCCGGGACTGCGGCTGAGGCTGCAGCCAGGGGGGCCAATCTGATTGTCTCACATCACCCTTTGATTTACAAACCTTTAAAGAATCTCAGGAGCGACCTGGCCCATGGCAGCATGTTGTCCGGACTCATTAAAAATGACCTTAGCGTATATTGTGCCCATACCAATATGGACAGCGCCCGGGAAGGAGTTAACCAGGTGCTGGCACAGTTGTTGGGGCTGCAGGACCTGGAAGTATTAAATCCTGATAAAACCGGGATACTATATAAAATAGTGGTATATATCCCCCGGGGCTATGAGGATACTGTCCGTGAAGCCATGAGCGGGGCCGGAGCAGGATGGATCGGTAATTACTCTGACTGCACGTTTTCGGTGCAGGGAACCGGTACCTTTAAGGCAGCAGAAGGCGCGGACCCGTTTATCGGCCAGGTGGGTACCCTCGAAAAAGCCGAGGAATCCAGGATGGAGACAGTGACCCGGGAGGAAGACCTCCATAGGGTTATTAAAGCAATGGTCAAAGCCCATCCCTATGAAGAGGTGGCCTATGATGTCTTCAGGCTGGAAAACCCCGGTGAAAAGCTGGGCCTCGGAAGAGTCGGCAGACTGCGGGAGGCAGTGCGCTTTGCAGAACTGCTGGACTGTATCAAAAAAAATCTGAACATACCAACACTGAGGTATGGCGGGGATTTGGAAATGATGGTACGGAAGATAGCGGTTTGCGGGGGCAGCGGCGCCAGTCTGATGCATAAAGCTGTATTTGCCGGAGCAGAAGTGTTTGTCACCGGTGATTTGAAATATCACGAAGCACAGGAAATTATGGCCCAGAAAATGGCTTTTGTTGATGCCGGGCATTTTGCCACCGAATTCCCGGTGGTGGACAGGGTTGCCGTTTTACTGCGGGACGGCCTTGGCAGCATGGGATATAATGTGCCTGTTTATGTTTCCGAAAAGAACAGTGATCCTTTCAGATATTATTAATAGAAGGCTGCAGCCTTCTATTTTTAGTTGAAGTATAAATTGAAAAACTATAAAGGGGTGACCGGATTGGAAATTATTGAATACCTTTGGGAACTTCAGAACCTGGAAGAAAACAGCCGCAAAATACAAGAACAGATGAAGTCAATACCGGAATACAGGGAGCTGAAAGAGTTAAAAACAGAGATAGAGGCCGGGCAGAAGGAAGTACACGGATTGAAACAGGAACTGGAGACGGTGAAAAAAAGCATTCGCCTTGAAGAGGATGCCCTGGCTATAATTAAGGACAAGATAAAAAAATCAAGTGATGAACTGTACGGGGGCCAGATGACCGGAGCCAAGGAACTGGAAACAGCAGAAAAAAATATCGATAAACTCAATCAGCAGTGTGGCGCCGCTGAGGATAAAATACTGACAATCATGGAGACTGCCGATAATCAGGAAAACAGGATTGCCAAAATGACGGCCGCACTGGAAGAACGCAAAAATGCCTTTAAAAACCTCAACAGCAGGTATAAGAAAACAAAAGAGGATTTACAGAACGCCCTTGCTGAGATTACTTCTCGCATAGAGGCTCTGAAGGAGAAAATACCGCCGGATGAGCTGGAAAAGTACCGGAAACTGTGCTCCCGATTTAAAGACAGCAGGGCAATCGCGGTACTGCAGGGGGGAATATGTTCAGGATGCAATATGGGTGTTTCTTTTGACATCCGAAAGAAAGCCAAAAATGACAGTAATGTAAAATGTGATAACTGTGGGAGGCTCCTGATAATAAAGTGAAATAAAAAATCACTTCTTGTCTGTTTTCATAAAGCACATAAATATTTATCTTCATATAATGGTATTAGGCAGTTCCTGTGAAATATGAAGACAGTAGGGAGTGTATGAAAATTGAGTACATTATATATAGCCGTGGCCGGCCATGCACATCAAAATAACGGTGATTCCGGTATCGGTATCTGTTATTATACCGACCCAACCGGGGAACCGTTTTATGAGGAAGCGGACTACGTGGGTATTGAGACCCAGAATTCCACGGTGTATCATGCGATTATCAGGGCCATGTCGCGAGCTGCGGAATGGAAGTTTAAGAATGTGGTGATATTGTCTGATAACCGGCTGGTAGTCGGTCAGCTTGCCGACAATATGTCGGTCAGGGCACAAAGTATTATGCCGCTTCATGAAGACGTAAAAAAAATCTCCAGGTCATTTGACAACCTGAAGGTATCTTTTGTACACGGGAACAAAAACCAGAGGCCCAAACAGCTTGCCAGGGCCGCCTCAGTCGCATCACCGGAGCGGATAACCGCCCAGGCGCTGGATTTCGAGGTCTATCCCGGCATATCGGGACTTATTCTTGCCTTTACCCCCAAAATGATGCTGGTCAGGTTTAATTATAAGAAGGGTTCCAAAATTGGAGTCCATAGCCATTATCACGAACAGGGCAGCTACATTGTTGAAGGGGCACTCAAGTACGTTGTTGCCGACCAGGATATTGTAATGCTCAGGGGGGCCGGTCTGGTGGTAAGTTCATATGCTGACCATGAGATTGAAGCCCTTGAAGACACTGTCGAAATAGTGACTTATCAGCCTATGCGGGCAGACCTGCTGGAAGTAAGCCAGCAGAAATAGCGCCATTTGGTTAAATAAGGTATTTGACTTATCCGGGGAAAGATGTTAAGATAAGTATCCAAAGTTGAATATAAATCGAGTAAATCAGGTGATCGCGGGTACCAGTCCGAAAGGCGGTATCTGAGGAAAGTCCGGGCTCCACAGGGCAGGGTGCTGGGTAATACCCAGTGGGGGCGACCCTAAGGAAAGTGCCACAGAGACATACCGCCGATGGCCCGTAAGGGCACAGGTAAGGGTGGAAAGGTGAGGTAAGAGCTCACCAGCGGCTAGGTGACTAGTTGGCTAGGTAAACCCCACCTGGAGCAAGACCGAATAGGGGAACTATGGAGCTGCCCGTTCCGTTCCCGGGTTAGGTCGCATGAGGCGTCCTGGTAACAGGCGTCCCAGATAGATGATCATCCAACGACAAAACTCGGCTTATCGATTTACTCGGTTTTAATTATGCAGTCACGATGAATATTTATACAAATATCCATCATTTTTTATGCCTAAATCGCCTGTTTAATTAACCCGAACATGGTGGATTAAATGGCTGAACTGCGTTTAGACGGTCTGAAAAGTTTTAGTATAATTATCGATGCGGATAGTGATAAAAGTGGAACCGGAGCTGGCATACAGGTTTAAGCTGATTACATACCATCCCAGCCTGAAGGTTGAGGAGGAATTGGAGGACGGTTCAGTGATAGTGTCTTACAAAACATGCGGCATATATGAGTTTACGGGCTGGCTGCTGCAATGGGCTGACTTTTTTAAAAACCTTAAATAAGTGGTATTGGATGAGGGCCATCTTTATAGCAGTGCATTTGGCAGTAATATGGCATATGTTGTTAGGAGGCTAAGACGGGTGTGTTCCCGGTTAGGCAGCGATCCGGTTTTTGCCATGGCCAGTGCGACGGTCGGGAACGGGAGCCCTTTATACGGTTAGCTTTCAACAGGTCTTTGAACCCATTTGAGCAATATTGCACGCTTTTAAGAAAAACAAAAACTGTAAAGAACGGTTTTATGGGTGTACTAATTATTCACCAAAATGTATAAAAGGGCAGATATATAGCTTATAATGTTAAAAAACGGTATTCAGGTTGAATTCTTTCGCTTGTACTAATAAAATATAAGTAACAGGACTTGTGGGCTTGTTTGGAATGCTAAACAGGAGGGAGGAGATTACCAATGGTAGATAATCAAAAGATATCTATAATTGTAGAAAAGCTGGTAAAGGCCTATGAACCAAAGAAAATATATCTTTTTGGCTCCTTTGCATGGGGAACACCACAAGAGGACAGTGACCTGGATATTCTTATAATTGTTGAACACTCAGAACAAAAACCATATAAAAGAATGAAACCGGCTTATCAGGCTCTGAGGGATATGAGAGTTTCAAAAGATATATTGGTATACACCGAAGAGGAATTTGAAAAACTTGCATTAGAGCCATCTTCATTATTTTATAAAATAAAACTCCATGGAGTGAAACTTTATGAAGCCGCATGAAGACTGGTTAATTAAGGCTGAACACGATTTATTGTCTTCGAAGAAATTATTTGCTGGTGACGATCCAATTCTTGATACAGCGGTATATCATACGCAGCAATGTGCTGAGAAATCATTAAAGGCCTATTTAGCATATTACGGAAAACCTGTGATTAGGACTCATGATCTGAATGAACTGGTTAACCAATGTGCTGACATTGACCCGGATTTTGGTGTTTTACATGACCTTGTTGATGAATTAAATCCTTATAGCACACTTTTCCGATATCCCGGTGATTTATTGATACCGGAATACTCAGATGTGGAAATAGCTATTGAATTTGCTGCGAAGGTAATGAGTTTTGTCACAGAAAAGATTAAGAAGCACGACTGACAAACATCTGTCACTTATCCTTGGTATAATCCCCCTGAGAACATTCAGAGGGATTTTTTACGTGAATCAGATGTTGCAGGTTTAGATAACTTATAACTGACAAACTTTTTTCACCTTCCAGTGCAGCAGCCTGGAGAGCAGAATGGGTTGGGGCAGGACATTTTCTCCGGTCAGACCTTTGAACCGCCTCGCCATATTCCGCACCGTACCGGCAGAAATCCTAATAGGAGTATTGCGACGGGGGGCCAATAGCAGATTCTGTCCTGAGCGTTTTGAAGGCAGAAATTGGAGGAGTTGCTATGAGAGCAAAAATCAAAAAAGTTGAAACACGGTGAATATTTTTACAGATATTCATCATTTTTTATGCCTAAATCGCCTGTTTAATTAACCCGAACATGGTGGATTAAATGGCTGAACTGGGTTTAGACGGTCTGAAAAGTTTTAGTATAATTGCCAAAAAATTATTTTGTGTCAGTAATGTCGGTTTTGTTTTCGAAATAGAGGATTTTGCGATGGCAACGTAGTATTAATAACAGCAACAATTAGGAAATTAACATATTAACTGGCAAACTTTGTGATTGCTGGGAGCGCAAAGGACCAGTCTTAACCCAAAGGGGCCAGTCTGTTCAATTTGCACTTAATTTTTTGTACTAAAATTGTTGGAGTTTTCGCAGCTCAGCCGGCAATACCCGGACACCTGTTCCTTTTAGGGCAGGTGTTTTTGTTTTTAAGAGAGGATGATTACGGTTTTTTAGAGTAATTGAAGCTGCTTGTAAACTCTCAGTGATTAGGTTGAATTATTCCGAAGTATTTAAGGGACGGAATATTTACCAAGCTGCACTGTCAAACTGGGTTATAGAAAATCCTATCAAGCTATTTTGGGGGGTGGAAGCTTCCTTCTGAGTGAAAACGTATTCGTTCCGAGAAAACCCAATCTTCTTCCTATTAAGTAGATTTTTCGACAGAGTATACAATTGAATGTAAAATACTAGAAGGAGTTTGTATTTACGATAGAGAACGTTTATTAATTTAGGCTACTTTCGTTGTTTTTTACTTGTAATCTATCTACCTCAATGGTTCCAAAAATACTATAAGATTGGGTGAAACAATGTATAAAATATGTTGGGATATGGGAATTAATGGTGTTTTGATTTCTGATTCAATTCACGAAAAAAATGATATTGTACCACCAAGACCAGTATTTCATGAGGAACTAGACCTTCTTGGATTTAAAGAAAAGTTTAATTATTCGGACTCGAAGGCTCCGTTACTTTGGGCAATAGATAGGCGTTATTATTATATGGGGCAATTAGTAGCAGAGGTGCGTGGGGGTAGCATTTATAAGGATCCCCAAGTTTCCTTTGCTGAGGATTTTAAACTGAAATCGTTTGAGCCGATTGATGTTAATACAATGATTCAGAGAAACATGAAATCCATTTCTGCCCTTGAAAATGAGGCAATGGACTTTGCCCGAGACGCTTTTTCAAAATACAAAAATAAGGTTGATGGATTTGTTGTGGCCTTTAGTGGGGGGAAGGATTCGCAAGTTATACTCGATATTGTTAGTCGAGTAATACCGCCAAAGGAATACAAAGTGATATTTACAGACACGGGGATGGAACTTCCGCTTACCTATGAAACAGTCGAACAAACTAGAAAAGTTTACAGTAAAAAATATAATGATTTTGAATTAGTAAAAGCTGAAAGTGACAAAACGGCTATTAGCCTTTGGAAGAAGTATGGGCCACCAAGCAGAATAAATAGGTGGTGCTGTTCTGTTTTAAAGACTGCGCTTTTTGGGAGAAAAATGCGAGATTTGCTTTCTGTAAAAGGACAACCAAGATTGGTTGTATACGAAGGGGTTCGCGCTGACGAAAGTAATAAACGGGAGACCTATAACAGAATAGGTGAAGGAGTTAAACATATAAACCTAACTAATTGTAGGCCTATTTTTAAATGGAACACAACAGAAATTTTTCTGTATCTATTTTACCGGGAAATAGAAATTAATGCCGCTTATAGATTAGGTTTTAACAGAGTTGGTTGCAGTGTATGCCCCTTTGCGTCCGACTGGTCGGAGTTTTTGATTAGAAAGCATTATGAGGATATTGCAAAGAGTTATGTTGATGTTATTGCAAGAATGGCGAAAAATATGGGGATTGTTTCTGAAACAAAAATTCAAAATTACATTGATGTAGGAAACTGGAAAAAGAATGCCGGAGGCAAAGGTTTGGAGGTCGATGGTTCTCGAATTGATGTTTTAACAAAAGAGCCAAACTTTGAGGCCGTTATAACTCAACCAAAAACCGAGTTTTTGACCTGGCTTCAAATTGTTGGTGATTTTATGTTAAACAAAAAAGACGAAAATACATATCTCGGTGAACTGAATTACAATGATGAAGTTTATAGATTTGAATTGCAAACAGTTGACTCTCAAAAAGCGGTTTTTAAAGTATTTAACACCACTAATAAAATTTTATTAGTTAGTGCTTTAAATAAAATATTAAATAAAACCGCTTATTGCGAAAAATGCGGAGTATGCGAAATGGAATGCCCCACGGGAGCACTAAGGATATTACCAAATCACCAGGTTGAGGTTTCTGCATGTGCACGATGCAGGAATTGCTTAAATGTAGCTAGTAAGGGCTGCATTATCGCAGAGAGAAGAAAATTTACGGAGGGGGAAACCAAAGTGAGTTTGAAATCTTCAAGTATTGACAAATACTCAACCTTCGGGCTAAGGGAATTGTGGCTTACAAACTTTTTTGAAGAAATGGATAACTGGTTTTTGAATAACGGTGGGCTTGGTAGCAAACAGGTTCCCGCAATGATCAGTTGGTTAAGGGAATCTGAATTACTTGAAGCTAAGGAGAAAAAAACCACTGAGTTAGCGAAAATACTGAAGGGCATTTTTTATAAAAATCCGTTATTAGTTTGGCAAATTGTCTGGGTCAATCTAGCTTTTAATTCTACAATTGTTAAATGGTATGTGGAAAAAGTACAGAATGAAATAGCTTATTCTAAACCTGAATTGTTGATTCAGCTAAAAGAAGATTATCCTAATTTTAAAGAAGGAACGCTGGATAATCCTCTATCTGCATTATTTAATACCTTTGAAAACTCTCCTTTAGGATCTTCTTTAGAAATTGGGGTTATTCAAAAAAGAGGAAACATTCGTAGCGTAGTTAAAATAGGGGGCAATTTTATTAGTTCAGCGACAATAGCATATTTAATATACAAGTTTGCAAGGCAAAGAAACTGTTTTGAACTTACAGTTTCCGATCTATATAATGAGGCAGGTAATCCAAGTAAGTTACTTGGTGTCTCTACTGATTATTTTTTAAATTGTTTAAGATCTCTTCAGGAGGAAGGAAAAGACATAGTAAAAGTAGACTTGCTTGGTGGCCTTGATAATATACATCTTTGTGAAGATTACGATGAATTGGCTATCTTAAGAATGCTTATTTAGATATTGGAGTTGATGTAAATGACATCGAAGATATGCCATTATTGCTTGAGTAAGCTTGATAGAGATACTGTTGGTTTGAACAAAAAACTTTTAGGTAGACAAACAAAACAATTTCTTTGCTTGAAATGTTTGCAAGGGTATCTTGAGGTAACAGAGGAAGAATTACTGGAGAAAATTCAGTACTATAAAGATCAAGGTTGTACATTGTTTGTATAGCATCAAGGAGGCGAAATAATCAAATGAAGTTTTCAGAAGTAGTTGGGATACATTCCTATTTTCAAGATGTTTTCGATATGATGGATGAACACGAAAATTATTGGAAAAGGTTTATTTCAAACGAAATGTTCGAAGATATATTGAATACTACATTAGATTGTTTAACAAATTCATCCGATGATAAGAAAAAATCTGTGTGGGTACAAGGAGCTTATGGAACAGGGAAAAGCCATTCAACATCGGTAGTAAAACATTTATTATCGGATGAATTCGACCTCATTCAGGATTATATTGACCAAATAGGTAATGTGCAATTAAGGCAAAGACTGTCTGTGTTCAGGTCTACTAATAGGGTATTTCCGGTGGTTCTTAAAGGTGTAAATAGTATCGTTGATTCATTGGATTTATGTTATGTTATTCAAAATGCTGTAACCAACGCCCTCTCAAGCCGAGGTATAGAACTAACTACAACTTCAGATTTCAGCCAAATGATTGAACGTCTTGACGAGGCGAAATTAAATGGCTTCTGGGAAAGTGCGTTAGAGTCTAACCAAGAACTTTCGATGTATGCTAACAATATAAACGACCTAAAACAAGAACTTGCAAACCATAACAAGAATGTTTTAAGAATTTTAACTAATGAGCTTAAGCAGGCCAATCTTATTGTTGGCCAGCGCTCAATTGAAAAATGGTTAAAAGAAGTTTTAGAAGAACTTAGGGGAATTCACATTGCCGATCAAATGGTTATCTTTTGGGATGAGTTTACGTCAGTTCTTGAACTTAATGATCGTAGGTCTCTTCTTACACAGATTCAAAATATTGCAGAATTAAGTAAAACTGGAGTTTATTTATATATTGTTTCACATAAAAAGATGGATGCCATTTTAGGTTTTAAAGAATTAAAAGAAGATGAAAGAACCATGGCAAAAGATAGATTTCGGGAAAAAGGATATGATATGCAGCCGACTACTACATATCATATTATTTCAAGTGCTATTCTGAAGCATGATGAAGAAAAATGGGCTGAATTAAAGCAAAGTCGTATTTCTGAAAATATCGAACTTGTTGATTTAATTCATAAATTAACACAAAATACAGTAAATAGTGGCATCGTTAAAGAAAAAATGCAAGATATTTATCCAATTCACCCCTATACTGCATATCTTGCCACTTTTGTTTCTCGGAATATTGGGTCAACTGAAAGAAGTATATTTAAGTTCTTAAATAACGAAGAACGCGGCTTTAAACATTTTCTACAGAATAAAGTTGTAGATAAGCCTTTTTTGTCCGCAGAATATATTTGGGATTTTTTTGTAGATGATTTTGAACAAGATACTGCCAATAAATTTGATTCGGTCACAAATAAATATAAGTTATATATTAACCAGATTGATCCCAAAGGTGAAATATATGTAAATGTATTTAAAGTTGTATTACTTTTAAACATCCTTTATAAAATGACAATGACTTTAAGCGTAACAGATGAAAAGAGTTTCGTTGTACCCAGCGAAGAGAACATTACATTATCTTTTAGAGGTGTCTATAATTCGGAAGATGTTAGGAAGGTTCTTGACTATATAGACAATAATCAAATTATTTATAAATCTCCAGAAGGTATTTTTGAAATTGCATTTACAAGTTTGCCACCCAAACAAATACAGGATGAGAAAAATAAAGAGTACCGTAAATACGAAGATGTAACAAAGTTACTTGACCAGTACACATTGGACAAAGATCGTCTTGTAAATCAGTTGAAAAGAGCAGTACCGCGAGAATTAGAGGTAAAATTCTTCTGGGGGGGTGAAAGTGAGCATTTAACAAGAAATCGTTTTAGCACTGCCTTTACCCGGCCTAATGCTCTTTCTATAGCTGTCGCACTCTTTAGAGGTGAAACGAAAAATCTTGATGATCTTATTTCAAGGCAAGAAAAGAGCCTTGCCGAAGCATTGAACACAATTATAAATATCTCTAAACAAGCAGACTTTAAAAATATTGCATTTATTGCTGTGCATGAGCCATTAGGTGAAAAAAGATTAGAAGGTTATGTGGAGCATATAGCGCATAGTATTGTTGCCAAAAACCATAGCTTTGCAAATGAAAAGGTTGAATATGAGACGAAGGCTGCTAAATGGATTAAAGGATGGGTTGACAGTATTATAAATAGTTCAGATGCATCAGTCATTTTTAGGGGTAAACAAGTTAACAAACCTTTTAAACTTCTTTGCAATTATTTCGCTGAAGATTTGTCCAAAGTCATCTTTTTCAATGGTCTTGAAAAATTAAATCTCAATACAGAGACTATTTGGAAAAAGCAGAATTCCAAGGCTGCTATTGAATGTTTTGTTTTTCCTGATAGCCGTACTGAATTAGAAGAAAAACTGGTTGGAAATATGGCTTACTTAAGAAATATAGTAAAGAATTCTTCCGGTGATTACATTATTAATGAAAAAATGGCCTTTAGAGAAAACACTCCTGAAGACCATGTTTTATATATTATTTGCCAAAAAGTAGAGGAAATAATTGAAGCTTCAAAAGGGAAATCAGTAGTAAATCTTGGTGATATTTTAAAACCGTTAAATGAGCCACCATACGGTTTGTATCAAAACATAATCAGTATGGCAACTATGTCCTTTGCCTTAAGAACTTTGATAAATAAGATATACAAAGAAGGTACAGGTAAATTAGCAGATAAAAACATCATTCGTGATACACTTGTTTCTTTGTTCAACTATTGGAAGGATAATAAAGAAAAAGATAAATTATACTTTCGATTTAGCACCGATGAAGAACGGGAGTTAGTGGAACAATTAAAAAAATTATTTGGTTTAGAAGAGGCGGAGGGACTGATTAAGACTAAATGGGCATTAAGAGAAAAATTCGCATCTAGTAATAATAGTCCCTTGTGGGCGTTAAAGTATCTAGATAATTCAAACCAAAATTTAAACACAACTCTTGATAAATTATTCGAATTTACTATAAAAGTAGACCAAGATATTCAGCAGGCTGATGTTTGCGAGTTATTGGAACTGATTAAAAATAACTTCATTGATATTTCTCTTGCTCTTTCCAATTTAGGAACGGAGAACGGTTTAAATGCTTATTTCATGCAAATCGCCGAAGCAAATATTAATGAAGCTGATATTCCGCAATTAATTGTTTACCTGGATACAAATTTGCATGAGAATAAAGCATTTTGGGAAGAAGAAAAAGTACATCAATTGGTTTGGAAATGGCTTGCAATACGCAACACACCCCCTCCTGGGCCTAATCCCAACCCTAACCCTCCTGGTGGCGGAGAACCTCCCCTTCCACCTCAACCTTGGCCAGATGATAATGGGGATGATTCAACTGACGAAGATACAGAACAACAAATATTGATTGAGAAAATTACTAATTATCAAGGGAGTTATGAAGACTTTAAGCACGTAATTATAACTGTTGTGAAGGAAAATCCTAGTTTGATTTTTGTAATTCGTAAATACTTGGATTAGAGGGGTTACGATATGTCTCAAGAAGTATTTGGAAAGTATGTCTCAGTATTACAAGAGGATAAAGAAAAAGAAGGAAGTTATAAACGTTACCCGGTAAGGTTCATTTTTCTCCCAGATACCCAGTTTTACGAAAAATTAATTTCTCACCTCGCTAATAATGGGAGTGAGGTCGTTGAGCTGTCGTCGTTACTGAAAAGGGATGACGGTTGGATTGATTATTCTATGTTGTTTGATATTATTAAGTCTTTTGATAAAAATAAGGACTACACCGTAGTTGGTTTTTCCGAGGTAGTTAGGTTTTACAAAAAATCCGAGCTGGAAACGCTGATTGTATCTTTGTTGTCTGACCTGGAAAACTTAGGTGGTGGCTCAAATCGAAGGATATACATTCTTTGTTTGGGGTTGTATGATTTAATATACAAAATATCAAACGAGAAACACAACCGGCTCAAAGTCTATAATCCTGTCATTTTCCCAGGTGTTTTGCAGTCAGAAACAAATATAAATCTTTATTTTACAGAAGTTGAAAATTTAAATGAATTAACAAAAGTTCAGATAAAAACCGTAAGAGAGTGGCTAAACATCTGGACGAAAGGTAATCAAATCTCCAGTCCTTTAATATGTACTTCTAGGACATTAAACTATTGGTATTCAAACGCAAAACCAGATAACGTCTTCTTAATTCAAAAACTTGATAACGAAAAGGAAATACTTAAAAAAATACTAAATTTTGATTTTCCCTTTAGTTATAAGGCAGACGAACGTAAATTCTGGTCAAATCTTTTGGTTGATGCGTACGAAAATCCGGAGAAAAGTCCAATTGAATTAATTTCATCTATCCTAAACATTCATAACCTTGCTAATGTTAGTTTGACAGACGTTTGGCTTCTAAATAATGATACCTATAAGAGATGGTTAATTAAACTTTTAGTAGAGCATTACTCTAATCTTCTTGGTATTGATGATTATCATAAGACTGTTATTGAAAAGTTGAAGACCTTTGAAAATGAAGAATACATTAGAATGGCTTGGATGACGATTTTTGGAACCGAGCAAGATTCAGATGATTGGTTTAGACAGAGAAAGAAGCTTTTGATGCAAATCAATTCGCATAACATAAACCACTTAATTTTTGAAGATGAATTGAATCTAATTCTAAATGGTATAAACGACATTGAATTACTTAAGAAATTATTAACAGATATAACATCTGCCGAAAAGAAAAAAATCATAAAGCTTTTCGCTGAAAGCTTCATAAATGAAAGTGAGGTAAAAGAACTTTACCCATCCTTTTATTCTTACATTAAAGGAACTGTAAATTATGATAACATTAATAACGTACAATGGATAATGTCATATATTTCAAAATATAAAAACGCTAAAATTCATAATGACTTTACAGATGAATTAAAAGATGCTATTAATAGGTGCAACGGTAATAGTGAAAAGTTTTATAAATGGTATTTTAGACTTCAATATGTTAATGAAATTTTAAAAAATGAACATTACGACAGAATCATTTTTTTGGATGGGGTGGGAATTGAGTGGGCAGAAGTAGTCGCTAATGCAATCAACAATAAAAAATATTTTATTAAAAGGGCATTCATTGCAAAATCCGAATTGCCTTCCATAACTGAATGTAACAAGCTTGATGATGGAAACCCCCAACCTATACAAAACTTTGACAAAGAAGTAATTCATGGTAGTTATTATTTATGGCCCGATAAACTAATCGAAGCCATAGATTTTATCAATAAAATAATTAATAATCAAATATTTCTTAAAGAGAATGAGACGGTTGCTATTATTTCCGATCACGGAAGTACCTGCACTCACTGTTTAGCAAAAGACACAAAAATTTACAACTACGAAAAAGCAGAACATGGTGGCAGATGCATGGTTTGGGATCAGGGCATAGTAGAAAATGAAGATTATCTAGTATATAACAATAAAAATCAGGAAAAATGGGTTGTACCCCTAAATCATATTTCGTTAAAAAATCGTTCTCCATATGAGGTACATGGAGGGGCAACTCCTGAAGAAGTAATTATTCCAATCTTTTTAGTATCTAAACGGAAATCAAAAGACGAAGTTAAAATTAAGAACTATGAAATCGAAGCAATTAATTGTAAAATTACCGGATTAAACAGAAAAGTCAGTTTCAAAATTACTCCTACGCCTCACATGAAACCGGTATTAATTGATGAAACGCAAAAAGAGTATCAATTAAATGAAACTAATGGTTTATGGGAAACCGAACTAACTAAGGTCAAAAAACAGAATGTAACTATTGTGATAGGCACGCAGAAAAAGAACTTTGTCATAAAGACTTCGTTTGAAGAAGGTGACTTATTTTAATGAATGCTCTTGATCAGAAAATAAAAAGTTGTTTTGTTGAAGAATCGGTTCTTAAATATCCTGAACGGTACGGTATCTTTTCCGGAAAGAACCTACCTTCATTTATCAAAGACTGGCTTATAAAACGATATTCAGATTATAATGGTGAAATAGATAAGGAAGGGTTGCTAACTTTTCTTGAAAATCACATTCCAGGGAAAGATAGCAACATAAAAACCCGACTTATTCAAGGAGAGGAAATTAAAATACTTGCAAGGGTACTCATTGAGTCAGACTTAAAGAGTGGAGTTCATAAATTTGCTATCCCGGACATTGGAATTAAAGCTAACGAAGGTAGAGTAGCACCCTATGTTATAAAGTTAAAGAATGGATTAAAAGAAGGAGAAAACTGGGGAGTTATTACACTTGATTACATGCAACCCGATGGTAAGGAAAAAGGATATGCCGAACTATCTGAATTTAAACCTTTCAAACCTTACAAAGTTGATTTCGAATATTTCTGCGAGGCTCGTAAATCATTTTCCACGCCAGAATGGATTGACTTCCTTATTCGTTGTATGGAATATAACCCGGAGGGCTTTGAAAACTTGACCCAAAAGTTATTCTTCCTTACAAGGCTACTTGTGTTTGTAGAACCAAATTTAAATTTAATTGAGCTTGCACCTAAAGGTACTGGGAAATCTTATGTTTATGATAACTTAAGTAAATATGGCTGGCATATCAGCGGTGGAAAAGTAACCAGAGCAAAATTATTTTATGATATGAATACCAATGTGCCAGGGATTATACCTTCCTATGAATTTGTTGCAATGGATGAGATTCAGACTATTTCCTTTGATAATGAAGAAGAGTTAAAAGGCGCATTAAAGAACTATCTTGAATTTGGGAATTTTACAGTTGGTAAGACAAAGCAAGTATCGCAAGCCGGGTTGATTCTTTTGGGTAATATAGATTTAGACTCTGAAAGAAAACCAATCAGCAAAAAATATTTTATGGAACTCCCTCAAATTTTCCACGAGACAGCATTACTAGATAGATTTCATGGATTTATTGAGGGGTGGAAACTACCAAGAATTAACGAAGACCTTAAGCTTAAAGGCTATACATTGAACGTAGAATATTTTTCAGAAATTTTATCACACATGAGGTCAATTTCAAGATATTCGGCATTAATTTCAGAACTACTTAAAGTTCCAACTAAAGCTGATACTCGCGATACTACAGCAATCAAAAGATTAACAACGGCTTACTTTAAACTTCTTTTCCCGCATATTACTACCCACGATGGGTTAGATATTAACGAATTTAAAACTTTTTGTTTTGAATCTGCATATGAGAAACGAGGAATTATTAAAAAACAACTTGCAATGATGGATCTCGAATATAGAGCTAATTTGCCTGATATTGAGATTCGAAACTTTAAATCTTAGCCTTCAATTTGGAGGTATTTAAAAAAGCTGACTAATCAATTAATAAGCCCTTGCCAAATTTTCTGGCAAAGGCTCTTTCGCGCTAGGTTATAGTTATTTTAATTTGTCTATTGCTTCCCTTTTTTTACCCGCATTCGTATGCGTATATATGGGTACTCCCTGGATCCAAATGCCCCATCAGCTCCTGAATGGTGACCAAATCAACCCCTGCATCAAGCAAATTAGTAGCAAATGTATGCCGGAGCTTATGAGGCGTATAAATCTTGGGGTCCAGTCCGGCCTTTGCAATACAATTGCCGAACCGGGTCCGCAGTGTACATCTATCCAGCCTATTACCTTTTTCATTAATGAAAATTGCTTTATTAACAAGGGGTAAACGTGTTTGCAAATAGTCCCAGGCCAATTCCAGGACAACATCCTTAACTGGCAGCACCCTTTCCTGCTGTCCTTTACCCATAACCTTTAATGTTGCTGCTTTAAAGTCAAGGTCATTCCAGTTTAAACTGAGAAACTTTGTGCGCCTGACACCCGTATAGCCGAACACATAAAGCATGAGCTTATCCTGCAGCCAAAGGTCGTCTTCTTGCATAAAATCAGGCACCCGAAGCAGCCGCTCAAATTCACCTGGTTTTAGATAAATTGGTATCCTCTTAGGTTTTTTGGCGGTTTGATTTTTCTCATGGGAGAAGCCAATATATAGCCCTGGTCAATACAGTAATTAAAGAAGCTTCTCATGCTGTTTACTCTTCTTGCAATAGTGGCAGGCTTGTAATTTTTTGTCTGCCCTAAGTGAATTAAAACTTATGAACCAAAGGCTGATTAACCGCTTCAACCTGAGGATATGCTTGGTCTGTCCCGGGTGAAGCAGGAATTTGCGGACCAGAGGCTGGGAAACAGCTTCCACTTTTTCTTTAACAGAAACTTTTGTGCCCCGTTTGGGTCTGGTTTTCGCCTCGAAGTAATTCCATCGGATAAAAAGGATAACTGAGGACGAGTGAAAATCGAATGCCGGCAAATTTACTGAAAAGCAAAGGCCAATATTTCAACCCTCGAAAGCCGCATTTCAACCCCTGGAAGCCGCATTTTAATCCAATATGGCGGGAAATTGTAGAATTAGAGAGAAATATTAGATATACTGTAATAAAACGGAATATAATCGGATTCCGAGATAATGGCAAACCCGCCGAAAGGCGGGGACGCAAAGCCACGGGTCTAAAATTAGTGCAACTGATCATGACCGCCGGGTTACCGAAGGAACCAGTTTTATCATCGTAAAAAGACACCAGTCCCTTTGATCCGGGCAGGTGTTTTTTGTTTCAATATGGAGAAAAACCTTATGGCGGCAGATTTCTTTTCTGACAAGAGAAGTGTAAAGGGGGAGATTTAATGAACAAATTCATCAAAGTATTTGCTGTCAGCATTATTTTTCTGTTCCTTGCTGCCAATACAGGACAGGATATAACAGTCAGCAGAGGTATTCAATGGATTAGTGCCCAGCAATCCCTTGAGGGGCATTAGAGTTGGACTCGAGAGATATCTTGATCCCGGTAAAACAGTCATAAGGGAGGGGAGTGTTGGTTATGAAGAAAAAAGTTTTTAGGGCTATATCAATAATGCTGCTTCTGGCCATGTCTGCAACTTTTATCCCCCACCCGGTACACGCAAAAGCGGCAATGAGCGGAAATGCTGATACTACCGGCCAGGCCTTGAACGGCCAGCAGGGAAAACCTCTTACATATCAGGAACTCTTGGAACAAGACCCGTCATATCAGATCAATAAAACTTTAGAGCAGCTTGAAAACCATATTCAACAAATAGAAAATAGGGATGCTAATAAACCAGGGCAGGAAGCAAAAAATTTAACAGGTTTTAAAAAACAACTGGAAAAAGCATCACAAGAGTTACAAACGCAATTTGGCCCAACAAGAGAGCGCCTGGCGGCTTTAGGTGTTTCGGAAACCATCATAAAGCGTTATGAACGTTTTATTGAACAGTACACATATAACCTGCAAAAAACTTACCGGTACATTGATGAAATTAACGGCGCCAAAGATGAGAAGGAATTACATCACGGTTTAACAAAACTTAAAGAGCATATTCGTACCAAGCAAAAAAAGCAGCCCCGGCAGGAACTGGGAAGTGAAACACTGCCGTTTAGAAACGCGGAAGCGACGGAAAAAAGTCCTATGCTTGGCGCTTCGATTACTCCGGCATATGCAGGCGGCAGCACAAACAACACAGAGAATTATTTAGGTCTCAGCCCTATTCCGGAAGACCTGGGCCAGACAATAGAAGTTGAAATAACTCCTGATATCCAAGAGTTAGCCGATTCCTTAAATCATGATCCTGTAAAAATATACAATTATGTTCTAAACAATATTAATTTCCAGATCTATTACGGCTCAGTAAAAACTGCCCAACAGGTACTAGGGGATAAAGCCGGAAATGATTTAGACCAGGCTTCATTACTTATCGCATTACTGCGGGCATCAGGCATTCCGGCCCGTTATGTCAGAGGGGCGGCAATGCTTACCCTGGACCAGCTTGCCAATTGGGTGGTAACAAAGGATAATCTGGGCGCTGTGTTAATGCTGGCGAATGCAGGATACCCGGTTTCGCCGCGGAGTCAGGGGATCAGTGTAGACCATACGTGGGTTGAAGCGTTTATTCCGTACAGAAATTACAGGGGTAAAGCGAACGATGAAAGTGGCAAGTTTTGGATTCCCCTTGATCCCTCTCTAAAAGAATACAATTTCGGACAGGAAAAAGATATCTCCAAAGAAATAAGTTTTCCTTGGGATGAGTACCTTAGCCTGGAAAGAAGTGTATCCCCAATTGAGTACTATGAACAAAAATTAACTGATTACATATATTCCCGTTATCCTGGAAAAACATTAGAGCAATTGTCTTTAACAAAGCAGATTAAGAAGAGAGACTACAGTATTTTGCCTTCATCAACACCTTTTAAAGTACTTAAAGTTTATGGTGAATACACTGAAGTACCTGACAGTCTCAGACAGAAAATTGTGGTTAGGTCTGATGGACTTAACCAGACGCTGAATATCTCTCAGGTATCATCAAAACGGATAACGGTTTCATACAAACCTGCTACGGCCGAAGATGAGACCGTAGTTGAGGAATACAGCGGTTTAGACTATACTCCTTCCTATCTGATCAAACTTAAACCTGTTTTGAAAATTGAAGGGGAAATATTTGCGGAAGGAACAGAAACCAATGTTGGCGAACCCCAGAACCTGTATCTGGATTTTCTATCCCCGGGTCATGACAGTGATACTGTGGAAAAGGTAATGACAGCTGGGGACTACTATGCCATAGTTATCAGCCCCCAAGGATTAAACCCGCAGTTTGTTGATGAAAGGTTTAAGGACCTTAGATATATCTACAGCCGGGATATTGACAACCATGACGGAGAGGAATTATTTCAATTAGGTATGCATTATCTTCTCACCACGGAATCCACTCAAAAACGGCTGGAAAATTTAATGGGGATGCGGGTATTACACTACACCACCGCTGCCTTTATATCCTATGACAAAAAATATGATTATACGTTTGAATCAGCTTATTCTTCCCGGGATTCAGGTATGACAATAGATGTTAAGAGAAACATGGTCAGTGTGTTTTCAGTAAACGGGGACACCAGCAGGAAAAAGCAGTTCATGATGGTCGCAGGCCTAGACGGCTCTTACTTTGAGCATGAGATATACAATACCAGGTATGGGTTAAAAGGATCCTCAACAGTAAAAGCCCTTCAACTTGCAAACGAACGGGGAATAAAAATATATAATATCAACCGGGATAATATCAATCAGACTGTACAGTATTTAAAAGTGCCTGATTATGTTAAACAATCTATAATCGATTTTGCGAACACAGGCAAAGAGATAACAATCCCTAAACAGGAAATAGAGAATTTCGGTACTACTGTAGTGGGGTATATAGTTATGGATCCGAAAACAGGCGCTGCCGGATACCTTATATCAGGGGGCAGCGCCGGAGGTAAAACTAGCTTTCTTCAAGGGATGGGCGATTCAGTAAAAGATTTGGTGCTGTCTGGAGCCGTTAATTCATAAAGTTATCTCTAAAAATACATTTCCCTTTAGAGAAGAACAGTTTTATGAAACAGCCGCACAAGGCCTGTTAAGGGGATACATCAGTGGCTTTGTTGGCACAGTTAAGTCAGAATGGAATGCTAGAGACAAAAAAGTAAATGAACAAAGAGTGAGGTAAAAAGAAATTGAGACCGTGGCCAGGGCAAAAGACAGGGAAATTGAAGACCTGAGGTACCGCCTACTGAAAAAGAAGAAACAGATCAACAAACTTGAAGGAATGCTGTCTTCAATATCCGGAGAACTGCGCAAGATGAAGCAGCTGAAAGAAAACGATAAGTTAGGGAACTGGCAATAACCGGTGCCCTGCTCCATGACATTGGCAAACTGGACGAATACGAGTTTGATTATTCTATTGAATTAACAGACGAGGGAAGGCTGCTGGGGCACATAGTTCTTGGCCTGAAAATCCTGGATGACCTGATTGACCGCATACCGGATTTTCCCGATGAACTGAGGCTTGCCCTGCATCATATCATCACCAGCCACCATGGCAGGTATGAGTGGCAGTCACCCAAAAGGCCCAAAACCATCGAGGCCTGCCTGATCCATTATGCCGATGCCATGGAAGCAGACATGTGGAAGTTCAGCAGTCTCAGGGATAAATACGAGGGTGAGAATTGGAGTCCCTGGGAGAGGAGTTTGGAGAGGTGTGTTTATTTGAAATAGCGGTACGCATAGTCAGACCAAATTAAATATTACAGCATTTAAAAAGGGAATCGGGTATTCTGCCGGAATTAATTTGTAATATTAGTATTAGTAACTCTAGTTCCATAAAGTCGGGCTAATCTAACAGTGCTTCAGGGAGGCTCTATGGAAAACATTTTTATGCTCTTCGGTGGCTATTGAAAAGACGGCTCTAATTAGTTTCCCGCTGGATTAACCGGTGGGGCAACTGTCACTAAACTAATCAGAGCCGTGGGTTTTCATTATTATCTATTCAATACTATTTCATTTCACATACAGGCATTTTGGCACATTCGGAGACACCCTTGTCCATTGCCTGGGCACACTGGGCTACGGCTTTACCGCCGTGTGTGGTTGCCATTTGGGAGACAGCGTTTTGCGCAAAAGCGAAACTTGAGAAGCTCAGTACCATGGCAGCTGTAGAAACCAAAATTGCAATCTTCTTCACACTTTCACCTCCTTAAGTTGATTTGACCGATTGAAAAAACGGATTTTAGTTAAGTCACGTTTTCACTCATTATAGCAGAGAATTTTGAACAGATAATGATAAATGTGTGACCAAAATGTGAAATATTACTACGAATCATAGTAGGTTTGGATATAGAAAATAAACACCTTCCGGTTGTTCTGATAACTGGAAGGTGTCTTTGCTAGGGTTTCATATAATTCCTCAATTTTTCAGCTTAATCAGGGCAAAAATACAGTAATTGAGAATATCACTGTAATGGGAATCAATATCCTCTGAGATCATTGGTTTCTTTTTATTCTGTTCAATTGACCTGATCCGCTGGATTTTGACCAGAATCTGGTCAGTGATTGACGGTAGCCTCATATCCCTCCAGGCCTCGCCGTAATCATGATTCTTCCTGGACATTAATTCTCCCGTTCTTTTGAGGACCTCATCATACAACTCACCTGCCTGGACCTCGTCCAGGCCCTGGGACTTTTCATTTAACAGTATATCCATGGAGGGCAGCTTATCATTAAACCATAATTTGATTAATGCCATTACACAGTAATTAAGTATACCCTTGTATTCCACATCTACCCCTTCGGATACCAGCGATTTCCCCTGCAATTCTTCCAGTCTCCGGATCCGTTTGGCCTTAATCAATAACTGGTCAGTCAATGAGGTTAACCGGAAAATAACCCATGACGGTCCATAATCCTTTAATTTTGCCAAGTATAATTCCTTACAGTGTGATACCACTTCACCGTAATGCTCAGGCATGTTTTGATTATCAGGCATATTCTGATTCAATGATAATTTCATCTCCTTTGTCCCGTTCTTTTGCGCAATCAGCGATCTCAGAAGCTGAAACAACATTATTTCCTTTAGACCAAAAAACTTAATCTAATATTTTCTACCAAAAGAACAAAATGTCCTGCAAAACATGACCCCTTCAGGGACATCATTTGCCGATTTCACTGTTTTTATCCGATAGCTAACCGCCGCTAAGATTTCCACCTCTTGGTCAAAATAGGGACAGATGACCCTTGTTAGCCCGGGACAAATGCACTATGATAAAGACAGGAAACAGGACAGATGTTCCGGGACACTTGGCCGGGTATTTCAGAAACCTGAAGGGAGAGGATGGATATGTCAGATGTGGTGATCAATATTTACATTATAGTCTGCATCGGATTGTTGATTTCGCTGTTGTTCCATACTGCCAGGGGGCACCGGCGCATTGTCATAAACCTTGCCTGGTGGACTATTATCGGGGTTTTTATCAGCACTGTGGGAAGTATCCTGCTTCTGGGGACATTCACCCCCAATATGGCCGATGCCGGCTTAACTACCAGGGAGATATACAATACCTTTATCTGGGCCGGTAAGGATATGCCCGAGTACAGTGAGGCCCTGCAGGGGATATACAATATAGGAGTCGTTATCAATGCCATGGGGCTGGGTGTACTGGTGATGGTTGTCCTGGGAGGTTTCTTTCCCAAGACCTTCTTCCGGCAGGCTCAGCCCAGGCAGGGGCAGGGACAAAGTCAAAGACCAAGGCGAGGTGATACATATGAGTAAGAGAGATTCTCTTATATCATTAATACTTGTTGCCTATTTTGTCCTGGCACCGGTAATATACTTTAAGCTTGGAGGGATAAACGGAATTTTGCCGGTGGTTATAGCCTCCATTGCTTTGACACTGTACATTTCACTGAAGAAGCTGCGGTTTCAGTAGGCAGCGGTTAGCTGTTATCGGATTCAGAGGGAGCGTGCCCATTGCAGGGCGCTCTTTTTTTTGTCCGCTGATTTCCACAAATTCACACAGGCCTGGTCAATATAACCCCTGCAGGCGACCATTCAGTGCCGAATAATACCCGGAAACCCCGGATTTATTGACCAGACTACGTTGTGTAGTATACAATACTAACACAATTACCCCCCAATGACCAAATTATCACCGTTAATCAAATCATCATCTTTGACCAAATCAGCGTCATGGAAGCCGGATTACAAATCAGTGTCATGGAGGCCGGGATTAAATGAATGAAATTTTAGAACCAAACGTTTTGGCAATGTATTTTGTCTACGGGCTTTCCTTTTATACGATGGGAATTGCTATTGCTTTACAGTACCGCAGTTACAGCAGTTTTCGGATGGCCAACAGCCTCAGCCTGCTGGCGGCCTTTGCCCTGCTGCACGGCTTCAGTGAATGGGGGAGTCTGTTTATGCCGGTACGGGTCCCGGATTTCGGTGATTTCCCGATGTGGAAACTTATTGCCATCCAGAGACTGCTGCAGTCAGTGTCCTATTTCTTCCTGTTCTGTTTTGGTGTCAAACTTATTTCTGATACAAAGAGATACAACTTTTTCATGGTACTGCTTCTGCCGACTTTTGCCTTTTTGATTTGGTTCATAGAGTTTGCCCGTTTCATTCCCCTGGTTGGGACTGAAAGGCTTATAGAATGGCTTCTGGTCAGTGAGAGCTGGTCCCGGTACCTCCTTGCTTTTCCTGCCAGCCTGTTTACTGCCTATGGACTTTACCTGCAGATACCCGAGGTTAGTAAGATTAGTGACCGGGCTATTCTGCGCAACCTGTGGCTGGCTACAGTTGTTTTCGTACTATATGCCTTTTTCGGCGGAATTGTGGTATCTCATGACGTGATTGGAGGTTTGGGCAAACTCATTAATGCCGCAACATTCCTCCGGTTTACCGGCATGCCCATCGAGTTATTCCGTACCGGAACAGCCGTACTGGCTACCTGGTCTATTACCAGGATGCTGGCCATCTTTGACCTGGAGAAACAGCGTCAGGTTATAGAGAGCCGCCGCCTGGAGGTGGTATATAGGGAAAGAGAGCGCTTTGCCCGGGACCTCCATGATGATGTTATCCAGTCAATTTATGCTGTGGGCCTGGACCTGCAGACCACCAACCACTTATTCGCCAAAGACCCTGAACGCGCCTCCGGGCAGGTTAATTCTGCAATCGAAAGGCTTAACAGGGTAATTCACACCCTGAGGGCATATATCCGCGGCCTGGAATCAAAAGGCCGGGAACAGGACCTGAAGGCGTCACTGGTCAATATGATCAATCAGTTTCAGGAGGAGACAGGGCTGGCTGTTGATTTCAATTTCCCCCTGTCAAGCGGGGCCTATATTGAACCTGCTGTGGAAACTGAAGACTGGCAGCAGCAGCTGCGCCAGATCATCCGGGAGGGACTGCACAATGTTGTCCGGCATGCCGGGGCAACAAGGGCAGAAGTGGATATTGGCGTCTCCGGCAAGTCTCTTGTGATTACATTAAAAGACAATGGAAAGGGTATGACCGGGGAAGAAATACTGTCTGTTGAGAGGAGTGATTCACACCTGGGAATCCGTAATATGCGCTCCAGAGCCAGACTCCTCGGCGGGGTATTCAAAATATTTTCCCAGCCCGGTAAAGGGACCAGGTTAGTGATCAGTATACCCCTGAACAGGGAGTAACCGTGTCAGGGCCGGAGGTAACCAAAAGAGTTAAATGTCCCCTCCAATTTGGTATAGATGTCAGTTGTCACAGTTACCCCTGTCTATTAGGATGGAATTAGGCCAATCATCAATATTGAAAGGAGTGCGGTCAGGTGGAAAAAAATAAAATCAAGGTTCTTGTAGTTGATGACCATGAAATAGTAAGGTTGGGACTGACTCACTTTATGGAGCAATATCCTGACCTGGAGGTTGTGGACAGTGTGGGTAGTATGGGAGAGGCCCTCATTAGGACCGAACAGCACCGTCCCGATGTGGTGATTATGGATATCAGCCTTAAAAAGAGCAGCGGCATAGATGCCTGCAGGGAAATCTGCAACTGTTTTCCCGGGACAAAAGTGATTATGCTGACATCCTACGGGGATGAAGACATGTTGATGGAGTCCATTTTTGCCGGGGCCAAGGGCTATGTCCTTAAAGATGTGGGAAGTGATGAGATAATCAGGGCTGTAAGGGCGGCCTACCGGGGAGAGTCCCTTCTGGATTCGGTGGTTACCAACAAGCTGTTGGATCAGATGCGCAAGAACGGACAAAAGTCCCATGATGCCCTGGAACAGTTAACAACTCAGGAAAAGAAAGTCCTGGTCCTGATTGCTGAAGGGAAGACTAACAAAGAAATCGCAGAGACAATTTACCTGAGCGAAAAGACAGTCAGAAACTATGTCAGCAGTATCCTGGCCAAACTCAACCTGGTAAACCGTACTGAAGCCGCGGCATATGCGGCCAAAAAGAACATATTTAAACAAGCATGAGAATCACAAGCCTGAGAAATCAGGCTTTTTTCTTTGGGTTGCGGACCGTCCGTCAGACACGGGACAAATGCCCTCAAAACACCATGATATTTGGGACAATTACCCCTGACAATCTTAGACTTATTGGGGACAGTTGACATCTGACTTTTAATTCAGCTTCCCCTTATAATAACACTAAGAACCGTAGCAAGTCACAGAATCATCATATGTCGTAATAAGGAGGGTGATAGGAGTGGCAAAAGCAAAAGAAGGCGGGTCCGGGTTTACCCGGAGTGCCCTGTTCAGGATAGGGACCCTGCTGGGTTTGGTCCTGGTGATTTTCGCCTTCGTCCGGACAACAGCGGTACCGGCTTCCTTTGGAGAATATGGCCGCTACAGGGGTGACAACATCACAGAAAATGTTAACAAAGAAGCAGGTTTTACCAAAGATAATTCGGTCTGTGGAAAGTGCCATCAGGCTGAATTACAGACACTGGCCGGGAACGAGCACCAGGCGCTCAACTGTGAATCCTGTCATGGTCCCGGGAACAGGCATACTGAGCAGCCTGCCGCAGTATCGCTGAAAATTACGGAGACTGCAGAATTATGTAGTTCGTGTCATGCTGAAATAGCTGCCAGGTCAGAAGACAAAATAGCCACGGTCAGGCCCTTTATGCACAGTGGGGGAGGAGACTGTGTCATGTGTCATAATCCTCACCGGCCGTTGGCCAGGATAGGAGGAGAGGTCCAATGAAAAAGAAGATAAATCGCCGGGAATTCCTGATTACATCATGCAGACTGCTGGCCACTGCAATAATTCCGGTAAGCAGCCTGGGATTGATGCAAAAGGCTTCTCTGGCCAACGGAGCGGTGGAAGATACCGATTGGGCGAAGGTCTGGGAAGGTAAGGAATGGGGGTTTGCGGTCGATACCCACAAGTGCATTGGCTGCGGTATGTGTGTAAAGGCATGTAAACAGGAGAACCATGTACCCCTGGATGATGAAGTCTATCGTACCTGGGTGGAGCGATACATAGAGACGGAACAGGGGGTAAAAATTGACTCCCCCGATGGAGGCCGGAAATTCCCGCCTAATGAAGTTGCCGGCGGAAAACAATTCTTTGTTCCCAAGCTCTGCAACCAGTGTAAAAACCCGCCATGTGTCCAGGTATGCCCGGTAGGCGCTACCTACAGGACCGGAGATGGAGTCATCCTGGTGGATGATAAACGCTGTGTGGGCTGCCGTTACTGCATCCAGGCCTGTCCCTACGGAGCGCGTTTCCTTCATCCCGAAACACATGTGGCTGATAAATGTACCTGGTGTTATCATCGGGTGATGAAAGGCCTCAACCCTGCCTGTGTCACGGTTTGTCCCGCAGGGGCCAGGAAATTCGGGAACCTTAAGGACCACAGTGAGGTTAAGGAAATCCTCGAAACTGAACGAATCAGGACTCTGAAGCCTGAAAAAGGGACAAAACCAATGGTATTCTACGTCGGACTTGATGAGGTGGTGATGTAGTGGAAGGGTTTATATATCCAAACGAAATTGAAATCAACTGGGGCTTGTTTATCGTACTGTATCCTTATCTTACCGGTCTGGTGGCGGGAGCCTTTATTGTATCTTCCCTCTATCATGTTTTCGGGGTAGATAAACTAAAACCGGTATCCAGGCTGGCCCTGATATCCGCCCTGGCAGTATTGCTGGTGGCTCCGCTGGCTTTGATATCACATCTTGGCAAGCCGTTACGCGCTCTGAACCTAATGTGGACTCCCAACCCAACCTCGGCAATGGCCGGGTTCGGTTACATCTACAGTTTTTACCTGATTATTGTACTCCTTGAGATCTGGTTTATGTACCGTAAAGACCTGGTAAAATGGGCAGCCACGAAGCAGGGCTTCATGGGTAAGGTCTACAGTATCCTGACCCTCGGCGCCAGGGATATCTCCGAAAAGGCCTTGCATACAGACCACAAGGTGGTAACATTTCTGGCGATTCTGGGTATCCCTTCAGCAGCCTTCCTGCACGGGTATGTCGGATTTATTTTCGGGGCTATCAAGGCCAATCCGTGGTGGTCTACTCCGCTGATGCCGGTAATCTTCCTGTTATCAGCCATAGTCTCCGGGGTTGCCCTGCTGATAGTGGTTTATGCTGCATCATGCCGCATCCGGAAAAAGAAAATTGATTTTGACTGTTTAATGACGATGAACAAGTACCTTTGGGTCTTCCTGATCTTTGCCTTTGTCCTGGAGGTCCTGGAAGTAGTCCACCTGGCCTACGAGGCTGAGGAGGAGTGGCCGGCCGTCAGGGGCCTGATTACCACAGTAATCCCCTTCGAATATTTTGTCATCCAATTGGGTCAAATGGTGGCAGCGTTCTTCCTGCTGCTGGCAGCAAGGTTTGAAAGTGTACCGAAGACAGTCCGCAAGTTCCTTACTATCGCTTCCGGAGGCATGATTCTCGTCAGTGTGCTGGCCATGAGGTTTAACGTAGTTGTCGGTGGACAGCTTGTTTCCAAGAGCCTGTCCGGGTATTCTGAGTTTCATTGGCCGCTCTGGCATGAAGGGGTTATTCCCACCATCGGTTTTATGGTCCTTCCCTTTGTGTTTCTCCTGGCGCTTGTCAGGCTGCTTCCGCCATGGATGGCCGGAGAGGAAGAAGCAGTCCTGCAGCCAGCATCTTCTGCAGAGGATGACACACCTGCGGTGGAGGGAGTCTGGGGATGGCTTGTGTCAGGTGTTAGCCGTAGTATATCAAGGTTAGGTATCAGGGGTCTTTGGAGAGAGGAATAAAAATCAAGGAGGTGGGTTCAAATGACTGAAATGCTGGTAATCATAATGGGACTGGCAGCTATGTTCGGGCTTTTCCTGGGGATTTATCTCTTCGTCTGGCGGCTTAATTTAAACAGGGTAGTGGGCTGGACAGCAGGTATTTTTAGTGGCGTTATTTTTGGCGGACTGCTGGCCTTTGCAACCTTTATGCTTATCTGGCCGCCGTTCAGCCTGCTGCTGGCAATGATTATGCTGGCACTGGTAGTTGCAGTGGCTGTGATGATCATTGTTGACAGGGATAACCGGGCCCGGGAGGCTAAAGTTAGTGAGAACGGGGTGAATGAACATGATGATGTGGATGTTCCTGGCCTTGGCCTTGATTTTGACGCTGGCACTAGGTCTTAGCATCGGAGGTTTGGTAGTAAAATACCGCCAGGGGCCCCGGGAAAATATAGCCCGCTATTTCCTGGTGGGATTGATGGGAATCGCTATTTCAGCCTTAAGCATGGTCCTGATTACCATCGCCGTCTGGCCCCCCTATGATGCCATCTCCTTCATCCTGACACTTGGGTTCATCTTCCTGGTAATTGGTGTTGTCTGCTTTGTCAGGTTAACCAATAACGCTCCTGACCTTACTGAGAGCGAATAATGCCTGACTCATAATACAGCCCTCTGCATCCAGCTGTCTCAGCTGAGCAGAGGGCTGTATTATGAGTTATTGAGCGTTTCCCAATCTGGTAATCATTCGCACCGCTACCGGTAACATCATTTCTGTTTACAGCCAGTGGCATTGATTGCAATAGGTGCCGGTAACATTCTTCCCGGGTTCGGGCTTGGTCTTGTCATGACAGGTCAGGCAATTCCGGACTCCTCTTTCGGCTGCTATGGCAGGGTGGGCAGCGAGCATGGAATCTCCGTGCATTTCTGGCCGGACCAGGTGACAGTTGTAGCAAAAACTCTGGGCCCTGGCAAAATCAGCAGCAATATCGCCCGTCGACGGTGTGATAAACTTGGGTTCTCCGGGGATAACGTGGCACTTGGTGCAATCACCGATTCCAGCCCTGGCCGTTTTGCCGTGGTCAGCTTTCCAGGTGGGCACCTCGTGTGACGGAAGAGTGTCTATGGAAGTATGGCAGGCACTACACTCACGGGTAACATTGGCTCCCCTGTGACATTCCAGACAGACCCACATACTCGGCTGGAGGTAATACCTGGTGGATACTTTTCTGGCTTCATCAACATTCCAGGCATCAGGGTCACTCAGCCTTCCTTTCACGGTCAGCCCCCGGTCGGCAATCTTCGCATGGACCACTCCGCTGTGACATTTAACACAAAGTACCCCGGCAGCTGAATGCCTGTCATGGGGGATAATCAGGTCACCTGACACTGTAGCCTCACGGTTTGAGGTATGGCACTGTTCACAGACCTCATTGGGGATCACATCAGCCATTTTAATGGGTACAGTCAGGTTTTTCTTCTTCTGAACCGGCTGACCTTCACTGTGACCGGATTCATAGCGGGATGTGTCAATGTCATGGCAGCTTGTACAGGATATCTTACTGTGGGAAGAAATCTGCCAGGTCAGTATCTCCGGTGCCAGTTCATGACAACCGGTACAGTTTTCATCGGGTCCGCTTCCTGGCTGGGCAGATGAGACCTTGCCGGCAGTTTCCTTAACAGGTTCGCCGGTCAGGGCTGCCCCAAGGAAAATCATAAATAACAAGACTGCGAATACTGCAAGGTAAGCGTTTCGGTGTCCCCGCATTTTTTTGACCTCCTAGTTTAATATTGTCATCTAACACAGTTTTTTGTTCCTGACACCTCCTGACAACCTGTTCCCATGATGAATTGAATCAGCACTTCTATTATACTGTGTTATTTCCCGAACTTCCTCATGTCAGATGCCATAAAAACACGGGACAGATATCCCGGGACAGAATCCCTAAAGGCTGTATAGATACTGGGACTGATTGCTAAGGACTGCGTCGGCTGACCCAATAGATAATGCTCTCCGTGAGGGAAAACCAAAAAACGAACCCCCATCTTTACCGGATGGGGGTTTACTGTTTGACACAGGACAGAAAATGAATTACCATAATAATGGGCATATGCTCTTGAAAACCGGTTGGGAAGTGAGTCTTGTAAGGAGGGGTAACTATTGTTCTCAGAAAAAGTCATAGACCATTTTCAGAATCCCCGCAATGTAGGCAGGATAGAAGAAGCGGACGGCGAGGGAATCATGGGCTCCGGAGAATGCGGGGATTACCTGGTGATTACAATCAGAGTCTGTTCAGAAGAGATTATTACAGATGTTAAATTTCAGGTAAAAGGTTGTGTTGCCGCGGTTGCTGCCAGCAGTATGACTACAGAACTGGCAAAAGGAAAACACGTTTATGATGCATTAAACATAAGTGAAATTGATATTGTCAATGCTTTGGGCGGACTTCCCGATGAGAAGATACACTGTTCCGTACTGGGGGCCGGGGCGCTCAAAAAGGCCATTTATGATTACCTGGGCAAAAAATATATTGCAGATAAACAGGGTTAGCAGGCAGGTGCACTTGCCTCACCGGCAGTTTTGGCAAAGGCAGCCGGATTCTGTCCTATGTAACTGATAGGTTTATACAGGAATACATATCACCTGGCCCGGTGTTAAGTTATTCGGGTCAATCCCCTGATTGGCATTGATCAAAGCATTAACAGTAGTGTTATAACGGCGGGCAATGCTGTATAATGTATCTCCCGAGACAATAGTATAAAACCTTCCTCCCGGGCAGGGCGCAGGTTGGGCCGCGGGAATGCAGATTGACTGGCCAATCACCAGCCTGTCAGGATCAACCCCCGGATTAGCGGCAATTAATGCCGGGACAACAGTGCCAAAGCGGCGGGCAATAGAGTAATAGGTATCTCCCGGCTTAATCACGTAAAGAAAACCGCCTGGACACGGTGTGCCTGCAGGAACGCCGGGGATACAAATTTGCTGACCTATTCGCAGATTCTGTGGGTCTGTACCGGGATTGGCAGCAATCAACGCATCCACGCTAATATTAAACCTCCTGGCCAGACCAAAATATGAATCTCCGGGTATGATGGTGTATAAAGTGCCTCCGGGACAAGGCGGGACCTGATTAGATTTGATTTTGTCTGTCATTGATAACACACCCTCAGAAATTATTTAGTTCATTATATGAACTAAAACCTGGACGGTGCTTCCGCCAAGAATTTATAATTTAAGAGTTGCGGGTTAAAATTTTCCAAAACATCTTGACACTGGCTGTTATGGTATGTAATATAAAAGGTAAGTAGTTAAAATTAGTAATGTTATAAACTGGGGAATTATTTAACTAATAAATTAATATAGCCGGATGAAGGTTGTGGGAGAGTCCTTTTTTAGAAGGCGCCGAAGGAGTAAGGGGATAGTTGGCTGAACGAACCCCGAAACTCTCAGGCAAAAGTACTGCAGCCGGACGGATCTCTGGAGAGTTTCTAAGGTAACTTAGAACACCAAAGGGGAATAACTCCGTCAGGGAGTGAATCTCTCAGGTCGCAAGGACAGAGAAAACAGCGAAAGTTGTTTGCTCTGTCCTTTTATTTTTTCACCTTTGCTATCCTAAAAAGTGTATTCCATAAAAATTTTATCAAGGAGGTAAAAAAAGTGACAAGTTTAAAGCGCACCCCTCTGTATGAGACACATGTGAAGGCAGGAGCCAAAATTGTGGAGTTTGGCGGATGGGAAATGCCGATACAGTATACCGGCATAATTGAAGAACATAATAATTGTCGTAATTATGCCGGAATATTTGACGTTTCCCACATGGGTGAGATCGATGTTAAGGGGCCTGATGCACTAAAGTTCGTAAATAAGCTGGTAACAAACGATGTGGAGAAGATGGCCCTGAAGCAGTGCCTCTACAGCCCAATGTGCTATGAGGACGGCGGAGTGGTTGATGACCTGTTGGTTTACAAAATGGCAGATGATCATTATTACATCGTAGTAAATGCCTCCAATACAGACAAGGATTATGACTGGTTTCTGCAAAACGCCAAGGGAATGGATGTTAAGGTTGACAATATATCTGACCAGGTTGTCCAGATAGCTTTGCAGGGACCCAAGGCCGAAGGCATTCTTCAGAAAATCACTGATTGTGATTTATCGAAAATTAAATATTACTGGTTTGATTACGGCAAAGTAAATGGGATAGAAAGCATAATTTCCCGTACCGGATACACCGGAGAAGATGGTTTTGAGATCTACGTCAAGCCGGAATTCGGACCGGGAATATGGGACAAAATTATGGAAACCGGCAAAGATGAAGGGGTAACCCCTATTGGATTGGGAGCCCGTGATACCCTGCGCCTGGAGGCCAGGTTACCGCTTTACGGCCATGAAATGTCTGATAGTATCAGTCCCTTGGAAGCCGGGCTGGGGATTTTTGTAAAACTGAATAAGGAAGATTTTAATGGAAAAACTGCCCTGGTGAAGCAGAAAGAAGAAGGTCTGAAAAGGAAGCTGGCAGGTTTTGAAATGGTTGAAAGAGGGATCCCCAGGGCTGAATACCCTATTACCAAAGACGGTAAGGAGATCGGCTGGGTTACCAGCGGTTCATTTGCCCCGTCACTGAATAAAAACATTGGTTTAGCTTTGATTAAGGCCGAATATGTATCAATCGGTTCCGAAATTGAAGTGAACATCAGAAACAAGGGTATAAAGGCAAAAATTGTGGAGACACCCTTTTATAAGAGGGGTTAGAATCTAAATTTCCTACCGGCATGGTCGGGTGCGCGAGAGGCGTTAAGGCGGGTTCATGGGAAAAAGGGCTGACGAAATTAAAATAAACAATAAAAAAAGGGGGAAAAACTGTATGGAAAATCCAAAGGACCTGAAGTATACCAAAGATCATGAGTGGGTAAGGGTAGAAGGCAATAAGGCAGTTATAGGGGTGACAGATGTAGCTCAAAGTCTGATGGGAGATGTGGTATTCGTGGAACTGCCGGAAATCGATGCTGAGTTTGCGGCCGGGGAGGCTGCAGCTAACATCGAGTCAGTAAAGGCAGTATCTGAAGTTTTTGCTCCTGTGGGAGGCAAAATAGCAGAAGTAAATACCGCACTGGAAGATACCCCGGAACTTATCAACAAGGATGCATTTGGTGAGGGATGGATTTTTACAGTAGAGATATCAGATTCTGCTGAGCTGGATAACTTACTCACTGTGGAGGAGTACGGTAAACTCTTAGTGGAGGGGGAGTAAAATGAACTTTGTACCTCACACGGAAGACGAACGCAGGGAAATGCTTAAGGCCATAGGGGTCGATTCGATTGAAGCCCTGTTTGCTGATATACCTGAAGGATTACGCCTCGGGCGGGATCTTGAAATCCCCGGACCTCTGTCAGAGATGGAACTGACAAGGCATATGGATGAGTTGGGGAAAAAGAACGGCTCCCTCAATGAGTACATATCTTTTCTGGGAGCGGGGTCTTATGATCACTATATACCCAGTGTGATCAACCATATGCTGTTAAGGTCGGAGTTTTATACGGCATACACACCATATCAGCCCGAAATCAGCCAGGGCACACTGATGTCAATATTCGAATACCAGACCATGATTTGTGAGCTGACAGGTATGGAAGTAGCCAATGCTTCTATGTATGACGGAGCATCAGCAATGGCAGAAGCGGCCTTTATGGCATGTGAGAGCAAGCGCCGCAAAAAGATAGTTGTTGCTGATACCGTGCATCCGGAGTATCGCGAAGTACTGCAGACATATGCCGGACCCCTGGACATTGAAGTAGTGATAGCACCTTTCACTGATGGTATTACCGATACCGCTGCTTTAGCCGAATTAGTAGATGATAAGACTGCGGGAGTGATTATCCAACAACCGAATTTCTTTGGCGGACTGGAAAAAGTCACTCAGATATCTGATTTAATCCATGAAAAAGGCGGCCTGTATATAGCTGTGGTCGACCCGATATCACTGGCTATTTTGAAGCCCCCTGGAGAATATGGGGCAGACATAGTGGTTGGCGAAGGACAGTCACTGGGTAATCCGGTAAGTTTTGGCGGCCCGCAGCTTGGCTTCTTTGCCTGTACCGGAAAATTCATGCGCAGGATGCCGGGCAGGGTAGTCGGGCAGACGGTTGATACCAGCGGGCAAAGGGCATTTGTCCTTACACTTCAGGCCAGAGAACAGCATATCCGCAGAGAGAAAGCCACCTCAAACATCTGTTCCAATGAAGCCCTTTGTGCGCTGGCAGCCACCATTTACCTGAGTATGCTGGGTAAGAGCGGTCTGGCGGAAGTGGCCGGATTGTGTGTGCAAAAAGCCGCTTATCTGAAGGAAGAGCTGAAAAAAATAGGTGTTGCGCCGGCCTTTGAAGCGCCGACATTTAAAGAATTCGTTGTCAGGACCGGGCGCCCGGTAGAAGAGGTCAATCGCGAACTGTTACAGGAAAAAATAATCGGTGGGCTTGACCTGGGAAGATTCTATCCTGACTTAAAAAATCACATGTTAATTTGTGTCACTGAAAAGCGAACCAGGGAAGAAATGGCCTCTCTTGTAAAAGCTATGGCAAAAATTGAAGGGAGGGGTTATAATGAGTAAACGGCTGATTTTTGAAATGAGCAGACCTGGGCGCCGGGGTGTCAGCCTGCCGGAATCAGATGTACCCGAAACGGAGCTTTCAGCGCTGATTCCCCGGGAATACTTAAGGGATGAGGCGCCGTCGCTGCCTGAAGTAAGCGAGATAGATGTGGTAAGGCATTTCACAGAACTGTCGACCCTCAATCACGGAGTTGATACAGGATTCTATCCCCTGGGTTCGTGTACCATGAAATATAACCCCAAGGTTAATGAGGACATGTCCAGGCTGCCTGCTTTTGCAGCTATCCACCCTTATCAGCCTGAGGAAACTGTTCAGGGCGCTCTGGAATTAATGTTCCTGACGGAAAAATACCTGGCGGAAATTGCCGGAATGTCAAAAGTAACCCTTCAGCCGGCGGCAGGAGCGCATGGTGAATACACAGGGATGGCAATCATCAATGCTTATCACCGCAGCCGGGGAGAAAACAGGACCAAGGTAATTGTGCCTGATTCGGCTCATGGTACCAACCCTGCCACGGCCAATGTATGCGGGTTCAGGATAGTTCAGGTTAAATCCGACGAACGTGGCGGGGTTGACCTGGAATCACTGAGGGCTGAAATGGATGAGGAAGTCGCCGCATTAATGCTTACCAATCCCAATACGCTAGGGTTGTTTGATGAGAACATACAGGAGATTGCCAGGATTGTTCACGAAAAAGGCGGACTGCTTTATTATGACGGGGCCAATGCCAATGCAATCATGGGTATAGCACGTCCCGGGGACATGGGTTTTGATGTCATCCACTTTAATTTGCACAAGACATTTTCCACTCCACACGGTGGCGGCGGTCCGGGATCAGGACCGGTAGGGGTTAAGGATTTTCTGGAGCCCTTTTTGCCCAAACCTGTGATTGGGGTGAAAGAGGGCAGGTACTATCTGGACAATGACAGGCCCCAGTCCATAGGTAAGGTACACAGTTTTTACGGTAACTTCGGAGTTGTGGTTAAGGCTTATGCATACATCAGGGCCCTGGGAGGAGAAGGTCTGAAGTATGTGACTGAGCATGCTGTGCTAAATGCAAACTACCTGATGAAAAAGCTGAGGGAACGTTTCCATCTCGCTTATGACAGGATATGCAAACATGAATTTGTGCTTAATACAGCTAATCAGAAGCAATATGGAATACACACCCTGGATATAGCCAAGCGACTCCTTGACTATGGATATCATCCACCGACCATTTATTTTCCATTGATTGTGGAAGAGGCAATGATGATAGAACCAACTGAAACAGAGAGCAAAGATACTCTGGATCAGTTTGTTGATGCAATGTTAAAGATTGCCGATGAAGCTGAGACAAATGCTGAATTAGTCAAAGAAGCGCCTCACAGCACAGTTGTCGGCCGTCTGGATGAAACACTGGCTGCACGCCAGCCTGTGCTGAGATTTAAACCGGAATAGTATGGGACTAACCGGAACACTTATTAATGGAAGGGATTATAAATGGAGCAAATGCTTAATGAAGCCTGGCAGGTAAGGCAGAATAATTTTCCAAATATAATACAGCTTGATTTCCCGGCAAAAACCAAGTCCATAAGTGTTACCGGAACAGAGTGTCTGCTGAAATGTGCTCACTGTAACGGACATTTTCTGCAGACAATGGAACCAATCAGCAACTGGCAGGAAAATTTGGACCAGGAGATTAAAAGTTGTTTGATCTCAGGTGGCTGTGACAGGGAGGGAAGGGTTCCTGTGTCACGATACCTGCCTTACATCAGGGGGATAAAAGACAGTGGGCGCCAGATAAACCTTCATGTCGGGCTGCAGGATGAGAAGGAGATTGAGCAGTTGAGCGAGGCAGCCGATATCATTTCTTTTGATTTCGTCGGTGACAATGAAACAATCAGGGAGGTTTACGGCCTGAACAAGAGGGTGGAGGACTATATCCTCACATACCTTCGCCTTAGGCGAAAGGTTACCGTAATTCCACATATCTGTATTGGACTGCGTGGCGGTCAAATCAGCGGAGAATACAAAGCTCTGGAAATTTTAAAGGAACTGGGAGCAGAAGGGTTAGTCTTTATTGTGTTTTTTCCGACAGACGGAACCCTTTATGCTGACAGGGAACCGGCTCCGTTAGAGGAGGTTATCCGGATCCTCTGTAAAGCCCGAATAGATTTTCCTGACATACCGATAAACCTCGGCTGCATGAGGCCCAAAGGTAGATACAGGTTTGAGCTGGACCGGTTGGCACTGCGTAGTGGAGTCAACAGAATAGTGCAGCCAACTCCGGGTGTCTCAGCTCTGGCGGAGGAAATGGGGCTTGAGGTCGTCAGGGGAGAGGAGTGCTGTGTATTATGATTAAGCTGTCTGCAGGTACGGCCCATGTCCTGGGAATGAGGAAACTGTCTACTGATGCTCTCCCCACTACTGCTTACATGATGAGTGGAGAAAGATGCACACATGACTGCGGTTTTTGTCCTCAGGCCAGGAACGCGTCATCCCGTACCGACCTTTTATCAAGAGTTACATGGTCACAGTGCAGGATAACGGACATGGTGAATAGGATCAGAGCTGCTTACGAAAAAGGACAGCTTAAACGTGCCTGCCTGCAGGTTGTAGATGGCTGTAAGGCGATTGAACAAATTAAAGAAATTGTCAAAGAAATCAGAAACTGTTCTGATATACCCATCTGCGTTTCTGCCAAGGTTAAGCGACGGGAAGAAATTCTGGCTCTTGCCGAAGCCGGTGTGGACAGAATCGGCCTGGCGCTTGATGCCGCCAGTGAGCGGGTGTTCAGGTTAACCAAAACAGGCAACTGGCAGGAAACACTGGACCTTATCAGTGAAGCAGCCGACCTCCTGCCGGGCCGGATATCCACACACCTTATAGTCGGCCTGGGAGAGACCGAAGAAGAGATGGTCAATATGATCCGTTACATGAGGGACCTGGGTGTAATAGTGGGGCTGTTTGCCTTTACTCCGGTCCCCGGGACCAGGATGGTGGGCATGAGGCCGCCAAGACTCGATTGCTACCGGAGAATGCAGGTTGCCAACTACCTGATGGATATAATAAACACAGGTGACTGCAGGTTTAATTCCGGGCGTCTGATTGACTTTGGATTAAGCGCCGAATTGCTGACAGAGTACCTTAAAGACGGAAAAGCATTTGAAACATCGGGATGCCCCGGATGTAACCGCCCATATTATAATGAAAAACCCGGGGGGATAATCTACAATTTTCCGCGTCCCCTGTCGAAGTCGGAAATTGAGGAAGCCATTGACATTGTTCTCAAAACACTGGATGGAAGGTCATAATTATGGAGAATTGGCGCCTGATTATTGATGAGCCATTTACCGGGGCTATGAACATGGCCTTTGACGAAGCTATCATGAATGCTGTTATGCAGGGGCTGGCACCACCGACTATCAGGTTTTACCGCTGGTCGCCTCCTGCAATCAGCCTGGGATATTTCCAGAAGCTGGAGAAGGAGATAGACCTGGAGATCTGTCGGGCAAATGGCATAGATGTGGTCAGAAGGCTCACCGGAGGCCGGGCAGTACTTCATCAGTATGAGCTTACTTACAGCCTGATTGCTCCCGAAACCAATCAAAAGATAGCGGGTTCTGTACTTCAGTCTTACCTGGCTGTAAGCAGGGGCCTTGTCAAAGGACTGGCAGCATTGGGAGTTCAGGCAGAGCTCTCAGAAGGCAAAAAGCACAGTGACTTCAATTCAGCTGCCTGTTTTGATGCCCCGTCATGGTATGAGATGGTTGTCGGAGGCCGGAAATTGGTGGGCAGCGCCCAGACCAGACGCGGGGGCTGCATACTTCAGCATGGCTCTGTCCCGACCCGGATGGATGCAGATTTGCTTTTTACGGTCCTGAAGTTTAAAAGCCAAAAGCTCCGTGAAAGGGCCAGGACCTTTTTCCTGACAAAAGCAACCAGCCTTAGTGAAATATTAGGTTACAGCCCTGAATTCAGTAAACTTTGTGAATGCTTTAAAATTGGTTTCGAGACAGAACTGGAAATAAATCTTACAGAAGCCGGACCATTAGCTGAAGAGGCTGCCATGGCGGAGGAATTGGCTGCCTGTAAGTATGCGGCCGATGACTGGAACGGACGCAGGTAAGACGGAAAGGAGAGATGAGATGGCTTACAAAATTGCAATTATCGGCGGAGGCCCGGGAGGATATGTTGCCGCTATCCGGGCTGCTCAACTGGGGGCCAGGGTTGCAGTAATAGAAAAAGCAGACCTGGGAGGGACGTGCCTGAATTGGGGATGTATACCTACTAAGGCCCTGGTAGCCGGGACGGAAACACTGGCCATGATTAAAAACAGTGAGGAATTCGGCATTAAGGCAGATAACCCGGAAGTAAATTTTGCAGCCATGATGGCGCGTAAAGACCAGGTAGTCCAGAGGCTTGTTAAAGGAATACATTTTCTGTTTAAGAAAAATAAAATCGACCTCTATGAGGGTACAGGCAGACTTACCTCTGTCAGCAGCATTGAGGTTATGAAGAAAGATGGCACTACTGATAAGATAGAGGCGGAAAATATTATTATTGCTACAGGATCGGAACCGGCACTGATCTCCGGTTTGGGCTATGACGGAGACAGGGTGATTACCAGTAATGAAGCCCTCTCTCTAACCGAGGTGCCCAAGAGTTTGCTGATTATCGGCGGTGGTGTTATCGGTTGTGAGTTTGCCTGCATATTTGCTGAGCTGGGATGTGAGATTACCATAGTTGATATTATGCCCACCATTTTGCCCGGAGTCGATGAAGAGGCATCCAAAACAATGCAAAGCTTGTTTAAAAGGCGCAAAATAAAGATTAAAACAAATGCCAAAATAACCTCAGTACGTAAAGACAGCGATTCTGTGGCTGCGATTTTGGACAGTGGTGAGGAACTCTCTGCAGACAAGGTCCTTATATCCATTGGGCGCACCTTTAACACTGAGGGGCTTGGATTTAAGGAACTGGGGATTGCACAGGGACCCAAGAATGAAATAATTGTTAATTCCCGGATGCAGACCAACATTCCCGGCATTTATGCCATCGGAGATATTACCAACAAGATTCAGCTGGCCCACGTTGCTTCGGCACAGGGCATTGCGGCTGTGGAAAATATTATGGGCAGAGACAAAGAAATGAATTACGATGTTGTACCTAATTGTATCTTTACAGCTCCCGAGGTGGCCGGGGTCGGAATCACCGGCCAGCAGGCCCGGGAGCAGGGAATAAGTGTCAGTACAGGGAAATTTCCCTTTATGGCCCTGGGGAAAGCGCAGGCTTCCGGAAAGACCGACGGTTTTGTGAAGATACTGGCTGATAGTCACACAGACCGGATTCTGGGGGTACATATTGTCGGCCCTCATGCCACGGATTTAATTGCTGAAGCTGCCCTTGCGGTTAAACTGGGAGCAACATCTGGGCAGCTTGCAGAAACCATTCACGCCCATCCTACATTAGCGGAGGCAATGATGGAAGCGGCTGAGGCTGTTCATGGAAAGAGTATTCACATTTAAAAATAACTTTCCATAAAAACTGTTGACTAAATGCATCTTCTGCTGTAATATATAATTACCTATAGTGTTTTCCTTGGCAGTTACGATTCGGTAATTAAAGTTACATAATATATGGTTACTGCAAAAACTGAATAAAGACGGATGAAGGCTGCGGGAGAGACCTTTTTTAAAAGGCGCCGAAGGAGCAAGGGGGGGTACAGCTAAACCGGCCCCGAAACTCTCAGGCAAAAGTACTGCAGCCGGACGGGACTCTGGAGAGTTTCTAAGTTCATGAACTTAGAACACCAAAGGGGATATCTTCTAAAGAGAAGTGAATCTCTCAGGTCATCAGGACAGAGAAAACCAGAGAATTTAGGACAAGAGATTGACTTTTTTAGAAATAAATCTCTCAGGTCGTAAGGACAGAGTAAACATCCAATAGCGGTTGTTTACCCTGTCCTTTTTTGTTAGCCGTGGAAAACATGTTGCTAAGGGAGTATGGATGACTTTTTTAGAAGCAGTACGGGACAGGTTTGGGTGGACCCCCTGGGTTTAGTGGCAGAAAACAGAATGAATTTAATAAAGACGGATGAAGGCTGCGGGAGAGACCTTTTTTATACTACAGGAAAGTATATCTTTTCCACATATACCCGCAAGGGGTACGCCGGATCCGTAGACCGCTAAAGCGGTAACGGCTCCGCAGTGTGGAAAAGGCTAAGGAATGTAGTACAGAGTGCGTAGCCCTTGAAGCGCAGCTTCTTAGGGATGCGGCCCAACCCTCGCGGGTGAAAGCGCGCGTATAGGGAACTGAAATATACGCGCTTTTCTAGAAAGGCGCCGAAGGAGCAAGAGGTGGTGTAGCTGGGACGACCTCGAAACTTTCAGGCAAAAGAACTGCAGCCGGACGGGGCTCTGGAGAGTTTCTAAGTTCATAAACTTAGGACACCAAAGGTGTTAACTTCAAAGAAGAAGTGAATCTCTCAGGTTAAAGGACAGAGCAAACAGCAAAATACTGTTTGCGCGCGTCCTTTTATTTTTTTCGGCGCGGCTTACGGATTCTTTACATAAATCGGTGAGAAGAAACGAGAATTATGTCACATTTTGTTTGTAAATCAGGGATATAGTGTTGTAAAATAGGAGTACTAACTGCTCTAATTATTGAAAGCAACTTTAAACACACCCCAAATCACTTCAATATTCTTCAATAACTATATAAGGAGGTGAACTCTGCAAATCTTGCCGATATGACTTCTTCTGTCTCGGTGATTCATTCAGAAAAAACATTACGACGCCTGGGAAAGTCCTAACAAATGATGGGAGGTGGGAGCGAAAAAACTGTGATAAAAGTAGCAGCTTTCTAATTGGTTCACTATGTTTTACTTTTAATTAATAAAAGGAGGAACGATACATGAGCAAACCGGTCTATCCTTATATACCCAACTCCGTACCGGAACAAAAACAAAGACTGCTGAATGAAATTGGTATTGACAGTGTTGAAGAGATTTTTAAGGAGATTCCTGACCACCTGCGGTATAAGGGGGAAATGAAACTTCCCGAGCCTTTTCTTTCCGAATACGAACTGAGGAGACACGTAGAAGGTATACTTAACAAAAACAAGTCCTGTAAAGAATATACCAACTTCCTCGGTGCCGGAACATGGCAGCATTATGTCCCGTCCGTGGTAGATGAAATCATCACCCGTGATGAGTTCCTGACCGCATATGTGGTAGGAGACGCTCAGGGGGACCACGGAAAGTGGCAGGCCCTCTTTGAAAGTGCCAGTATGATAGGCGAAATGACTGGCTTTGAAGCGGTTAATAAACCGACTTATGACTGGGCAAATGCGATTGCCATTGCCTGCCGGATGGCTGCCCGGATGACAGGCCGCCGGGAAATTCTTGTAGCCGGAAACATGAGTCCCCGGAGGCTGTCAGTTGTTGTGAACTATTGCAAACCCGAAATTAAAGTTGAGAAAGTAAAATATGACAAAGATACCGGCCTCATGGACCTTAATGATCTAAAAGCAAAAATTTCTTCTAATACTGCAGCTGTTTATTTTGAGAATCCGTCTTACCTGGGCTTCATTGAACTTCAGGCTGAAGAAATTGCTAAAATCGCCCATGATAACGGTGCAGAAGTCATCGCGGGTGTAGACCCCAGTTCCCTGGGTGTGCTGGCAGCCCCTGCTGATTACGGCGCTGACTTTGCTGTAGGTGATTACCAGCCGCTTGGTCTTCATATGCAGTGGGGCGGCGGGCTGGCCGGTTTTGTATGTACCCGTGACGAAGAGAAGTATGTTGCTGAGTATCCCGGCCTGCTGTATGGGATCACAACTTCTGTAAAAGAAGGGGAATACAGTTTCGGTGAAGTCTTCTATGAAAGAACTTCTTATGCATCAAGGGAAAAAGGCAAGGACTTTATCGGTACAACAACCGCATTGTGGGGTATTGCCGCAGGTGTCTATATGGCTCTGATGGGACCCCAGGGTTTCAGGGACCTCGGTGAAGGCATTATGCAGCGTGTTAAGTATACCCAGGGCCTGCTTTCAAATATCAAGGGTGTAAAGGTTCCTGTTCTTAAATCACCCAGTTTTAAAGAGTTTATAGTTAACTTTGACGATACCGGCATGACAGTCGCTCAGATTAATAAAGCGTTACTGGAGCATAAGATTTTTGGCGGCCTGGACCTCAGCCAGGAGTTCCCCGAGTATGGACAGAGCGCATTGTACTGCATAACTGAAGTTCATACCAAGGAAGATCTCAAGAAACTGGCTCTGGCCTTGGATCAAGTTATCAAGGTACTATAATTAAACAGAAAGGGTGAGAAATATATGGCTGTTGTAAGAATAAAGAAAGACTTTCATGAAGCCCGTTGGTGCGAGCCTATCATATATGAATTATCAACCCCTGGAATGAGAGGGATATTGGTCCCCATGCCTGATGATGAAATAAAAAGAGCTGCAGGTGACGTCATGTCCGATATTCCTGCCGGTATGCGCAGGAAGGAGCTTAATCTCCCTGAAATGGACCAAAAACATGTTTTACAGCACTATGTCCGCCTGAGCCAGGAAACTTTGGGGGCAAACCTCACTAACGATATCAGTGAAGGTACCTGTACCATGAAATATAACCCGCGTGTTAATGAAGACCTGGCAGCCAATCCTAATTTTGCTGAGCTCCATCCCTGTCAGGATGAGGATACTGTCCAGGGCATACTTGAAATCTATTACAAGTTCGAGCAGATGCTTAAGGAAATTTCCGGTATGGACCGGGTAACCTTCCAGCCCGGCGGAGGCAACCATGCTGTATATACAGCAGCAAGTATTGTCAGGGCTTACTGGGAGGCCAGGGGTGAACTGGACAAGAGAGATGAGATTATCACTACCATCTACTCACATCCCTGTGATGCTGCTACTCCTGCTACTGCCGGTTTCAAAGTTATCACACTTTATCCTGATAAAGACGGCTTCCCTGATATTGAAGCATTGAAGGCTGCTGTTTCGGAAAGAACTGCTGCTATATTCATGACAAACCCCGAGGACATCGGGCTGTACAACCCCAGGGTTGACGAATTTGTTAAGATTGTCCACTCAGTCGGCGGTCTGTGCTTCTATGACCAGGCTAATGCCAATGCATTCCTGGGTGTTGCCAGGGCCAGAGAAGCCGGATTCGATATGTGCCACTTTAATGTCCATAAAACATTCGGTACACCGCACGGATCCAGCGGACCGGCTAACGGCGCCCTGTGTGTTAAGGAAGAACTGGCCAAGTTCCTGCCTGTACCTACAGTAGGATTTGACGGCAAAAAGTATTACCTGGATTATAACCATCCGGAAAGTTTCGGTATGGTAAGAGATTTCTGGGGTACTGCAGGGGTTATTCTGAAGGCTTATGCCTGGACAATGAACCTGGGTGCCGACGGCTTACGGGAGTGTGCCGACATCTCTGTTCTTAACAACAACTATCTGGAGAAAAAACTGCTTACTATCCCCGGATTGTCAGAATGCTACCAGGGCAACGGCCACCGCAGGCTGGAGCAGGTACGTTACTCCTGGGAGAAACTCAAGGAAGATACCGGTGTGGGTACAACTGAAGTCAACTACCGTGCCGTAGATTATGGTATTCCACATTACTGGTTCAGCCACCATCCATGGGAGATCCCCGAACCGATGACTCTTGAGCCGTGTGAGTCTTACTCTGTGGACGACCTTGATGAATACTATGAAGTCCTCAAACAGATCAGTAAAGAGGCCTATGAAACTCCTGAGGTTGTGATGAATGCACCTCATAAGGCTGCCGGTCATAAGAGAAATGATGAGGCAGCTCTGGATGATCCCAAGAAATGGGCTACTACCTGGAAGGCTTATCTCAGAAAGCATAGGAAGTAAAGGAAGGTTATTATTGTGTTCCGCATTCGTTTTGAATGCGGAACACATAAACCTTGAGGAAGATTTAGGGAAGTAAAATGTTTACTGCTAGGTGGTGAAACTGAAATTGAAAAAAAAGCTGGGATTGATAGTTAACCCGGTAGCCGGTGTGGGAGGAAGAGTCGGACTCAAAGGCAGTGACGGTGAAGAAATACTTAAAAAAGCTTTGGAACTGGGGGCAACACCTGAATCTCCCAAGCGAGCAATGGATGCCCTGGAACGACTTGCAGCAATCCAAAATGAAATTGATGTAATTACATATCCTCATGAAATGGGTGAGCAGGAGGCCAGGGACTGCGGGTTTAAACCCCAGGTTATTGGCTCTATTCAGCCCGGTAAAACCAGTGCCAAAGATACTATAGATGCTGCCAAAGCTTTGGCGGAAAAGGATGTGGACCTGATTTTATTTGCGGGAGGTGACGGGACAGCCAGAAATATTTATGATGCCATAGGCAGTACCAATATACCGGTAATTGGTATTCCTGCCGGGGTAAAGATTCATTCAGCCGTATATGCAACTAATTCCAGAAATGCCGGTGAAGTAGCTTTGATGTACCTACAGGACAAAATTAAAAAAATTCAGGATGCAGAGGTTATGGATATTGATGAAGCTGCATTCAGAGAAGGAAGAGTTACGGCAAAACTGTATGGCTATCTTAAGGTGCCTCATGAAGCGAAACTGGTGCAGGGGTTAAAATCTGGCAGAACAGAAGGAGAAGAAGCTGCTCTAAATTCCATTGCTGACCATGTAATAGAGAATATGGAAGATGATGTTATCTATGTGATCGGACCGGGAACCACAACCAGGGCGGTAATGCAGAAGCTGGGACTGCAGAACACCTTACTGGGTGTAGATGTTATCCTTAACAAAAAAGTATTGGCCAATGATGTAACAGAATCACAGCTGCTAGATTTAATCAAAGGGAAGAAAGCTAAAATTGTAGTAACCATAATAGGCGGCCAGGGCTATATCTTCGGCAGAGGTAACCAACAGATCAGCCCAAGAGTGCTGAGAGAAGTGGGTAAAGAAAATATTATCGTGATTGCCCCACAAAGTAAACTCTCAGCATTAGGCGGTAATCCCTTATTGATTGATACCGGTGACTATGAGGTAAACAACATGTTAAGTGGTTACTACAGGGTAGTAATCGGTCTGGACAGGACAATGATGCGTAAGGCAGAATAAAAAATTGAGGGAGGTTAATCTATGTCAGCTGAAACACAACAGCAGATTAGCGCTGATCAGGAATTGGCCAAATTTGGTTATCAACAGGAACTCAAGAGGTCTCTTTCCTTTTGGGAGCTAACAGCGTTTGGTATTAACTATATGATCCCTATCGCACCGGCGATTATTTTCGGATATCTGGTTCAAATTTCAGGAGGAACGGTTTCACTGCCGTACATGTTGGCCGGGGTAGCCATGATTTTTACTGCTATGAGCTATTCAGTTATGGTAAAGAACTACCCTTTGGCCGGTTCAATTTACAACTACGTATCCCGTGGCTGGAACCCGCATATAGGTTTCCTTTCAGGATGGGTGCTTATCCTGGACTACATACTCATCCCAACGGTTACTTCAATGAGTGCTTCACTCTATATTATGCAGTTTTTCCCGGAAGTACCTTATGCGGTATGGTTATTGGTTTTTGCCGTAAGTATGGGTCTCCTGAACCTCTTCGGTGTCGAGCTGATGGCTAAACTGGGCCTGTGGATGGTTGCCATCGGTGAATTTGTGGTCTTCACTGGGTTTGCTGTATGGGGTTATGCGGTGGCTGTTAAAGGAGTTGGTACCGGAACACTGTTCAGTTCCGTACCGTTCCAGTTCTCCAGTGTAAGCGCATTGGCGACGGCCACATCGGTAGCCGTACTGAGTTACCTTGGATTTGACGCTATTACTACACTGGCAGAAGAAACCAACAACCCGAAAAGAGATGTTCCCAAGGCTATCTATGCATCTGTAATTATTGGTATGTTTACCATGTTTATGACCGGTTATCTTGGAATGCTGGTTATTCCTAACTGGCAGGAACTGATCAACCAGCCGGGCTGGGCTGATACAGCCCTGTTCCACGTTGCTGAGTTGACCGGCGGCCGTTGGTTCTCGATTTTCTATACTGCCGGATTCGTACTTGCCATGGGTGTATTCAACGTTGTTGCTACCGCAGCCGGAGCACGCCTGCTCTATGGTATGGGACGTGACAACATGCTGCCCAAGAGCATCTTTGCTAAAATAAACAAGAAATATCAGACCCCTCATTACAACATCATTATTATCGTTGCCCTTGAATATGCCCTTGGAATTTTCTTAACAGTTGACAAAATTACAAACCTCATCAATTACGGCGCCTTAGGTGGATTTGCCGCCCTTAACATCGGGGTTATCTGGCTCTATTATGTTAAGAAGAAAGGTAATTCACCCGAGAAGCTGGGCGAGACTCCTAACTGGTCACCTGAAGGCGGTTATCACATCAGGTATTTCCTGGCCCCACTGCTGGGCTTCGCCATTGTTGCCTGGGTGTTCAGCAGCATGGACCGTACTGCATTACTGGTCGGTACAATATGGCTGGTAATCGGTATAGTTTATGAGTTTGTGAAGACCAAAGGCTGGAAAGAACTGCCGCCACAGTTGGAACTCTAATTACTGTCATATATTAATATTCTCCTCAAAAAAATACAGGTATAAATTAGGCTATAGCCCCCCGTGGCCAGAAGTTTCAGTGGGCTGTGGGGGGCTATTCTTAATAAGGTAGGGAGAAAATGTCAGAAAAATTGTTGTACTCAAAATACAGGTGGATAGTAGGAATATTACTACTTTTAGGACTGGCGGGGCTGAATATTTTATGGTTTGCCCCATCTCCGCTGCTTACTGAGATAATGGAAGACCTTGGTATGGACCTTATGGAAGGCGGACTAATCATGTCCATTGTCTGCCTCATGATTGCGGCTGTAGGTGTTATCGGAGGTGTACTTACAGATAAGCTTGGGCCCAAAAGGGTTTTTGCGGCAGGACTCTGGCTAATGGGGATAGGTTCCATAGCTAACTTTGCCGTCAGTAGTTTTCAAGGGCTTTTTGGTACCAGAGTCATAATTGGGCTGGGGATCGGCCTCTGCTTACCTGTTACCGGCGCTTTGATTATGGAGTGGTTCCCTGAGAAAGAGAGGCCATATATCAATACCATCAATTCTGTTCTGCCATATGTAGCCACAACGATTACCTTTACTATGACTGTCCCAATATATATGGCATTTAACCACTCCTGGAGACTGACACTTACATCGACCGGTATTTATATGGCAGCAATTGCGGTGGCCTGGAGTATCTGGGGCAGGGGGCTCAGGACAGGGCATCATAGCGCGGACAGTGATCCAAAGGAAATAAATCTCATCAGAAGTGTCCTGAAAAACCGGGAAGTTGTCCTTCTCAGCATTGCTGAGGCCGGAGACATGTGGAGTTTTCAGTTTCTCACATCATATTTACCGACATATTACATTACCGAAGCCGGGTTAGATATGCAGGCTGCCTCAAATATTACCGCAGTATTTCCTGTCGCCGGAATAATTGCCGGACTGCTCTGTGGGTTCTGGATGAGTAAGGCCGGGCTGCGAAAACCTTTCACCTGGCCTTTACACCTGGTAACCTTTACCGGAACTCTTCTGGCTATCAATGGTACAGGACTTGTCAGGCTGCTTGGTGTAAGTATGGCAGGATTTGGTAATGCGGGATGGGCTCCGGCCCTGTTTACAATGCCGATGGAATTTGATAAAATGACACCTGCCAGGGTTGGGGCGGTATATGCAGTTGTTCTGTCATCAGGCTTTCTGGCAGCTTTTATCTCACCTTGGATAGGGGGATGGCTTGGCGAATCCATTGGTTTACACCATACCATTTTCTTGTTTTCTTTTTCATCACTGATAGCTGCTTTATGCACATTTTTAATGAAAGAGACCGGACCTCTCGCGAAAAAGCAATCTATTACTGTATAGGGGGTCTTAATTATGAGTGAATTCCAATTAGATTTAAATGAAATTACTGAAAGAGCGAAAACCGCATTAGAGGAACTGTTGGCAGTGGCAGCCTTAAAACCGGGTAATATCGTGGTTATTGGCTGCAGCACCAGTGAAGTAGGCGGACACAGGATAGGGTCCAATTCCAGTATGGAAATTGCAGAAGCATTAATGAAAGGAATACTTCCGGCCATCAGGGAAAATGACCTTTATCTGGCTGTTCAGGGGTGTGAACACATCAACAGGGCATTGATTGTGGAAGAAGAGTGTGCTGAAAAATACGGTTTTGAGATTGTAAATGTAGTCCCACATCGCAAAGCCGGTGGTTCGTTTTCCACGACTTATTATGCAAACTGCACAAAACCGGTAGCTGTTGAAACTATTCAGGCTCATGCCGGATTGGATATAGGCGATACCTTTATAGGTATGCATCTTAAGAGAGTTGCTGTCCCTGTCAGGTTAAGCATAAAAGAAATTGGTAAGGCGCATGTGACTGCTGCCCGTGTCCGGCCAAAATTAATTGGCGGGGAAAGGGCAAAATATAAGTAATAAGTAAAGGGAAAATTAATTTTAGGATTTTTGAGGAGGATTTATAATGACGGACAAAGGCACCTGGACACTGAAAAAAGGGTTGGCAGAGATGCTCAAAGGTGGAGTAATAATGGATGTTACTACTCCTGAACAGGCAAAAATTGCAGAAGAGGCCGGTGCATGTGCAGTAATGGCATTAGAAAGAGTGCCTGCCGATATCCGTGCTGCCGGTGGAGTTGCCAGGATGGCTGACCCTACGGTCGTTACCAAAATAGTTGATGCTGTAACCATACCTGTTATGGCCAAGGCCCGAATTGGGCACTTTGTTGAGGCACAGATACTGGAAAGCCTTGGAGTAGACTATATTGATGAAAGTGAAGTACTGACTCCGGCAGATGAACAATTTCACATTAATAAGCACGAGTTCAGGGTTCCGTTTGTCTGTGGCGCCCGGAATCTTGGTGAGGCCCTGAGGCGTATCGGCGAAGGGGCTGCAATGATAAGGACCAAGGGAGAGCCGGGGACAGGCAATGTTGTTGAAGCAGTACGCCATATGAGAATGGTTATGGCTGAAATAAGGCTTGTACAAAACATGCCTGAAGAAGAGTTGATGACTTTTGCCAAAAGTATTGGCGCTCCTTATGATTTAGTGCTCCAGGTGAAAGAACTTGGCAGACTGCCGGTGGTCAATTTTGCTGCCGGAGGAATTGCCACACCTGCTGATGCAGCCTTAATGATGCAGCTGGGATGTGATGGAATTTTTGTGGGTTCCGGCATATTTAAGTCTAAGGACCCGGAAGCCAGGGCAAAAGCAATTGTTGCCGCAACCACTCATTACAATGACAGCAAATTGCTGGCTGAAGTATCCAAAGGACTTGGCGAAGCAATGCCCGGGCTTGATATTTCCCAGATACCGGATGTGGAACGAATGCAGGAACGTGGTTGGTAATCATATACCGGACCTACAAACTATAAGGGGGAATGGCTTTTGGCTTCGAGACGCAAAGCGGTTTTAATAGTTTCCCTTGCTTTATTCCTGAATTTTGTTTTCTTTCTCTTTTCCATATGGCCTTATAAAGGATTAGAGAAACTCGACCCGATTCAGAAGCCGGGTAATCCGGAAATAACCATTGAGCACGAGATAAATCAGGAGATTTATAAAACTAATTTAACAACATATATTACAATTAATGTCGCTTGTCTGGTGCTGGGGATGTCGGCTCCTGTGCTATTAAAAAGAAAGACTGCCAGATAACGTGTTTCTTTATTTTGCTGCAGTGGCAGCCTGAAAACAATCTATAGTGATCTGAAAGGGGATATTGTTAAATGGAAAATCCGAAGGACCTGAAGTATACCAAAGATCATGAGTGGATAAGAGTGGAAGGAACAAGGGCGGTAATAGGTGTGACGGATGTGGCTCAAAGTCTTATGGGAGATGTGGTTTTTGTAGAATTGCCGGAAGTGGGGGCAGAATACACATCCGGAGAAGCTGTAGCCAATATAGAATCAGTCAAGGCAGTTTCTGAAGTTTTTGCTCCTGTGGGCGGCAAAGTACTTGAAGTAAACACTGCACTTGAAGAAACTCCGGAGCTGATAAACAAAGATGCATTCGGTGAAGGCTGGATCCTGGTACTGGAGATTTCCGATACCGGTGAACTGGATAACTTACTCAGTGTTGAAGAGTATGGCAAACTATTGGTCGAAGGGGAATAAAATCAGGCACAAACATTGCCTGGAACTTAATAATATAGTAAAATATGTCCATATAGTTTACTATTAAAAATTTTATACTGTAAAAGTGATGAAAGGGACAGTAAACAAATGTGGTTTTTACAGAGAGCCGGTGGGAGGTGAAAACCGGTGAAACCTGTTGTTGATCCACCCTGGAACAGTAAGTGGTTAAAACACATTACCGGTTAATACCCGTTAACGTATTCAAAGAGGGCTGGAATATGTATTATTTCAGCCAAGCAGGGTGGTACCGCGGGGAACAAGACTCTCGTCTCTGGAAAAAATAATTTTTCAGTTGCGGGAGTTTTTATTTTCTTTAAAAGTTTTGAAGGAGGGGATTTTAGGTGAAGGTATTGGTATTGGACAATGTCTCTGAAAAAGCGGTCAGAATTCTGTCTGAAGGCGGTATTGAAGCGGTAGTAAACAATAACAAACTGACTGAAGATGAGCTGTGCAGGATTATAGGTGATTATGACGGGGTGATTGTCAGGAGTGCCACCAAAATAACGGCTCCGGTTATTGCAGCAGCCCAAAAACTTAAGATCATTGGACGTGCCGGAGTTGGTGTGGACAATATTGACATTCCTGCGGCAACCCATGCTGGTGTGATTGTTGTTAATGCCCCCGATGGCAATACCATTGCCGCCACTGAGCAGACAATGGCATTAATGCTGGGTTTGGCACGCAACCTGCCACAGGCACACAAAGATCTGAAGGAAGGTAAATGGATGCGCAAGGAATACCTTGGTGTGGAACTGAGGAACAAAGTCCTGGGTATTATTGGCCTGGGCAGAATCGGGACTGCCGTTGCCAAAAGGGCTCAGGCTTTTGAAATGAAAACCATCGGTTATGACCCCATGGTATCTCCGGAGGCAGCTGCAGCCAATGGAATTGTACTTAAGGCTATGGAGGATGTCATCAAAGAGGCGGACTTCCTGACTCTCCATATTCCCAAGACAAAGGAATCCCTTAACATGATCAACCGGGAAACCCTGGCTATGATGAAGGACGGCGCCAGGATAATAAATGTTGCCCGCGGAGGCATTATAAATGAAGCAGACCTTTATGAAGCTTTGAAGAGTGGTAAGTTGGCCGGAGCGGCACTGGACGTATTTGCTGCCGAGCCCACCACTGAGAGTCCTCTTTTTGAATTGAACAATGTTATTGTGACTCCACACCTGGGTGCATCTACCAGGGAGGCTCAGGTGAATGTTGCCCTTGATGTGGCCAAAGAATTTGTAAATGTGCTGGTAAAAGGTGAAATGGCTGTAAATGCTGTCAATGTGGCACCGATCAAGCCGGATCTGCTTGCTGCTGTCAGGCCCTACCTGACTCTGGCGGAAAAACTGGGTAAAATGCAGGCACAACTGGTTGAAGGAAGTATTCATAATATCAGGATTACATATACCGGTGAACTGGCTCAAATTGATGTATCCCCATTGACAATATCATACCTTAAAGGGTTTCTTGAGTCATTGGCTGAAGAATCAGGGGCGGTTAACTTCGTAAATGCACCTGTTATTGCCAAAGAAAGAGGAATCATGGTTGAAGAGATCAGGACAGGTGAAGCCGGTGATTATACCACACTGATTTCTGCCAGGACCGAATCGGCAGATACCCTGGAAATTGCGGGGACCCTGTTCGGAAGGGATGACCCAAGAATCGTACTGGTCGACGGATTCAGAGTTGATGTTGTGCCCAGGGGTAATATTCTGGTAATTCCCCACCATGACCGGCCAAGAGTTGCCGGCCCTGTCGCCAGTATAGTCGGGGAACATAACCTAAATATTGCGGGCATGCAGGTAGGCCGTAAAAGCGTGGGAGGTAAAGCCATTATTATGTTGGCCGTTGACACGGCTGCTCCTGATGAAGTGCTGGCTGAGATTAGTAAAGTGGACGGTGTGCTGGATGTAAAGATGGTTACCCTTTGAGAACGGCTATTAGGGGCAGTGGATATCAATTGATATTCACTGCCTTTTTATTTGATGGTAACTTCTGAGGGAAGTAACTAAAAAAACATTGACAATAAGAAATGTTATAACGTATAATAAAAATAAACAAATAAATGTTATGAAAACGGAGGGGTTATCATGAATAACAAATTTGAAAGTCGACAAATGAGAGCGGCAGATGAGAAGTTGGGGTTTAGAATCCACAGGACGGTTTATCTGTGTGTAATCAGCCTGCTGGTGTTTATTAACCTAAATTTTGTTCCCGGGTTTATTTGGTTTATCTTTCCCATGATCGGATGGGGGATCGGATTGACGGTACACTATATGAATATCAAAAACCTGGCTTAAGAAGCAGGTAACAGGTGACATTATAACAGGTGATATGTAACAAATGATAACAAGTGATGGCGTGACAAATGATATTATAAAAAGTGATCTAGAGGGGGTGGCCCGATGAAAATTGTTTTGCGGAAAAAAGACAGTGTAACCAGTATTGTTTTATTTCTTTTCAATATTTACGGTCAGTATACCGGGCAGTATTCGATAGGTCTGAATAAATTAATCAGGTTCATGCAGCAGTTTGAGAAGAACGAGACATCTACCCGGATGGGACTGTCCCGAATGGTAAAAGCGGGAATATTGTCTAATCAGCGGCGCGGAACTGAGGTTTATTACCACCTGACTGAATACGGCCTGGAAAACGTAAAGATATGGAATGAGGGTATCGGCAGATTCTTTGCACGTTTTAACAAAAGACATAATGCATGGGACCAAAAATGGTACCTGGCTGCTTTAATGAATTTTCATAAATCAGACAGGGAAAATCAATTAATTGTTGATGAATTGATGGAACTCGGCCTGCGTGAAATAGAGAAGAACGTTTGGCTCAGCCCATACAGGGTATCTGGAGAGATGGCTGATCTGTCAAAGGAAAATGAATTTGAGTACATAGAATTATGGGGAGGAAATATATTTTACAATTTTACGGCAGACCAGCTGTTAAAGGACATTTTTAAAATCGGGCCGGTAAAAAAAAGCTACCTCAAACTTCTGGGTCTGATTGAAGATATCAAAAGCGAGACTGCCGGATTAAAAGGTGATGGCGGATATTGTCTCCCGTTGTTGTTTAAGCTGGGCTGGAACTTTTATGATACCGCTGTTTCTGACCCTGTTTTACCAGTGGAGTTAATCCCGGATTGGGAAGGTGACCTGGCCGCAAGGGAGTTTACTAATCTGAGAAAGCACCTGTATGACAGGGTAACTGCATATTTTGGAAAGTCCAATTAAAATAATTTTTGGGGGAGAGGAGTTTTAAAAATGATGAAAATTATGGCTTATGTCATATTGGCTGTGGTTGTGTTGGGTTTGTTTGTATTTGCCTTTTCTGTGCGCAATTTTTTGCGGAACAACAAAATCGCTGAGGCTTCCTGGGAGGAATATAAGCCGGAAAAGTTAGAAAATCTTGGCACAGTAAAAGAACTTAAAATAATGCCTTTGGTTGATCACTATACCGTTAATGACTCCCTGGCCGGGGAACCCGGTGTCTCTTATCTGGTGAGCGCCGGCGGTAAAAAGATACTCTTTGATGTAGGATACAATCTAAATAATGAGCATCCGTCCCCCCTGTTAAGAAATATGAAGCAGTTGGGGGTGGATATTAACGATATTGACACTATTGTAATATCTCACAATCATGTTGACCATACAGGTGGGATGAAGGCAATGAAACAACATACCTTTTTGCTTTCCCGGGAAGAAGTTGATCTAAGTCATGTGAAGGCTTATGTGCCTGAAAAGATGTCTCACACCACAGCAGAAGTGGAAGCAACTCCGGGGCCAAAGAAAATTGCAGAAGGTATTGCCACCATTGGGACCATTGACAGGGCAATCTGGGGAATGGGGATTACCTCAGAACAGGCGCTTGCCGTCAATGTAGAAGGTAAGGGACTGGTGTTAATTGTCGGATGTGGTCACCAAAAAGCTGTCAGGATTCTTGAAAGGGCCAGGGACCTGTTTGATGTGCCAATTTACGGAGTGATAGGAGGACTTCATTACCCTGTTGAAGAATCAAGAATGAAGTATAATCTGCAGAAAATTTTCGGGACCGGCAAATTACCCTGGCAGAAAATCGAAAAACAGGAAGTTCTGGAAGCTGTTGCTGAATTGAATAAAACCAATCTAAGAATAATAGGTATTTCGGCCCATGACAGCTGTGACTGGACACTGGATAAGTTCAGGGAAGTATTCCGGGATCGGTATGTGGATGTTATGGTTGGCAGAGAGATCAGAGTGGGCCAGTGAATCTATGTAGTGACCGGCACCTGTGGAGGGAAAGTATATGTCCGTAAAGTTGAAATTTTTAGCCGGAATCATGATTTTTCTGGGGTTTGCTGTTATCGCGTTCTGGGTTATATTTATTCTCACAGGCAGCATGACAAACGGTATTTATACTGTCGAAAACAACCAGTACATCATTTTTCACCAGATTGCCGAATTCGCTATGGCGGCTGCAGCGCTTGCCGGAGGGATTATGCTTTGGAAAGGTTCCGGCAAAGGAAAACATATTACCTTCCTGGCCATTGGTATGCTGCTCTATTCGTCGATTAACAGCAGTGCACATGCTGTAAAAAACGATATCACATTAATGCCGGTATTTATATTTACGTTTATTGCATGTATAGCCGGGTTATTTATCTTATTGAAAGGTAATAAATAATTAAATTGGATTTAAGTAGATTTACAAACTGACCTGATTGGTATTAAACTGTGAACTGTAAGGACCCGCTTTATTAAAAGCGGGAACGAACAAACAGGCCAACAAAAGCTTCTTTGTAAGAGGGGAGCACAATATCCGGGCGCATTGCGATACAGATGTAGTCCGGGTCAAAATACCGGTCGAGCGGGATAACTGCCAGATTCCTATTTCGCAGCGCCGGCAGATCCCTGACAACCGTGGCAAATGTAATTCCCAGGCCCATTTCACAGTAGAGGGAACTCAGCTCCACATTGGATGATTCCATAACAACCCGGTATTCTAGGTTGTACTCTGAAAACAGCCTGTCCAGTTTTTGACGATAACTGAATTCGGCTCCCCAGGGAGGCAGTATCAGGGGATAATCGGCCAGGTGTCCGGGATTAACCTGTTTTTCCCTGGTTAAGGGGTGGCCAGCCGGTACCAGTAAAACAACTTCAACCTTTTTCCATTTTTCACGGTGCAATTCTTTTGGTACCATTGATTCCAGAATAAATCCAAAATCAACTTCCCCCTCTTTAAGAAGCTGAATGACATTTTTCTGGGTGCGGTCCAATACGGTTAACTCCACCCAGGGCAAATCAGTAGTGTACCTTTCCAGCGGAACAGGGAGTAAGTTATACAGGGTGGTGAACGGGGCAGCAATTTTAAGCTGTCCCTTTTTTATTCCCTTTAATTCGTTCAGGTCATCAATTAAACTGTGATGTTTTTTCATTAATTCCTCAGCAAATGAATAGAGCCTCTCGCCTGCGGTTGTGAGTCTAATCCTGCGTTTCCCGATTCTTTCAAACAACAGGCAGCCTAATTCTGATTCCAGAGATTTAACCTGGTGGGTGAGGGCTGACTGTGTTTTAAAAATGGCCTCAGCCGCCTTAGTAAAACTGCCGTGTTTGGCCACGTGATAGAAACCTGTGATTTGATTCCAGTCCATCTGTCCACCTCCCAAATATAATTATATATTAAAACCATTCATAAATATAATGAAATTAATGAATTTGCTTTATATATATAACCCTGATATATTTAAATTACAATATTAACAGAGGGGTGTATTAACATGAAGGAATCTTTACAGCCCGGTCTGACATTTGAATTTGAATTCACAATTACGGAAAATAAAACTGTGCCACATCTCTATCCGGAATCACCCGAATTCCAGGCAATGCCAGGAGTACTGGCGACCGGTTACATGGTAGGTTTGTTTGAATGGGCCTGCATCAGGGCAATAAACCCGTTCTTAGACTGGCCCCGGGAGCAAACTGTCGGTACTCACGTTAACTTGAGTCACATTGCGGCTACACCGCCAGGCCTGACGGTTACCGTTAAGGGAGTGCTTGATGAGGTCAGCGGCAGAAAGCTGGTATTCTCATTAACCGGTAATGATGGCATGGATATGATTTCCCGGGGCACTCATGAGAGGTACATAATAGATGCGGCCAGATTCAATGAACGGGTAAAGGCAAAAGCCGAAAAGGCTTAGGAGTTTTTTTACGAACATGCGGAGAAACTTATTTCACTTGGTAGCAGCGGTCTGGGTGACCGTTGTTTTTTTTTGAACTTTAAGGTAAAAATAAATTGACAAAATGTAATAAATACATTACAATAAGTCTAAAGTACATTACTATAAGTAGGGTGGAGTTAATATAGGGGGGATAGTTATGGATAAAAAGAAATTCCGTTCATACTCGGTGGTAATTTCTGCGCTGATGGGGGCCGGTGTAGGGATTTCCGTAGCTAACGGAAAACCTGGTATTGCACTGGCGGTTCTGTTGACAGGACAGTGGTCAATTTACTGGTTGAAATCGAGGGTTAAAGAGGTTATGGAAGATGAGATGATTACAATGTATGCCGGTAAGGCGGCCAAAAAAGTTTTTGAGATTTTCGGCCTGTTAATATCAGCCGGCAGCATGGTGTTTATAGCCTTGAAAAGCAGGGAACCGTATTTCGAATATGTTGGCTATACCCTGGCATTTTCGGCGGTTACGATGGTCTTAATATATGCAATTGCTTATTATTACTACACCAGGGGATTGAGGGGACTGATGAGTGATGATAACGAATAAAATAAAGGTCTTCAGGGCAATAAATGATATGACCCAGGGGGAATTGGCCGAGAAGGTGGGGGTAACTCGCCAAACCATAATTGCCCTGGAGAAAGGCAAATATAACCCCTCCCTGGAATTGGCCTTTAAAATCGCTCATGTCTTTGATGTGGGGATTGAAGAAGCATTTTCCTATCAAGGCAGCGAAAATTAATTAATCAAAATAACATCTTTTTAGGAGGGATTCAGGTGAAACAGCAAAAGGAAAGAAAGACATCAGACTATGCAGTGGGATTAGGTATTGTTTTTGGTTCCGCAATAGGCGCAACTTTTGCGGTTTTAACCGGGGGGAACATTGCCCTCGGGGCTGGCTATGGGATAGCATTGGGTATAATTCTCGGTTCAGTTATAGTATTATTGGGGAAAAAGAAACAGTAATTTATTATAAAAACTATGAGGGTCGAGGTGTAATCTGTTGCAGCTAAAGGTGGATGAATGGATGCAGGCGGTTCAATACCGGCATTCTACCAGAAAATTCAATGGACAGTCTATTAATAATGACTTGGTTCAGCATTTAGATGTTTTTGTTGCAGGCCTTAACAGTGGTATGGAAGGTGCCAGGGCAGCGCTGGTTTTAGAAAATCCCGACAGGGTTTTTAAAGGTA
>JAENZX010000023.1:0-27907 GCA_016841045.1 Thermincola carboxydiphila
GCAAGTGCCCCACGCACTTATGGGCGGGATGGTGGCGAAAAAAGAAAATATCTGGCTTGATGCGAAAGGACTTTTACCTTCTTCGGAAAGCTGTCTTACATAAAAACCATCCAAAGAAAAAGCAGTACCGGCTATAATTCACAAGTCAGAGTTTACGAGTGTGAGGATTGTAGCGGTTGTACTCACCGTGAAAAATGCACTAAAAGAAAAGATTGGAATAGACGTATAGAAGTAAATGTACGTTTGGACGAATTAAAAAAGGAAGCCAGACAAAACCTACTGTCTGAGGTAGGTATTGCCCTGCGGAAAAGACATTGTATTGAGCCTGAATACGTCTTTGGCAGGGTTAACTGGTGCTGGGGTTTTAAGAAATTTCTTTTAAAAGGGATTGAAAAAGTTAAAGTTGAGTGGGAACTGCTGTGTATAGACATAACTTGTCTAAGCTAGCAACCATTCAGTGGGCGTGAGAAAATGCCCACTAAGTTTTTTTATAAAAATTAGAGGGAGCCCTCATAAGTTTTTTAAACTTATGGGACGCTCCCTTTTTTGTTTCTTAAATAAAATAATCGATGTTAGCTTGGGGTATATATTCGTCAACCAATTCAGACATAAACCGCTTAACCTCATCCATGGTATCTGGAGGATAAATATATTTTCCATACCCAAACTGCCCATACTTAAATTTTCTTTCTGTCTCCTCCATCGGGAGGGTGGTTTCAGGAAACACCTCCAGAATATTACTCTTAGCCCGTTTAGTAAAACGATGAGTTATGAATTCCATTGTGAGGTTTTCTCCTGTCCCAAACCGTTGGTTTAGTTCTTTGAACATCTCCCTGTATTGGTCTTTCCAATCTTCGAAAGTAATTATAGGCCCAATTATAAATCCGGTGGGATAACCTGCTTTATACACTTTTTCCGCAGCGTCAAGCCGCTGTAAAAGTCTTGGAGTCCCCTTTTCGTAATTATCAATTATACTACGGGCATTAGCGCTAAAACGGAATCTTGTATGCCCACGGTGTTCAAGTTTTAAAAGCGACTCAACATTTGTAAACTTGGTAACAAATCTAAAACGCCCGTATTCCTGGCTACCAAAGAAATCTATAGCTTTTTCCAGAGAACCAGTATAGGGCTCTACCGGGAGTGGGTCTGAAGTAGCTGCTCCTTCAAAATAAGTTACTTCCGGAGCGCGTTCATCAATATATTTTCTAGCCGCGGAAAGGATTTCGTCAGTGTTTACATACACCCTTATATATGGCTTCTTCCCCAGGGTTGTATTTAGGTAGCAGTATTCACACATCCCCGGGCAGCTTGTAACTAGAGGAAGCTGATAATGTGCAGAAGGCTTACAGGTCTCAAAGTTCAAAGTTTTTCTGACACCCACGACAATAGTCCTTTTCCCCTCGAGATACGCCTCTCTAGGCGTTTTACCCGGAATCCCGGTTATTCTGTTGTGGGAACCTGTAAATGCTACATCTACACCTAGTTCCTTTAATGCCTTAAAAGCTCTTTGTCCTGCCGGATATTCTAGTGACTCCTTTTCGAAAAAGGCCCTTTTAGGAATAAAGACAATCTTGTTACTGCTTTTCTTTTCGGCTGTTAACTGCGCCATCTTCCATATCATCCCTGCTGTTGTCATCTAGAATCAAATACTCCTGGTCTGTAGGCCTCCCATTAACACTAGCAAAAACAGCAGAACCAAGTTCAGTGGGTACAAATTCTTTTGGCGGCTCTTTTTTATGATCCTTGAATTGTTTATTACTTGTCATTTGTGTGGCTCCTTTCTAATGTGACCTCTCAATAATATTATTCCTGCTCAGAATTTCTCTATTCAAGGCCAAAGAAACTCAGAAAACAAAAAAGAAGAAGATTGAACCGCAAAGGCGCAAAGGACGCAAAGAAAGGATTAGAAAAAAAATAAACCACATAGAACACCGAAAACACAAAGGAAACAATTGCTTCTCTGTGTTCTCGATGCACTCTGGGGTGGTCTTTACTACTCTTTTAATTAACTAAACTACATTCCGGTTTTTTGAATGATTTCCTGTACAGCCTGAACAGCTTTTGAGTCGTCAGGCAGGTCAAAGAGTGGTTTGCTCTTAAGGTCAAATTCTGCCACCATTGGGTCGTAAGGAATCACTCCGATAAGTTCGAGACCTGTTGCTTTAATTTCATCCATAAGGTCATCAATACCCGTTTCCATGGCCTTTGTTACTATCAGGTAAATGTTGTTTACTTTGGTCTTCAAGCCGCTTACGATTTGTTTAACACGTCCCGCTGACCTTATTCCTCTGGCAGATGCATCACTGATAACAAAGAAGTGTTCAATATCCTGAACTACCTGCCTGCTCAGATGCTCGAGACCGGCTTCATTGTCAGTAACAACATAATCATAATTTCCTCTAAGGTTATCCATATGACGACGCAGCAAATCATTGGGATAGCAGTAACAACCTGAACCGTGAGGAACACCCAAAACAAGAAGGTCGACATATTGGGTTTCAATTAGCGACTGGCTCAGCTTCCATTCAATAAACCCTTCTTTGGTCATACCAGCTGGAATTTCGTTGGCTTTGACGGAATCAACAGCTTCCGAAATAGTAGAATCAATCTCCAGCCCCAAAGCCTCATTGAGGTTAGCATTGGGATCTGCATCAACAGCTAAAATTGCTTTTTTTGCCTTAACAAGTTCTCTCAATAGAATTGCTGTAAAAGTAGTTTTTCCTGTACCGCCCTTACCCGCTACGGCAATCAGTTTTGACATATACAACACCTCCGGTTGAATTTAAATATTCTTAATTTTGCTACCACAAAAATTTCCTTCACTGAATTTTCCGTCAATTTAATGATATACTATTATAAACCATAACACAAGATTAAACAAAATTATGCAAAATTTTTATTTCTGTTTATAGTCTGTAAAACAATAAGTGGTGAACTATTACTATTTTTTATGCCCCAAAGCATCCCTTTAGGCACAACCACAACTGACGATTCAGAAATCTCAATATCTTCATATCCAAGAGCCATAATACCACTTCCCTCTATCACAAAAAGGCTGATATCATTTTCCGACTTCTCATAAACTGTTTCCTGATTCGCTTTAAAGCTTAAGACTTTCACTTCCATTGCAGGAGTTAAGAGAATAGTCTTAGCCACATAATCCTTTCCTGTCAACCCCACATTCCCATCAACTGAGGTCACAAGTTTATCTACAGGCCACTCAGCTGAATCAGTTTGTTCATACGCTATGTTTTCTTTGATCATTCTCATAGGCTGGTCACAGCAGATATATTCCTTCTTAATCCTGTTACCTGTCGCAATTTCCTTTTCACAAAGCCGGCACCCGTAGACATCTAAAAAGTGCTGAGACATTTGAATCACCTCTTAAGTATCGTAGTATCTGTTTTTGTTATTATACCACCAGAAGCTATATAGAAACCGTAAGTTATATCACACTGGGATGAAATAAATGGCACAATGTGAGTAATGCCTGTGGTCACTACTTCTGTGTTCTCGCGTAAACTACGGCAGTCTCATCTCTATATACCGGCTTCCATGTCAAACTATGCTTTAAAAGCTCATTCAAAGGCTTATTTTTATTAATCAGTATCAGCTCCGGTTCGTACTTCTCTAACAGTGAAAGGGCGCCCGGCTGGGCTTTTATTATGGTAAGGTAATCTTCAATAGTATTATCGATATACATATCAACCCTTCCGTCTATAAATACCTTGTTTTCCGGGTAGCGATACCAGAGCAGATATCCTCCCCAGTTGAAATCATTAAAAATTGTTCCGGTCAGGTGCTTTTCTTTAAGATAATTAACCGCATGGACTGGAAAATCTGAAGGATTTTCTCCAAATTCATTTTTCTCAGGCCATGAAAAAGCAAAAGCAGCCACTAAAAATATTGTTAAAAGTATATTTAAAGGGTGATATTCCCGGAGTTTAAATGGATTATTTTTTATCGCCGATATGTAGAAACCGGCAACTGAGGTCATTGAAAGAAAATAAAGAATCAAAAATCTTTGTGATATAAAATAAAGTCCGGTAAAGCAAAAGACCAGCAGCAAATCAACTATTCTATGGCTTCCTTTTTTGAGAGAAATAAGAAAAAATACCCCTAGGATAACCAGTAAGTTGATTTTTGTATAGATTGAGTGAAAATCTGGGGATAGCCATTCTGTTATATTGTCTGTGATAACTGATGTACCTATAGTTAAAAAGGGATAAAGAAGGGTTTTGGCACCGTTAGGATTGATTAGTCCAGCAAAGACTGTAAGTACCAGACACAGAAGGAGGTTCGCGAAATCTCTACGAGTCCAATGTTCAAAAACAATTTTTTCATACCTACTCCAAGACACACCGGAAAAAAAGTACAGAATTATCAACAAGAAACCCATTGCATAAGAACCGTGAGCATTTACCCAAACAAGCATGATTACCGGAAGAAGCCATATCATTTTAGTACGATTAACACTGTAAAGCTCCAGAAGATACAAAAAGGCCATGAAGCAGGCATATCCCAAGATAAACGGTCTATAAACCCAAAACTGATAAGTGAGTCCGGCAGTTACAGCAACCAAAGCTGCGCTCACTAACGGACTGTTGGTTCTAAGAAGTGTAAGTTTATATAAAAGATAGTAAGTCAATCCGAGTAATATCATGTTACCGGCAAGCATACCATAAAAACCGCCCGTCCAATAAAGACCGTAGAGAATAATTTCTGAGAACCACTCGTGCATTATCCACGGAGTCCCATACTGAGTAAATGAAAACAAGTCTGTTTTCGGAATCGTTAGACTGTTCCACATATATTCTCCCATTTTTAAATGCCACCAGACGTCGTTCTCCAATCCGTTTCTGAGGCGAATTATAAAAAGCAAAGGAATATAAAACAAAATAACGTGATGCAGCTTAATTTTTTTCACAGAAATCTCCCTCTATAAGCTGTCGTTTTTTAGAAATAGCTCCTATTATTTAATTTGTTATTTGACTAATTTCCGTCAATACCTCTTTAAAACAGGAAAAATTTGCGCCCAAAAAACGAAGGTTTGCATATGCAGCCTTCGTTTTTAACAAACCGGGCAAGAAGTCCCCTTCCTCTTTAGGTAGGGGATGAATTGACCGAACTTGTGTTTGGTGGTATAATTATGGTAAATCATTCCATAAGCTGGTGATACAGTGCAAATAACTTATTCATTCAGACTATATCCTACCACAGAACAGGAAAACACTCTCCTTATTTGGTTAGAGTTATGCCGCAAGTTATATAATATTGCCCTTGAGGAACGCCAGACTTCATGGAAAACGGAGCAAAAATCTATTGGATATACTACTCAACAGAATAAGCTTCCTGCCTTCAGGAAAGAGAATCCGGAATATAAAGCCCTTCACTCTCAGGTACTGCAGGACGTTCTTCGAAGGGTGGATGCTGCCTACAAAAACTTCTTCGATAAAAGAGCTGGTTATCCACGCTTTAAAGGTACAGGCAGATATTTATCTATCACCTACCCCCAGGTGGACAAGGTTAGAGGTACATTTTCACGTTTAGCAAATGGTTATACATATCTCCCTAAGATAGGCTTTGTAAAAATTCGTATTCACCGGGAGTTTGATTTATCCTCGGCTGGCAGAATTAATGTCAAACTCAGAAACAATCAATGGTATGCCAACATAACCTGTGAGATTCCGGAAACCGACCCTTTCCCCCCGCTTAAACCAAAGAGTGTTGGACTTGATGTAGGTCTTAATACTTTTGTTGCTACTTCAGAAGGGGCGCTGATTGATAATCCCAAACATCTCCGGAAGAAAGAAAAGTATTTGAAACGTGTCCAACGACAGCTTTCCCGCAGACAAAAAGGTTCTAGAAACCGTCACAAGACTAAAAAGAAATTATCTAAAACCCATCTAAAGGTGGCTAACCAGCGCAAAGATTTTCTTCACAAGATTAGTAATGCTTTAGTAAAGCAAAACGACATCATTATTGCTGAAGACCTCCTGATTAAGAATATGGTTCGCAACAGCCGACTGTCGAAATCAATCCATGATGCCGGTTGGGGAAAGCTTATTACCTATATAGAATATAAGGCCAAAAAGAACGGTAAAAACTTTATCAAAGTACCACCCAATGGCACATCACAAACCTGTATCTGCGGCGCTGATGTCCCTAAAGACTTGAGTGTGCGGGTTCATACCTGCCCTAAGTGTGGTTACACCGATAACCGGACATTGTTTCAGCCAAAATAATCGAATTGCGTGGCTTGCAGAAGTTGTCTGCTGCCTAACAATATAAATAATATCCAACTAGGGAAGGAATACCCCGAAGTTACGCCTGCGGAGACTGTGTAAGACTTCATCACTTATGAATCTGTGGTCGTTGAACCAGGAAGCCCCCTGCTCTTAGCGTTAGCGTAGCTGGGGGAGTATTCACTGGTTTCATTAACTACTAAAGCATCATTGGTTCCTTCCTGCTGTAAAACATAAATATAGTCTACCTCATCCAGTGTAAAAATCAATAGCGCTCCAGCAGTTGAATCATCATTATTTAGAACAGACTCAGATTCAAATGTACTTTACTAATTCTTATCTGAAAAACTCAACTGCCTGTACATTTTTTTGTAACATAGAACCTTGCCACAAGTATGACCCATTTGGACTAGTGATATTAACGATTCCACCAGAAGATTTAGTCTAAAATAGCATATATTCTTTTTAACATGTTTTCCTCCTCTTATTTGTTCTAACTAGTATAGTATAGGCAAGGCTGCTTACTTAAACGATTTTTATGTACAGCTTTTTATCATTCAACCACATCCCATCCTCATAATTTTAGGTATAAAAAAAACACTTATCCCCGAAAAAGGTTATAAGCGTTCCTTCCTAATTGGTTGAACGATTCCTTCGGCGGCCCGACTATCTTTAGTGGGTAGTGAGTAGTGGTTAGTGTGTAGTTCTCAGGCTAAGAGAATTCAGCCCAAACACTATCCACTATCCACTACCCGCTAATCACTACTAAGACTCGTAGCTTTGCGTCCCCGTCTTTCGACGGGTTTGCCTTTATCGGGATTAACGATAAATTATTGATTTTAATAATATATTTCTACCAAAATATTCTAATTCCTTCTTTTTCTTCAAAAACTCATATTTCGTTTGCACCAGATATATCTTACCAAAAAAAAAACAAAACGCACCAAGCGGTGCGTTTTATTAAAAGGTTCCAGTACATTAGCGATTGACTATGAATATTTTTTATTAAAATTGTTTAAACCTAAATGATTTATTTCTCAGCAGCTTCTTTTTCAGCCTTTGCTTTCGCAATAATCTTATCTGCCAACATGGCCGGGACTTCTTCATAATGGGAGAATGCCATTGTGAAGGAGCCGCGTCCCTGGGTAATGGATTTTAAATCTATTGCGTATTTATATACCTCTGACAATGGAACTTGGGCTTTGACGGTAGTAAACCTACCATTTGGCTCCATACCCAGAATACGTCCACGCTTGGTGTTGAAGTCACTCATAATATCACCCATGAAGCTTTCAGGAATGAATACTTCCACATTGGCTATAGGTTCAAGAAGAACCGGTTTAGCCTGAAGCGCACCTTTCTTAAAGGCCTGAGCTGCAGCTATTTTGAAAGCCATTTCAGAGGAGTCGACATTATGATATGAACCGTCGTATAAAACGACTTTTACGTTCGTTACAGGATAACCGGCTAGAAAGCCGTCAGTCATTGCTTCCTTTACACCTTTTTCAACTGCCGGGAAGTACTGTTTGGGAACGGCACCGCCAAAGACTTCTTGATCAAATTCAAAATCTTTATCAGACAGGGGCTCAATTCTCAACCAAACGTGACCATATTGGCCGTGGCCGCCGGACTGTTTCTTGTGCTTGCCCTCAACTTTGACTGTGGCTCTGATAGTCTCTCTGTAAGGGACTCTAGGGTCAGACATGATCACGTCAACACCGAATTTCCTCTTCATTTTATCAAGGGTAATATCCAGATGTGTATCTCCCATCCCTGTAAGGATGGTCTCATGAGTTTCCACATTCTTCTCAACCCTCAGGGCTGGGTCTTCTTCCATAGACCTCGCAATGGCATTACCCAATTTGTCCTCATCACCCTTTGACTTGGGTGCAATAGCAACCGAATAGGTAGGTACGGAGAAAACAATGGGATCAAGTTTGACACATTTTTCCTTGGCACAAAGGGTATCATTTGTATTAGTATCCTGCAGTTTAACCAAAACGACAATGTCACCGCAGGTAGCCTGTATAATCGGTTCCTGAATCTTACCCCTTACCGACAGGATTTGCCCGACTTTTTCAGCCTTTTCCTTATTTGAATTGTATACGGGTGAATCTGCCTTAAGCATTCCCTCAAATATTCTTACAAAGTTCATTTTGCCTACAAAGGGATCAACCAGTGTCTTAAATACCAATGAAGACAGGGGTTCTCCCGACTTATCTTCAGGGGCGGGGAACTCTCGAACAAGGAAATCCATTGCCTGCGTCACACCCATATTCTTCACTGCAGAGCCGCAAAGAACCGGTGTTATCTTACCTGATTTAATACCAATCCTTAATCCATTTGAGATTTCCGATTCCGAAAGCTCATCACCGTTAAGGTACTTTTCCAGAGCTTCATCATCCATTTCTGCCGAAGCTTCAATCAGCTTCTCCCTGTACATAGCAAGGGTATCTGTCAGATTATCAGGAACTGGAATTTCTTCAACATCACCATTGTTTTTAAAAGAATAGGCTTTTTGGTTGATTACATCTATGTAGCCGCTAAATGTTTCTGCAGCACCTATCGGTATTTGGACAGGCACAAAGTTACCGGAAAGAGTATCTTCAATTTCTTCCAGAACCTTTTCAAAATTCGCGTTCTCACGATCCATCTTATTTACAAAGATAGCCTTTGGAAGATTGCTTTCACTTGCCATACTCCAAATAAGTTCAGTTTGAACTTCTACTCCTGCCACGGCACAAACAACAAACAAAGTACTGTCGACGACTCTCAGTACACCCTTAACATCACTGATAAAATCGGAAAATCCCGGAGTGTCCAGCAGATTGAGTTTACAATTATTCCATTCGCATGGTACCAGTGATGTGTGAATAGTTATCTGCCTTTTGATTTCTTCAGGGTGGAAGTCTGAGGTTGTTGTTCCGTCTTCTACTCTCCCTAATCTGTTAATGGCTCCTGTGTTGAACAGCATTGATTCCACCAGAGAAGTCTTCCCCGCGCTGCCATGGGCAACAATGCCAACATTTCTTAACTGACTTGTCTCGTAGTGTTTCAATTTAAACGCCCCCCGATTAGATAATATGAAGAACAGTCGATAGGTGTTGTGCCCCATCAAAAACGAAACATAAAGCTCTAATCATACGGCTTAACAATATTTAGTTGTAAAAAAGGTATTCTACACAAAATTTCTAATTCCTCCGATATGTATTACCTAGGCCAGCGGAATTTTTAAACATGTTACAGTTAATCTAGCTAATAATGACCAATAATATACATGTTTTTAAAAATATTTCTATTTTTTACCTCCAGCTCACCCCCAAGTGCATAGTCTTGTTCTTACCTGGTAACTATAATAAGGTAAAAAATTAGGAAAGGGGATTACTTATGAATAATGAGATTACCATTTATACAACTCCTACTTGACCAGCATGTACTCAGGTGAAAGAGTATCTTTCACAGAAAGGCGTTAAATTCCAGTCATATGATGTAGCCTCTGACAGTCAAAAAAGGCAGGAGATGTCCTCTAAGACAGGTAGTATGTCAGTACCTACCCTATTAATAAACGGTGAAACAGTTATCGGATTTGATCGTAATAAGATTGATCAACTCCTCCACTAAACTTAAAAATAAAACAGGCAGGGTAAATTACTCTGCCTGTTATTCTTATTCATTGGTTCCCCTTTTTATTTCTTCTCTTGCCAGTTTGTCACACCTGTTATTATACTCGTTATCTGAATGGCCCTTTACTTTAACCCATTTGACATTATGTTTGCCGGTTAGGCTAAGCAGCTTTTTCCAAAGATCCTGATTCTCAACAGGTCCTTTGTTACTGGTTTTCCAGCCATTTAATTGCCATTTGTTGAGCCAACCCTGCTGAAAAGTATTAACAAGATATGCGCTGTCACTATGCAGTATTACGTTACATGGCTCTGTTAAAGCCTCCAGTGCTTTAACTGCGGCTGTTAACTCCATCCTGTTATTTGTTGTGGCCGGTTCAAACCCTGAGATTTCCTTTTGATGGGGGCCAAACATCAGAATTGCGCCCCACCCCCCCGGACCCGGGTTTCCTGAACAGGCTCCATCTGTATAAACGACTACATCTTTCATGTTATTATTCTAATCCTCAAAAGCCGCGTCTGCAGATGACAGGAACTGGAGATTTGCACTGGCCATTGCTACTGTAAGAGCTTCATTAATTTCTTCATCGCTGATACCGGCATTGCGGGCCTGCTTACTAAGGTTTTCAACACCGAGCTTGGCTCCTTTGGCTGCATCAACAGCAATTGCTATCAAGAGTTTGGTCTTAACGTCAAGTTTTCCGGGGGACATTACTTTTTGCATCATCAAATGAACTGCCTCAAACAAATCTTTATCACGCTTTTTTAATTTGCTTAAAAACAAAGGCACGCCCGTATGGTCCATTATTTATACCTCCAATAAATTTATTATGTCCATTTTAACACTAACGGGTAACTTTTTCCATTGTTCTACCTTTAACTTCATCAGATTTACCCAGACGGCCTTTATTCATTCTGTTAATTAAGTGGTCAGCAGTTCTTGAAGCGATGGCCATTACTGTTTCGGTGGGATTAGCCCCACCGGAAGTAACAAAAACGCTGGCACTGCAAATATAGAGATTGGGGATATCATGACTCTGGCAAAAACTGTTGACCACCGATGTTTGCGGGTCATTACCCATTCGACATCCCCCCATAAGATGCGCGGTATCCGGAACTACAAATGCAGGTTCGCCCCCTGCGGCTTTAAGTATTTCATTAGCTTTTGCAACTCCGTGAGCTATTAACTTGTTGTCATTATCACTATAGCTAAAAGTAACAAGAGCTCTTGGCAGGCCGTATTCGTCTTTCTCCTCACTAAGTGTAACAGAATTGTTCACAATGGGTAATACTTCACCTACCAGAGTAATCCGAGCGTAAAAATTAAAATCCATCATAACCTGCCTCAGCTGTTTTCCCCATATTCCAGCATTGGCCAAACCCATTGCCATTTCAACCGGACGGCTGCCATGGGCATTAAACGTATATCCTCTGACAAAACCCCGTGTCCTGTCGGTCTCATAAAAATCCTGGCTCACAGCAAGAACTGGGGTACCTTTATATAGTCGTATTTCATTTTGGAATTTAGCGTACATGTCATGCCCACTGTGAGGCATGATATATTTTCCTACTAGACCACTGCTGTTGGCAAGACCCTGGGAATGGCTGGAAGTAGCCGAATTCAGGAGTAGTCTGGGTGTCTCCACCACAAAATTCGAAAGAATAACCACCTTCGCCATTTGTCGGTAGTTCCTGCCATCATGGACAAATTCAACTCCAGTTACACTGCCCCCTGTCGGGTTAGTTAGAACCCTTGTTACCATGCAATCAGATAAAATCTCCACCCCATGCTTGATTGCCTTTGGTACATAATGAATCAACGCACTAAATTTTGCATTGGGAAGACAGCCTTGGTTGCAAAATCCCCTGTTTATACATGGAGGCCTTCCATCGAAGGGAGCCGACAGTATCGCCAAAGGGGCAACAGTACTTTTTATTCCTAAGGCTTCACAGCCTTCCCTAAAGACTTCAGCATTGGCGCTTATAGGCTCTCTCTCAGGATATGGGTACGGTCCCCGAAATGGCCCCCATGGAAATTCCCTGGGTCCTGAAACCTTAATTTGGTTTTCAACTTTATCGTAATAGGGCTTAAGGTCATTATAATTAATGGGCCAGTCTTCGGCTACCCCGTCTAAAGTCCTGACTTTAAAGTCACTCTCATGGAACCGGAAAAATACCCCTGTAAAGTGTACTGTCCCACCTCCTACACCACGGCCAGAGTTATTATGGCCCATTGATATCGGATCTTTTCCAGACACAAGCCTTGTGTCATTCCAGGCAAGGTTCTTCATAGACAGTTCATCACTGGCAAAGTCAGTTTGCGGATTCCAGAAAGGACCTGCCTCGATTACCACAACCTTCATGCCCGCTTTGCCAAGTTCGTAGGCAAGCAGACTTCCCGCCGCTCCAGCTCCGACGATGCATACATCGACTTCAATGTCACCATATTTTCTATTGTTTAGATGGTTTAGCCTGCTTCCTTCATAATGGTCACAGTTATGTTTAATAAAATCCTTATTTTCCATCTCCTCGTGCCTCCCACGGATCGGTCAGACCGTACTCAGTTCTCACATAGCCACGAGGATAGGCGGGGCCGCCATACCCTATCTCAGACCACACCTCAGGATGTGAATAATATGCAGCCACAATTTCAAGTAAAAACTTGCTGAATAAATCCTTTTGAGGAATACGAGACCATTCTCGAATCGGGGGTAATTGTCCCAGTTGAAGACTGGAAATTATTTTAAACTGCTCGTCCTCTTCCAGATCTGTGAAACTTTTGGCAAATTTGCTTCTGGCTATACGGTCTATTACAGAAATACCTTCTCTCACCAACACATCTTCAGGCGGAATTCCTATCTTACGCTGGTTTTCCCCTATTTCGGAAGTCATCTTACTGTCGAGATGAAAAACAATCCAGTCAATAATGTTGTCACGATTGTCAAAGACAATGTTCTTAACGATAGCTTTTAAAGTTGACGTCTCCCATTCTGAGAAATATTCAGGAGCACTAAAAGGCCCCAGTCTTTTCAATACAATTTCTTTGGTATAAGAATCCCATTCATCAGCCAAATTCAATATGTTATAATTCGGATAATGTGTAATCACGCTTTCATCCCAAGACAAATTACCACCTCCAGTAAAGGGCTATAATTCCCAAGGCAGACATGGCTGTTACCATTAACGGTAAAACTATTGGCGGCCCGACCAGGAAGTTGTGAAATCTGTATCCATCTACTCTTTCTCCGACACCCTCAAAATGCAGCACAAAACCGGTTAGACCTGCCAATGCCCCTGCTGCAAGTAGCCCTACCCAAATATATCTCAACGATGGCAAATTATAAAATCCTATAAGAATTGCAAAAACTCCAAGTAAAGGAAGTGCAACCACGGGAATCCACATCGCCCAGTTTCTAAAATTCTGCCTGTAATGAAAAATAGTCACCTGAAGCCAAATCATCACAAAAGCCAATCCGGTAAAGATAATAATCACCCTGTCCCAGGGCCAGCCAATCCAATGCATAAACCAACCTCCCTTTATCTAAACTTACATTTATTATGTCCTGTCATTAAAATATAACCCTTGTGGATATTATTTTATAATCAAAAAACAAACCCAGGCCGTAGCCTGGATTTGTTTTACTCACGGGAAGAATCAGGAGCGATTCTATCACCTATTTCCCTAACCTCATCAGCAAAACTTGAAATTGGCCTGCCATCAGCAATTCCATCGGCCACACGCCTGATTCTTGTTACAAGACCAACGTCGCTGGTGACATATGCCCGGGTAATCTTCTTGTCGGCATTTTCGACTCTGTCAGCAACTGCTTCCTTAACAGCCTCAGTACTTTGCCCTTTAATATTTGGCTTAAGATCAATACCTACATAAGCCATATCACCCGAAATAACTATAGCTGCCTTTCTAACACCTTTAACCCTGGTCGCTTCTTTGGCTAATTTTTCGGCGCGTCTGTCTAGATTGTTATCAACATCCCCAATATTTCTTTCATTTCTGGGAGGAACTCTGTTCGGATTATCCGGCTTCTTGGCCGGTTGGCAGCCAAGGGCTAATGTGGAAAAAATCGCAACTGTCAGGATAACAGCTGATATCCTTTTTAACATGTTATCACCTCCTCTTATGATGCGCCTGTTTATAGTATTGAATGTTACAGTTTAAATATGTACGATCGCAAAAGCAATTATTAGCAACAAAAAAAGACCCTGCGGCCTTTAATTTAAAGTTTATTTATAAGGATAAGCGGGCAGTTTAACGTCATGCCCGGGACCTTTGCATGCATCCTTCTTTGCAGTGAGCGGTTTCCCGCAGCATCCAGTGTTTGGTAAACATTATAAGCACCTCCTTCAAAGTTAGTAGAATATATGCTAAAACAACTCTTTGTATTACGACATTTCTCCCTTCATACTATCCTATGAAAACAATTTAACTCTTACTATTTTTTGGTCATAAATCTGGTTTCCCCAACACCAGATTTATACCGTTATTATTAATTTGAATACTCTATTCTTTTTTCCGAACTTTGAATATTTGAAACCAACGCACAGTAAGGCTTTTATTTACCTGACAATTTTTACCTCTGCCTGAATCGCCCGTAAATCCATTGTACCCGTTACCGGTATATAGTATAATTATATGCGACTTTTTCGAACAAGAAGGTGCATTTAACGGTGAATTTTAAAAAGCAAAAAGATTTTATTGATGCCTATCTTCAGAGGCTAAATGTGCGTCCCGCCAGAGATGGAAAGCAATTTGTGAATGTCCTCTGTAATAAATACGATAAGAGCTTTGTGGAAAAGTTTATACAAATAATGACACAGAGACCGGAAATGACTCTATTGGAAAACTATAAAGATGATATTTATGACTTAAAGAATAGTAGTTTTGAATTTAGTCTTGATCTAATGAGGTATAACGCAGACCTCTATTTTAAGTATTTTAAATGGTTCTCAACAATAAAAAATATAAAGCCAAAAAGGATTCTTGACATTGGATGCGAAAATGGCTTTATTACATGTTTTTACGCTTTACTCTTTCCGAAGGCAAAAATTATAGGAATTGACCCCTGCAGTAATGCAATTGAATGTGCAAAAGAAATGGCTAAAAGATTGAAAATCAAGAATGTTTCATTTAAAAAAATCGGCTTATCAGAAGCTTTATCTTTATTTCCTCCAAATAATTTCGATCTTATAACATCGGTAATGACCTTTAAGGAAGTAATAGGCAGTTATATTCAAAGGGCCACCGGAACTCCGGAAGAATACAGATATTGGTCTCTATATGATCTTGATTTAAGCATCGGAAAAGAAGAAGCCAAGACTTCTCTTGATATAGTATATGCATTATTGACAGAGAACGGACGATTTATATCTTTTGAACGATGGTTTCCCGAAGACACCATATGGTGGGTGGACAAGCTTAAAGCTTCCGGATTGTATATAGATTGGGAGCAGACTGAGAATCTGGGATTTCATGAAGTCGGAGAGTCTAGATTGTTCCCGGCATTTATAACAGACAAAATTGTTAAAGAATATGGGTGCATTGAAAAAACTTCTGAGCTATGGTTAAAGAATCATACTAATGAAAAGCAAGAATTACTGAATCTTCCTGCAGAAATAGTATTTAACAATTACCAGGAAAAGAGTTTTTTTAAAGGAGTTCAGTGCAATTATAGCGATGATCTGCTTAAGGTAAGGTATGAGTTCTGGATATCAAACGACAAGTTGTTGTGTTATCAATATGGAAATACAGGTTATCGCGAGTTGCGAATTCTTCCCATGCAAAGTTATGACTCTATAAATCAAATGATCACAGATCTACGCCAGCACCTCAGCCAATATCAGTACGAGGTTTATATATATGACAGCATTACGGAAAGAGAAAAATTAGCATGAAATTAAACAACAGCCGTACCCTTACCAAGCTTTAACAGCAATTAGTTTGAAGCAAAGTATCATCAACGATTAGTATAGGGAGAGAAAAATAAAAAGTGCTGCCTTTGCCGCATGAGCTTTCAACCCAGATATCTCCACCATGGGCATCTATAATATACTTACAGATCGTTAGGCCCAGCCCCGTTCCCCCATAATCCCGGGAGCGTGATTTTTCACCTCGATAAAAACGCTCAAAAACATGAGGCAAGTCATATTCCGAAATCCCGGGACCGTTATCGTTCATTTCTATAACTAAGCGGTCACCATGTATGGTTGCCATCACATTAATTCTAACGCTTTCACCAGCATGACGCCTTGCATTTTGTACCAGATTATCGACAACTTGTGCTATCTTATGCTTGTCTACCATAACCTGCACTGAAGGCAATGGTTTTTTAATAATAAATTGATCTTGGCCAAGCTCCAGTTCATATTCGCCAAAAATATCTGTTAGCAGTCCGTGGCTATTTATCTGCTGAAGGTTAATTTCGACGCGATCCATGTCCAGTCGGGAAAACCAAAAGAGCTCGTCAATGAGTCTGTCCAATTTGTCGGTCTTGTCTTTAATCACTTGCAAATATCTATCAAACATTTCCTCGTCTTTGGCAACCCCATCCTGTAAGCCCTCCACGTATCCCTTTATAGAGGTAATTGGGGTACGTAAGTCGTGAGAAATACTGGCCAACAACTCTTTTCTTGCTCTTTCGCTTTCTTGTTGTTTTTGCAAAGATTCCTTCAACTTCTGTCTCATTTGGTCAAAGGTACGGCTAAATTTGCCTAACTCATCACCGGCTTTGTATTCTATTGTACGATCAAGGTCTCCCTGAGAAATTCTTTCTGCAGCACCGTTCAACTGTTTTAGAGGTCTTAACACTGACCTAGAAAGATAAATAGTAAAAATTATGACCAGACTAATCAGGGTTAATATCCCTATAGCCAAGCTGATTAACATTGAAGAATATAACTTTGCAAGAAAGCCGGTAAAAGCAGGGTCATTTGAGGTTATCACCGCGTTGCCCGCTACATTGTTATTGATGACAATTGGGATCGTGGCCTTGTTGGCGTCACCGATAAACCTATCTAAAAATGCCTGGGATTTAGGTTCACCTTCTTTCGAGAACCAGTTAGAATCAAAAGACGTGTCGCCATTAAGATTGATAATCTGCAGTTCCAGGTAGTATTTTTCCAATAGCGGCTTTATATTTCGGTAAAATGTGTTGCCATGGTTAATAGACGAATATGAGTCAATAACTTCTTGTATAACAATTTGGTTAACCTGCTGTGTTTTCTCCAGCTGTTGGTCACCGGCATTTTCTTGCATTCGAAAAGTACTGTACATGAATCCACCAACGGTAACCGCTGCCGGCAGCACTATACTTGTAATCAAAGCCACAATCACTTTAGATCTAATTCCGAGTGCCATCAGTGCCTCCCTCAAACTTATAACCCACTCCCCAAACCGTTTTTATAAATCGAGGGTTAGCAGGCTCTCTTTCTATTTTTTCCCGTATCTTTCTTATATGAACTGTAACTGTATTGATGTCGCCAAATTCATTAAAACCCCATATCTGCTCAAAGATTTGTTCCCGGGTAAAAACTTGCTGTGGGCTGGAAGCCAAAAAGTTCAATATTTCGAATTCTTTTGCGGACAAATCGATTTTCTTTCCAGATAAGTAGACGGTATACCCTTTACAATCGATTTCCAAATCACCGTACTTGAGACGATTTTTTCTGTCCGGTACTGATGACAGCAAGGTATACCGCCTCAGCTGTGCCTTAACCCTCGCCACCAACTCCCTTAAACTGAAGGGCTTTGTCACGTAATCATCGGCCCCCAGGCCAAGGCTTAATATCTTGTCCACGTCGTCTTTTTTCGCGCTCAGCATAAGAATGGGAATGTTTGATTCGTTCCTGATTATGCGACATATCTCAGTGCCCTCTAACTTTGGAAGCATAATATCTAAAATTACCAGCTTTGGAACATGCCGCCTATAATCACGCAAACCCTGTTCCCCATCAAGTGAGATTATTACCTCGTAGCCTTCTCTCGTCAAATAATCTTTTATTAGCTCGGCAATCTCTTTTTCATCTTCGACAATTAGAATTTTATCTTTGGACATGATATCACCTCAGCTTAGTTCTTTACTAATACTATTATACCAGTATAAAAACCATTTGGAAGATTTATAAGTCTTATCCAAATAAAGGGCGGAGTCAACCAAAACAGCACTTGCTATTTCATGTCCAAGTTAAACAGTACCGGAACAATGAGGATTAACGCAATGGTAGAAAAGAGGCTGAACCATTGCCTTCTAAACCTATTAATAGACGATATCTTTTCTAGTAAAATAGTGCAATCCTATCGTGAAGGGCATAATGGTGTACGCCCCCAACACCACCAGTGCAGTCCCCGCCTGTGAGAAATCTTTACTAAGTAGAACGTCTTTAAATAAAGTAAAGTAGTTGTTAATTAAAAACGGGCGCAGACCTTCCGCTATCTCTCCAATAAAGCTGAAAAATATAATTATACCGATGGAAGTACCAGTTAGCGCCCCGCCGCTGTTAAAACGAAGTGCCAGAAACATGATTACCATAGCAAAAGCAATTAAAGGAATAATCGAAACTGCATATGAACCCAGGGTGATCATTAAACCGGCACCAGTAGAAAAAGCATAAGTGATTTCTGCATTCACATCCCGAAAGAGAAAGTGCTCACCCCAGCCGAATATAGTGGATCCCAGAATTAAACCAACAATCATCGCATATATCATGAGCAAAGCTGTTATCATTATCAGAGCCAGCACCTTCGCCTTTAGCAGTTTTGCACGCGAAATAGGATGGATCAATGACAGAGTTAGCAGTCCGTTAGCATACTCATCTGTAACCATATCCGCAATTAAAACGCTAATAAATATGGGCATTACCAAGTTCAAATAGGTTGAAAGCATGTACAAAGGGAAACTCTGGCCGGAAATGGGGATGTCAACTATTGTACCTGCAAGCTTTTCCAAAAGCGGTAGAAGGTTAACTATCAGAATAATGAACATACCCACGTAAAGCTTCTTGTTAGCGGTTAGTTTAATTATTTCGTTTTTGATTAAATTAAGCAATTCGTTTCCCTCCCTCGGTAAGCTCAATAAAAAACTGTTCAAGCGACTGATTTTTCGGCAGCAGGTAATGCACTATAATATTATGAGAAACCAGCAGACGATTCAATTCCCAAGAGCGGCCTTTTTCTAATTCTACTTCCAAGCCGTCGTCGCCGGGTTTAACGGATTTCACGTACCCAATGTCCTTTAATACATTACTTGCCTTATATGCGTCAGGTGTTCGGATTTCCACATGTTCGTTTTCTTTACCCAATAATTCATTTACTGTACCTTGGGTAATTAATTTGCCCTTATTTAAAATGGCAACTTTATTACATGTCTGTTCCACTTCGTGCAGCAGGTGAGTGGAAATGAAAAAGGTTATGTCCTTTTCCATTGCCAACTGACAAATCATTTCCCTGATTTCTTTCATACCCTGAGGGTCTAATCCATTGGTGGGTTCATCCAGGAAGATAACATTTGGATCATTTAATAGCGCTCGGGCGATGCCCAGACGCTGTTTCATCCCCAAGGAATATATTCCCACCTTTTCATCTGATCGTGCAGAAAGGCCTACCATATCCAAAACCTCGTCGATCTTCATGCTATTTACCTGGGAGTGTAAATTTGCTATCTGCTGCAAATTTTGACGTCCGGAAAGGTAAGGATAGAACTTCGGCGTTTCGACTATAGCGCCCACACGACTGATAGCTTTTAAGAAGTTCTTACCTATATCGTACCCATTAATTGCGACAGTCCCTTCGTCTGGAGATACCAGTCCTAACATCATACGCATGCTTGTTGTCTTACCCGCCCCGTTAGGGCCGAGGAAACCGAAAACATCACCCGATTCAACTTTGAAACTAATCCTGTCCACAACTTGGTTCTGACCAAAAGATTTTCGTAACTCTTTTACCTCTATTACATGTTTCCCACTCACTTAACCATCTCCTTCGAAATGTTCAACTACTATTTTGCCAACTAAAGCTTAAATGCCTCTTATAGAAATATTAAGGAATTATTAAGCCGGGTATTTAATTGCCCATCGGACAATTCGAGACTAAAGGTTCACCAGTCTTTTAGTAACTAAGATGTTACAGCGACCGAATGACGTCGGAAACGGACTGTGACTTGATACGCTTTAGTGGTCCAATGACAGAAACCACTGTCACTATCAGGATAATCATCAGGATTAAGCCAATTTGTGCAAAAGGAAATCTCCAGACAATATGAAAGTGTGAAAGCCACTTTATAACAAGCAATTTCTGAAGTGCTACGCCAATAATAGATCCTGCAATGCCTCCCAACAGGCTGTAAGTGGCTGCTTCAACCAAAACCATTCTATCCAGCTGTTCATCTGACATACCTATTGCCCGCATGACCCCCAAATACCGGGTTTTAGATGCGACACTGGTACTCATAGTATTGATAATGTTCAGCACGCTGATCAATGCAATGATTGAGATAAAACCGTATATAAAAAGTGCCATCGTAAAAAAGGCCTGATTAGTCTCTGCATTTTTTTGACGTGCATCACGAATCAATATAGAACTGTTTAAAATGCTCTTGATTCTACTCATCGTCTGCGCCTGCCTATCCCTGTCAAGCTGTATGTCAACGGCCTTATATGATGATTCTCCGATCAACTCGGTAAATAACTTCTCCGTTGTAATAAAACTAGTCATGGTAAGTTCTGAACTGCTAAAGGGAATAGAACGCAGTATTCCCATAACAGTCATTTCTCTTTCACCGTTTGGAGTATTGAAATACACCTTATCCCCCAGCCTTAAGTTAGCCGTTTCTGTTGAAACATTGTTTCTTAGCTGCTCTCTAACTGCAATAACTCCGTTCTGTTCATTAAGCTTTTCTTCTGAAAGCTTCCCATCGATTAAATCTGCTTTCGCCCAGTTGAATTGATTGTTATCATAGGAAATTAGCCATGATTTCTCCGGAGGGTCAAATGTCCCGTTTTTATTTATCGCAATGCCGCCAACTGTTTCGACATATAAATCCGTCAGTCTTTTGGCATCAAAAGCAGCATCAATAAAGCCGAGCATTCTTCCATAGACTTTTTTAGTTCCATCCAAATCGGATAATATTTGATACACTTCTCTCTTAATGCCTTGCTCTGAGGTTAAAGTAATGTCGGGGGTGTATGGCTTGGTAGTTTTCATGGTCGTATGTAGAAAATCGACAAACACTTGAAAACTCAAAAATAAGATGACACTAATGGCAATAGAAGAAGCCATCAGCAATAACATTTTCTTTTTCATAACTGCATTGTTCATACCTATTGCCGTTTCAACAGGAAACGCTTTTACCAGCAGTCCCAGTTTCTTCTTCTGGCTCATCTTTACTTCAGTACCCCCTGATACCGCATTAACAGGAGATACATTAGCGGCTTTTTTAGCAGGCAGAAACGCTGCGATAAACACATTAAGAAGGCCAACCACGATACCCGCTCCAACCCCTATTATGCTTACCCGAAATAACTGCATTTCCCCAAAGAGACTATGGTTATAGAACTTAAGTATTGCTGAACATAGAAAAGTTACCAGAATGCCCGCAAGTATTCCAATGGGAATTGCCCTTAAAGTAATGTATATACCCTCCTGTATAACCAGCTTTTTAATTTGCTCCTGAGAAGCGCCTATACATCGTAAAAGACCGAAATGGCGAACTCTATCCATTACCGACATGTTGAAAGTATTATATATCATTACGACGCCCGCAGTGAGTACCATGAAAAACAAAACGGCCCCGATCCGGTAAAACCCCAAAGCTGCTTCATGATTACTTTGTCCCATGACTGCCAAAAGACGGTCATTATGCCCAATTCTATCGTCGCTGATTTTCAGTTCCCTTTTGATTTCTTTTTCTGCATTTCTAATATTGACGCCCCTTTTAAACTCGATGAGATATAATCTTGACTTTTCTACGTTTATTTTCTCTGCACCGGCAGTGGATAAAAATATTCCAGGAGTACCCAAGGCCTTCGTATTACCGAGATCATTATATATCCCACTGATAATAAATTCTTTTTCGTTACTGCCGGCAAAATAAATTTTTACTGTATCGCCTATTTTTAAGTGCTGCTGAAAATTATCCATTGCCCACTGTTCCAGCATGATTTCATTTTCAGCCGCAGGATATTTTCCTTCCACTACCGTGATATTCATATTCGCGGCAAATTCTTTATCAAGAGCGCCTAGTTTAACAGCCCTCCCATATAAGCTACCATTTCTGAAAGATATCCAGATTCCGGAGTTTTGAACATCAGTATGGCTTCCAATCGCTGCAATTTCATTATCGGTCGCTTCAACCACCGCAAGATGATAATTGCCGAAATCATGAATCACTTGGATTTTTTCAAATTTCAGAAACGCATCCATCATAGAAAAAATACCGGTTATCAAAGCTACTGAAATGGCAACGCTGATAACGGTAAGCCTTGCTTTCTTTTTATGTGCTGAAAAATATTTGGACGCGAGGGAAAGATAGCTTATCATAATACAGCCCCTCCTACCTCAGTCAAAACCCCATCTGCTACATACAACACACGATCCGCAAAGGAAGCAAAGTTTCGATTATGTGTAATCATAATCAGTGTTTGCTTATATCTATCAACACATAACTTCAATAAATTAATAACATCCATGCTGTTTTTGGTATCCAAGTTGCCGGTTGGCTCATCCGCCAAAATTAAAGCAGGACGTGTGGCGAGTGCACGCCCGATGGCGACCCTCTGCTGCTGGCCACCTGAAAGTTGGCTGGGAAGATGATGCTTCCTTTCGCTTAAGCCCAATATTTTTAACAGTTCGTCAATATACTGGTTATCCGGCTTTTTATAGTCTAGAAGCAACGGCAGGATAATGTTTTCTTCAACATTTAGTTCCGGAACCAGATTATAAGCCTGAAAAATGAAGCCAATGCTGCGTCTGCGGAAAACTGACAAATGCCTTTCCTGCATAGTAAGAACGTCTTTGCCATCTATGTACACCTTGCCATGTTTCGCTTTGTCCAACCCACCTAATAGATTGAGCAGCGTACTTTTACCGGAACCTGACGGGCCCACAATACATATAAACTCCCCTTTTGAAATCGAAAAAGAGACATTTTTTAAAGCGTCAACCTTCAATTCACCACTGCCAAAGGTCTTTGATAATTTTTCTACAATCACTATACTCAACTACAACACCCCACTTTATATTATAATGATATAACAACAACCTCCCTTATCTACCGGCCGTTGCAATCATTACTTGTATTATGCTGTTAAGTAATTAAGCAAAAATTATAAATAAATTAATAATTTCTTAAATCCTGATGATAGTACGCCCATGCTAGCCGGTAAAAAGAATTCGATAAAGAATACATATAAAAACTAAGATGACGTTTGGATGTCTCATCTTTTTGCTTTATAAGGCAACGAATATTGCCATCCACTAAACTACGTTTGAGAAATTTGGGGTTGCTTCCTAACTATTTTTCAAGCACAAAAAAACAGTGTATATTTTGCAAAATATACACTGTCGTTGCATAATTGTAACCGAGTAAATCGATAAGCCGAGTTTTGTCGTTGGATGATCATCTATCTGGGACGCCTGTTACCAGGACGCCTCATGCGACCTAACCCGGGAACGGAACGGGCAGCTCCATAGTTCCCCTATTCGGTCTTGCTCCAGGTGGGGTTTACCTAGCCAACTAGTCACCTAGCCGCTGGTGAGCTCTTACCTCACCTTTCCACCCTTACCTGTGCCCTTACGGGCCATCGGCGGTATGTCTCTGTGGCACTTTCCTTAGGGTCGCCCCCACTGGGTATTACCCAGCACCCTGCCCTGTGGAGCTCGGACTTTCCTCAGGTACCACCTTTCGGCATTGTACCCGCGATCATCTGATTTACTCAGTCTTTATTCAACTGTGGATTTACATCTTAACATTTTTTCATTAACTAGTCAAATATCAATTTATGTTAACTACTCCTTAATAAGTCAGCTCTCATAGGATAGTATGTCACTATCTCTGTTGTATCCTCTAATGCTTCAACCTGGTGCGGTGCATTCGAGCTTACCACAAGCGCAGCGCCCTTTCTCATAATTATATCTCGTTCAGCTACCACGTAGTTTAAAGCTCCTTTTACTATATAACTGGACTGCTCATGTAAATGCTGGTGCGACTCAATTTTTGAACCTTTTTTATACTTAAACTGTACTACCATCAACTTTGGTGTAAACGCCATGACAAGGCCGCTGATACCAGGTCCCACTTCAAACTGTATGGCTTGAGCTGTAACCATACTAGGTGATGCCATAGTAGCGGTCCTTGCCAGTTCTCTTGGACGTTTATTATTTGAACTCTTAACCAGTTTAACACTGCAGTCTTCAAAAGATTCCATATAATCTTTTACCTCATCATAAAGGGGAACAATATTATGAGCTTTAGCAGACATATTATTAACAAGCTGACCTACTACTAATCTATTATCTGAATATATCTCCACGTTTGAAAACTTCCATTCACGTGCTTTAGCTAAGCCCTTTATAATTGCGCGGTACACAGCTGAATTTTGTGTTTCAATCCCGGTATACTCACATTCCTCATAGAAAGGATTTCCACTGGGGTCGTTGTAAAAGCATAGTCCTATGCCACCTTCTCCGTTATTTTGTATGGCATAACCGCTTACAAAAATATATATCTTCTCCAACTTTTGTCACTCCCTGCAAATGATTTGAACATTCAAATTACATAATCATTATATGTTTAAAAGTGACATTATGTTTATTAGCTGGGAGACTAATTTATTTTACTACAAGAGGCCGTCCGCAGTTGTCACACACTATCCCTGTTAAATTTTTTGCCTTTTTTAGCTGTTCAAAGGATACTGTCATGTGACAACCACTGCAAACACCGTTTTGGAGAATTCCAATTCCAGATTTATCAGGATATTTTTCACATAATTTACGATATATTTCCCAGTCATTCTGGTCAATCTTGAGGTCAAGAGTTTTCTGACGGCTTTTGATTTCTTCAGTTTCTTTAATAATCTTTTCTTTTTTATTGGTGTAATCCTGATTAATCTTGCGAAAAGAATTTTTCTTTTCCTGAAGATCTGTAAGCAAAGGTCTTAATTTAAACTCAATTTGTTCCAATCTTTCCAACTCAATAAACTCTAGGTCTTCCTCTTCCTGAATTTTTTGTTTAATCAAAGAAATATTCTTTTCTGCCGCTTCAATTTCCCTTGATGCTTGTACATTTCCCCCATACAGCTCTGACTCTGCATTATTGAATTTTTCTTTTAGAGCCAACAACTCTGATTCCTGAGATTTTATTGACTTTTTAGCATTTTCTTTTTCTTGATTTAGCATTTTTATTAATTCCTGACTCTGTTCAATTTGTTCCTTAAGTTTTCTTAGCTCGGGAATCTCTGTCAAAGTTTTAAGCTGCCTATGGAGCTGAACCTTTCTTTGTTCGAGACTTTGATATTCCCATAATAAATCGGGATTTTTCATTCTACACTCTCCCTCACATTAAATTTACTCCAAAACTACGGAAAAAGGAAGGCCAATTTGAACCTTCCTAAAAATAACTAATAGAATCTTTATTGGTTTTAGAAACAAATACGGGAATAGAAATTCCTTCAGAAACAAAGGTTTTTTTCAGGTAATCATGAACCTTTGTAAGCACCGGAACCTCAGTTGCAAAATGACCGGCATCAATAAACTTTAACCCTAGTGCCATGGCTTCCTGAGCTTCATGATATTTTATGTCCCCGGTAAGAAGCACATCAGCTCCTGCGAATGCGGCTTTATTAATCAGACTTCCCCCACTTCCACCACACACAGCAATCTTTCTAACTTTCTGATTAATATCTCCCCCATACCGAAGCACTGATATGCTAAAAGTTTTCTTTACCAAATCCATGAATTCTTTAAATGACATCATAGTTTCCAAAGCGCCTATTCTGCCAAGTCCTAATCTACCTGCATCATTAACTAATGGATAAATATCATATGCAACCTCTTCGTATGGATGTGCCTTGAGCATCGCACGTATCACCCTGTTAACCTGTTTTTGCCTTATTACCGTCTCGAGTCTTACCTCAGCCACTTTTTCAAGCAATCCTGGTTTGCCTATAAATGGACTACAGCCTTCAGTGGCTTTAAATGTACCTGTCCCATCAACAAGAAATGTACAGTCCGAGTAATTACCAATCCAGCCAGCTCCAGCACCGGTTATTGCCTCTCGAACCTGTTCTATGTGAGATTGAGGGACAAACACTACGAGTTTGTAGATAACCTCCGGTTTATCAGGATTTATTACCTCAATTGACTGTAAACCGAGAAGGTTAGCAAGTACATCGTTAACTCCTTGTTCACAACTATCAAGATTAGTGTGGGCACAATAAACGTTAATTCCTGAGCGAATTATTTCACAAATTAACCGCGCATGATGATTGTCTTCCCTTAGATTTTTTATAGGTTTAAATATCAATGGATGATGTGAAATAATAAGTCGCGCGCCTAGGTTTAATGCTTCTTTAACTACTTCCAAATCAACATCCAGGGTAATAAGTACAGCTTCAACCTCAGAGGAAGGATTACCGATATTAAGACCTGGATTATCCCATTCCTCTGCAAGATTGCGCGGAGCGAACTTTTCCATTATATTAATTATCGTCTGGCATTTGACTGTCATTAACAAAACACTCCAAACTTTTGTTTCTTTCCAATATAAGTTGCTGCTTTAATAAAGCCTCGGGTTTTTTACTTTCTTTTAGGGCAGCAGCTATTTTTCTGTTAGCCTCTATTTCCCGCTCTATCAATTTTATAAGAAATGGGTGTTCCTTTTCCACAAGACGGGGTCCGAGGAATAAAATTAGTTCATTTGTTGTTTCTTCATGGCCTCTTACGCTAAAAATTATTTCATATAATCTTCCATCTTCTTCTATTATATCCTCATCAGCAATTTTCCAGCCATTTTCAGCAAGCCACTGCCGGAGATACCCAGAATCACCCATGGGCTGCAGCACAAGGGAACTTACCGGGTACCTATCTTTACATTCTTCAAGAATATTTTTTATCGTGCCGCCACCCATTCCTGCAATAACAGCAATATCAACTTCTCCAGAGTTAATTGTGTTCAATCCATAACCTAATCTTAACTGGATTTTATTAGCAACGTCGGACTGGACTACGGTCTTTGCAGCAGCTTCAAGTGGCCCTTCATTTAAATCTGACGCAATCACCTCTGGTGAAATTTTTTCTCTTACAAGATAGACAGGAAGAATCGCGTGGTCAGTACCAATATCCGCTACCTTCCGACCCTTTGGAATGAACCTGGCAATAGCTAAGAGCCTACGAGGAAGTTTCATATCTCTAATCATCCTAAAAAATTTATATTTATACAATTATTATCTTCAACAATTACGACTGAAAAACCTTTAATGTGGATTTTTTATTGTATTTTTATGGCTGTGTAAAACTTTAGCTTAATACTACCTGACAAACCCTTTTAATTAAGCCGAGGGATTGGAATATTTCCACACGGCGGCAACACCTCAGCTTGTTACCGGATCGCTCCGCTCTCCGACAAGCGGATGGCAGACTCGCCGTTTAGGAAATATTTCAATCCCTCTTTCTCTTTAGCAAAGGGTTTGTCATAAGCATAAGACTTACTGCATTTACGCCGGTAAAACAGCTGGCGTTTTTTTCATTGTCAATTGTAAATTATCAATTGTCAATTGTCAATTAGTATGACTCGCCCTTCCGGAAACATCCCACTACCTCTTTCTCTTTGGCAAGGGTTTGTCATAAGAAAATTTAGATTTTACTCACCGCTAAAACACAAATAGGGCATTCGCTGACGTTTTCCCTAAAGAAAACCTAGTCAAAATAGTTACTTTATTAGTGGGTTTGCGTAACAAACTTTCCGATTTTCCACTACTCACTACCCACTCTCCACTTTTTGTCAGGTATTAGAACCATCTATCCAAGACATAATAATG
>JAENZX010000023.1:28007-59267 GCA_016841045.1 Thermincola carboxydiphila
TTACAGCTAATAAAATATAAGCTTAATACTACCTGACAAACCTTTTATTTAGGCAGAGGAAGTGGGATATTTCCTCCGGGCGGCAACACCTCAGCTCGTTACCGGCATCCGCATTCGCCGATTGCCGACCAACGGATGCCAGACTGCCCTTCCGGAAAAATCCCACTCCCTTTTTCCTTTAGGCAGGGTTTGTCATAAGTGACAAACTTATAATTTGCACACCGTCAAAACACAAGGGCATTCGCTGGCGTTGCTGTTCTTACGCTATGAAAAGAAAAATAAGCACTCGCGTGTATTTATAATTTGTTGTAGTCTTCTATGAAAAAGCCGCCATTAACGGCGGCTTTAATAGTATGATTTACTTTATGTCGATAAAAGGCATAGCTCCACTGCCAGTTACTTGAGGCATTTTTCCATCCCATTTTTCGACAGCCTGCTTTTGAACTTCCATTTCCCTTAACCTGATTAGCTCAGGTGTAACTTCTGCTTTTTGAATACGCAAAGCCTCAGCTTCAGCCTTGGCCTGAGTTATTTTCTGTTCAGCCTCAATTTTAATCCTCTGCAAATCTCTTTGGGCTTTAAGGGCCAACTGCTCTGCTGTCTGTTTTGATTCTATTGCCTTATTAAACTCTTGCGAAAATTCAAAGTTAACAATACTAAATGCGTCAACAAGTATATCCGATTTTCTTAACCGTTGGGTAAGTAATTCCTGTATCTGAAGCGCAACCTGCTGACGCTTGGTAATTAGTTCTTCAGCCGTATACTGGGCAGTTACGGCTTTAACAGCTTCCTGAACAGCCGGATCGATGACTTTTACATCATAACTCATACCTATTGACTGGAAAACCCGGGATACAGCCTGGGGATCGACGTGATAATTAAGAGCAATTTTCGACGAAATAATCTGTAAATCTTTAGATGCAGCAGCTGCACTAGTCTCGGCTTTTTGCACCTGAACGTTCATAGCAACAACTTTCTGAATGACAGGTATTATTAAATGAAAACCTTCATCAAGTTGGCCAGAGACGGCACCCAGCTGAAGAACCACCCCTCTGTGACCGGCCTGAACGGCTACCCATGGACGAAATGGACCTGTGATTAGAATTAATGCAAGAATCAATAATCCTACCATAATAGTTGTTTTGTTGATTTGTGGCATTTGAGGCTTCGGTTTCATATTTATTGTTTCCATTAACATCGCTCCTTCATTATTTTAGACTAATGATATCATATAAAGAGCAACATTGTAATAAACAAATTTTAGAATAGGTTAAAAAATGGTCTGTGGCTAGGCGCAAGGGCAGGCTCAACCGGAGATGTTCTGGGTGTGTACATCGAGGATGGCCTGCCCGCGCAACAACGCAACAGACATTTTTCTCTGCATTTACCCACCAATGTAAAATAAAAACCACCGGAATTTCTCCGATGGATTATTTTGCATTGGTGGGCGATGACAGGATCGAACTGCCGACATCCTGCTTGTAAGGCAGGCGCTCTCCCAGCTGAGCTAATCGCCCGTTATATCAATAATATTAGGTTATTTATTAGATGGTGACCCCTACGGGATTCGAACCCGTGTTACCGCCGTGAAAGGGCGGTGTCTTAAACCGCTTGACCAAGGGGCCGTGAAATCAATTGACAATTGTCAATTATGTTTTTATGGTGGGCCCACCAGGGATCGAACCTGGGACCAACCGGTTATGAGCCGGTCGCTCTACCGCTGAGCTATAGGCCCAATTTTGCCTGTAGCCGATAAATAACGACTAACTTAATTTAGAAATGGCTCCCCGGGCAAGACTCGAACTTGCAACCTACCGGTTAACAGCCGGGTGCTCCACCATTGAGCTACCGAGGAACGCCTTAACAAGTGACAAAATTGATTATACGATAAATTTAGGATAAGGTCAAGAGCATAAATCCTAATTTAATTAATTTAATGTCCAACTAGCTTGTTTATGCCCCTGCTATCTTTTTTATACTAACTAATCCAAAAAATCTTTAAGTTTTTTACTTCTGCTGGGATGACGTAATTTACGAAGGGCTTTTGCTTCTATTTGTCTGATACGCTCCCTAGTAACACCAAATTCCTGACCCACTTCCTCCAATGTTCTCGACCTTCCATCATCTAATCCAAACCTAAGTCGCAAAACTTTTTCTTCTCTTGGAGTTAGTGTCTCCAGAACTTCTTCCAGTTGTTCTCTTAGAAGTATAAAAGATGCTGCTTCAGCAGGAGCAGGAGCATCTTGATCTTCAATAAAATCTCCAAGATGAGAATCTTCTTCTTCCCCAATTGGAGTTTCCAGAGAAACAGGCTCCTGAGCTATCTTCATTATTTCCCGAACTCTTTCAACGGGTATATCCATATCATGAGCAATTTCTTCGGGACTTGGTTCTCTGCCAAATTCCTGAAGAAGCTGGCGTGAAACACGAATTAGCTTATTTATAGTCTCAACCATGTGAACAGGTATTCGAATTGTACGAGCTTGATCTGCTATAGCCCTGGTTATTGCTTGCCTAATCCACCAAGTTGCGTACGTACTGAACTTAAAACCTTTTCTAAAATCAAACTTTTCAACGGCTTTTATCAGACCAAGATTACCTTCCTGAATAAGGTCAAGGAAAAGAAGCCCCCGTCCAACGTAACGCTTGGCAATACTAACAACAAGCCGCAAGTTTGCTTCAGCTAGTCGGCGTTTTGCCTCTTCATCACCTGTTTCCATTCTTTTAGCAAGTTCGACTTCCTCTGTAGCTGTTAACAGGGGAACTCTGCCTATTTCTTTAAGGTACATGCGTACAGGATCATCAATACCGATACCGTCTGGAACAGTCAGGTCTACTTCTATTTCCTCTTCTTCAACATCAGGCTCAATATCGTCGGTATCCAGGGTTTCAAGCCCTGCAACTTCAGGTACCACATCGATACCAAATCCGGCAAGCTTTTCGTAAATATCATCTATTTGGTCGGGGTTTAACTCAACTCCCTGTAGAGAGTTCATGATTTCTGTATAAGTCAGAATTCCCCGTTTCTTGCCTTTATCAATGAGTTCCTGAACCCCTTCAAGTTGATTTAAATCCTTGGACATGTACTTATTCCCCCCTTTCAGCAGCTTAAATTAGCTTTGAATATTCCAGAAGAAGCTTTTTTCTAAGTTCATAGTCTCGTTGTTTATCAGCATTTTCCATTTGTCTAAGTAAATCTTCCCGTCGTTTCCTGGTTTCATCTTCTTTAATAGTTTTTAGACAGTCGTCAAACACTTTTTCTTTATCCTCGACCGGCAAATCTAAAACCATAAGAGAACTTAAACAAGCCGATACCCTTTCATTATTTATCCTGTCAAAAAATGAAGCCGGTTGATAATTTAATTCTTTTTCCACAATTTCATTCAATAAATTAATAATTACAAGATACTCTTGATTTTCGGTAAAAGTAATTCCGATTTGGTCTTTTACCTTTTTAAACAATTTAATATCGTGTAAAACCATAGACATCAGTGTTCTTTCAGCTTTTACCCTGGCACCGGTTTGACCTAAATCGGTGTTACCTACTTTTACAAAGTCAGTGTTATTATTCCTAATATCAACTATTTTATCCCGATTTCTCCAGTCATTTCTGGAGGTTCGGGTAAACTTCTCAACTTCCGCCCTGATTGCTTCAGGACTTAAATGCAGCCTTTTAGCCAGACGGTTAATTGTCTCATCTTTTTCAATTTCATTTGACATATTGTTAATACTAGGTATTACTTCGCTAGCAATCTTGAATTTTCCTTCTAAAGTGTAAATATCAAATTTTTCCATTGCTCTGTCTGTTTGATAATCACAGAGATTTTGACCATACTCCTGGACTAATTGCAAGAACTTCTCCTTACCGTGATTTTTTATAAATTCGTCTGGGTCCTTACCATTCGGCATGCTGACAACTTTTAGCCTGAAACCAAGTTCATCTAGAAGCTGCCATCCTTTCATAGTAGCTTTAACACCCGCTGCATCAGTATCATATGCCATAATAACATTCTTTGCATATCTTAGAAGAAGTTTTCCCTGTTCCCTAGTCAAAGCAGTACCAAGAGAAGCTACAACGTTATTTATTCCAGCCTGGTGACAAGTAATTACATCAAGATAACCTTCCACTATAATAACTTGGTCTGACTGACGGATACTCTCAAGGGCTTTATTTAACCCATAAAGGTTATGACTTTTATTAAAAAGCAAAGATTCAGGTGAATTTAAATATTTCGGTAAAGTATCATCCAAAACCCTGCCACCAAAACCAACAATTTTCCCCTGAACATTCCATATTGGAAACATTATTCTGTTTCGGAACCTGTCATAGTGCCCCTCCGAACCCCTAGTTCTGGGCAGTACTAAACCAACTGTTTCGAGTTCCTTCCCGGAAAACCCTTTATTTGACAAAAACTGCAATAAACTGTTCCACGATGGCGGGGCATAGCCGATTTGAAATTTTTCTATTGTTTCTGATGAAATTTGTCTTTGCTCCAGATATCTTCTGGCATCTTTTGCTATACCGTGATTTTGAAGTATATACTGGTAAAAATTTTTTGCCAATTCATTTATCTTGAAATACCGGTCACGCAGCTTAATTTCGGCTGCCTTCTCCGGATTTTCCTGTTCCGGCAGCTGAATACCTACCTTTTGTGCCAGAGCTTTAACTGCTTCAGGGAAGCTTAGACTATCCCTTTTCATTATAAAAGAAAAAACATTTCCTCCCTCACCACATCCAAAACAGCGAAATATTTGTTTCTCGTGGCTAACCATAAATGATGGGGTCTTTTCACTGTGAAAGGGGCAAAGTCCAACATAATTATTGCCCTGTTTTCTCAGCCGGACAGTCTCTGATACTATATCGACAATATCAGCTGCATTCCGTATTTCATTTATAACCTCATCTGGAATGTATCTATTCAAAATAATCACCCTTTATTCCAGAACCTGATTATAAATGTTTCGCCAAATTTTTTAGTAATCCTTCTGAAGTATCATGCTTTATCAGAACTCAAAAAATTCACCTTGTTTTTTGCAATAATATGTCTTAACACCTGCTCAAACTTCTGGCGATCTTCTGCGGAAAAAGCTTTGGGTCCACTGGTTTTCCCTCCACCTCTCCGGATTTTGGCCTCTATATGCCTCTTCAAGAGAAGATTATCAATGTTTTCAGATTTAAAAACATATCCTCTAGGTGATATCGGAACCCCGCTTTTTGCCAATACCATAGACGCAAGTCCATAATCGCCGGTAACAACGATGTCATTACCGGAAATCCTGTTTATTATGGCTATATCTGCAGCCTGGGGAATGTTATCAACAGAGATAAAGCTTATACTCTCTGAAGCTGCGTCCAGACAATGAGATACACTTGCAACTACCACAACAGAAACTGAGGTTTCTTCTGCTACGCGGTAAATGATTTCCTTAACAGGGCATGAATCGGCATCAACAAGTATTTTAAAATGTGTTTTAGTACTATTCGATATCACATATAATTTTCCTTCCTTTTACGACAAAAAAAACTATATTATGCTTATTTATAATTTATTTTAGAAACATTACAATATTATATCCAATTATTAGCAACTTATACGATTAGTCTAACCAAGGCTTGGGTAAGAACACATCTGTATAAGTTTGGATAGCATATCTATCAGTCATTCCTGCAACATAATCACACGCTAACCTGGCTTTGTCATGTTCTATTACTCTGTCGGTCAGGTCTTTGGGAAGATATTCGGAGTTTTTAAAATAATATGTAAATAGACGCTGGAGAATTTCTTTGGCCTTGTGTTCCTGAGTCTTGGCCTCTGACCCTATGTACACATTTTCGAAAAGAAATGACCTGAGCCTGTTCATTGCTTCCCATATCTTAGGGCTCATCTTAATATCTGGACTGTCCCAACTACTTTTTATCATGTCGGTAACCATTGTATTAATTCTCAAGCTGTGACTGTTACCCAAAACTTTGATACACTCCAGGGGTAAATCCAATTCACATAAGATGCCGCCTCTTATAGCATCATCAATATCATGATTGATATAAGCTATACGATCAGCAATTTTAACTATACACCCCTCTAGGGTGTCAGGGTCCCGAGCACCGGTATGGTTAAGAATACCGTTTCGCACTTCCCATGTGAGATTCATGGGCTCAAGGATTTCTACAACTCTTAAACTCTGTTCGTTATGCCTAAATTGTAGTCCATGACTATGTACAATTTCGTTTAAAGCATCTTCCCCAGCATGCCCAAATGGAGTATGTCCCAAATCGTGACCAAGGGCGATGGCCTCCGTCAGGTCCTCATTCAGACTTAAGGCTTTTGCAATAGTACGGGCTATCTGTGCTACCTCAAGTGTATGTGTCAGCCTGGTTCTGTAGTGATCTCCAGATGGGGAAATAAATACTTGCGTCTTTTGCTTTAGTCTGCGAAAACTTTTGGAATGAATAATTCTATCCCTGTCACGCTGGAAAGCCGTCCGTACGGGGCATTCTTCCACAGCAAAAGTTCGGCCTTTACTCTTAGAGCTTAAGGCCGCAAATTTAGATAGCTGCTGTTCTTCCAGTTTTTCAGTTCTTAGCCTAATCTGCATAGTACCAACCTACACCAACTTCTTCAGTTTACACCCTGCGGAGTTCCATAGTTGCTTTTGCTAGTTGAGCCACTCTTCGTCCCATAATAGCTGCCCTCTGTATACCAAATACGTCATCAGCAGACGGTTTTTGTCCGCAGGCGCCTTGGTGCCCTGCGTCATCGGCCAAATAACCATCCCCAACAATAGTCATGCCCTGAACCAGCATCATATCGTGAATAGCTTTAAGCGTCGTTTCCTGCCCTCCGAAACGTGAAGCACCCACAGTTACAGCTCCGCCTATCACATTAAGGAGAGCTTTCTCTTTCCGAAGTACCCTCGACTTATCCCAAAAACCTTTTAACTGAGCGGATACAGTCCCAAAATAAACAGGACTCCCTATAATTAATCCATCTGCTTTTCGCAATAAGTCAAAAACCTCGCCAAGATTATTACCTTTTGCACAAATACCTTCACAAACAGGTGAACAGTTGTTACAGAAGGGGGTTACCAGTCCTTTTAGGGCATCCGAAACGTGCAAAAGCCTTGTATTCCCTCCAAGGCTTGCAGCACCCTCGAGAGCCGCATTTAGGAGGTTCACTGTGTTACCCTGTTTCTGCGGGCTGCCATTAAGGCCTAAAATAAGCATCATTTGCCACCTCACATTGAACGATAATTTATATAATATTCTAGTTCCCGTTTAATGTTCCTGCAAAAAAAAGGAATTAATACAGGAATATTCCGGCCCGTTTCGGGATAACCGGCTGTTCATCAGCTTTATCTCCCTAACAGGGACTGAAATGCCAAGGTGCTGCAAACTTTGAATTGCACTCGCCAATCCATCTGCCGGTTCCTTTACCCGTCCAAGGGTAAGGTGAGGTGAAAAGCGGCGTGCTTCCTTTGGAAAGCCCAGTTTTTCCAAAGATTTTTCCAGGTCAGTCCAGATTTTCACCAGACCCCTGTTAACATCCTGGATTCCTGCCCAAATTACTCGTGGATTGGAAGTATTGGGGAATGCTCCGAAACCGTTTAAATTAATCAGCCCTTTTTTATAGCGTGGGCAAATATCTAAAAGAACAGATTCTATCTGCTCAATCTTTTCAACAGAAACATCCCCCAGAAATTTTAAAGTAAGGTGGAAGTTTTGTTCTTCCACCCACTTAACCCTTGCCGGCCATACCTTTAGTTTTTTTTGAACATCTGCCAGCACTTTTTTCGCCTGATCAGGTATGTCAATAGCTATAAAACAGCGATGTGTCTGCATGTTATCCCCCGGAAAGCCTGTTACTCAATTTTTTCGAGTATTATTTTATGCTGAACAAGGGCCATTTCTCTGATTCTGGCCTTAATTGTTTTCCTCTGACCAAAGATGTTTTCCAGAAGCAGTCCGTCTTCCATTGGAGTAACTTTGTCTACTGACTCCAAAAACAATTCGTCCTGCCCATTCTTCCTTAAATATGCGTTAGCCTCACACATAGCAATCCCTCCCCGTTACTAATGTTTGTGGTGATGAAAGTGACTGTGTCCGTGACCGCTGTCGTCTCCGTGTCGATGTTCATGGTAGTGCTCCCCAATAAGATTGACCTTAAGAAGCATTTCCCTGTCCCTTAAAATATCCTCAGGTTTTCCTTCAGCTGCTATGACATGGTCTTCACTGAGGACAATCACCCTGTCCGCAATATCTTTTACAATATCCAGATTATGTGTGGCAGTTATAATTGTTTTGCCTGCCTGATGAAGTTTTATTAATACTTCCACAAGCCACATCTGTGTTCTTGGATCCAATCCGTTTGTAGGCTCGTCAAGAATAAGAACTTCCGGATTTATTGAGAGAACAGAAGCAATGGCAACTTTTTTCTTTTCTCCTCCGCTTAGTTTATAAGGCGGGCGTTCTCTCAACGGTTCAAGGCCCAGCATTTTTATAATACTCTCAACCCGTTCTTCCACTTCACTCTTAGGCAAATCTAACTGAAGAGGTCCAAAAGCTATCTCATCCCATACATTAGGTGAAAAAAGCTGAGCATCGGAATTCTGGAAAATAAAGCCTACCTTTTTTCGAAACTCGCTGGAAAACTTCTGGTCATTCAGGTTCTCTTCAGTAAGCTTTTTACCAAAAGCCAGAACCTCTCCCCCGGTGGGGAAAATTAGCCCGTCCAGTATTCTCTGAAGAGTCGATTTCCCGGAACCATTTGCTCCTAAAATTACAATTTTTTCACCAGAATAAATTTTAAGGTTTATATCCTTAAGAGTAGGGGGTTCATTAAGATAATGATAGTTTACGTTTCGCAATTCAAAAACAGTGTTATCACCCAATTACTTTGTCACCCCCTATAAATATTATGCCAATGACCAATATAAGTATAACCCAGACTACATCCTGGGCCAGTACCCTGAACCTGTTAAGGCTTTTGGCCTCCCCGAGATACCCTCTTGATATCATGGCATCATGGATTTCCTCACTCATAAAGTATGCCTTGCCGAAAACGTTTCCAATTCCAGTTGAAATAAATCGCCTGTTTTCTTTAGCATCAAATTCTCCAATTGTCCTGCTTTTCCTTGCAGTATACATATCAGTCATTACGGTAAGCAGGAGGAATATATAACGATAGGTCATCTCTAAAACCATAATAAAAATTTTTGGCACGAAGAAAACCCGCAGAGATTTGAGGAGTTCTGACCACCGGCTTGTAACCGTTAAAAGAACCGCCAATGATACAGAAACACCTACCCTGAGGATAATCAGTCCTGCACCTAAAAGACCCTGTTTTGTGATAGATATTGTTTCCGGCAAATGAATAAATAAAAAATCAACGCGGCGACCTAAATACAGAAGGTTAATCAGTGGATCGCCCGGCTTAATAATGTTAAATATGGAAGGCAGCACCACCAGACCTGTAAAAAAAGGAATAAAAAACCATACTCTCTTTACGAAAAACTTCATTGGCACCTTTGAAAAGTATGCCATTATCAAAGTGAACATGTATAACCCCACGAGTGTCGGCATGTGACGCAAAAACGCCGCTATAACCAGCAGATATACAATGGTTATAAGCTTAACCCGGGGGTCAATGTTCTGAAGCATTCCGGGCTTATTAGCTACCTGTTCGGAAAATATGGATTCCTTAAGCACATTAGCAACATCGTTTATGGTTTTTTCAACAAAACCGATTTTTTTCTTCTTCCCGGAAAAAAAATTTCTGACTGTGCCTGATTCATTACGTTCCAACAGCCACTCGGGAACGCTATTGGAGTTATCCATTAACTCTATCTCCTTTAGTCTGGAATCTATTAAAGATGTAGATAGCCGTAAATATCAATAAAAGTCCCACAACTGCCGACAATATATATCCCGCAGCAGTTCCGGTAAAATTAGCAGCCCAACCGGGAACAGAATAATCAGGGAAAAAGTTAAGCTTTGAACCGGGAGCCTTTGAAATTCCTTCCGGAACATAACCAAGCATATTCTGAAATTCTTCTGTGGACCACTCACCCCAGACGCTGCCCGTGGCAAGAACCCCCAGTGGGGATAGTAAAATAAGTCCTCCTATTGCAGCCCATACTTTTTTTAGGTTAAGCCCGCTTTGAACATGAACCTTTTCTGATTTGTGCGGGTACAGCTCCAGCATAGGCTGGTTAACCTTCTGAAAATAAATTACAACCATAGCGGTAACGACAGCTTCAACTATCCCTCCGAATAACAAATGGGCAATGGTGATTGCCGGAACTGTTTGCGATAAAGCATAAGGGAAAAACAAAGCTCTGCCATCAGCTGTATGATAAAGCATAGGCTGAATTCCCAATTCAACTGCAGTCAACAACGCGGATACATTAACACTTATATATGCTGCAACCGCAGCAGCAATCCATCTGCGCGAGGAAGTCACCGCCGAGCTGCCGCTAATCATCCTGTACACATAGTATGCTACAAAGGGCATAACAAATGCCATGTTAAAACTGTTAGCTCCTATTGCCATCAAACCGCCGTCCCCAAAAAAGAGGGCCTGGATAACCAAGGCAATAGTGACTCCGATAACGGCCGCCCATGGGCCAAGAATAACTGCTACCAATGCCGCACCTGCAGGGTGCAAGGTCGTTCCATTTGGTAATGGGATATTAAACATCATAATTACGAAGGTAAAAGCCGCTCCCAGTGACAAAAGAGGGACCTGTTTTATTTTGAGGTTTCTGGCCGTTTTTATTGCAGAAGCAATCCATACCGGAATCATCCCCAGACCCAGAGTTCCCCATGTCTGTGGACTTAAAAACCCATCAGGAATATGCATATAAAACACCTCCACTAATATTAAAAAATTTCCCTTTAAAAAATAAAAAAACCACAAACCGGGCGCTACAACAAACCTCCCGACCTTCGTGGTCTAATTAGTTTGATTCAGTTGTGTTCTAGTAAATTACGTGCTTACACTCTTCTGAAAACTGCTGAAATTCTTGTATATGCTTCTGCATAATAGATACTATCGGCTTCTGCCGACTATTAAATATATTATAAGAGAATTCTGTCAATTAATCAACAGTTTTTTTGAAGTGGGGAGTGAGGAGTGGGAGTGGAGAGTGCCCTAATCTCCGCCCAGGCATCTTTTCACTACCCACTCTCGACTAAAAAAAAAGTGGTAGAAAGGAAATTCTACCAGATTAGAGAATGGGTTTAATATAAGCCTCTCCGACGGTTTAAAACCGGCAGAAAGGAGATTGGCATAATAAAGTGATACTAAAACTTCAGTAAAAACGATAAAATAAATCCCCCACTACGGACAGTGGGGGTGTAAGTTCATTAATCAACACCGCACCTTTTCTCCGAAGGTCATAGTGCAACAACACAGGCAGGTCTCCTGACTCATGAACTTACGTACCGGCTCCTTCCCCGTGAAAACGAGTGGCAAAACGCAGATACTAATCACTTACAGTGGCGGGACCGCTCAGGAATTTCACCTGATTCCCTATTATCCCCCGTAGGGGCACCTGAATTGAATGCTATTTTTAATTAATGAAAGTATACCATATCTATTAATAGGTGTCTATATAAAATATTTTCCTAAGAAGGGCATCGTTCGTCTCCATCTAAGGTATTGCAGTATGAAGCCCAGTCGTCGGTATAGTTATCTTCAATCATAGTTACGTGAGTATACTGAATTTCGGGGAACCTTTTTTCGATTTCCATTTTGATATTAAAATTAATATCATCAACCTGAGCAAGGCTGAGATTCTTGTCTCCTTCAACAATGAGGTTCAGCAGATAAGCTGCTGGGCCTACCCTCATAGTCTTAACCCGGTGAATATCCTTAACTTCGGGTAAGGTTTTGGCAAAATGGCCAACTTCTCGTACCAGTTCAGGATCTGCCGCCTCCCCAGTGATACTGTTCATGTTTTCTCTTGCTGTATAAAAACCGATGACTAAAAGCATTATACCGATTATCACTGAAGCAATACCGTCAAAGATACTATGTTCTGTAGCCCATGTTATCAAAAGAGCAAAACCTGCTATGACCAGCCCAAGCAAAGCTGCCAGATCCTCGTAGAAAATGAACTTGGTGGTCGGAGCCGCCCGACCGACCAGTCTTAGAGCAGTAGTAACTACGCCAAAACCACTGGCCGATTCGCCGCCGTCAAGGCATATTCCTTTCAATGCTGTGTAAAGGCTGTACATTTCGAATAATATACTTGCCCCGATTATCCCTAGGTTGAGGCTTACATGCTCCAATTCTTCCGGGTGAATCATTTTGGTAATCCCCCCGTAGATCGAAAAAGCTCCTCCTATAGACAACATAGCGACCGCAGCAACAAAAGACCAGAAGAAGGCTGTCTTTCCATATCCGAACTGAAACCTGGCATCAGGAGCTTTACCTGACTGCCTGACACCGGCCAACAGGAATAAACCGTTGGACGCATCAGCCAGTGAATGTTTGAACTCCGCCAGCATCGAAGCTGACCCGCTCATCAGCGCCCCAATCAGCTTCATAGCAGCAATAGCCCCATTGGCAAACAAAGCTGCTTTTATTGCCTTTTCTCCACCATGTGACATTTCTACGTCTCCTTTACAAGTAAAATACAGATTAATTATATTGCGGTATTAGTGCTAATTCAAGCAGAGACATTAATCCGGGAGGCTTTTTTGAAAAGAGAAAAAGAAGAAAAGATTACCACGGAGATGAATTGATTCATTTACGACGGCAAAAGAGAGAGAGGACACGGAGGACACAGAGAGTTAGAGGTCTCCCGACATTTGGCCTTATTCCCAAATAGAGCCGTGTTTTACCGAGGTAAATTCCGTTTATTTATGGCTAATGCGAAATTCAGTAAGAAGGTAAGCTAGCGGAACAAATTAAGAATAATTACGAATTAATCAACCTAGCCTTTTGGCTAATATCTCTGTGACAAACTAAAGTACCAATAATTCAACTACGGAGATCTCTCAATCCTGTTTATTATTTAGTGACTTTTCCATTTTCCTTTCTAATTCTTCAATTCTGGATTGCTGATTCATAAAAGCTGTAATTAACACCGCTAACAGAAATGCAACAATAATTACAATGGCCCAAATATTATTAATAATAAGACCAACGAAGAAGAATGTGGCAACCCAGCAAACAATAAGGCAAAGAATAAATGTAGAAATAAATTCTTTCAATTCCAATACCTCCTTCACAACATTAGACATTATCCACATTATACCATAATCTCCGTTTTCCCTAAATAAATCCTTTTTGTACCAGGTAAAACCGATATGATGCCTACCACCACACCGGTTCTATCTTTCACCCTTTCTCTTCTTCTTTTCAACCCAAAATGAATCCCCCATTAATCTTTTCTTTGCGTCCTCCGCTCCCTCTGCGGCCTTTGCGGTTCAATCTCTTCCGACCCCCAAAGGCTTTCCATAATCTTTCCTCTGTGTCCTCTGTGACCTCTGTGGTTCCAATCTTTTTTTCTTTTTCAAAATTTAATCTCCCGAATAATAAAACAGAGACTGCTCCGCAACTTGGAGCAGCCTCGTTAATTTATCCCATAGATTATTTTGGCAAATTACTTTGTGCTTACAGAGCTCTCGCCACCGGCAGCCTGAGCTGCAGCGAGTCTGGCGATAGGTACACGATATGGTGAACAGCTTACATAGTCAAGGCCAATTTCTTGGCAGAACCCAATGGAGGTTGGCTCACCACCGTGCTCACCGCAGATACCCACTTTGAGTTTGGGGTTAGCCTGGCGGCCCAGGTCAGTACCCATTTTGACCAGTCTACCTACACCACTCTGATCCAGTACTACGAAGGGGTTATCTTCAAGAATCTTTTTATTGATATAATCGGACATGAATTTGCCCTCAGCATCATCACGGCTGAAACCAAGAGTAGTCTGGGTGAGGTCATTTGTTCCGAAGGAGAAGAAATCTGCATGTGATGCAATTTCATCTGCAGTCACACAGGCTCTTGGAAGCTCTATCATAGTTCCTACATGAATATCAAAGGTAACACCCTGTTCCTTTTGTACCTCTTCGGCAATGGAGACAGCCTGCTCACGAAGCATTTTAAGCTCATTAACATGTATAATGAGAGGAATCATAACCTCAGGTTTAGCATCCACACCTTCTTTGATCAACTGGGCAGTAGCCTGGTAAATAGCCCTGACCTGCATAGCATAAATTTCCGGCCATGTTACTGCCAAGCGGCAGCCCCTGTGACCGAGCATAGGGTTAAATTCGTGCAGCTGTTTAACTTGACGCAGCAGTTCTTCTTTTTCTTTCAGTATTTTCTTGTCTCCATTAGTGCACTTAAGCTCTGTAATCTCAACCAGCAATTCTTCCTGGTTAGGAAGGAACTCGTGAAGGGGCGGGTCAAGGAGACGTATGTAAACGGGGAAACCTTCCATTGCTTTTAGAATACCGTAGAAATCACTCTGCTGCATAGGAAGAAGTTTTGCTAAAGCAGCTTCTCTGTCTTCTGTAGTCTCGGAAAGAATCATCTCCTGCACTATCGGCAGTCTGTCCTGAGCCATAAACATATGCTCAGTCCGGCAAAGGCCAATCCCTTCAGCTCCAAATTCACGTGCTTTTGCAGCATCCTCGGGTGTATCAGCATTAGCCCGGACTTTCATATTCTTTATTTCATCAGTCCATGCAAGAAGTTTACGGAATTCGTCAGACAGCTGGGGATCAATCATGGGCACCTGACCCATTATTACCTGACCGGTAGCCCCATCGATTGACATAATGTCACCCTCATTGATTACAACTGAGTCTACTTTGAACTGTTTAGCTGCATAGTCGATTTTGATGGACTCACATCCACATACACAAGGTTTGCCCATACCTCTTGCCACAACGGCAGCATGACTGGTCATACCTCCACGGCTGGTAAGGATACCTTGAGCGGCAACGATACCATGAATGTCATCAGGTGTAGTCTCTGTACGAACCAACAGAACCTTTTCGCCAGCCTGACCAAGTTTCTCAGCCTCATCAGCATCAAACACAACTTTTCCGCAGGCAGCTCCGGGAGAAGCCGGGAGTCCTTTGGCAATAACATCAAATTTGGCGGAAGGATCAATTCTTCTATGCAGCAGCTGGTCTAAGGAACCGGCTTCAACACGAAGTACAGCTTCTTTTTTATCAATGAGACCTTCTCCAACCATGTCAACGGCAATTTTTATAGCAGCGGCAGCTGTCCTCTTACCGTGACGTGTCTGAAGCATATATAGTTTACCTTTTTCGATTGTGAACTCAATATCCTGCATGTTTAGGTAATGTTTTTCCAGGAGGTTACAGGTGTCAACAAACTGCTGGTAAATATCAGGCATTTCTTCTTGCAATTTACTAATAGGCTGGGGGGTTCTGATTCCGGCAACAACATCTTCGCCCTGGGCATTAATAAGATACTCACCATAGAGGACTTTTTCACCTGTAGAGGGGTTACGGGTAAAAGCAACTCCAGTACCACAGTCATTACCCATGTTGCCAAACACCATAGACTGAATGTTTACAGCAGTACCAAGGTCGTCGGGAATCTGGTTCAATTTGCGGTAAATAATAGCCCGCTGATTGTTCCATGACCCGAATACAGCTTGTACCGCCAGCAGCAGCTGTTCCATTGGATCAGAGGGGAACTCTTTGCCTGTTTCTCGTACAACCACATTCTTGTAAGCTGCCAGTACTTCTCTTAGGTCACCGGCATCAAGTTCAGTGTCAAAATGAACTCCCCGCTTCTCCTTTTGGGCATCCAAAGCACTCTCGAACTTGTGATGCTCTACATCCAGCACCACACCGCTGAACATCTGGATGAAGCGGCGGTAGCAGTCTAAAACGAACCGCTCATTACCAGTGGCTTTTATCATACCTTCGCAGGTTTCATCATTAAGGCCGAGGTTTAAAATAGTGTCCATCATGCCTGGCATGGAAAACTTGGCTCCTGAGCGGATTGACAGCAGTAGGGGATTAACCGGGTCGCCAAATTTTTTACCAATTTTCTGTTCAAGAAGAACCATCTTTTCCTTTATTTCCTGTTCCAGTCCTGTCGGCATTTGCCTGCCCTGGGCATAATAATCGTTACATGCCTCGGTGGTTACAGTGATTCCTGGAGGAACGGGCAGACCTATATTTGTCATTTCTGCCAGGTTCGCCCCTTTCCCACCAAGTAAACCTTTCATATCCGCTTTGCCTTCTTCAAACAGGTACACATACTTTTTTGCCATTAAATACATCCTCCCCATAACATTAAGAATAATGTTTTGCAAAAACTTACCACATCATAAAAAATTTACTGCTTATCAAATCTCAGAATCTCAAGGACCTTGCTTGCCGTTTCTTCAACTGCTTTATTTGAAACATCAATTACAGGACATTTAACCTTCCGCATGATTCCATCGGCATATTCCAGTTCTGTCAGAATACGTTCCAAACTTGCGTAATCTGCCCCGGATTTAAGTCCAAGGGTCCTAAGCCGCTCCTGCCTTATTTCATTTAAAAGTTCAGGCTTAATTGTAAGCCCGATTATCTTATTTTTAGGAAGGCTGAAAATTTCTTCAGGCGGAGCTACCTCAGGAACTAGAGGTACGTTGGCAGCCTTGATGCTTTTATGGGCCAGATACATACATAGAGGCGTTTTGGAAGTTCTGGAAACACCGATAATCACCACATCTGACCTGATAATACCTCTTGGATCTTTGCCGTCATCGTATTTTACAGCGAATTCAATAGCTTCAACTTTCTTGAAATAGTTCTTGTCCAGTTTATGCAAAAGACCAGCTTTCATTTTGGGTGCACGTCCTGAAACCTTGGCCAGAGAATCCATCATTGGACCAAGGATATCAACTATAGGAACCGCCTGACTCTTTGCCTCTTTAACGAGGGCGTCCCTAAGTTCAGGTAATACAATGGTATATGCAATAAGCCCGGCGGTTTCTTTTGCTTCCCTTACTATCTCAGATATATGGGACTGATTATTAACAAAGGAAATCCTCCTGATCTCTATAAAACCGGAATTAAACTGGCTTACAGCGGCTCGTACAACAAAGTCAGCTGTTTCTCCCACAGAATCTGATACTACATATACAACCGGCTGTTTTTCCACTGTTATCCATACCACCTCCTATCTTCCATTACCCAGTTCTACGAATATTTTTGTAATGGTTGTTTTAGTAATTCGTCCCACTACCTCGAGTGCTTCCTGACCGTTTTCGTCAATAACTGCCCTTACCACTGGAAGGGCATCAACTTCTTTGGCAATAAGCTTTTGTGCAGCTATAAGGAGCGGCTCCTCAGGAGTGGTGGTTATCAAATTTGGCATTCTTGTCATTATTACACCTATCGGCATTTTATGTAGATCTGCTCCGCCCATGGCTGTTTTTAACAGGTCTTTTCTTGATACAACCCCTTCAAGATAACCGCCTTCCCTTACCACAAACAGGGTCCCTTTATCTTCTAAGAACATCTGAACAGCGGCATCATAAACTGTTGATGTTTCACGTATTACTGCAGGAACAGACTTGAGATCCCCCACTTTTATCTGCTGAATGGTATTAGCTATCAAAACGGTGGGAGTTTTTCCTGTATAGTAATACCCAACCCGGGGCCTGGCTTCGAGTAAACCGGCCATAGTCAACAAGGTAAGGTCCGGGCGCAGTGTAGCCCGGATTAAAGACAACTTTTCGGCAATCTTTCTTCCGGTAATGGGACCGTGCCGTTTAACAATTTCAACAATTTGTGTCTGTCTTTTGCTGAGTTCCACGCGCTCACCATCCTAATAAGTACAAATGTGTTATACTATTTCAATAAAAATGTACTTATTAATATACTATATTTATTTTTAATGTCCTTCTTTTTGATATGAGAAAAATGTAAATTTTATGACATTTTGCGCAAACACTTAAGCAACAATCTTGGTTAACTCCGCTACCGGCCTTGTTAGATTGGCGATTCCCTTTAAGAGGGCAAGCCTATTGTTTTTGACTTTTTCATCATCAACCATGACCATTACTCCATCAAAGAAGCTGTCAATAAATTGCTGTAGGAGTGCAAATCTTTGGAGAAACTGCCTGTACTGCTGTTCTTCCAGGTATATCTGCATCTCCTCTTTGGCTTTAACATACTCTGCATAAAGAGTCCTCTCAACTTCCTCAGTAAACAGCGCAGGGTCAATATCATCCTGTACTGCATTTTTAGCCAGGTTAGAAACCCTTGTATAAGCGGTCAGAAGTTTTGTGAAAATCTCCTGGCTGCGCAGATTAGTAAGGGCTTCTGCTCTCATCATGGTTTCTGTAAATATGTTATAACCCGAGGCAAGCACTGCATCAACCACATCATAGGTGAAACCTTTATCAGAAAAAATATTTTTGAGACGCTGTTTAAAGAATTCACTTACTTCCCGGCCGGTTTCTTCAAGAGAAAGTTTGGCATTAATCCGGCTTTCGTAAAGTTTGTACGCCTGCTCAATTAAACCTTCTATAGAGAAATTAAGCTTGGCTTCCAATGCAATATGGCAAATCCCTAATGCCTGTCTCCTCAAAGCGTAAGGGTCCTGAGAACCTGTAGGCTGTATGCCAACAGCGAAACATCCCACGATTGTATCAATTTTATCAGCTATACTCAACAGTCTTCCGACAACTGTTTCCGGAAGTATGTCACCCGAGAAACGCGGCAGGTAGTGCTCAAAAACGGCATCTGCAACTACTTCCTTTTCCCCATTACGGGTTGCGTACTCTTTGCCCATTATTCCCTGAAGCTCCGGAAACTCATAAACCATGTTAGTTACCAAATCTGTCTTGCACAGGTAGGCTGATTCTTTTATATCCTCCAACACCTGGTTGTCACTTACTCCTATAACTTCTGCAAGATATTTTCCGAGGGCCTCAATGCGCTCAACCTTTTCATAAATTGTACCCAGACTTTCGTGAAATACGATCTTCTTGAGTTTATCAACATTGTTTCTAAGAGGTACCTTGAGGTCTTCCTCATAGAAGAATTCTGCATCTGCCAACCTTGCCTTTAATACTTTTTCATTTCCGGCCCTTACGTTATCAATATACTCAGCAGTACCATTCCTTACCGTAATAAATTTAGACAGTAATTTCCCGTCCTGACCGACAACCGGGAAATATCTCTGGTGTTCCCTCATCGGAGTAATGAGAACTTCTTTAGGCAGTCTAAGATAGTCTGTTGAAAAAGTTCCACACAATGCCGTGGGATATTCCAGCAGCTGAGTTACTTCTTCCAAAAGTTCGTCATCTTGTTCGACCATTCCGCCCTCTTCATAAGCTAAAGCAGCTACCTGCTCCCAAATGACCTGTTTTCTGGCATTCTGGTCCACTAAAACATAGTTTTCCTTCAAGACTGCAGAATAATCAGAGGCATCTGCCAACTCTATTGGTCCCATTGAAAGAAACCTGTGCCCAAAGGTAATTCTCCCCGAAGGCAGGCCTTCAATCTCAAAGTCTATAACATCACTGCCAAAGAGGCACAATAACCACCTAATCGGGCGTGCAAACCGCATCTCGCAACTGCCCCATCTCATTGGTTTTGGAAATGAAAGTCCATTAACCAGATCTATACAAAATGCCGAAAGAATCTGATTAGTTTCCCTGCCGGTCACTTTTTTTACCGCATACACATATTCGCCATTTGGTGTTTCTTTAACAATAAGGTCATTTACGTTGACCCCCTGTCCCCGGGCAAATCCCTCTGCGGCTTTGGTAGGATTACCCTCAGCGTCAAAGGCAGCCTTTTTGGCCGGACCTTTTACTTCTTCAGTGAATTCCTCCTGTTTTTCTGCCAATCCGCTGATATAAACAGCCAGCCTCCTAGGGGTGCCGTAAGCAGATACATCTTCAAAAGCCAGCCTGTTGGTCGTTAACCATCCCCTGGTCATTTCGTCCATCTGGTTTAGTGCAGAAGCCATAAAACGGGCAGGTATTTCTTCTGTCCCTATTTCAATAACAAAATTCCTAGCCATTTACCACACCTCCTTTGTTTAAAAGGGGGTATCCCATTTGTTCTCTCTGCTCAACATAAGCCTGAGCGCAAAGCCGGGCCATGTTACGCACACGGGCAATGTAACCCTGCCGTTCGGTAACACTTATGGCCCCTCTGGCGTCAAGCAGGTTAAAGGTATGTGAACATTTTAGCACATAGTCATAAGCCGGAAGGACAAAGCCTTTTTCGATTACTCCCAAAGCTTCCTTTTCAAACATATTAAACATGCTGAATAACATATCGATGTCGGCAATTTCAAAATTATAATGAGAGTGTTCGATTTCTCCCCTGTGGTGAACATCTCCGTAGGTTATATTTCCAACCCATTTAATATCAAATACACTGTCTATTTTCTGAATGAACATGGCTAAACGTTCAATACCGTATGTAATCTCAGCACACACCGGTTTACAGTCAATTCCACCGCACTGTTGGAAGTAAGTAAACTGCGTAACTTCCATGCCATCAAGCCATACTTCCCATCCCAGACCCCACGCACCGAGAGTAGGGGATTCCCAGTTGTCTTCAACAAAACGGATGTCATGCTGTTTTGGTTCAATCCCTATAGCCCTTAGGCTGTCCAGATAAATTTCAAGTACGTTATCCGGGTTGGGCTTAAGAATTACCTGGTACTGATAGTAGTGCTGAAGCCTGTTGGGATTTTCGCCGTATCTTCCGTCAGTGGGACGCCTTGAAGGCTCCACATATGCCACATTCCAAGGCTCCGGACCAAGAGCTCGCAGAAAAGTGGCGGGATTCATGGTACCGGCCCCTTTTTCCACATCATAGGGCTGTTGTATAATACATCCCCTGTCTGACCAGAATTTGTTTAGTGTCAATATGATTTCCTGAAAATTCACTGTGTTTATGTACCTCCTTTAAAGTAAAAAACCTCCCGTCCCTGGCTAAACGCCAGGGACGAGAGGATTCTCCCGCGGTTCCACCCTGATTGACCGGTAATCCGGCCCTCTTTGTGTACAATAAGGCTCATGAGCGCCACCACCTGTCTGATTTACCGGTTTACACCAACCACCGGCTCTCTCTAAACCATAATCAGGTTTCTTCTCAGTCTTAGCCTGGCTATACAGTTACAAATACTTTACCAAAAGTACATATAAAAGTCAATATTACAAATCCCGTTCCTCTTTATGCCGCGCAAGGTTGATGACCTTTGTATCGCCGTTGGCTTTATCAATTTCCAGTGTAACCCGGTTAGTGATAGCGGCCACAGTCCCGATTCCGGCAATAACAGCCACTTGAGTGCTTGCCAGGGCAGCCATTACTCCAACGGCGCCCACCGTAGCCGGAAATTCGGCAATAGTTCGATCATCCCTTTTCAGCCTAACCTTAGTCCTATTACTCTTACTTATATATTCCTTTAAATTATCATAAACCTCTTCACCCTTATCCATAAGCCGGTTTCCCCAGCCCCTCATCATTTTCTCTTCAGCAAACACAAGAGCCTGAACCAGATCCCCGGCAGCTTCTTCTAGGGCTTCGGCAGCTTCCCGGTAAGTAACCCCTATTCGCTCCCGGATAATTTCTACTTTTTCCAATTGTTCCATTCAGGTTTACCCCCTTTCATTTCCTGCCTTTATTATTTCCCTGTTTATCCGATATTTTGCATAGATTCAAGCGATTGCAGGAAATCAGCGGACTTAATCTTCTTATCCAGTCTTTGTGCTATGTAGTTTTTCATAATTTCTCCGGTTTCTCTTCTAATATCAGGTGACATTTTAAGAACTTGAAGCCTTTTTAAGTCCCAGGACGAAAGCTGCTTAAGCATATTTATCGTACCTCTGGAACAGACAGAGCTTTCGGGCTCACCCGGAGCACAGAGATGGCACAAGCTACCTCCCAACCGCGAGCTGAAGGCTATTCGCGAACCAATAAGGTCTCCACCGCAGTTTACGCATGTTTCCAGGTGAGGGCGATACCCCAAAAGATTCATAAGCCGTATTTCAAAAGCCCTGGTAACAAGTATGGGATCAGCCAGGCTCAGTAAATGCAGGGAAACCAGAGTCAGATAAAATAACTCGCCATGAGATTCTCCCTGAATGGCAAAACCATCAAGCAGTTCAGTTATGTAGACACCGTAGGCCATACGGTCCAGGTCTTCCCGGAGGACAGCGAAAGATTCCCTTGACTCACACTGGGTGATTGTATCAAGGGAACGCCCACGATAAAGGATGAAATCCCCATAAGTAAACTGCTGGATGATTCCTCTCTTCCTGCTTTTTTGTTTTCTGCAGCCTTTGGCAATGGCCTGGATTTTACCATGTTCGCTGGTCAGCAGGGTGACAATCCGGTCAGCCTCATTATAATCACGAACTCTGATAATAATCCCTTCGGCTTTATATTCCTTCATAAATCACGGCAGCTCCCGCTAGTTTTTGAATAATTTTCGACACCCACTATTAGAACACCTTTATTCCTGAACTGCCATTTCAAGTCCCAAATATTCAGCTGATGCCAGTTCAGACTCAGCTTCTCCTACAGAATAATCTCTATAAAGCAAATAAGCACCCACATGTCCGGTCGCTACAAAAACTTCCCAAAAAACATCACTAGTCCTCATAATACCCTCTCCCTTTCTATGTTGGGATTTTTTGTACCTGAACACTAATTATGTTCTCCTAAACAAACTCGACCTATACTGGGGTGTTACTGCCAACTAAACTTAAATAAACCACTTTTCATAAATTAACTAATCAATACTACTTATTTCTTTGACTATCAATACCGCTTAATTCTTTAATAATTGCAATTCCCGAACTTGTCCCAATCCTTGTCGCACCTACTCTGATAAATTCCAGCATCTGGGCGCCAGTTCTGATTCCACCCGAAGCTTTGATACCAATATGAGGGCTTACCGAACTGCGCATTAAAGATATATCAGCGACTACAGCGCCTCCCGTGCTAAAACCGGTTGATGTTTTTACAAAATCAGCCCCGGCAGCCTCTGCTATCCTGCACGCTGTTACCTTTTCTGTATCTGTCAGGAGGCAGGTCTCCAAAATAACTTTTACAAGCACATCTGGGTTAACTTCCCGAACGCTTTTAACCACACCGGCTATATCCTTTTCAACCAGGTCCAAAGCCATTTCTTTTAGTGCACCAACCCACATGACCATATCAACTTCCCCCGCGCCCTGGGCAACTGCCAGCCGGGCTTCACCGGCTTTGGCCTCTGAGGCAGAAGAACCAAGGGGAAAGCCTACAACAGTGCAAACTTTAACATTACTGCCGGCTAATATCTCTGACGCCTGTGGAACATAAACCGGATTTATACAAACTGAAGCAAAGCCATACTCAACTGCCTCCTGGCAGAGCCTTCTTATGTCGGCTCCCGCAGCTTCCGGCTTGAGAAGTGTATGGTCGATAAACCGGGCCATATTTTCCCGGTTAATAAAATTTTCTTTGTTATCTCTAATATCCATTTTCCCTCCGCCAAACAAAATTAGTTATCCCGAAACCCCATATCCCTCAGAAAATTGTCACTATTCCTCCAGTCTTTCTTGACCTTTACCCACAAATCAAGGTACACCTTAGATCCCAGCAGATTCTCTATCTCCCCCCGGGCAAGAGCACCTATTTTTTTCAACATTTGGCCGCTCTTACCAACAATGATTCCTTTTTGTGAATCCCTTTCAATAAAAATAACTGCTCTTACATATACAAGTTCATTCTGCCGCTGCTTAATTTCCTCAATTTCCACAGCTACAGAGTGAGGTATCTCGTCTCTTGTCAGATGAAGAACCTTTTCCCTGATTATTTCCTTTATAATCATTCTCTCCGGCTGGTCTGTTATCATGTCATCAGGATAATATTGGGGCCCTTCCGGTAAAAGCCCGGTCAGGACACTTACAAGCTCATCTACATTTTCCCCGTCTAAAGCTGATACAGGTACGATTTCCCTAAAATTACAGGTCTGCCTGTACATATCTATCAGTGAAAGCAGAACAGTTTTTTCAACTGTATCAATCTTGTTTATAACTAAAATAACGGGAGTTTTTATTTCTTTGAGCTGTTCAATAATGTACCGGTCACCGGCACCTACTTCCTTTTCGCCAGCCTCCACCAGAAACAGGACAACGTCAACCTCATGAAAGACATTCTGGGCCACATTGACCATGTACTCCCCCAGTTTATGCTTGGGTTTGTGAATCCCCGGGGTGTCTATGAAAACCAGTTGAGCTCCGTCTGTTGTTAAAACTGCTGTAATCTTGTTTCTTGTAGTCTGCGGCTTGTCCGACATAATGGCCAGTTTTCTGCCGACCATCCTGTTCATCAACGTAGATTTTCCCACATTAGGCCTGCCTACCAGCGCTACAAACCCCGACCTGAAACCTTCGTTATTATTCATTGGTATCCCCTTTCAGAATTTCGGCTCTAAAACCACCTGGTAAAAGTTCATCTATGGTGTTAATTATGTATTCACCATTTCTGTTAGCCTGAATAACCAAAATATCATTGCCGAATTCGGCTATTACCTGCCGACAGGCACCACAGGGGGCACAATAGTTGTCAATACCGGCATAAATAGCTATAGCCTTAAACTTCCTACTACCTTCGGAAACAGATTTGTAAATGGCCGTCCTCTCAGCACAATTAGTCAACCCATAAGATATGTTTTCGACATTACATCCTGTATAAATCTTCCCGTTAAAATCCAGCAGTGCAGCACCAACGGCAAAATTTGAATAAGGAGCATAAGCCGCCCGGCTTGCCTCCCGTGCCGCCTCCACCAGTTTTTCAGCTTCTTCTTTAGTAATACTCTGGGTCATCAATATCATTCCTTTGGTATCGAATTTTTGTCTAAGATCTTCTTACCGAATAACAAAAAAGAAAAAATTATTTAACCACAGAGGACACAGAGAAAAAAACATGAAATCTGCTTTTTTCTGAATAAGCTTACATATTACATTGGTTTTTCTCTGTGAACTCCGTGTACTCTGTGGTTATGTTTTCTTCTTTTTACAACTAACGTTGTCGCCTAAGTGAAAAGTAACCAACATTTATGATACACTAATACTCCACTTTTGTTGAAGATGGCACTACTTGTATCCAGGTTTGGCCTGGGTTTAGTTTAAATACTTCCCCATTATCCAGGTAAAAATAAGTTTGACTCCTGGTGCCGGATTTTACCCATTTGCCGGAGTATGACTTTCCTTCTGTGAACATAAGTGCCCGGCCCCGGCCAACCATGGGAAATTCAAGCCTGCCCTCTTTATCTATTATACTAGTTTTTACATATTGAACAATGATATTACTTCCCGTTAACTGTTTCCCTGTAACTGCATCACGGTGAACTGAGCCGCCTTCAGATCTTTTGTACTGTTTCAGACCAGAATCGTACTCCCAATTAACCTTACTGTAGCGAGTAGGATAATTGATTTTAATATTAGTTGAAGTAATACCTCCCGGGTTCTCTTCACCCTTTTCCAGGAACTCAAACTCGGGCAGTTTTACCTGTTTTTCGTAGCCCTTCTTTGCCCCCACCTGGCGAAGTTTAACTGTATCTGCATAAAGGTTATGAGGGGCTTTACGGGATTTTATCCTAAAGTACGCTTTTCTCCCAACCCCAAATTCATCCAGGGAAGCAACCCGTTCAGTCTTCACCATCTTAAGGGCAGCAGGGCTGCCTCCGCAAAAGGCATACATGGCTTGATACTCAAACATCCGTTCAATAAAATACGGTCTGGCGCTGCGGACAGGCCCCAGCATGTCTGTATCACCGGCAAGGTATATGGCCAGAAAGCGTGTCAGCCCGCCTTCGGCCAGGATTTCGTAAACAATCTCAGCCTTACCAAGGCCGGATTGAGGCCTTGCAGCCGGTGAGTTCTCAATCATTACAGCCAGAGGCCTGCGGTCAGTTGTCCCCTCAGGAACAGGCTCCCCTGAAAGCGGATTAATGACAAGGTTTTCTATAGGCTCTGTCTGTTTCGGGGCACTGGTCTTAACAGAAACCGGGGCCGCTGTACTATCAGTCTCCCCGGTGGAATCACCTCCGAAACACCCGGACAGCAGCAGAGATAAAAATACCAGGGATAAAACAGTTAGAACCCTTTTCGTAAGCTTATTTTTCATGCAATCACCGCTTTTTATTTTATAATTTCGATATATTTTACTCAGACAATGAAAAAAAGTTAATACCCAATCATGTGTGGTAAAAAATTTGTCGATATATGTTAATTTATATGATATCAGGTTTTATCATTACTTCAAAGAGTTCTTATTACTTTAGTAATAAAAAAAGGAGACCGATAACCAGCACAGTATTTTTGTAAAGTTTATAAAAAATAAAGGTTGGGTACCTGAAGAAAACTCTTCGGCATCCAACCCTTGTTTGTTCTTTACCGCCTAATTCCGAGAATCGAAAGCACCTGCTCCTCTTTTTCCCGCATCAGACTGCGTTCCTTTTCAGTTTCGTGGTCATATCCCAGGAGGTGAAGCATACCATGTGTTGTCAGGTAGGACATCTCTCTTTCAAAGGAGTGTCCGTACTCTACAGCCTGTCTTTTGGCAGTTTCCACAGAAATTATGATATCACCAAGGATGTTCTCCTCATCCCAGCCAAGGTCAGGTTCATTCTCACCCGACTCTTCCATGGCAAAAGACAGTACATCGGTGGAACTGTCTTTATGACGGTACTGATGGTTTAATTCCCTGATATAAGTATCATCTGTTAAAACTATACTGACCTCAGGGTCGTCAGTTCTTTTCTCTAATTTCAGGACAGTCTGTACAACAGCCTCCAGTACATCAAGTAGCCTGTTGTCTGTCATCTCCTTTTTCAGTAGATTGTTTACGAATACTGGCATCGCGGGCCTTTCTCCTCTCAATTTCCTTTAGCACTGTCTCCGGGTACTCGACCCTATTATGGAAGATACCCGAAAGTACCCTGACAAATGCGTTGGCAATGATATCCAGATCCTTGAAGGTTAAGTCACATTCATCCAGCTGACCATCATGAAGCTTTTCTTTGATAACTTTCCGTACAACGCCTTCAACTCTGCCCGGAGTCGGCTTTTGCAGTGCCCGGACAGCGGCTTCAACAGAGTCTGCCATCATTACAAGAGCCGCCTCTTTAGTCTGCGGTTTAGGTCCTGAATACCTGAAGTCTTCTTCGTTAACCGTTTTTTCATTCGTATCTTTCTCCAGAGCCAAACTATAGAAGAAACCAACAAGGCCTGTTCCATGGTGTTGAGCAATTATATCAACTACCGGCTTGGGAAGATTATATTCTCGTGCCATCTCGGCTCCGTCTTCAGTATGTGAAGTAATTATAAGTGTACTAAGATTCGGTGTAAGCTTATCATGAGGATTCTCACAGGATAGCTGATTCTCAATGAAAAAATATGGTCTGCGAAGTTTACCAATATCATGATAATAGGCCCCCACCCTGACAAGGAGTGAGTCTCCACCCACGGCATCAGCAGCAGCTTCCGCCAGGTTACCCACAATTATACAATGATGATACGTACCAGGAGCTTCTATAAGAAGCTGCTTTAACAGTGGATGACTGGGATTCGCCAGCTCAAGAAGCTTTACAGATGAAGTAATGCCAAAAGCACTTTCCAGATATGGCAGTGCCCCAATAGTTAAAACAGCCGAAAATACCCCATTTAAAAGCCCCAGCAGGAGTCCTGCCGCCAGGGTTGTAGTACTCATTCCCCTGGTAACAAGTTCTACAGAAATTATCGCTATAATATTAGCCGAACTGACATACAAAAGCCCGGCCTTGGCCAAATCCGAACGCTGACTTAGCTTAGATACACTATAAACAGCAACCAGTCCTGAGATAAGCCCAACTAGAGCAAAACGAAGCTCATTCCCACTGATTATTCCTACCATACCGCTGAGAATAGCGGTCACCAGAAGGGCTAGTTTTTTATCTACCAGAATAGCTATAAGCATACTCGAAGCTGCAACCGGTACGAAATACCCAAAAAGGTCTGACCACTCACCTTTAAACTCAATTGCCATAACAGTTTTTGCAAGCATCAGGGCAAATATAACAATAAGGCTTACAAGAATCAAGGTGCTTTCATTTTGGTAGATATCATTACGGTGCTGATATAGGTAGACCATGACAACCATCATACCAAGCCCCACCAGCATGGCAATTCCAATAACTGCACTGACAGGTACAGGCGCTTTTAACAGGCTGAGAGCAGTAAGTTTTTGAATATGTTCAGGCTTTGCTATTTCGCCTTCACCTATTATTTTTTCACCCCTCTGTATGGTCACTCTGACCGGGGCTACGGCATCCATAGCCGCTTCCATTTTGGCTTCTGTAGCTTTAGCATCATAAATGTAATTAGGCTGCAGATAATTATCAATGATTGCACCCATGAACGTCTTGGCATCCTTGGGAAGATCGGAAACAGCCACATCCTCTTTCTTCACGGATATTTTGGTCTGTTGAATATTCTCCTCCAGTATGCCTTTTTCCATGGCCCTTGTAACTATATCCTTGGTTTCAGTTTCTATATCCTTAATGGTTTGCAAATTATAATTGGCAAAACTCAAATAGGCTCCCTTGGGCAAAGTAAACGGAATATTGTCTTCCAATAACTTCGCCCTCTCCTCAGGAGTTAACTGAGTATTTGCTTTGACAGCCCTGATTTTTGACATTACATCATCAATGTCACTTAGCACCTCTGCAAGGGCTTCCGGTTTCTCCTGGTGCACTCGTCCTACGGATTCGGCTGCTTTTCGTCTTGCTTCAGAGGTTCTTAATTTATCCTCAAACTCTACAGTCTTGTTAGCTTTAATTGTTTTAGGAGAAGGTTGTCCAACCTGAATATCTACTCGTTCAGGAACAAAGTTCAAAGAGAGAATCAATGTGGTAACTAAAAAGAAGCTGAATCCAATCATTAATCTCTTTGTAGTTGTATTGCGAAGGGCCGGTAAAATTTTATCGTAAAGCAGTTCCTTAAAGAACTTTACCATGGGTGTCATCAAAGTCACTCCCCAATTCAGTTCCCTTTTTCTTCCGCAATTTCGTATGCAGCTATAATCTTCTGCACCAGCTGATGCCTCATCACATCTTCACCGGTTAGCTGCTGGAAGGATATCCCCTCCACGTTGGAAAGAATCTTTCGGGCTTCCAGAAGGCCAGAATACTGACCCCTGGGTAAATCCACCTGCGTAACATCACCGGTCACAATTGCTTTAGAGCCAAATCCCAATCGTGTGAGAAACATCTTCATCTGTTCAGGTGTAGTATTTTGTGCCTCGTCAAGAATTATCACCGCATCATCTAGTGTACGACCCCTCATATAAGCTAAAGGAGCTATTTCAATTATATTTTTCTCCAGCAGCTTTTGTGTCTTTTCTGGCCCGAGAATATCGTAAAGACTATCATACAATGGGCGCAAATACGGATTAACTTTTTCCTGCAGGTCCCCGGGAAGGAATCCAAGTTTCTCACCGGCCTCCACCGCAGGACGTGTCAGAATTAAGCGGTTAACCGCTTTGTCTTTCAGCGCTTTAGCCGCCATAGCAACAGCTAGATAGGTCTTTCCAGTTCCAGCCGGGCCAACGCCGAATACTATGTCGTTTTTCGAAATAGCATCAACATATCTCTGCTGACCGTGGGTCTTGGGTTTTACCGGTTTACCGCGAAAGGTAACTACGATAACATCTGATGCCAGGTCCTTTATCTTTTGACCATGGCCTTCTTTAACAAGAGTCATTGTATACTGAACTTCTCTTGGGCTTATCAAATGGCCCATGGCACTTAATTCATTTAACTGCCCAAGGGTCTGAGCGGCTTGTTCAACCAGACTTTGCTCGCCGGAAATTATTAGACTATCCCCTCTGACTATAAGGCTGACAGCAAAATTATTTTCAATAAGCCGAAGATTTTCATCATGATGACCGAAAATGTTTATAGCATCTTTTAATTCTTCAAGTGGAATTTTTTTTTCTGCACTAATCAATAATACTCTGCCTCCCGGTTTTTTTAGGTAGTTAAGAAAAAGTTTTTATGGTTTTAAAGGCTCTACCTGACTGATATCCTCCAGTGCTTCCAGGAGTACCTTTACCCTTATCACACCGGTTCCGCGTGCAGGTATCTCTTCAGTTATTTCACCGACTATTTTTGCGCCAGCAGGCAGGTTTACCTTGGCAGCAGCAATGGCTTTCTGATGTGCAATTTTTTTTGCATCAGACATACCTATTATATCACGGTAACCACGAACTTCATAATAATTCGTTGTAACTAATTCGACAGGGATGCTAAGATTCCTCCATACAGGAAGGGTTTTGACTTTTTCATTTTTAACAAAGTCTTTGTACGCTACTACTTTAGGCCCCCTTATAATAAGTTCCTTCCCAAGGAATCTTATGCTTAGAACTTCTATTTTTCTTCCCGTTCGCCTGGTTCCCTGATCAACAAGCCGGGCTTCTCCATAACCTTCATACCACACCTTGGCCCTTACTATTCCTTTAGCCCGGACGAACTTTATCATCTGTGGCTGCTTAAGCTGAGGATTATCAGGCTTTACCTCTTCTGGTTTGATTTCCGGGGTAATGATTCCGCTAATCAACAGGTCACCCTTTTTTACCGTAGTTCCCTCAGCAACAGCGGCTTTTCCGCTCAGTACCAGAAGGTCCTGAACAAGTCCGTCTTTTTTGGCAACAACATTTGCCGGTGATTTATCAGGCACAGGGAGAATAATTTTCTCTGCAACTTCTATCACAGCCTTTGTCCCTGTTATGTGAACTCCTATCCAGGCAGCTTCAGGAATTTCGTTTCGTATGTACTTTTCAATCCGATCCTTATCCAGACCTATTTTGAGAGTGCCCATTGCAAGCCCGGCTTCTTCGGCAGTTCGAAGGACTTTTTCAGCAGGAAGTTTTTTATTTCCCTTAACCTCCACAAACCACACAAAGGAGGACATCATATATATTAAAATAATTGATAAGATTGCACCACCAAACAGCATTTTGCGTTTTCTAAAGCGCGATATTCCGTAAGGAAGACCACCTTTTTCCGCAATGCGAAAACGACACCTGCTTCTCCGAGCCATGTGTCTCATTGCTTTAATCCCGTTCAACCTTATTTTCACGGTAGCCTTGCCGGGCGCAGTCCATTTGACGTCCCAGATATACAACCCCCGGCTCACCGCCATATTTATAAGCCTTTCCAGCCCCTTCCCTTCTACTGTCAGAGTAAGATACCCTGATAAAAACGACCACAAACG
>JAENZX010000065.1 GCA_016841045.1 Thermincola carboxydiphila
TGTGAATACCGGTTTTGGATAACCCGGTTTCCTTAGCTACTTCACGTTCCGACTTATTATGATAGAACAATTGGCCAATCAGGAAACGCTCTTCGCTAGTCAATTCTACAAGTACCTTGAACAGCTCGTCCAACAACAGCTTGTCCGCAACAACTTCATCAACAAGCGCCTGTTTCGGATTTACTTGGCCGTCAAAGCCGTTTTCAACCATGAAATTATAGGAGCATTCTTTTTGCGCACGGGCTTTTGCCTGTTTGGATTCTCGCCATTCAGGCCTTTTGTATGCGTAATAGACTTCTTCTGTGACAGGGATTTTTACGCCGCCCAGCAGGATATAGTATTCCTTGCTCATTGCTTCCCCTCCTTTCCTTGAAATCTCAAAGGAAGGGAAAAGGGGAGGGGCGCGGCAACCTGTTGAATATCTTAAAAACGCAAGATGGTTGGGTAGATCCTTAATTTCTGCCCTTTTTACCTGAAGGTGGGAGAAGAACTGATTATTTTTATCAAAATGTCGTGAAATACGTTGAAAAAAGGGTATTTTTGTCAATAAGAAAACCGCAACATGCTTTTTGCACATTGCGGTTTTGCGGTTTAGATCAGTTATCTTGAATTGTAGAAAGCTTGTAAAAAATGGAACATGGATTAAAGGCCTACAGTGGTCCGAGTCGGTAAAGCCTAAATCAATATAGGCATAACCTTTATACCCCTTTAAATCCGCTATATTAACGTTCCAGGGTTTAATGTAACTTCATTTTTCATTTGTCCGCACCTCACTTCACAAATGAAAATGAAAAACAGCGAGTATAGTCTTTTTGTCGTTTTTTGTCGTGTCAAACTAAGAGCACTTTAAAGACAAAAAAACCTGCCGCTAAAAAAGGGCAGGTAAAGAGCGTATCAATACAGCAGCCAGGCTGTCATAGTGCCAATAAGCACCTTAGACCCTATGGCTTTGCGTCCCTGCCTTTAGACAGGTTTGCCCTTATCGTTGATATTCAATTGTCTTCAATTTTCTCAACTATGCCAGTACGCAATAAATAGTACACGATAATTTTGTGTAAAATAAGTTTAAATAGGCTGTGGAGGTTTTACGCTTGAATAAAGAAGAAATTATTAGTAAGCTTAACTGGTTTTATAGCCTTGAACTCAATCAGGTTGATTTATATATGGCCCAAAGCAAAAAGGTACGCGAGATCTATTTAAGCAAAGTTTTGGAACGTGCAGCCTATATAGAGCAACAACATGTAGATAATATTGCCGAAAAAATCAAGGAACTCGGTAGTAAGCCTACCGTTTTAGGTGATGTTATAGCACCTATTTTAGGTAAAGTTGGAGGAAATATCATTTCCCTAACAGGGATAAAATCAATACTCAAAGCAAATATTCTTCTGGAGCAAAAAGCAATGACCGATTATAAGGATTTCATCTCAAGAGTTGGCAAAGATTCCGAACTCTTTGGTCTTTTATGGTCAAACTTGATTGATGAAGATTTTCATACCTCCTGGTTTTCAAGTAAGGTACAAGAATTAGAAAACAACGAGTAACTCAGATAGTATAGAAACTTTCTTCCCTACTTGAATGGGTGCTTATCAGATTTGACAAAACGAAACACTCATTGCGTAGAAGTACTGGTAGTTACCCCAAACCGGGAAAAGGCGAAAACCGCCTTGTATGACATGACCCGCACTACCTTTGCATAAATAGACGAAAAGAACCATTATTTGGTTCCCCTATTAATATGCAAAGTGGATAATCATGAAAGTATACTTGGTAAGGCAGGTTCTCTCCCGCTAACGTGATTGCGAAGGCTTAATCTGTAATATATGTTAAAACCCTGGAAAGTGTAAGTAACTTGTCCTTTTATCAATTACCACCTCGCAACTGAATAGATTTAATTTTGTAGCGGAATACCCCTCCCGGTGCTTTAACCTCTATTTCATCACCAACTTTTTTTAATAATAATGACTTGCCAACGGGCGATAGGTATGATATATCTCCTTCGGTTACACTACTGCGGAAGGGACTCACGATATGATACGCATAAACTTCTTGGTCAGATAGATCTTGTATTTCCACTTCACTACCTATGGTAACAAAGGGGACTTTATTATCTGTAGTTTGCGATTTATTTGTGTTTCTGATAAGTTGATCAACATGTTTTATATAATTTTCGATAAGCATCTCAATTTCATTACGTTCCGTTGACGGTTCTGGGTAGTATTCCTCAAGGAGCTTTTTCTTCCCCTCCTCGATTTCTACCAAATGTTTAACCAGATTTTCAAATGTAGTTTTCGAAAGTTTAACCTTAACCAATTTAACTCCCCTCCATATTTACCCATTAAATGGTAAACCCCCATATAAAACGCAAGGGCGCTTCGCCAAAAGGCGAAACACCCAGTCAAAGATAGCGTATCACGAAATACAATGATTGTCAATAGAGTATGATATTACCATTTAATGCAAAGGGTTATAGTTTCTGGTATTTTCAACATGTTCTCCGGAAAAGATTGTTTTATGCCTTGAGAATACACTTATGTTGTTGATTAAGATAGTTCCGTGTTGAAAGAGTGTGTTTGGGACTGAGGTGAGAGGCATGTAGGGTTAGGTTAGATCTGAGTCAATCAGCAGAAGCAACCCTTTTCTCAGACGAGGCTGGCGTCAAAACCGCATCCGGGTTTTTTAATCTTTTGCTGGTTCTGCACTATGACTGTGGTTGGGAGAAGTTGGTTTGGAAAACTCCACGAGCATTCCATCCCGGTACTGGTAGTAGTGGGGCTCGTTCGGTTTCCCCGTCTCGATCCAAACCGTGCTATCTAACTGGTCTATGTTTGCATAGACGTTCCCGGTGGACTCAGCCACGTCCGCCTTTTCATAATGGTCCTTGTTCCAGCGGTAGATCCAGACGTACCCCGGCAGGCTGCCCCCGGATACCGCCACAACGTCACCCCGACCGTCGCCGTCGATATCAGAATCATCGGGGGTTCCCATGGTTAAAAGAATGATCCAACGCTTTTTAGCGGAGTCATAGCCGATGATTTTCCGCTCCCCATAGGCGGCACCCATGCCTCCGGTGATCACCAGTTCGTTCCGACCATCACTGTTCATATCCCGGGAGCGAACATCCACACCATGCAGACCGTAGTTACCGACCATACCCAAGTCGAAGCTGGCGGTCCCATCATCCAGGAATCCCCATACCTCTCCCTGTAGGAAGGGTTCGCTCACCTTCTCGTCTGTATATAGGCGTACGGTCACCTGCCCCTCACCGGTTATGCCGGGGAGCACCACGCTTCTTTGTTCCTTCCATTCCTTCTTTGGCTCACCTGGCGGCAAGACTTCCACGGGTTCAGGGATAAACGATAGCGGGAATTCTTTAATTTCGCCCTGTTCAGCCAGCCCCGGGGGAAATTGGCGTGAAGCCTCATTTGCCCCCGATTCATCAGTCCCGCCAACAGCACGGGACAACAAAGGAACAACCGTTAAAACAGTAATTATGTAAGCCAGCAGCAGGCACATTGCGATACCAACCGCCCAGAACCGGACGGAACGAGAACGAGGCCGCCGCAAACGGGCGTAGTACCAAAGACCTGTCAGGCCCAAGGCTAGCAGGGCCAGGAAAGATACTATTCCCGGCCAAGAAACGGAAACGGTTATGTTCATACCAGGTATAGCACCCCCTTCTCTTCGCCTTATTGCCCGGTGGCGATTTTCTGTACTTTGGCTATTTGTATTAATAAATCACCAAGTTGCCACGTCTTGTTCCAGCAAGTACCCCTCCGGCGTTACATACTGAATAAAGAAGGGTTTTTTATCCTTAATTATATCCATACCGGAGAACTCAACCCAAATCGTTTGAAAGCCATTTAATTGTGGTTCCACGACCACAAGCAATTGCTGGTCTAGTAACTTAATTTCCTTGGCCTTGGCGTTTAGAGAAAGGATACTTACACCTTGACCGGGATACTTTGTTTCCGTAGCTTCGCTGGGCAGCCCAATTCCATTTAATAGAGTTGAACTTTCAGAAGCACCCCCGTAGAGCAAGTAGAAGTCGTGGGTGGCCAGGAAAGTAATTATCTGAATACTACTAAATTTACCGTCTATAAACGTGCTATGCCAGTTTTTATAATAATATGGGCGTTTCCAGGTTTCGTCAGTAGTTAAAACTTCAAAGGGGATAACCTTGCCTTCGTCCAAGATTTTTTGAACCGGATTTATTTCCTGTTCAGCCAAATACTCAGCTATTTTTTCATCCCGGTAATTACTCGTAATTGTTTGGGGTTCTTCGGGTTCAATAGCGCGAAGACGCTGAAGCAGTTTCTGCAATTCACCCTCAACACTTACCCTAACTATTCCACCGTTCTTAGTTTCTTCCCACTGTACGTCAGCACCTAAAGCTTCAGCTACCCACCTGACAGGTACCATAGTCCTGCCGTTAATGATTTGCGGCATAACGTCTGCCTTGATTTCCTTCCCATTTACAAATAACCTAATAGGGTTGCTTGCAAAGGACATAGTGGCAAAGACACTAATCAGTATAACAACGCCGATACCAGCTATTAACCATTTCTTTTTCAAAATAAAAACCTCCCTGAAATAATTAACAATTATGTTATAAACGGATTTCGACACTTTAACTTCTTTCACAGGGTTCTTTTAATATAGACTTTACGAAAAGCATTCTGGTTCCCAAAAACCGCTTGGCGAATATGGCAGGGGTGAAGTGTGGGCTGACAACTATCAGTCTTTAACACCACGTTAGGGCTTCAGAATCATCCAGCCAATTGTAACCGGCAGGATAGCTCACGCAGCGCGCGGCTAAGGTAACAGTATAGATCACGTTCGGCCTCACCAGCAATTGGTACCAGCTCGGCTATTTTAAATCCTGTTACATACCGCCAGACCACAGTTGCCCGCTCCAGGGGTTTGAGTGTGAGAAGAGCTGCCTGCAGTACTTCCTTTCGCCCTGATACGGATAGCGCCCAGGAGGAGGGTTGGGGGGCCTTACCCGGCCAGGACTGGGTCAGGAAGAGCCGGTAAACCTCTTTAATGCCCGCCTGCGGCATTTCCGGCGGTACCGGTTTCCACGGTTTCCAACCGCACTCCTTTGCGGTCACAGTAAGAGCGGCTAGGGCTAAATCGCTGGCTGATGCTTCCTGACCCGTCAATCGAAAGGCAACTGTATACACTTTATTGAATAAAGTTAGGCTTTCCATTAGGTTATCTCCTCACTGTACCTATCACTTACACTCTACCTACCCCACTCGTTTTATCGGCAGCCCACTCTTCCTGCTGCAAGCAGAGGTCAGTGGTAACGTTGCCAGATTTCCCACCCATCCCTTGTCTTGGTAACAAAAAACTTTCCAGCCCCCGCACTATTGCTTGGATCAAATGCGGGGAATCGCAATCCCACAACCCATGTACTTTTTGCCACTTCTGGGCCAGCCCAATTCTCTACCATCTCCCCGAAAACTCCGGCGTCTGCAGCCCTCTCCAAATGTACTCCCTCATACTTTTCATACCCCGGTTCTGTGTATAAATCTGCGATGATTTCCGGCAACAAATCTTCTAATTCCTTTTGATCGGCTTGGTCTGTTGGAGCCAGTGCTGTTATGTCTGGACTGTTAGGGAAGTCGCCATCGTTTGCTGTAATAACAAAAGAAATATTGGATTTTCTATAGTCTAAGGATTTCAATATCCTTTCGTATTCCTCTCGGTTACCTTCATCATTTACAAGCATATACCCCAGAGCACTAATTCCACCCTTAGTAAACTCGTAATGGGTTCTATATTTAGCCCAAGGATAGATGTCACTAATTTTACCCGGAACTTCTAAACCATCGGTAAAGATTATTCGTCCTTCTTGATTAGGAGCGGAAATCTTTGATTGAGTTACCAACAATACTTCAAACTTCTCCGGATCATACCACAGTTGTTTTATCATCTTTTGAGTCGGTATCCCTGGGTCATCCCTCATAAATATTCCGTAGTTTTGAAAGCGTCCTGGTAGATACTTTGGAGTGATAAGAACAGAATCCAACGCCTGTTCTGCGTCATCTGTAATTACTTGTTTGTACCCCTCCAATAACTTGTTATTTATATCCTCTATCATGTTCTTCAAAT